>CAWGGA010000013.1:0-96841 GCA_963822015.1 uncultured Acidobacteriaceae bacterium
CAGGGGGCGCTTCTTTTCCTCGGAGGCGGTTTGCTGGTCAAATGCAAAGGCGCTTATTTGCCAGAAAAGCTATCTTACTTCACAATCCTCAGTGGCACGGAACCATATTTCCCGAAGCGTAATCGAGGAAGATGTTATCAGTGTAGAGATAACTGGTGAGCCCGGATTTATTCTGGTCGCCGCCTCTACCCAGGTAGTAATAGTTGGGCTCGGACGGCGACTGGGAGTTGGCGATCTTCATCTGTTTTGAAAGCACATTGCAATTTGCGTCATAAATAATCATCGTGTGAAACGTGGTGGGAAGGCTGGTGGGCGTAAACACGGCGCCGCTCGAAGCTCCGACCCAGGTGTTGGTGCTGGTGGCTGTGCCGGAGACGATTTGGATCTGGAGCGCTTTGGAGCCGGCAGCCGATGCCAATAGCGTTGCTTTGGCTCCGCTTGTGCTCTGCGTCAACCCCTCGCCGGCTTGAAACGTTCCGCTGGTTATCGACCCCTGCACCAGATACACGCCGCCAGGCGCGCTGCCGGCGCTGTATTCCTGATACTGTATCGACACCCCGTACTGAGTTCCGGGCGTGTAAGCATAAAAGCTGCCCAACATCCGGATTGCCGTTGGGATTGGCATTGGTCTCGAGATAAAACTTGCCGCTGTTGAACATGTGCGAGACAAAATCGCTGCCATTTTCATTGGCGAAGAGGTCAACGGAGGCATACGTTGAAGTGTCGCTGGTGGGTATGTTCGTGTCTATCCACTCGAATTCAGACGCGGTTGGCGAAAAGGATGTCCAGGTAGTAAGGGCAGTAATCACCGACTGAGTCCGGAAGCACATAATCGGCCCCAAGGGTCGATGAGGAGTTGGTATATTGCACGCCCAGCACATCCACCGGATGCGCCAAATTCAACACCGCGGAGGTGCTGAATATTTGCACAGTGCCGCCCGAGCAGGCGCCCCAGCTTCCATTTCCCCCGATTGTGGAGCTATTCAGGAGCGCGGCTGAAAGAGCCGTTCCGTTCGATCCACTGGCAAAGTTGACGAAGAGCGGGGGCCCGTTGCCCTGACCCTCAACGGCAGAGTTGATGAGCACGTTGCCGATGTAATACGTGATGGACTGGAGGTTGCCTTCCCATGGCCCAATAACCTGCGTGGTCCACGCCTTCGCATTCGCCGTGAAGGTCAATTTGCTTCCGCCGTCCAGCGTTACGTAGGAGGACCCCGAGGCGCCGCCGGGAACGCAATGCATGAAAACGACGTGGTCCGCATTCAGCGTGATATTTGCGGTATCGGAGCTGGAGCTGGACCCCACGCCGTGAACCGCGATTGTTCCGCTTGACGAAGAATGCAGATCTACGAGACAAGCGAAACTGTTTTCGCCCGGAGTGGACAGGAGGGTATAGATTGGTTGCGCGTTGTTAGCGGACAGGGTAGGTGGAAGCAATGTTGAGCGTGAATTGCAAATCGAAAGGCGTAGCCGCGGATACGGTGGGTGTGAATCCTGCGTGGACAGATAGGTTGACGCGGTTCCTGTGACGACCTTCAACGAATATTCGCCGCGCGGATAAGAAGTCGACCCGGGGCTGGGCGCAATAGCGATCGAGCCCCCGGCGCCCACGGTGGCGCTCCCCCAAATCGCATTGCAGCCGGTGTACTGGTAAAGCCCGAGATTCCACGGCGCGCCATACCCGCAGGGTTGCGCTCCATTGTCGCCAAAGCTCTCAGTAAAGAGAGTTCCCGATGGCGTTCCCATTTGCTGCGCAAGCACCTGCGCGTAGACGGGACGGCACCCCAGAGCGGCTATCAGGAACAGGCACAGTCGTTTCATCGTATCCCTGCTAGTCCTGGTTCAAGAGCAATGTGGCGCGGCAATTGACGCCGTCGAAAGTGAACACGAGCTCATCCTGCGCATTCGGCGCGCTGCTGAGAGTAATGGCTCCGGAACCGCCTCCTGAGACCTTCCATTCGGAACAGGAGCCGCTCGTGCCGAGCGTAAAGGTCACTCCGCCCCCCACGGAATCCTGACTGATAAGCACCACGTATTGTCCCCATACCACTAGTCCCGTGGGAGAAAAGGTGGTGGCGGTAGAGTGAGTTGCCGTTACGCGAGCGCCAACCAGCGGCTGGCTGGTCGCAGCAAAGGTCGTAGTGCTGCCGGAACCATAAGTCAGGGTTCCGAGATCGATGGGTGTCGCGCCGGAGCCGGAGCCGGAGCCTGCCGGCCCCTGAGGCCCAATCGGCCCAATTGGCCCTGCCGGTCCGGTAGCGCCCGCCGGGCCGGTAGCTCCCGCGGCTCCTGCCGGACCTTGCGGCCCCGCTACGCCCTGCGACCCAGTGGCCCCGTTTGCACCTGCCGGCCCCGTCGCTCCCGCGGATCCTGCCGAACCTTGCGGCCCCGCAGCGCCCGCCGAGGCGATCAGCGACCATGCGGCCGGATTTGTATCCGGGGTCGGATTGTTCGGCCCCGCGCTGGCTGCGATCGAAACGTAAGTCGACCCTGAGTAAGTCACTGCGTCGTTCACGGCGTAGGTTGCGGAGGGACTAAACGCTCCTAGATAAGTGAAGCCGACTCCCGGCCCCTGGGCTCCAGTTGGCCCTGTCGGCCCCATCGGACCTACCGGCCCGGGTGCTCCAGCGGCTCCCGCAGAGCCGGTCGCACCAGTGGCTCCCGCAGGTCCGGTGGGCTCCTGCCGAACCTTGCGGCCCCGCTGCGCCCGCCGAGGCGATCAGCGACCATGCGGCCGGATTTGTATCCGGGGTCGGATTGTCCGGCCCCGCGCTGGCTGCGATCGAAACGTAAGTCGACCCTGAGTAAGTCACTGCGTCGTTCACGGCGTAGGTTGCGGAGGGACTAAACGCTCCTAGATAAGTGAAGCCGACTCCCGGCCCCTGGGGTCCAGTTGGCCCTGTCGGCCCCATCGGACCTACCGGGCCGGGTGCTCCAGCGGCTCCCGCAGAGCCGGTCGCACCAGTGGCTCCCGCAGGTCCGGCGGGTCCTGCCGAACCTTGCGGCCCTGCTGTGCCCTGCGGTCCTGCCGGACCTGTCAGTCCTTGTGCCCCCTGCGGCCCTTGTGGCCCCACTGGACCTGCCACCTGAATCTCCAACTCCGGATGGTGGCTTGTATTGGTGTTCTCCTTGCTGTCGAAGCTGAAGGAGCCGGAACTGCTGGTCAGTTCCAGCGCGACGCCGTAATTCGCCTCGCTTCCGCTTATCCAGTCCTGAACCAGGGGCGTGATGTCGATAACCAGAAACTGGTTCAAGCTCGACGAGGCTACGCTCACCGGGTGCCCGCCGGTCGCCGATTCGCCAATCGACGGCAAATCTTTGTACGTGAGTGTGCTCTCAGCCCAACTGCTATTTACCTGGTAGACATCAAAGCTGCCGGCGGTGGCCACCGAGTCCACATACAGGCGCAGTGTTGCCTTGCTCACGGTTGCACCGGCAGGCAGTGTTGCCAGATCAAACTGCACATAACTCTCGTTGGTCGTGCCGACCAGCAGGGTGGTCTGAGTTCCGTAGTTTGTGGATGTGTACCTGCTTGAGGAAGAGGAATAGGTGTCTGCCGCGGGAGGCGCCGACTGCGCCCGGCCCAATGCGGGTACGAGCAGGAGTGGAACGACCGCAAGGACTCTGACGCGTGAAACAATGCGCTGGTTCACTTCATACCCTCCAAAGTTCGGCAACGGAGCCGTAAGTCTCCGCGCCGTATGGGGCAGCATCGAACGGAAACCGTGGATTTTCGTGGAAACTACTCGCTGGGATCATATCATTCCTCCGCGATAAACGAAGTAAGAGTTCTTGTGGAAATGGCGGAACGCCGGCCAAGGTAATAGCCTGCTCTGTGTTCCCGTGCAAGAAGGTAACCCGATTTCGGGGATGAAAGTAATCCTCTGAAAAATTGCGGATGCTGCCTTGGCAGGGGGTGGACGCCAGGAAAGCTTTTCTCAGGGCTGATTTGATCTTGCAACGGGCCGAGCGGCGCGAGAGGAGTTCCGTTTCTGAATGATGCGAACGCGGACTGTCGCGGCATAGACTGAGGCCATGTACCTCACTTGGGGAGTGATCATCGTTGCAGCAGCGGCGTGGTTCGCGCTAATAATTGCACCCCGAAAACACGCGAACCGCCGGGTGCAGGTCCACGCGATGGCGCAAGGTTTGATTGTGCTGCTTGGCTTGTGGGCGTTGTTGAGCTACGGCGGGGGGCTGGTGCGCTGGGCTTCGCACTCAATGTCGTATGAGGTCGACCTGAGATGGGATGCGCCCAGTGTTTCTGCCCGGCCGATCTCAGGCTACGATGTCTATCGAGCAGAGGCGGGCAGCTCGGCGTACCGCCTGTTGAATCGGACGATCATTACCCGGACGCAATATGTTGACACCACAGTAAAACCCGGGCGCACTTACAATTACATCGTAAAAAGCGTCGATGCACTTACTGGGGTTGAGAGCGGTTCGTCGAACATAACCACCGCGACCGTTCCCTGGGTTCCGCATTTTTCCGGTTACCGCGCCGGCTCCGGCGCCAACGCTCGGGCGCTGAATTCGTTGATTGGTCTTCCGGCTCAATTTTGACCATGAAATCTTTGGGGATCTTTCGAGGTGTTAAGCTTTTTGCGCCAAAAATCCAAATCGATTACTGAAATGCGCGGCTCAGGCTCATGGGATCGAAGCCGGAGAGAAATCTCTGCGCTTCCGAGATGAGAGCGGATTGAGTGACAGACCTGGACGCATCGGAATGAAGCTTGTCAATGCGGATCATGATCGGAACCGGGTGCGCGGCCGACGTAGCCAGCTCGGCGATTTGCGGTTTGAGAAAGACAAAGCTGAACGGGCGGTTCCGCGTGAGCTGTTGCGACTCCGAACAGGCCCCGGGCGTGCAGACGACACTGACCACGATGCTGTCGGTCACGCCGTCCGTGTAGAAACCAGTGCTGAGATCGTCCGATTTGCCTTGCGCGGTGACAAAGGGAAGGGTGGTGAGGCGGTCGGGCTCGAGCCCTCGCGCCAGCCAGCACGAATTGGCATCGTGGAAGTAGACGTTGGGCGCGACCCAAACGGCGAGGATGATTTCGTCCGATCCCGGCGCGGAGTAGGAGCTGGCTTCGACAAGTGTTTTACCGGCGGATTGCTCGTACCAGGCGCGGGTGAGCTGGAATTCGCCAATCTGCTTCGGCATGCGCTCGGCGAGAGACGCCGGCGAGGCTGAAGCGGTAAGCGGAGACCGTAGCGCGGAAGTAGGCAACGCGAGAGCCGCCAGCAGCACGATGGCAAACGCCGCGCACTGGATGAAGGGATTTCGGATGCGGAGCAACGGGCGACCGATGGCGGGTACGGGATCGGCCGGAGGCGGGTTCTTCTGTCGCGATCCGGCAAGACGCAGAAAAAGCAGGATAGCGACCAGGAAGAGGCAGGATCCGATTCCGTAGTCGGCTTGCACGGCCGCGGCTTCGAGAGCGGGATGACCAAGGGCAATACGGTAGTAGAGGACGAGAACACAGAGGCGAATGAGATTAAAGAGGTACCCGAGCAGGACTCCGCCGATGACATACGCCGACCAGCGACGAACGGAAACTCGCTTGAGGTACCCAAGAACCAGCGCCACATAGCCCATGGCGACCGCGCCGCGAATTCCGTCGCAGCCGGGAGCAATGAACATACCGAAGTCCGGCGCAAACATCAGGCGCAGTTGCGGAGTGGTGGGCGCAAAGTGAATCAGAGCGGCAAAAGAACGCGCGACGTGGGCCGAAATGTTTTGCAGCGGAATATCGATCATGCTGCCGGTGAGGACGGGCACAGGCTGCGAAAGGAGCAGCAGCCCAAGAGGGAACCAGGCCTTGCGCCACACGCGCGCGCCCGCAAACAGCAAGGCGAGTCCGCTGCCATATAGATACACAGGCAATGAGAGGGGGATGAGGGAAACCAGCGCTCCACCGGCGGTGAGGAAGAGCTGGGTGCTCAAGTGAAGCAAACTGATGATAAAGGCAAGCCCGATAACCACGAGTCCCCACCAGGTTCCGCGCGGTTCCCAGCGGAATTGACGCCACACGCGCAGGGTGAGGACGATGCTGACTGGCGGGATCAACATACCGATCGACCGCAGAGGATCGGTGGTCCAGCATCTCCACAGCAGAGCGAGCTCGCGAAAAATGCCAAGGCAGCCGGCGGCTGAAAGAATGGCAATGCAGCACCACAACGCGACAGTGGGCGCAATGGGGGGCGCAGTTGGCGAGGCGACGGAAGGACCGGACTTGGGTTCCGGCTCGAGCGCGGCCTCGCCAGCAGCCGGTGTCGCGAGCTCCAGGTTCTCCGCCATTGTGTTCGCTGATCCTTTGTTGGTAATCATCGCATTTCAAGACGCTATGGCGATTGCGGGGGACCGGCCAGAGGCGTCTTGACCGGAGCTGCGATGCCTATAAACTGCGTGAGCGTGTTTGCGCCGGAGTTCGAAACCCAAATGTTTCCGCTGGCATCGATGGCGAGGGCAGTAGGGGCCGAGCAGGGAGGCGTCGGTCCCGAATCCGGTCGACGGCGAAAGAAACGTCCCGGGCGCCGTGCTGGATGCGCCGTCTATTTCGGAGATTGAGTTGCCCTGATAGTTGGCGACCCAAACAGTTCCGGCGCCATCGATGGCGATTCCCTGGGGACGCAGTCACGCCGCCGCCCATGGCGGCATCGAGCTCGAGCGTTCCGCAGGTATTTACCTCGCTGATGCTGTTGCCGTAGTAATTGGCGATCCAAACATTGCCGTTCTGATCGGCAGCAATGCCAGAGGCTCCATTGCAGCCGCAGTTGTAATTGGTCACCGTGGAGCCGTCGGGGGAGATTTCAGTGACAGGCAACAGGCCGCCCTGGTTGGCAACCCATGCGTTATGGCCGGAATCGACAGCGAGCGCAACAGGAAACGCTAGCGACGTGCCGCCCCAGCCAGCGGCAGCTTGAAACCGGCGTACCTGAACTCGCGAGCAGCGTCACCTTGGAGTCGCCATAATCGGCAAACCACATATTGCCGTTGGTGTCGGCGGCAACGCCGATGGGAAAATCGATGCCTCCGCCGGTGAGACCAGCGGCGAGGGGCTCGCCCGAAGAACTCAGTTCAGTTACGTCGCCAGATCCGCTATTGGAGGTGGTTTGCTCATTGGCAACCCAGACATCGTCGTGAATATCGAGCGCCATGCCGTAGGACTGATTGATCCCGGAACCGTTGATACCGGATCGGAGAAGATGGCAGCGCCGCCGGGTGAGAATTCGGAGACCGAGTTGAAGTAGCTTGAGACCCAGACGTCGCCGGACGAGGCCACACTGACCGATGCAGGCGCGTTCATGCCGCCGCCCGAGATTGTGTTGTGCAGCATCCAGTCGGGAGGCGCAGCGGCGAGAGCCGGCGAGTAAACGGCGCTGCTCGCGGCGAGAGTATAGATGGCCGCAACATTGCTGCCGGGGGAATGAGCGATGTTGAGCGCCGCATCGAGCGTATTGGTGGGAGTGACGCCGGCTGCGGCAGCGGCGTTGAACAGCGCAGAGCAGGAGTTGCCGCCACTCGAAGCAGTGCAGGAAACCAGAGCGTTGGCCAGCGAGTTCAGCTTGGCGGTGGGTACGGTGAGCGTGGAGGGGACGGCCGATCCCGGGGACTCGCCGGTGGATGCGTTCACGAGGTTGCTTACCGTGAGGAATGCGTTATCCAATCCCAAAGTATTGGTGCAACTGGCGCCGACGTTTCCGCCGCTGGATAGGAACGGCGCCAGCGCCCAAACCGAAGCGGCAGTCGTGACTTCGTTGACCACAAAGGTGCTCCCCGCATTGATGCCGCCGCAGGGGCCGAGGGCGGCCATGAGCCAAAGAGATGAATTGACCGCGGAGGCGGAGGCCGGTTGACCGCCTTTGGAGAGCAAATAGACAGGGGCCTGCGCCGACGGGCAGGTGTATCCGAAGGGGACCGTGAAGCTGCCATCGGCGGCGGTGGTGAGCGCAGAAGTGAGCAATGCTGTGGCAGCGGAGCCGTTGCCGGTGTTTCCCGCGGCGTAGAGCTGAACCGAAGCGCCGCTGACAGGCTGGTTTGCGGCCAGAACAGCGCCGGCGAAGGAGACGCCCGCGACCGGGGTTGCGGATGGGCAGGAAGCAGGGCTACTGGAACTTGTGGCCGGGGTGCAACTCTCCGCCTCCGCCCCCGCCCGCGCCGCCGGAAAGACCGCCGTTGCAGCCGGACAGGACGGCGAACGAAACAGAAACCGAAAGCGAGAGAAGAATTCGGGGAAGGTTCACGGCTGTTTTCCCCAACTTATTTGCAAGCAGGGCGGGATCTAGTGCTTGCGGCCGCGCGCTGCCCGCGCACTCGCCGCCAGCGCGCCCGCGCCACCCAAAAGGGCAAGCAGGATAGTCGGATCTTCCGGCGACTGGTCGCACCCGGTTTGCGCGCGCAGCGGAAGAACGACGGCGAACAGCGCCAAAGCCAGAAGAAGAGCGTAACGACGAGTCATGAGGGCCTCCAACCGAGGATTTCTCTATTATCAACACAAACCGAGGTCTTTTTATGGCAAGGGCCCACAAAAGTAACACTAAAATACTCCGAAAATCGCTTCGGCTGCTCGCTCCTGCGAAGGGCCGCGCCAAGACTTGCAATGCCTTCCGCGGTAAAGCTTCCCGCAAATGGGTGGATTCACTGTAAGCCAGTGCCGACATCAGAGCGATCGAAGATGTGCCCCATCTTTTCCTGCTTGGTACGCAAATAGCGCTCGAAGCTCTCCTGCGTCTCGACCTCGGCCGACACGCGCTCCGTGACGGCGATCCCCGCTGACTCCAAGGCCGAGACTTTCTCGGGATTATTGGTCATCAAGCGTACGCGTGAGACGCCGAGCAACTTCAAAGCGCCCGCTGCCAGGCCGTAATCGCGGCAGTCGGCGGCAAAGCCCAGTTTCTCGTTGGCTTCCACCGTATCGAGTCCCTGGTCCTGCAGCTGGTAGGCCTTCAGTTTGGCCATGAGCCCGATGCCGCGCCCCTCCTGCTGCTCGTAGAGCAGAATCCCCGCGCCAGCTTCGGCGATCCTGCTGAGCGCCAGCTCCAGTTGCAGCCGGCAATCGCAGCGCAGCGAGCCGAAGACGTCGCCGGTGAGGCACTGCGAATGAATGCGGACCAGAGGCGGCGCGGAGTGAATGTCGCCCATCACCAGCGCGACCAGGCCCTCGACGGTCTGTGCCGGCTCGCAGCCGGGCTGGTCGCCGATTCGCGAATTCCGGGCGCACACACTCTCAAAGCCCAGGATGCGGAAGTTGCCCCAGCGGGTGGGGAAATCCGCTTCAGCGACCTTCGTGACGTTCTCCAATCCCATGTTTCCATTTTACGGGGCGCAGGCAATCCTGGCCCGCCTATCGTTCATTTCAGGCTTTTGCCCCGGCTGCATTTCTCGCGCCTGGCCTGCGCGGCGCGGTACATTGATCGTGTGACGGACAACCTGATTTGGATCACGTTGCTGGTCAAGCTGGGCGTGGTGGCCTCGGTGGCCAGCGTACTGGCGCGCGTTACCACTTTCCGGCGCCTGTTTTTTGCCGAGAAGCGCAGTCATCGGCAAACCCTGGCGTTGCTGGCTTTTTTCCTGGCGCCGCTTACTCTCGGGGTTTGGCTTCGGTTTCGGGTTCCCAATTTTCAGGCCGCCGACATCTCCTTTGAAACCGTCATTCTTCTCGGCCTGCTGATCGGGCCGGGCTGGGCCATGCTCAGCGGCGCGGTTTTGTCCGTCCCCGCCGTTCTGCACCACGAATTTCTCGCGCTGCCATTCGATGTACTTTTGGGTCTCGTCGCCGGCATGATCGGCCGTTTCGTGGAGAAGGAAGAGATCTGGTCCTTCACGCCCTTCATCGATCTCAGCCTCTACCGCTGGGTGCGCCGCAATCTGATCAAGCCGCGCATCGACCGCCAGTTCCTTCTGCTGGTTCTGATTGCGGTCATGGAGATGGTCCGCGACTGGATCGCGCACGCCTTCCCGCATCGCCTCTTCGCGCTGCTTTCTGACCATATCTGGCTGCAGGCGCTGGTGTGGCTTTGCGCGCCCATCAACGTGGGCATTGCGTTGAAGGTATGGAATGCGCTCCGCGTCGAGATGTCGTTGGAGGAGCAGAAGCGCCTCTTGCTCGAAGCGCGCCTCGACGCATTGCAGCGCCAGATCAACCCACACTTTCTCTTCAACACGCTCAACTCCATCGCCGCATTGGTGCGCAACAAGCCGGAGCTGGCTCGCCAGATGACCGTAAAGCTGGCCAACATCCTGCGCGCCCTGCTCAAGGATCACGATGCCTACGTTCCGCTGCGCGAGGAGTTGAAGTTCACCGACGATTATCTCGACATCGAAGTGGTCCGGTTTGGCGCCGACAAGCTGCGCGTCGAAAAGGAGATTGACCCGCGCACGCTCGAGGTTCTGGTGCCCAGCATTCTGTTGCAGCCGCTCATTGAAAACAGCATCAAACACGGCCTGGAACCGCGCATTCACGGCGGTACAGTCACCCTGCGCAGCCGCCTCGAAGGCGACCGCATCTTCATCGAGGTCTCCGATGACGGCGTGGGCATGAGCGGCCGAACGGAGCCGGCGATGCGACGCACCGGATCCGGCATCGGCATGAAGAATGTGCAGGAGCGGCTGGAGGTTCTCTACGGAAACCAGGCCCACTTCAACGTGGTCAGCAATCCCGGCCGCGGCACCTCAGTTTCGATTGAGATTCCGGCCAGCCTGAACGTCAACGCCTAAAGGCGACCGAGCATCGCGGTTCGCGCTATGCTCAAGAGATGGTGCGCTTCACGGTGCTGGCTTCGGGCTCGAAAGGGAACAGCACCGTTGTCTCCGGGGGGCGCACGCGAATCCTCGTTGACGCCGGCCTGAGCTGCCGCGAGCTTTTCCGGCGCATGAGGCTTGCCGATGAGGATCCGGAGGCTCTTGACGCCATCGTAATTACTCACGAGCATCAGGACCACATCAACGGATTGGCCGTTACCGCGCGTAAGCTCGGCATTCCGGTTTACTTTACCGAGGCCACACACCGAGCCTGGATGCGCTGGCTGACCCCGCGCCGCCAAATGACCTACGCCCAGTGGCTTGAGCTCTGCCGCAAACAGGCTGCCGAGCGCCAGGCCGAGCTTGAGTCATCCTGCAACGAAGCCTCAGCCGAGGAGAATGATCCGGAAGAAGCGGATGCCGAGTGCCAGGATCAGGCTGCCGAAGCCACCCAGCTTAAGGTTCCTGGATCTGATCCGGTCCCGGATCCCGCTGCGACCGAAACAGACCCCATGCCGGCGGATCCTGGTCCGCGGTGCGGTAAGCCACCCTCGCTGAAGGAGGACCCCACATGGTTACCTTCGGTCGAGTACTTTCAAGCCGGGGAGCCCTTTTCCATCGGCGATATTACCCTAAGCCCTTTCACGATTCCTCACGATGCCTCTGACCCGGTGGGCTTTGTTCTCAGCGCCGAAGGCGTCCGGATGGGCTTTGCCACGGACCTTGGGTACATTCCTCCCAATGTCAAAGAGCAGCTCCAGGCCCTGGATTTGCTCCTGCTCGAATCCAACCATGACCTTGAGATGCTGCGCGACGGGCCCTATCCCTGGGCGGTGAAGCAGCGGGTGCTTTCCCGAGTTGGGCACCTCTCCAACGATGCCACGGCCGAATTCCTGTCGACCGCCTACGACGGCCAAGCAGCGTACGTTATACTGGCGCATCTATCTGAAAATAACAATCTTCCGGAACTTGCCCGGGTTGCAGCCGAACGCGCATCTGATGGGACGGGCAAGCCTGCTGGCCAACCGCCTGTTACTAGCCGAGCAACACCAGCCACTTTCGGCTATCAGTTTTTAGACAAAAGGGTTACAATATAAGCAGGTTACGGCCACAAACGAGATGCAAGACAGGCCGGAGCAAGACGCTAGGCTGTTTGTCCTGGCGAAGTGTATTTGTGGGATGCTTTGCATCTGTCACCACGGATCTGGCGTCCAATTGGTAGCTTCTTCGTCGCATCACCAGGCGGAAGCTCGGCGGTTGAACTGAATTCTTTGCTAGGTGACCCCTTATGTCTACGGCAAGAAGCAAATGCACTGACCGGGTCGTAGGCGCAATTCTGGCAAGCTGGCGCTACGATATTTCGGGGATCTCCCCGGAGATGCGCCGGGATTACGAAAGTCATTTTGCCGAGTGTGCCCATTGCAGCGGACGCCAGAGATTCCATCGCAGCCTCGACGTGACACTGGTTGATCTTGACGTCGACTGTCCGCTCTTTTCTTCCTCTTCGCGCTGGCCGTGTTGAAGCACGTCAAGCCCCTGGAGCATGTCGCGTTCAAAATCCTGGGCCTGGACATCTTCGACATGTACCACATGCTGGTATCGGCTGGAATTGCCGGGTTCTGCTTCTCGCTGATCGCCATGGCGCTGGTGCTCATGGCCACGCCCGCCCCATCGTACCTGGGCGGCATCGCGGCCGAGCGCGCCCGGCTGATTGAGCAGCGCGTGGCGGCCATCCGGTCGCTGCGTCCACGCTGACAAGAGATTTGCCCTCCCAAAGCAAAGGCCTCCCGTGTGGGAGGCCTTTTGTCATTTGCTTTTCGCTGCGGCTCTCCGCGCGATTGGCACGCGCAAATCTCCGCCAGTCATTTCCCTGAGAGTCTGTTACGAACTTTGAGGCGGGCAGCGACGGGAGGAAGACCTGTTGGCGTTCGAAGGGCAGCGCGGAGGTTCCGTATAATTGGAGTAAACAAGAGATAGAAAAAGATTTCGGCTTAAGAAAGAGAGTATTGGGATGTACAAGGTTGTTTTGCTTCGCCATGGAGAGAGCATCTGGAACCAGGAAAACCTGTTTACCGGCTGGACAGACGTTGACTTGTCGGAGAAGGGCAGAGAAGAGGCCACCCAAGCCGGGCGGATGTTGAAGGAGCAGGGGTTTTCCTTCGATATCGCATTCACGTCGGTGCTGAAGCGCGCGATCCGCACCTTGTGGATCACGCTGGATCAGATGGACCTGATGTGGATTCCCGTGGAGCGCGACTGGCGGCTGAACGAACGGCATTATGGGGCGCTGCAAGGTCTCAATAAGGCTGAGACGGCAGCCAAGTATGGAGCAGAACAGGTGAAAATCTGGCGCCGCAGTTACGACATTCGCCCGCCGGCGCTGGACGAGGCCGATCCGCGTTTTCCGGGGAAGGACCCGCGCTATCGCAACCTTCGAAAGGAAGAACTTCCCTTGAGCGAGTGCCTTAAGGACACCGTCGACCGCTTTCTGCCCTGCTGGCACGAGGCGATTGCGCCGAGTATCCGGTCGGGGAAGCAAGTGTTGATCGCGGCCCACGGCAACAGCCTGCGGGCGCTGGTGAAATATCTCGAAGACATTCCGGACGAGCAGATTGTCGATCTAAACATTCCTACAGGCGTACCGATGGTGCAGGAACTCAACGACGACCTGAAATCGATTCGCCGTTATTACCTGGGAGACGCCGCACAGATCGAACAGGCGGTGAATAAAGCTGCGAGCACCAGCGGAGCGAATCGTTAGACCGGATTAGGAATTCATATATGGAATTCGGCGGTGTGCAGAGCGCCATTTTCTTGAGGGAAATGGCACTTGAGGGCGTCAACTCTCCCTACGCCAATTCCTAATCGGGTGTAATCGCCCCGTAGAACGCGCGTTCTTTGACTCAAAGAACCAGAGCCTGTTATTAACTTTCCCGCGGGTGGCGCTGGAAGCCGGTTTTTCTCAGTTCAAGGAGCGAGGAGCGAAGCATACCGGGTGTCTGCGAGCGACGAGCGACAAAGAAATGAGGAAAGTCGGCCCCAGCCCGAAGGGTTGCGGCGCGAACCGGGCCATACTTTGTTGTCGGCCTCGACCTTGGAGCCGCCAAAGCCTTCGGCCTCCGCCTCGTCTGGCCCGATTTCCGCTCGCAACGCCACCGGTGCGAAAGTTAATGACAGGCTCTAGGCCAGGACGCCGTCCGGGAACTTGCGCGCCATGCAGGAGTACGTGCAGCTCAACTTACTGGGCGTTGTCGAGATGCTGCATCTGCGTCAGGATGGTGTTGTACCGCTGCTCGATGCCGCCGCGCGTACACCTCAGCACAAAGCTGTTCATGATGTTTACCGCGAGCTTCTGCGACGGCACCGGGCCCATGGCGAGAAACACGATGGCGTTCCACAGGGCTGTAACCACCATCCACCGCGGCGAAGAAACAGCCAGCAGAAGGATTGCGGCAGTGAAGAAGTTGAGATAGGGCGCGCAGGCCATCAGGACCAGGACGAAGAACAGAGAGCCTGGCACGATCCAGAGCAAAAGCGTCTGGACGCGCCAGTCGCGCCGCTGGCGGAACGCGTTGACCAAGGCGATGCCCAATACCGGCCAGAACCCAACCAGCATGGGCAGAATGTAGCGCACAGGGTTGGCCAGGGTATACATTCTGATCCCGGTCAGCAACGATTGCTTGGTGGTGATGAAGGCCACGTAGGCGGCGAATGCCGGTATACCGGCGTCGTAGTGTTTGAATGCCAGCCAGGTTGGGATGAGCCAGCCAAGACATAGAACAGCGATCAGCGATAAGAAGATCAATGCTTCTTTGCGCGGCATGCGAAAAGCGGCGAAATACAGAATGAGCGGGATCATGAAGAAACCGTCGGTGGGCCGCAACCCCGCGCCTGCCGCAAAGATCAGCGCCGCCAGCCAAAGCACCCACCTGGCCCGGTCGCGGTCATAGCGCAAAAGCAGGTAGTAAGTGGCGACAGGGAAGAGGATTTGCGTGGCGTAGGTGCTGTGAATCTCGCCGGAAAACCAGATATAGAAGATCGTGGAGTAAGCGAACGCCGCCAGAAAAGCGTTCCACCGCCCGGTGAAGAGACAAGCCGTGTAATAGAAGACGACAACTCCCGCTACAGAGCAAAAGATATTGATGGTGGTCATCGCCAGTACCGGATCGCTGAAGAGGCCGGCAATACGGTCGAACATCCAGTAACCCGGCGGCTGAATGATGTAACTTTTTTGGGCGATGCTGGCGATTTCGGATGGGCCGTCGGCGAAATACAAGGGGCCGCGGCAAAGGATGCGCGAGACCAGAACAAAAACCGCCAGAATTGCAGGGAAGTAGAGATTCGTGGGGTGCTTCAGGAAGCCGGCTGAAGGGACAGGCTCTGTCGTTGTGCTCATGCAGCCTCCGGGAGCGAGTGTAAGCACGTGGCAAAGAATAGCACACAGAAACTTACGGGAGGCTGCTGTTTAAATTTCAGGAGCCTCCCGTATGCG
This sequence comes from uncultured Acidobacteriaceae bacterium, assembly GCA_963822015.1. Classification (GTDB taxonomy): domain Bacteria; phylum Acidobacteriota; class Terriglobia; order Terriglobales; family Acidobacteriaceae; genus Telmatobacter. The sequence continues at coordinate 15,240 of CAWGGA010000013.1, forward strand.
AATGGATCAGCAACCAATCTGAACGACAGGCTAGTCGTTGTAGTTCAGGCTCTCCAGTCCAAGGTAAACCGCGCCCGAGCCTAGCTCCTCCTCGATGCGCAGCAACTGGTTGTACTTGGAAATGCGGTCGGTGCGGCTCGCGGAGCCAGTCTTGATCTGGCCCACGCCGGTGGCTACGGCCAGGTCTGCGATGAACGCGTCTTCAGTTTCACCCGAACGATGCGAAATGACCGAAGTGTACCCGTAGCGGCGGCCCAGTTCGATCGCCTCCAGCGTCTCGGTGACCGTGCCAATCTGGTTGAGCTTGATCAGGATCGAGTTGGCTACGCCCTCCTCGATGCCGCGCTGCAGGAGCTTGACGTTGGTTACGAAAATGTCGTCGCCGACAAGCTGAATGCGTCCGCCGAGCTTGTCAGTGAGGATGCGCCAGCCTTCCCAGTCGTCCTCGGCCAGCCCGTCCTCAAGCGAAACGATGGGATACTGGCGGATCCAGTTGTCGTAGAAGCTCACCATCTGTTCGCTGGTGTGCTCGCTCTTGTCGCCCTTCTTGAAGACGTACTTCTTCTTCTCCTTGTCGTAGAACTCGCTCGATGCGGGGTCGAGAGCGATGGCAATTTGCTCGCCGGGCTTATACCCGGCCTGCTCAATGGCTTCGAGGATCAGCTCGATGGCTTCGCTGTTCGACTTGAGCGATGGCGCGAATCCGCCCTCGTCGCCCACGGCCGTGTTGTAGCCCTTCTTCTTCAGCACGCTCTTCAGCGTGTGAAAGGTCTCTGCCGCCCAGCGCAGCGCTTCGCTGAAGCGCTCCGCGCCAACGGGCATAATCATGAATTCCTGAAAGTCGACGTTGGAGTCGGCGTGCGCGCCGCCGTTCAGCACGTTCAGCATCGGCGTGGGCAGTACGCTTGCATTCACGCCGCCAAGATAGCGATAAAGAGGAACTTCCAGCGTTTGCGCCACGGCGCGCGCGGCGGCCATGCTGACGGCCAGAATCGCGTTCGCACCCAGCTTACCCTTGTTCGGCGTGCCATCGAGGGCAATCATCGACTGGTCGAGCAGCCGCTGGTTGGCGGCATCCATGCCTTCGAGTTCCGGCGCAATCAGGGTCTCAACGTTGGCCACGGCCTGCAGTACACCTTTGCCGAGGTAATGGCTCTTGTCGCCGTCGCGCAACTCTACGGCCTCATGCTCGCCGGTTGAAGCACCCGAAGGCACTATGGCGCGGCCCATAGCGCCGCTTTCCAGAATCACATCCGCCTCTACGGTCGGGTTGCCGCGCGAATCCAGGACTTCACGGGCACGAATGGCAACAATCTCAGTCATATCGCTCCTCAATATGCGGTGCTGCAGCCGGTCATTCAGTTGGGGACGGCGATCCACGGCGAGAGCTTCTCCGGCGGCGCTTTGAATGGTGTCCAAAAGCTCCCGCATGGCAAAAAACACCTCTCCGTCCAGCGAAAAAGTGAACCCAAAAAACGTGCGCTATTCCTTCGGATTCTAACAAACCAGGCATCTTCGGCCCTTGTGGCGGCGGTCACAGGGCGAGAAGCCGTAGCGGAGCCAGCCAGAGGTTACTCCTTTGATTCGTGCCACCCGCGGCACACGGCATTTTTCCACCTATTGGCCATTGTTCAATGCCACGCTACGCTTATGTTGGGTGGTTTTACGCCTGCGGGGGCGCATGCTCGGAACTTTTCCTTCAAAACCGGGTTGGAATTGTACAAGGAGAACTTTGCCCGCGAAAAGGAGGTTGGCATGAAGCGGACCATTTTTGTGTACGTCTTGTTCGCCGGATCGGTGGCCGGATTGGCAGCACAGCAGGCAAGCCAGCCGGACCCTTATGAGGGCACCTCCAATCCTCCGCCCGACAGCACCATTACGACTCCCATGCCGCAGCCCGAGCCGGCAGCGAAACCGTCGCCAAGCGTGCCAGCAAATGCGCAGCCCGTAACGCCGGTTCAGCCCCAACCTGCCGTGCAGCCGGAAACTCAGCCGTCCCCATCGAACGTATCGCCGAACTCGGCAGAGCCAGGCATGGCCGACGGCACAGACGATGGCATCGTGCAGGTAGTGCCCGACACCTCGACACAACCCGTGCTGAACAATCGCGCGGCCATGAGCGATCCAGACGGCGATATCGTTCACCCGGCATCTTTGCCGCCCGGTACTCTTGGGGAAGGCACAACGATCCGTGTCCGTTTACTCGACCGTCTCTCCACGGCCGCGAATCAGAGTGGCGATCTGTTCCGCACTCGCGTAGCTTCTGACGTGATCCAGGACGGGCAGGTTCTGATTCCCGCCGGATCCGAGATCGACGGCAAAATTATTTCTGTGTCAAGCGGCCACTTCGGCGGTCACGGTTCGATGCGTCTGCAACCCGAGACCGTGATTCTCTCCGACGGTTCGCGTTTCCATCTCTTTGCCCAGACCACCGGCGCTCCCGGCTCGACCGACAGCGTGGGCAGCGAGGGCACTATTACGCCCGGCTCGCGCCTGAAGAAAGCCAGCATTGAATACGGCGGCGCGGCCGGCGCCGGCGTAGTGACGGGCGCCATTCTCGGCGGGCCCGGCGGTGCGCTGGCAGGCGGCATTATCGGCGCCAGCGTCATCACGGTGCACTTACTCATGGATCACCCGCAGGCTACGCTGGATGACGGCACAGTCCTGCTATTCACGCTCGATGGGCCGCTCGATCTGGTCGCTGCGGCTCAAACCGGTAACTAGGTTCAGCGAACTTTGCCGGGGGGTTGGCGAAAGCCACACTTCCGGTTCCCCAGGAGGTTAGCAATGAACTGCAGTCAATTACTGGAACGGCGAGCAACAACCAATTGGGAAAGGCCGGCTCAGCCGATTCGGAATTATGGCGAAAATTCCGAGCCACAAGCCACGGAGTCTTATCGCTGGAGCGCGGTAAGGTTTTCGACCGTCGGACAAACCTTCGCGCACAGAATCGTGCCTACCCCCAAGGCGTCGCACTAACCGGCGCCCGGCGCCGCGCAGAGTGGAGCGCCTGCCAGGGACAACACCCGCCCATGGCGGCGGCATCGAGTGTATCTCTGTCTAACCATCGCCTGGGCCGCCTGTCCGGTCTTTGTTTTTGCCGATCCGATTCCCTTCCGCATTGACACTTGGGTGCTGAGAGCTAGAAGCTGAAAGAAAGCTGAAAGCTGAAAGCTCGCATAAGTATGGATAGGTTCGTCATTCGCGGGGGCAATCCGCTGGTCGGCACCATTCGCGTCTCCGGCGCGAAGAACTCGGCGCTGCCTTGCATGGCCGCGGCCATTCTGACTGAAGATGAAGTCACGCTGGAAAACATTCCACAGGTGCGTGACATCGAGACCGAGCGGCGGCTACTGGCCTCGATGGGCGCGGAAGTGGAGCTGCGCGAAGGCGAGCTGAAGGACCGCACCACGATCAGTTGCCGCACGCTCTCTGACCCGGTGGCCCGCTACGAGATTGTAAAGACCATGCGCGCCAGTTCGCTGGTGCTGGGCCCGCTGATTGCGCGAACCGGCGCGGCTCGCGTGGCCATGCCCGGGGGTTGCGCCATTGGCGGCCGGCCCATTGATTTGCATATCAAGGGCCTGGAAAAGATGGGCGCAGTGATCGCGCAGGAGCACGGATATCTTGAGGCACGCGCGAAGCGCCTGAGCGGCGCGCATCTCGTCTTCGACAAGATCACTGTGACAGGCACGGAAGATCTGTTGATGGCCGCGGTACTCGCCGAGGGCGAGACGCTGATGGAGAATTGCGCCCGAGAGCCGGAGGTGGCGGACCTCGCGGCGCTGCTCAACGCCATGGGCGCACGGATTGAAGGCGCGGGGACGGCTACCATCCGCGTGCACGGCGTAACCAGCCTGCACGGAGCGCGTTATCGCATCAATCCCGACCGCATTGAGGCGGGAACCTACCTGGTGGCCGGCGCAATCACCGACGGCGATCTCATCGTCGCCAACTGTAACCCGAATCACCTGGGCGCGGTAATGTCCAAGCTTCAGGAAGCTGGCGCGCGCCTCGAAGTGCTCGGCCCCGACACGGTGCGCGTCCGCGCCGCTGGGCAACTGCGCGCCGCCGATATCTCCACCGAGGAGTATCCCGGCTTTCCCACCGACATGCAGGCGCAGTACATGGCCCTGGCCACGCAGGCTGAGGGCGTCAGCATGGTCCGCGAGAACATCTTCGAGAACCGCTTCATGCACGTGCAGGAATTGGTGCGGATGGGCGCCAATATCAAAGTTGACGGCAGCACTGCGACAGTACGCGGCCCGGCACGGCTTTCCGCCGCCGCCGTTATGTGCTCCGATCTGCGCGCCTCCGCCTCGCTGGTGCTGGCCGCGCTGGTGGCTGAGGGGGAGACCATCGTCGACCGCGTTTATCATATGGATCGCGGATACGAGCGCATCGAAGAAAAGCTGAGCAGCGTGGGAGCGCAAATCCAGCGCATGGGCGATGTTTTCGCGCCGAAAGAAGCCGAAGCCGTTGCCGGTTAACCTGCCGGTTTGCACGTTCGTCGCGATGCGGGTCGGGTTCCGAAACCATTTTTTCAACAGGGCGCAACTTAACCCGTGCTCGGGAGTTGATATGATTAGTCGCCCGGAAGACTCTCCATTTCCGGCCTCATCAAAACCACGGAGGTTCGATTTCTGTGAAAAAAATTGCATTGGCAGTGTTGCTCGCTGTGTGTCTGGCGCCTGCGGCTTCATTCGCGCAGGTCGGAATCGTCGTTCGCGTGGCGCCGCCCGCGCCGATCGTTGAACACTACGGCCCGCCCCCGCATCCTGGAATGGTATGGATCTCGGGCTATAACAACTGGGACGGCCACCGCTACGTTTGGGTTAAGGGCTACTGGCGCCGTCCACCGCGCCCGGGCGCCGTCTGGGTCGCTCATCACTGGGTGCAGCGCGGTGGCGGCTGGGTCATGGTCCAAGGCCACTGGCGGTAAACAGTTGATAACCAAGAAAAAGCGGAGCTGAGAAGCTCCGCTTTTCTGTGCTTGGAGAACAGCTGCTAAATTCCCCGCCAAGCTAATTGCATATACAATAAAGATGTGGCGATCACGTATGATCCCACCAAGAACCAGCGCAATATCCGGAGCGCGGACTTTCCTTTGAGCAGGTGGCGGACTTCGATTTCGCAACAGCGGTTTTTAATACGGAGTTTCGGAATGGCGAAACTCGGCGCATCGCGGTCGGATATTTAGACAATCGGCTGCATCTGCTCTGCTACGTTCCCAAACCCGACGGCATCCGAGTGATCAGTTTTCGAGACGAACAAGAGGGAGGCAAAGCGGTATGGCAAAGCGCAAACCATCACGGAAACCACTAACTGATGCGAGCGGAGAAGTCAGAGAACTGACAGCCGCCGATGCAGCCGAAGCCGCGTCCTTCTCTTCTCTGCCTGCAACGGAACAGGAAGTGCTTCTCTCGCTTCGAAAGCGCGGCCGTCAGAAGGCACCAAGGAAGGTTCCGATCTCTATCCGCCTGTCGCCCGACGTCGCAAGAGAGCTTCGCGCTACTGGAACCGGCTGGCAGCGCCGGGCGGACGATGCACTGCGGTCTTGGCTGCGCCGCGGCAGGCTGGGCGCCCGAGCAAATCACTTGATCTCGATCACATCCGACGCCGACGCCGCCGCGATTTCTGCCTGTTGCATCAGCTTTTCCGCCATTGCGTAGAACGCGGCGGCGTGCGGACTTTTGGGACCTGCCAGCGCCACAGGCAGTCCTCGGTCGCCGCCTTCGCGAATGGCCGGAATCAACTCGACCGAGCCCAGGAACGGCACATTGAACTGCTTCGACGTGCGCTCCGCGCCGCCGCGTGAGAAGATGTCGATCTCCTGGTGGCAGTGCGGGCACACAAAATAGCTCATGTTCTCCACAATTCCCAGCACTGCCACGTTCACTTGCGCAAACATCTCCAGCGCCTTGCGCGCGTCTTCGAGGCTCACGTCGCTCGGCGTCGAAACCACTACCGCGCCGGTCAGCGGCACGGTCTGCACCAGCGAGATGGCCACGTCGCCGGTTCCCGGCGGCAGATCGACGATCAAATAGTCGAGCTCGCCCCAGTTCACCTGCTGCAGAAACTGCCGGATGATCTGGTGCAGCATGGGCCCGCGCATTACCAGCGGTTTGTCACCGGGTGAGATGTACCCGATGGAGATGGTCTTAACGCCGTGCGTCAGGTTGGGCTCGATCACGTTGCCCGCACCCACCTTCGGCTGCTGCGAACTGCCCATCATCAGGGGCACGTTGGGCCCGTAGATATCGGCGTCCATCAGGCCCACCCGCTGGCCAAGCTTCGCGAGCGCGATGGCCAGATTGACGGCCACCGTGGTTTTGCCCACCCCGCCCTTGCCGGATCCGATTGCCACGATTTTTTGAACGCCGGGTAAAGCGACCGGCGAAGGCATGGCATTACAATGCGCCATAAAATTGACCCCTTATCGAAAAACTCGCGCAGCAGATCGTCTGCCAACGCAAACCTCGGCCAGCCGCCACGAGGATCTGTGCGGCAGGTTGACCTGATTCAAATCTTACAGGAGCCGAGGCTCGCCAATCGCCGGTGTATTACGGCAAAACCAGAGTTGGTGTGCCCTGTCGAGGTCCATTCAAAAGTCGCTGCTCCCTGTTGGTCGCATCGACTCGACAGTTGAGGCCCCGGGGTACAGCGACTCTGGTTTTGCTTTGGTCGCCGGCGGAACACCGCCTCTTACGACACCGGCAAGGATTGAATGCAATTGCCGCACACCCTCCGTCAGCGCCGCGGGACCTGGCTGCAAAATGCAGTTGGACTTCAGCTCGAAGACATGCCCCTGACGAACAGCGGCGATATCTGCCCACCCCGGACGCGAGCAAATCTGCTTTTTGTTCACCTTTCGCCCGCACCACGAAGCGACGATAACCTCCGGATCGCGCGCCACGACCGCCGGTGGATCAACGATGCGATCTTTCGCTTTGCCGCATCCGCGCAGTTCGGAAAAGATCACCGCCCCTCCGGCTATTTCAATCAACTCTTCGACCCAGGCTATGCCGCTGATCAGCGGGTCGTTCCACTCTTCAAAGTAGACGCGCGGCCGGAACGGGAATGCATTGGCGGCAAGCGCAATCTCGTTCAGCCCGCAACGCAATTGTTCTACAAGAGCCAGTCCCTCAGCCTGTTTCCCGACGATGCGCGAGAGCACAGCGACCATGTCAAGGATTTCCCGGATGCTCCGCTGGTTGAAGGTCAACACGGTTACGCCGCGCAGAATCAACTCGCGTGCAATCTCGGCCTGCACATCGGAAAATGCCAGCACCAGGTCCGGCTTCAGGTTAAGAATCGCATCGAATTTGGCATTGCGAAATGCAGACACACGCGGTTTGCTGCGTGCCTCCGGCGGACGGGTCGAGTATCCGGAAACGCCAACAATCCTGTCTTGTTCGCCCAGCAGATACAAGGTTTCGGTGGTCTCATCGGTCAAGCAGACGATCCGTCGCGGATAATCCTTAGGGTCGACCGGCGAGAGCGAAGAATCGGGCATAAAGCCGGATCTGGTTTGCCTACCGAGCGGTGGTTTGCCGAAATTTTGCCGGAAATGGGTCAGGGCGTCGGCCGTCCCGGCATCGGCCAGTACCGCGGTAGCCAGCTTCGCTTCGCTGCGCCGCGCGCTTTCCCGTTCGCGGTGCTCGCGGCGGCGCAGAGCGTCCTCATAGCGCCGAACCTCGTCCGGCGTCTCCGGCTTCGCCTGGGGAACCTGCTGCACGTGTCCCACTTCGTCCATGGCGACAAACACCAGATAAGCGCTGGCCACGTGCTCTACTTTGCCGGTTCGCGTGTTTTCCGCCCAAACCTTTACGCCCACTTCCATTGAGCTGGTAAACGCCCGGTTCACGCTGGACTTCAGCGTCACCAGGTCGCCCAGGCGCACTGGACGGATGAAGTCGATATGATCCATTGCTGCTGTCACCACGTTCGATCGCGAGTGACGGTACGCCGCCATCGCCGCTGTCAAGTCGATAAAGTGCATCAAGCGCCCGCCCAGCAAATGGCCCAGCATATTGGTGTCGTTGGGCAGCACGATCTCAGTTTTCTCCGACTGGGTGCTCGCCACCGTGCGCACCTTTGGGCGAATCTGCTGACTGCTCATACCGCCTCCTCTTCCCCAGTCCTCTCAGTTTCTTTTGACCTTCTTAATCGCCTTCCAGTTAGAATAGAACTGGCGGCGAACCTGGCCTTGAATTTTTGCCCATCCTTCCTGTTCCAGTTTGGGCAATCCACGTCAAAACCGCAAATCCTCCAAGGCCCGATGCATCGAGATCGGCCAGGACGAGAGCAAGATGGACAAAGTCGCAGGATTGAGAGAAATTCTCGCTCTCGACCCAAAGAACAGCTTTGCCCGGTACGGAATCGCCATGGAACTGGTGAGCCGGGGCGACACAAGAGCTGCGATTGCCGAATTTGATGAGCTGTTGGCACACGATCCTGACTACACTGCGGGTTACTTCATGGTGGCTCAGACGCTGGCAGGCGCAGGTAAAAAACCGGAGGCCATTGAACGGCTGAAGGCTGGTATCGCCTGCGCAAAGCGAAACGGTAACAGTCATGCTAACAGCGAGATGCAGGCGATGCTCAATGAATTGGAGCCGCTAAAATAGAGGAGAAGCAGGCCGCACTACTCAACCTCCTCACCGCGGCGGACACTGGATCGAGCCGCCAAATTGCATTCGTTGCGTGATCTGGGGCTGCATTTCGGTCTCTTACGCATCTAACGCGCTTAAAGGAGCGATATGGCGAAGTACTCGATCGTCGTCCCCTTTCACAACGAAGAAGAGAACGTAACGGTCCTCTACGCGAGACTCAAGCAGGCGATGGAACAGGTGGACGAGCCGTTTGAGTTGATTCTGGTCGACGACGGATCGAGCGACCGGACGTACAAGCTTTTGGAGGAGATCGCGGCGGTCGACAGCCGCGTCCTGGTTGTCAAGCTCCGCCGCAACTTCGGCCAGACTTCGGCCCTGTCGGCCGGCTTCGACCACGCCTCGGGCGAATTCATTCTGGCCATGGACGGCGATCTTCAACACGATCCGAACGACATTCCCGCTTTTCTCGAGAAACTTGGCGAGGGCTACGACGTCGTCTCGGGCTGGCGCAAGGTCCGGATGGACAACTTCATTCTGCGCCGCGTCCCCTCCGCATGCGCTAATTGGATCATGGCTCGGCTCTCCGGCGTGCCGATTCACGACTTCGGCACCACCTTCAAAGCTTATCGCCGCGAGGTAATCCAGAGTATTCCGCTCTATGGCGAAATGCATCGCTTTATTCCCGCCCTGGCCAGCTTGTACGGAGCGTCCATTTGCGAGATACCCATCCGGAACATGAAACGTTTGCGCGGTAAGAGCCACTACGGGCTCGGGCGCACCTTCCACGTCTTTTTCGACCTAATGACCATTCGTTTCCTTCTCAAGTACATGGGCCGGCCGCTGCACTTCTTTGGCGGCTTTGGCATTTTGGGAATGGCGGTTGGAAGCGGCATGGCGGCGACGTTGCTGGGGATGAAACTAGCGAATCCGCACGTGGAATTAATGCGCCAGCATGGACCCATGTTCGTTATCGCTTCGGTGCTAATCGTGTCGGGCATCCAGTTGCTGGCACTTGGATTGCTGGGCGAATTGCAGGTGCGCCACTACTTCAGCAGCCAGCGTTCTGCCTCTTACACCGTGGACCGGTTGGTACGACTGGTCTCAGACGATGAGCAGACGATGCTCCCCGACCGCCAGGACGGCACACTGTAAAACGGGAACAGGGAACGGGGCGAGCTTCGCGTCTCGCTCACGGTGTTGCGTGCTCTTTGTCCCTTGCCGGCGCGGCTGAAGGTAATTCTCAACGATGAGCGTGGCGCGTTTTTTCCAGTCTCCAGTACCTGCTCCCTGGTCCCTTGCACTGCTCTACCCTCCGGGTTCATGCTTAACGCAGTCATGAAAGCCATCCAGATTCATTCCACTGGCGGGCCTGAAGTTTTACAGCTTGCCGACCTCCCCATCCCTGTTCCGGGGCCGGGTCAGGTACTCGTGCGAATTGAGGCCACCGGGGTCAACTTCATCGAGATCTACTTTCGCAAGGGGGTTTACAAAACCTCTTTGCCGATGACCCCAGGCAGTGAGGCCGCAGGCACAGTGGAGGAGCTCGGGCCGGGTGTGACTGGATTCAAGGCCGGCGATGCCGTTGCCTCCACCAGCGTGATTGGCAGCTATGCCGAGTACGCTCTTGTTCCTGCCGCACAGTTGGTCAAGGTTCCCGACGGCTTGAGCCTGGAATGCGCGGCCGCTGCAATGCTGCAGGGCATGACCGCGCATTATCTTGCTTACTCTACGTATCCGCTCAAGGCGGGCGACACGGCTCTGGTGCATGCCGGAGCCGGAGGCGTCGGCTTGCTGCTAACGCAGATTGCGGTACACATCGGCGCGCGCGTCATCACTACCGTTTCCACAAAGGCTAAAGCCGAGCTCTCACGCGAGGCCGGCGCCTCCGACGTGATTCTCTACACCGAGCAGGATTTTGAAACCGAGGTCAAGCGCCTCACCGGCGGCAAAGGCGTGGATGTGGTCTACGACTCAGTGGGCAAAACGACCTTCGAGAAAAGCCTCAACTGCCTGCGTCCACGCGGCCTGCTGGCACTCTTCGGGGCCTCCAGCGGCCCGGTTCCTCCATTTGATCCCATTCAGCTCAACAGCAAAGGGTCGCTTTTCCTCACGCGGCCCACGCTCTGGCACTACATCGCTACGCGCGCCGAGCTCGAGTGGCGCGCCGGCGAGGTGCTTGGCTGGGCCGCAAGCGGCGAGCTCAAGCTGCGCACCGAGCACACCTATCCACTGGCCGACGCCGCGCAGGCGCAGATCGACCTGGAAGAGCGTAAGACTACAGGGAAGATTTTGCTGGTGCCGTAAAAGCAGGGAACAGGGATCAGGAGTCAGGGATCAGAAAAGCAAGAGCAGCGAAATGGCAAGCATCTCCATCACAGCTACCGACCGCGTCTTCGTCCTAACCGGCGCGGGGATCAGCGCGGAAAGCGGATTGCCCACCTTTCGCGCGGAAGACGGCTTGTGGGCAGGATTCCGCGTGGAGGACGTGTGCACGCCCGACGCCTGGCGGCGCGATCCGGCGGGCGTTTGGGCGTTCTATTCGGCGCGCCGCGAGCAGGGCGCAAAGGCCAAACCCAACCCCGCACACCTCGCGCTCGCCGAGCTCGAAGCGCAGCTCAACGGCCGCTATTTTCTTTGCACGCAGAACGTCGACGATCTGCACGAACGCGCCGGCAGCAAGAATCTCGTCCACATGCATGGAGAGCTGGCCAAATCCCGCTGCGAGCGCGAGTGTGGCCGGCCGCCCGTCGAGGACCACGCCGTCTACGCCAGCCTCGATGAAGCCGGCCGCTGCTCCTGCGGCGGACGTCTGCGTCCTCACATTGTCTTTTTCGGCGAGATTCCGCTCGAAATGGCGCGCATCGAGCGCGAGATATCCGAAGCCACAGTGATGGTCGTCGTTGGTACCTCAGGCTCGGTTTATCCGGCGGCGAATTTCGTTCGCTGGGCTCGCGAGAGCGGCGCGCGCACGGTCTACGTCGGCCCTGAGCGGCCGCTCAACGCATCAGCGTTTACGCACATCGTCGAAGGCAAGGCCGGCGAGGTGCTGCCGGGGCTGTTTCAAGTTCAGCGGAGATAGCGGGGCTAGCGGAGCAAGCGATGTTCGCTGGTCAGCGCATCTCCCGCTCCGCCCCGAAACAAGCGGATAGCGGACGGCTGATAGCCGAAAGCTCAGAAATGTAAACCGGCACCGCGCCTCGAACGCAACCGTCCTGGCATCCACAAAGATCTGTCTTAATATTTGAACCGGTAGCGAAACTCCCCATAAATCTGTCGTGGGTCGTTCCAGTGAAATCCACCGAAGGTCAAACTGTTATCCAGCTGCACCCGTAGATTTGCCACATTCACGACATTCGCGGAGACGGTGTACTTTTCAGCGAAGGTCTTACCGGCAGATAGATCGAATGTGGTGTGACTCGGCAGATAAGGGCCCGGATATTGTGCGTTGGGCAACCCGTACAGCCCGTTTGTGAAGCCGGATCCGTAATAGACATTGGTGGATGCGTAGGGTCCCACGGCAACTTGCCGTTGAAGCCCACGTTCAGCGTGTTTCTCTGATCATGGTCGACGGGCGCCAGTCCCGGCGGAAGATTATCTGGAGAGACGGACATGCGTCCGTGCCGGAATGGGCAGATCAGTCCGCCGGTGATCGGCGAGGTTGCCTGCGCGATCTGGTTTGCATAGGCAAGGTGAAACTGCCCATGGTGAAGCACATCCGGAGAGCGCAAGGTGAGCGCCCACCCTTGAATCTGCGCATACGCCCAGGTGATGGGCCAGAAGATATTCGATTCGCCGATATTGTTGTGGTCCAGCCAGTTCTCCGCCCGGGTTTCATAGTTATTGGCGTTGAGGATCCAGTTGAGATACGGAATTGTGACCCCATACTGCCACTGAATGTCGCGCTCGCCGTGCAGGGGAGAACTGAAACTGATATTGCCGAATCTTGGCTGCACCCGCCAGTCGATGCATAGCTCCCCTGGCCGTGGACAATGGCGGCGCCTGATAGTAATACCCGTAGAAGCCGCTAAAGACCCAGTTCAGGCGCGGGATGCGCATGTCCCCACCGAGACGCGGATCGGTCGCATGCTCTGAGAGAGAAGTTGAGTCGAACTGGGTTGTGCGAAGCCCGGCGATCAAAGTGAGCCAGGGCGCCACCTTGAATTTATCGTTGATGAACTCGGCAACCACGCCTCCGTTGACCCCGACCGAAGAAGCCGAGACATTGGGCGTACCATCGGTGTATTCGTTGTCGAAGTAGTTGTACTGGTGCTGGAAAAAGCTGTAGAAGCCGGCCTGAAGATCGTTCTTCCAGAAGGTTCTGTTCAGGACGGTCTGCGCTCCCGCATAGTTGGCATTTTGATAGACGGTTGAGATGACGGGGTAATCGTTTGCGCCGCCGTAATAGTCGGCCCCATTGTAGTGATAGAAGGGCGAGACAGTGAGAAGCGTCTGGGGGTTGAACGTGTGGATCCAGGAAAAGGTCGCGTATCCGTCCGGCTCAACTTCGGCGTCATGCAGCCCGCTCGAAGGGTCGCCTGAGGATTCAAGTATCTGGTTTCCGAACTGAATTGGGATCGGGTCGATGGGAATCTGGTAATAATCCCGCCGCAGCGAAGTGACGAGCCGGTACTGATTCTTCGCATCGGGGTTGAAGATGAACGAAGCGAAACCTCCAAAGCCGTTGTCTGCATCGTTGACAACCTGAGGAATCGGGTGTCTGAAGGCCGTAAGCGCTGCGATTCCCATTCGCGCTCGCGTACCAGGCGAATCGCTCGCGTGTGGCTTCCGCAGCTGAGTTGGTCGTCGGTTTGATAGAAATTGCCGCCCGTGATGATCAGATCGCAATGCTTGTCGCGTTCAAAGCCCGTTCGCGGCAGTACATTGAAGATTCCGTACGTGCGGTCTCCTAGTCGGCGTCGTAGCTGCCGCTGAAACACTTCGAGATAATCGATATCTCTCGGGTCGATCTGCGGCCCGAGGTTGGTAGCGATGTTGGTATTGGGAATGGGAACGCCGTCGATCAGCCAATTCACCTGGTGGCCGCCCAGCATGTGCAGCATGTCGTGCGTCACGTAGGAAGCCGGAACGTAATCCGTGATCATCTCCATTCCGTTCGTCCGGTCCGCGCCCGGAGTTTGTTCGATGTCTGTGCGGCTCAGCATCGTCGTCGGCGTTGCGCTGTCCGTCGGCGCTCTCCACGGCAATTCCTGGACGACGACCTCTTCTTCGCGCCTGCGATGGCCAGTTGGAAATGGAGAATCGGACTGGTATCGGATGCACGAGCCGGCCTTCGCTCAACCTGCTGAAAGCCCTTCGACGACACCGTCACCGTGTAATTCCCGATCGGCACCGATGTGAAGACAAATTCGCCGTTGATCGTTGGAGTTCTGCGATTGCGACCAATCCGAGTCTTGCGCTTTCAGCGTAAGCTGCGCGCCTTGGATTGGGCGATGTTGAGGATCGTGGACTACGCCGCGGACGGAACCGAAGATCGTGGCAAAGGCGGGAAGGGAAGCAGCCAGCAACAGCGCTGCCGCAAGAAGATAAAGGGAATGACGTCGCATGATAAAGAACCTCCTTACAGATCTGGCTCGAGCGCAGGCAGCCGCCACGATCTCAAAGTCCAGCGGCACGCAGTCTGGCAGATGTGGGGAATCGCTGAAAGCTGCCCTCGTGCATGAGGCGGGCTGTCCCCTTCAGGCACAACACGACACCACGCCACGCTCCGCGAAAGCGGACGCAAATCATCGTCCCTGCAAATTCAGGGCAGGTTGTTCAACGTAATTGTTAGCTCTTGCTTGTCACGGGAGGGCCGCGTCCGGCGTAAGCGCGGCTGGGACTTGAGGCCACCTCCGTACGCAGGAGAACAGGTGGGAAACTGCGCGTCATATCGATGCGCGGTCTCGCCGGCGCGGCCGTCATCGCGTGAACCGGCATCAGGATGAAGGCGCTGGGGCCGGGATAAAGAGGACAGGTTGAAGGAGCGGAGACGGCCGGACGGGGATCGAGAGCCTGGTGCGCCCTCATCGCCATGATCTGCGCGTACATGGCGCAGTGGTGCTTTCCATGCCGCCGACAGCACGGGGGCAGGCCTGCGTCCTCGCTGCCGTCAATCATCGCCGACAGCGGCCCCAGCCCGAAGAACAGGATGAGGAAGATGGAGAAGCCGCGCCGCATCTGGTTCGATCTTAGCAGACAGTGAACTGTGCGTGGCAGCCACTCTTTTTTACAGCCGGGCTTACTCCAAACTGTCGAGCTGACCACTTACGACTGATCACTGACCGCTGCCTCTGTCGAGTATCATCAGGGTATTGCTTGGTTTTGCCCCGTTGAATCCATAACAAAGGGAGCTCCCGTGCCTGAAGTGCAAAGTTCCAGGTCGCCGGTAGGCGTTTCTGCTGCACACTCGCGGAAACCCCGCTCCGCGCGCCATTTGCGCATTGCCATCTTCGGCTTTGGCACGGTGGGCAGTTCGGTGGCGCGTATCCTCGTCGAGTCAAAGCCGCAGGGGCTCGAGCTGACCCATGTCTTCAACCGTGGTGTAGCGCGCAAGCGTGCCGGCTGGGTTCCTGCAAGCGTCGTTTGGAGCGAAGACGCGGACGCCATCCTCGCCTCCGATGTTGACGTGATTGTCGAGCTCGTCGGCGGCCTCGATCCGGCAGGGACCTGGGTGCGCCGCGCGCTTGAGGCCGGCAAAAGCGTCGTCACCGCCAATAAAAAGCTGATCGCGTACCACGGCGTCGACCTAGAACGGCTGGCCGCGGCCAAAGGCGGCCATCTCAAGTACGGCGCTGCCGTCGCGGGCGGAATCCCCGTCATTCCCGGCCTCGAACAGGGCCTGGCCGGCGACCGCATCCAGCGCATCGAGGGCATTCTCAACGGCACCTGCAACTTCATTCTGAGCAAAATGGAAGAAGGCGCGGAATATGCCACCGTGCTGGCCGAGGCGCAAGCCAAAGGCTACGCCGAGGCCGACCCGACTGAAGATGTGGGAGGGTTCGACGCCCGCGCCAAGCTGGCCATTCTCATGCGCCTGGCCCTGCGCGTCGAGGTCGATCCCGAAGGGATCGTGCCCCGGTCCATCACCACCATCACGCCCGTCGACTTCAGCTATGCACGCGATCTCGGATGCACCATTCGCCAGGTGTCGCGCGCCGAACAGGTAGAAGACCGGCTTGCGGCCACCGTCGGGCCGATGCTGGTGGCGCAGCGTTCGCCGCTGGCCTGGTCGCAGGGAACGGAGAACATGGTCATCGCCAGCGGCCACTACGGCGGCGATGTAGTCTTCTCCGGTCACGGCGCAGGCGGCCATCCCACGGCAGTCGCCGTGGTCAGCGACCTTCTGGCTCTTGCCCACGGCTCGCGGCGCGTCGAGATTCCCTCGGCTCCGGCCCGAGTGGGCGCCGAGTTCGAGGTCCCCCAATACATCCGCTTCCTGGTGAAAGACCGGCCCGGCATCGTGGCTGCCATCACCACGGCGCTGGCCAACGAGCAGATCAATATTCGCGCTATTGTGCAGAAGGCGGGCTATCCGGCGCACGCGCTGCCGTTCGTCGTCACCGTGGAGCCCTGCAAGACCTCCGCGCTCAAGCGCGCTCTCGCCCCGATCCGTGCCATGGATTGCATGCTGGTTGAACCGCTGGACCTGCAGATGCTGGAATAAGAACAGCGAACAGTAAACAGTAGACAGTAAACAATTTCGAATGTCTTCTCCTGACTTTTGGTTGGAGGTCGCGCTATGATCGGCACCATTTATCGATGCGAAATCTGCGGCGAAGAGAGCGACAATCCGTTGCGCTGGATCGTCATCCACTGCAACAGCGAGCAATTGACGATCCATAAATGGACCAAGGAAGCCGCCGACGCACGAGGCGCGCGCCACTACTGCGGCGAGCGCCATGCCCAGGTTTATATCAGCCGCTGGCTTGAAGCAGCCTGCAGCTGAATCAGTTTTCTCATTCAAATTCGCCGGAAAATGGGCTGAATAAGCCGTTTTTGCTGTAGTTTTACCTCCTGGGTGCGTAATTTCCTCATTTATCGAGCTGTCTTTCCGGTGCCGCCGGCGGTTTTGGGGCCCTTCACGATTTCCACCCGTATGCGCTTGATTTTGCTTCCTTGTAACCTCGTGTTCATAATTCCCCGGTAGCCTGACCTCTGTGGACGCCATCGTGCCAGAGATTCGTATCTCCCAACCCCAGCCTCAGAGCCTGAGCCCAGCCCGACAGCGGAGCAGGGTCAAACAGCCGCGGTTGTGCAGCAGCACTCGGCAATCCGCAAATTTTTGCTTTCGCGGGGAAACTCCGCCCTGGCTGATGGCATTTTTCGGGTCGCTCATGCTACTGTGCGCGCTTAGCATCTTCGGCATCGTGGCGCTCATCGCCACGGAGCTGGTTCGCGGATCCGATTTGGCATGGAAAAGCACTGGTCTTAAGTTCTTCTACACGACCTATGTCGATTCGACCACGGGTCTGCCTTCGTACTGGGATCCGGTCAATGGCCAATTCAGCGCCCTGCCTTTCATCTACGGCACGCTGGTCTCCTCATTCCTCTCGCTTCTGCTGGCAGTTCCGCTGGCGAGCGGCGTCGCGATCTTCCTCACCGAAATGTGCCCTGGCTTTCTACGAGGTCCGCTGGCGTTTCTTACCGAACTGCTCGCCGCCATCCCCAGCATCATCTACGGTCTGTGGGCTGTCTTTGTGCTGGTGCCCCTGCTGCGCGACTACCTGAACCCATTTCTGATCCGCACGCTGGGCTGGACGGGTCTTTTTAACGGTGACAATCCCACCGGCCTTGGCTATACCACCTCGGCCGTTATCCTCGCCATCATGATCCTGCCTATCATCTCGTCGCTCACGCGCGAGGTGATGTCGGCCGTACCCCACTCACAGCGCGAGGCGGTGCTGGCGTTGGGCGCCACGCGCTGGGAGATGATCCGCATGGGGGTCTTGCGTAATGCGCGCATCGGCATCGTGGGCGCCGTCATCCTTGGCCTGGGCCGAGCACTCGGCGAAACCATGGCCGTCACCATGGTCATCGGCAACGCACCTGAGATTCATCGTTCGTTGCTTTCCAACGGCGCCTCGATGGCGTCCGTGATTGCGAATGAGTTCACTGAAGCGGTTAGCGACCTACACCTGAGCGCCTTGATCGAGATTGGCTTGGCGCTCTTCATCGTCACCATAATCGTGAACGCGATTGCCCGCCTGCTCGTCTGGGCGGTCACCCGCGGGGCGCCGGCGCAAGTGCGTTAAATGCACGGAAAAAGAAGCCAGAGCGCACCCATATGGAAGTTGGAACCGGAGAACCAAGACTCAGGAGCTGCCAGTTAGAAGCTTCGGGAAAGTGAGAAAGAGTGGCACAGAATTTTCAGTTGCGGGCGCGTCTCCGCGGTCTCGCCGACCATGCCGCTACGGGGCTGGCGGTGCTGTCCACGCTTCTCGTCATTCTGCCGCTGGTGGCCATCTTCATTTACCTCATCCTGAAGGGCGCAAGCTCGCTCAATCTCGCATTCTTCACTCAGATTCCCAAGCCGGTCGGCGAGTCGGGCGGCGGCATGGCCAACGCCATTGTCGGTTCAGTCGTACTTCTGGCCCTCGCTAGCCTGTTCGGCGTGCCCATCGGCATTTTCGGCGGCGTTTACCTGGCCGAATTTGGCCGCGGCACCAAGCTGGCACATGCAATCCGCTTCACCGCGGACGTCCTCAACGGCGTTCCCTCCATCGTGATGGGTATCGCCGCCTATGCGCTGATCGTCAAGCCGCAAGGGCATTTCTCGGCACTTTCGGGAGGCGTCGCGCTGGGCATCATGATGATTCCCACGGTGTGCCGAACCACTGAAGAGATGCTGCTGATGGTTCCTCACGTGGTGCGCGAAGCCGCGCTCGGCCTGGGCGTTCCTAACTGGCGTTCGGTCTTGTCGATTACCGTGAAGACGGCTTCGCCGGGCATCATCACCGGCTGCATGCTGGCCTTCGCGCGCGTCGCCGGAGAAACCGCGCCGCTGCTCTTCACCGCGTTGGGCAATGATTTCTGGAGCACCAGCCTGAATGAGCCCATCGCCGCGCTCCCCCTGCAGATCTACGTCTACGCGATCTCTCCCTATGACGACTGGCACCGGCTGGCCTGGGCGGGAGCGCTGGTATTGATCGTTCTTATCGTGCTCGCGGTTTCTCTGGTGCGTTTTGTCACCAGCCGCGGCGTTTTGAAAGGGGCAAGCTAAACGGCATTTCTCCTTTGGGATTGCCGTTTCGAGATTTGATTGATGTGGCGATTTCCTGGGAAGATCGCCAGTGTTAAGATTCGCTTTTAGCCGAGGTAAGAAGGAGAAGTGCGCACGTGGGAGTCGGCATCGAAGTATCAAATTTGAATGCGTGGTATGGGGCGAACCACACGCTGCAGGACATCACTCTCAACATTCCTGCCAACCACGCGACGGCGCTGATCGGTCCCTCCGGTTGCGGTAAGAGCACCTTTGTCCGCTGCCTGAACCGCATGCACGAGACCAACCCCATTGCCCGTGTTACCGGCACCGTCCGGATCGGCGACCTCGACATCTATCAGGGAGCCAAGCCGGTCGAAATTCGCCGCCGCGTGGGCATGGTCTTCCAGCGCCCCAATCCATTTCCCACCATGTCGATCTACGACAACGTCGCCGCCGGCCTCAAGCTCAACGGCTACTCCAACCGGCGACTCTCTGGACGAAGTCGTGGAAAAGTCACTCAAGAACTCGGCGCTGTGGGACGAGGTGAAAGACGAACTGAAGAAGAAATCGGGCGCCAGCCTTTCCGGCGGACAGCAGCAGCGCCTCTGCATCGCCCGCGCTCTCGCCGTCGACCCCGAAGTTCTGCTTATGGATGAGCCTGCCTCGGCCCTCGACCCAGTCTCCACCTCCAAGATCGAGGACCTCATCTTCCAACTAAAGTCGCAGTACACGATCGTAATTGTGACGCATAATATGCAGCAGGCGGCCCGTGTGGCAGAGAAGACCGGCTTCTTCCTCAACGGCCGCATGGTCGAGTTCGACTCGACGCACAAGATCTTCACCAATCCTTCCGACAAGCGCACGGAAGATTACATCACGGGCAGGTTCGGATGACACGCATACGTTTTCAACAGAGCCTGGAAGACCTGAAGGAGAATCTCCTGGTGATGGCCGGGCTGGCCGAGCAGGCCATTCAACGCGCCATCGAGGCCTATCGGGTCCGAGACCTTTCCATCTGCGACCTAGTCAGCCGCAGCGAGGTCGCCATTAACCGCATGGAGCGCGATATCGACCAGGCTGCGCTCGATCTGTTGGCTATGGAGCAACCCATGGCCGTCGACTTACGCTTCATCTTGAGCGTCATTAAGATCAACGCCGATCTGGAGCGCGTGGGCGATGCCGCCAAGAGCATCAGCGACCGGGTCCGGATCATGGAGCGCATGGCCGCCGTCGACTTGCCTGTCGACATTCCCCGCATGGCCGCGATGGCCGCCGACATGGTGCGCAAGAGCCTGCAAGCTTTCATCGAGGGCGATGCCGAGCTGGCCCGCGGCGTGCTAACCATGGACGATGCCGTGGACCAGATGAATCGCGCCGCCTTCCGCGCGCTCACCAAGGTCATGGAAGAACAGAGCCACCTGGCGCCGCAGGCCCTGAACGCGCTCATGATCTGCCGCAGTCTGGAACGCGTAGGCGATCACGCTACCAACATCGCCGAGGACGTCATTTTCTGGGTGCAGGGCGCCGACGTACGCCACCACAAGAGTGTTGCTAAAAGCATGGCTGCCGCGGGCGCCGCAGCAACTGACGCCAGTCCGTCTGACAATGCACCGGCCAGTGCCGCGCCGGTTGACACTGCTCCCGCCCAGAGCTGATCGGGCGCAGATATTTGCCGAAAGAAAAGCCTCGCTTAGGGCGGGGCTTTTTCTGTGTGCGTCGGATTCTAGCGCGCGGCGGCGGTAGCCCTGATGCCTATCGCAGCCAGCTTGCTGCGCGCCGCGCGCGCCTCTGGGGTTTGCGGATGGCGCTGGATGAGCGAGCGCAACTCGTGAATGCCCTCCTCACGCTTGTCCGTCGCCAGCAGGGCGTATCCCTTGTGCAATTGCGCCGCAGGCGCCTTGGCGTTGCCGGAGAACCCTTCCAGCACTGCGTTGTAGTCGTTGATGGCGGTCTTGTAGTCCTTCTGTTGATAGGCGATCTCGCCCAGGTAGAACTGAGCGGTCCCCGCCATATCGTCCAGCGGGTAGTAGTGCACCACGTCCTGGAATTCTCCTTGCGCCACCTGATACCGTCCCGCATCGTAGTCGCGCAAGCCAGCTTGCAGGGTCTCCTGCAATGGCGGCGCCTGCTGCGCGGCGGCTGCACCCGGCACAGTTCCGGCCCCTGGGCTACCCGGCAAGCCAGGCCCCTGGCCCGGTTCGGGGCTTGCCGCCGCGCCTGAGCCCGCAGCACCCGGAGCCGCCGCTGCACCCGGCGGCGCCTGCGCCTGCATCTGCTGCGTCTGCATTGCCTGGAGCTGCGTCTGCAGGTCCTGCATCGACTTGTCCAGCTTGGCGATGCGGACCTTCAGCTCGTCAACGGAGTCATTCAGCGACTGCACCTGCCCGGAGACGGTGTCCACTTTGCCGCTCACCGCGTCGCTCTGCGCGTTGAGCTTCTGCTGCATCGCGTTCACGGTTGTGGTCACCTGGGCGGCTTGGTCGGCGGTCTGCTGCGCCAGGTGCTCCAGCACGCCCATGCGCGCATCCAGCGTGGACTGCAGCCGCTGAACCATATCCAGCAACTGCTGCACCTGGGTTTGCAGCTCCACGATTTCTTTTGAGACTGCGTGCGCAGGTACGGCGGCAGGACCAAAAAGAAGAATCAGCGCCGCAATGGCGAGAAGACGGTTACGAAAATTGCTTGATTTGGGCATGGTTTCAACCTTCCTCGATCGAAGATTTCCTGAATAGAACATACGGCAGCCGGGCCGGAAGGGCGAGGCTGCCGCATCAATGAAATCCATATTCTGGCACGAGCCTTTGTGGCTCGGTTTCATCCACTTCACCTATGAGCCAACCGCCAAAGCTGTACAGCTACCGGCCACAGGCTACCGGCTACAAGCTGTCTCACCGGTCGATCGCAAACCCATCTCTGCGGTTCAACTGCCAGCACTCCTCAGTCGACTCCGTGCAGAACGGCTTTTCCTTGCCGTAGCTGATTATGCGCATGCGATCGGCCGCCACACCCGCGGTCACCAGCGCCGTCTTGGCCGCTTGCGCCCGGTTCTGGCCCAGGACCAGGTTGTACTCATCCGATCCGCGCTCGTCGCAGTAACCGCCAACCACGATCTTGACGTTCGGGTGTGCGATCAACCAGTCGGCGTCCTTGGCCAACGTTGCCTGCGCATCGGAGCGAATATCGTAAGTGTCGTAATCGAAGAAAATCGGCTGCACGTGCGCCTCGAAATCCTGCTCCTCGGTCATGGCCGTGCTGGGCACGCTGATCGCCGGCGGCGCATTTACGGTCACATTTGCCGTCGCATCGGCCGAACCGCCTTCGCCGCGCGCCACCAGGTGATAGGTGGTGGACTCGGTCGGCAACACTGTCTTTACGCCCACCGAGGGAACCTCGCCGATTCCGTCAATCGAAATCGAGGTGGCGTTGGTTGTGTGCCAGGTCAACTGCACCTGGTCTCCGGCCGAAATGACCGAAGGCGTTGCGGTGAGATCGGCCGTGGGTGCGGAGGCAGATGCGGATGGCGCCTCTTCCTGGGATGGCATTGGCTGTTTCTTTTTGCATCCGGAAACAGCTATTAAGGCAACAAGCAGGAGAGAAAGGGTCAAAATCGAAGTGCGAAGTTTCAAGGGAATTCTCCTTCTCAAAAAAAGCTCAGATCGATCTTCTCGGCGAGCGGGCTTTCTTGCTACCCGTGTGTCGCGTTCCACTTTTGGCGCCGATAAAATCATAGACCATCGCGCCGCGATTCCGGTTGCCGCGCGTGGTTCGTCCCGGCGGCGGAAGTACGGGCACCAATGCTCATTTCCAGCTCCAGTTGGGCATCATGTTGTCGCCGGTGAAGGTGAGTTGTTGCTGCTGGGTGCCGTCGGCCAGCATCGTCCAAATCTGCGTGCGATGCCCGATCTGGCGCTGGAAGACAATGTGGCGACCGTCGGGCGACCATGACGGAAAGTCGTTGATGCCCGCTTCATGCGTGGCCTGCAGCCAGCGCTTGCTGGCAATATCCATCACGTAAATGTCATATGCCGCCGGGATCACCCGGCCCGTATTTGCGGTCCCAGCTGAATGCCAGCATGTCGTTGAAAGGCGACCAGGATGGAGAGATGGCGTAGCCGCCATGTCGGTCATGCGCTGCACGTTGGAGCCATCTTTATCCATGATGTAGATCTGCGGTTCGCCCGTGCGCCCACTCACGAAGGCAAGCTGATCGCCAGTGCGCGGATTCCAGACCGGCGCCACGTCCGAGCCGAACGACGTCACGCTGTGCGCGCTCGCGCCGCTTGCGTCCGCAATCCAGATGTCGGGATGGCCCGACCGCGCCGAAGAGAATGCGACCTTCAGCCCGTCTGCCGACCACGCCGGCGATTGATTACTCCCTCCCACTGTGCCCGTAGGAAAGCTCACCAGCCGGCCTAGGTCCAGCGAAAACATCCGAATCGCCCATCCTTCCCTTCCCAGCGAGGCAAATGCAATGCGGGAGTTATCTGGTGAGATGCGCGGAGAGAGTGAAATGCTGCCTAAGTGGGTGATTGGGTGCTGGTTGGCCCCGTCGTAGTCCATCACCCATATCTCTTTGGATCCGGTGCGGTTACTCACAAAATAGATCTTGGTTTCGGCAATCCCGTTAATGGCGCCGCCCAGCCGGTAAATGATTTGGTCGGCAAACCGGTGCGCCACCGTGCGCGCCATCTCCTCGCTGGCCGCCTCATTGTATTGTTCGGCCAGCACCGGAGCGCTGCCCGCCGTGCGCGCGTCCGTCAGCCACCCGTAGACCACCAGCCGGCCATTGTCCACCGCGAACGCGCCAAAGGCCACCATGGCAGCGCTGGCCGGCGCCGCCGACCACTGATCCGCGACGAACTCCTGCGGCGATCCCGGCATCGTCTGCGGCGCCAGGCTCTTTGACACCATGTCGAAGATGCCCGCGTTCGAGAGATCGTTAAAAAGTGTGGAGTCGAAGACCGCCTTCAGCGGGGCCGTCTGTGGATCGCTCCCCACCGGCTTGAAATCTGCCGCGGCCAGCCGGATGCGCTCGCTGCCCAGGTTGGTACCGGTGTGCACCCAGTCTTGAGCGGTAACTTGCGGCGCTGAAAGATACGCCAGGGAAAGCAAAAACAGGGGGAAGACCCGGAATGTTGCCTTCATGCGATGTGCAATCCTTCCTGTTGGGGTTGCAGACGATTGTGCGTGTGCCCTTTCAAAGGGAGCCCACTTTGCATGACGCTCAGCAAAACCAATGGTTAGCTTCCAGCCGCTAATGCCAGCTTTCAGCTCTCAGCCATCAGCTACGATGCGCCAGCCCCGGCTGGATCGTCTCAGCGAGCACGCCGGCCATGGAACCCTAGCTGACAAAGTCCAAAACCGACGCTGGAAGCCCGTAAGCCAGGACCGAAAACCTGAGAGCTGATCGCTGAAGGCTGAAAGCTGGCTTTCAATACTCGCAGTAATACGACACCTTCAACGTACTTTGATTATAGTTCGACGGCAGCGGGCCAAAGGTATCCACGCGCTGGACGCCGCGCTCGCACGACGCGTCCAGCGTGGGGCTTCCGCTCGACTGGTCGAGTTGCAAGCCGCTCACGCTCCCGTCGCGGTGAACCGTGAAAATCAGGTAAACTCGCGCTCCCTTCGGCGTGCGCGGATCCACGTCGCTTTTGTACCAGCTTTGCGCCATCTTGCGGTTGATCTGGTCAACATACCACGGATACAAACTGGCAAAGTTGTTGTCCCCGACCGTGGTCGGCCCGGTCGATCCGATCTGCATCTGGTGCGGCATATCCGAACCCGCTTGCTCGCCATATTGCGCCACGCTCTGCTTGGGTGGAGGCTGGTGCAGTTGCGTCTTCGTCACATTTTGCTGCCTGGGTTTCACCGGCTTGCCCAAAATCGGGATCGCCGTCTCGTCTACGTGCTTCTGTTCCTTGGGGCTGGGCGGCGCAGGCGCCTGGCTCGGCGTTTCCGTGGCCAGAACATTCTGGTTGATCTGGTCGGCGGGCAGCGGAAGCGCGCTGCTCACCAGCGTCACCTGCATCGATCCGCCCGCGCCCGGGCTGCCCCACACGTTGTGATGAAACAGCCCCAGCACCCACCCGTAATAAGCGAGTATCGCGGCGATTGCGAGATGCAATGCCAGTGAGCCCGCCGCCGGACCCGCAAACGGCTCGGGCGCCAGTTCCCGCTCAAGGTGCTCGCCGACTTCCAGAACGCCGTCCATCGATTCACGCTTAACTCGACACCAACCAAGCTAGTAGCTAGTAGCCGGAAGCTGCATTCCCCTTCGTTTCCAGCGGCTGCGTCACAATCGACACATTTGTGATTCCCGCCTGCTTCACTGCGTCCATCACGCTGGCGAAGGCGCCAAAGGGCACCCGTTCGTCGCTGCGCAAATAGATCGACTGGTGCGTGGGATCAACTCCTGCCTGGTGCAGCCGCTCCGCCAGATCGTGAATGTTCACCGGTTGATCGTTCAGATACACATTCTGGTCGCGATCGATGGTGACCACCATCCGCTGCTCGGTGATTTGTTTTACCGTTCGCGTCTTCGGAACATTCACTTCAATCCCCGACTGAAGCACGGGCTCGGTGATCATGAAGATCACCAGAAGCACCAGCACCACATCCACCAGCGGCGTGATGTTGATCTCCGCCAGCGACGATCGAGTTTGTCCGGAGTTCGTAGTGAATGCCACGTTCTGCCTCTTCGGGAATTTCGATCAGCGGGCCTGCCAGCCTCGCCGCGCTCCTTGCGGCATGGGCGGGACGCCACAAACGCCAACCCACCCATCCGTCATCCCAAAACCGCGGGCGGATTCATGCATCCCGCACCGCCGCTACTTGTACAGACTGCGTTCCGCCTCGCGAGGCATCTCGGCCGGCGCCCGCAGCGGCGCCTGCGCCTGCGTCCGCAGCGGCATCTCCTCCAGCGAGTTCAGCAGCTCGCGGCAAAAATCGTCGGTAGCCGAGGCGAAGACCCTGATTCTCGCCGTGAACTGGTTGTACGCCACTACCGCCGGCACGGCCACGAACAATCCTGCAGCCGTGGTGATCAGCGCCTCGCTAATGCCCGGCGCCACGGCCCGCAGCGTGGCCGCTCCCGCTGTCCCCAGCCCGTGGAACGCGTCCACCACGCCCATTACTGTCCCGAAGAGCCCCACAAACGGGCTGGTTGCCGCAATCGTGGCCAGCCACGTCATGCGCCGCTCCAGCGCCGTGATCGCTTCGTTGGCCGCTGTCTGCGCCGAGCGCTCCAGCGGCGTCAGGTTCCGCGGCGGCCCTGACCCGCCCGTCTGCCGCCTGTAGGTCTCGTATACGTCCTCAAACACCTGCGCCAGCGGGCTCGCGCTATAGTCGCTGGTCAGCGCTGCAATATCCTGCAGCCGCGATGCCTTGCGGAACGCGCGGATAAATTTGCGGCTCTGTGCCGTGGCCCTCTTGAACGAAGACATCTTGCCCAGAATCACTGTCCACGAGTAAAGACTCGCGATGAGCAGCAGCACCAGCACCGCGATCGCAATCGGGCCGACGTCGCCCATCATACTTGCCAGCGCGCCGAAGCCCAGCGTCGGCGCGGGCGCGCCGCCCGCGCCCGTGCTGCTGTCAGCCTGCAAAAAGAACGCCAATGCTACGGTAAGAATCGCCATTCACCTCAACTTCCACGGTATCAGACCTCATTCCTTCCGCCCAAGTGACCGTTTGGGTGCCTCCATCCGGCCTGCGGCGCCGAAGCAATTTCTTCTTCAACTCCGCCGTTCATGCTATGCTGCGCTCGGATTCCCAATGCTCAGGTGCCTGCACCGAACAGGGCACACGGAAGAGAAAATGCTCGTCGAACTGCGCGCTGAAAACTACGCCGTCATCGATCACGCTATTGCCGCGTTCGGCCCCGGGCTCAACCTCCTCACCGGAGAAACCGGCGCGGGCAAATCCATTCTTGTCGACGCCCTCGCGCTGCTGATGGGCGGCAAATCTTCGGCGGAAGTAGTCCGACACGGCGCCGAAAAAGCCGTCGTCTCGTGCGTCTTTGAGTCCACTCCCGGCGCCGAGTCCGTTCTCGAAGCCAACGGCATCGATGCCGAAGGCGCCGAGATCATTCTTCGCCGCGAGGTGCTCTCGACCGGCAAGGGCCGCGTCTTCGTCAACAATCAACCCGCCACCGTGCAGGTTCTCAAGCAGCTCGCGCCCGAGCTCGCCCTTGTCCACGCGCAAACCGAGAGCTTGTCGAGTTTCGATTCCGCTCAGCAGCGTATCCTCCTTGACCGCTTCGCCGGTATCTCTTTAGATGCGGTTGGCGAGGCTCACGCTCGCTGGCGAGACAGCTCTCGCCAAACTCAACGATCTCCTCCAGGGGGAGCAGGACCGCCTGCGCATGGTCGATCTTTGGACCTACCAGAGCAAGGAGATCGAATCGGCCCATCTCGAAGCCGGCGAAGACGAAGCCCTCGAAACCGAGAAGCGCGTCCTCGCTAACGCCGAAAAACTCTATGCCGCAGCCATGAGCGCATTTGACCAGCTTTATGAGGGCGGTTCGAGCGCCGAGGCCGCTCTGCGCTCCGGCCTCCGCAACGTTGAGGAGCTCTCGCGCTACGATGCCCGGTTTGCCGAATCCGCCCAGCAGCTTGCGAGTGCCCGCGCCTCCATCGCCGACATCGCCGCTTCGCTCCGCGACTACGCCGAGGGCATCAATGCTTCGCCCGATCGCCTTGCTGAAATCGAAGACCGTCTTGCTCTCCTTGATCGTTTGAAGCGCAAATACGGAAAAACCGTTGCCGAAGTCATCAATTTTGGCGAAGATGCCGCCCGCAAGCTCTCTGAAGTTGAAGACCGCGACGAAATTCTCAAGGCGCTTCGCGGCGATCTCGAAAAAGCCGCGGCGGAGTACCGCAAAGCCGCCTCGGTTCTCACTTCCGAGCGCCAAGCCGCCGCCGCCAGACTCGCCAAGCTCGCCGAGGCCCAGATCAACTCCCTCGCCATGAAGTCGCGTTTCCAGGTCGCCGTATCCAGAAGCGATCAGGAATCGGCATGGACCTCCGACGGCTGGGACTCGGTCGAGTACCGCATCGCCACCAACCCCGGCGAGCCGCTCAAGCCGCTCACTGAAATTGCCTCGGGCGGAGAACTCTCCCGCGTTCTGCTCGCGCTCAAGGTCGCTGTCGAGGAGAGTTCGTCCAAGAGCAAGAAGAAAACGACCCCACGCACGCTGGTCTTCGACGAAATCGACATCGGCATCGGAGGCCGTGCCGCCGAAGCTGTCGGCCAGAAGCTCAAAGCCCTTGGCCGCGCGCAGCAGGTTCTCTGCGTCACCCATCTGCCGCAGATCGCCGCCTTCGCCGATCAGCATCTGGCCGTCGAAAAGCGCGAGAAGGATGGCCGTACGCAAACGCATATCCGCGTCCTCGACGACCGCGCCCGCACCCACGAAGTCGCCCGCATGTTATCCGGCGCGAAAGTGACCGATACGAGCCTGCAGCACGCTGCGCAGATGATCGCTGGGAGCCGGTGAACGCGGCCCGCACCACGCGCACATGTCGAAATCGGGGAGTGGGTCAGTTTGAAACAGTTTTGAAGGGCACGACTTTAGTCGTGCCGTAAAAGGACCGGCTCCCGAAAAGCTGACCCACTAGCCGAAATCGCTATCTCACGCTCACTGCGTCATACTAGTTACGTCTAACCAACGCACCAATCATTCCCCTCCAGCGCTAAGGAGAACCTGAATGTCTTTGCAAGCGGAGAAGTATACCCTCCGAAGCGCAGTTCTTCTGGCTCCTTTTTTCGCTTCCCAATCTGCTTGCGGCGCAATCCACCTCTGCGTCCCAGCAACAGCTCCCGGCCCAGTCGCAGCCTCCAGTCGCACAGCAATCGCCGGCCACCCAACCGCCCTCATCTCAGCCGGAACTGCCTCACGCGCCGACTCCAGCTTCATCCTCCACACCGCACAGGGGCCCTCGCTCTCCGACCTCGGATTCACTCCGCAGCAAACGCAGGGCAATCCCAAGCTCCAGGCTGAACTCAACAAGCGTACGGAGATGCTCAAGATTCACCAGCGACTGGGCCTCATCACGCTTGCGCCCATGGCCGCTACGCTCATCACCGGGCCCATGGCCAAGGCCAAAGGCCGAAACGGGCAGACCATCACCGAACCTTCGAACGCCAACCTCGACTTCCACGCCGCGCTTGGCGGGGCCACCGCGACACTCTACTTCACCACCGCATACTTCGCGATCTTCGCGCCCAAAATCCCGGACAACCCAAAGCACGGCGCCATCCGTTTTCATGAGGCGCTGGCATTCATTCACGGGCCCGGAATGATCCTCACGCCAATCCTCGGCTACGATGCGTACAAGCAGGAGAATGCTGGCGAAAAGGTGCATGGAATCGCCTCGCTTCACGGCCCGGTAGCCGTCGCCACCGTCTGCGCATATGGCGCGGCGATTATCGCCGTCAGTTGGCCCATTCACCTCAAATTCTGGGAGAAACAATGAAGCAGAGTATCCTGCTCGGCCTTTTGCTTGCCGCACCTGCTGTTTTTGTCCCGCACTCAGCTTTCGCGCAGGCCGATTCGCAATGGGTTCTGGATCAATCCACGCTTACCTATCACATGTCGCATCCTATGCACGAAGTTGATGGGGTCAGCCACGCCGCCAGGGGCAAAGGTGTTTGCCATGCAGGCTGGTGCGATTTTCTGATCGCCGTGCCGGTCAAAACTTTTGACTCCGGCGACACAAATCGCGACCTGCACATGATCGAAGCGACGAAGGGCGCAGAGTTTCCTCTGATTCAAGTCCGCGTCCGCTTTCCGCAGGCCGAAACCGCCCAGCAATGGATTCACGCCGACCTCGAGGTTCAGTTCGCCGGCCAGACCGCGCACTATGCCCAGGTGCCCTTCGAGCGCACGCAGCAGGGCAGGGAAGTCAGCATCACCGGAACCATCCCCCTCACCTGTTCCGACTTCAAAATCGACCGCCCATCCTTCCTCGCCGTCCCCATCAAGAACGAGATCCCCGTTCGCGTCGACATGGTCTGGCACTCCATGTAACCCCGCGCTCTAGCATTTTCTTGATTAAACCGTTAGAAAGCACGCTCAACCGCCCCTCAGGCGACACTCAACTGAGCCAGTTTCCCCGCCCCGGCCCACGTGTCATCAGTCGCCATCAAGATACAGTACCAAGGTAATTTTTCTTCGCATTTTAGTTTGAATCTCATTGGTGACTTCGATAACCTCTGAAACGAATCTGCTGTAGCTTTGCTTCCCCCCCCGGCCCCTTTGCTGATGAGCATTTACTGCCCTTTTTGAGCATTTGACTGCCTTGGAGTTCCCTGTCTAGGAGCATCTATGCGTGTTGCATGCTCATGCGATTCCCTGCCCAGCGCCCGGCTTCGTTGGGCGTCTTTCCTGCTCCTCATCTCGCTGCTTTCGTTCGCCTCGCTGACCACGGGCTGCGGCGGCGGATCGATCGCGGTAAATCTGGACACGATCGCAGCGATCTCAGTCCCCAGCAACACTGTCCGGGTGAATCAAACTCTGCAGCTCTCCTCAAAATATCTGGCCTCGGGGCTGCCGATGACCTTTTCCGTCAACGGAATCGCAGGCGGTAACGCGGAGTTTGGCACCATCACGAACGGCGGCCTCTACACGGCTCCCGCGGTCGTTCCCAATCCCTACACGGTCCAGATCACGAGCTCCATCGCCGCATATCCCACGGCTGTTCCGGGCGCAGTCTCCGTCCAGGTATGGAACCCGATCCCCTTGCTCGGCACGGTCACTCCAAATGGATTCTCCGAAGGCACCACATCCGTTACGGTGAATGGATCGCAGTTTGTCTACGGCGCGCAGATCAGCTGGAACGGCGTCCTCGTTCCCACAACCTATGTATCCAGCACTCAGTTGGTGGCGCAAATCTCCGCTCCCAACCCGGGTACCTATCCGCTCACGGTTACGAACCCCAATCCCGGCTCGGCAACAGCGCTGCCTCTTTCCTTGCTGGTTGGCCCCGGGCAGGTGGTGTTGCAACTCGAGCCAAACTCCGGGACCGACGTGCGCGTATCGGATTCGCTGAATCTCGGGTTGACGGTCAACGGAACCGATAATCCCGCGGTCACGCTGCAGGTGAACGGCATCGCCGGCGGCAATGGGGTGGTCGGCACCGCGGTATCGAATGCCGACGGCTCTATCACCTACCACGCGCCGCCGGTTGTTCCCACGCCGAGCAATGTCGTTCAGCTCACCATCACCAGCGTAGACAACCCGGCCGTCACGCTTACGCAAGACATCTCGGTGATGAATCCCATTCCGATTCTCACCGCCGCAACACCCATGGCCTTCGATCCCGGACCGGCAACTATCGTTCTCACCGGGCAGCAATTTATCAACGGCGCGCAAGTGCTTGTGAACGGCTCTCCCGCGCCAACCACATTTAACAGCGGATCGCAACTGACTACGAATGTCGACCTGACCGAACCGGGCAATCTCGATCTGCAGGTTCTCAATCCCGCTCCCGGCCCCGCCACATCGGCTGATCTAATTGCCACGGTCAGCGGCACGCCGCCCGTTCCCGTCGTCAGCCCGCAGGATGCGGCGCGCTTTCTTGAGCAGGCAACCTTCGGCGCAACGGACGCTGACATCCGCACCGTCTCGATGGAGGGCTTTCAGGCCTGGCTCACCCAGCAATTCGCCATCCCGCCAACGCCGACCGAGCCCGCCGTCGAGCAGGCCTGTAATCGTCAACAATCCGCCCTGCGACTCAGGTAACGTAACGTGCAACGCGGCGCTCTTCGAGCAGAACAGCTCTAATGAGAATCTGGTCCAGGCCGCCTCATTCTGGCAGCCGGCGCTCACCGCGCCCGATGAGTTGCGCCAGCGCATCAAGTACGCGCTCTCGCAGTTGTTCGTCATCTCCAGCGACAACACCACGGCGATTCAAAGCATGCCACGCGGCGAGGCCAGTTATTACGACATGCTGGGCAACGACGCCTTCGGAAACTTCCGCCAGCTCCTCAACGACGTCACCCTCAGCCCGATGATGGGCCAATTCCTGTCCATGCTCGGCAACGACAAGGGCAATGCCACCACCGATCCCGATGAGAACTACGCGCGCGAAGTGATGCAGCTCCTAACCATCGGCCTATGGCAGTTGAACAATGACGGCACCCAGCAGCTTGACGGCAGCGGCAACCCGATCCCCACCTATTCGAATACCGACGTCATGGGGTTGGCCGCGGTCTTTACCGGCTTCAGTTGGGACATCCCCGGCGACTCGAGTGACGACGGGTGGTCAAACTGCTGCATGTACGTCGGCCCCGGCTACGGCGAAGAGCTGCTGCCCATGACCAGCTACCCCGACCACCACTCGACGGTCGAAAAAGATTTCCTCGGCGTCACCATTCCCACGGGCAGCTCGGATCCCAACGGCGATCTCAAGATCGCGCTCGACACCTTGTTCAACCATCCGAATCTGCCCGCCTTCTTTTGCAAGCAGATGATCCAGCATCTGGTAACCAGCAACCCCAGCCCCGCTTATGTCAATCGGGTTGCGCAGGTATTCATCAACGACGGCACCGGCGTGCGCGGCAATCTGCAGGCCGTCATCACGGCCATCCTGCTCGACCCCGAGGCGCGCGACTCGGCCACCTTCGTCGGTAATCCGCAATACGGCAAGGTGCGCGAATCCCTGCTTCGTTACACCGAGTGGGCGCGGGCCTTCACCGCGCAATCGCGCACCGGCTCATACGATCTCGGCAGCACTGAAGATCCTATCTACGGACTCGGCGAAATGTGGCTCCGTTCGCCCACGGTCTTCAACTGGTTCAGCCCCGGCTACACGCCGCCCGGCACCACCATCGCGTCCGACGGCCTCCTTGCGCCGGAGATGCAGATGACCAACGTCTCCACCGTCGTTGGCTACATCAACTATCTGCAGGCCGCCATTGGTTCCACCGACAGCGGGGGCTCCGATGTCTTCTCTTCCTACGCAACGGAAATGAGCCTGGCGGCCACGCCCGATCAGCTGCTCGACCGCATCAATCTGCTGCTGATGGCCGGCCAGATGAGCAGCAATCTCTACAACCAGATACTTTCCGCCATCAACTCGATCCCGATTCCAAGCGGAGATCAAAACGCAATCAATGCCGCGCTCTTGAGCCGCGTGCAAACGGCAATTTATCTCACCGTGGCGTCGCCCGACTTCGCCGCGCAGCAATAGGAGCCCGACCATGTCCAAGTGCTCGTGCCACCATACCCGCCGGCAATTCCTCCGTACGGCTTCAATGGCCTCAATGGCCGGCTTTTACGTGAGCCCGTTTTTTCTTGAGCTCAACTCTCTCGCCGCCATGGCGCAGGAAAGCAGCGGAACGGACTATCGCGCCCTCGTCTGCGTTTACCTGCAGGGCGGCAACGACGGTCACGGCACCGTGATCGCCACCGATCCCGATTCCTATGCTGCGTTCGTCACGGCCCGCTCAGGCGCGCCCGGCCTCGCCTATCCTCTCGCCAATCTGCTGCCCATCACCCTCAACACTCCGCAGAGCGGCCGCACCTTTGCGCTCAACCCTTATCTCACCGGCGTGCAGAACCTCTTCAACGCCGGCCGCGCAGCCATCGTCGCTAATACCGGCACGCTGGTCACGCCGGCAACCAAAACGCAAATCGACGCCAACTCCGTCCCGCTGCCCGATTCGCTGTTTTCGCACTTCGATCAAACCGCCGCGTGGCAGGCCATCGCCTCCAATCTCGGCAGCGGCGAGCGCGTGGGCTGGGGCGGCGCCGTTGCCGACGCCATCGAAGCCATGAACATGAATTCCAATTCCATGTTCACCTGCATCTCCACTGCCGGCAACGCGCTTTTCCTCGCCGGGCAAACCTCGTTTCAGCTCAACGTCACGCCTGCCGGCCCCATACCCATCTACGGCCTTGCCCAGCCTCCGTTTGGGCTGCCCTCCGCGGTCAATCCGCTCAACTCCATCCTCACCGCCGACGAATCCAATCTCTTCGCCCAGGAGTACGAAGTCGTCATCAACCGTTCCATGCAGGCGCAGGCCACGCTGGCCACTGCCATGGCTCCGGCGGGCGATGGAGGCGTGGCCAACCCGCCGCAGTATGTCGATCCCGTCTCCCAGAAGCTCATGGACAACCCGCTGGCCGCTTCATTGCAGACCGTCGCCCGCATCATCGCCGGCCGCGCCTCGCTCGGCGTCACGCGGCAAATCTTCTATGTCCAGCTTGGCAGCTTCGACACGCACAACAACCAGGCGCAAATCCATTCGCAGTTGCTCACCCAGCTCGGCGCGGCGTTCGAATATTTCGATGGCCTCATGGTCGGCATGGGACTTTCGAACAACGTCACCTCGTTCACCATCTCCGACTTCGGCCGCACGCTCACCTGCAACTCCAACGGCACGGACCACGGCTGGGGCAGCCACCACTTTGTCGTGGGCGGCGCGGTCAACGGACAGAATATGTATGGGCAGTATCCGGTGGTGGGCGTCAATCAGGTTAACGACGTGGGCGAAGGCAGGCTCATTCCCACCACCGCCGTCGAGCAATATGCCGGCACGCTGGCCAGTTGGTTTGGCCTCTCCGACAGCCAGATCCGAACCGTCTTTCCCAACTTCGGGAACTTCGGTTCCAACCCGTATCTGGGCTTCATGAGTTCGTAAGCCTCTGCCAACCCTCTGAGCCCAGAATCCGGCGCCCAGGCTTGGAAGGACCTGGGCGCCGGATCTTTTTCTCAGTGCCCTCTGGCGACCGTGTGTCCCTTGCCGTCGCGCGTTTCATTGCTCTTGTAGTTGGCCACGTGGCCCGGCGGCCTTGACGATTCTGGCTTTGCTCCGCGTTTCGGCATCGGGCCCTTGTAGCCGTGATGCGGATCGTAGTGGTTGTTCACGGAGCCGTGGAAGTGTTCCGGTCCGTGGAACCAGGGACCGGCTCCAATGAACACGCCTCCCGCGAACCACTCCGGCCCATAGTAGCCATACGGTGCGCAGGCGTAAGGCGCGTAATCGAAGTACCCGTAAGGGCAAACCGGCTCCGGGCCAATGTTAACGCCGATGCTGATTTGAGCCTGGACCTTTTGGGATCCTGCGGCAAGGCAGATCGCAGCTGCCGCCGCAACCATCAGGAAACTGAATCTCTTCATATAAACCTCCTTCGCGCAATAGTCTACATTGCGGATTTGCATTGGGAAATGAGAGGCAACGTGAAAATCAGCAGGCGAATCAGCCGCGCAAAGCATATTGCAAGGAACGGGGATGTATCTTGGGCTGCTTTGGTATGAGATGAGCGTAGCAGCGGAAACGATGTGCGCGAATGTGAAAATCCGGCGAGGTTGGCAAGTTTTACAGCAGGGTTCTCGCATGGGTGTGAGTAGGCCGGGACTCAGGGAAGTGGTTAACGCGAAAGCAGTTGGACCGAGGAACCGGCACGGATAGGCGGGGTAGGCAAGTGGGCCAGGTCGAGTTGCGCCGGCCTCTGCGCGATTGTACTTATCGTCGCCGGCAAGTACGCGAACCCTGCGGCGAACGAGTGAGCTGGACGATCGAGTTGGCGTGTTTTCGGCCGTTGAGAAAGCCCTTACGATCGATGCGGAAGAGCCGTCGTGCGAGCACGAACCTGAGATGCGTTGCGCGCAGCTACTCGATATAAGCCTGGTGATACCCGAACGCTGCCAATCATTGCCGCCCGCTCAAGCATATGGAGAGAAATAATGGGCGTCATTTGCGTGACGCAAGATTGAACCGGTTCTGAAATCAGCGGACGCTACCCATACGCTGCGCAGGGCGACTACCCGCTTTTACCGCACAAAGTCGCGTCGCTCGCTGCCTCGCCTCGACCGACGCAGCTACGCAGGTCGGGCTATGCATCGGATGGGTGAAACACTGGAAATGCAGGCCGCAGGTGGCGGCGCGCTGATCGCTCGGCGCTACGCAACTCGTGAACTGGCTTTACGGCTAGCCGAAGATCGCCAGCACGATGTGGTTCACCGCGAAGGCTGCGCCGTAGGCCATCGCCAGCATGTAGAGGAACTGCACGGCGGGCCACATCCAGCTATTCGTCTCGCGGCGGACCACAGCGATGGTCGACGTGCACTGCATGGCGAAGGCGAAGAAGATCATCAGCGCCAGCGCGCCGCCCAGCGTCATGTCGTGGTGCAGAGCGGTCTGCAGACTGAAGGCCTGCGTGCTCGGGTCAGCGCCGTAGAGAGTGCCCATGGTGCTGACCATGACTTCGCGCGCGAGAACGCTGGAGAGCAGGCCGATGCCGATCTTCCAGTTGAAGCCGAGCGGCGCGATGGCGGGCTCGATGAAATGGCCGAGGCGGCCGATGACGCTGCTGGCCAGTTGCGGCGCGGCGAGCGCGCCGGCCGCAGTGTGGATGACGGGCAGATGCGCCAGCACCCACAGCGCCAGCGTGACGGCCACGATGATGGTTCCGGCGGTCCTGAGGAAGATGCGCGCGCGGTCCATGAGGCGCAGCGCCAGCGAGTAGAGAGTGGGCATGCGGTACTGCGGCAGCTCCAGAATGAACGGCGTATCGCTGGACTTGAGGATGGAGCTCTTGAGCAGCCGCGCGGTGGTGAATGCGGCGACGAATCCGGCGAGATAGAGGCCGAGCATGACCAGCGTGCGCAGGCCGAGAACACCGTGCAGGTAGTAGATGTTGGGAATGAAGGCCGCGATGAGCAGCAGGTAAACCGGCAGGCGCGCCGAGCAGGTCATGAAGGGCGTAACGAGAATGGTGGCCAGGCGGTCGCGCTTGTTCTCAATGGTGCGCGTGGCCATGATGGCGGGAACGGCGCAGGCGTAAGCCGAGAGCAGCGGAATGAAGGCTTTGCCGTTGAGGCCGATGGTGCGCATGACGCGGTCGGCGATGAGCGCGGCGCGGGCCAGGTAGCCGGAGTCCTCAAGGATGCCGATGAAGAGGAAGAGCAGGAGAATCTGGGGGAGGAAAACGAGAACGGAGCAGATGCCCTTCCAAACGCCGTCGAGCAAGAGCGATTGCAGCCAGCCCATGGGAATGAGCGGCCGCGCGATCTCGCCCATGCGCGCCAGCAGATCGCCGAAGCCGTCGGAGAGCGGCTGGCCGAGGGCGAAGACGACTTCAAAGACGGCGACGACAACGAGCAGAAAGAGCAGCGGTCCCCAGATGCGATGCAGAAGCACGTTGTCGATCTTGCGTGTGTTCTCAGCCGAGAGCGGGGCCTGATAACCGGTGCGGCGGCTGACCTGCGCGGCCCAGCTATGCGTGCTGGCCGCGTTGCCGACGACGGGCAGCGTGAGAGGCTTGGTGCTGCCACCGCGTGGCCGTTTTGCTGATTCAGAAAGAGCGGGACGGCGTCGAGGCCGGTTCCGTGCACGGCGCTGATCTGCGCTACCGGAGCGCCGAGTTCGCGCGCGAGCTTGAGCGTGTCGATTTGGCCGCCGCGCGACTCCATCAGGTCGCTCATGTTGAGCAGCACCAGCGTGGGCAGGCCGACAGCCAGCACCGGCGCGGCGAGCATAAGCTGGCGCGTGAGATGCAGCGAGTCGAGAACGAGCAGGACCGCGTCGGGCTTGGGCGTGCCCGGCATGCGGCCGCGCAGGACATTCACGGCGACGCGCGCATCCTCAGAGTACGGAGTGAGCGAGTAGATGCCGGGCAGGTCGATCAGCGTGAGGTCTTCGCGGCCTACGCCGGCCATAACGCCCATGCGCTGCTCGACGGTGACGCCGGGATAGTTGGCGACTTTTTGGCGCAGGCCGGTGAGCTTGTTGAAGAGTGTGGATTTGCCGGAGTTGGGAGGGCCGATGAGGACAACGGTTCTGAGCGCGCCTTCGGTTGGTAGGGCCGCGGGCGGCTCAAAGGCCGGAGTTTCGCAGCAGGTACTCATCGCGCAGCCTCGGCAAGTTCGGGAGCGCTATCCTGAGAAGGGTCGAGTTGGGCGGCTTCGCTTTGCGCGGGCTCGACAGGCCGGACGCGGATGGCCGACGCCGTCTCGTGGCGGAGAGCGATTTCCATGCCGTCGACGCTGTAAACGGTGGGGTCGCCGGCCGGAGCCCGGCGCAGGGCCGTCACCAGGGAATCGGGCACAAAGCCCATATGCATCAGGTGGTTCTGGACATTCTCAGGCAGGTCAAGGGCGACGATGATCGCACTTTCTCCAACGGTCAAATCACTTAGTATGACTCACCTGCCGAACTCCGCGATGCTGCCGCCGACCATGGGGCAGCAGAAAAATACGACCGGAATGGTCGGATTTCAGTATACGGCGAAAACGCCTCGGTTCGCAATCGGGGTTCTCGGGGATTTTTGCAGAGAACATTCCCATGACTTGACCTCCAGGAGTGGGGCGATGCAGCCGGGATCCCCAGCCCCCTCCCTAGCCCCCTGGCGGACCCTCTATTCAGCTCATCGGAACGATGATTCCTTTGTAGCAGGGTAGATTCTTGGTGAAAGTGATCCAAATCACATAATGTGAGGCTGCCGATTTGCTGCATGGGAAAAACGGGTGATACAAGGGCCTTATGACGGTTGACGAATTTCGTGCCTCGCTGACGCTCGCCGAACCCCCAAGCGAGTTACAGGCAGCGCTGGCCGCGCTTTGGTGGGACGCCAAAGGCGACTG
This sequence comes from uncultured Acidobacteriaceae bacterium, assembly GCA_963822015.1. GTDB lineage: Bacteria > Acidobacteriota > Terriglobia > Terriglobales > Acidobacteriaceae > Telmatobacter. The sequence continues at coordinate 53,648 of CAWGGA010000013.1, forward strand.
GACGCACTCGCATGGAATTGTCGACGATCTTGACACTCAAGAAGCGATGGCCGTTCACGCCTACCTGCACCGCAAAGAGGGGGTTGCTTGGAACGCTGACTACTGGTACCACCGCGCCGGCCGCGAATTCCACCGGCCTACGCTTGAAGCAGAGTGGGAAGCGCTGGTCGCGGGGCTATTGCGCTAGAAGAGCAGAGCAGCCTGATTGTGATAGCGAAGGTTGAAGTCGACTCTCAGAGCTCGTCCCGCAAGTGCAAGAAATTCCCTTCAGTTCCCCTCACAAACGCGCCGTTGCACCCTGTGAACATCGTTTCACAAAGTGGGATTTCCACCCCTCTCTGTGCCCCGCATCACTGCCCCTAACTCCTTCGAAGATGAGACTCACGATAGTGGCCGGTCTTCCCAAGGGCCGCGTTGTGGAGCGAAGCGAATGAGTGAACCAAAGACTGTGATTCCCACCGTCATCATGGACGGAAACGAGGCTGCGGCCTCCGTTGCCTATCGGCTTTCCGAAGTTATCGCCATCTACCCCATCACCCCCTCGTCGCCCATGGCCGAGTGGGCTGATCAATGGCGCTCGGAGGGCAAGAAGAACATCTGGGGCGCATTGCCCATTGTGGAGGAACTGCAGAGCGAAGGCGGCGCGGCCGGAGCGCTGCACGGCGCATTGCAGGCCGGGGCCTTCGGAACCACCTTTACGGCTTCGCAGGGTCTGCTGTTGATGATCCCCAACATGTTCAAGATTGCCGGTGAGCTGACCCCGGCGACTATGCACGTCTCGGCCCGCACCCTGGCCACACATTGCCTGTCGATCTTCGGCGACCACTCCGACGTGATGGCTTGCCGCGCCACCGGATGGGCGATGCTGGCTTCCAACTCCGTGCAGGAAGTAGCCGATCTGGCCCTCGTAGCGCAGATTGCCACGCTCGAGTCGCGCATCCCGTTCATTCATTTCTTCGACGGCTTCCGCACCTCGCACGAAGTGGGCAAGATTCTGCCCATCGGCGACGACACCATTCGCGCGATGGTCGACGACAAATACCTAATCGCCTTCCGCAAGAACGCTCTCACGCCCGATCGCCCATTCATTCGCGGCACGGCGCAAAATCCCGACGTATTCTTCCAGGCGCGCGAGGCGTGCACGCCGTTCCACGCCGCGGTTCCGGGCATTGTGCAGTCGGTGATGGACCGCTTTGCGGCGCTGACTGGCCGCAGCTATCACCTCTTCGACTACTACGGCGCGCCCGACGCCGAGCGCGTCATTCTGCTGATGGGCTCCGGCGCCGAGGCTGCCGAGGAAGCCGTGGACGCGATGACCCGCCGGGGCGAAAAAGTGGGTCTGGTCAAGGTTCGTCTTTATCGGCCCTTCGACAGCGAGGCATTTATCGCTGCGCTGCCCGCGACCGTCAAGTCGATAGCCGTGCTCGACCGCTGCAAGGAACCCGGCGCAGCCGGCGAGCCGCTCTATCAGGACATTCAGACCGTGCTGGCGGAGAATGCCACAAGCCTGCCCTTCGCCATGCCCAAAGTCATCGGCGGACGCTACGGCCTCTCGTCGAAGGAGTTTACGCCGGCGATGGTCAAGGGCGTTTTTGACGAGTTAATCAAGCCCTCCCCCAAAAACCACTTCACCATCGGCATCAACGACGACGTCAGCCACTCGAGCCTCGCCTACGATCCGGAATTCTCCACCGAGGATCCGAAGACCGTGCGCGCACTCTTCTACGGCCTCGGCTCCGACGGCACCGTAGGCGCCAATAAGAACTCCATCAAGATCATCGGCAGCGAAACGCCCAACTACGCGCAGGGCTACTTTGTCTACGATTCGAAGAAGTCCGGCTCGATGACGACTTCGCACCTGAGGTTCGGGCCGAATCCCATCCGCTCAACGTATCTGATCACGCGCGCCAGCTTCGTCGCCTGCCATAACTTCAGCTTCCTTGAGAAGATGAACGTTCTCGAAGCGGCCATGCCCGGCGCGGTCTTCCTGCTCAACTCGCCGTACTCCGCGGCTGAAGTGTGGGACAAGCTGCCTCGCAGTACGCAGAAAGAAATGCTGCGGAAGAAAGTTGAGTTCTACGTCATCGACGGCTACAAAGTGGCGCGCGAGGCCGGCATGGGTTCCCGCATCAACACCATCATGCAGACCTGCTTCTTTGCCATAAGCGGCGTCCTGCCGCGCGACGAAGCTATCGAGCAGATCAAGAAGTCCATCAAGAAGACCTACGGCAAGCGCGGCGAATCTGTAGTCCAAAAGAACTTTGCCGCCGTAGACCACGCACTTTCGCACCTGGAAAAAGTGGAGCTGCCCTCGGCGGCTTCCTCTGAATTCGATATCATCGACGCCATCTCTTCCAAGGCGCCCAGGTTCGTTCACGACGTGCTGGGCAAGATCGCCGAAGGCAAAGGCGACCTGATTCCGGTCAGTGCGATTCCCGCCGGCGGCGCATTTCCTTCGGGCACCGCGCAATGGGAGAAGCGCAACATCGCGCAGTTCATCCCCGTCTGGGACAAGGATCTCTGCATCCAGTGCGGCAAATGCGTCATGGTGTGCCCGCACGCGGTCATTCGCGCCAAAATCTACAGTCCCGAGCTCGGCGACAAGGCTCCGGCAACCTTCAAGTGGGCCAAGCCCAAGTGGCGCGGCATGGAGCAGGAGCGCTACACGCTGCAGGTGGCTCCGGAAGATTGCACCGGCTGTGCCGTCTGCGTCGAGGTCTGCCCGGTAAAGAGCAAGAGCGACGCCAGTAAGAAAGCCATCAACATGGCGCCGCAGGCGCCGCTGCGCGGGCCGGAGCGCGATAACTGGGAGTTTTTCCTGAATCTGCCCGAAGTCGATCGCTCGAAGCTTTCGCACACGCAAGTCAAGGACCTTCAGCTTTTGCAGCCGCTATTCGAGTTCTCGGGCGCGTGCTCGGGCTGCGGCGAGACACCCTACATCAAGCTGATGACGCAGTTGTTCGGCGACCGGCTCTATATCGCCAACGCCACCGGCTGCTCGTCGATCTACGGCGGCAACCTGCCTACCACGCCCTACACCTTTAACGCGCAGGGCCGCGGACCCACGTGGTCCAACTCGCTGTTTGAAGACAATGCGGAGTTTGGTTTTGGCATGAGAGTCGCTCTCGACCAGCAGAAAGCCTTCGCCGAGATGCTGGTCACGCGGCTTGCATCTCAAATCGGCGCGGAGCTCGCAGCGGACCTGGTCGGCGCTTCGCAAAAAACCGAAACCGAAATCAATCAGCAGCGCGAGCGCGTCGCAAAATTGCGCGTGCGCCTCGCCGGCAACGATTCATCCGACGCGCAGAATTTGCTGGCCATCGCTGACGCACTCGTCCGCAAGAGCGTGTGGATCCTCGGCGGCGACGGCTGGGCCTTCGACATCGGCTTCGGTGGACTCGACCATGTTCTCGGCTCGGGCAAAAACGTGAACGTGCTGGTGCTCGACACCGAGGTTTACTCAAACACCGGCGGACAGGCTTCAAAGGCTACGCCGCGTGGCGCGGTGGCAAAATTTGCCGCCAGCGGCAAGCCAAACAGCCGCAAAGATCTGGCCATGGAAGCTGTGAGCTACGGCTCGGTCTACGTGGCGCAGGTGGCCCTCGGCGGCAACGACAGCCATGTCATCAAGGCGTTCCAGGAGGCTGAGGCGCACGATGGGCCGTCGATCATCATCGCTTACTCGAGTTGCATCGCCCACGGCTACGATCTGGTCCATGGGCTCGAGCAGCAGAAGCTGGCCGTGCAATCGGGATATTGGCCGCTGATGCGCTACAACCCGGCACTGCGCGAGGAAGGTAAGAATCCCTTCCAGCTCGACTCCAAGGCGCCATCCATCCGACTCAAGGAGTACGCGTACCGCGAGGCTCGCTACACCATGTTGGCGCGCAGCAATCCGGAGGTGGCTTCGGATCTGCTCAACGAGGCGCAGGACGACGTCGAGCGCCAGTGGCGCGTCTACTCGGCGCGGGCAGCCATGCCGGGCCGCGGAGAAACGCCGCAAATCGCGCCCCCGGAAAAGCCTGGAGACAAACCCGCAGGAGAGCCTGAGGCAAAATTGGCGGCCACGGCTGCCGGAGGGGAACAATGACCGACATATCCATGCAATATCTCGGCATGAAGCTCAGCGGCCCCATTGTGGTTGCCAGCACGCCGCTGTCAGAATCGATTGACAATATTCGCCTCATGGAAGACGCAGGGGCTTCGGCCGTCGTGCTCACTTCGCTGTTTGAGGAGCAGCTGGCGCTCGAGTCGCGCGCTCTCGACGAAGATCTGGAGCGAGGCGCCGACTCCTATGCCGAGTCGCTCCATTTCCTGCCCGAGCTGCGCGACTACCGCATGTCGCACGATGGCTATCTGGAGCATCTGCGGCGCGCGCGTGAAGCGGTCGCAATTCCCGTGATGGCCAGTCTCAATGGCGCCACTACGGGCGGCTGGGTGCGCCTGGCAAGAGAGATGGAGCAGGCGGGCGCCAACGCCATCGAGTTGAATACTTTTGCGCTGGCGACGGATCGCAGCCAGACTTCGGCCGAACTTGAGCTGCAACTGATTGAACTCGTGGAGAGCGTCTGCAAGGCGGTTCAGGTTCCCGTCGCCGTCAAGCTGTCGATGTCGTTCACGAGTCTGCCGCACCTCTGCGCGCGGCTTGAGGACGCGGGTGCGCGTGCAGTCGTGCTCTTCAACCGCTTCTACCAGCCTGATTTCGATATCGAGGCGCTCGAGGTGCGGCCCACACTGCATTTTTCCACTCCCTCAGAGCTGCTGCCGCGCTTGCACTGGGCGGCGATTCTCTACGGTAACCTAAAGGGCGACATCGCCATAACCGGAGGCGTGCACTCCGCAGAAGACGTGCTCAAGGCGGTCATGGCCGGCGGCAACGTCGCCATGATGGTCTCCGCGCTGCATATTCACGGCATTGAGCACATCGGCCGCGTGCTGGCTGATCTGCGCTACTGGCTGGAGAAACGGGAATACACATCGCTTGCCGAGACGCGCGGCTGCCTGAGCCGCCGTTCCGTACCCGATACCTCGCCCTACGACCGCGGAAACTACATCAAGACGCTCAGCTCCTATAGCCTGAGACAGACGTTGGCTGCGTTCTGAGCGATGTTACCAGGTGGGTTGCACGAAAACGACGATGGCCGCAGAGGGTTGCGGCCATCGTCGTTTATGCCGGAAGGCGACTCAATTCCGATGCGATTAGTTGGCGAGAAATCGAAGAACGGCCTTTTCCAAAATGCCGCTCGCTCTTGGAAGGGCCGCTTCGACGCAGCCGCTGAATGACTCGCCCACCTCTGTGGAGCAGGCGCCAACGGTTAAAAGCATTGCGTTGGCCGGCAGAGAACCGTAGAGCGAGCGAGACAAGCCAAGCAGCTTGGGGGCGTCCAGTTGATGCGTAGCGGTTCCGGAGCCATTTGTTCTTGCTTCGACCGGGATAAGGCATACGCGCCCCGGAGCAGATTCGACCGAGGAATCGACAAAGAGAACCGACTCAGCCGCCGCGATGTCCTCCGCCAAATCGGGCGTCCACTGCTGGCGCGCTACCACGCGGACATGGGAATCCGCGCGGAATCGTTCTGCCGCCCAGCTCCGCGAGTCTGGGCCCGACGCCGTCATCACTGCGGAGGGTGTTGCCACAGGCGAGAACAAGACAGCGAGCAGTCATATCCATAATTCGATTGTTCTCCGTTTCGAACCCAGGCTCTAATCTTTTGGACTTCGTTCCGGATGGTCACCACAAGAATGTCAGTCTCGCACGGCCCTGTCCACAACCTCGCCATCCGCCGAAACCAGCGTGATCACAAGCGGCATCTGTCCGTAGGCATGTGTCGAGCAGCTCAGGCAGGGATCGAAGGTGCGCACCACCGCTTCCACGCGATTCAGAATGCCCTCGGTGAACTTACCGTCCTTCACATAATGCCTGGCGGCCTGCAACACGCCCAGGTTCATCGCCTTGTTGTTCTGGCCGGTGGCGATCACGAGGTTGGCCCAGAGCATCTTGCCATTTTCGTCCACTTTGTAATGGTGGTGCAGCACGCCGCGCGGCGCCTCGGCCTGTCCTACACCCTCAAGGCGATTCACGCCGGCTGTGGCGCGCACGTGCTTGTCGAGAATGCGCGGGTCGGCGAGGATTTCCTCGATCTTTTCGACTCCATACAGCATCTCTACCAGACGCGCATAGTGATAGTGGAACGAGCTCTGGACCGGTCCCGCCGCCAACTGCTTGAATGCGGCCAGCTCTTTCTCGGCCTTCGGCGTGCCCATCGTCTTCACAATGTTCAGGCGCGCCAGCGGCCCTACGCGATAGCTTCCGTCGGGATACCCGAGCGGCTTGTAATATGCGAATTTGGTGTAGCTGTAGGGCTCGACTGCTTCGCCGATGGCTTCGGCGAAGCGCGCCGCGGTCATGCCGTCCTCGATCGTGTTTCCCTGGGCATCGATCAGCCGCAGCGCGCCATCGGTGAACTCAATTGAATCGTCCTCGTTGACCAGGCTCATGTAGTTCGACGGGAAGTTTGCGAAGACCTCGATCTCTGCCTTAAACGTGCCGGCGATTGCCTTGTATGCGCCCAACGCCAAGCCGATGCCGGCATAGGCCTCAGGAATCATGGCCAGAATCTTGTCGCGTTTCTCGACCGTCGAGCGGCTCGGTGACGCCGCCGGGCATCACCCATCCCGGATGAACGCGTTTATCGCCGAGCAGTTCGATGATGCTCTGCCCAAACCGGCGCAGACCCACGCCGGCGCGGCCCAGTTCCGGTTTGGCGGCCGCCACGCCCAGAATATTGCGCACCTTGGGATCGGACTCCATGCCCAGCAGCAGATCGGGCGAGGCCAGATAAAAGAAGCTCAGCGCGTGCGACTGCACCATCTGCGCCAAATTCAACATGCGCCGCAACTGCGCCGCGGTGTGCGGAATGCGCACCGACATGATGGCCTCGCATGCCTTGGCGGACGCAATCAGGTGCGACACCGGGCAGATGCCGCAGATGCGCGCCATCAGGCTGGGCATCTCGTAGAACGGGCGGCCTTCAGAAAATCGCTCGAAGCCGCGGACCTGCGTCACGTGGAAATGCGCATCCGCAACCTCGCCCTGGCCGTTGAGCTGGATGGTGATCTTGCCGTGGCCTTCAAGGCGCGTTACCGGGTCGATGGTGATGGTCTGGCTCATAGTGCTTGACTCCGAATCGTTAAGCCCCAAAACGGGTGAGCGCCGAAATATCCAGCGGCCCGCCGTTCACCAGCGCGGTCAGCGCGGTGTGGAAAGTGTCGGCCGAAGGCGGACAGCCGGGCAAAAAGACGTCCACCTTCACAAACTCATGAATGGGGCGCACCACCTTGAGCAGCTTCGGCACCACGACGCAGGGAATCTGCGCCTGTGCGCTGGCGTTTTCAATGTAGGCGCGCTCCAGGATCGCTTCCGGTCCGATGGGATTGCGCATCGACGGGCACATTGCCAGTTATGGCGCAGTCGCCCATGGCCACCAGCATTTTGGAGTGATCGCGGATTTTTTTGATCTTCTTCTCGTCATCGACTGACGCCACGGCTCCCTCGACCAGAGCAATATCCACCTCGTCAGGAAACTCCTTGGTATCGACGATGGGACTGTAGACAACATCGACCACTTCCGCCAGCTCGAGGAGCCGCTCGTCCATATCGAGAAACGACATGTGGCAGCCGGAACACCCGTCGAGCCAGACCGTCGCCAATTTCAGTTTGCTCATTGCGCTTCCCTCATCAGGTTCAGTAGGGGGAGAAAATCGGGGTACTTGGGGTGATCGGAGCCGATCTTGCTCTTGTCGAACAAGGCTCCGGTAGGGCACACCTGCACGCATTTGCCGCAGCGGGTGCAAGTGGACTTGCCCCACTCCTCGTGCAGGTCCGAGATCACGATGGAGTTGATGCCGCGTCCCATCACATCCCACACATGCGCGCCCTCAATCTCCGCGCAGACGCGCACGCAGCGCGTGCACAGGATGCAGCGGTTGTGGTCGATGGTGAACCGCTCGTGCGAGGCGTCGACGAATAGATCGGGATTGCGATAGGGCAGGCGAACGTGGGTCAGGCCCTGCTCCTGGCCCAGCGTTTGCAGCTCGCAGTGGCCGTTGGCGACGCAGACCGAGCAAATGTGGTTGCGCTCGGCAAACAGCAGCTCGAGAATCGTGCGGCGGTGCTTCTGCAGGCGCTCGGTGTTGGTGCTGACTTCCATGCCTTCCTGCACGGTGGCCAGGCAGGCCGGCAGAAGCTTGTTCGAGCCCTTGATCTCCACCAGGCAGAGGCGGCAAGCGCCGACGCCGCTGAGGCCTTCGAGATGGCAGAGCGTGGGAATGTTAATGTCGTTCTCGCGCGCCACTTCCAAAATCGTTTGGCCGGCGCGGGCGCTTACTTCCTGCTCATCGATGACAAGAGTTTTGACGTCTGTTTCCTGGCTCATGCCACCACCTCCGCGACCGCTTCCATGTTGCAGACTCCGGCTGGACAGCGCTTGTGCACGATGTGCTCGATGTATTCGTTGCGGAAATACTTCAGCGTGCTCAGCACCGGATTGGGCGCGGTTTGACCCAGCCCGCAAAGGCTGGTCTCCTTGACGGTGGAGCAGAGATCCTCAAGCAGCGCGAGGTCGTCCATGGTTCCTGTCCCGTCGCAGATGCGGGTGAGCAGCGTAAACATCTGCGCCGTGCCCGCGCGGCAGGGAATGCACTTGCCGCACGATTCCGTCATGCAGAACTCGATGAAGAAGCGCGCTACATTGACCATGCAGGAAGTATCGTCCATAACGATCATGCCGCCGGAGCCCATGATCGAGCCCATCTTGAGCAGCGCGTCGTAGCTGACGCCGACATCGAGCATTTCAGCCGGTATGCAGCCGCCCGAGGGGCCGCCGGTTTGCACAGCTTTGAACTTGTGGCCGCCGGGCACGCCGCCGCCGATATCCTCGATGATCTCGCGCAGCTTGATGCCCATGGGCACTTCGACCAGGCCGGTGTTGGCGATTTTGCCTGTGAGCGCAAAGACCTTCGTCCCCTTGCTGCGCTCTGAGCCCATGTTGAAGAACCACTTGCCGCCGTTGCGCACGATCGGTGCAATGTTGGCGTAGGTTTCGACGTTGTTGATGAGCGTGGGCTTGCCCCATAGGCCGCTCGATGCCGGGTAGGGCGGCCGGGGCTTCGGAGTGCCGCGCTTCCCTTCGATGGAGGCGATCAAGGCCGTTTCCTCGCCGCAAACAAACGCGCCCGCGCCGAGACGAATCTCCACATCGAAGTTGAAGGGCGTATTGCAGATGTTGTTGCCGAGCAGCCCGTGGCGGCGCGCCTCGCGTAACGCAGTGGTGAGCCGCGAAACAGCCACCGGATACTCCGCGCGCACATAGATGAACCCCTTGCTCGCACCCACGGCATAGGCTGCAATCGCCATGCCTTCGATTACGCGATGCGGATCGCCTTCCATCACGCTGCGATCCATAAACGCGCCAGGGTCGCCTTCGTCGCCATTGCAGACCACGTACTTCACGTCACCCGCGGCCTTGGCCACCGTGCCCCATTTCAGGCCGGTGGGATAGCCGCCGCCGCCGCGCCCGCGCAGCCCGCTCTCGGTGATGCGGTGAACCACGCCGCTGGGGGTCATCTCGGTGAGGACCGTCAGAAGCGCCTTGTAGCCGTCGCGCGAGATATAGTCGCCAATTTTTTCCGGATCGATGTAGCCGGCATTCTCGAGCACCACGCGGACCTGCTTGTCGAAGTGATCATTCAGATCGCTCTGCAGTTCGGGTACCGGTTCTTCGCCAAGACTCTTCACGATCGCTTCGGCTTTGTCCGCCTTGACGTGGTGGTAGAGCGTATCCTCCGGGTCCACGCGCACCAGCGGCCCGTGCGAACATGGCCCCATGCAACCGGTGCGGCGTACGCACACTTTTTTGCCGCAGGATTCGCGCTGCTTTTTCGAGCGCCTCCTTCAGCGCGCCGGCGCCCTGGCTCGCGCAAGCCAGGTCCATGCAGACATTGACCTCGTAGTCGTACTTTTCGTTCTCCTGCTTTACGTTTTTGGCGATCTGATCGAGCTCCTCGACTGTCATTCCGCGGCCCACCTTTCCAGTTGCTCGAGCACCTGGTTGCTCGTCACTTCGCCCACCACTTCGCCGTCGCACAGCATGACCGGCGCCCGGCTGCACGCACCGACGCAGCGCGCCACCATCAGGCTGATCTGGCCGTCCGATGTGGTCTGTCCCTGCTTGATCCCCAGCCGCTTCTCCGCGGCGGCAATCAGTTTATCCGCGCCTTTTATGTAGCACGCGGTTCCCGCGCACACCGTGCAGGTGTGCTTCCCCGGGGGTTTTAGCGTGAAGTAGTGATAAAACGTGGCTACACCGTAAGCCTGGCTCAGGGGCACGCGCAGCGAAAGAGCGACAAACCGGATGGCGTCATCATCCAGGTAGCCGAACGACGATTGCACCGTGTGCAGCGTCTCAATCAGCGCATGACGGGCGAACCCGTTCTTGCGCATGGTGCCGTTCACGATCTTCCATCGCTTGTCTTCGCTGGGTAGTGGCGGGGGCGTGAATACGGGCACAAATTCCTCCCTTATGCTTGCAATGGTACGCGCACACTCCGCGCAGGCGGTCGCCTCCGCAGAATGCCTGCCATAGTTCTACGTGCCGGGGCCTTCCCCATTCCGTGACAGCAGTCACGGACCTGTGTGGCTATCCCATTTGTTGGCATCGGTTTCGCATTTTTCGAATGGAAACAAGCGGCCCGCATCCAAAGCGGCGCAATCCGTGTCCCGGCAACAGAATTGGAGACAGCCCGCGCAAACCATGTGTGGAAAATCACTTCGCGTGGCGGTGGCCATCGGCCGGCAATTGGCCGCGGCGAAACCGACCCGGCCCGGGCCCACCGACGCGCATTATAGAAGCTGTTTTATTGGCTCTTCTTAACCTGCAGATGGTAGTCGCTGTAATCAATCACCACCACCGTGCGCCCAAATAGGAAGCTGTTCGACTCCGCGCGGGCATGCGTGGCCATCGGATAGCCGCCGATGCTCACGTATTGGCGCATCATGCGAGTCGTACCCGCGAAAATTGAGGGGCTCTTGGATGCCACACCGCTAACCTGAACGATCGATCCGTCTCGCGCATCCACCCAGAGGGTGCCGTTGATCATGTTAGGAGCCTTCTGCCTGGGAGTAATTTCGAGGGCGTAGCATTCGCGCCCATTCATCTTCTCGACGCCGCCGGGCTTCAGATTCATCCTGTAGTTCGCCGATGTGAACCAGGACTTTTCTACGTTTTCGGGCAGGTTGATTATTTGCTCATTATCCAGGAGCGGTTTCAACCCGAACCGCATAACATCTGCCGATCCGCTCTGTGACAGGATGGTGTATGTTTTGCCAGCACCCTTTGTATAAGCGTCCTTTACGGTCATCTCCGCCACAGGATGACTTTCATCGTTGCCCCGATAAACGAAATAGTGCTCGATGTCGGTGAATCCCAAGACGTTTGCCACGCGATCCGCAACTTCGCTGTCGACCAGGTGAATCACCGCCGCCGCATCGGGTTGCTGAGCGGTGGTTGCAACGCCTGGCAGGAGCGCGATGGAAACTGCCGCACTGGCGCGCGCCAATCTCGATTGCACGAAGGCCATTTTTCTGCATTCGCCTCTCTCAAATTATCTGGCACTTGCCGTTCGGTCCACTGTGACTCCCGACAGCAGTCAATAGGTTGGACGCACGGCAGGCCGAGAATGCACAGAACGTCATGCGCTATGCTGATCTCCTGAGCGAGGCGCTGACTTGACGCACGAAGCCCAACCAGGACCAATGCGGCGCCAATCGATGATTGTGCGTGGTGTCGTGCAGGGCGTTGGCTTTCGCCCATTCGTCTACCGGCTGGCGTCGGAGGAGCGTCTGGCCGGGTTTATCGGCAACGATACCGGTGGCGTCACCATCGAAATCGAGGGGCCGCTTGAGCAGGTCGAATCCTTTCGCCGCCGCCTGCAGGCCGAGGCTCCGCCCCTATCGCGCATCGACTCGATCACTGTCCGCGAGACGAAGCCCACCGGCGAGCCAGGATTCCGCATCGTCGCCAGCGAGGCCGGCGGTCCCGTGAATACCGGCATTCCCGCCGATGCGGCCACGTGCGCGGACTGTTTGCGCGAATTGCTCGATCCGCATGACCGCCGCTACCGCTATCCCTTCCTCAACTGCACGAATTGCGGCCCGCGATTCACGATTACGCGCCACATTCCCTACGACCGCCCGCAAACCTCGATGGCGGGCTTCAAAATGTGCGCGGCATGCCAGGCAGAGTACGACGACCCGGCCAACAGGCGGTTCCACGCGCAGCCTAATGCGTGTGGCGTGTGCGGCCCGCACGTATGGCTTGTTGCGCCCGACGGAGCGGAGATTCCGTCTGCCGATCCGGTGACCGGCACGATCGATCGATTAATAGCCGGAGAAGTTGTCGCCATCAAAGGCATCGGCGGATTCCATCTTGCCGTGGATGCCACCAACGAAGCGGCCGTGATGCGCCTGCGCGAGCGCAAGCATCGCTACGGCAAGCCGCTGGCGGTTATGGTGCGCGACTTGAACGCAGCGCGCGGCATCTGCGAGCTAACAGCCGGCGAAGAAGAGCTGCTGATCACCGTTGCGCGCCCCATTGTCTTGGCTCGCGGGCGCACCGGCAGCGGCATCGCACCCTCCGTTGCGCCGGGTATTCCGTGGCTGGGTGTCTTTCTGCCGTACGCGCCCTTGCAGCACCTGCTCTTTGCCGATGCTCGCGTCCGCGCTCTTGTGATGACCAGTGCCAACCTCAGCGAGGAGCCCATTGCAATCGACAACGGCGAGGCGCTGGCTCGTCTCGCCCACATTGCCGACGCGTTCCTGATGCATGACCGCGAGATTCTGCAGCGCTGCGACGATTCCGTGATGGCTCTCGTGGACGGCACTCCGCAGCTCATTCGCCGCGCGCGCGGCTTCGTGCCGCTCACCGTCCCGCTGCCGGGCAATTTTGGGAAAGACGGGTCTCCGCCGCTGCTCGCCGTCGGCGGACACCTGAAGAATGTTTTCGCGCTGGCCAGCGGCCGTTTTGCCTACCAGAGCCAGCATCTCGGCGATCTCGAAAATCTTACCGGACTCGATTTTTTTCGCGAATCGCTCGCGCACCTGATGCACACCTTCGAAATCGAGCCGCAGGCCGTTGTCCACGACCTGCATCCCGGCTATTTGTCGACAAGTTGGGCGAAGGAGTGGGCCGGTGATCGGGGATTGCCTCTGATTGCCGTGCAACACCACCATGCGCACATTGCGGCGTGCATGGCGGAGCACGGAATCGATGGGCCGGTGATCGGGCTCTCGCTCGACGGGACCGGCTATGGGACGGATGGGAGGATCTGGGGTGGGGAAGTGCTCATCGTGAGGCTGGGCGGCCCCAATCCCGCCGGTTTCGAGCGGTTCGCGCATCTCGACTACGTTCCGATGCCGGGCGGCGAGGCGGCGATTCGCGAGCCGTGGCGGATGGCGCTGGGTGCATTGCACGCGGCGGGCTTTGACATCGAATCGCCGGAGATTCTGCTCGAGGCGGTGGGCGCGAAGGAGCAGTGACGCGCACGTGATCCGCCGCATGATCGAGCGCGGACTGAATTCGCCGCTCACTTCAAGCTGTGGGCGTCTCTTCGATGCGGTCGCTGCGGTTATTTTGGGGCGCGGCGTGGTCGATTACGAAGCGCAGGCGGCGATCGAGCTCGAAGGCGTCGGCGTCGACGAGCCCGATGCGCCTGGACTCCGGCTACGCGTTCGAATTTGCTCGTCGGGGAATTGGAAATCGCACGAGCCTGTGCGCATTTCGGCTGCGCCGATGTGGCGCGATCTCCTCGCCGATCTGCGCGCAGGCGTAGCCAAGCCGCGCATCTCCGCGCGCTTTCATGCCGGCGTGGCTGCTGCCTTTGTGCGTGCGGCGGTGTTGGCTCGTACGTGCACTGGTATTCAGCAAGTCGCGCTCTCCGGCGGCTGCATGCACAACCGGCGGCTAGCGCGTCTGCTCCGCGTAGGCCTCGAAGCCGAGGGCTTTCAGGTTTTTCAGCATCGCCAGGTCAGTCCCGGCGATGGCGGATTGAGTTACGGGCAGGCTGTGGTGGCGGCGATGATCCGAAAAGCGGGATAAACCGATCAAGGAGCAGGGACACAGATGGGCCGTACAGGCAGGCGCGTCAAGCCGAGCGCAAAGGAGCAACGAGAATGCAGCGAAGGGAATTTTGCAAGCTGATTGCCGCGGTTGCGGCAGCCAAAACCATTCCGGCCACAGGTCAAAATGCTGCTCCGGTTGCGGCGCCCGCCGGCTTCAACACGTTCCGACAGACCTATGAGGAGTTCTGCGCCACGCCCGCTGCCCAGCGGGTGTTTTACGCGCTGATCGACGGTAAAATCGTCGAGGAAAAACTAGATGAAGCAACCTGGACGCCGACCGGATGGGGCGAGCCGCCTGAGTTGCCTGTTCCCGGCGGCTCGTGGGACGGCGTGCCAATGGTGGCGCCAGTTTCCGGCCTGAATGGCGAGGGCCCTTATAAGCCGACCTGGGATTCGCTTTTGCAGTATGAAGCGCCGGAATGGTATCGCGACGCCAAGTTCGGAATCTGGGCGCACTGGAGCCCGCAATGCGTTGCCGAAGATGGCGACTGGTACGCGCGGAACATGTACGTCGAGGACAATCCGCAGTACAAGTTCCAGATGGAGCACTACGGGCCGCCATCGCGGTTCGGCTACAAAGACTTGTGCGCGCAGTGGACGCTGCTGAACTGGGATCCAGACGCGCTGATCCAGCGGTACAAAGACGCGGGAGCACGTTTTTTCGTCGCGCTCGCCAATCACCACGACGGCTTCGACGCCTGGGCGTCGAAGCACCAGCCCTGGAACTCAACGAGCATCGGCCCGCATTGCGACGTGGTGGGCAGGTGGGCCGCGGCCGCGCGCAAACAAGGGCTTAGGTTCGGAGTGACGGTGCACCAGGCGCGCAATTGGTGGTGGTTCCAGACTTCTCACGGCGCGGACAAAAGCGGTCCGCTTGCCGGAGTGCCCTATGACGGGCGAATGATCGCAGGCGAGGGCGGGGAGCAATGGTGGCAGGGCTTCGATCCACAGCGGCTTTACGGCGTGAAGCATCCATTTAATGCATTACCCGATGCCTCTTATGTGAAGAACTTCTACGACCGCACGCGCGATTTGATCGACCAGCACGATCCCGACCTGCTCTACTTCGACAACTCACTGCTGCCCCTGGGCTGGGGCGGCATGAACGCCGGCGCGTATTTCTATAACCACAATCTCATGACCCATGGAGGCAAGATGGAAGCCGTGCTCAACGTGAAGGAGGTGCCTACCCGGCTAGCCAAAGCCGTGGTCGCCGACTATGAGCGTGGGCTGACAGGCGCAATCATGCCCTATGCGTGGCAGTCCGAGACTTGCATTGGGGAATGGCACTACCAGCGAGCTCTCTATGAGAAGCCGGGAGAATACGGCGGGTATCTTTCGCCTCCGGATGTGATCCACTGGCTAATTGACACGGTGAGCAAGAACGGCACCTTCATTCTCAACATTCCCGGCAAGCCGGATGGCACCATCGACAGCAAGGAGATCGCCGTACTTGACCAGATCACCGCGTGGATGAAGATCAACGGCGAAGCGATTTATTCGACGCGGCCGTGGAAGGTGTACGGCGAGGGCCCGACCACGGTCGAATCCGGCTCGTTCAAGGGAAACAGCATCAGCAAGCTGGGTCCGAAAGACATCCGGTTCACTCGGAGCAAGGCGAACACGGCGGTCTATGCTATTTTCCTCGGATGGCCTGAAGGCAGAGCCGCGATTGCTTCACTCGGCTCGGCGAGCAATGCGCAGCCCGGAAAAATCGAACATGTCGCGCTGTTGGGCACAGATGAACCGGTCAGGTGGAAGCAAACGCGCGAGACCTTAGAAGTGACGCTGCCCGTCCAGCCGGGCCGGGCCAGCGCGTATGGAGCTGCGCTAAAAGTCTCGCTGGCATGAGACCGAGCAGCGTTTTGCTGTCATGATCAGCCGGAGAGACGCACTAACTCCTGCGCCTCTTCGCGAGGCCCAAGGATCGACATGCGCGGAATGCGCCCGCGCACCATGGCTACTTCGTCGCAGCGGTGCAGCCGCGGACACATCTGGCAGTCTTTGAAGACTTTGTCCGGCAGCTCGGCTTTGTCTTCCACGGTGCGGAAACCGTACTTGAAGAAGAAATCCGGAATACGCGTGAACAGGCAGACCGACTGGATGCCGTGCATCTCGGCCTCTTCGATCAACGCGCTTACAATCCGGCCGCCGGCCCCCTGGCTCTTGGCTTCGGGCTTGACCACGATGGAGCGCACTTCGCAGAGATGCGGACCGTAGAGGTGCAGCGCGCCGCAGCCGAGGAACACGCCGCCGTCGGACTCGGCGACGGTGAAGTCGCGAATGTTTTCGCAGATCTCGGCGAAGGGCCGCTTGAGCAACGTTCCGTCTCCGGAGAGCGAGTTGACCAGGTCGTAGATGTTGGAGGCGTCGTGCAGGAGAGCTTTACGAACCAGCATGCATCGCCTCCGCCAAATTGTGTTTCGCCAGCGCCGCGATCCACTCCGATGCGCGATCCAAGGCACTGCGCACGCGATCGCGCGCGGTTCCACCGATCACGTCATGGCAATCGAGCGTAGCTGGGAGCGTGATCGCCGCGAAGAAATCATCGTCGAATTCTTCGCCGAATTGGCGCAACTCTTCGATAGCGAGGCCGTCGAGTTCGACGCCCTTCTCAAGGGCGAAGCGCACGGCACGGCCAACCTTTTCATGAGCGATGCGGAAGGGAACGCCTTTGTAGACCAGGTAGGTGGCCGCGGCCATGGCATTCAGATAGCCCAGGCGCGCTGCTTCGTTCATGCGCTCGCGGTTGAATTCGAGAGCGGCCGTGAAGCGCGCAATGAGGTTCAGCATGTGGGGCACAAAGCCGGCGGAGAATGCCGGCTCCTGGGTCTCCTGCATGTCTTTATTGTAGGCCAATGGCAGGCCTTTTAGCTGCATGGCCACTGCTTGCGCCGCGGCGTTGAGGCGAGCGACCTTGGCGCGGATCAGCTCGGTCAAATCCGGATTTTTCTTCTGCGGCATCGCGCTCGAGCCGGTTGAAAATGCTTCGGGAAGGGTCACGAATCCGAACTCCGCGGTAGCGAAGAGCGTGATCTCCTCGGCAAATCGGCTCAGATGCAGGCCAACAAACGTGAGCCCGTTGAGATATTCGAGGATAAAGTCGCGATCGCTTGTTGCGTCGATGGAATTAGCGGTCGGCGCCCTGAATCCCAGCTCGCGCGCGGCGATAGTCGCGGTCGAGCGCCAGCGTCGCGCCAGCCACCGCTCCCGACCCCAGCGGACAGAAATTCAACCGCGCCGCGCAATCGAGCAGCCGGTCGGCATCGCGCAACGCCATCTCGACATACGCCAGCAGCCAATGCGCAATCAGAACCGGCTCGGCACGCTGCAAATGCGTATAACTGGGCATCGCCGCCTCGTCCGCCGCGCGGCCCTGTTCCACCAGCGCACTGGCCCAGGCGGCAAGCCCCTCGACCACTTGCTCAATCTGGCCGCGCACATAGAGGCGAAGGTCCGTGGCGATCTGCTCGTTGCGGCTGCGGCCCGTGTGCAGCTTCAATCCCAGCGAGCCGATTCGTTCCACCAGCTTGAGCTCCACGAAGTGATGAATGTCCTCGGCCGATTCATGATCGCGCACGCGCGCCTTACCTTTGGGCGAACTGAATTCCGCGGCAATCGCATCCAGCGCCGCGCGGAGCTCCGCTCCTTCCCTCTCGGACAAGATTCCCGCGGCACATAGCGCAGACGCGTGCGCCTTGCTGGCCGCGACTTCGTGGTCGAGGAGGCGCCAGTCAAAGACGATCGAGCGCTGCCACGCTTCGAACTCCGCGTCCAGCGGCTCGCGAAAGCGGCCGGACCACATCTTGCCGGATTGTTGTTCGTTCGGCATTGCCTTAAGCGTACCTCATGCTATTCCTTCTCCTTGCCGCTCAAGAGCTGGGGCATCTCGCTGCCCTTGCTGAGCGTGAGGAGGCCGGTTTTGGCGTAGGTGAGGAGCTTTTCCCGGGTGTCGACGATGTCGAGGTTGCGCATGGTGAGTTGTCCGATGCGATCCCGCGGAGAGAAGGTGGATTCGGTCTTCTCCATGCTGAGGCGCTCGGGATGGAAGGTGAGGTTGGGCGACTCGGTCGAGAGGATGGAGTAGTCGTTGCCGCGGCGCAACTCGAGCGTGACCTCGCCGGTGATGGGTTTGGCGACCCAGCGCTGGGCGGATTCGCGGAGCATGATCGCCTGGGAGTCGAACCAGCGGCCCTGATAGAGCAGACGGCCGAGCTTGCGGCCATTGTCGCGGTACTGCTCGATTGTGTCCTCGTTGTGGATGCCGGTGATGAGGCGCTCGTAAGCGATGAAGAGCAGGGCGAGGCCTGGGGCCTCGTAGATGCCGCGGCTCTTGGCCTCGATGATCCGGTTCTCAATCTGGTCGGACATGCCGAGTCCATGGCGGCCTCCGATGCGGTTGGCTTCGAGGAGGAGGGCGACAGGGTCGGAGAATTGGCGGCCGTTGAGGGCTACGGGCGAGCCCTCTTCGAAGCGGACGGCTACCTCTTCGCGCTGGATCTCGACATCGTCGCGCCAGAAGGCCGTGCCCATGATCGGGATGACGATCCGGATGGACGACGACAGAAACTCCAGGTCCTTGGCTTCGTGGGTTGCGCCGAGGATGTTGGAGTCGGTGGAATAGGCTTTCTCGGCGGACATTTTGTAGGCGAAGCCGGAGCGCTGCATGAAGGCAGACATTTCGGCGCGGCCGCCTAATTCGTCGATGAAAGCGGCATCAAGCCAGGGCTTGTAAACCTGGAGGTTGGGATTGACGAGCAGGCCGTAGCGGTAGAAGCGCTCGATGTCGTTGCCTTTGAAAGTGGAGCCGTCACCCCAGATGTTGACGTCATCCTCCTTCATGGCGGCCACCAGCATGGTGCCGGTGACGGCGCGGCCGATGGGCGTGGTGTTGAAGTAGGGGACGCCGGCGGTGGTGATGTGGAAGGCGCCGGCCTGTAGCGCGGCGATGCCTTCGCGAACCAGCGGGCCGCGGCAGTCGATGAGGCGGGCCTTCTCGGCGCCGTATTCGAGGGCCGCGCGCGGGATGGCGTCGTAGTCGGTTTCGTCGGGCTGGCCAAGGTTGGCTGTATAGGCGTAAGGGATGGCGCCCTTCTGCTTCATCCAGTGCAGGGCGGCGGAGGTGTCGAGCCCGCCGGAGAAGGCGATGCCGACTTTCTGGCCGACGGGCAGGGATTCGAGAATTACGGACATGCTTGCGAGACCTCAAATTGTTCGCTGATCACTGTCACTGAAACTTCTCCACATTCACGAGTCCGCCCAGGAGCAGAAGCAGCAGCGCCTTCTGCGCGTGCAGGCGGTTTTCGGCCTGATCGAAGACGATGGATTGAGGGCTGTCGATGACAGCGTCGGTTACTTCTTCGTTGCGCCGCGCGGGAAGGCAATGCATGAAAACCGCACGCGGCGCGGCCTTCTGACATGAGCGCCTCGTTCACCTGGTACGGCCGGAAGATGGGCGCGCGCTTGGTCGACTCGTGCTCGAAGCCCATGCTGACACAAACGTCGGTGTAGACGGCATCGGCGCCCTCGACAGCTGCCTGCGGATCCTGCAGCAGCCGCAGCTCGCACCTGTTGGTTTCGGCGATCTCGCGAGCCTTGGTCACGATCTCGATATCCGGCGAATAGCCGCGTGGAGTGGCGACGGTGACGTTGGCTCCCAGTTGCGCACCGGTGAGCATCAGCGATTGGCACACATTGTTGCCGTCGCCGACATAGGTGAAGTTGAGGCCGATGGCTGTGCCGAAGTGCTCCTGAAGGGTCATGAAGTCGGCCAGGGCCTGGCAGGGATGCTCGAAGTCAGAGAGCGCGTTGATAACGGGCACGCGCGAGTTGGCGGCCATCTCGGTGATGGTGTCGTGCGCATAGGTGCGGAGAACGATCACATCCACCCAGCGCTCCAGGTTCCGCGCCACGTCGGCGATGGTTTCGCGCTCGCCCAGAGGCTGGTTGGTCTGGTCGACGAAGATCGCGTTGCCCCCCATGGTGTTCATGCCGGTCTCGAATGCAAGCCGCGTGCGCAGGCTCGCCTTCTCAAACATGAGCACCATTTGCTTGGCGTCCAGAGCCTGACGGTAATCGCGGGGATTGCGCTTCACGTCGTGGCCGAACTTCAGGATGGCGCGCACCTCGGCCGAGGAGAGATCGGCGATGGAGCATAGATCCTCGCCGGCCATGCGCGCAGCCGCGGCAAGGACATCGGGATCTTTCTGCACGGGAACGGCGGACTCTTTCGGTTCCATGGTTGTTCTGCTAGCCATGATGGTGTCCTCCTGCGGACGCGTGATGCGCGGCAGCGTGTTCGGTGAAGATTTCGTCGAGCGCGGCGACGGCCTCATCCACGTGGCTGCGCTCGAGAATGTACGGCGGCAGGAAGCGCAGCACGGTGTCGCTGGTGCAGTTGATGAGGATGCGGCGCTTGAGCATTTCGGCTACGGTGAGCTTGGCCAGATCAGCGGAATCGAGCTCGGCGGCGAGCATTAAGCCCTTTCCGCGCACATCGACGATTGTTTCGTGGCGGCGAGCGAGTTCCCGCAACCGTTTCTGGAAATAATCGCCTACCTCGGTAGCGTGCGCCAGCAGGCCGTCTTTTTCGATGGTGTCGATCACGGCGATGCCGACTGCGCAAGCCAGCGGTCCTCCGCCAAATGTGGTGCCGTGCATGCCGGCATGCATCACGCGCGCGACCTCCTCGGTGCAAAGCACCGCGCCGAGAGGAAGCCCGCCCGCAAGAGGTTTGGCCAGCGTGGTGACATCGGGACTGAATGCCGTAGTGCTGATACGCGCACCACTTGCCGGTGCGGCCCATGCCGGATTGAATCTCGTCGACAATCAGCAAAGCGCCGGTCGAGCTTGCCAATGCGCGGGCCTCCGCAAAGAACTCCTGCGTGAGCGGGCGAATGCCGCCTTCGCCCTGGATGGCTTCAACGAGGATGGCGCAGACCTCGCTCGAGAATTTGGCGCGCAGATCGGCGACGTCGTTGAAGCGGACGAATTCAACACCCGGCATGACGGGCGCGTACGGATCGCGATACTTGGCCTTGTAGGTGGTGGCCATGGAGCCGAAGGTGCGGCCGTGGAAGCTCTGCTCCAGCGCAAGAAACTTCGAGCCGATGTTCGCGCCCTCGCTGCGCTTGAGTCCGGCGTAGGCGCGCGCCAGCTTGAGCGCGCCCTCCCAGGCTTCCGTACCGGTGTTGGCGAAGAAGACGCGATCCAGTCCCGTACGCTCGGTGAGACGCAGGGCAAGCTCCGCCTGCCCCTCGTGATAGAAGAGGTTCGACGTGTGGATGAGCGACCGGCTCTGCTAGCGCGATCGCATCAACGATCGCCGGATGGTTGTAACCGAGAGCATTGACGCCAATGCCGCTGAGCAGATCGAGGTAGCGATCGCCGCGCTCGTCAATAATGTGTACACCTTCGCCGCCGACAAAAAGCACCGGGCTCCGATCGTATGTGGAAAGCAGGAGCCTTGCTTCAGCAGCGCGAATCTCGTCGAGTTTCATCGATGCATGACCTCCTCAGGCAACCATGACTTCAGTGCCATGGGCAACGCGCGAACTGCACAGATCGGGCAGGGAACCGGCAGCTTCAGCGGGCATAATTCGTACGCGCTTCACGCCGTTCAGAAGCGCCTCACGGCAGGCGCCGAGCTTGGGCAACATGCCGCCGTAGATGACCGCGCTTTTGGCCATCTCCGCAATCTGATCGATGGAGAGCCAGCGCAGCACCTCGCCATCGGCACCCTTTACGCCGGGAACATCGGTGAGGAAGACCAGCGCATCGGCGCGGCAGGCAACGGCGCAGGCCGCAGCCATCTCGTCAGCGTTGATGTTGTAATACTCGCCATCGAATCCGAGGGCCATGGAGCAGAGAACCGGCACGCCGTTCAACTGCCAGACGGCCTCGATCCATCGCGGATCGCTGGCGGCGATTTCGCCTACAAAGCCGAGATCGGGAACGGTGCGTTTTTTGCGCGCGCGAAAGAGCAATCCGTCGCCGCCGGAAAGGCCGACGGCGGGCTGGCCCAATGCTCCCAGAGCGGCCACCAGGCTCTTGTTCACGCGGCCGGCAAAGACCATCAGGGCTGCATCGCGCGTTTCCGCGTCAGTGACGCGCAGGCCGTCGATAAATTCGCTCTGCTTGCCGAGCGCCTTGAGCGTGCGCGTCAACTGCACGCCGCCTCCGTGGACAACCACGACCTGATTGCCGTCGCGCGCGAGTTCCGCGATGGCTCGCATGCAGCCTTCGAGGAGGGAGGGAGATTCGAGGCCCGCGCCACCGAGTTTGACAACGAACTTCATTCGAACCTCTTCGCGACGAGTTTCATTGAAGACCTTCCGATTCGTGCCAGCCCAGCATGATGTTCAGATTCTGCACCGCCTGGCCGGCAGCGCCTTTCAGGAGATTATCGAGGCAACTGACGATCACTGCGCGCTTGCCGCCGGCGTCGAGTTGGAAACCGATGTCCGCGTAGTTCGTCCGCACGGAGTACTGAATTTGCGGCAGCGTCTTTTCAAAGAGCCTCACCATGGGACTGCCTTTGAAGAAATCGCGGTACACCTGCATCACGTGCTCATGTGTCTGCGCCTTCTTGAAGTGCACATAAATCGTACTCAAGATGCCACGCGGAATGGGCAGAAGATGAGGCGTAAAAACAATCTGGCATGCGGAAACGCCGATCTGTTCCAGAAGCTCACCGGTATGGCGATGGGCAAAGACGCTATAGGCGGAGAGATTGTCGGCCGCGTGCATGAAGTGCGTTCTGGCCGTGGGAGCTTTTCCCGCGCCGCTCACGCCGCTTTTGGAGTCGGCCACAATTCCATGATCGAGATCGACGAGCTCCGCGGCGACCAGAGGCTTCAGCGGCAGAATGATCGAGGTCGCATAGCAGCCGGGATTGGCGACCAGTTGCGCCGACGCGATTTGTTGGCGATGCAGTTCGGGCATGCCGTAGACAGCCCGCGCCTGCGTGGCCGCGGCGATCTCGGTTCCCTCGTCCGCGAAGGCGTAAACGGCGCGATCGGCCGCCTCGGTCAGCCGCCATGCGGCACTCAGATCGATGACACGCAGACCAGCGGAAAGCGCTACCGGCACAACTTCGCGTGAAATCTCATGGGGTGTAGCCTGAAAGAGAACCTCAACTCCGCGCTGGGCAAGCAGCTCCCAGGAAAAAGGTTCCAGCTTCAATTCGCCGCTTCCATCATGGTCCGCCAAATGTGGATGAATCTCGGCAAGAGGGATGCCGCCGCGCGCAAGATCCTTTCCCTCCACGCGGCCGGCAAAGACCGGCGGCTGGCCCTTCAAGCATGGATGATGCAGCAGCAGCCGCGCCAATTCAGCGCCGGCGTACCCGGTGACGCCCACAACCGCGGTTTGGACTGTCTTTTTCATGCTTCCAACATCGTCCTCAAGCGTGCTTGCACTTCGGTTGCGTGGCGCGGATCGGAACAAATCACCAGAACCGTGTCATCGCCGGCGATGGTTCCCACGACCTCAGGCCATTCCTCACGATCGAGCGCCGCGGCGACCGGCTGCGCACCACCCATCACCGTAGTGACTACCACCTGATTCATGGCGTGGCGCACGCGCACGCCAAAGCTGTCGATCATCTCGGTAAGGGAGGGCGGCTGGTCTTCTTCCGACGCGGCAATTGCGCTCACCGAGCCATTGCCGTTGGGCAGCGAGTAACCCCCCGGGCCCTTCGACAGCCGGAGTTCGTGAATGTCCCGGGAAAGCGTCGCCTGGGTCACGTGGATTCCGCGGCGGCGCAGCTTGCGGCGCAGCTCGTCCTGGCTGGCCACCGGCGAGCTGGCCAGGACTTCACGGATCACATTGAGGCGTTGGGCATTCATTTCGCGGCACCGCTTCCTTGCGCGGTCAAAGCAAAGGCGCGGTCCGCAGGGCGGAAACCGCGCTTGAATAAATATACTCCGATATTGCATAACTATGCAAGCAGTTTTCTGGGCGGGCGGGCCTCACTTCAAGTCTCGCCAGTTGAGGCCGAACGCGAGGCCGGCAACGAGCGGCACCTTGAGCTTGACGACGCCTTCCATCTCCGCGCGGACCAACGCCGCAGCTTCGTCTTTCTCCGCGAGCGGCACTTCAAATAACAGTTCGTCATGGACCTGCAAGACCATGCGCGTTTCGAGCTTTCGCTCCGTCAACTTGCGGTCGAGCGAGATCATGGCCAGCTTGATGAGGTCGGCGCCGGTTCCCTGGAGCGGGGTGTTGATGGCGGTGCGCTCGGCAAATCCGCGCTGGTTGGGATTGCGGCTTTCAATGTCGGGAATGGGGCGCAGGCGGCCGAACATGGTGCGGACATAGCCATCTTTGCGGGTCTGCTCGAGCGTCGATTCAATGAACGCGCGCACGCCCTGGTAGCGCGCGAAGTAGCGCTCGATGTAGGCCTTGGCCTCGGCTTGCGGAATGCCAAGCTGCGCGGCCAACCCGAAGGCCGAGATGCCGTAGACGATGCCGAAGTTGACGGCTTTGGCGCGATTCCGGGTCTCCTTATCCATGGACGCGACCGGGACACCGAAGACCTCGCTGGCAGTAAGCGTGTGAATGTCAACGCCTTCAGAGTAGGCGCGGATAAGCAGCGGGTCGCCCGAGAAGTGCGCGAGGAGGCGGAGTTCGATCTGCGAATAGTCCGCCGAGAGCAGTTGCGTGCCGGGTGCGGCGGTGAATGCCGCGCGAATCTCGCGACCCAGCTCGGTGCGCACAGGAATGTTCTGCAGATTCGGATTGACCGAAGACAGGCGGCCGGTCGACGTGGCGGCGGCCTGGAAGGTTGTGTGAACGCGCGAGCCGGCATCGGCGAGCAGAGGCAGCGCATCGACATAGTTCGATTTGAGTTTCGAGAGATGACGGTATTCAAGGACGAGACGCGGGACCTCGTGCTTTTCGGCGAGAAGCTCGAGGACATCCTGCGCAGTGGAGACCGACTTGGCCTTGCCGCGGGCAGGCGGGGCGGGCAGCGCCAATTTTGTGAAGAGCACCGCAGCGAGCTGCTTGGGCGAGTTGATGTTGAAGCGTTCGCCGGCCAGCTCGAAGATGCGATCGCCGACGCGAATCAGTTCGCCGCTGAACTTTTCCGAGAGGCTGCTCAACGCAGTTGTGTCGATACGCACGCCCGCTTTCTCCATGCGATAAAGCACCGGGGCGAGAGGCAGATCGATTTCGACGTAGACGCGGGAGACTGCGGCCTTATCGGCTTCTTCGCGGAGCACGGGAACGAGTGCGTGAATCGCCGCCGCGGCGGCGGGCAGCGTGGATGGAGGCGGCTGACCATGGCGCGCAGCCACGTCGGCGAGCGCCTGCGTGGCGTGTGTGGGGTTGAGCGCGTAGGAGAGGAGTTGCGTGTCGTCGACTGGGCCACGCAGCGCGACGCCCATATCGCCAAGGACGTGCAGTGCGAGCTTGAAGTCGTGCACGCGCTTGGGGACGGAGGCGTCTTCGAGCAGAGTGCGGAGTTCGGGTGTGAGCGGCAGGCGCAACGCGCGAGCGGGATCGGCGGAGACGCCGATGTAGAAGTTGGCCTTTTTATCGGCGGCCTCAGCAACGTCGAGAAGCGAGAGCGACGCGGGCTGCTCGTCGTCAGATTCCGGCTCGGCAGGCGCCTCAGCATCGAGCGCAAAGGCGAAGCCGGCGGTGCGGGCGGCGGCATAGAATGCGGCAGCCTGGTCCGGCGTTGGTTCTTCGATCAGCTCGACGGAAGCCGCGCCGGCCGCAGGAGCAAGATCGCGCAGCATGGAGGTGAATTCGAGCTCGGTGAAGAGAGCGCGACAGGCTTCGAGGTCGGGCGGCTGCGTCTCCATAGCGCCAAGGTCGAGCGGAAGCGGGACGTGGGTATCGATGGTGACGAGCTCTTTGGAGAGCAGGACGGCGTCGCGATTCTGCTGGAGCGACTCGCGGTAGGCTTTGCGCTTGACGTCGGCGGCGCGGTCGAGAACGGTTTCCACGGTGCCGAATTCCTGAATCAGTTCGACGCTGCCTTTGTCGCCGATGCCAGGCGCGCCGGGAATGTTGTCGACAGAATCGCCGCGCAGGGCCATGACGTCGACGACTTTCTCAGGCGGGACGCCCAGTGTCTCGGTCACTTTGGCAGGATCGAGGATCAGGTTGTCCTTTTGAGGGTTGAGGACCTTCACCCGCGGCGTGACGAGCTGCATCATGTCTTTGTCGCCGGAGACGATGAAGACCTCATGCTGCTGCCCGGCGGCTTCGCGGGCGAGAGTGCCGATGACATCGTCGGCCTCGAAGCCCTCGGCTTCGAGGATGGGAATCCGCAAGGCTTCGAGGGCGCGGCGAATGTAGGGGATCTGCCGGCGAAGATCCGCGGGCATGGCTTCGCGCTGGGCTTTGTAACCCTCGTAGCTGACTTCGTCAAAGCTCTGCGTCTTCGAGTTCCAGCGGCGCAGCTTGCCGATGGCGCGGGCGCGCTCGTCACGGAAGACCTCGCCGCTGACGTCGAATACGGCGGCGAAGTACTTCGGCGCGAAGTCCTGGCGGAGCTTCTTGATCATGTTGACGAAGACGTAAGTTGCCGCCGTGGGCAGGCCGGAGCGCGTGGACATGGGCCGCGAGCGCTGCATGGCGTGATAGGCGCGGAAGATGAACGACATCGTGTCGAGCAGAAAGACGGGCGGCTTGGTTTGGTCGGGCATCGGTAGAGAGGATAGCAGTAGGCAGCGAAGGAGTGAGGGAGTGAATCGGTGAAAAAGTGAAGAAGTGAAGAAGTGAATGGCAGTGACGCCCGCACCGACAAAGCAATTGGATTCGGTTGAAGGCCGGCGTTTTACTTCTTCACTCTTTCACTCGTTTACTGAATCAACATGCAGTCGCCGTAGCTGAAAAAGCGATAGCGCTGCGCGATGGCGTGGCGGTAGGCGGAGAGGATGTGTTCGCGTCCGGCGAAGGCGCTCACCAGCATGAGCAGGCTCGATTGAGGCAGATGAAAGTTGGTGAGGAGCGCGTTGACGAGGCGGAAGCTAAAGCCGGGCGAGATGAAGAGGTTGGTTGCGCCCGATTGCGGCTGGATTGGGCCCGTGCCGGCAGCGAGTGCCGCGGCTTCGAGGGTGCGGACGACTGTGGTTCCGACGGCGACGATGCGACGGGCACCGGCACTGGCACTGCGTGCGGCAGAGTTGATGGCGGCAGCGGCTTCGGGAGTTATGGTGTAGCGTTCGCTGTGGAGGCGGACTTCGTCGACCCGGTCGACGCGCAGCGGCGCAAAGGTGCCTAAGCCAACGTGCAGGGTGATGCGCGCGATCTCGACACCGCGCTCGGCCAGGGAGTGAAGCATCTGGGGCGTGAAGTGCAGGCCGGCAGTGGGCGCGGCGACTGAACCGCGCTCGCGCGCGAAAACGGTCTGGTAGCGCTCGCGATCGGCATCGGCGTCGTCGCGATGGATGTACGGCGGGAGCGGCGTGTGGCCGATCTGGTCGAGGATGGCGAAGAAGTCATTGTTCTCGGCGTTGGGGACGGGAGCGAACTCGATCAGGCGTTCGCCGTACTTACCGCGTTCGAGGACTTCGGCTTCGAGCGCGATGGCGCCGGAGGGCCCGGGGAAGACGAGCCGCTCGCCGATCGAAACTTTGCGGCCGGGCCGGACGAGGGCGCGCCAGAGGTTCGGGCCGACCGGGTCAAGAACAGGCTCAAGGAGCATGACTTCGATGCGGCCGGTTGGCTTGTCACGATCGCGAACCAGAGTGCGGTGAGCGTAGAGGCGCGCAGGAATGACGCGGCTGTCATTGAGGACGAGCAAGTCGCCGGATCGAAGACGCGCGGCGAATCCGGAGAAGAGATCGTCCTCGAAAGCGCCGGTCGCGCGATCCATGACCAACATGCGGCTTGTGCCGCGTTCGGCCGGCGGCTGCTGCGCGATCCGATCCTCGGGCAGTTCGTAGTCGAAGTCCGCGACGCGCTCCGCGCTTTTACCTTTTGGAGGAGAGTTTTCAAACATCGGCTTTCCCAAAGTGTGCGAGCGCGTTGATGCGAGCACGTTCGAGAGCGGCGTTGAGTTCTTCGCGCTTCGGCTCGAAACCGGCTTCGGACAAATCCTCCCGAACGTGCGTCCAGCGGGACCAACTGACGACGATGCGCGTGAACGGCCAAGGCACGAGGAAGCGATCCCAGGAGCGCATGGCAATTGCGTGCCGAGGCTGCAAATGAAATGCACCGATGCGCGCGCCGGTAAGCGCGGCGAGCTTGATGGGGCCAGGCTTGGTGCGGTAGATGGGGCCCCGGGGGCCGTCGGCGGTGAAGATGGCGGGACGGCCGGATTCGACGACGTGCTTGAGACCGAGCAGACCTTCGCGCGCGCCGCGGGAGCTGGAGCCGCGAACCGTTTTGTATCCGAAGAGCTCGAGAGTGCGGGCGATGAGCTCGCCGTCGAAACTCCGGCTGACGATGATGGTTGCGCCGGTGCGGCGAAAGTAGAAGGTGCAAGGCAGGACGCATTGATGCCAGAAGCAGAAGATTTCGGCTCCCGCGCCGACGCCGAAAGGAAGCGGCACAGCGCCGGCTTCCGCGATGGTCTCGAAGCGCCAGGTGCGGCCGATAACCGAGAGCAGCCCCCGGACGAGCCGCGGAACCACAGCCAGCACAATGCGCTGCCGGAGGTTGAATCTTGGGCTGGCGGGAGTGGCCACTGGGTAGATTCTAAGGCGGCCGCGGCCGTAAGATCGCGGCTTCGGCATCCTAACCCCTCAGCTCCTGGTTCATAGCCCCCCGTTTGAAGCAAAGATGGGGAGTTCCCGGACTACTCTCTAGGACATCCGCCCGGTCTGTACCGTCAGGCCAGGCCCCCCCCACATCCTTTCTGAAAATAAGTGTTGTGGTTTCACTGAGTTGGCGGGTGTATTTCGCTCTAAAAATGCAAAAACAATCGACTTATTTGCAGAGATGTGAAAGCAAAGGGGTTAGAAGCAAAAAGTGGTCAGTGAGCAGTGAGCAGTGATCAGTGGTCAGAAACCGGAGAGCACGAAATCTCTCGATTGGCGATCCTGAATTGATTGTGCGCCAAACGAGGGAAATAATCCGCAAAGTTGGCGGGAGATTTTTTTGCGGGGCGAGCGAGGAGCAACGCGATTGAAATCATGTTGTTATCGGTGAGCCCTGTCAGGGTGGGTTGGTATGAGGGACTTGACACGTGAGTTGGGCGCCACCGTCCCCGGTCCCCAAAAGCGAGGGACCGGGGGCACCCGCGATCCCAGGGGTTCGCTGCGCTTCAGGGTGGGCTATTCTCTATCGCTCGCTACGCGAGCGAATGAAATTCTAGCTGCTGTAAGGGGGAAGCGGCGTGGGAGGGGTTGGGTCGCCGGTGAAGGAGGTTTGAGGGTCGATGGGTTGAGGCTGGATGATGAAGTTGAGCAAATGGGTATTTGCCGACTCGACAATCTCCGGATCGAGCTTTTCGCGGTTGCCGTGGCAGTGCTTGTAGAGCTCGAGACCGAGATTGGTGGGAGTTATGTCGAAGACTTCGGCATCCCGGTATGAGGTGAAGTCGAATATCTTCTGAATCAAGCCCAGGTTGAAGAGATAGGCGAGCTCGGTAGCGTTCCTGTAAAGGTCGTGCACACCGGTGAGATTGACGATCTCCCTGGGGTTGAGAACGATCGCTGAGGAGGGGGATTTCTCAGCTCCCGGCACGGAAGCGAGAGACCGTTCACATGCGTGGATGAAGATTTTGGCCTGAACGGGAGTGAGGTGGGTGAGCAGGTCAACGAAAATCTGATTGGAGTCGCCGGGCGCGTCAACCGAGCAGGAAGAGACGAGGAGGCCGGTCCATAGCTGCCGGGTCGGTTCATCGGGGGCCCAGGAGCCGTCGCGCAGGATGTTTGCCACCAATTTGGGGTGGGCGCGCATGCGGGCTGCATCGGGCTCGGAGGCGAGCAGATTTTCCGCGGCGAACGCGATATCGATGAGAACTTCCGTGCGATCCGAGTCGAGTTCTCCGCTCGCCAAAAGGAGCGCATCTTCCGCCTCGGACTGACAGAGGCGGCACAGGAAGAGCATGGTCCGCAGGGTGCGAAACAAGAGCGCGACCTGCTCGGGATCGGTGAGTATGACAAGGTTGCGGATGAGCGCTCCCCAGAGATCCTCATTCAGGCCGGGAGGGGGAATAAAGAACAGCCCGATGCCGTCCTCACCGAGCGCGGCGACGCGGGCCTGAACGGAAACCCGGTGCTCGGGGTTCGACTCCGGCCGGTCTTTCTCCCGCAGATTGAGGGTGACGAGTTCGCCGACGGGAGGGCGTTTATCAGTGACCAGATAGATGCCGCTGGTGCTGATGTCTTTGATTCCGGCGGGCGAGAGGTCGGGGTCGATCCCGAAGCTGGCCGCCAACGTGGTTGGGATTAGCCGTTCCGCCCGAAGGTGCATCGGCTCAACCAGCTTTTGGAGCCCGTGCATGAAATCGCTCAGCCGAAACATCGCTCAGCTCCCTCCAGCTCAATGGAGGCAACGGCGCGGCAGCCAACTGGGCAATTCGACCGAAACCGGCGCCAGTGGAGCACGGCAACGACCGCCGTCCATCGAGGGAATGGAAACTAAATAAGACAATCATAGACCAGTTTTGGATCGGCCGTTGTTTACCGGGGGTATCCCACCCTTGCGGCAAAAAACAACGACGCCGCAAGGATGGGCGGCGGGGTGGTCAGGAGTAGCGGAGCCAGCGGAGGAATTCGGGGAGAGTGGCGCGCTTGCCGTACATGAGAATGCCGATTCTATAGAGGCGCGAGGAGAACCACAAAGCACCCCAGATGGCGAGCAGCAAGAGGCCGATCGAAGCTCCTATTTGCCACATAGGGGGCGTCTGCAACGCGACGCGCGGCAGCATGACATAAGGCGAGGTGAGCGGGAAGAGCGATGCAGCGATGGACCAGACGGAATTGGGATCCTTCAGCAGCAAGGGAAGAGCACCCATGCCCATATACAGCGGGATGATGGCCAGAGGCATAAACTTCTGCAGATCCTGCGAGGTCTCGCAGGTAGCGGCGAGCCCGGAGAAGATGGCGCTGAAGAGAGCGAAGCCGAGCACGAAGTATACGGGGAAGAGGAGGCTCAAAGTCCAGGAGAAATGGAGGCTGAAGTCGCCGGAGAGCAAAGGCGCGGCGAGCGAAGACCCCAGAGCCAGAATGGAGGCAAGGACCCAGATGGCGATTTGGGTGAGGCCTACCGCTCCGACACCGACCATTTTGCCGGCCAGCAGATCGTCGGGGCGGGCGACGGCGAGCATGACCTCGAAGATGCGCGAGGTTTTTTCCTCGATGATGGCGCGGGCCATGTCGAGGCCGTAGAGCATGATGGGCATGGAAAGCAGCAGGAGCAGGACAAAACTCTTGTAGAAGGGGGCGATGCCGCTGCTTTTTCCCGCCTTACCTTCCTTGCTTAACTGGAGCGTTTCGATGGGGACCCACTTGAGAGCGGCAGCGACGTCATCCGGCTTCATACCCCCGTCGAGCAGGCGTTCATCGACGATTCCGCGGTTCAACTGATCCTGCATCGCTCCGATATCGGCGAAGCCAACGGAGGCCAGCGAGGTATAAGTAGCGGTAATGGCTCCCGACGAAGAAGACTCGATGGAGAGAATTCCGTCGATGGATTTGGCGTGGAGTTCATGGAGCAGAGCCGCGCGATTCTCAGGGGATGCCGGGGCCACGACGTCCACGGTGTACCTGGCATCGGTATCGGAGAGCAACTGCCGGCGAACCTGATTGGCGAGCGATACATTCTCGGCAACGATGGCAATATGAGCTCCGGTGCCGGCCTTGCGCCCAAAAAAGTAGCTGGCCGCCATTCCGCCAACAATCAGCACCGGCAACAGCACCGTGGAAAAGATAAAGGCGCGGCCGCGAATCTGTTCCAGATACTCGCGTTTGGCAACGAGGAAAATGTTACGCATCGGCTTTGCCTCCGACGGTCTGGATGAAGATCTCTTCGAGCGAGGGCTCGACCAACTCAAAGCGATAGATAACGGCCATGGAGGCGGCGAGGTGAAGGAGCTTCTGCGCGTCGCCGTGGGGTTTGAGCGTGATTTCGGCGCGGCCAGAATAGTTGCTGGCTGCGGCAATTTCCTCGGATTTGAGGAAATCGGCGCTGCCTTCAAACTCGACGATGACATGATTGCGCTCGTAGCGGCTCTTGATCTCGCGCAAATTGCCGCTGAGGACAGCCTCGCCGTTGTTAATGAGGCAGATGGAATCGCAAAGTTTCTCAACCTGGTCCATGCGATGGGTGGAAAAGAGGATGGCCTTGCCGCGGGACTTGAGCTCGAGAAGGGCGTCCTGGAGGAGCGTGGTGTTGACGGGATCGAGGCCGGTGAATGGCTCGTCCATGACCACGAGGCCGGGGTCGTGGAGCAGAGTGGCGATGAATTGGATTTTCTGCTGCATGCCCTTGGAGAGCTCCTGCGTTTTCTTGTCGAGGGAGCCGGAGATTTCCATGCGGGTGGCCCAGCTAACGGCGCGCTTGCGGGCGTCTTCAGCGGCGATGCCGTGGAGCTGGCCGAAGAAGACGAGCTGGTCGAGGACCTTCATCTTTTTGTAGAGGCCGCGCTCTTCGGGGAGATAGCCGACGCGGTCGAGGCTGGCGCGGTCGAAGGGTTTTTCGAAGAGGCTGATGCGGCCGGAGTCGGGCATGGTGATGCCCATCATCATGCGAATGGAACTGGTTTTGCCGGCGCCGTTGGGGCCAAGCAGGCCGAACATCTGTCCGGCATCGATGGAAAGGCTGAGGTCGCGTACGGCGACTTTGCTTTCGTATGCCTTGGTGACTCCGGAGAGCTCAACAACCGGCATGGGTGCTCCAGCGGTTTGGATGGTGGGTTAGGGGCGCGGTGAACATGAGGCGAGCAACAGGAGAAGTGTAGCAAAGAGGCGGGGACCGAGGGACCGAGAAGACAGGGACCAGGGATCAGAGAACAGGCAGCAAGGGAGCCGAGAGACGGCGGAGCGAGCGGGGTTGGCGGAGTTCGCAGAGTTCGAGCGCGACGAGAATTGGCGCGAAGGGACGGATGGCGGATGTATACTTCATGAGCCTTCGATCCCCCAAGAAGGAAAACCTCCCTGGAAAGGTGATTCCCCATGGCAAGTTATATGGTGCAGGTGTCGTACACCTCCGAAGCGTTGAGCGCTTTGATTGCGAAACCGCAGGATCGCGCGGGACATATCAGCAAGGTGATCGAGAATCTGGGCGGTAAGTCCATAGGCTCGTGGCTAGCGTTTGGCGACTACGATCTTGTGATGGTGGTGGAGATGCCGAACAACGTCAACGCCGCAGCTCTTTCGCTGGCGGCTGCCGCGGGCGGCTCATGCAAGACGGTGAAGACGACGCCGCTGCTCACGATCGCGCAGGCGATGTCGGCGCTGAGAAAAGCGGGAAAGACCGGGTACAAGCCAATTCTTCCGGTCAAAAAGTAGAAACAAAAAGCTGGACGGATGCGCGCGCGCGACGTGCGGGGTGGAGAGTTGTGCGGTGCGAGGGTGGAGCGTGAGGCGCGACGAGGCATCGCCGCCGGTATGCTGCGACGCGGGCGGCGATGCTGCGTTCTACATGAGGCGTTTGCGGATGAGGTCGAGGGCTAACTGCGCGGCCCACTGGCGGACGCGCTCGCGGTCGCCGCGGAAGGTGCGGTCGATGGCGTCGGTACTTTGCGCATCGGAGACGGCGATGTGGACGAGGCCGATGGGTTTGGATTCCGTGGCGCCGGTGGGACCGGCGATGCCGGTGACTCCGAGGCCGATGGTGGCGCCAGTGCGCTTGCGGATGCCGTCGGCGAGGGCTTTGGCGACTTCGGCGGAGACGGCGCCGTGCCTGGCGATCAGTTGGGCGGGCACACCGGCGAGGGACGTCTTGAGCGCGTCAGAGTATGCGACCACGCCGCCAAGAAACGAGCGCGATGCGCCGGGAACGGACGTGACGCGCTGAGCGATGAGGCCTCCGGTGCAGCTTTCGGCGACGGCAAGCGTGGCCTGACGCAGGCCGAGATAGTAAAGAACGATCTGCTCGAGCGAGTCCCCTTGAGAAGAATAGAGCCAGTCTTCGAGGGCCTCTTCGATTCGTTCGGCGAGCTCATCGACACGCGACTGCGTGGCCTCGGCGGTGGGCTTGGAGCAGATGAGCGTGATCTGCAGGTCGCCGGTGTGCGCGAGGAGCGTAGTTTCGACGTCGGCGTAGGTGGTGTAGATGGGCGCGAGGAGTTTGTCGGCCTGCGACTCAGGGATCATGGCGGCCTTGAGCGTGCGCACGGCGATGGAACGGGGCGGGACGACCGTGGTGAGGCGGGGCAGACATTCGGCGTCAAAGAGAGGCGTGCACTCATGGGGCGGTCCGGGGAGAAGCATGACGAGCTTGCGATAGCCGCCGAAGGTGATGTCGAGCCACTGGCCAGGCGCGCTGCCGTTGGGGTTGGGGAGAAGTGTTGCGCCATCGAGAACGTCGGCCTGCTTGAGATTGTTTTGCGGCATGGGGATGCGCCAGGTGGCGGCGCGGGCGTGAAGCGCGGCGACTTGCGCGGCGTCGCGGCGAAGAGTGAGCGAGAGGGCTTCGGCTACGGCTTCACGCGTAAGATCGTCTTCCGTGGGGCCGAGGCCGCCTATGAGGACGAGGATGTCGATGCGGCGGAGTGCGGTTTGAATGGCGCTGACGAGATCGTTGCGGCGGTCGCCGACCACGGTTTTGAAGGCGACGATGACGCCGATGCCGTTGAGCTTCTCCGTCAGGTAGAGGGAGTTGGTGTCCTGGCGGTAGGGGGTGAGCATCTCGGAGCCGACGGCGATGATTTCGGAATTCATAGAAGCAGGGACCGAGGGAACAGAGAAAACAGTGAAAAAGTGAACGGGTGAAAAAGTGAACGAGTGAAAAAGTGAAAGAGTGAAAAAGTGAACGAGTGAATTCAGGCGCAGGTTCTTCAACTCCGCCAGGCTAAAAATGCGGCCAAACATCGCTCAAGGATGACAGCGCAGCCATAAACCAAACATCCGAGACACCACGTCAGAACAAGGAGAGCCCCTCGACCCCCAAGTCCACATCATAAACGGCGTCGTTGGTGGCGACTACGGCAGTGCCGAGCGGGGAGAAAGCGACCCCGACGAGGTTGGACCCGGCGAGCGCGAGCGAGGCATCGCCGCCAGGAGTGACGCGGACCAGTCCGTGGCGGCCGTGAAGGCAGGCGGCGAGGTATAGATCGCCCTCGCGCGAGATGGCGAGACCCTGGGGACGGCCAAGTCCGCGATACCAGACGCGCGTGTCGCCGTTGGGCTCGATGGCCCAGATGGCTTCGTTGGAGGAAAGCGACGGGGTGGTGACAAACAGCGTGCCGGCGGCGTTGACGGCCAGGTGATAGGCCGAGACGCTGGGCTCGAGCGTGGCATGAACGAAGATCTTGCGTTCGGTATTGATCTTGAAGATGGTTCCGCTGCGATCACCGACAAAGAGATTGCCCTCGGCGTCGAAGGCGGCGCCAGTGGCAACGCCCATGCCTTCGGCATAGACGCTGAATTCGCCGGCGGCGTCGACGCGGTAGACATTACCTTCGGCGCGCGAGGTGACGAAGAGGTCGCCGTCGGGATTGAAGGCGAGGCCGGTGGCGTTGAGAATGCCGGTGACAAACGGAGTGGCGCGGCCGTCAGGACTGACCCGCACGACGGAGACAGGTGTCTGCTTGCCGCGCGGGCCGGAGATGGTGGCATAGACCATGCCGGAGCGGCTGACGGCAGGGCTGGTGACAGGGTGCAGGCCATCATTGAGCCGGCGAGCGACGCGCAGAGCCGCAGCGTTGGCAGCCCCGGCGGGGGTACTGACCTCAATGAGTCCGAGGGAAGCCGTAGTGGGAACGCGGAAGGCGAGGCGGGAGGGCCGGCTCATGAGGACGTGCGCGGGCTGGTTGTCGACCGCGACAGTGGGCAGGCCAAAGCCGTTGGGGCCGAGAAAGACACCTGTGAGCTCAACCTCGCCGTTGGGCAAAGCCGCGGCGGGGAGGACGTCGTCTACGCGCGGCAGATGGCTGATGACGGGATCGGGTTGAGGGGCGGAGCGAACCATATCAGAACCAGATGCGAATCAATGACGCTATACCCAAAGCATACAAGCCCGCGGCCACGTCGTCGAAGACGATGCCCCAGCCGCCGGGTAGCCGCTCGAAGCGGCGCACGGGAAATGGCTTGACTATATCGAAGAGGCGGAAGAGGACGAGAGCAATGAGGCCGTAACGCCAATCGGCGGGGCTGAAGAGCAGAGCGACCCACTGGCCGGCGACCTCGTCGATGACGACGAAGCCGGGGTCGCGGCGGCCGGATTGGCGCTCGACGATGGTGGCCGCGGGAATGCCGAAGATGAGCGCGAGGAAAACCCCGATGAGAAGGGCGACGAGAAGAGTGGACGGGGTGAGATGGAGATAGTGGCCAGCGCAGGCCCAGAGCAGCACGGCGGCGACAGAGCCGCAGGTGCCGGGGCCGGGCTTCAAGTAGCCGATGCCGAAGAAAGTGGCGACGGCGAAGGCCCACTTCGTGGCGTTTTCGCTTTGGACGAGAGACGCGGAGGAACTCTCAGCCTTCATCCGGTCCTCCGCGGTTGGAGCCGGTGAGGCCGCCGAGGTCTTCGAGGACTTCAGGATCGAGGACCGGCGAACTGATTTTGTAGGCGCCCATGGCCCACTTGCCGAGATCGATTTTGCGGCAACGGTCGCTGCAGAAAGGGAAGTCGGGATCGTTGAGGCCGACGATTATGCCACAGGTCGGGCAGTGGAAGAGCCGGGCGGATTTTTTCCGAGCAGGCATGTGGTAAGACGCGAGCGTGAAGGCCGCGGCTCACAAATATGGTAGCGCGCGGGCGGGGTCGCTTGTCTGTGCGTTTGCGGATGAGGTCGAGGGCTAACTGTGCGGCCCACTGGCGAACGCGCTCGCGGTCTCCGCGGAAGGTGCGGTCGATGGCATCGGTCGACTGCGCATCGGAGACGGCGATGTGAACGAGGCCGATGGGTTTGGATTCCGTGGCGCCGGTGGGACCAGCGATGCCGGTGACTCCGAGGCCGATGGTGGCGCCAGTGCGCTTGCGGATGCCGTCGGCGAGGGCTTTGGCGACTTCAGCGGAGACGGCGCCGTGCCTGGCGATCAGTTGGGCGGGCACACCGGCGAGGGACGTCTTGAGCGCGTCAGAGTATACGACCACGCCGCCGAGAAACGAGCGCGATGCGCCGGGGACGGAGGTGACGCGCTGAGCGATGAGGCCTCCGGTACAGCTTTCGGCGACGGCAAGCGTGGCCTGGCGCAGGCCGAGATAGTAAAGAACGATCTGCTCGAGCGAATCTCCCTGAGAAGAATAGAGCCAGTCTTCGAGGGCCTCTTCGATGCGTTCGGCGAGCTCATCGACACGCGACTGCGCGGCCTCGGCGCTGGGCTTGGAGCAGATGAGCGTGATCTGCAGGTCGCCGGTGTGCGCGAGGAGCGTGGTTTCGACGTCGGCGTAGGTGGTGTAGATGGGCGCGAGGAGTTTGTCGGCCTGCGACTCGGGGATCATGGCGGCCTTGAGCGTGCGCACGGCGATGGAACGTGGCGGGACGACCGTGGTGAGGCGCGGCAGACATTCGGCGTCAAAGAGAGGCGTGCACTCATGGGGCGGTCCGGGGAGAAGCATGACGAGCTTGCGATAACCGCCGAAGGTGATGTCGAGCCACTGGCCCGGCGCGCTGCCGTTGGGGTTGGGGAGAAGTGTTGCGCCATCGAGAACGTCGGCCTGCTTGAGATTGTTTTGCGGCATGGAGATGCGCCAGGCGGCGGCGCGGGCGTGAAGCGCGGCGACTAGCGCGGCGTCGCGGCGGAGAGTGAGCGAGAGGGCTTCGGCTACGGCTTCGCGCGTGAGATCGTCTTCAGTGGGGCCGAGGCCGCCCATGAGGATGAGGATGTCAGTGCGGCGGAGCGCGGTTTGAATGGCGCTGACGAGATCCTTGCGGCGGTCGCCGACCACGGTTTTGAAGGCGACAGTGACGCCGATGCCGTTGAGCTTCTCCGTCAGGTAGAGGGAGTTGGTGTCCTGGCGGTAGGGGGTGAGCATCTCAGAGCCGACGGCGATGATTTCGGAATTCATAGAAGCAGGGACCGAGGGAACAAGGGACCGAGGGAACAGGAGAAAACAGTAAAGAAGTGAACGAGTGAAAAAGTGAAGGAGTGAATTCAAGCGCGGGCCCTCCAACTCCGCCGGGCTAAAAATGCGGCCAAACATCGCTCAAGGATGACAACGCAGCCATAAACCAAACATCCGAAGACACCACGTCAGAACAAGGAGAGCCCCCCGACCCCCAAGTCCACATCATAAACGGCATCGTTGGTGGCGACTACGGTAGTGCCGAGCGGGGAGAAAGCGACACCGACGAGGTTGGACCCGGCGAGGACGAGCGAGGCATCGCCGCCAGGAGTGACGCGGACCAGCCCGTGGCGGCCGTGAAGGCAGGCGGCGAGGTAGAGATCGCCCTCGCGCGAGATGGCGAGACCCTGGGGACGGCCAAGCCCGCGATACCAGACGCGCGTGCCGCCGTTGGGCTCGATGGCCCAGATGGCTTCATTGGAGGAAAGCGACGGGGTGGTGACGAACAGGGTGCCGACGGCGTTGACAGCCAGGTGATAGGCCGAGACGCTGGGCTCAAGCGTGGCGTGAACGAAGATCTTGTGCTCGGAATTGATCTTGAAGATGGTTCCGCTGCGATCACCGACAAAGAGATTGCCCTCGGCGTCGAAGGTGGCGCCAGTGGCAACGCCCATGCCTTCGGCATAGACGCTGAATTCGCCTGCGGCGTCGACGCGGTAGA
Organism: uncultured Acidobacteriaceae bacterium; assembly: GCA_963822015.1. Classification (GTDB taxonomy): domain Bacteria; phylum Acidobacteriota; class Terriglobia; order Terriglobales; family Acidobacteriaceae; genus Telmatobacter. The sequence continues at coordinate 92,623 of CAWGGA010000013.1, forward strand.
CATTGCCTTCGGCGCGCGAGGTGACGAAGAGGTCGCCGTCGGGATTGAAGGCGAGGCCGGTGGCGTTGAGAATGCCGGTGACAAACGGAGTGGCGCGGCCGTCAGGACTGACCCGCACGACGGAGACAGGTGTCTGCTTGCCGCGCGGGCCGGAGATTGTGGCATAGACCATGCCGGAGCGGCTGACGGCAGGGCTGGTGACGGGGTGCAGGCCATCATTGAGCCGGCGAGCGACGCGCAGAGCCGCAGCGTTGGCAGCCCCTGCGGGGGTACTGACCTCAATGAGTCCGAGGGAAGCCGTAGCGGGGACGCGGAAGGCGAGGCGGGAGGGCCGGCTCATGAGGACGTGCGCGGGCTGGTTGTCGACCGCGACGGTGGGCAGGCCAAAACCGTTGGGGCCGAGAAAGACACCTGCGAGCTCAACCTCGCCGTTGGGCAAAGCCGCGGCGGGGAGGACGTCGTCTACGCGCGGCAGATGACCGATGACGGGATCGGGTTGAGGGGCGGAGCGAGCCATATCAGAAGCAGATGCGAATCAATGACGCTATACCCAAAGCATACAAGCCCGCAGCCACGTCGTCGAAGACGATGCCCCAGCCGCCGGGCAGCCGCTCGAAGCGGCGCACGGGAAACGGCTTGACTATATCGAAGAGGCGGAAGAGGACGAGAGCAATGAGGCCGTGACGCCAATCGACGGGGCTGAAGAGCAGAGCGACCCATTGGCCGGCGACCTCGTCGATGACGACGAAGCCGGGATCATGGCGGCCGGATTGGCGCTCGACGATGGTGGCCGCGGGGATGCCGAAGATGAGCGAGAGGAAAATCCCGATGAGGAGGGCGATGAGAAGAGTGGACGGGGTGAGATGGAGATAGTGGCCAGCGCCAGGCCCAGAGCAGGACGGCGGCGACGGAGGCCCAGGTGCCGGGGCCGGGCTTGAGGCAGTCCGATGCCGAAGAAGGTGGCGACGCCGAAGGCCCACTTCGTGGCGTTTTCGTTTTGGACGAGAGACGCGGAGGAACTCTCAGCCTTCATCCGGTCCTCCGCGGTTGGAGCCAGTGAGGCCGCCGAGGTCTTCGAGGACTTCAGGATCGAGGACCGGCGAACTGATTTTGTAGGCGCCCATGGCCCATTTGCCGAGGTCGATTTTGCGGCAGCGGTCGCTGCAGAAAGGGAAGTCGGGATCGTTGAGGCCGACGATTATGCCACAGGTCGGGCAGTGGAAGAGCCGGGCGGATTTTTTTCGAGCAGGCATGTGGTAAGACGCGAGCGAGAAGGCCGCGGCTCACAAATATGGTAGCGCGCGGGTGGGGGCGCTTGCCTGTGCAGCTCTGGCAATTCGTCTTACATGCCTTTGAGCAACGTCTCCAGGCGCGCGAGGGCTTGGGCGCGCGCTGCGGTATTGGCGGGGTTGGTATTGGAGGGGTCTTCTCCGGCGCGCATGAAGCCGTGGCCGGCGCCATCGTAGATGAAAGCATCGTATTTATCCTGGATCGGGTTGCCGGATTCTAGGACTTTGCCGCCCGCGGCAGCCATGGCGATCTTGGTGGCCGGAACGGTGGCAGTGATGCGTTCGTCGCTGCCGCCATAGAAGCCGTAGACGGGCGCGGTAATGGATTTGAACGCGTCTGCCGGCGGTGGAGGGCCGTAAAACACGAATGCGGCACTGAGGTCCTTGCGTTGGGTGGCGAAGAGAAACGACTTTCCACCGCCCCAGCAGAAGCCAACGACGGCGAGCTTGCCGTTGGCGGAGGGGAACTTGAGCGCGAAGTCGGCGGTGGCGTTGAGATCGGCATTGACGGTGTCGGGGTCGAGCGAGGAGACAGCCTTGATGGCGGACTGCATATCAGGAAAGGCGCTGGTGTCTCCTCCTTCCGGGCCAAAGCCGGAGAGCAGATCGGGCGCGATGACAATGTAGCCCATGGCGGCGATGTCGTCGGCCATTGAGCGCGCCCAGTCGGTGAGGCCGAAGATCTCGTGGATGAGCAGGACGACGGGCGCCTTATGGCTGACTTCGGGATAGACGACAAAGGCATCGACGGTGCGGTCGTCGTATTTGACCTTGACCCATTCCTGGTGGCGTGGGGAGTTGTTGAGCTTTTGGATTGCCCAGGTCTGAGCGAAAGCGGCGGGAGCCGCGAGGATAAGGGCGGCGGCGAAGAGCGGGAAGGCGAAACGCGTCATGCCGGAAAGCGGAGATTTCATGCGGGAAGGATACTACAGGGACTAGGGACCAGGGACGGGACGCGCGGCTACTTTTCGGGAGGAAGGATACGGGCGACGAGGTCGTAGTCGTGAGCTTCTGTAATCTGGGCGCGGTAGAAATTGCCGGGTTCGAGAGCGGGCAGCGGGCCGAAGTCGTTGATGAAGACCTTGCCATCGATTTCCGGAGCGTGGAACTCAGTGCGGCCTTCCCAGAGGAGCGGGGTTTCGGCGCTTTCGCCTTCGGCGAGCAGGGTGAGCTCGCGGCCGACCCAATCTTGCTTGGCGCGGCGGGAGATGGACTGCTGGAGGCGCATGAGACGGCGGCGGCGGGACTCGATGGTGCGGTGGGGGACCTGCGCGTCGAGCGCATACGCATCGGATCCTTCTTCGTGCGAATAATTGAAGACGCCGAGCCAGTCGAATTTGGCCTCTGCGACGAACTCCTGCAAAAGTTCAAAGTCGCGGAGCGACTCGCCGGGAAATCCGACAATAAACGACGTGCGGAGAGCGATGCCGGGAACAGCAGCGCGAACTTTTTCGAGGGTCTTGAGGAAGATGCCGGCGGAGGCGCCGCGTTTCATGCGCTTTAAGACGGAAGGGGACGCGTGCTGGAGCGGCAGGTCGAGATATTTGCAGATGTTGCCGTGCGCGACGATGGTCTCAAGCAGGCGGCCGGTGATGCGATTGGGATAGGCGTAGAGGAAGCGCAGCCAGCGCAGGCCTTCGATGCGGGCGATTGCATCGAGCAGCGCTGCCAATCCATCTTTCAGGCCCAAATCCTCGCCGTAGCAGGTGGTGTCCTGCCCGATGAGAGTGATTTCGCGGACGCCGCGAGCGACGAGCTGTTGAGCTTCGGCGACGACGGATTCAAATCTTCGAGACCGGAATTTGCCGCGCAGGTTAGGAATAACGCAGAAGGTGCAGGGGTGGTCGCAGCCCTCGGCGATTTTGATGTAGGCGGAGGCGCACGGCGTGGAGATGAGCCGCGGGGTGGTGTCGTCATAGAGGTAGGTCGGTAGCGCGGAAGATGCGCCGGCCCAGGTGTCGCGGCGGAAGCGGCCGGAATGCTCGCGAGCGTCGCCTTCGGGGCGGGACTTGTGCGTGCCGGCCTGCGATTCTTTTCCCGATCGGACTTCGGGGTGAGTCGTGGTGAGGATCGTGAAGGGCGACGCCGGCGCGAGTGCGTTCCCCGGTCCCCGAGGGCGAGGGACCGGGGGCACCCGTTCTGTTGGGGTTGAGAGGCCGTTGGTATCCAGTCCGGCGGCTTCGAGAATAGATTCGAGTTCGCCGGTGCCGACGACGGCGTCGACTTCAGGGATGTTTTTCCGGATTTCGTCACGGTAGCGCTCGACCAGGCAGCCGGCGACGATGAGCTTGCGCGCGCGGCCCTGGGATTTGTGGCGAGCCATCTCGAGGATGGTGTCGATGGATTCCTGCTTGGCGGTGTCGATGAAGGAGCAGGTATTGACGACGAGGATCTCGGCGTCTTCGGGGCGGGCGGTGAGGCGCGCGCCGGCGCGGTCCAGAAGGCCCATCATGACCTCGGAGTCGACGAGGTTTTTGGGGCAGCCGAGAGAGATGAAACCCACGGAAGGGGCCGCGGGCGGGGAGTCTTTGGTCACTGTTCTATTTTACGTGGGTCGTGGGCCGTGAGTCGTGTTAGCTGTCTTTGCGGTAGAGCATGTCGCGGATGGCGCGGCGGCGCAGGGCGTTGACTTCGTGCTCAATCCTGCGGTCTACGATGTCTTTCTGGGTTTGAGATTTGGGCTCGGCGGATTCGGGCTCGCTGCAGGAGGGACAGCGATTGGCAAAACCGGGCTTGCCCGGGCGGAGCTCGAATTCTTCGCCGCAGACCACGCAGGTTTTGATCGGAAAGGCCATAACGCAAATATTTTAGCGGAGGCCGGTTGTGGAAATCGAGAGGGCGGGGAACGAGGGACCAAGGGAACAAGGGGACGAGGGAACAAGAGACCGAGGAAGCAGCCAGCGAGCGAGCGTGAACGCGAAGAAACCGAG
>CAWGGA010000014.1:0-77582 GCA_963822015.1 uncultured Acidobacteriaceae bacterium
AGAGTGTTTGCAGTATCGATTTCGTTATGGGAGAGGCTATATGCTTGAAGCCACGTCTTCCGCCCGCATCGTTATGACCACCGTCGTCAGCCCCGAGGAAGGCAATCGCCTTGGCCACGCGCTCGTCGAGGAGCGACTGGCCGCGTGTGCCACGCTTCTTCCCCTCGTTCACTCCGTCTACCGCTGGCAGGGCAAGATCGAATCGTCCGCCGAAACCCTCCTGTTGCTCAAGACTGCCAGCGATCAATTGCCCGCTCTCGAATCGCGGCTGCTGGAACTTCACAGTTACCAGACGCCTGAATTCCTCGTGCTTAGGATCGAGGCCGGCAGCCACCCTTACCTCAAATGGCTGCACGAAAGCCTCGGTGCGCCAGAGGGTACCAAAGTGTGAGCAACTGCCGCGGTCGGAAACAGACCCTCTGGTATCCTTGTTTGGGTTCGTCGTCATGCGCTGGCTTGTAATTGCTTTTCTCGTCTCATTTGGGGCGCTGCTTCTAGCGGCTGCGGGCGTCGCGCGTCACATTTTGATGCAGCGCGCCAAACCTAGGGACGAATTTTCCGCGGCAATTAGATCGGCCGAGGAGTCTGACTTGGAAATGAAGCCCTGAATCTGTTGATATGAATGGAACGGCCATGCGGCTGGAGATGGATAGCCGTGGTGTCGTCATACACTAAAGTCTGCTGCGTGCTCAAAATATGAGTACAGTTTCGTTGCCGAAAGGATTTCCCCCGCCGTGAGCACCAAGAACCCGGATATTTCCAGTTCCAAGGCCCCAATCGATGTTTCCATCGCCCATAGCCCCGATTCCGACGACGCCTTCATGTTCTATGGCCTCGCGACCAACAAGGTTCGCGTGCCCGGCTATCGCTTCAACCACACGCTCAGCGACATTGAGACCCTGAACCGCCGCGCTCGCGACGAGGCCTTCTACGATGTGACGGCCATCAGCTTTCATGCCTACCCTTACCTGCAGCAAAACTACACACTGATGGGGTGCGGCGGCAGCGTGGGCGAGGGCTACGGCCCCTTGGTGGTCTCAAGCCGCATGCTCGACGCCGGCGAGCTGAGCCGCATCCGTGTCGCTGTTCCGGGCACACTCACTACAGCTTATCTGGTGCTCAAAATCTTCAATCCCGCCATTGAAACCGTCATCGTCCCTTTTGACCGGATCATTCCCGAGATCCTGGCTGGTAATTTTGACGTCGGGCTCATCATTCACGAAGGCCAGCTCAACTACTCCACCAGCGGCCTCTTCAAAGTGCTCGACCTCGGCGTCTGGTGGCGCGATACCACCGGCCAGGTGCTGCCCTTGGGCGGCAACGCCATCCGCCGCTCGCTCGGTGCCAAATCGCACAAAGTGATTTCCAAGGCTCTCCGCGACTCGATCCGCCACGCCCTGGAACACCGCGAGCAAGCCCTCGAATACGCCATGCAATTCGCCCGCGACCTCGACACCACAATGGCCAGCCACTTCGTGAGCATGTATGTGAACGAGCGCACTCTCGACTACGGTCCCGACGGCCGCGAGGCCATCCGTAACCTGCTGGCAATGGGACACGAGCGCGGCATCATCCCCATCACCCCGCAGGTGGACTTTGTGGATTAAAGGCCCCGCCGGCTCGATCGCAGGACGGCTGCTGTGTGAGCAAACAGTTCCTTTCTCTCTATGTTGATACGGTACCTTTGTCTGCGCGCGTGCACCCGAAGGTCATTCCGGCGGCCAAACAATGTTCACCCGATTTCTAAATTTTTTCTAATTTCCGCCGATGCATCCTAACAGGGTGCAATACCAGGATGCCGTCGCATACGTCTCCTGCATTTCTTGCTCGCATCGCCTGACCCGGCGCTTCTTGGCGTCATCGAGCCACTACTCTTGTCTATGGGCGCGCGTGTTGAAGTCGTTCTTTCTGCTCAGGCGGCGCTCGACTCGATCTCCCGCGCCAATCCGCCGAGCGTGCTGCTGCTCGACACTAGCTTGCCCGGCATGCCGATCGGACAGTTGCTCGCAGCTGCACGCGGCCAAGACAACGGCCGGCGCTTTCCCATCGTCCTGATTGCCGGCACCGTGACCCAGGAATGGTCCGATCGACTCGCCGAGGGCGCTGTCGACGACCTCATTCCGCGTTCCGCGGAACCTGCCTACTGGCAGCTCCGGCTTGACCTCGTCCTGCGCCACCAGGGCATGGCGCAGGAGCTCGAATCCCTGCGGAATGCCGCCGTCCGCAGCGCTCAACTCGACCGCCTTACAGGCGTCTACAACCGCGAAACTTTGCTAGCCATGCTCTTTCGCGAAACCGATCGCGTGCAGCGCATGAACAGCTCCATGTCGCTTGTGCTCTTCGATATCGACGACTTCGGTCATTGGAACTCGCGCCTGGGCGCGGACGCCTGCGATGATCTCCTTTGCCAGGTGGCCGGCCGCACCGGCGCGCTGCTGCGCAGCTACGACCTGCTGGGCCGGCCCGGCATGGACGAATTTCTTGTCGCGCTACCTGCTTGCAGCCCCGCCAGCGCCATGATCCTTGCCGAGCGCTTGCGCGTCGACGTCTTTGCTTCGCCTTTCCGCGTGGCCGGAGGAATCATCCGCCTCTCCGCCTCCTTTGGCATCGCCGCCAGCCGCGGCCGCTCCCCGGTCGTGGTTCTGCGCGAGGCCGAAAAAGCTCTCGAATGGGCAAAGGCTGCAGGACCCGAGTCGATCCAATGCTTTGGCTGCCCACCGGAACCGGCGCCGGAGCCGGTTACGTTTCTCTCCTCGACTTCAGGCGATGAGCTGATGGCGTGGTAGGGAAAGAGCCCGCGATGCCGTGCGATTGGCATTTGTTTGTGCCATGAGTTGCGCGCCGGACCGCGCAGCCTCTACGCCTCGTGGGCCGCTGCGACGGCTTCGGGCTCGAGAAATTCCTCAAACACGTCGTTCGAGATTAGCCGGCCTCGCGCCGTGAGCTGCACTTGCTCGCCATCGAAGGTCAGCAGTCTGTCATCGACCAGCCGCTCAACTGTTTCCATCGCAGGCTCGACCAATTCCCGTCCGAACTCTTGCTCGAGCGCGGCCACATCCACGCCCGCATTCATGCGCAGCCCGAGAAACCACGCCTCTTCGAATTGCCGCGCCGGCGAGAGGTACGTTGTCTCCGGGGTCGCTGGGCCTGCGAGATACGTTTTCAGGTCGTCGGTAGTCGTGAAGCGAAGCACATCAGGATGTCTTTCTCGGCCATCGACGCCGTTCCGAAGGGCAGCTGCATGCAATGCCATCGACGACGCATCCAACCCCACTCCCAGATACGGCCGCCTGCACCAATACCGAACATTATGCCGAGAGTAAAAGTCTGGAAGACCGAAGTTCGAGATCTCGTACTGGCACAGTCCCGCCGCTTCCAGCCGCTCGATCGCCCTCTCGTACATCCGCGCGATCGCGTCGTCGCCGGGCACGAGTTCGGCGTGGTACCGCGACCCGCGCTTGAGCAGTTCGCGCCCCAGTCGCGAGTCCTCATCTACTTCAAGCATGTACACACTGGCGTGCGGAACGCCAGAGTCAATCAACGCCTCCAGCGATTCCTCCCATGACGCGAGCGTCTGCCCGGCTAACCCCGCAATCAAATCCACATTCAGGTTCGTGATCCCCGCCGCTCGCAGCCGCCGCAAATCTTCCTCAACGATCAGGCGGTTGTGCAGCCGTCCGCTGGCATGCGCCTCGGAGTCCACAAACGACTGAACACCGATGCTCACCCGGTTCACACCCGCGGCAACCATTGCCTCAAGCGCCGCGTCTTTCAGTTGTCCCGGCGCGCACTCCACGGTAATTTCCGCGTCGGGATCGAGAAGGAACTCTGCGCGCATCGCGGCAAACAGCCGCGCCAGCAAATCAGGCTCGAGCAGCGACGGCGTTCCACCGCCCAGATAGACCGAGTCCACGCGCCGCGGCAGCTCTGCTCCGAGCTCCTCGGCCCATGCGCCCGCCCGGCCCAGATCCTCAACCAGCCGGTCGACATACGGCTCGTGATCCGCCGCCGGATATACCCCCGAAGCAAAATTGCAGTAGGTGCACTTCGACCGGCAAAAGGGGATGGAAACGTAAATCCCGAGCGCGTTGTCCAGTGCCCGCTTCATGAAAAGATTGTTTCACGCGTGCCCGTAATGCCACCGCCTTAGAAAAAACCGCTGCGGCTCATGCAATCATGGATCAAGGGTCTGTAGGCACTGCTGTGGTGGCCCCGCTAGTTAGCAGGCCCTATGGAGATTTGGATTTGAAAGCCTGGCCAGTTTTTGCCATCCTCGTTATCCAGGTCATCCTCTTTCTTGCCCATTGGTTCGTCTATTCCACCTGCATCGCCTTCTGGCCCGGTCTCAGTCCGCGAGCGATCACCGATCTGCACACCGCGATGCTCGTTCTATCCTTCAGCTTCGTCGTTGCCTCTCTGCTCTCGTTCCGTTATGCCAATGCCGCCGTCCGGCTCTTCTATTGGGCCGCCGCCGCCTGGCTCGGTTTTCTCAACTTCTTCTTCTGGGCGTCCTTCGCCGTTTGGATCGCCTGGTTCGTGCTCCGGTTCTCTCACCTGGTTGCAAATCCCGGCGCAATTAGAACGGCTCTCGCGGCTGGGATATACGCTATCGCCGCGCTCACCGCCATCTACGGACTCTTCAACGCCCGCATCTTCCGCGTCCGCCGCATTGCCGTGCGGATCCCCAATTTGCCCGCATCCTGGCATGGCCGCAAAGCGGTTTTGATGAGCGATCTGCATCTTGGGCCCATTAATGGAGTTCGTTTCTGCCGCCGTTTGGTCGCCCTGGCTTCAAGTTTTCAACCGGACATTGTTTTCCTCCCCGGCGACCTCTTCGACGGAACAAAAGGCGATCTCGACTGCCTGCTCGTTCCCTTCCACGCGCTCACACCGCCTCTTGGCATCTTCTTCTCCACGGGTAACCACGAGGAGTTTACCGATCCCACCCATTACATCGAGGCCATCGCTCGCGCGGGCATCCGCGTGCTCGCAAACGAACAGGTTTTGGTCGATGGCCTTCGAATCGCCGGCGTGCTCTATCGCGACTCGTCGTCGCCGCTCCACATGAAAGCCGCGCTCGGCAATATGCGTCCCGGCAGGCCTCAGGCGGACGCCGCCCAATCCGGCATCCTGCTCAACCATGCGCCTACGCGTCTGCCCATCGTGGAGCAGGCCGGCTTCAGCCTGCAGTTATCCGGTCACACCCACGGCGGACAGTTCCTTCCCTTTACCTGGATCACGCGCCGCGTCTATGGCCGGTTTACCCGCGGCCTGCATCGCTTCGGCGCGCTTCAGGTCTACACCTCCACGGGCGCCGGAACCTGGGGCCCTCCCATGCGCGTCGGTGCGCCGCCGGAGATTGTGCTGCTTACATTCGAATCGATGAATTAGTGCGCTTCCGCCGGTACCTGCTCCAGCAACCGCTTCCACGTTTTCTGATTTTTGCGAAAACCCTTCTTCAAATCCTCGAGAATCCGCTCGAAGTCCGCGTTCGTGCGCAGATTGTTCCACGCGGGATTCTTCTGGAACCAGGGATAGTTTTCGTTGCCGAGATAAATCGCGCGCCGCAGCCAATGCAGCGCCTCGCTGGAGTCGCCGTCGACGGCAAAGTAAGTGGCGAGCCGGTAGGCCATCTCGCTGTCGGCTTCGGCCGCGGCCAATGTGTCGTCCTTCAGCAGCTCCGCGCCCCGATCCCGCGCACCCGCTTGCACATAGCAAATCGCCAGAGTGGGCACGGCGATGCGCAGAGACGCATCATCGGTTACGACGCTCTCCAGAATCTCGATGGCCGCATCGAGATTGCCCAATCGCATCTGCTGGTAGCCCGCTGAAGTGCGCAGCATCGGGTGGCGCGGCTCCAGCGCCAGGCCTTTTTCGAGCTCATCGCCGGCCAGCTCGATCTGGTTCTGATAGTGATACACGCGGGCGCGATGGTTGTAGAGCATCGCCGCATTCGCCGGATTTAGTTTGAGCGCGCGGCTAAACTCCCCCAGAGCCTCTTCGTACATGCCGTCGCCGCGCAGCGCCAGGCCGGCCACCATGTGCACATTCCAGTCGTTCAAGGCGCTGGTGAGCAGGTTGGCGATTCCGTGACGCGCCGACTCCTTCTCGCCGCGCGAAAGCAGCATATAAATGCGATAGAGGTTCGCCTCGATCGACGCCGCATCGAGCTTTAGCGCCTCGTCGAACGCCCTCCGCGCGTGTATGACGTGAATCTGCCCGCCGAATCCGTGACGCGCATACTGCAACTCGGCAATGCCCAATCCGCTCCATCCCGCGGCAAACCCCGCATCGGCCTCGGTCACGCTCGTGAACAGCGCGTGCGCACGATCCAGATCGGCGCGCGAGCCTGTGCGCATCATGAAGGAGCTCAGCATCGCCCGCGCCTGAAGATACTTTTCGCTCACCGGCCCGGGCAGGGATCCATCGCGCGCCAGGCTGCGCGGTGCATCTGTGTTTTGTCCGGCGCGCATCGCTTCGATTCCTTCCGCGGCGCCGATACCCTGCAACGTGGCGAACACTTCGTTCGAAATCTCTGCCTGTACTGCGATCAGGTCCAGCGACGTCACGCGAATCGACCCTCCCGAGCGCACGCTTTGCGAGGCCACGTCAAGCAGTTGCCAACTCAGGTCGAATCCGCTCTCTGAACGCACAAAGCTTCCGGCGAGAACAAATTTCACCAGCAGCTTCTGCCCCACTGCCAGCGGGTCCATCTGCGCGATTGGCAGCGGCATCAGTGCGCTGGTGGGCCGCACCACCAGCGACGGAATTCGCGCCAGACGCGCCGCGATCGCGTCCGCCAGCGCGTATCCGTAGAGCGGCGCGGCCTCAGTTGCGCCCAGATTGGCGAAGGGAAGCACTACCAGCGAATTCTGCGCCCTCATCTCGCCTGTGGATTCGCGAAACCGCTCCGCCAACATCGAGAGCAACCCGGTGGTGCGCTTTTCTGTCTCCGCAGCTGTCGCCGGAAGGTTGGCGGCCGCGTCGCCGGGAATGATTCCGGTCTCAATGCGCAACGCCTTCATAATTGTCTTCAGTCCCTCGCGCACTTCTGCCGCCGAGGCCGTCCGCGCACCTGGATTTTTCTCGAGGCACGCTGCAATCACGCTTTTCAGCTCTGGCGAAATCCCCGGCACAATCACGCTCAAGTCCCCCGGTTCCAGAAACTGGACCGCGCGAATCGCCTGAAAGTCCTCAGCCTCAGGCCGCGCGAAGGGATGATGACCGCTTGCCAGTTCGTACAGGATCACGCCCAGCGCCCACACGTCCGACTGCACGCTGGATTGCCCGGTGACAAACTGCTCTGGCGCCATGTAGCGGATGGTGCCGCCGCGCGCCGTGTACGTGGCCGCGACCGATGCGTCCTTGGCCAGCGCAGGCTTTGCGGGATCGAACTGTGCATCCTCGGGCCGCAGCCGCCGCGCCATCCCAAAGTCCAGAATCTTCACCAGGCCGCCGTCGGTCAGCATCACGTTCTGCGGCTTCAGATCGCGGTGAAAGATGCCCAGCGCATGTGCCGCCTGGAGCCCATCGGCAATCTGAATTCCCACCGACAGCACAAGTTGCAGGCTGGCCGGTCCGCGCTTGATGAGTTCGTCCAGCGGCTGGCCGGGAACATACTGCATGGCGATGTAGGCCTCGTCGCCGCTCTCACCTATCTCGTAAATGGCGCACACGTTGGGGTGTTCAATCGCCGAGGCCAGGCGTGCCTCGCGCAGTACAGTCGATCGCATCTGCTCGGCCGTCAGCAGTCCGGTGTGCAGCATCTTCAGTACCACAGGCCGCTGCAGCAGCGTGTCGTTGGCCGCGTACACTACGCCGCTGCCTCCGGCGCCCAGCCGCCGCAGAATCTCATAATGTGCAATCGTTTTTCGCTTCATTGCTCATCTCAAGTCTACCGGCGATCGCGTGAAGATCGTCTCAAAAGCGCGGACGTTCGATTAGAAAAAATTCCGCGTTTCACCCCACAGCGTTTTGAGCAGGTTAGAGTTAGAACGCGAGCGGCCGATGCGATCGGGTTCTATGCCGTTCGAATCTGTTAACGTCGAAGTGAAGATGCACCGCCTCAGTGGACTCGCGGCACAAAGCAACTGGTGTCCTGCGCATCGCGCGCGAATCGCGCTGTTGCCGATGGCAGGGCCGGCGCTTGTTTTTGTGCTCGCCGCATCGTTTTTTCCGATCGCCGCGCAGCAAATTGCGGAACCGCCGGCCGGGCAGATAACGCAACCATCCGCGCCCTCCACATCGGGTCCGGAAGCTCAACCGTCCTCCGCCGCGCAGCAGCCCGGCGCCGGCGCCCAACTTCGCACCGGAACAAGCAGCGGCCTCGATACCGATGCACGCCTGCAAAACCTCCTCGCCGATCATCAATTCGATCGCGTTCAGGCCCAGCTCAGCCAGCTATCGCCTGACCGGGCACAGTTTTATCGCGGCATCCTGGCCAACCGCTCCAATCAACTCGAGCAATCGGTTCAACTCCTCGAGCCGCTCGTCGATCAGGTGACGTCCAGCGGAAACACCGCAAGCGAAAAACTGCTCCGCATGACGCTCGCTGAGGACTACCTGCGACTCGGCGATTGGGCCAAAGCCAGTCAGGCATACAAGGTGCTCGACGACCGCCTCCACGCCCTGCTGACTCCCGACGAGCGGGATGAGATCGAGATGCCGCTCAAGATGCTGCCCCTGGCCAAAGGCAATCCGCCCACGACCGTCGACCCTTGCGAGCCCTTCAGGCTTCAAGTCAGCACCGACCCTCTCGGCCTCATTGACGTTCCCGTCTTTATCGACTCCGAGCTCACATAGCTGGATGCTCGATCCCACTGCTCCCTTCAATCTCATCTCCCGCTCTACCGCAAGAGAAGCCGGTCTCGATGTCTCGGCAGAATCGGCTACCATTCACACTCTTACTGGACGGCCCATCCAGGTTCACGTCACCGTCATTCCACGCTTCACCATTGGGGGCCGTCTTACGCTGCACAACGTCACCGCTTTCGTCTACGACGACGCGGACTACTACTTTCCTCATTCCGGCTATCAGGTGGAAGGAGTTCTGGGCTATCCTGCGCTCGCGGCGATGGGCCGGATCACCGTTAGCGACAACACCATCGAGGTAGATCCCGCCAGCCAGGTCGCGGGCAGCGGCAGCGGCGACTTGCTCACGACCGGCGCCCGCTTCTATATTGACGGCGACGAAATCATCGTCGCGCTGGGCCGCGGTCCAGATCCCGCCGATTCCTCTTCGGATTCGGCTGGCAGCCGCGGCTCATCTGCGGCCGATGACCGCATGTTCGCTATCGACGCAGGCGGCCAGCAGACCTATCTCACATCGCGCTGGTTCGACGAGCACGCCGCTGAGTTCAATAACCAGAAGATGGAAATGTATTCGTTTCCCGGTATGGAGGCGGCGCCGCTGCCTGCCTACGTCGCCGAGACGGTCCCGCTCGACGTCGGCGGCGCCACCATCGACCTCCACTACATACCCGTTCTCACCCAGCCTCTCGGCTCCAACGCGCATGACGACGTCTACGGCGTAATCGGCATCGACGCCCTCGACCAGCTTGAGAGCTACACGTTTGATTACCGCACCATGCGCTTCAGCGCGCGGGGCGAGTAAGGCAGAGCAGGGGACAATAAATAGGCGGGAAGGATTGCCAAGGTTGCTTCTTCTCTCTTCTCCAACTTCGTCTGCCCGCGGCGGCCCAGGAATGAGAACCACGATGCCAAACGCCAGCATCACCAATCCCCACCAGAGATTGGCGTCGATCCCCAGGCTCTTCGAATAGACCTCTGTATGGTCGCGCGTTGCCAGCCCGAATGCTGTCAGGACCGTTCCGATCAGCGTGAACAACATTCCCATCGAAATCCGCGCGTCGTAAAATGTCGCTGCAATCTCTTTGGAGCCCGATGTTAGTCTTCCTGCATTCGCCACAAAAGTTCACCACCTTGTTAGAGCAGGATTGCATTCACCGCAAGCGCTGCCAGCAGAATCGCGGCGGCCAGCGCCTCGGGCCGCCTCCACCACTTTGAGCTGGCTGGCGGCCGTGCCGTCAGCGAACGTACCAGCCCCTTCAGTTCTCCTTCCGGCCGCGCTTCCGTGGATATGCTCACCACCGCCGTAAGCAGCAGACTTGCGGCGAATGCAAACAGCGCCGTTTCCAAACCCAGCGCCATTTCGCTTTCCGGATGGTAAAGGACCGCGATCCACCCTCCGTGAATGCCGCGCTGCTCACCTCCCGGCAGTGCAAGCCCATGATGCAACAGCGCCCCCGCCGCGCCCGCAGCCAACCCGGCAAATGCGCCATGTCCAGTCGCGCGCTTCCAGAATGTACCCAGCAAAAGCACCGCAAACAGCGGCGCGTTCACCACCGCGAAGACAAGCATCATCGCGTCGGGCATACTGCTGAAGCGCATCGCCGAGCACGCTGCTCCGAGCACCAGCAAAACGCCGCCCGCCGCAGCCCAGCGGGACGCGGCGAGCAGGTGCCTGTCGCTCGCGCCTTTCGAAACGAACGCCTGGAAAATGTCGATGGTAAAAACCGTGCTGAACGCCGTCACGCTCGCCGTGACGCCACCCATCAGGCAGGCCGCGAGCGCCGTAATTCCCAGCCCCAGCAGACCCATGGGCAAGAATTGCACCAGCATGTTCGGTGTGGCCATCGCGTAGTCGAGCACCGCGTGGCCGTCCGCGGCCATCACGGGTTTTCCATCCGCACCGGCCTTTGCGGGAACAAGACCCTGTCCCGCTTCCACGTTCGGCGGCACAACGGTGATGTCGTGAACTATTGCGCCGTTCTCGTTGTAGATCACAATCGTCGTGTGCGGCGTCGGCAATCTCACGGCAATCAGTCCCGGAAGAATGAGCACGAGCGGCGCCAGCACACACACCGCCGCGGCAGTGAGCGGCGCTCTTCGCGCCGATTCCAAACTCTTTGCCGCCATCGGCATCTGCAGCAGCCTGAAGTCCGTGCACCACGTGCCGCCGCCCAGCACAAGGCCCACGCCAATCACCAGTAAGACCGCGCCCACGCCGATGACGTGCGAACCCGCGTGGGCCGCGCTGCCCCACGCGTGCAAGAAATCAGCCGGAACCGCAGCCTTCAGCCCATCCCAGCCGTCGATCTTCTTGAGACCCAACAGCACAACAGGCAGCAGTCCGGCAATGGCAAGGCAGAACTGCAGTGCCTGGTTGTACATGGCCGCGCCAAGCCCGCCGAGCAAAATATAGGTCAGAATCAGCGCCGCCGGCAGCGCCATCGCGAGCAGCAGGGTTCCATTCGGAGGCAGGTGCAACAAATCCGCAATTCGATCGAATACATGCAGCGTGACGAAGATACGCGCCATGACATAGAGCGCCATGCCCGCGCCGAATGTGGCGACGCCCAAAAACATGCACGCGCTAAGGGCCCGCGTCTTCTGGTCGAAGCGCCGCCCAACATACTCCGGAATCGACCGCGCCGCAACTCCCCCCGCAGGAAGACCTGACTTCGAACCGTAGAAGATGGGCATCAGGTAGAGGCCCACGAAGAGCATTGCCGGGATTGAGCCGAGCGCGAAGAATCCCACGCTCGTCAGCCCGTACTGCGCTCCTGCAGCGCCCATGCCCAGCAGCCCCTGCGAGCCAAGACCGGCGCCAAGCATCGCCAGTCCGCACAGCCAGCCAGGCATCGCGCGCCCGGCCTGCATGAACTCTCTGCTCCCTGTCATTGCCGGCTTGAGCGAGAATCCGGCGGTGAGCATGAAAAAGCCGTAGATCAGCAGGATCAGCCAGTCGGCAGCAGCAAGATTCGGCACAAACAGCTCTCCCCCTCCCTGATGGTACAGAATCCATTTGACCTGTCACCGCGAGTCAGTTCGCAGCCCCGTGTTGCGCCGCTGAAAGCGCCCAAGCCCGCTTTTCTCTGCGGACGCAACAAAACGGCGGCAAGGGAAATCCCTCCCCTGCCGCCACCTGTTTTCTTTTAGCTGTGTTTGCCCTGTGTGTAAGTCTCTCGCGCTTCCGCCTTGCTTACTTCCTGCAAAGGCAGGTTCTGCGCAGGCATTTCATCTCACTCGCGCCGCGCGATTATTATTCCTCTCCCGTTCCCGGAGCTGGACCCGGCGTTCCCTGTGGCGTTGCAGGAGGTGGCGGGGGCGGAGCTGCTTGGGGTACACGGGAGTGCCATTGGCCGCCCGGCCCACCCATGCCCGGTCCATGACCGTCTTGGCCCCATCCGCCCGGGCCACGATCGTGCATCCGCTCGTGCGCCATCCGGTTCTCGTGCATGGTCTGCAGTTGCTTCCACTGGTCCGGCTTCAATTGCATCCGAATGTCCAGCAGAAAAAGCGAATTCGCCTTTTCCAGCTCCGCCCGCGCCGTCGCGACCTTGTCGATCTGCGCCTCAATCGCGGCGCGATCCGGCGTATCAGCCTTCATCAACGGAACCATCGCCACTTCTGCCTTTTCCAGATTCGCCCTCAGGTCAATCAGTTTCATGCGATGGTCCTGCAGAATTCCATCCATCGCCTTGCGCTGATCGTCCGTCAGGTTCAACTGCTTCACGAGGTTCGGATTGTTCCAGAACTGCCCGTCTGCGAATCCGAACGCACGTTCCATCGGCGGCCGATGCTGCTCGAAGCCGGGCCCCATTCCTGGTCCGCCGGGCCTTTGCGCGCCCGCCAGTCCCCCAACCATCAACACTCCCGCTACCGCCAATACCAGCCGTACAGAATTCATTGTGTTCATTGTTTTCTCCGCCCCCGAATTGTGAGGGTTTTCTCGCCTTCTCTTGTGACCCCTGTTTTTCCGGTGTCTTCTATTTCGAGCCGTTCTCATCCATCAGTTGCGCCAACGGTTCCATAGCCGCCGGAACCTCGCGCGAAACATCTCTGTCCACCGTTGCCAGCAGATCCGCGTTCTCGGCAGTCGCGCTCTCCGCTGCTGACTGTTCGTCCGCCGCGCGTTCCTGCGCGGCCTTTTGTGCCGCAGCTTCCATCGCCGCGATCCGCGCCAGCTCCTGTTTGTGATGCTGCTCGTACAGGGCTCCTGCTGCACTCCCTAACGTAAGCACGCATCCTAGCGCCCAACCAGCCGCCAGCCGCCAGCTATGCCGCGCTGGCCTCGCCACCGTCCGCGTCCGGCTGTACGCTGCTTCGCTCCAGGCGTCCACGCTCGCCTTGAAGTTCTGGAGCGCCTCCGCCAACATCGAATCGTCGATCTCTCCCGCCAATCGGTTTTTCCAGCTCACCGTTTTCCTCTCAACTCCGCGCGCACTCTGGTAAGCGCCCGTGACAGATGTGCCTTCACCGTGCCCTCGCTCAATCCCGTGGCTTGCGCAATCTCACTCAGCTCCCGGTCCTCAACGTAGCGCAGCAGGAACACCGTCCGCTGCCGCTCGCTAAGGCCTTTTACTGCCTTCCAAACCTGCGCCACCTGCTCCCGCGCCAGGATCTGCTGCTCGGCGTTGCGCTCGCCGTTGGGCAGCCACTGGCTGGCCTCGTCCACGTCCACCGCATTGGCCTGCGTATGCCGCCAAAATTGCATGCGCCGGTTGCGCCAGTGGTCCTTCTGCAGATTGATGGCGATCCGCATCAGCCAGGTCATGGCGCTCGAATCGCCGCGAAAGTGTTTCCAGTTTCGGTGCGCCTTCAGGAAACACTCTTGCGTCAGCGTCTCTGCCAGGTCCACGTCTCGCAGCGATGCCAGCAGGAATCGGAATATCTGTGGCCGGTGGCTTTCGACAACGCTCGCGAAATCCCGCGCAGCCATCCCCTCCGCCGCTTCCACGGTCATCGGCTTTAGAGCTGTTCCGGCTGCCATCGATTTGGTAGACGTTCTCACCCGGCGCAAGTTTACAACCCCACATCCATTTTCGCGCCAAACTGTCCATCGAGCCCGCGTCGGCAAGACCGCGAACTGCTGGCAAATTCAGTGTCTTCATCAGGAATTTGCCGCTCATTGCCGGGATCGCGCGGGCCTCAGTGCTTGATCTTGCACCAAGCCCGGCCCAATCGCGTGACTTGAAAGACTGTTTCGGCGATGAGCGATTTCTGGCGTCCGCCAGGGGATTCAACCTGCTACTCTTAGCCCGTTCCTGTCGATGCGGATCAAATTGGACGGATAAAATCGAAGCAGAGAGGTCCAATGGCAACTGAAACCCCGGCATCGCCCGCCGCCCAGGCGGGAACCATCACCCTCGGAGGCGATCTCAACGTGAACCGCATGGGCTTCGGCGCCATGCGCATCACCGGGAAGGGCATCTGGGGGCCTCCCGACGATATCGATGCCGCACTCACCACGCTCCGCCGCGCCGTCGAGCTTGGCGTCAACTTTATCGACACCGCCGATTCCTACGGACCCGACGTATCCGAAGAACTGATCGCGAAAGCCCTCCACCCTTATCCCGCCGGCCTCGTCATTACCACCAAAGTCGGCTGGACGCGCCATGGTCCCGGCGTCTGGCAGCACAACGCCAGCCCCGCGCACATTGAGCAAGCCATCGAAGGCAGCCTCAGACGCCTGCGCCTCGATCGCATCGACGTCTACCAGCTTCACGTGCCCGATCCAGCTGTCTCCTTCGACGCTTCCATGGAGACTTTGGCGCGGCTCAAGGAGCAGGGCAAGATCCGTCACGTAGCGCTCTCGAATGTCACGCTCGAGCACATTCACCGAGCGCAAAAGATCGTCCCCATCGTCAGCGTGCAGAACCGCTACAGCTTCTCTGATCGCGAGTGGGATTTCGTGCTCGACTACTGCGAGGCCAGTGGCATCGCGTTTCTGCCCTGGGGGCCGATGGCGCAGGGCCGCAAAGCCAATGAAGTGGTGGAAAAAATCGCCGTCGCGCGCCAGGTGTCTACAGCCGTAGTCTCGCTGGCGTGGCTGCTGCGTCGATCGCCGGTCGTGCTGCCCATCCCTGGTACGTCCTCGGTCAAGCACCTTGAAGAGAACGTCAGCGCTGCCGCTTTCCGGCTCACGGATGCTGAATTCGCCGAGTTGGGGGCTGTGGCGCCCGAGCCCTACTGGCTGAGGGTATAGACACTGGCAGGCTCTGTTTTGGTGGCGCCCGATGCCCTTAGCCCCGCGCAACGCCACCGGCGTGAAAGTGGATAACAGACTCTAGCCCACGATTTACTCTATTCACAGGACCCGCCATGCTGCTGGAATCGCTCCGCGAACAAGTCCTCCGCGCCAATCAGGAGATCGCGCGCCTCGGCCTCGCGCCCCACACATTTGGCAATGCCAGCGGCATCGACCGCACTGGAACCAGGCCGCTCGTCGTCATCAAGCCCAGCGGCGTCGATTATGCTGGCTTGACTCCTGCCAGCCTGGTGGTCACCGATCTCGACGGCAACATTGTCGATGGCTCGCTGCGCCCGTCGAGCGATATCGACACGCACACCCTGCTCTATCGCGAATTCCCTCAGATCGGCGGCATCGTCCACACCCACTCCGAATTTGCCACGGCGTGGGCGCAGGCAGGCCGGCCCATCCCGTGCCTCGGCACCACTCATGCGGATTACTTCCATGGCCCCATTCCCGTGACCGAGCCGCTCACCGCCGAAGACGTGAATTCTGGCTATGTCCGCGCGACCGGCGCGGTGATCGTCCGCTGCTTCCTCGCCGGCAATCTCGATCCTGTAGCCGTTCCCGGCGTATTGGTGGCCGGTCACGCCCCGTTTACCTGGGGCAAGGATCCCGCCTCGGCCGTCGAGCATGCCGACGTCCTCGAATACATTGCGCGGCTCGCATACCGAAGCGTATTGCTGGGCGCGCCGGGGGACGGAATCCCCGCGCACGTCTCGGAATACCATTACCTCCGTAAGCATGGCCCGAAGGCCACCTACGGGCAGCGTTGACCCTGCAGCCGATTCCCGACCCCTATGCCGCGGCTGTCGTTTGCCTTGAACGTGCAGTCCCACGCGGTCAAATGCAGCGAGAATCCATCGTCTCAGAACTCCTTTGTTTCTATGCAGCTGCCCGATAACTCGCTACATTTCTTCGGTCTACTATTTTCCATAGGCCAATTCTCTTCTCTGTATACCCGGTCTTGTTTTTTGCAATCGCGCTGTGATCTACTTCACTCAGGGTTGACGTTTTCGCCATGCCCGAGGTCCATATCACACGTATTCTCAAATGATTGGCCTGCGACCGCTGACTTCAGGCCATATCCCCTCCGCGTGGCAGCCCACGTGCTGGTAGAACGGTTGACGTAGAAACTTCCGCTCATGGAGACAAGCCTTCTCAATCGCGTTCAGGCTACGCTGCTGGCCTTAGCCACAGCGGCGTTGTTTGTCCTCGCGGTCTTGAATCTCCTCCAGCAGCGCCAGTTTCCGCAGCCCGATGACGGCGTGTGGTGGGGTGAAGCCACGGGGGGCCTGCGAGCCGAGAAAGTGCTGCCCGATAAACCCGGTCAGCGTGCGGACATTCAGGTGGGGGACCTGCTGACAGGAGTCAGCGAATCCCCCACCACAGCCGTTACACCCGTCACGAGAGTCGCCGATCTGGAACGAGCTCTCTACGGCGCCGGCCCTTACGGCCAGGTCTACTACACCATCACCCGCGACGGCATTCCCCTCGAGGCGCCTGTTAAGGTCATTCCCGAGCCGCTGGATCGCAGCCTGGACTACGGCCTGCGCATCATCGGCCTCATCTACCTCGTCATTGGCTTCTATGTCCTCTTCCGCCGCTGGGGCGCGCCTCGTTCCACGCACTTTTACCTTTTCTGCCTGGTTTCGTTTGCGCTCTACGCGCTCAAGTACACCACCAAGCTGGACACTCTGGACTGGATCGTCTTCTGGACGAATGTTGTGGCCGAAGCGCTGCAGCCGGCGCTCTTCCTCCATTTCGCGCTCAGCTTCCCCGAGGAGCGATTTAAAAACGTCCGCCGCCGCTTGCTGCTGCCCGTGGTTTACGCGCCCGGCGCCGGGCTGCTTGCCTTGTGGGTCTGGTCCCTGACTACGCGCGAAGCCACCAAGCTGCTGCTCGACCGGCTGAATCAGATCGCCACGGCGTACGACGCCGATCTTCTACGTCGCCGCTGCGCTCCTCTTCCTGCGCAGCTACAGCCGCGCGACGACTCCGCTGCTGCGCCAGCAGTTGAAGTGGGTCACACGCGGCACCCTGCTCGCGGTTCTGCCCTTCACGCTCTTTTACGCTGTTCCCTACCTGCTCCATCTGAATCCTCCACAACTTCTCACCAATCTGGCCGGATTCTCGCTCATCTTCTTGCCACTCACATTCGCCTGGGCCATCGTCCGCTACCGGCTGATGGACACCGACCTGATCTTCAAGCGCAGCGTGGCGTACACACTGTCGGTAGCGCTCATTGGCGGCGGTTACTTCGGCATCATTGCGCTGATTTCCGATCGTGGTCCACATACGGCTGCCTGAAGCGGTGCGCGAGTGGGGACTCGGTGATCGCCATTCTGGTGACCGCCGCCGTCTTCGATCCCCTCAAGCGCCGGATCCAGAGCTGGGTCGATCGCGCCTTCGACCGCCATCGCTACGACTACCGCAGTGCCCTGGTCGAGTTCGGCCACGGCCTCAGCTCCGAAACCGACCTCCAGGCATTGCTCAACTCCATTGTCGAGCAGTTGCCGCGGACGCTTCGCGTGGCCCGTGTCGCCATTTTTCTGGCGGCTCAGGATCCCGATTCCGGCTCACGCGGCCTGCGCCTTGCCGCTTCCCACGGTTTGCCCGAAGAAGTCGATGCCGCGCACAACAATTTGGCCCTCGATTTTCTCAATTTCGACCGCGTCCAGGGCCACTCCCATATTTTTTTCGAGAACGCTCAGGCCGTCCTGCATCTGCCACCGGACGAGCGGCGCACGGCGGCTCTGCTCGACCTCAACTACTATCTGCCATGCCGTGTGGCTCCGGTGCACCTTGAGAAAGGCCAGGCCGCCAGCCGCACCATCGCCGTTATCGGTCTAGGCCGCACCCTGGGCGGCGACTTTCTCTCCAGCGAAGATGTCGAACTCCTGGAATCCCTGGCCAGTTACATCGGCATTGCCATCCAGAACGCCAGCCTTTACGCGCGCCTGGAAGAAAAAATCGCCGAGTTCGAGCGCCTCAAGGAATTCAACGAAAACATCGTCGAATCCATCAACGTAGGCATCCTGGCTATCGATCTTGGCGACCGCATCGAAAGCTGGAACGCGCAAATGGAGGCCATGTACGCCCTGAGCCGCGCCGAAGCCCTGGGGCAGGAACTTCGTTCCGTTTTTCCTTTGGAGTTCATCGAGGCAATTGAAGAGTTCCGCAGCGAACAGGGTGTGCACCACCTCTATAAGTTCCCGCTCACCACTCGTGCCGGCGAACTGCGCACCGTCAACATCGCCATCGCGCCCTTGCTCTCGCGCGACTTCGTTCCCGTGGGCCGCATCATCCTGGTCGACGACATCACCGAGCGCGTCATGCTCGAGTCCCAGCTCGCTCAGGCGGACAAGCTCAGCTCCATCGGCCTGCTCGCCGCCGGCGTCGCCCACGAGATCAACACGCCGCTCGCCGTCATCTCCTCCTACGCGCAGATGCTGGCCAAGCAACTGCGCGGCGACGCACGCCTCGGTCCCGTACTCGACAAGATCACGCAGCAGAGCTTCCGCGCCGCCGAAATCGCCAACGGGCTGCTCAGCTTCTCCCGCACCTCCACAACGGAATTCCGCTCCACCGATCTCAATCAGGTCATTCGCGACACGCTTTCCCTGCTGGAGCACCAGTTAATGACCGCGCAGATCCTCGTCGATCTCGATCTTGCCGACGAGCTTCCCGCCATCCACGGCAATCCCGGAAAGCTGCAGCAGGTCTTCCTCAATCTGTTTCTGAACGCCAAGGACGCCATGCCCGGCGGTGGGCGCCTGGGTATTGCCACGCTGGTCAATGGCCACGTTGAAGCCGTTATCTCCGACTCCGGCTCCGGCATCGCGCCCGAGCACCTCAAGCGCATTTACGATCCGTTTTTCACCACCAAGAACCTGCCGGGCCACAGGCGCGGTACAGGCCTTGGCCTTTCCGTCAGCTACGGCATCATTCAGGAGCACGCAGGAAAAATTCACGTTCAAAGCGCGGTCGGCTCCGGCACCACATTTCACCTTGAGTTTCCCCTATTAAGGACTTCGGTCAATGCTTGAGCCCACTGCTGAAGAAGAATTACCCGTGAACGCATCCATCTCCGCGCCCGCAGGAAACGGCAGCGACGCCACAGCCTCGATCCTGGTTGTCGACGACGAGGCCGGCATCCGGGAATCGCTCGAAGTGCTGCTCTCCCTCGAGAACTACGCTGTCAAAACTGCAGCCAACGGCGAAGAAGGGCTGCATCTGCTCGATCATGCGAGCTTCGACCTGGTTTTGCTCGATCTGGCATTGCCCGGCCAGAGCGGCCTCGAGCTGCTGCCGCAGTTCAAAGAGCGTCAGCCCGATCTGCCCATCATCATGATTACGGCCTACGGCACCGTCGATAATGTCGTCGAGGCTATCCGCGCCGGTGCGGAAAATTTCGTCCAGAAGCCCTGGGACAACGAGAAACTGCTCGCCGACATCCGCTCCGCCGTAGCCCGCCGGCGCGCCGAAGAGGAGAATCTCCAGCTCAAGCGCACTCTGAAGCAGCGTTACAACTTCACCAACATCGTGGGCAAGAGCGATTCCATGTTGAGGGTCTTCGACCTGGTCGCGCAGGTCGCGCCCAGCCGGTCGACCGTGTTGATCCAGGGCGAAAGCGGCACCGGCAAGGAGATCATTGCCAAGGCCATCCACGCCAACTCGCCGCGCCGCGATAAGCCTTTCGTCCCCATCAACACCGGCGCCATGCCCTCGGAGTTGCTCGAGTCGACGCTCTTCGGCCACGTCAAAGGCGCATTCACCTCCGCCATCGCCTCAAAGAAAGGCCTCTTCGAGGTCGCCAACGGCGGCACGCTCTTCCTTGACGAGATCGCCACCATGGGCCTCGACACGCAGTCCAAGATTCTGCGCGTCTTGCAGGATAAGCGCTTCATGCATCTCGGCGGAATTCAGGAGATTCAGGTCGACGTGCGCATTCTCGCCGCCACCAACGTCGATCTGCGCCAGGCCGTGCGCGACGGCCGTTTCCGCGAGGACCTCTTCTACCGCCTCAACGTCATCACCGTCGATCTGCCGCCCTTGCGCGCCCGCCGCGAAGACATTCCGCTGCTCGTCCAGCACTTCCTCGACTTCTACGCCAGCGAGAACAACTTCGCCTCGCGCAAACTCTCGCCCGACGCCATGCGTGCCCTCATGGATTACGACTGGCCCGGCAACGTCCGCGAACTCGAGAACGCCATCGAGCGCGGCGTCGTGCTCTCCTCCGGCTCCATCATCGGCGCCGATCTCCTCCCCGGACACATCACGGGCCGCAGCTTCCAGGACGCGCTCCTCGAGCACAATCCCAACTCCTCGCTCTTCGACATCCTCGAAGTCATCGAGCGCCGCATCATCATTGAAAAGCTCGAGCGCTGCAACTGGAACCAGACTGAAGCTGCCGAGCAGTTCCGCATCCCGCTCTCCACCCTCAATCAGAAAATCAAGCGTCTCAACATTGAGATCCGCAAAAAAGGTAGGGAATAGAAAAGCAGGGAATAGAGACTAGAGAACAGAGGGTTAACTGACTAACTGACAACTGTGAACTACGAACCGTGAACTGTTTGCTGCATTTATGAACTACTTCCTCTTCAAATCCGAGCCCGACGTCTACTCCTTCGACGATCTCATGCGCGACGGCGAGACCGTGTGGGACGGCGTGACCAATCCCACCGCGGTCAAGCACCTGCGTGAGATGAAACCCGGAACCAGGTGGATCTTCTACCACACCGGCGACGAGCGCACGGCCGTAGGCACGGGTACGGTCCTCAGCGTCGACGCCACCGATCCCAAAGTCCCTATAGTCCGCGTCAAGACGGGCAAGCGCCTCAAGCATCCGAAGACACTGGCCCAAATCAAAGCCGAAAAGCTGTTCGCCGGCTCGCCGCTCGTCGTCATCGGCCGGCTCTCGGTCGTCCCGCTCACCAAAGAGCAGTGGGACTGGCTTGTCGGGTGAACGCGCAGAAAACAGAAGGCTGAAAGCGCCTACTGCTCATCATTTTTCAGCCACGCCCTCGTATTCAGCAACTGCCGCTGATCCAGCGCCCACACCTTCCCCGTCATCTCATCCGGCGCTCTTCCCTCGCGCGCCGACCTTTCGAACTCGCTGGCCATGGCCTGCATCTTCGCGTCGAGATCGTCGAGAAAGTTGAGCACCAGCGCCTCGGGAATCATGGGCAGCTTGGGCGAGCCGAATTCCAGCTTTCCGTGGTGCGAAAGAATCATGTGCAGCACCAGCGTGCGCAGCCGGTCAGGAAATCCGGGCAGCCCGGCGATCGTCTTTTCCACCAGATCGACGCCCATCTGGATGTGCCCGAGCAGCACCCCTTCCACTGTGTAGTCGAATCCCGTGTCCCAGCTCAGCTCGCGGATCTTTCCGATGTCGTGCAGAATCACGCCAGTGACGAGCAGATCGCGATCCAGCATCGGATAATGTGCCGCGACACGATCGGCCAGCCCCAACAGGCTCACCACGTGCTCCAGCAACCCGCCCAGCCACGCATGATGAAGTTGCCGCGCCGCCGGCGCCTCGCGATAAGCCTGCGCAAGCGCTGGATCGGCGAGCAGCGCCTTGAGCAGCCGTTTCAGGTCAGGATTTCTCAGGCTCTCGACATTCGCCTCAAGATGCGCCCACATCTCGCGCACATCGCGGCTGGTTGCGGGCAGCATATCCATTTTGTCGGCCTCGCCCACGAGCGCCTTGCGTAACTGATCCACCTTCATCTGCGCGCGGTCGTCGTAGCGCGACACACTGCCCCGTACTTTCACAATGTCGCCGCGCTCAAAGTCTCTGGCGATGCGCGGATCGCCAAGCTCCCACACGCGTCCTTCGATCTGCCCGGTCTTGTCGCCGAGGATCAGGTTCAGGTACGGCTTGTTCGTCTTGGTTGTCCGCTGCTGCTTGGCCAGAACGAGGAAAAAGCTGTCGAAGAGCTTTCCTTCGTCGAAGCCTGTCAGATCCGCAATATAGATGTCTTTCATTCTGCCGAGAAGATTAACGCAAATGGCTCAGGCTGCCAAAACACGCCGCATCTGGCCCAGGCTGCGTGCCTCACGCTAAAACCTGACGGGGGTGCCCCCAGGCCCGCCAGATCGGACCGCTGTACCAGGCGCTATTGTTGTTGCGGCGTAGGCTGCTGCGGCTGAGGTTGATCTGGATGATCTTCGGGCGCCGGTGCTCCCGGCACTGGAGGAATGGGCGTCGGCTGTTGTACCGGTTTCGGTGCCGATTCAGAGGGAGTCTTCTTCTCGTCCGCCAGGCGAGTCTTCTCGCCGGTCGCAGTGGACACCTTCTTCTTCTTTTTGCCGGTTTGGCCCGACAGCCCCAAAGGAGTCGACTGCGTCTCCTGGTCGGCAACCTCGGCCGCACTCGGTGGTGTAGGCCCTGTAGAACCCTGCTGTCCCTCGCTGCTTCTTACCTTCTGTTTCTTATGATCCCTGGCTTGATCGCTGAAGCGCGTCTTCCGCGTCGGAGCGGTGGGCTCCAGCGGATTGGCTGGCTCCTCACTGTTCGAGGCCGTCTCAGGCAACGCGCCCGCATTCTCTGTGACCGAGTTTTTCGAGGCTTCGGGCAACGTCTCGCGCGGCGCCTGCCCAAACCGGATCTTCTCCTTCTTACCCGGCTTCTCGATGGCGGCTTCTTCCTTCCTGCTACTCTTTTTCTTTTTCTTCTCAGCCGGTGTCTTCGGCGCTGCGTTAGTTTCCGACGCTGCCAGCTCGCCTGGCGGTGCTGCCGCTCCCGACTTCTGCCGGAACGTGTGCGTGCTCTCGCGGAACCGGGTACGTTCCACCTTGGCCTTCTTCTTCGGCGACGGCGGCACATACGTGCTGAAGCTAATGCTCGAATGTAATTCGGCGGGCGTCGCGCCGGCGTCCTCATATCCTTGTTTGA
This sequence comes from uncultured Acidobacteriaceae bacterium, assembly GCA_963822015.1. Classification (GTDB taxonomy): domain Bacteria; phylum Acidobacteriota; class Terriglobia; order Terriglobales; family Acidobacteriaceae; genus Telmatobacter. Next base: position 22,959 of record CAWGGA010000014.1, read on the forward strand.
TCTGGATGAAGGCCTCATCTCTCATCTTGCTCAGATAATCGCGGATCGCCGGCTCCATCAGGCTCATGTAGTACGCCTGTCCTACATCCTCTTCCACGTCCTTGAAAGGCCGCGGTCCGCCCGGAGTGTGTTGCGTCACTTTCAGGACGATGTAGCCCTCACGAGTGAGGATGGGATCGGTGTATTGGCCCGCCTTCAGATCGAATGTCTTGTCCTCAAGCACTTTGGGAAGCTGGCCCCGCTTGTACTGCCCCAGATCGCCGCCCTCGGCCGCCGTCGTGCCGTCGCTGAAGCTCCGTGCCAACTGCGCAAAGTCACCGCCCGAGTGCAGCCGCGCCTCAATATCGGCGGCCTTCGCTTTGGCCGCGGCAACCTTTGCCGGATCGTCGGTTCCCGGGGGTCCTGTCGAGATCAGAATCTCGCTCAACCGGACGCTCTCCGGCTGCGCGTAATCCTGCTTGTGCGCCTCGTAATACCGCTCCACCTCGCCGGGCGTCATTTCGATATGTTCGCCGACTTCCTGCCGCATCACCTCCTGGGTGATGATCTGGTTGCGGATGTTGGCCTTAAAGTCATCGAACGACACGCCCTGTTCCTTGGCCGCCTTTTCCAGGTCTTCCATCGAATCCAGCTTGTATTGCTTGCGGATCTCGTCCAGCCGCTTCACGAGCTCCGTCTCGCCGGTAATATCCAGCTCCTTGCCCTTCGAAAGCCATAGTTGCTGGTCGATCAGATTGCGCAGCAGATCTCTGTGCTCATCCGACATTTGCTGCATCGTTTCGCCACGCTGGCGCGCCTCCTGGTCCAGCTCGGCCAGTGCGCGGTCGTAGTCCGACTTGGTGATGATCTGGTCGTTGACGCGGGCAATAATGTCCTCAACCGTCGTCCCGCCATAGGGGCTCTCCGGTTCGTTTGCCTGCCCCCGGGCCAGACAGGCGCCCATAAGCACCGCCGCGCTGAAAACAATCGCTGCGAATTTGCGGATCAGTCTCAAAGTCATAGGATCGTTAATCGGCCCCGGCAGTGGGCGTGATTTATTGCCACTGGGTACATAGACGCCATTGTAAATCCCTGGAGAGCCAAAACGGAAAGCAGGGTGGTGCCCAGATCGCATCGATTTGAGGGGGAAGGAGCGTCGCAAGCTGTGGAATCGCTTTCTCGGCGCGGCCTCCTCTGGCAGGGCGCGAATTTACTTGCGCCGCAAAAGCCACGATATCAATGGGGTGTCGGCCCTGCATGAAGCCTCGCATGCCGCTTCGCTCATTGTTTCTGCTCTTTCCGCAGCCTGATTGATTCGCACATCGATTGGGAAAATGGCTGGGTTCTGGATATTTGGCTCCTAAAAGATAGGCTCCGGCTGGCCTGCGGCCGGCGGCGGAGAGCGCACTTTCAACTTGAGGCGGCGCATAGGATTAGCCTGTGCGCGGCCCCGCGCCGCAGTGATGCCGCTACCGGACCCGCTCCGTGCTCGTCAAACTCTGGAGTGCTATACTTTAGCCGAAGACGGCCTCGCAGGCCCTGCGCGCGCGGTTCTTCCATCTCCCTGGCCTTGCCGGTACCGGGCAAGGTTAATTTTTTCTAGAGCGACATTCCAGCACCCGCCGGATTCGCTCTCAGGCGATGGGAATTCCGCCCTTGGGCGCCTGCCGCACAGACCGTTTGGAGGTTCGGTTTGCCGATGACTTCCCGTGCTCGTCGCGCGCTGTTCGCCGTGGTTGTATTCTTTTCCGTCTGCGCCGTGGCCGGCACCGTGCTTGAGCGTCGTGTCGGCGCTCAATCCGCGCAGGATGAAAGCCAGCTTCGCGACAGCTTGAAGGCTTTCGCCAATGTTTACGCAATCGTAGAACAGAATTACGCCGAGCCCATCACCCCCGACAAGGCTGACGACGCGATCTATGACGGCGCCATACCCGGCATGTTGCAGGTACTCGACCCGCACTCGCATTTCTACGATCCCAAGGCTTACGCCCGTCTGCGCGAAGATCAGACCGGTCACTATTACGGCGTCGGTATGGTCATCCAGCAACAGAACGACAACGACGGCAAGAGCAAGGTCTACGTCGTCACGCCCTATGAAGACACGCCCTCCTACCGCGCCGGCATTCACCCCGGCGACGAGATCGCCGCCATCGACGGCAAATCCACCGACGGCTGGACCTCCGACCAGGTCGCCAAGGCGCTTAAGGGACCGAAGGGAACGAACGTTCAGGTCACGATGATTCGTTACGGCCAGCCCAAGCCCCTGGTCTTCAACCTCGTACGCGACGAAATTCCTCATCCCTCCATCGATCTGAAATTCGAGATTCGTCCCGGCATCGGCTACATCCACCTCACGCAGTTTCAGGAGACCACCGGCCAGGAGATGGAGGACGCCATCAATAGTTTCGGCGATCTGAAAGGCCTGCTCCTCGATCTGCGCGAAAACCCCGGAGGCCTCTTAAGCCAGGCGGTCGATGTCTGCGACCACCTGCTCGCCAAGGGCCAGACCATCGTCACCCAGAAGGGCCGCGCCTACGCCGATCAAAATTACGTGGCCACTCACGGCAATGGCGGCAAGACCTTCCCCATTATCGTACTCGTCAATCGCGACACGGCCTCCGCCGCCGAAATCGTCTCCGGCGCCTTGCAGGATCACGACCGCGCGCTGATCGTCGGTGAAACCACCTTCGGCAAGGGCTTGGTTCAAACCGTCTACAACCTCAGCGAGGACAGCGGCCTCGCCCTCACCACATATCACTACTACACGCCCTCCGGCCGCCTGATTCAGCGAAACTACCAGGGCATGTCGCTCTACGACTATTACAACCACGCCGGCGGCGGCTTGCCTGCCGACTCCGCGAACCGCGAGGTCAAGCTCACCGACTCGGGGCGCACTGTCTACGGCGGTGGCGGCATCACCCCCGACGAAAAAATTGAGCCCCTCAAGACCAGCCGCTTCCAGGACGAACTCGTCTACAAAGACGCCTTCTTCCACTTCGCCCCGGTCTACGTGGCCACTCATACCGTCGACAAGAACTTCCAGGTCAACGACGCAGTTCTAGGCGACTTCAAGAAATCTCTCACCAGCCAGGACATTGACTGGACCGATGCTGACCTGAATAGTTGCATGGACTGGCTGAAGGCGCACATCCAACAGGACATCGTCACCATCCAGTTCGGCCAGCTCGCCGGATTACGCGTGATCGCCGATTGGGACCCCATGATCCAGAAGGCGCTCACCTACATGCCCGAAGCCCAGGCTCTCGAAAACAACGCGCACAAGGTTCTCGCCGAAAAGGCGCAAGCCCGCGCCGAGGAAAATCAAGGCGTCGCAGCTCAGCCGTAGGCATCCTGCCAGCCTGATCACGCAGAACGGCCATCCGAAATCGGATGGCCGTTCTGTTGATAGCATTCCCCCATCGGTCCTGCGAGAGCGTGGCCCCCACCGGGATCCATGAATGACTACACTCCACGCACAGGCCTCACGGCGCGTGCAGGATCACAGGAATTGCGCGTCTACTTCGGCGGCGACGGCGGCGAGAAAATCTCGCGCTTGCGTCCTGGTTCCGGTTTCGGTTTTGGCTTGGGTGCCTTCTTCGCTTCTTTTCTGCCCTTATCTTTGCTTCCCATGCGTCCAAGCATGACACAGAAGACCGGCGCTGAAAAGCCCTTTGCAGCGGGACGCTTCCAGTTCTACCGGCGCAATCCCGCTTCACACCGTCCGGGCGCCGCCCAGCTTCTCAAATGCATCGATCGAATCGTGCAGGCGGTCGAAGAGAAGGGATGGACCCACGGCCTCGGTAACGTGGTGACGATCGAAGTCGGCCTTCGTCTCCCATGGCAGTCGTGCAAATCCTAATTGGACCCCTCCTTCGGCCAGGTGGCTTTGCAACGTCATAACCACGCGGGACGCACTGTAGTCGAGATTCGTGATGGCTTCAGCGTCGACAATCACCCAGCGCACCGGGGAAGGCTGTGGCCCGACGAGCGAAAGAATCTCCTCCGCAAAGCGGTTGGCGTTGGCATAGAAGAGCGCGGCCCCAAAGTGATACAGCACCAGTCCTGGCTCGGTAACGACACCAGGCGTAGGAGGAACTACTTTAAAAATGTGATTCGCATCCGGGGTTAGCACGCCGGTGTACGGATGATAGCTATGGCGCACCACGCGCAGCAGTGACAGCGACATCGCCAGCAGGATGCCCACTTCCACGCCTGCCGCTACAACAACGACGGTGGTAGTCGCAGCCAGCACGAACTCGCCTGGACTCTCGCGGCGCAAGTTCCGCAGGCCGCGCAGATCGATCAGGTGGATGGCAACGAGAAGGACCAGAGCGCCAAGTACGCATTGCGGCAGATACTGGAGCGGCCCGGTAAGAAACACCAGCACGCATGCCACAACGCCCGCCGCCGCAAGCTGGGCTATCTGGCTTCGTCCGCCGGCCTCTACCACCAACGATGTCTGCGTCGGGCTTCCGTTGACCACAAAAGTTCCGCTCAAGGCTGCCGCGGCATTTGCGACGGAAAGCCCGATCAGATCCTGGTTTTCGTCAATCTCTTCATCGTGCAGCAGCGCGTATACCCGCGAAGTCGCCGCGCTCTGGGTAATAATTATTACCGCGCACGATCCGGCGATCGGAATCAGCGGCAGAATCTCTCTCCAGTTCACCGGCTGTAATCCAAGATGCGGCAACCCGCCGGCCACCGCGCCGACGATGGCAACGCCATGCGCTTGAAAATTCCAGATCTCGCTGGCCGCCGTGGCGCCGACCACGGCCACCAGCGACCCAGGAACCTTGGGCGCAAAGCGTTGCAGTAGCAGCACGGCCGCCAAAACCGATCCCGAAACAAGCAGCGTCGGCAGATGAATGCCGGATAGCCCGCGAGAAATCTCAACCAGTTGGCTCACCGTCCTGCGCGAGTGGATCTCCAGGCCGACTGTTGCTCCCAGCACCGCGATGCCAACCTGAAATCCCACCCCGGTCAGAAATCCCAGCAGCACCGTACGCGAAAGAAAGTCGGCAATGAAGCCCAGCTTCAGGAATCGCCCCAGCAGAAGGAACAGACCCGTCAGCAGCGCAACATACCCGGCAAGCACGACATATTTGGCGCTGGCGACCGGTGCCAGCCCCGCCAGCCCGCTGGCCAGAATGGCGGCCGTTGCCGAGTCGGCAGCTACCACAAGAGAACGCGAGGACCCCGCAATCGCGAACGCCGTTAGCGGCAGCAGCAGCGTGTAGAAACCGCTCGCGACAGGCATTCCCGCGATTCGGGTGTAGCCCAGCACCTGCGGAATGCTCATCGCGGCCAGGCCAACCCCGGCGCGCGCATCGCGCAGGGCCCCGACGCGGCGGAACGGTCGAATCCCCCTGAAGAGGTTTGGAAACCTGAGGCGACTTGGCAACGCGGAACTCCTGCCCGGGGCCTGGCTCAAATGGCTCGCGTCTCCCCGTGCATCTGAATGTTGAAATACTAAACCAGCAAGCGGAAGCCGTTGCTCTGTTCCAGCCACTCTCGACAGCTATTCTGGAAACAGGATGACCAACGCAATCAAGCCGGTTCGCCGCGTAGCTGTCTTCTGTGGCTCGGCCCTCGGAAACAATCCCGCTTTTCGCGCCGAGGCTACGGCTCTCGGCGCTGCCATCGCCGGAGCCGGCCTGGGTTTGGTTTATGGCGGAGCGTGCCGTGGCCTGATGGGCGCACTGGCCGACGCTGCGCTCGCGGCCGGCGGCGAGGTCATCGGCGTTTTGCCCGATGTGCTCAAAGGCCGCGAAATTGCGCACACGGGTCTCACCTCGCTTGAGATTGTGCCGTCCATGCACGAGCGCAAGGCCCGAATGCATGAGCTGGCCGATGCCTTCCTTGTGCTACCGGGCGGCCATGGCACCTTTGAGGAGCTTTTCGAAACGATCACCTGGGCGCAGATTGGCCTGCACGCCAAGCCGTGCATTCTGATCAACACTGCAAATTATTGGAGCGGGCTGCTCGCCTTTATAGATTCCGCGGCAGCAGAGGGATTTATCGAGGCCCGCAACCGGCATTTGGTGCGCGTGGCCGCAAACGCAGCCGAGGCGCTCGCCCTGGTCGTCAACTACGCGTGATTCCTGAATTCGCGCGTCTCCCGCAGCGCCGCCGGCCTTACGCGCCTGGCGGTATCATGCACTTATGTCCAGCAAACTTCGTTTCGGCGTGCTCTCCACCGCCAACATCGGCCTGAAAAAGGTGATCCCGGCCATGCAGCAGGGCGATCTCACTACTGTCACGGCAATCGCCTCGCGCGATCTCGCCAAAGCCCGCCAGGCAGCCGTGGATCTCGGCATTCCCATGGCCTACGGATCATACGAGGAGCTTCTCGCCGATCCGGAAATCGACGCCATATACAATCCGCTGCCCAACCAGCTTCATGTTCCCTGGACTACGAAGGCCGCCGAGGCCGGCAAGCACGTGCTCTGCGAAAAACCGCTCGCCATGAGCGTCGCCGAGGCTAAAACGCTGCTCGGCGTGCGCTCCCGCACCGGAGTCAAAATCTGTGAGGCCTTTATGATTCGCCGCGCTCCTCAATGGCTGCGCGTGCGGCAATTGCTCGATGAGGGCCGCATCGGCGATCTGCGCGCGATCAACGGGCATTTCAGCTACTTCAACCTCAACCCCGCCAACATCCGCAATCAACTGGAAGCGGGCGGCGGCGGCGTCTATGACATCGGTTGCTACTGTATTCATGGCTCGCGCTTCGGGTTTCGTCAGGAGCCGCTCCGCGTGGTTGCGCTCCTCGACCGTGATCCTCAGCTGGGCACTGACCGCCTAACCTCGGCGATCCTTGACTTCCCCTCCGGACAGGCCGTCTTCACCTGCGGCACGCAACTCTTTCCCTACCAGCGTATGCACTTTCTGGGCACGCGCGGCCGCATCGAGATCGAGATTCCCTTCAACGCCCCGCCCGACCGCCCGACTCGGCTCTTCATCGACACCACTGGCGATCTCACCTTTAGCGGCATCACCACTGAAACGTTCCCCGCTGCGGACCAGTACACGCTGCAGGGCGACGCCTTCGCGCGCGCGGTTCGCGACAATACCGAGGTTCCCGTCCCGCTCGAAGACTCGATCGGCAACATGGCCGCAATCGATGCCATCTTCCGCTCGGCGCAATCCGGTATGTGGGAGTCACCGGAGCGGTGACATTTTTCGTTCGTCGATAGCCGCGCCGCGAGCTGGCGCCTGCTTTACGCGGGCAGCGCGGCAGCCGCGCACTCGCGCAAGTCGCTGCTCAGCGCATCCACCCGCTTGGGATCGGTGTCCCACGCGAACATGAAGCGCGCCGCGCCTCCGATGAAGGTATAGAAACTCCATCCGCGTCCGCGGAGCCGATTCAGAACTTCCTCCGGCGCCTCGACAAACACCGCGTTTGCCTCCACGGGCTGCGAGATCCTCACACTGGGAATCGCGCCAATCTGCGAAGCAAACTGCCGCGCGCACCGGTTGGCATGTCTCGGCGTTGCGCAGCCACGCGCCGCTCTCCAGCATTCCCACCCAGGGCGCTGAAAGAAAACGCATCTTCGACGCCAGTTGCCCCGCCTGTTTGCACCGGTAATCGAAGTCGGTAGCCTGCTCGCGATTGAAGAACAGCACGGCTTCTCCTATCGCCATGCCGTTCTTAGTGCCGCCGAAGCACAACACGTCTACGCCGCTCTTCCACGACATCTCTGCCGGCGAGCAGCCCAGACTGGCGCAGGCGTTGGCAAAACGCGCACCGTCCATGTGCAGCGACAGTCCGCGCCCCCGGCACTCTTCTGCGATCGCGCCCAGCTCCTTGAGCGTGTACACGCGCCCTGTCTCAGTGGATTGCGTCAGTGTGACCGCCCGCGGCTTGGGATAGTGAATGTCATGGCGCTTGGTCGCCAGTTCGTGAATGGCTTCGGGAGTGAGCTTGCCGGTATCGCTCGCGGCTGCCAGCAGCTTCGATCCGTTGGAGAAGAACTCCGGTGCGCCGCATTCATCCGTTTCCACGTGCGATTGGTCTGAGCAGATTACGCTGTGGTACGACTGGCAAAGCGACGCCAGCGCCAGGGAGTTGGCCGCCGTGCCGTTGAAGACGAAGTACACTTCGCATTGCGTTTCAAACAAACTGCGAAACGCGTCAGCCGCCCTCGCCGTCCACGGGTCGTCGCCGTACGAGGTCACATGTCCGCGATTGGCCGCTTCCATAGCCTGCCAGGCCTCGGGGCAGATTCCCGCGTAGTTGTCGCTGGCAAATTGCTGTTGCAGGTCTTTCTCTTCGATTTCGGCCATGGCGCAATCCTCGTTCAATTCGAGAGAGCAAAACATCCCGGTGGCTGGCTGAAGTTAGCTGCGAAATGACAGAGCAGGTGCAGGCACTTGAAGATTTGGGGGCGCAGGCCGGCGATCGAACCGGGGTACAAAGGTTTGCAAACCTTCACCTAAACGCACAAACCCACAGTATATATGCGGGTTGCGCCATCCTGACCCCTCAATTCGGTCCGACTTTGTTGGACCTCCAAAAGACGGCGGCTGAAAAAGGAGCAGAGTGGTTTGCCCGGCTCCGTTTTCGGGTCTTGGGCCACGAGCACGCTGCAACTACGTTTCTTTTCAACGCGGTTCCCGATTTAGAGACTGCTTATTCGGGCCCGTTTGCACGATCCGTGGTACAATCAACTTGATCGTAGAATTCGATTTGAAGTTCTTGCCTGTTCCGAGTTACCGCTCCCACACGCAAAACACTTCCACATTGCGTTCGGCGGTACATCAGCATTACAAGGAGTAACACTCATGGAACAAGGCACAGTCAAGTGGTTCAATGACGCCAAGGGATTTGGATTTTTGAGCCGTGAAAACGGCGAGGACGTCTTCGTCCATCACACAGCCATCGTGTCGAACGGCTTCCGTTCGCTGCAGGAAGGCCAGAAGGTCCAGTTCAACGTGACCAAAGGCCCCAAGGGCTGGCAGGCCGAGAATGTCCAGGTTATCTAAGCCTTAAGGCACGGTAACCGGTTCGAAACAAGAAAGAGGGCGGCAGCGATGCCGTCCTCTTCTATTTTGTGAATGGTCTTCGGTCTGGCGCGCGGGCCGCGCCAGACGGCCGAAAGCCTTTACGCGGCGGGCTTAAGAAGCTTAGCTAGCACCACGGGCGTCGTCGAGTGAAGGTTTTCCATGTGCATGTCGTGAGTTCCCATGTATTGCAGCACATCGTTGATGGAATCTTCGAAGCGCGCGCCGGTCTTGTGGATGGCTCTCACGCCTTTGGAGACGATCTGGCAGACCTCAAAACGGTTCATCCCCTGCGACATCGCGCGGTGTATCTGGTCAGAACGCATTAGAACTCCAGTGGACCTGTGATTGTTGCGTGAGGTACTGAGCTCGTCAGAAGCGCGTGGATGCCCGAGCGAGTGGATACCTGGAACCGAGCAGGTGGGATCAATTTCCGTTCTGGGATCAGGTTCTGGTCTGTCTTCATTGTACGCTGAATCACGAATCGGAACGTGAATTCGCATCGTGAATCCGTCCAGGGGTAGTAACCCAAGTTTCATTCGAGGCCGCGAGCTTTCTCGCCGGCCCCATCCCTGTTACCATAAAAAGTCGCGCGCCCAGCGTTGCGCGAAACACTCGAATAGACTCGATGGAAAGAGGTTAACGTGGCCGATACCACAAAGATCAAGGACAAGACGGAACGGAAGAAGCTGAAGCGAGCGGCGCGCAAGAAAGCGGCCCCCAAGGCCAAGCGCACCACACCGCGCGGCTCACAGAAAAAGAAAGTGAAGAAGATGGTCCGCGGTCAGTCGAAGCGGTAAGAAAAGCAGCCTTCAGCTATCAGCCGCCGGCCTTCAGCTTTTCCATGCTCATACGATGCCGCCAATTTGGGAAAAATGGAGCTGATAGCTGATAGCTGATAGCTGATAGCTGTTTCTAAGGAGATCTTCACTGCCCAGTCAACTGCTTGCCCGCAAGTCGATCGACAAGCTGATCAGCGACTCGGAAGAGCCTGCGCATAGGCTCAGGAAGACCCTCGGCCCCTGGTCGCTCACCGCATTGGGCATCGGCGCGGTCATCGGTTCGGGCATCTTCACGGTCATCGGCACAGCCATCTCCGGCGAGCAATTTGACACCTCCAGCATGGTGAATACGCCGCTGGCGAGCTACATCATCACCCACACCGCTCTCGCCGGCCGTCCCGGCGCCGGCCCCGCCATCGCGCTCTCCATGATCCTGGTGGCCTTCGTCTGTGCGCTCACCGGCCTCTGCTACGCCGAGCTGGCCTCCATGATTCCCATCGCCGGCTCGGCCTACACTTACACCTACGCTACGCTCGGCGAGCTCATCGCCTGGATCATCGGCTGGGATCTGATTCTGGAATATGCCGGCTCAAATATGAGCGTCAGCGTAGGCTTCGCTGCTCATGTAGTTGACCTGCTCGACTGGTTCGGGCTCCATCCCTCGGCGCGCTGGATCTCGCCCGCTTATCTTCCCGACGGCCTGCAGGACCTGGCTGGAAAGACGCTCTATCCTTCCGGTTGGCACTTCGGCTTCAACATCCCCGCCTTTCTCATCGTCATGATCCTCACCGTCATCCTGGTGCGCGGCATCCGCGAGTCGGCCTCGACCAACAATATGATGGTGGGCTTCAAACTCATCGCCATCCTCATCTTCATCTTCGCCGTCATCGGCTTCATTCATCCTTCCTACTGGCATCCCTTTATGCCCAACGGTTGGTCGGGCGTGCTGACCGGTGGGTCCATCATCTTCTTCACTTACATCGGCTTCGACTCCGTCTCGACGGCCGCCGAGGAATGCCAAAACCCGCAGCGCGACCTGCCTATCGGCATCATCGCCACGCTGATCGTCTGCACCGTGCTCTATGTCTCCGTCGCCGTCTGCCTCACCGGCCTGGTTCCCTGGCATTCCATGGTGGGCGACGCCGCGCCGGTGGTGAACGCGCTCAAGAAGCTTTCCTTGTTGCCCGGCGGCCATCCCGCTCTACTGGATTCGCCTCGTGGTTCTGCTCGGCGCGCTCATGGGCATGATCTCCTCGATCCTCGTCTACCAGATCGGGCAATCGCGCGTGTGGTTTTCCATGTCCCGCGACGGCCTGCTGCCCAAGATCTTCTCCCACGTGCATCCCCAATTCCGCACGCCGGCCTTTTCCACTTGGGTTGCCGGCGTGCTGGTCGCCATTCCTTCCGGCCTGTTCGACATCGGCACCCTCGCCGACCTTTCCAACATCGGCACGCTGTTCGCTTTCGTTCTGGTCTCGATCGGCGTCATCGTCCTGCGCCTCCGCGAGCCGGGCCGCCGTCGCGGCTTTGTCGTTCCCGGCGGCCCAATCATTCCTGCCCTTAGCGTGATCTTCTGCTTCCTGCTCATGGCCGGGTTGCCAATCATCACCTGGTACCGTTTCATCATCTGGCTGGTCATCGGCCTTTTTATTTACTTCTTATACAGCCGGCACCGTTCCGAGTTCGCCCGGCCGCGGCGCGTGCCGTAGCGGAGGCTCCGTGAAGGATTGGCAGAAAGCTCTCCTCATCACGCTGGCGACGGTAATAATCGGCGGCATTTACCTGTTCAGCGTCTTCTGGCATCGCCGCAATCCAGGCATTCTTCCCGAAACCAGCCCGGAGCAGAGCCAGTCGCCAGACGACCAGGCGCCCGTGCGCATGATGTTCATGACCACGTTCGACGATGCGCTCAAATTGCAGGGTACCAGCGTGTGGATGAAGAACGGCTACACCATGCCCTACTTCCCGTATGAAGCGGGACATATCGTTTTCGCCAGGCGCATCGGCGTCATCCCATCCGCGCAGCGCCTGGACATCAAGAAGGTGATCAAGGCCACGCCGCCCGCCGACGTCGACGACGGCATCTCGCACGGAGCCCGCCAGGCCTTTGCTGTTTTCGCGCTTCCGGGTAATGCAAGCGTCAAGACGAATCTCTATGCCACGGCCATCGGCGTGATGGACTCGAGCAAGGAAGAGTATTTCTGCGACGTCCTCTTCTACTACGACGACCCCCACACCATCTACGACAACTGGCCCAAGAACGTGTGGACCGCGATCGGCGCGCATCAAGTGATTCCGGGAATGAATGAGCTTCAAACCCGCATGTCCATCGGCCAGAATCAGCAAGCTGACCGCTCCGGTGAAGGCAATCGCACCGTTACCTACGATCAAGCCGACAAAAAGTGGACCGTCACCTTCGTTGACAACCATGCCACTGCGATCAAAAGCGAATAATGACCCCACTGACTTTGCTGACTCGCTTACTCGCCGCCGTAAACTGAAATTGTGACCGCGATCCAGGATTTCATCCGCCGTCTGCCCAAGGCCGAGCTGCATCTGCACCTGGAAGGCACTATCCTGCCTGCCACGCTCGCCGAGCTGAGCGCGCGGCACGATGAGCACCCGCTCACGCTTCCCCAAGCCGAAACGATCTATCGGTTCTCCGACTTTACCGGCTTTATCGAATCGTTCAAGGCTGTGACCCGGCGCCTGAAAGACCCCGAAGACTACGAACTCGCGGCCTGGCGCATGATGCAGCAGCTCGATGCGCAGGGCGTCGTCCACGCCGAGGTCTATATCTCCGTCGGCGTCATTTATATGTGGCGCAACTTCGATCCGGCTTGCTTCGAGCCGATTTTCGCCGGGCTGGAACGCGCCCGCCGGCGCGCCGCGCGCGAGCTGGGTCTTTCACTCTATTGGATCTTCGATGCCGTCCGTCACTTCACGGTCGAGGAAGCCGAACGCGTCTTCCTCAAGGCCGCCGAGATGCGCGCGCAATACCCCTCGATCGTTGGCATCGGCCTCGGTGGAGACGAGCGGCTGGCCGGCTCCGATCCCTTTCGCGCTCTCTATGCGCAGGCGCGCGCCGCCGGGCTGCGCCTGACCAACCACGCCGGCGAAACCACCGGTCCCGAAGCCATTCGCGAAGCCCTGGCCATCGGCTCCGAGCGCATCGGCCACGCGGTATCCGCGATTCGTGACTTTAACCTTGTCGAAGACCTCAAGGAGCAGCAAATCCCCATTGAGTTGAATCCCACGTCCAATGTTCGCACCGGCGTCTGCCCGTCGTTTGCCGCCCATCCCCTGCGCCAGTACTTCGATCGTGGGTTGCTGGTCACGCTGAACTCCGACGATCCCGCATTCTTCGGTTCCAACCTCGCCAACGAGTTCCTGCTCGCTCACACCGAACAGGGTTTTACGCGCGAAGAGCTGCGCCAACTCGCTGCTAACTCCATCCGCGGCAGCTTTCTTCCCGAAATTGAAAAAGCTGCGTGGTTGGCCCGCATTGAGACTGCCGCATAGATTACTTCCGTGTTTTCCGCAGGGATCAGCCTTCCGCGCGTGTCATGACCTGCGCTATCATGGAAGTGCAGGAGGCTGTTCGATGCCTGTCGATCCCGAGACCGAGTTGTCCGTTGAAGAATCCCCCGCGCCGGAGAAGGCGGGATCAACCGCTATTCGCGTGATTACGTGGTTTTCTGTAGGAATCGCCGTGGCCGCGCTGGGCATCTATGTGGGCGCGGAGTTGCGCAATCGATACAAATTCAAGCGGCGCACGCCCTACGACTTTTATTCCAATGCCGGCTCACAGCAGGCAAGCGAGTTTGGCGTCGGCGTTTAAAGCATTTCCCGAAATAGTGTAGGCCGAAGGCACGCTCTCGAGCCGGCGCGACCCCAAGGAGCGACGGCCCTGCTCGGAGCTCGCGAGAACCACATAATTTCTGGAAATGCCTTAGGGGGCTGCAGGACTCATTCTTTGCCGCTCAATGCCGCCTCCGGGCGGCATTGTTGCGTTTAGAGTAAAACACGGCAGTCTGTCACCGGCGGAAGCGCGAGAAAAAGTACAGGATCAGCGAGAGGACAATGCTGATCAGGAATAGAAGTGCCGATGGGAAAGTAGAAGGAAACATTTTTGCCCTTGTAGGAGATGTCGCCGGGCAACCGTCCCATTGGCAAGCCGATGCGCGAGGCCAGCAGGATCGCCGCGCCGATCAGCGCAATCAGCAGCCCAATCCCTAAAAGCATTCTTCCAAGTTCATGCATGGCGTCACCCATTCTGTTTGATTGGTCTTCGACCGTCTTCGGGCGCACAATTTTCGGTTCATTTTGTCCCAATAAGACGAATGCGCGCCGTAAAACCTCGCCCCTGAGGCTCGCTGAAGGTTCCGTATTCCGGCGAATCCACCACGTTGTTCACTTCCGCCGGATTTCCGCTGTCCGTCGCGTTTTCCATCACCCCGCGCAGGCCCCAATACTGGCCGCGAAAATGAAACTTCCATTCAAGACCGGGGCTGAAGTTCACATAAGCCGGAAAGCGCTGCGCCCCCGCCGCGCCAACCACCTGATCGGCGGCGTTCACGGCCGTAAACGGGAAGCCGGTATGCAGATCAAGCACGTAAACAAAGTCCCAGCGCTTTCTCAGCTTCGCAAACGGAACCGGCAGCCAGCCCCACGAAATAACGCGATTGGGCACATCCCACGCCAGCGGTCCGCTCTGTTGCGGCCCCAGCGGCGATGGCGTCGGCAAATAGTCGAGCGCCGCATTTGTACGCGCCGACGAATGTGTGTACGCAACATAAACGGTATAGCCATTCCCAAACAGCCGCCGAAGATCGAACTCCTCTGAGCTGTAATGGTCCTGCCGCCCATTGGTCAGCAAATAATCTCCCGATAGCGCCGCCGCTCCGCTCTCATTCGCAAACGTGAAAACATTCGACGTGCGCTTCTCAAGAAAGTTCGCACCGGCAAAGATCGACCAGGGCAACTTACGCTCGACGCCCACGCTCCAATTCAACGCCCGAGCCTCGTGGAGCAAGCCATCGTCCGCGGTAAACTCAGTCTCCTGCGCAGGGCCTGTCGGCGTCACTCCATCGGCCTCGTAGTAGGTGTCGTAGCGAGCGCCCGCGTAGGTCTGCGCCAGGTACTCGAGTTGCGTGTGCTCGTAGTAGAGGCCGATGCCGGCCGAAATCTTGGTCGTATTCTTATCGCCCGGCGGCGAAAACACTGCGGCCAGGCGCGGCGATACCAGAGGCCGCCGCACGATTTCGTCCCAGTCGAAGCGCAGCCCCGGCTCTACCAGCCAACCCTTGGCCGGCTGCCAACGGTCCTGAATGTACGCGCCGATTTCGTCGTTGTGCAGCGTGAACGCCGGCTCCTGCGGAAACACGCTCTGCCGCAGCAGCGTTCCGTCCTCGCGCAGATAGCTCACCGGCGCCATCGTCTGGTTCTGGTTATAGGCAATGTGGTCCAGGTCGATCCCGGCCTGCACATCGTGCCGCCCCATCCACTGCCGCGGCGGAAGGTACAAGGCTGCAGTTCCCTCCAGCCGTTGCGAAGTTCCCGTTTGGTTCTCGAAGTAGCTTCCCTGCTGAAGTTCCGGGGTGATTTCGTACGGCGTGTCCCCGTGCGGCTCGTATCCGTCGCGAATGCGCACATATCCAATTCCCAGATCGAGCAGCGCACCGCCGGAAAAGCTC
Source organism: uncultured Acidobacteriaceae bacterium (assembly GCA_963822015.1). Classification (GTDB taxonomy): domain Bacteria; phylum Acidobacteriota; class Terriglobia; order Terriglobales; family Acidobacteriaceae; genus Telmatobacter. Next base: position 38,416 of record CAWGGA010000014.1, read on the forward strand.
TGCTGGTCGCGCAGGTACGGAAACCAGGCAGGCGTGTTGCGCTTGACCGTACTCTGTTGGGGCGTAAGCGAAGAAATGCCGTCGTAGGGAGAGTGATAGTTGTTGTAGAGCAGGCCCGCGGTGAGGGTGTTGGCCGGAGTTACGTTGTCCTGAGCCTTTATGAGATTGCTCCCGCGCACCAGCTCGTCGGTATCGGCATTGGCTGGCAGCTCGGAGATGTAGATGTTGTCGTACTCCAACTCCACGCCGTCGTACCACCACGCGTGATCGCGCTTCAACGGACCGGAGAAGGTGAAGCGGGGAACAAACTGGTCAAAGCGGATTCCGTTCAAGTCTCTCAAAGGAGGGAACGAAGTTCGTCGCGTTGAAGCGGAATTTGTTGTCGCCCATTCCCGTGTATAGCGCGATGACGCCGCCCGTAGCGCGCCCGAACTCGACCGGATAGCGCGTGGTCTCCGCGTCAATGGAGCGCACCGCATCGGCGCTCACACGCAGGCTCAGCGAGCCGCCCAGTGGGGAACGGATATCGAATCCGTCCATGGTGTCCAGCGTCTCCCACGTCTCCGATCCGGCTACATGCACCTGCCCGGTCGCATCCTGCACCACGCCGGGATTGAAGGGCAGCAGATCGCGAATGTCGCGCGAGGGTTCGTAGGGAATGTTGACGATCTCCGGCGTGTTCATCGTGTTCTGATCGGAGACCTGCTGGGTATCGATGCCGGGCGACGACGCAGTCACGTTCACCTGTTCGCGCATAATCTGCTCGTGGGCCAGCTCGACCTTAACGCTGTCGAGATCCGGATCAACCTGTGTCTTATCGGCGGCATAGAATCCGGGCTTCTCGACGTGAATCTGGTAGGGCTTTTGCTGGCGGAGCGCGTAGCTGCAGTGTCCCGCATAGTCGGTCCACAGCTGCGCCGGCGCTATTCCCTGCTCGGTAATCGTCACCTGCGCGCCGGAAACTGCCTGGCCGTTCTCGTCTACCACAGTCACGGTGATAAGCGCGCGCAGGTCCTGCGGCTGGCTGTTCGCGAACGCGGCAAAGATGAGAAGAACCAAGCCCGTGATGGCCCTCCCGGCACATCCAGAACGCAGCATAAATTCGGACAGGAGCTTGCTCAAGGCGGCCCGCCTCGCTGCCAGTGTATCGCCGGCGGTTCTTTACAAGTCATACCAAAAGATAGACGCACGGCTCAGCGGGAGGCGTGTTTGATAAGCCGGATGGTCCAGCCTTCAGGGCTTTCGGGGATGGTGATGACGGTTCCCGCCGGTGCGGCTTCAAAGCTTGCAGCGTATTCGGCAAAGTGCAGGTCCCTCTGGGGTGGTTCTATCCAGTTGATAAGGGCTCCCAGACACATGGCGCACAACAGCATCACAGACGCGGCTCTTAAAACTGCGTTTCCCTGGCGCGCGCACCAGACCAGCGACCATGCGAAGGCAAGGGAAGGAAATACCCAATAGCGCACTGCGAAGGCCTTGGCCAGCATCTGCCACACAGTGGAGCCCGCGGGTGGATTGGTCACCGGGAACAGAAGCGCAGCCACAAAAATCATCCCCGCCAATGCGAGAAAGAGCTTCATCTCGATTCCCGGCCTGAAGAAGCAGCTCGACGCGATGAGAGTTCCAACAGCCGCCGCGCAAAGAAGCACGATAAAGATTCCCACGCCCGGCATAGTTGCAAATGGAATGCGGCCCAGGATGGCGCCCAGAATCACGTTGCCGCCCAAAATGCGCGCAAGCAGCGCGGGGCTGGCGCCGAGCGGCGGATGGGCGCGGCCGGTACGGTCGATTACCAGCAATGCGTATGCCTGAATCGCCACGCACATCGCTAGCACGCCCGCCGGCGCCCACGGCCATCGGGCGCGGCGCTTGAGTGCGGTAAAAACAGCAATGGGCAGGAGGAAGATGCAGAACGGCCCCGAAAGCCCGGACAATAGAACAACAACAAGATCGAAACAGCGGCCCGGCCAACCTTGCGGCGCGCGGGCTACAAGCAGCAGAAAGACGCTCAGCGCCAGCAGCCATTGTGACTCGGTGATGCCGAAACTCACCTCGCCGTAATTGGGCAGTGCAAGATAAATTACGGCAAGCAGCGCTCTCAAGCGCAAGCTGCCCCAACCCGCGGAGCGCGAAGCGGTGAGCAAGTTGACGGGCAGCGCCTGCGCTGCGATAGCGATGATGTTCAAGACAAGCGGCGCCTGAGCGAAGGGCGCCAAAAGGGCCAGCGCCGCGCCCAGACGCGAAAAGGTTTGAAAGTATCCGTCCTGCGCGCGAAAAAGTGCGTTCCACCAGCCAAGGTTATACGCATCGGCAAACCAGACGTGTCCTGCCTCGGCGTAGAACTGAGCGTGAACGATCGCATCCGGCCGCCGGGTGAACAGAAGGACGCAGGCAGCCAGAAAGACCAGGCTATGCTGCCACACGCGCAGCTCCATCCCTTCCTGCTGTCCGAGAGTCTTCGTCATCTCTATCCGTTCTTTGGCCCTGCGGCACAAACGCTTGTCTCGCACTAACGAAAGCTGTCAGCAAGAAGCGCCGGCATTCGTTTTAAAGTCTGGGCGGCTCATATACTCCGAGCCGGATGGAATCGTTGAGAATCAACCGGGATTGCGCCCGCCACACTGTCGTTAATTCGCTTTTCTCCTTAAAGGGCGGCATGGGAGCCTCGTCCGACCCAGGCGAGCCCGGATGCTCGTACGCGGCCATCCACTTCACCGCCATATCCTCGCGCCCCACCAACTCCCTGTAGCCGATTCCATCCGACCAAAGCGCAACAAGAACAGTAACGATCGCCATCATCAGATACGGACCAATGCTGAGCAGTGGATCGTTCCTGCGCTGCAGAAACTCCTCGACGAAAGCCGTCCAGGCCAAAATCACCATCAACTCGCCGTAGATGGTGTAGCGCGAAGAGGTGGCCTGGATCAGTCCGAAGTCCGAGCGCAAACCGGCTACGCCTACTGCCGTGAGCAGAATAAAAAGCACGCAACAGCAGACGAGCGGATTGCGGCGGACATAACCACGCCAGGCCATCCAGCCGAAGAACAGCAAAAGGACTACGCCCAGCACCAGGCTGATTGCCACGCTGACGGTCGTTGAGCCGGCGATGGCGCCAGCGCTGCCTACGAATGCAATCGAGTAATCGAGGCGCATGTGCAGCAAAGTTAAAAACACCGATCCGCGTTGCGGCGCCTGCGACGACATCACGTTGTAGTGGTAAGCGTACGCGGCGATGCACACCGCCGACACAGCAAGCAGGCCTGCGGCGCGGGCGAACTGACGGCGCACGGCAAAAATCAGCAGCCCAATCGGAAGCAGCAGGAACCCGTTACCTGAGGTTGCGATCGAAAGGGCGTACAAAAGCAGCGCGCCTGCGTAAGCCCCGCGCGAAGGCCGCAACAGGTAGCGGATGGTCGCGAAGGAGAACACAATCACCCAGAGGTTTTGCAGCGAGGCCATGGCCCAGGTCAGCGTCTCCCAATAGCCAAGCTGGAAGAGCAGCCATGCTACAGGAACGAAGAGTGCTAGGCGCCGGGCAAGATCCTTGTGGCCGGGCAGAAACATCCACCACAAAAGGAGCGCCAGCGGCAGCACGGCGCAATCGCCCAACACACATAGTTGGAAAAAGTTAACATGGCCCAGCATGGCAAACTGCGCCCAAGCCAGGCCATGAACGAAAAATATCTTGTACTCATTGTGCTGCGCGGCAAGAAGCAGCAGGAACTTAGCCGAAGCGCTTTTGGCCTGCGCCATCTGATTCAGAAACAGCAGCAGGGCGTTGTAATCGTCGTAGTAGGGAAGGTCGATGAGGTGACGAAACAGGCCGTTGTAAAAGAGCACGACGGGAATAGCGATGAGCAGCGCGGGAATTGCCACACCGGCCGGAGACTGCTTCTTCTGCTTGGCAGCGCGCATCGATTGCCTCACGACCGCCGTGCGTTCTGCGAATAGTATTGCTGCGTCAGCTTCCTGCCCCCCGCGCCATACCGTGGTGCGCGTATGATGCCCAGCTTGTGCGCGCGAAAACCGGCAGTCGTCGCCAGGACGCCGAATCCGTACTGGACGCTGCGCTTGAAGTTGATCGAAGACGCTTCCTCGAAGTATTTCGTGGGGCACGAAATCTCGCCGATGCGGAAGCCGAACATGACAGCCTGCGCAATCATCTGGTTGTCGAAAACAAAGTCGTCGGAGTTTTCGAGCAGCGGTAGCGTCTCCAGTAGCTCGCGAGAGAAAGCGCGGAACCCGGTGTGGTATTCCGAAAGCTTGACGCCCAGAAAGAGATTTTGAAAGGCCGTCAGCAGGCGGTTCGCGACATACTTGTAAAGCGGCATTCCGCCCTTGAGGGCGCCTGCGCCCAGAATCCGCGAGCCCAGAACCATGTCGTAGACGCCGCTCGCGATCATCCCCGCCATTGCCGGAACCAGCGAAGGTGTGTACTGATAGTCGGGATGCACCATAACCACAATGTCAGCGCTGGCAGCCAGCGCCTCGCGGTAGCAGGTCTGCTGGTTGCGCCCGTAGCCGTAGTTCGCGTCGTGCACAAAGGTCTGCACACCCAGCTTGCGCGACAGCGCCGCGGTATTGTCTTTGCTGGAGTCGTCGACCAGTATCTTGATGTCTACGACATCGGAAAGCTCCTGCACCGTCTTCTCCAGCGTCTTCTCGGCGTTATACGCCGGCATGACCACCGCGATACGCTTTCCGTTGATCATTCTCCGGTCCTCTCTAACTTCGTCCTCGATACCGCGGAAAATTCGCGGGCTCAGTATGCGGCGCCGGCCGCGCCCGGCGCTGGATACGGCGTAATCCGTGCCGGTGTCGTGTCAGGTCCCACCAGTCACACCGTCCTGTCCTTGTAATAGTCGATCAACTCCCGATTATCGGCAGGATCCATTTCCCTTGCCCATACGACTTTGGAATCACCGGTGTCAGCACGATTGTAGACCCACTTATCCATGTGCCTGCTCCAGGGCCGGAATGTGCGGCACACGAGCCTACTGAGGATTCTCCGCCTTCCGTAGAGGGATGCATGGGCGCATCTCGCAGGTACACCCAAAGGTAGAAGACGCCGAGGGCCAGCAGGATCAGCGGCTCGATTGCCATCGCCTGGATTCCGGAGTTAACGGAGTAGTGCGTGAGATTAAAGAAGACAATCCAAAACACATCGCCGGTAATCACAATGGCTCCTAACGTGAGCAGCACCGCCGACCGCCCGATGGGGCCGCCCCGCTTCCAGAGCATTACGCATGCGGGGATTGTGAGCAGCAGAAGCCGGGCATCGTAGCGCCGGTGATAAATCGGCAACAATGTGAGGGCCGAGATCGCTGCAAGCGCCAGCCAGGCACGCTCAGGTGAGAAAGACGATCGCAGCGTCTTGACGCACCAAACGACGAGAAGCGTCCCGCAAAGCACATACGTGATCGGATTATAAAAGTGCGGATCGTTTCGAATGAGGCTCAAGACGGTCTGCAGACTAATCACCATTTCGGAGCCGTGGGCCCTGTCTGCCGTCGGCCCCGGATCGCTGATGCCGCCCGGCGCCATCTCCGCAACCACGTTAGATCGGTACTCTTGCAGCCAATTCGGAGCAACGTGGGAGACCCAGATGATTGAAGGCAGGGCCACCGCGGCGGCCAGCACAACGGATTGCACGGCGCGCTTGCGCGGAATTCCGCCCGCGAGAAAGAAATATATCCACACAAACGCGGCATCATGAGGCTTGATGAGAAGGCTGGCCGCCATACAAACGACTCCGGCCCAAATGAATCGTTCTCGTACAAACGAGCAAACCGAGATGACGCAAAGGCTGATGACGAGTCCTGAAACGTTTCCTGAGTACAGAAGAAAGCCGCTGTTGATCAAAACAAGAAGAACCAGTAAACCGGAATGGCGCGGACCCCATGCGGCCGCGGACCCCCACAGATAACAACAAGCTAAGATGAAGCTGCCGCCGATCAGAACTAGACAAATAGCTGCGGCAAGCTTCCACGGTAGAACCGCAAGAGGAATTGCCAGGACGAGCGTCGTTGGCAAATTGACGCATATGGCGATAAGCGGTCGCAGCCCGTGAAGAACCCGGGGATCCGAAGGAACAAAGCCGCCTTGTGCTTGGTAAACAGACCAGAACTGGCTCACCTGGTACGGATCGTGATGCTGAACCAGACAGCGCCCGCCATAATAAATAATCATGAAGTCCGGCAACGGCAGAGGAATGACTATATCGGCCACAAGGCCTATGGCAATAAAAATGAGCGCGCCGAGCAGGAGTAAGTGCAGGCCATCGAGGCGTGCTCGAGCCGAAGGTGCCACTCCCTTATGGATCCCCATCAGGGGCGGATTCGGATCCTTTTGCACCTCGCCCCAATTCATTTCGGCCTCTGCGCCGGATACGGCGTAATCCGCGCCGGTGTCGCGTCCGGTTCCACCAGCCACACCGTTCGGTCTTTGTAATAGCGAATCAATTCCTGATTATCTAGAGCACCCATGTCCCGTGCCCATACGACTTTGGAATCATCGATGTCCGCGTGATTGTAGACCCACTCTTCGAGGGGCTCGTGTTTGGGCGAGTAATGCACGATCACAAGTTGCCGGCCGGGAAGCTGTTCCAGACGAGCTTCGATCCCGGCTCTTTCCACGCCGAAATGTTCCGGTCCGTACCAGGTGAAATTCCAGAAGCTCGGCGGCCATTCCGAGGGCGCAATGTGGAGCGGCTGCGCGAAGACCCGCGCTCCGGCCAGCAGAACGCACGCCGCCACGGTAAACCTCACCATGGCCAGTCCCACCGGCTTACGCTCCGGCTTCCATAGCCGCAGGTGCCTCATGGCCTGCAGGCCAATAGCATAAAACGCCGCCGTAAATGGCGACACATAGTGCGCCAGAAGGTAGATCTCAATCACCATTCCGGCCGCCAGCACGCCCACGCACAGAATCAAAAAGCGCATGCGGCGGTCAAGAAACACGCGGCGCACCATGATCATAGGAATCATCAGCAAAAAGCCGGCGTAGAAAAGAAATGTGAATCCCGACCTTCACCAGCGTGAACGGTACAAAGCCCTTCACCGAGTGAATCTGGTGGTAGAAGTCCAGCTCCCCTTTGTGATAGAAGACCCGCATCTCGGGATGCCGGTACGCTGGCTCTGGCCGTTGCTGCTGCCATACGAAATATGGAGCGATTGCATAGGTATTGCGATCGACCGTGTAGGGCGGGGTGAATGGATTTCCAAATGCGCGGTAGTCGTAGTAGCCCATCCATGCCACTGCGGCAACGCCAAACAGCAGTGGCGCTACTGCCAGACGCGCCAGCGCGGCGCGGCCGGGCCGGTTCTTCCCTTTCCACATCCACCGGACGAATACAACCGAAACCGGCAGGCAAAGCAGAATTCCCTCGTAGGGCCGCGTAAGAGCAAGGATGGCGATGCCTGCTCCCATCATCAGTGCATAGCGGAGCTGTGCCGTCTTCATCAGCCGCGGCAGCCCTCCGAGAATTAGCGCTCCGCCAAGCGCCCCCAGTGATCCCGCGGCGTGGTAGGTGTTCGTCCAATAACTGAACACCCCCAGCCGGACCACGGCGATCATTCCGCCCAGCAGCGCCCAATTCCGCGGCAGCCATGCCTGCAACATCCAGCAAAGCGACGCGCACATCACTGCGCTCGCCAGCAGTTGGCCGATCCACGGATTTCCGAACAGCACTGTACTGGCCGCGAGAAGCAGCCCCTCGCCGGGAAAATACATGGACTGGTAGGTAGGCGCCATGGTGATGTGGATGCTCTCGAAGTGAGTCCACATCGCGGGCGTTGGGTTGGCCAGTCGGCCATGAGCAAAGGTGTCACCGGCAAGAAGAAAACTGAAGTCGTCGGGACAAAAGGGCAGCGGAATGGGATAAAAGGGCAGAATGGCCACGCGCAGCAGGATCACGCTGAGCCCGACGGTTGCAACCGCCATCCCGCGGTTGTGAGCCAGGCGCGCGAACGCGCGCTCGATCCGCACAAAAACCCCGGCGCCCAGCCGCGGCCACGCAAATGCGGATGCAATGACCATTCCCGCCAATCCACATCCAAGGACCAGCAGAGATGTATTGGGCTGATTGGAGGAGGACAGAAGCATATCGATTCGGCAGGCGGAATCCAGTGCGGATCACCGAGATTCTACACGAGAATCAGTGCGGAGCTCGCAAGGGGTTCAGGCATAAGAACCCGCATCGTCAACCTGCCACACGCGCAAAAGCATGGGCGAGCATGAGCCGGCAGCGGAGGAATTTCACCGGCCCATCTCTCCCGTCGATCGGGCAAAATTGTGAATTCGCAAAGAAATTGGAGCTGCGCGGCGGAGCGGCGGTGACTGGGAGCGGGGGGCTGATCATTATTGGGAGGGCACGATGCTGTCGGCGGATGGCAGCGCATTTCTCCCGTGAAGTTGCCGAATTCCCGCGATTGGTTGGAACGCCCGAACTACGCCATCGACCCGCTGATATTGCTGAATGCCGTGCTCACACCAGCAGCCATTTGGCTGATACTGGAGATGCAAACGAGAGCAATCAGAGTGACCAGCAATCCGTACTCAACCAGGTCCTGGGCTTCCTCGCCGCTTGCCAGGCACTGGAGTTTCACGTATTGGCTCAGAAGGATGTTCTTCATTTGTGGAGTCTCCCAGTAATCTCTCAGCTTGACCCAGCGTCCTGCATGCGTTAGCTTCACGAACGAACGCTCCCGTCATTCACTCAAAGAAAAATGGATTAAGCCAAAGAAGAACCGACGCCGTTCAGGGGGCCCTGGTTGTTCATTGCCCTTATATAAGAGCTGTAAATCTTTGTGAGAGGACCACGCTCCGGCTCGAGGCTGGACGCGTAGCCCTCCCACGAAGATGCTTGAGCTTCCCGACGGTCAGTGTCAGTGGTTACGACAGCGAGCTGCTGATGTTGCTGAAGACCGTGTTAACCGCTGTGGCCACGTTGCTGACGCCGGTGATGCAAACGAGAGCAATCAGGGCAACCAGCAGCGCGTATTCAACCAGGTCCTGGCCTTCCTCGCCGTTCTTCAGGCCCTGGAATTTCACGTACAAATTGAGAAGTGTGCTCCGCATGTGTAATTCTCCTTGGGTGCAATTCCGGCCTCAGCCGGCGAAATGAGCCGCCACAACTTCCTGTGGCCTTTACGGTCAAGAACAAAGGCTCAGGCCGTTCTTGTCGTTCTTGCCCGGTTGCTTACCGCTCTGTTACGAGCCGATGTCCTAAGCACGAGAAGGCGCGCTCGGCCATTCGACCGGGTCGCGCCCTCTCGCGAAGGGGCTGAGGTTCTGGAAAGGTTCCGGTCAAGCGACTAGGACAACGAGGCGCTGATGTTGCTGAACACGAGGTTGACCGCGGTTGCGACCTTGCTTACGCCAGTAATGGCTGCGAGAGCAATCAGGCAAACCAAAAGGGCGTACTCGACCAGATCCTGACCTTCCTCACGGGCCATCAGGGTCTGAAACTTAACGTACAGCGTCAAAAAAAGATTATTCATTTTTCGTCTCTCCGAGAGTCTTGTTTCCCCAGCCTCAGCCGGGCGACTCTTTGGAAGCATCTGGCGTGCCATTCGCGGGCAAATTCAACCTAGGTTTAGAATCAGTGCCTTACGTCAGAGACCACCCGTGGTGACCGCGGAGACTGTGTACCCCCGTTTACAGCCGCATCCTCAGTGGCTGGCACTGTATACAGCTTGGTTCCTCGTCCCAGCCCGATGTACCTGCGCCCGCGTAACGGCAGTGCTCCGCCATTCCTTCGCCTCCATCACCGGCCTCCGCTTGCATCTTCCTGAACATAAGGGGAGCTCTCCATGACACGGCCTCCCGTCTTCCGTCCCTTCGGCTGCCGTAGAATAGCCTCCATGGCCAGCGAGCTGGATATTCTTCCTGCGCAAAAGCGCTTCGATTTTGCTGAGTTGTCGATTGCCATTGTCCTCGGGCTCGCGATGACGTTGACCGCGCTGCTGCTTTGCGTCATACCGTTTTCTGGGAACTTGGCCGGTGGGCGGGATTTCGTCTGTTTCTGGGCGACTGGCCACCAGTTGGTGCACCACGCCGATCCCTATAGCCTGCGTGAGATGGAACCGCTTGAGCACTCGGCGGGCCTCGGGCCAAAAGGCGCCCTGCTGATGCGGAACCCGCCTTGGGCGTTGCCGTTGGTCTACCCGCTTGGTTTCGTCGGTATACGAGTGGCGTCCGTCGCTTGGACTCTGCTCCTGCTCGCGTGCCTGCTCATCTCCGTGTGGATCGTCCGCCAGTTGCACGGCGCTCCCGGCAACCTCATCCATTGGCTGGGTGCCTCGTTCTCTCCTGCACTGATTTGCCTCGTGATGGGCCAAACCTCTCTGTTGGCGCTCTTGGGACTGGCTTTGTTTCTTCGCTACCACAGCAGCCGTCCCTTCGCCGCTGGCGCGGCGCTCTGGCTCTGCGCCCTCAAGCCGCAGCTCTTTGTTCCTTTCTCCGTGGTCCTCCTGGCATGGATCCTCGTTACCAAAAGCTACAAAATCGTAGCGGGCACTGCTGTTACTCTCGTGCTCAGCAGCCTGATCGCGACTGTGATTCGCCCGGTGGCCTGGTCCGATTACATCCGCCTGATGCGCTCGCCTTCCGTCGAAAACGAATTCATCCCCTGCTTAAGCGATGCGATCCGTTTTTGGATCAAGCCGCAGGCAATCTGGCTGCAATACCTGCCCGCGGCGCTCTGTTGCGTTTGGGCTATCATTTTCTTCTGGCGGCGCCGGGCCGTTTGGGATTGGACGGAACACGGCAGTATCTTGATGTTGCTTTCGCTGTTAGCCGCTCCCTATAGCTGGTTCTATGACCAGTGTGTGGCCATTCCCGCGCTTCTTCATGGAGCCTACCTCACCCGGTATCGCTGGATGCTCACAGTCCTTGCCGTGGTGATTGTCCTGGTCGACGTAGAAATGTGCAAAGTCCACGTCCTGTCGCCCCTTTATCTTTGGAATGTTCCCGTCTGGCTCGCGTGGTACATTGTTGCGCGTGCGACCGCTGCAAAAGAAGCGATATCCTAACCCACGGCGTTCGCCTGAAGTGGTACCCGGCCGTACCAGGGCATGTCCCGGAAGTTCGTTCAATAAATACGCTGTCATGAAATCAAGCAAGTCCGCACCGAAGGGGCGGACGAGTCGAAAGCCTGCCCTGAGCGAAGATCGCGAAGGCCGGGCCCCCCGGCGACAGGTCTTTGTCGCTTGGGGTGGGAACGCGATCGGAGCCGAATTGGGATCTGCGGCTGCTCTTCGCAAGTTGTGCCAGGCACTTTAGACTCAGGCCCCTGGATCAAAACCCGAACTCGCGCGCCCAAGCGCAGACCTCGCAAGGTGCTTTTCCTCGCAAGTGTGGGCCAATGGGTATAGCTAATCTGATTCTGGTGTATGCATGCCCGTGCCGCAATCGCGCCAAGCCGATCCCATGCGACCGATATAATTGCGATGTTCGAAAGCAGAAAGGTGAGTCATTGGTGACGAAGGATCGCGACTGGGCCGCACTATTGATTGTGATTGCCTGTGCGCTGGGCGTCGTTTTCACCACGCTGTTTCTCAGTATCCCTGCCCTTCAATCGCGCCCTCGTCGCCCGGCGCGACTTCATCGTCTACTGGGCTACCGGCCAGCAACTCGTTCGCCACGGCAATCCTTACGATCCCGAGGCTCTCAGCCGCATCGAGCGTGACGCAGGATTCCGTGGGCCCGGTTCGTACTACATGCGCAATGCACCTTGGGCCCTCCCGCTCGCCTGGCCGCTCGGCTACGTGGGGCTGGTTGCCGCCGCACTCCCCTGGTCGCTCGTGATTCTGGGACTGCTCATCGCCTCGGTACGCACCCTATGGAAGCTCTTTGGCCCGGCGGGCAGCCATCTCGACTGGCTTGGCTATTGCTTTCCCCCGGCGCTCTTCTGCGTGATTCTGGGCCAAACCTCCGTCCTCCTGCTTTTCGGGTTGGCTCTTTTTCTCCGTCTGCACAAAACCCGCCCCTTCGCGGCGGGCGCCGCGCTATGGCTGTGCACGCTCAAGCCGCATCTGTTTCTTCCTTTCGCTCTGGTGCTGCTGGTCTGGATCGTCATCTCGCGCTCCTACCGCATTCTGGCCGGAGGCGTAGCGGCCTTCGCGGCGAGCGCCGTAGTCACCACGTGCATTGATCCCGCGGCGTGGAGCCAGTACGCGTATTACATGCGCACCTCGGTCATCACGCGCGAATTTACCCCGTGTTTCGGAGACCTGCTGCGCGACTCCGTCAAGCCTTCCGCGGAGTGGCTCGCATTCGTGCCTTGCATGATCGGCTGCATATGGGCTCTGGTCTATTTCTTGCCGCGCCGCAAAACATGGGATTGGCTGGAGCACGGCAGCCCGCTGCTGCTTGTCTCTCTGCTCGTCGCCCCGTTCGGCTGGGTCTTCGATCAAACGTTGGCCCTGCCGGCGGTTCTTTATGCGGTTTCCCGTAACCCGTCGCAAATTCTGCTGTCGATTCTTGCGTTGGTTTATCTCCTGATCGAGTTCCAGATCGTCTTGCCTGTCGGTCTGCATTCGGCAACATATTTTGGATCTCGCCGGCGTGGCTTGTATGGTATCTCTTTGCGCGCGCCTCCGGCTCCTTTGCCCCCGATAAGGCGGTTGCGGCCTCATGATCGCTCAACGGATTCCTTCGGGACGGAGAAGACCATGCATGTAATGCAGATGCTGTTGAATCCGCCGGTTCTCGGTGTCTTGGCGCTTTTCTTCGCGGCGATCTGGATGTTGAGGGACCAGAAAGACAAAACCCGTCCGCTGCTCGTCTTCGCCCTCACGCTCAATCTCTTTTATGGCTTTCTTCTCACCACCGTAATGGGGCGCGAAGGCGGCATCTTCCCCTGGAAGTTCGACTATGTGCTGTTCCGCGTGGATCAGTCTCTGGGCCTCCAGGCATCTGCTATTGCGCGCTCATTGCAGGGCTTTTGGCGCGTTCCACTGTGGGTCATCTACCAGATGATGGTCCCGATGATGATCGCGTGGTTCCTGGTAACTACCTACAGCAAACTTCGCGCCTCAATTGTGCTTGCCTACGTGGCCGAGCTGGTAACAGGCCCCCTGCTTTATGCTCTCTTTCCCGCCTGCGGTCCGGTCTATGCCTTCGGCTCGCAGTGGCTTCATCCGCCGGCGGTTCAGCCGGAAGCAATCCTCCTGGCCGGAATGCCAAACGCGTTTCCTTCCCTGCATGTTGGCACGGCTTTTCTATTCCTGCTGTTTGCGCCGGGCAAGTTGTGGAAGGCGGTGGCATTCGCCTTTCTTGCCGGCACCTGCATGGCGACGCTCGCGACGGGTGAACACTATGTCATCGACCTCGTTCCGGGGCTTGCCTTTGGTGCGTTTTCCGCCGGCGTCGGATCGAAAAATCGAAAGCAGGCTCTTATTTTTCTTGGAACCGCCCTGGCCTGGTCGCTGGCGATGCGCTTCGCGCCTTTCGTCCTGATTGCGCACTCATGGATCACGCGCACGTTTGCGGCGCTCACCGTTGCGCTGGCTCTATGGGCGGTGCGGACCCAGTGGAGGGCGCTGGCTGTGCGGGGGGAAGAACTCCCAATCGCTCCTCAGGATGCGTCATAGCCTCGGAACGGACCCTGGGCAGCTCTTTTTTCCCGCTCTCATTAGCGCTCAAAGATGTCCCCGTGTCGCTGGATCACTACGGAATGGGTTCCTGAGATGAAGCAATCTCCACCGTGTCTCCCGCTTCTGTCTGCGTCTCGCGAATGGTCCCGGCTGGGAGCTCCAGAATGCTGTGCGCCGTGAAGCAGGCCGACAACCGCCAGGGACCAACCGCACTGCGCACCTTTCGGATGCGGTGCTTGCGGTCAAGATAAACAAGGTCGATAGGGAAGCGCATGAAAAACGTGTGGACGGACTCGCAGGGCGCGATCCAAAGTCCTCCGCCGCTGGAAAGGCCGTCCCGGCCCAGCAGCCCTTTTCTGCGTTTTGGCCCCGTGTGCGCGGCTTCAAGCCGAGAGGCCAGCATGGTGCCGCGGGTCACGTTCAGAACCTGCAGCGGGCCCTGAGGGCCCTTTGGCGGGGGCGGCACAAAAAACTCCCGCAGGGCCTTTGCCATCCTTTGCCACGGATTCATCCGTTTGCCTCGGAGTTTTGGCGCACCCGCCTGCTGCAATCTCTATTGCTGCGGGGCTCCCATGCCCCCGGATGTGGCGGCGCCCGCACCACGTCCGCCTTCCGAGTTGATGCTCTGGCCTGCCGTACCGAATCCACCCGTTCCGCTCTCGATTACCAGCGGCTTTTCGGGCTTCATGCTCTCGATCAGGGTCTCCACAGGTATCGACGGAGGAGCGAGGAGGCGGCGTGTTCTCAGCCGTCTTCGCATCCGGTTGGTGCATGGGGATGTTCGAATTCGGCGGTAGGAACGTATCCGGATAATGCAAATCCGGCAGCGTCGCGCCCGCTTCAATCGGCGACACGATCTCCGGCGTGACAATGACAATCAGCTCGGTGTCGGTCTTAGACTTGGACTCGGATTGGAATAATTTGCCGAGAATTGGAATATCGCCCAGGAATGGGATCTTCTGGAAGGTATCGGTAAGGTTCTTATCAAGCAGGCCTCCGATGATGAAGCTCTGACCGTCTTTCAACTCCACCTCGGTATTGACTCTGCGAGTGGTGATCCCAGGCACTTCAAACCCTGAGATCTCAACTTCGTTGGTGTAGTCCAGGGCGCTCACTTCGGGCGCCACCTGCAGCCGGATGGTTCCGCGCGGCGTGATGGTGGGGATGAAGTTGAGCCGGATGCCATATTCCTTGAAATTCAATGCTGACCGCGGCCGTACCCCCCGATGTGCCCGATACCACCGGATAGGGGAACTCTCCACCCGCCAGGAAGCTGGCTTCCTCGCCGTCGGTGGCCATCACATTCGGCTCCGCCAGCACGTCCACCACTCCCTCGGTTTCCATCGCATGAATATCGGCGCCAACGTTCAGCCCGGGGAAGAACGAGAATATCGTGCCTTCTTGCGAAAACGACGCCGAGCCACCCGTTCCCGTAATACCCCCCGAGCTGGATGAGCTGGAGCCATTCGAGACGATCGGCGGACTGAACTGGCCGGTATTCACTCCGCCCACTGCATTCCCCAGCCCAAGATTGAACAGGTTGATGCCAAGCTGCAGAGCCTTGCTGCGGTCCACGCTGACGAAGCGAACTTTAACCAGAATCTGCGGTTTGGAACTGGGCACATCCACATCCAGAAGGTTCACAACCTTTCCGGCTGTCGCGGCAATCTCCACCGCGCGCTGCGAACTGACGAGGTCCTTCACCGTGCCGCGCAGAAAAATGCTGTTATTGTCGTAACTCACCCGGATCGGCTGACCCGGCAGCTCCAGTCCTGAGTTCGCGCCGGAGGGCATCGAGGCTGCTTCCCGATAGGACGGCAAGAGGCCGCACTGTGACATTGAAGAACTGGCGTCCGCCGTGGATGTCCCAGATAATCAGGCTGGTTTCCCCGGCGCTTTTGCCGTCGACCATGATTTCGGTGGGGCTGATCGCGGTGGCTTCCGCAATATCGCCAAGTCCGATAGCAACGCGCTGTATAGGCTGCGCGCAGTCGACGAGCACGGATTTCCCAACAGTTACGGCAAGCTCGTTTGTGGAGTCCTCATACGTGGCTTCCGGTGTTGGCGGCTGGGCAGCCGGCGCGGACTGAGCCTGCACGGCGTGCGCCGCAAAGAATGTCAATGACAGCGTTGCCAATGATAGCGCGCTGCAAGATACGATGGTGACCCCTGCCTTCGCTCTCAATGCTGCCCCTCAGGTGAAGCAAACTTCTCTTCCGTGGTTTTGTTGCCGTTCATCACAACCATCGAATAGGGTTTCGTCGCCGGCTTTGCGGCTCTCCTGGGCGCTCCCGCCGCGTGCGCGGCGGGTGCCGGCGCTTCGCCAAAGAGACTTCCCATCGCCGTCTCCTGAACCTTTGAAATCTGCGTATCCATCGGGTTGCGCAGCACCAGCTGGACCTTTAATGAATTGCTCGCCAGGCTAAGCGTTTCCGCCTGCTCGGGTGTCACCAGCAAATTAACCACCTGCACCTGTTGCGGCTTGCCTTCGGCGTCCCTCTGAATGTCGGTTCCGGCCGAGAGAACCTGAATGTTCTGCAGGATTGTCTTGGTCACTACGCCTTGGTTGGGGGCCTCGCCGGGCGGATTGCCCGAAACCAGAACATCAACGCGCATGCCGGGGATCACGAAACCGGCTACGCCCACAACTTCATCTACGCGCACCGCGCATGCCCGCATGCCCTGCGGAATCGTAGGCGCCAGTCCGCCGCCCGAGCCAAGCCCCGCCAGTTGGCTGTCAAGAATCGGCTCACCCTGGGAGATCTGCGTAATCACTCCGCGGCCAATCGCGTCTTCCGGCTTCAGAATCGCGCCCTTGGGTGGCGTGCCCGCCAATGTCATCGTCGTCAGGTCGGCCGTCGTCAGCACCGATCCCAGCAGAATGTCTTTCGATGCCGCAACCACGCGTGTTGTCGCAACAGGCCTTGATGCCGCCATCCTGCCGCCCACGATGCGATAGACCAGCCAGGCGCAGACGCTGGCTATAACGATTGCGAAGAGGAGGATCGTAATGAGTCTTCGATTCATCCCTATCCCGCGGGAGCTAGCTTACGCCGGCTCCGCCTTTCTGTGCTTTCCCTGCTCGGTGCTTCTGGCAAGTCCGCCTTGAGCATGCTCGCAGCCTTCGCATTCTGAAACCACCAGGCGCATGTCAGCCTGGTACTCCGCAGGTCGAGCAGGTTACGATCCGCCGCTGTATATGCGACCTGAATTGAGCTTCCCATTTCGGAAAATGCCATGCAAAATACGCTCACTCCATTCATGCCAATCAAGGTTGAGCGCGGTGCGGTTTCAGTGTAGTCCCTGAATCCCTCCCCAAATCCATCAGAATGGCCCCGATATTGCGATGGGGTACCAAAAGTGCTATGGGGGAAATCCCCATAATGAGCGATTCTGAAACTGGGTGCCATGGACTCCCGGCATGGAACAGCCCTCCTTCACGCCGGCTTGGTGTGCAGGGGCATTTCCAGGATAAGTTTACCGTGAATTCACTCGGCAATCGCAGGTCGTGTATGCATCTTCCGTGCTATAGCCCCGCCCATTCGGGTGTGACAAGGTGGGAACTTCCCCGGGAAAAGCCCCTCCTTCGCGCGCTCGGAATATCATCGCCCATGCGGAGAATCTTAAAAGGGGGATTCAACCGTTGAAGTCGCACTCCTACACGGTTACTCTCTTTAGCGACCAGTCCGATCCCGGACCCCGGCCCACACCGATCGCCGCCTCCATCCTTCTCCATTGCCTGGCGATTGCCGTGGCGTGGTTCAGCATCGCTTATAAGCCGCCTTTTCTCAGGGTGTCAACGGAGCACTATCGAGTTCGCCAGTTGGATCTGAACATGCCCGACGAGGAAGCGCGCTCTTCCGTGCCGCACATCACCTATCCCGGCCCGCTTTCCGGTGCCCACGCGCCCGCCTCCGAAGGGAAACCGTCGCCCAGTCTGCCTGCTTTACGCGATGTGGCGCAAGCCAAACCCGGCCCGCAAACGCTCATCCAGGCCGATCTCGAGAAATCAATCACGCTGCCGGAACAAATTCCCGTACCCCAGGTGGTTATCTGGTCGCCGAGCAGTGTCCCAGTCAACAAAGTCGTCCCGCCTTTGCCCCAGAAACCCACGGCCGCGGACGTCGAGCCGTCGGTCGAACGTCCCAATGAAGAGCTGACTCTGGCCAGCGTCAACATTGCTTCCAGCTTTCATCCCACGCCTAGGTCGGTCGTGACGCCGAGCACCACTTCGCCCGTCGCCGTTCATGCGCCGCAACAAGTGCAACTGCCGCCCATTACCTCCTCCCAATCCACGGCAGAGCCCACGCCCGCCACAATTTTGTCCCTGTCGAACCTCCGCATGAAGGAGGGCGTTGCGACGCTGCCGCCGGTCAACGAGAGCGTCGTGGTCAGCGCGCAGGGGCAGTTGGCGGGGCAGGCGAAAGAGGCAGCACCGGCAGGCAAAAACAACTCTGCCGTCAAGCCGGGACAGGGTGGAACAAGCTCGGGTCCGGGAGGAAACTCAAACAATCATGGCCCCGGTACGGGTCAGGCCCAGGTGGCCCAGTCGGCCGGTTCCGGCTCCAATGCGCCTAACGGCAAACTGCACGAGCCCGGAACTCGCGACGCAGTCGGGCAATGGTACCGGCAGCTTTGAAGGCTCGCCCCTGTCGTCAACGGTGATTACCGTGCCCAAGGATGGCCACTTCAGCGCCATCGTTGTTGGAGATTCGCTGGAAGATGAATATCCCGAGACGGCCGGCGTTTGGAATGGAAGAATGGCGTACACCGTCTATCTCCACGTCGGACTGGCCAAAAGCTGGGTCTTGCAGTACTCGCTTCCGCGCACCGCTGTCGCCTCGGACGGCGGCGCCGTCGACCATCTCGATGCGCCCTGGCCGTATAACATCGTGCGCCCCAATATCGATCCCGACTCCATCAATGCCGACGCTCTCATGGTTCACGGCTTTGTGAATCAATCCGGCCACTTCGAATCGCTCAGCATCGTCTTTCCCCAGGCCTTTGCTCAGGCCCAGTTCGTTCTGGCTGCGCTCAAGAAATGGCAGTTCCGGCCCGCCTTGCAGAACGGCCAATTCGCCAAAGTCGAAGTGCTCTTGATTATTCCGGAACAGTTTGAGTAGCCCGGCCCGAGCCATACCGTTTTGCTCGCCGCGCCGGCTTCGCGCCGTGTTTACGGCATCGTCCCCAGCTCGCCGTATTCGGCGCCGGCTGAGAGCGGTGTGACCACCGGCGTAGCCGCGCCCACAAACTCCGTGAGCGGACCGTTTGTGTTATCGCTCGCCACCCAAACGTTGCCCGATCCATCGACGGCGATGCCATAGGGCTCAAGCAGCCCGTTGCTTATATAGCCATTGGTGCCGGAAACTGGATTTCCAAGCGAATTGAATTCACTGATGCTGTTGCTGTTCCCGCCATTATTTGCGGTCCAGACATCGCCCGCGCCGTCAATGGCGATGCCGTAAGGTTCACTGACCCCGCCGCCCGTAAAGCCATCCTCACCGGAGACTGCTTGGCCGGTCGAGCTGATTTCGCTGATGCTGCCACTGCCGCCCCGGTTCGTGGCCCACACATTGCCGGATGCGTCCACGGCGACGCCATAGGGAGAGTTCAGCCCTGCGCCGTTGGGGGTGTTCGTGGTTACGCCTGTTTGAACCGTGAATGTGGGGGCCACTCCAGGCAGGGTGCTGGGTACGCCTTCCACCAGACCGCCCGTGGACGAAATATAGTTCGCTGCCCATACATCCCCGGCGGAGTCGCCGGCAATTCCGGCCGGACCAACGAGTGCGGACGCAGTAAAGCCGCCGGCGGGGGAGATCGCCACTCCACCGGGGGCGGGATCAAACTCGCTCATGCTGTTGCCCAAAAAGTTCGCCACCCAGGCATGGCCAAACTTGTCGAAGCCAATGCCGTAGGGCCCGTTGAGTCCACCGCCCTCAAACCCGGGCGGACCGGAGGCCGCCGTTCCATTCGGCTCGAATTCATCGATGGTGTACACGTCATTGCTGTCCTCGTTATAGTTCGTCACCCAGGCGTTGTCCTCTATGTCAATGGCTACGCTTGTGGGTGAGTTCAGCCCCGTCTTATAGGGCGAACCGGACATTGGCACCCCGTTGGACAGTGAATTCGCTCACACTGCTGGAGTTGTAATTTGGCACCCATACGTCGCCCGCCGCATCCACGGCAATACCCTCCGGGGCAAATCCGGTGCCATCCAGCCCGTTTCCCGAATAGTTGATCGAGATCGTCCAGTCGTTCGGCGCTGAATCCATTGTGGGCTGGAAGGCCAGATTCGCCGGCAGCAATTCGTAGAGTGCCGCAACGTTCAGCCCAGGGTTGTGCGCGATGTTGATCGCCGCCGTGGCAGTTTCCGTCGGCTCCGTGTCCTCCGTTCGTTGCCAGGCCGAATAACGAGCTGCATGGCGTCGACCCCGGACCTGACGAATTGACGCATGCCGCGAGTATGTCGGCCAGCGTGTCGATCTCGGCCTGCGGCACCACTCCATTGCTCGCCGGCGGTGGCGTTGTTGCCAGGGCCACGCCCGTGCTCAGCGACTCAAGGTTCGTCACGCTGGCAAACGCATTGGGTACGTCCGTATCCGTCGCCAGCGCGCTCCCTGAGCTCGAAATATGCAATGAGTCCGTCGCAAAGCCGGCTAAGGCATAGGCTGTCGCGATCGTCGAAACTTCATTGATCACGGCGTAAACCGAAGAGCTGAGCGAATTGCACGCACCCAGTGCCGCCATCATGCCAATGGCCGAATTCGCTCCGTCTCCCAGCCCCGGATCGCCGCCCACCGCGTACAGGTACACCTGCGAGTACGCGCTGGGGCAGGTGTAATCGGCAGCCCCGTCGTTGCTGATCGAGAATGTGCCCCCGGATTGCGTTGTCACGTAGTAATTATTGTCACTCGTGTCTTTGGTCGTCCCGGTGGTGTTGATGAGCAACGACTGCGACGCACCGCCCAAGCCAGAGGTGCCGGCCGCGAAGAGGTATACGCGCGCGCCCACAATCGGCTGCTCCCCGCCATGCACGATACCCGTGATCGCCGGACCTGAATTACCGTTGGAATCCGTATCCGGCAATGGGGCCACCGGCACGCCTGAGCAGCCGGAAAGGAACAGAACACACGCTACCAGCACAATCGTCCAGGAAATACGCACGGGGGATCTCCCTTTCTTCGGTCGTGTCGCGTCGTTACCCGGGTTTTCTCAGTCGTTGTTACCGGATTCTTGGCGTTATGTCAAGCGCACGAATTATGTAGTCCAGTTGTTGGGGATCAGCCTCGGGGCGCTCAAATTGTTCACAATGGCGCGGAAGATCGCCGTCAGTTGGGTGAGGCTCTGGTTGGTCGGCGCTGTCGCCTGGCAACCTTCGCCATCGTCGGAGTAGAAATTCACCGCCGCCGAAGCCATGGCCGCCAATGCCGCGCAGGGCTGGTCTCCGGGGCCCCACGTCCCTCCGTTGGTCGTCACCGATGCGCTGTAGTGCGCATCCGTCAAGCAGCCTCCGGACGTCTCTGAGCCGTACCCGATCGTGTATACCGTGGTCCCCAGGTTCGCGGCAACCTGCGCCGCCAGCACCGCCTGACCGCACTCGCCCAGCGCGGACGGATACACAGGAGAATTGTAGCCCGATGGATTGGTCGTGCTCGTTCCAGTCCCGTTCAAGGTGCCTTCCGTCGCCACAATCTCGCTCTTGCTGTTGCATGCCCCGCCCGTGGTGTAGGCATTCGAGGCGCACGCCGTCGCATCCCCGTCGCTCAGGATGATCATGGCGTTCTTTGAGCCCGGATTGTTCGTTTGCTCGGTCTGGAGAGCCGCTTCCGCCGCATAGATTACCTGCGCGTAATAGGTCGCCTCGCCCCCCGGCGCCTCAATCCCGCCGCAGGATGCGGTCTCGGTGGTGGTGCCGTGGCGGCCATTGCTCACCGTTTCGGTGTAGGTCCCGCCCCCCGACGCAATCACGATATTCGCGCTGGCGTTCAACGTCGTCGCCGTGTCGGTCGTCTTGTAGTTATTCGCCCAGGTAATCACCTGGTACGTATCGCCGGAAGGCAGCATAAGGTTCGATGTCGGCATGGTTCCAGCCACATATGCCGGACTCGTGTCGGGCATGGTGTAAGCCACAATCGTCGGGTCGCTGGTGGGGCAGGCGTAGTCGTCCGACGCTGTCGCCGTAGTCACGCCGGGAAACACAAACAGGCTCACGCTGTCGACGGCGGGCGGAGCCGGATCCGTCGCCGTGCAGGTCGAGCCCAGCGAGCAGGGATACAGGTCTTCCAGCAGCACCTGCAAGCCATTCAATGCGCATGTTTCCTGCGTGCCATTGCACTGGTCGCCGCTATCCTGGTCGTTCATCGACGCGGTCGTGTCCAGCACGATGGCGATGTTCCACGGTGAGTTCTGACCGCCTCGCATGGCTGCCGTCGCCGTCGCCGAAACATTCATCTGCTTCATCCCGATCAACCCTCCGAACCACAAGGGGATCGTCGCCGTTTGCGTCACCGACAGCGCGTTGTAACCGCCGGTGCCGCCACTGGAAGTCTGGCACGGCACGTTCAGCGAACTGGTAACAGCGCTCAGGCAAAGATAGGCCGGTGTCGCCACCGCGCCTGTCAGCATCGAACTCGTGTTCAGTCCATTCGACTGCGCGCTGTATTTCGTCACATTCACCGACGCCTGGCTCGTGTTCGGCATGGCTTCCGCCCCGGCCATCGCGGCCGCGTTGGTTGATGCCACCAGTTGCTGGTACGCATAATAAATATGCCCGACCTCAATCGAGGCCCCGGCAAGGGCCATCATCGTCGTCGCGGTGAGCGCGATTACCACTGCCGCCTGGCCGCTTTGATCCTTGAAAAACCTGCGCGTACGCGAAATTCCAAAGCATTTCATAGATCGAATTCCTCCTTTGCGCAGTTGCCGCTGCTCGCGATCGTGCCGGGCGGCTCGACGGGTTTGCATGACCAGATGGAAAGCCATCGGCATGCTATGCGGCCTTTGATTGCTACCGGTTCGTTGGTCAAACTCAAGGCCGTAGCCGCGTCGCTGGGGAAGTCAAGCGCTGTCAGTACGTGGAGATCTCCAAGTTTCGTCCCTGAGCTGTGGCTCCGATTGATTTTGCTGACTCCTCGGCGCCCTCCCCAGGAACTGGGGACTCCACATAATGATCGTGAATCGCGGGTAATCGTGGTATTGCACTTTAGTGCTATTTTGTGATTACCTAAGTGCTCAAAGAAACCTGGGCACTCCTGAACCTGGCGCGGCGCGCGATGTCAAGATATAGGCCAATTCTGTTTCTACGTAAGTCATTGAAAACAAATCCGTAAAATTCCTCGCTAACTTTGCGGATGATTTCTGTCATTTGGCGCATAATCACTTCAGGATCGCCAAAGCAGCGACTCCGTGCTCTCCGGTTTCTGACCACGATCCACGAATCACGGACCACGGACCATGGTTTTCCCGTCTGTAACTCCTTTGCTTTCAAATCTCTGCAAATAAGTCGTTTGTTTTCGCATTTTTGCAGCGAAATACACCCGCCAACCCAATGAAACCACAACACTTATTTTCAGAAAGCATGTGGGGGGGAGGGTCGATTCTGACGGGGTACGGACCGGGGACATACCTGACAGCTTGAACCAGTAAAAAGGGGCACGGGCCTCGCGCCCGTACCCTTCAGTTTTTCTCTGCTTTGCTCTTGGCTTCGGATTGACCCTACGTTGTCCCGTTGGGGACCAGCCGTGGGGCTGTCAGCCCTAGCACCACCGCCTTGAATATGGCGGACAGCGATTGGTAGGCCTGGTTGGTGGTGGTGATCGCTTCACATCCCGTGCCGCCGCCGCTGGTGTTGTCGCTATAATCGGAATAGAAAGTTTTGGGGCTCGATGCCATCGCCGCAATTGCGTTGCAGGGCGATTTGGAATAGCTTCCACCCGGCCAGGTCTCCGCGCCGCCGCTCAGCCCGGTCAGAGTGTACGTTGCATCCGTCGTGCACCCGGAAGTCTCCGAGTCGAAGGCGATCGTGTACACCGTTGTCCCGGCCGCCGTTGCCAGCTGTGCCGCCTGCACCGCCTGGCCGCACTCGCCCAGCGCGGAAGGATAGTCGGGAGATTGGTACCCCGTCGGATTTATAGTGTGGTCGTCTGCGTCTGATTTGGCCGCTCCCGGTCGAGTCGTATAGGAATAGCTGGTTCCGTTGAGGGGCTGACCCGTGTAGGGACTGGCGCAAGGGGCAGCGCTGCTGATGGTGCCGTTAGCCGTCGTAATCGTCGGGCAATTCGCCGCCTCGATCTGGTTGCTGCCGCCGCCACCGCTGCAATCGTTGCCGGTAGAGGTTTGCGCATTGCACGCCGTCGCGTCGCCGTCGCTCAGGATGATCATGATGTTCTTCGAGCCCGGGTAGGATGACTGCTGCGACTGAAGCGCCGCCTGCGCCTGGTAGATCGCCTGCGCATAGTAGGTTCCCTGGCCGCCCGGCGCTCCCAGGCCGGGACAACCGGATCCCGTATACCCAACCGCTTCCGCAAGCGCGTCGCTGACCGTCAGGCTGTTGGTTGAATCGCTCGTCTTGTAGGTGTTCTCGAAGGGAATGATCTCGTACGCGCCGGGATTGATCCCATTCGTCGTCGCGGTTACCAGGCCAAGCTCCGCGGGTGACGCCGACACATTTTTAAAGTTGTAGGGCACGCTCGTATCCGAGGTTTGGCTTCCGCTGTAGCAGTAGTCGGTGTGATAGTTGTTCGTATCGTAGGTCGTGTTGAGGGCGGGAAACACGAACAAAGCAACATCGTCGACAAAGGGCGTGCCGGAGCTGCAGGTCGTATTCAGGGCGCAGGGATACATGTATTGCAGCATCACCGAAAATCCCTGGATCGCGCATTCGATCTGCTTCTCGCCGGCGCAGGTGCCCGACGTCATCGTGTCCGCCATCGAACGCGGTGGTGTCGATGATGATGGCGAGGTTATACGGAATGTCGGTCCCGCCCTCCATGGCCGCCGTCCCGGTTGCCGACAGGTTCATCTGCGACATACCCACCAGGCCGCCAAACCATAGATTCACCTTCGCCGTTTGCGTCACCTTGAGGGAGTTGTAACTCGCCGAGCCGCCGGGAGGAGTTTCGCACCCCACATTGAAGGTATTCGTCACGGTGGTCAGGCAGACAAGCGTTGTCACCGGTGTCTGGCACGTCAACATCGAGTTGGCGTTATATTCGCCTGACGCGCAGCTGTATTTGTTCACGGCGGCAGACACCGTTGTCTGCGCAGTGGTGGTATCCAGCGCGTCGGGCATCACCTGCGCACCCGCCAGCGTGGCTGCATTGGTTGAAGCCTGCATCAGGTGGTAGGCGTAATAGACATGTCCAACCTCAACCGAGGTCGCGGCAAGGGCCATCAGCCCGGTGGCAACGATGATGATCACCACCACGGATTGGCCCCGCTGGTCCTTCAGGAACCTGCGCATGGTTGATATTCCAAATCGTCTCATCAGACACAACTCCGTTCGCCGGCCTGAGCCGCTTCACACACAACCTCCAAAGGGGAATTAGTGCTTATTATCACCGATCCCAAGGGGGCATACTATTGCACTTTCGGAGTAGTAATGGCCTGCGGGGGTACCGGGTACGGGAGGTACTAAAGGAGAAGCCCATCGGCGCAATGGACATAGCCGGCTTCAACCGAGGTCGTGGCAAGCGCTATCGGCATGGCTGCTGCAAAGACGGCCATCGCCACGGACTGGCCTCGCTGATCTTCAGAGAACCTGTGCGGAATGGAACTGCAAATCGATTGATAATTGGCTTCCGCCCTCACTCAGCCTGTGCGGCCCCTGTCGCCGTTAAGCCGCTCGACGGCACGAACTTCAGAATCGGCAGCCAGCTATATGCGTAGCTGACGGTCAGCGTGACAGGGTAGTTCGCCGTCATCAGCGATGCCCCCCCGAGCACGAGAACGAGCTCCCGGTGGTCGGACCATAGGTGGTCGACTCCAACGTGCCGCTGGAGTTCGGATACGAAACGGTCAACGTGTAGGTGAACTTCGAGGGCGACATGTTTGGCAACGCTCCGGTAACCGCCGTGACCGCGAAACTGCAGGGGTCCGTGGTTAGCCCTGCATCGTCTCCCAGCGACAAAGCCGCTGCGGAGGTTGTATTCTCGAGTTGCTGCATCCAATACAAGGCCACCGAGAACGAGGCCGTCCCGGTCAGGACCGTCATTAGAAGTGGCAGGGTAACAGCAAACTCGACCAGCACCGTTCCTCGCTCATCCCGTCGCCCGAAAGCGCGCTTCACCCGGTGGGCAAGCGAATTGCGTAATCTGCTCACGATGTGACCAATCCTCATTCCCCTACCTCCCGGCTGTGATCTTTGATGCCGCCCGAATTCCGCTGACGGAATCTACATGGCCGGTTTCAAACAAGGCCGCGTTAAGGCCCGCAATCTCAAACGATCTGAGCGCCGGAAAAAGCCACCGATCGCCCTCGCACATCCCTCAAAAACCCGCAAACCAACCATGTTGCAGGTATGCGCACGGGGCAAACTCCCTCTTCACTCAGCCATGACCGTCTCTGGGGGCGACGTCAGACTGCTCGTCGGACTGAAATTCAGGACCGGGAACCATCCGTACGTGTACTGGACCGTGACCGAAACCGGATAGCCCGTCTCCTCCTGCGTCGATGTCGCCCCTCCCGATCCCGCCGCGGCGCAGGTACCTGTGCTTGGAGGGTTGAACGGACCGTAAGTTGTCGTTCCGGAAGAGTTCGTAACACTGACCCAATAGGTAATCTTCGACGCGCTCAGATTCGGCAGCATTGCGGTAATCTGCCCAGCGATCTCAGCGCAGGGATTAGCCACCGTTCCCGCTTCGGCTCCAACGGTTTGCGCGGCTGCGGAGGCTGCACCCCCGACCTGTTCCAAGATGTACAAGCCCAGCGAGAACGAAACCGTTCCCGTCAGGATCGTCATCAGTATCGGCAGCGTGATGGCAAATTCGAGCAGCGCTGCGCCATCCTCGCCGCTCCGGCCGAAGATGCGCCTCACGTGCCGCAAAACCCAGTTGCCCTTTTCTCCCGGGCCATATCCAATCTTCATTCTTCAACCTCCCGGGGCGGCCGGCCTTCCCATGGGTTTCGACCAGGGCAGCCCGAGGATCTCCTCCCGGCGCTCCAAGGCGCCTATCACTGGTCCGTTTTCAACTGCTCCAAAAAGAGCTCGAACTCTTCTCTACTTGCTGCGTCCAGAATCGTAGTTCGCCCGTTGCGCAAATCCTTTTCGTCGGAGAGAACAAACTGCAATCCTACGCCATCCGGCCCCCAGCGCACAGCGCGCGATTGCACAGCGATCGACCGCTCCGTATATTCCTCACTGATGCCGGTTTTTTGCAACGTCATCAGCACTAGGGTTCCCGGATACCACCGCTCTTCCGTCACCAAATACAGCCCTGACGAGCTGATATCGCGAATTCCATGCGCCATCGGAGCCGCCCCGTTCCAGTAATACGCGGCCAGACCCGGTTCCTTGACCCGTGGAGCCTTTCGCGGATCGGGCGACCACCACCGCTCAAACCAGTTCCGCAGTTGACGCATAGTGCCTCCGCCGGGATGGGTCGTCAGGTCCATGCTGTGAATCTCTTGCCCGTCTGGCTTATTCTGCCCGTTTCGGTCTTCCAGCTCCAGCAGCCCAGGGCCGCCACTCCACAGTGGCTTTTCGCGCAGCATCGCCGCGCCTGCAACCATGTGCACTGACCCATTCTCATCGCGCATGTTCGTCAACCTCTCCAATTGGCGCTCCATCTCCTCGGCTACGCACAGCACAAGCTGATCGCCGGACTGCGTCTGCGAGGAATAAATCGAATGCGCCGGCAGCGCTAGCACGCTCTGCGGCTTCGGACTCGAGGAGCTCACTTGAAAAGTGGGAAACGACTCCGCCATATCGACCACCCGGCATTCCTCGTCTAGATAGATCAGATCCAGGGGCGCCGGCATCGCCGTTGCCGCAATTCCCCGGAATGGCTTCATCCACATGCCCTCACCCGACTGCAGCGGCTTCTCCAGCATCATCTCTGCGGCGTGATTCGCGGAAACGTCGCCGGCCTTCACTTTCAAACCTAAGAAGCATTCCCGCGTCTGGTTATATGCGCAATACGTTTGCGATTCCATTGTCCCTACGGCCCCTGGCGGCAGTTCCGCGAATTCTTCTCTGTCCGGCGCGCTTTTCAACGACAAGGCCTTTTCCATCAGTTCCATGTGCGGCTCTGCCCCTTCTCTTCGCCGGCCGTAAAGCCTGCAAAGGGAACACTCCACCTCTTCCCCTGCCAAGGCCGCCTCTTGAGGCATTTGCCGTCAATGCAGCCAACCGCCTTGGCAACGGAATCTTTCGTACCCAGCCGTGGCTTCATGCGGTCTTGCAGTCTGCCACGGCGGTTTGCTCCGCCGTTTACTTCACTCGCGTACGGCGGCGCTGAATCAAGATCACCAAAATAATGATCGCCAAAACTCGCGGCAACAATTCTGATAATCCGGTCGCTGTCCATGCAAATTCTCCCCTTCCTGCCTCAATGGGGACAGTGACTTGAAAGACTCAGCCATCACGATCGCGGCTGGTCCCAGTGTAACCAGAAACAGAGCAGGAAAAATGAACAGCACCAGAGGAAACACTAGCTTGACTGAAGTTTTCCCTGCCATCTCCTCGATCATTTGCACGCGCTGCACGCGCAGCGTGTCGGAATGAACGCGGAGCATCTTGGCAATACTCGTTCCAAACTGTTCTGTCTGCACCAGCATCGAAACCAGGTTGCGCAGACTCTCAACTCCAGTGCGGTCCGCCATGTTCTTCCACGCCTCTGATCGGGCCCTTCCGGCGCGCTGCTCCAGCACCACAACGGTCAGCTCGTCGCAGATTTCGGGTTGCGACTGGCTCAACTCATCGGCGGATCGCGCCGTCGCCTGGTCAAGGCTGAGGCCCGCCTCCATGCAAATCACCAGAAGATCGAGAACATCGGGCAAGCCTCGCTGAATTCGCTTTTGGCGGGCCTTGATCTTCTTCCCTAACCAAAAGTCCGGAGCCAGAAACCCGCCGCCAAGTGCCATCAGATATACGAAGAACGGACCCATGTTCGCCAATCCGCTGAGCCCCGCGATGGCCGCCAGCAACAGCGGTGTGACGAACTTGCAGCCGTAGAAGATCTTCATCGCGTTCTCGTTGCGATAGCCCGCCAGCGTCATCCGCTGCTTGATCACCGAGACTTCCTTGTCGCTCTTCGGCATGAAGTTCTCGAAGCGCCTGACCACGTTGCCGATGGAGGATCCGGTATTCTGGAAGGCCTCGGCTAGCGATTTCTGCTTGGGCCGCGGGTTGATTACCTGGCTAATGCGCTCAAGCGCCGCCTCGCGGTAGAAAAGGAGCACGCCAACGCTCCCTACCAGCACGAAGACAGCCAGAAATGCAAGAACCGCGAATGTCATAGTCCTCCCCTAAACGTCAATGTCGACGATCTTGTGAATCACGAATCCGCCGATCACGATCAGTCCGGCGGCGGCCCACATCAGCTTGATGCCGATCTCGCGATGCCAAAGGATGCTGATCATTCCCGGGTCCACAAAGTAAATGCCCACACCCAACACCACCGGCATTAATGTCAGAATCAAACCTGTAAGACGCCCCTGCGCGGTGTGCACCATAATCTGGCGCTTCAGCCGGAAACGCTCGCGAATTACATACGCCGTCTTGTCTAGCACCTCGGCCAGGTTGCCTCCGCTCTCTTTCTGAATCGTGATGGCGGTGGACGTGATCTTCAGGTCCTGCAGCGGAACCCGCATCTGCAGATTTTCCAGAGCCGCTTTCATCTCCAGCCCGTAATTCTGTTCCTCGAAGCAGATCTTGAATTCGCTGCCCACCGGCGCCGGGCACTCGCGGGCCACCAGGGCCATCGCCGCCAGCAAGCTATGCCCGGCACGCAGGCCGCTGACCATCAAATCCAACGCCTCAGGAAGATTCTTTTCAAATGCACTGAACCGTCTTTGCCGCTTGAAGAGCACCCAGCCAAAGGGCAGAAATCCCAGCACTCCGCCAGCCGCAAACGCGATCAGATAAGAATCAGTGGCCTGGAGAAGCCCGTAAACCGGGATCACAAAGCCGGCCACGGAAAACAGCAGCAACCGCCCCGTGCTCCAATCCAGATCGGCCTGGCTCAGAACCCTGCGCAGATAGGGCGTCAACTCGAACTTCAGCAGCTTCCGGTTAAGCCATGGGATGCTGCTCAGGACTTCGTTCTTGCGCACATTCAGCTTCTGCGGAAGTAGTTCCTGCCGTTCGACCCGGATCGCCGAGTCCAGAGTGGCCAGCGCCTGCTTGGCGCCGCTGGATTGCCCCATGGCGGCCAGTGGCAGCGCAATCAGAGCGAAAACACCCACAAAGACCAAACCGATGATCAATGCCACCGCTGTTCCATCCTTTCCTCTCAGTTGACTGGCGTTTCCCGTTCGAACAGGCTCGGCGGCAGCACAATACCCGACACGCGCAGCCGTTCCATGAACCGGGGGCGGATGCGTGTGGGTTTGAATAGGCCGATAACGCGGCCGTCCTGACCGATCCCCTTCTTCTCGAAGGTGAAGATCTCCTGCATGCTGATCACGTTCTCTTCCATGCCCGTAATTTCGGCAATGCTGGTGATTTTGCGCGTACCGTCGCTCATGCGCGTGGCCTGCACGACGATCGTGATGGCCGACGCCATCTGTTGCCGCACCGATCTCTCGGGCAAATTCATGTTGGTCATAGCCACCATCGATTCCAGCCTGGACAGAGCGTCGCGCGGGGTGTTGGCGTGAATCGTGGTCATCGAGCCCTCGTGACCGGTGTTCATGGCCTGCAACATATCGAAGGCTTCCTCACCGCGCACCTCGCCGATGATGATGCGGTCGGGACGCATACGCAGGGCGTTGATGAGCAGTTGCCTCTGCCGGATGGCGCCCTGGCCCTCGATGTTCG
Organism: uncultured Acidobacteriaceae bacterium; assembly: GCA_963822015.1. GTDB lineage: Bacteria > Acidobacteriota > Terriglobia > Terriglobales > Acidobacteriaceae > Telmatobacter. The sequence goes on from CAWGGA010000014.1 coordinate 68,992, forward strand.
GCGGCCTCGTTTCCAGGCGCACGATGTTCTCCTGCGCCAGCCTGAGCTCGGCCGCGTCCTCAATCGTCACCAGCCGTTCGTTGTTGGGAATGTATTGCGAAAGGATGTTCATGAACGTCGTTTTGCCGGCGCCCGTGCCTCCCGAAACAAGAATGCTGATGCGCGCTCGCACTGCCGATGAAAGCACTTCCATCATCTCCGCCGAAATGCTCTTCAACTGCACCAACTGGTTGGCGGCCAGCGGGCCGGTGCCAAACCGCCGGATGGAGATCGAAGGCCCGTCCAGGGCCAGCGGCGGGATGACGGCGTTGACGCGCGAGCCGTCGGGCAGGCGGGCATCTACCATCGGCGACGACTCATCCACTCGGCGTCCCACGCGCGACACGATGCGGTCGATGATCTGCATCAGGTGCCGGTCATCGCGGAACGACGTATCCACCTTCTGCAGCAGACCGCCCTTTTCCACGAAAACATGGTCCTTGTCGTTGACCAGAATGTCGGAGATTTTAGGATCGCGGAGCAGCGGCTCCAGCGGCCCCAGCCCGAAGACCTCGTCCAGCAATTCGGCGTGGATCTTCTCCTGCTCGTCGAAGTTCAGCGGCACGCGCTGGTCCGACATGATCTCCTTCACCAACCCCGACACTGCCTGCCGCGCCTGGCTTGAGTTCACGCGCGACAGCTTCTCCAGATCGAGCTTCGAGATCAGAGTCCGGTGAATCTCCGCTTTGTACGTTTCCAAGTTGAGTATTTCCACGTTTTACCTTCGCTTCCCCTGGGAAATTCCGCCCTTTATGTCCTCACCCGAAAAGGCTCAGGCTGAAACTCTTCTTCTTTTTGGCCGGGGTGTCGCCGGTTCCGGTCACCGCCCGCACCATCAGCTTTACTTGCCGCGAGATCGCCGAATCGGAGAGCACCAGCGGCGTGGCCTTGATCTGCATATTCCGCACAGACGCATAGTCGTTGGGAATCTTCCACTGCGCCGCCCTGGTCAGCGCTTTGGTGATGTGCTCTTCCGATACGCCCAGCACCTTCGATTCGTACCGGTTGATCACCACTTCCAGCTTGGGCACAGGCGCGGAGAAGAATTGTGTGATGAGCCGGTTGGAGTTGCGCAACTCGGGAATGCTTGCCTGGGTAACCAGATAAACCGTGGCGGCTTCCTTGTAAGCCGTCGTTCCCATCAGCTCCAGCCTCGATCCCATATCGACGATGATGTTGTCGAACTCATACCGTGCAACGTGAAGAAGCCGGTTGATGGCGTCGTTGTCTGCCTGGTACTGAATAAACCGTCCCGGAGCCGCCAGCACCCAAAGACCCGAACTGTGCTTCACCAGAAGCTGCGCCAGAAACCTCGCATCCAGCCGGTCCACGGCCTGCAAAGCGTCAATAGCCGAGAACTCCGCCGCGATGCCCAGGTTTAGCGCAGCATCGCCCAGCGGCAGATCAAGATCGATCAGCAATGTCTTATCGGCCGATTCCTTTGCCAGCGCTACGGCAAAGTTGCAGGCCAGCATCGTCGTTCCGGCTCCGCCTTTGGACCCCATGAACGCATAGAGTCTTTCCCGCGGTCTTCTTTGCGGTTCGCGTCTGCGGCCGGCGCGCCGAGGCTCGCACCAAAGCCTCCGCCGCCACATCAGGCGCAAACGGAAACGGCAGGAATTCCCGCGCTCCGGCGCGCATGCAGCGCACCAGCAGCTCGGGATCGGAACTCTCCGAATAGACCATCACTGTCGCCATGCCGTTGGCGCCGATCGTTTCCACTAGTTCCAATGCCAATTCCGGATCGATGTCCAGATCGATGACGATGACGTCATATTCCTCGTCCAGGTTCGAAGGCAGGTCACCCATCCCCGGTATATAGCTGGAGAATTCCCTGACGTGGTGTGCCCGCGCTCCCGCTCATGGCATGGATGGCGTCCAACCGTCGCTCTTCGCCGGGACCTATTACCGCAATGGAGAGATCCTCGACACTGATCGAATCAGGAAACGAGTTTGCCTGATATGGGGAAGGATTCGTATCCACGTCGCTTTCGCTCCTTGCTGTGCGCTGCGTGTCGCAAATTGGGTGGCACAGACTCCCAATCCGCCGGAAGTTAATACTTAGCCTGCTTCAAACCGGACACTGCTTAACTCGTCCTCAACGTGCGAAAAACGAAATCAGTGTCCCGATCGCGATCGCCGGTGCGTACGGCATCTTGCGCCGCTGTGGATTGCTCAAAACTGCTTCTCCTCGACTCTTGGCGCTGAAAACCAAATCGCCGGTGTGCTGGAACAACTCCTTCAGAAATCCTCCCCAGGCCGCTATGGCGAGCGCCATCAACCCTCCCGCCAAGCCAGTAAGCACAAGCGCCAAAAACAACTGATATGGGCCGATCCACGCTCCAATCGCGGTACACAGCTTTACGTCGCCAGCGCCCATCCCGCCCATCCAGAAAAGAAATCCGTATATCAACAACCCCAGGCCTGCGCCTGAAAGACTTTGCTCCCACGCCGTGCCAGCCGTGGAGCCACCCTGAAACCACGATCCCGCAACCCAGAAACGGAAACACAAGCCAATTCGGAATCCGCCGGCTGCGAAGATCCGTGAAGGTCGCCACACCCAGAACAATTACGGTGGGCCACCAGGCAAACGAATGCATTGCCCCTGCTCCTCATCCCGAAGGCCTTCCAGGACTACCACCCTCAGAGCAATTCCCGCACCAAACTCCAAAGACCATGAACCCGTGTAAATTCAAAAAGATAAGTGCAGATTTCCCAGCGAGGTGTACACGATTGTTTACACCTCGGCCCATCCCCTGGAGTGAACTGTATACACTTCAACTCACCTCCGTGACCCACGTAACCTACTTTAAAATCAGAAGATTGCGAACGCGATTACGAAGGTAAGTCCATTCCCTTGGATAAAGGAATTGACCCGCATGGATGGAGCTTGTGAGAGCATTCTCAGCATTCTGTGCCCCGTTTTGGGTTACCTGCGGTTACGCTCTCAGCTGGATGCGTTTGCGCCAAACTCCAGCCAGAGCCAATTCCGTAGGATCGCAGTGCCGTTGCGGAAGAAAAGGCAACTGGGAAGGCACACTCTCTCTTCGGCCGCAAATTCTCGCTCACCTCGCGCCGTTGGTCCCGCAAGATGCCGAAATATCTATGAGTTTGCCGGTAATCGCGCGTCTCACCCGTTTGCCGCTGCGGGCCCGGGTTCCCGCCTGGCCTATCCTCGCCGCCCCGAGATACTCTTCCGTACGATCTTCATTCGTCCGCCATTACTAAGGTTTCATCGACCTAGCACGAAAGAGGAATGTTACCTTTGGCCCCATTTGCCGATGATGAACTCACATCGCCAATCATTTTCAGATGGCGCCATGACACCGGCGACACGGTAGATCGCCCTCAAAATGACCAAAATAGGACTTTACTCTGAAGACCGCACTTTGCACCCCCTTCTTTCTTCTGCCCTTGGTAAGGACTTTGAGGTCCTTCTCCAGCCGGACGGAGATGGAATGGCCGCTCTCGTTGCCAGCTCCGGCTGCGACGTGATGATCCTTGACCTCTACTCTTCTCAGGATTCGCTGCAAACCCGCCTGCAATGGGCACGGCTCCTGATTGATTCCAGTGTCCCGGCTATCCTGATGGCCGACGACAGCCTGCGTTCCACGGCATTCGAGATGGTTCGCTCTGGGGCCTTCGGTTACTGCCGCCGCCCGCCTTCCATTCGCGATCTGAAGACCTTGCTCAACCGGGCCTGCGAGACATCCGCGCTGAAGCAGCAACTCTTGAGCGTGCGGAACCGCATCGAGGAGCCTGGGAATTGCGACCGCATCATCGGATCCAGCCCCACCATGCAGCGCGTGTACCAGTTGGTGCGCAGCGTAACCAATCTCAATGCGGCTGTGCTGATCACCGGCGAAAGTGGAACCGGCAAAGAGCTCGTCGCACGCGCCATTCATAATCTGGGCACGCGCGCCAACAAGCCCTTCGTGGCCGTCTCCTGCGGCGCCATTCCTGAAACCCTCATTGAGGCCGAGTTATTCGGCCATGAGAAAGGCGCCTTTACCGGCACCGTAGGCTCCCGCGAAGGTTACTTCGAGCAGGCCGCCGACGGCACGCTCTTTCTGGATGAAATCGGCGACCTGAGCCTTTTCACTCAGGTCAAGCTCCTCCGCGTCCTGCAACAGATGGAGTTCAGCCGCTTGGGCTCGAACAAGCTGGTTCCCCTGCGCGCGCGGCTCATCTTCGCCACCCACCAGGATCTTGGCAAGCTGGTGGCCGAAGGCAAGTTCCGCCAGGACCTCTTCTACCGCATCAACGTCATGTGCATCGATTCGCCTCCATTGCAGGAGCGATCGGAAGATATTCCGCTCATCGCGGGCCATTTCCTTCGCCACTACGCGAACGTCTTTCAAAAGCCAGTGGATGCGATCGAACCCGCGGCCATGGAGATGCTCCAGAACTACGCCTGGCCGGGGAACGTGCGCGAGCTGGAAAACGTGATGCAGCGGGCCATCATCCTGGCTCCCGGCCACGTGGTCCGCGCCGAGGACCTGAACCTTAAGACCCAGGAACCGGACGTGGTGACGTACGGGACACCGGTCTCCGGCGCGTCGCCGAGGTCCTGCAGCCGCGTGCCGATGCCCTCGCCGCGCAGCGTCTCGGCCAGCCGCTGCGCCGGGCCGTGGCCCTCGGTGACCAGCACGACCCGCCAGTCCTCCGCCAGCCAGCCGCGCACGTCCGTGAGCATGCGGTCCGTGTCGCCACGGTAGGCAGGGGAAAGGGAGGCATTGATACGGAACGGAACGCGGTCTCCCGGTCCGGCCTGGCCGGTTCCCGATCCGGGGTGGGCGCTGCGGGCCGGCTCGTCCGCCTCGGCGTCGGTCACGCCGAACGGCGCGATCGTCCACCAGGGCAGGCCCAGCGCCGCCGCGGCCGCGCGGATCCGCGCGATCGGCTGGAAGGCCGACGGCCCGAGGTCGATGGGCGCCTCCGCGCCGAACGCGGCGTTCGCCCAGGACGCCTCGAGGAACTCCTGGCTCGTCCTGACCAGTTCCTCGGCGCGAGTCCGGATCCGCTCGGGATCGCAGGCCAGCACGATGCCGCCCGGCGGTACGTAGTCGACCAGCAGGTCCATCCGGTCGGCGAGCACGGGCGCGAACGCCTCCATGCCCTCGACGAGTATGCCCTCGGCCAGCTTGCCGAGGATGTCGGCCAGCGCCGGATGGGTGTCGGCGAGTTCCTTGGCGCGGTCCCTGACCGCCGGGGTGAGCAGCAGTTCCCGGCACGGCGGCGCCCACAGCCCGTTGTCGGCGCGGCCGATGCTGCGCTGGTCAGCGACCTTGAAGTAGCGGATCTCCTCGATCGTGTCGCCGAAGAACTCGACCCGCAGCGGGTGTTCCTCGGTGGGCGGGAAGACGTCCACGATGCCGCCGCGGACGGCGATCTCGCCGCGGCCGAGACCAGGTCGGCGCGTGAGTAGCCGATCTCGACCAGCCTGGCCAGCAGGTCATCGAGCTCGCAGTCCTGGCCCGCCTGGAGGCTGACCGGTTCGAGATCGCCCAGGCCGGCCACGATGGGTTGCAGCAGGCTCCGCACCGGCGCCACCACCACTGCGAGCGGGCCGTTGGACTGGCCCGCCCCGGCCGGGTGGGCGAGCCGCCGCAGCACGGCGATGCGCCGCCCGACCGTATCGGATTGCGGTGACAGCCGCTCGTGCGGCAGGGTCTCCCAGCCGGGGAAGGAAGCCACGCGCCCGCGGGGAGAAACGAGCCGAGGGCGGCCGTCAGGTCGTCCGCCTCCCGCGCGGTGGCGGTCACCGCGAGGACAAACCGGGCGGCTCCCCGCCCCGTCAGCGCCGCGGCCAGCACGGGTCGCAGCGACGGCGGCGCGATGAGGTCCTCTCCGGCGAGGATGGCGGCCCGTCGCCGGGAGGGGTCGGCCTCGCGTTCCGCGCGTGAGACTGCTTCGTGTAGCTGCGGTCATCGTCGAGGATGGTGAGCAGTCCGGCGAGGCTCATGACGTCCCTGTGCTCGCTGTTCGTCCCTTGTCCTGGCTGGCCTGACCGAGGGGGTAAAGGTCGGCGGTGATCCGGGCAGCGTGAAACGGCCGGGTTTAATTCATCCGGCTCTTCCGCGGAACCCTCACAGCCTACGCCCCGCGCCGCGGCCCATGACTGGACCGCAGATGCCGACTGGCGGGGTGCGTGCGTGATAAGAAGACCAGAGGAACCTCGGAGGCCCAGCTGACCGCTCAACCACCCCCCGGGCTGCCTGCGGCGCTAGCGGACTGGCCAGCGTGCACGCTTGACGAGGCGCAGCTGGGCGACCTCGAGCTGTTCACCCGGGGGCGTTCGCGCCGCTATGCGGCTTTGGACGCGGCCGACGCGGCCTCGGTCGCCGAACGCGGGCTGCTGATCGACGGCACGCCTTGGCCGGTACCCGTGACCCTTGAGGTGGCCGCCGACGCGATCCCGGCGGACGCCGGGCACGTGACCCTGCAGGATCCGGAAGGCTCCCCGCTGGCGATGCTCTCCGGGCCGAACGACGCGCCGTATTCGAGCCGGGCGATCCGCTCGACGCGGCCCGGGTCCGCCTGGCCGGGCCGGTTACAGCGCTCCGGGAGCCCGAGCACGGGCCCTTCCGCCAGTTGCGGCGGCGGCCGGAGGATGTGCGCGGCGAGCTCGCCGGCGGGAAGGTGCTGGCCTACGTCACCCGGCGGCCGCTGAACAAGCGCCACATCGGCCAGCTCCGCCACTACGCGGGCCAGCTGAACGCGCGCCTGCTCCTGCTGCCGCTGGTCACCGGGGTGGCCGAGGTCGTCACCCGGCCGGAGGCACTCGTCCGCGCCGTGCTCGCGGCTCGGCAGCACCTGCCGGCGGGCACGCTGGTCATCCCCGTGCCGCTGGCCCGGCGGCCCGCCGGCCCGGGGGCCGACCTGCGCGCCCAGGCCGTCGTGGCCGCCGCGTACGGCGCCACGCACCTGCTGGCCGACGCGTCCGAGGTGCCGGATTCGGCCAGCCAGCCCGCCGGGGCGAAGAACGGCACGCTGGTCCTGCCCGGCGTCCCGATTCCGGTCATCAGCGCGGGTGAATGGGCCTACGATCCGCGGTCGGAGGTATGGCGGCCGCTCGCGCTGATCGAGCCCGGAGCCGAGCGGGGCGAACTGACCGACTCCGAGCTCGGCGCGCTGCTCGATTCCGGGGCCGAGGTGCCCGGCTGGTTCGCGCCGGAGAGCGTGGCCCGTGAGCTGCGGCGGGCGCGTCCGCCCCGGGCCGAACGCGGCCTGGTCGTCTTCTTCACCGGCCTGTCCGGTTCGGGTAAGTCCACCATCGCCCGCGGGCTGGCCGAGGCGCTCATCGAGCGCGGGGACCGCACCGTCTCGCTGCTGGACGGCAACCACGTCCGGCAGCTCCTGTCGGCCGGGCTGACCTTCTCCCGCGCCGACCGCGACCTCAACATCGCGCGCATCGGGTACGTCGCGGCCGAGGTCGCGCGGCACGGCGGCATCGCCATCTGCGCGCCGATAGCCCCCTACGCGCAGGCCCGCGCGGTGGCCAGGAAGCTGGTCACCGAGGTCGGCGACTTCCTGCTCATCTACGTCTCGACGCCCATCGAGGTGTGCGCGGCCCGCGACCGCAAGGGCTTGTACGCCAAGGCCCGCGCAGGCCTGATCCAGGGTTTCACCGGGGTGTCCGACCCGTACGAGGAGCCGCGCGACGCCGACCTGGTCCTGGACACCTCGGCCATGACCCGCGACGAAGCCGTCGGCGCGGTGCTGAAGCTCCTGGTCACCGGGGGTTGGCTGGCCGACGCGAGCGCCGAGTCGAACGGGGTTCCTGCTCCGGGGACGCCAGTGCCGACGATCCGCCTGGGCCCCACCATCCGCCGACTGTAGCGGAATGCCCATCGCCCAATTACTGCAAGGTGAAACCGGCAGATCTCGTAGGCGGCGCCCACATACCGGGCGCCGCCCGGGCCGGGCTCCAGTCACCGGTGCCGCGGCGGGCCAGCTCCGAGCGGGCGGCGACGGCGAACCAGGAGATCAAGGCGGCCCGAATGAGCAGGCGCAGCGGCCGACGCACCACGCATGACTCAAGCCCTGCGACCGTCGGCCCGTCATCATGGCACGCGTATCCACGTGCAGGGCCCGTAGATCTCGAAAGCGTAGGTGCCGGACAGGTTGACCGTCCAGGGGCCGTCAAAGTAGTAGATGGGCGGGAGATTGCTGGACCTGTTGGCGCTGCCGACCACGGCGAAACGGCAAAGACCACCGCTGACGTGGCCGTCGCCGGCGGTGTGCCAGGTGCCCGATCTGATATCACGGTCGACCACGTACATGCCATCGGCGCGGATGCTGTTGGCCTGCAGCTCACCGATCTCGGCCGCGATGGCCTGGCTCTTTTCGTTCAGCGTCGCGGCCTGCCGGTTCAGCGCCGCGTTGCGGGCGGCATAATCCTTCTGTGCCGCTGCCTGCGCGGCGCTTACGGCGTTCGCAGCCCTGGCATCCGCCACGGTTACCTGTGAGCTCAAGGTGGCGTCGCGCAGCAATGCTATCGTCGCGATGCCGACGAGCGCGCCGACGATTACGACCGCGGCAGCCACGGC
>CAWGGA010000015.1:0-101392 GCA_963822015.1 uncultured Acidobacteriaceae bacterium
GGATGTAGGTGCCGTCGCGCCGCCGGTGCTCCTTGCGCGTGCGCACGATGACCGCTTTCACTACCTTGCCCTTCTTCACGGTACCGTCGGGCGAAGCTTCCTTCACCGCCGCCGTCACCACGTCGCCTAATCCAGCCTTCACTCCCAGCCCGCCGCCCAGCGGCAGGATGACCTGCAACTTGCGTGCGCCGGAGTTATCGGCCACCGCGAGCATGGTTCTCATTTGCACAGCCATGGTTCTTATCTCCTCTCGGCAGCCCTACTTCTCTTGGGGAACGGTTTCGCCAGGAAGCACGGTGTCTTCAATTTGGCCGAGCGCTGAACGCCGCACGATCTCTTCGAGCGACCACCTCTTGAGCTTGCTCAGCGGCCGCGTTTCGCGGATGCGCACGATATCACCCATGCGCGCCGAGCCCTGCTCGTCGTGGGCATAAAACTTCTTCGTCGATCGCACGATGCGTTTGTACTTGGCATGGGCCTTGCGCATCTCGACTGCGACCACGATGGTCTTCTGCATTTTGGTCGAAACCACCTGGCCAACCTTCTCGTTGCGTCGCGCGCCTGCGGCGGCGGACACCTGTGCGGGTTCGTGAGCCACCGTCATTTGCGCACTCCCTTCGCTTTTGCTGTCTTCTTTTCCGCGCTTGACGCGGCTTTCTTCGTCTTGCCGGTCTTGCTCTCCGCAGCCGGCGCGGATTTCTTTGCCTTCGCAGCCTTGGCTTTCACCCGAGGCGCGGCTTTCTCAACTGTCTCGGCCTTGGCTTCCACGTCCGGCTTGGACTCTTCGGCTTTCGGAGCCTTGGCTTCCGCAGCCGGAGCGGCTTCTTTCTCATTCCCAATCTCGCCGTGAATGCCCAGCTCGCGCTCGCGCGCCACGGTCTTGATCTGCGCGATCTCCTTGCGCATTTGACGGAGCTTCTTGACCCCGTCATTCTGTCCCATCGAGACCTGAAAGCGGAGCCGGAAGAGCTGCTCCGCGGAGGTCTTCTCCTGGTGAGTGAGCTCTGCGTCGCTCAAATTGCGAATCTTTGCCAGTTCCATCTTCTTTTTAGCTCCCAGCTCTTAGCTTTCAGCTCTCAGCTCATCCTGCCTTGGCGAGTCCATCAACTCAGCATGAACAGGCTGAAAGCTGAAGGCTGAGAGCGAATCGCCGCTTTTCCTACTCGGCTTTGGCCGCGATCTTTTCCGCGCCCGGCCGCTGCACAAACTTGGTCCTCAGCGGCAGCTTGTGCGAAGCCAAGCGCATGGCTTCCGCTGCCAGTTCCGGCGTCACGCCTTCCATCTCAAACAGAATCTTTCCCGGCCGCACCACCGCGACCCAGTGGTCCAGCGCGCCCTTGCCCGAGCCCATGCGGACTTCGGCCGGCTTCTTGGTGATGGGCTTGTCGGGGAACAGCCGCAGCCAGATTTTGCCGCCGCGTTTGATGAAACGCGTCATGGCGATACGGCTGGCCTCGATCTGCCGGTCGGTTATGTAGCCGCACTCCATCACCTTCAATCCGTATTCCCCGAATGCAAGCGTAGAGCCGCGCCACGCCTTACCGCGGCGCTTGCCCTTCTGCTGCTTGCGGAACTTCACTTTCTTCGGCATCAACATAACAAAAACCCTCAAAAAACAGTTCACAGTTCGTAGTTCGCAGTTCTTAGTTCCCTGGCTTCGCATCGCGGTCAATGCCGCTGTGAACTAAGAACATGATCGTTGAACTGTCTCTAAAACACGGTCTTCCCCACCGGCGGAGTCTGGCGGCGCTTCTGCTCGTAGATGTCGCCGCGATAAATCCAGACCTTGACGCCGATTACACCGTAAGTCGTATGCGCTTCGGTGAAGCCGTAGTCGATATCGGCGCGCAGCGTGTGCAGCGGCAAACGCCCTTGCAGATACCACTCCGAGCGCGCAATCTCATTGCCGTTCAGCCGGCCCGAGACGCGCACCTTGATCCCTTTGCAGCCGAAGCGCAGGGCCGAATCCACACTTTTACGCATGGCGCGGCGGAAGCTCACGCGTTTTTCCAGCTGCAGCGCGATGTTCTCGCTCACGAGTTGCGCGTCCAGCTCCGGCTTGTTCACCTCGATGATGTCGATGAACACGTCGCGGCTGGTGCGCTTGCCCAGCTCGGTCTTCAGCTTCTCGATCTCGGCGCCCTTGCGCCCGATGACGATGCCCGGCCGCGCGGTGCGGATCAAGAAGCGCAGCTTGTTGCCCGGCCGCTCAATCTCGACGGAACTGACGCCCGCCGCTTTCAGCTTTTCGCGCAGCTCCGCCTTCAGCTTTACGTCTTCGACCAGGAGCTTGTCGTACTCCCGTTCACTGAACCAGCGCGAACGCCACGGCTTGTTGATTCCCAGCCGGAACCCGTAAGGATGGACTTTTTGTCCCATATACTTCCTCTCAAAAAACTCCAGGCCTACTTGCCGGCCTTCTTCTTGGTTGCCGCAGCGGACTTGGCTGCCGACTTGGTTCCCTTGGTCTCAGCCTTCGGCTTCGCCGTCTTTGCCGCGGCTTTCTTGGTTTTGGCCGGCGCCGGCGCAGTTGCAGGCGCTGGCTCCTCCACCTTTGTCACCAAACCCGCCGCAGCTTGGCGCTCGGCAACTGACAGGACAATATGCGTGAGCCGGCGCTGATAGCGGTATGCCCGGCCCATCGGCGCGGGGCGAATGCGCTTCATGCGCGGTCCATCGTTGGCCAGCGCTAACTTGACGTAGAGATTGTCCACGTCCAAATCGATGCCCTCTTCGCCGGCCACATATTTGGCGTTGTCCACCGCCGAGGCGAGCAGCTTATACACCACCGGGGCGATGCGCTTCCTGGTGTAGGCAGCCGTTTCCAGCGCCTCCTGCACTCCGCGCCCCTTGATCAGATCCAGCACCAGCCGCGCCTTCTGCGGCGATACGCGCTGGAACTTGGCCTCGGCCCGGTATTCTCTAGTTGCTACCGCCATACTCATGCCTTCCTCAACCGCGAGCCAGTGTTAGCCGTTAGCTCTTGGCCTCATTCAACCTGGGAGCCGCTTACTGCGCTCCACAAATCCCTCATGACTCCGGCCGCTTGCTCCACCTCCGTCGAGCGGAAAGCTACAAGCTGCCGGCTGCTTCTTACGCCGGCTTGGCTACGGCCTCGGCCGTGGGCGCTTTGACGCCGCCGGTGTGTCCTTTAAAGATCCGCGTTGGCGAAAACTCGCCCAGCTTGTGGCCCACCATGTTCTCGGTCACGTACACGGGAACGAACTTCTTGCCGTTGTGCACAGCAATGGTGTGGCCCACAAACTCGGGAAAGATCGTCGAGCGCCGCGCCCAAGTCTTCACCACTTTCTTGTCGTTGGCCCTGTTCAGCGCTTCGATCTTCACCATCAGATGCGCATCCACAAACGGCCCTTTTTTTGTCGAACGTCCCATAACTTCTTAGCTCCTAGCTGTTAGCCGTCTGCTTTTTATCGCCTGGGCCAACTGCTTGCCGTTGCTTTCGATCTTTTCTCTCCGCGATTTAGCTAAGAGCTAAAAGCTAATAGCCAAAAGCTGTTCTTACTTCGCCCGGTGGCTGACAATAAGGCTGTCAGTCCGCTTGTTGTTGCGCGTTTTGTAGCCGCGTGTCGGCTGGCCCCACGGCGTTACCGGATGGCGTCCGCCGGAGGTCTTGCCCTCGCCGCCACCGTGCGGATGATCCACCGGGTTCATGGACACGCCGCGATTGGTCGGCCGAATGCCCAGCCAGCGGTTGCGTCCTGCCTTGCCGATGGCCACATTCTCGTGATCGGTGTTGCCCACCTGCCCGACGGTTGCCATGCACTCGGCCAGCACCTTGCGCGTCTCGCCTGAAGGCAGCTTGAGCAGCGCGTAGTCGCCTTCCTTGGCCACCAGCTGCGCCTGTGCCCCGGCAGAACGCGCCATCTGCGCGCCCTTGCCCGGCCTAAGCTCAATGGCGTGTACCGTGGTGCCTGCAGGAATATTCTTGAGCGGCAGCGCGTTCCCGATGAGAATGTCGGCTTCGGGACCGGAGGAAACTGTCGCGCCAACCTTCAATCCCACCGGCTGCAAAATATAGCGCTTCTCGCCGTCGGCGTAGTGCACCAGCGCGATGCGCGCCGAACGGTTGGGATCGTACTCGATGGTTGCCACCTTGCCCGGCACGCCAAACTTTTCGCGCTTGAAGTCGATCAGGCGCAGCTTCTGCTTGTGCCCCCCGCCGTGATGGCGGATGGTCATATCGCCCGAGTTGCGGCGCCCGCCGGTGCGCTTGCGAGTCGTCAGCAGCGGCTTGTGCGGCGTCTCCGCCGTCAGATCGTCGGTCGCCAGCGAGGTTTGGAAACGCAGCGTCGGTGTGACCGGTCTGTAAGTTTTGATTGCCATGATTTCAGTCCTAAAAACAGTTGTCAGGTTTCAGAGATCCAGTTTCATTCAGTCTCAACGTCCCTCTTGCTGATCCTGACTCCTGATCTGCTGATCTCTGTTACAAATTGCTCACGTACTCCGGCAGCTTTTCGCCGGTCTTCAATTTCACGTAAGCCTTCTTCCAATCCGGCCTGTAGCCCGCGTACCGTCCGCGGCGGCGTTCCTTGCCGGCAAAGTTCGCAGTGCGAACCGCCGCAACCTTCACTTTGAAGAGCGCCTCGACGGCCTCTTTCACTTCGATCTTGGTAGCCGAGGACGCTACCTCAAAAACCAGCGTCCCCTCGGTCTCCTTCACGCCCAATCCCTTTTCGGTGATTACCGGACGGCGAATGACGGTGTAGAGAGTCGGCATTACGCGACCTCCTTCTCGGCAGGTCGCCGCGGCGACCGCTTCGACGCGCTCTTCTCCAGCGCCTCGGTCAACTGCTCAATGGCGGCCTTGGAGAAGATGGCCCGCTCATAGCGCAACAGATCGTAGGGATGGACCTCGTTGTTCAGCACCAGCTCCACGCCCTTCAGATTGCGTGCGCCCAGAACCAGCGACTGCGTGAGCGTTTTGCCGTTTTCCACCAGCAGCACCGTACGCTTGACGCCCAGCTTGTCCAGCGCTTCACGATAGAGCTTGGTCTTGCCTTCCTTGATCTCGAGCGAATCCACCACGGTGAGCTTGCCATCGGCAAGCTTGGCGGCCAGCGCCGAGCGCAGCGCGCCCAGCAGCTTTTTGCGCGGGAAAGGATACTCATAGCTGCGCGGCTGCGGTCCGTGGACCGTATAGCCATGACGCCACAGGGGCGAGCGCACTGAACCGATACGCGCCCGGCCCGTGCCCTTCTGCTTCCACAGCTTCTTGCCGGAACCGGCAACCTCGGTGCGGCTCTTGGTCTTGTGCGTGCCCTGGCGCAGCGAGGCGCGGTAGTGCTTGACCGCCTCCCACAGCAGGGCCTCGTTCACCTGCTCCGGCGCAAAGACCGCGTCGGCCAGCTCCACCGAGCCCACCTTCTTGCCGCTTAAATTCAGTACATCTACTTTTGCCATCGTCTTCTTCCTAAGCCTGCAACCCGTAGCCCTTAGCTCCTTCACCCGCGGCCCGAACAATTCCGTTTGCCTCAACGCGCAAGCTACCGGCTACAAGCTGCCAGCTTGCTATTTCTTCTTCGCCGCCTTCTTTGCAGCCTTCAGCGGATCCACTGTGCCCGATCCGGCAAAACCGCGGCGCTCACGCGGCGGAGCCTTGGCCTTCGAAATCAGTACGTAGCCCTCGCGCGGGCCAGGAACCGCTCCTTCAACCATCAGCAGATTCTCGTCCAGGTCAATGCCGCGAATGCGCAGATTGCGCACCGTCACCTGGTCCGTTCCCATGTGGCCGGGCATGCGCTGGCCGGGAAAAACGCGCGATGGAAAGCTCGAAGCGCCGATCGAACCCTGCACCTGGAACATGTGCCCGTGCGACTTGGGGCCGCCGCCGAACTTGTGCCTGCGCACAACGCCGGCGAACCCACGGCCCTTTGAAGTGCCGATCACATCCACAAACTTCGCATCGTTAAATATATCCACCAGCACGCGGTCGCCGGCCTTGGTTTCTGCGGCGCCATCGATCGCGGCGTCAACGTCAACTTCCTTGATCACCTTTACCGGAGGAGCTTCAGCCTTCGCCAGATGGCCTGTCTGCGCCTTGGTCATCCGCGAAGCCTTCACAAACTCTACGAGGCCGATCTGCGCGGCGTCGTATCCGTCCTTCGCAGCGGTCTTCAACTGCGTAATCACGCAGGGGCCGGCCTGCAACACCGTAATCGGGTGCACGTCGCCCTTGTCGTCGAAGACCTGCGTCATACCGATCTTTTTCCCCAGAATCCCTGTAACCGCCATCTTTCCCTCGCCTCATCATGCGAGCTGGATTGCCTCGCACTGCCGGGCCCTGCACGGGCTGCGAACGCTGTTCACTATTGTTAAAGCCACCAGCCACTTGCGTCCGCGAGGACGCGACCGCCTGGACGGCCAGTCCTATTTTTCGAACGCCTTGATCTCCACATCCACGCCGGCCGGCAGATCGAGCTTCATCAGCGCGTCCACCGTTTGCTGCGTCGGCTCCAGAATGTCGATCAGGCGCTTGTGCGTGCGAATCTCGAATTGCTCACGGGACTTCTTGTCCACGTGGGGCGAACGCAGCACGCAATACTTGTTCTTGATCGTCGGCAAGGGAATCGGCCCCGCCACCGTTGCTCCGGTGCGCTTGGCCGTGTCCACAATCTCGCCGGTCGAGGTATCCAGCACGCGATAGTCGTATGCCTTTAACCGGATGCGAATTCTTTGTCCTACCATGACGTCCCTTCACTGACGAAGTGAACAAGTTAAGGAGTGATTGAGTGAATCCGAGCCCATCTACCATTCACTTTTTAACTTCCCTCTCACCTCACTTCACAATTTCACTTCTTCACTCTTTCACGTTTTTCTTCACTTGCTTCACTCACTTGATAATCTCCGAGATCGTGCCCGCGCCCACCGTCCTGCCGCCTTCGCGGATCGCGAACCTCAGCCCCTTCTCCATGGCCACCGGCGTGATCAGATCCACCACCAGCTGCACGTTGTCGCCCGGCATCACCATCTCCACGCCCTCCGGCAGCTCCGCCACTCCCGTCACGTCCGTCGTGCGGAAGTAAAACTGCGGCCGGTAGCCCTTGAAAAACGGCGTATGACGTCCACCCTCTTCCTTCGACAGCACGTACACCTCGCTGCGAAAGTGCGTGTGCGGCGTGATCGATCCCGGCTTGGCCAGCACCATCCCACGCTCCACGTCTTCCTTCGGCGTGCCCCGCAGCAGGATTCCCGCATTGTCTCCCGCCAGACCTTCGTCCAACTGCTTCTTGAACATCTCCACGCCCGTGCATACCGTCTTGCGCGTCTCGCGGAATCCTACGATCTCCACATCCTCGCCCACCTTCACCTTGCCCCGCTCGATCCGGCCCGTCACCACCGTGCCGCGCCCGGAGATCGAGAAGATATCCTCAATGGGCATCAGGAAAGGCAGATCCACCGAGCGATTCGGCTGCGGCACGTTCTTGTCCACCGCCTCCATCAGCTCGTCGATCTTCGCCTCCCACTGCGCTTCCCCGTTCAACGCCCCCAGCGCCGACCCGCGAATCACCGGCACGTCATCGCCAGGAAACTGGTACTTGGTCAACAGCTCGCGCACTTCCATCTCCACCAGGTCGATCAGCTCGCCGTCTTCCACCGCGTCGCACTTGTTCAGAAACACCACGATGTACGGCACGCCTACCTGCCGCGCCAACAGCACGTGCTCCTTGGTCTGCGGCATCGGCCCGTCGGTCGCCGCCACCACCAGAATCGCTCCGTCCATCTGCGCCGCGCCCGGTGATCATGTTCTTGATGTAGTCGGCGTGACCCGGGCAGTCCACGTGCGCGTAATGCCGGTTCGGCGTCTCGTACTCCACGTGCGCCGTGGCGATCGTAATGCCCCGCTCCCGCTCTTCCGGCGCGTTATCGATCGAGTCGAACGAGCGAAACACGTTCTTCGGGTTGTGCTTCTGCAATACCTTCGTGATCGCCGCCGTCAACGTCGTCTTGCCGTGATCGATGTGCCCGATCGTCCCCACGTTCACGTGCGGCTTTGAACGATCAAACTTTTCCTTCGCCATAAAACTCCCAAATCCCTTTCATCGCTCTTACTGCCTGTTGCTTCTCGGAGCGCCCGCGGCCGGGCTCCAGCCCCAATAAGACCAGTCCTCAGCTGTCAGTTCTCAGTTCCGTCTTGCTCATGCTTGCCACTTCAACCTAACCCAACCCCGCTGAAACTGACTACTGACAACTGCCCACTTGCTTCATTTCCCCTGCGCGCGGCCGATAATTTCGTCGGCAATCATGCGCGGCGCCTCTTCGTAGCGCGCAAACTGCATCGAATACGACGCCCGGCCCTGCGTGGACGAGCGAATCTCATTCACGTAGCCGAACATTTCTTTCAGCGGCACCATGGCCCGGATCACCTGCGAGCCGGCCGCATGCTCCATGCCTTCGATCCGGCCGCGCCGCGAGTTGATGTCGCCGATAATCACGCCCATGAACTCCTCGGGCACCGTCACTTCGACCGACATCACCGGCTCCAGCAGGACAGGGTGCGCCTTGCGCGCCGCTTCCTTGAACGCGATCGAGCCGGCAAACTTGAAGGCCATCTCGTTCGAGTCCACTTCGTGATAGCTGCCGTCAAACAAAGTCACTTTCACATCGACTATGGGATAGCCGGCCAGAATGCCCAGTTCCATCGCGCCCCGCACGCCCTGGTCGATGGGCTTGACGTATTCCTTGGGAACGGAGCCGCCTTTGATCTCGTTGACGAACTCGTAGCCTTTGCCGGGCTCGTTGGGCTCGACGCGCAGCTTGCAATGGCCGTAGTTGCCCGAGCCGCCGGTCTGGCGGATATACTTGCCCTCGGCCTCGGCTTGCTTGCGGATGGTTTCGCGGAAGGCGACTTTTGGCTCGCCCACGTTGGCCTCGACCTTGTGCTCGCGCTTCATGCGGTCGACAAGAATCTCAAGGTGCAGCTCGCCCATGCCGCTGATGATGGTCTGGCCGCTATCTTCATCGGTCCGCACCTTGAAGGTGGGATCCTCATCGGCCAGCCGCGAAAGCGCGATGCCCATCTTCTCCTGATCGGCCTTGGTCTTGGGCTCGATGGCTACGGAAATGACGGTATCAGGAAAGATGATGGCGCCAAGAGCGATAGGATGATGCGGGTCGCAGAGCGTGTCGCCGGTCTTCAGGTCTTTCAGGCCCACGCAGGCGCAGATGTCGCCGGCCAGAATCTCGGTTACGTCCTCGCGCTTGTCGGCGTGCATCTTGACCAGGCGGCCCACGCGCTCGGACTTACCCGTGCGCGGATTCTCGACCGTGTCGCCGGTCTTGAGCGAGCCCGAGTAGACGCGCACGAAGCAGAGCTTGCCATAGGGATCGTTGATAATTTTGAAGGCCAGCGCGGAAAGCGGCTCATTGTCGTCTGGCTTGCGCTTTTCAATTTTGGAGTGATGTTCGGGATCAATACCCTCGACCGGAGGCTTGTCGAGCGGGCTGGGCAGATAATCGACGACGGCGTCGAGCAGGGTTTGCACTCCCTTGTTCTTGAAGGCGCTGCCGCAGATCACCGGAAAGACCTTCAGATCGATGGTGGCCTGACGAATACCGGCCTTCAGTTCTTCCACAGTCGGCGTTTCGCCCTCGAGGAACTTTTCCAGCAGAACGTCGTCGGTCTCGGCGATAACCTCAATCAACTGCATCCGGAAGGCCTCTGCCTTCTTCTGCAGGTCGGCGGGAATCGGCTCGGTGGAGAACTCAGCGCCCAGCGTCTCGTCGTGCCAGATAATCGCCTTCATCTCAATCAGGTCCACGACGCCTTTGAAGTTCGCCTCGGCGCCGACGGGAATCTGCAGCGCTACCGGCCGCGCGCCCAGGCGCTTGCGGATGGTTTCGAGCACATGCTCGAAGTCCGCGCCGTTCTTGTCCATCTTGTTAACAAAGCAGATCCGAGGAACCTTGTACTTGTCGCCCTGCCGCCATACCGTCTCGGTCTGGGGCTGCACGCCGCTCACGGAGTCGAACACGGCTACCGCGCCGTCGAGCACACGCAGGCTGCGCTCCACCTCGGCGGTAAAGTCCACATGGCCAGGGGTATCAATAATATTGATGCGGACGTCGCGCCAGGTGCAGGTGGTGGCGGCCGAGGTGATCGTGATGCCGCGCTCCTGCTCCTGCTCCATGTAGTCCATGGTCGCCGTACCCTCATGCACCTCTCCCAGCCGGTGCGTAATGCCGGTATAGAAGAGGATGCGTTCTGTCGCTGTCGTCTTTCCGGCGTCGATGTGCGCCATGATGCCGATATTCCGGCAGCGATTTAGAGGTACGGTGCGAGCCACGGTGAAAATTCCTTGCGGGAGGTTTTTCCCCGCGGTTAACAACTAGCTGCCAGCCACTAACTCCCAGCCTCTAGCTCTCAATTTCCGGAACCGCCCATGCGGCCCCAAACTTGTCACTGCAGTCTGCCACCGGCAGCTAAAAGCTAGAAGCCAGTAGCCGGCGGCTGAATTCCTACCAGCGATAGTGCGCAAAAGCCTTGTTGGCCTCGGCCATGCGGTGCACGTCTTCTTTCTTCTTCATGGCCGCGCCGCGCCCGTTGGCCGCATCCAGCAGCTCGTTCGACAGCTTGTCGGTCATGCCCTTCTCGCCGCGGCTGCGACCGTAAGTAATCAGCCAGCGGATGGCAAGCGAGGTTCTCCGCTCGGAATTCACCTCAATGGGCACCTGATAATTGGCGCCGCCCACACGCCGCGTCTTCACCTCAAGCAGCGGCTTGCAGTTTTCCACTGCCTTCTTGAAGAGCTTCAGCGCATCATCGCCGCCGCCCTTCTCCTCCAGGTTCTTCATCGCCTGGTAGAAGATGGCCTGAGCGGTGGATTTCTTGCCGCCCCACATCATCGAGTTCACAAACTTAGTCACCAGCGTGGATCCGTAGACCGGATCCGCCGCCACTTCCCGCGTCGCAATGTGCCCTTTTCTCGGCATAAATCCTCAAAAAACAGCTGTTAGCTTTTAGCCATTAGCTCCATCCGCTTCGCGAACCGGCCGACGATCGGCTCCGATGGGGCCGTAGCCGAAAGCTAATAGCTGACAGCTCGTGCTCGTCTCTACTTCGCCGCGCCGCCCTTGGCGCGCTTGGCCCCGTACTTCGACCGGCTCTGCGAGCGAGCGGCTACGCCCACCGAATCCAGCGTTCCGCGAATCACGTGATAACGCACACCCGGCAGATCCTTCACGCGGCCACCGCGGATCAGCACGATCGAGTGCTCCTGCAGGTTGTGCCCGATGCCGGGAATGTAGGTGGTCACCTCAATCCCGTTGGTCAGCCGCACGCGAGCCACCTTGCGCAGGGCCGAATTCGGCTTCTTGGGCGTTTGCGTGTATACGCGCGTGCATACACCGCGCCGCTGCGGCGAGGACTGCAACGCCGGCGACGCCGTCTTGTAACGGGGAGCCGTGCGCCCTTTGCGGACAAGCTGATTAAAAGTTGGCAAACCGAAACTCCTTACCCTCAAAAACCTACGCGTGCCGAATTGTACAACCCGTTCAACAGCCGCACAGGCCCTTCGGGCTGTTCTGGTTTTGGATGGCATTTGAGCCAGGCAAACACAGAGAAGCCCCAGGTTGCTGCTTCGCGTCTGTCTTCGTTCCTTCTCAGACGAGAACCGGGACGGTGATCGGTCGTCCGCCCAGAATGCCTGCCCTGGCGCGGAGCCAACTCCGTATCCCGCTTCCGGCCCGCATAGCCCCTCCAAGGTGGGGAACGCGCGGGCGCCGATGCGAGTACTGAGTTTTCACGTTTTCCGTGCCGTTTTCAAATCCTGCCGTGTGTCATTTTCTTGAGGAAAATGCCACTCAGCCCTATTTCCTTCGGCCAAGATGGAACGTGAAAACTTCTTTGTTCCCTGCCCCCGCAAGAAGAGAGCCATTCCGGGAACTTGTCTGGCCGGCCGACTTCACCTGGCCCTGAAGGACACCCCGTCGAGATCAACCTGCTCGGGGTGCTTCCTTACGCCGCCTGCACAAGCACACACCTCAGGCGATGTTCTTGCGAACCTTTCAAGGATAGCAAGAAAAACCGGGAGAGTCAACGCTCGAATGCGGGCTCGGAGGGAGTTGGGGAAACGGGCTGCCGAAGCTCCCCCGGTCCCGAACTGGCTGCTTCGTGAACAATTTGGCCGTCGCGCATGTGCAGGATGCGCCCCGCGATGGCTGCCGCCTCGGGATTGTGGGTGATCATCAGTGTCGTCTGGCCCAGCTCCCGGTTCGAGCGCAACAGCATGTGTAGCACGGCGTCGGAGCTCTTCGTGTCCAGATTGCCAGTTGGCTCATCGGCGAGTACGATGGCCGGCCGGGCGATGAGGGCGCGGGCGATGGCCACGCGCTGCTGCTCGCCGCCGCTCAGCTCGGCGGGCCGGTGTTGGAGCCGCCCCCGTATCGCCAGCATTTCGCACAGATGGTCCAGGTACTTCCTATCCATCGGTTCCTTACGCCCGCTCACCGAGTACGCGATCTCGATATTGCCCATGGCCGAAAGCGTCGGCAGCAGATTGAACTTCTGGAAGATGAACCCGATGCGGTGCTTTCGCAGCCGCGTCCGCTCGGCGTCGTTCAGAGCGGCGAAATCCACGCCGTCAATAACTACGCGCCCCTCGTTCGCCCGCGTAAGCCCACCTAAGAGATAGAAAAGCGTGGACTTGCCTGATCCCGAGGGCCCCACGACAGCCACAAACTCGCCCGGCTCGACGGCCAGCGATACCCCACTCACCGCAGCTACATGGATGCGGCCCGCCGCGTAAACCTTGGTCAGATTTTCCGCAAGAATGATGTGTTTCAGCGTTTCGGAAGGCACGTTGCCATTGTAAATGTGGCGCTCGGCCCGGTGATCCGGCGTGGCTTGTGATTCCGTTCCCGTCCGGCACGACCGGTGCCGGAGGCTCTAAAATGACTTGGCAACAATTTTTAGCACAGGATTCCCGCTCATGACCTCCGATCTGAAAACCTCGCTCGTCGCATCGCTCGAGTCCGCCGCCGATAAGGCGGGCCTGGTGCTTGTCTCAGTAAAGCAGGGAGCCGACTTTCACGGCCGACCCACCGCAGTCTTCGAGCTCGGTTTGCCCGCGAGCGAGACTGCCGGCCGCACGCTCAAGCTCGAACTGAGCGAGACATTCGACTTTGACAAGCCGAATTTGCTGCCCGAGATGACGACGCACCTTGCCGGCGAAGCCAAACGGCTGCGCAATCCGCGGCCCGAGTGCTACGTCACCCTGGGCGGGCTGCCTCTGGCCTTCGGGCAGTTCGCGTGGCCGTTTCACCAGTCGACCTCGGGCGCTGACACCCATATCGTCCACGGTGAAATCCATCTGGCCGACGGCGGCGCGCACAACCTGCACGCCAAAATCTCCGCGTCCGTCACGCTCACCTTCGCTGAGATCGTGCCGGCCATGGAGCAGCCATACGCAGAGACCTTCGTCTATAACGCCGTCCGCAAGACAGTCGACATGGGCCAGCTCGAGTTCGTGAAGTCCGGCAACCGCCAGCCCGTGCCCGTCACTACGCGCTTCTACAGCCGCTGGCAAAAGAAGTTCATCTTTACCGAGACCGACGACGCGGAGCGGCTCAGGTACCTGCTCAGCAAGGTCTACTGGCTCTCCGGCGTTCTGGGCGAGGGCAAGCCGGTATGGATCGCCGACCCGCGCGACGCGCAGTATCTGAACACGACGGAACAGGATTTATTGCGCATGGCCGGCCACGAGGCCGGTGAGGGGATGATGACGCTCGACGGCGAATTTGCCGCGGCCACGCCCGCACTCATGGCCCGCGCGGCCGATTACCAGGCCATGCTCGAAGCCGCGCTGGACTTCACCAAGCCGAAGTTCAATGAGTCCATGCGCTCCGGCCACGCGAATATGTAGCTCTATCCGGAGGGAGGCGGGGGTTTCAACACCCGCAATTGCCTGCGCAATCAACACAGGCTTTAAATAACTATCCCCCTGACACATGTCCCGGCTTAGGTGTAGTGTGTCTGTGTTGGGAGTTAGACATGGAAGGCACATCAATTGCGGAGGCGATTGCGTCAGTTGGACGGGCTTTTGCGAGTCCGGCAAAAATAGCGTTTATCGGCTATGTGATTCTCGCGTTCTCAGGCAAAATCGGTACAAACTTCTGGCAGTTCATTGAAGTCTCCGCCGTTTTCTTTGTTCTCCAGATATTCCATGATGACTGCCTTAGAATCGCGCTGAATGAATGGGGTCAGAGACTCGGCAAGTGGGGGAGAAAATGACAAACTCACCATTTGCAATAAAAGGATGATATAACCGCCGGGTCTCCCAGGTCTCGCTTTGAGACCTGGGACAGCACGACTGCTTCTCTATTCCCTATTCCCTATTCCCTATTCCCTACTGGCTACTCCCTGCTTTTTACAGCCCCGCCCCGCACCCCGAGCAGAACCGCGCGCCCGCCACATTCGCCTGCTGGCAGCGCGGACAGGCAGTGAATGTGTTGGCCTGGGCCGCGCCCGCGACCGGACCCGCGCCCGCAGGCGGCATGTTTACTGTGACACTCACTGGCGGTTGTCCCCATCCCGGCACCGCGATGCCCAGTGACGCTGCGATCCCTGCGGCTTGAATGGCGTTGAACTCGCGCACGCGGCCGGGCATGAAGAAGCACTCGATGAAGCCAAGAAACGACGGGATGCCGCTCCAGAAGAAGCAGCAATAGAGAATCCCCAGCCCTGTGCGGCGCAGATAAAAGTGGTGAATGCCAAAGGTACCCAGAAACAGCGCCAGCAGGATACCCACGATCTCGTCGCGGCGCACCGACTCGTATTGCTGGTAAAAGGTGGCTTGCGGGTTGGGGTAAGCGTAGGCGCTCATGGTCCTGACTCTCCTTGCCTGCTCAAGTTCCCTCAGTTCATTCAAAGATACGCAGGCCGCGCCAGGGCAGTTCCCGCCTTTGGTCCGATCCCATATCCCAATCGCTCCAGGCTCCCGAACCTCTGCATTGTCCCACGCCGCCGGCCGGGAATAGCATCGAAACTGAGCGATGAGTTCACTCGGAAATTCACCCAATCTCTCCGCTGCGTCGAGCGGAACCTTCCTCATTGGCGGCGATCTGCCCGCGCACCGGCTGGGCTACGGGACCATGCGCCTGGTGGGCGATGGCGCATGGGGCGAGCCGGCCGACGACGCGGAAGCCCGCCGCGTACTGCGCCGCGCCGTGGAGCTGGGCGTAACGCTCATCGACACTGCCGACGCCTACGGCCCCGAGATCGCCGAGCGGCTGATCGGCGAGGCGCTCGCGCCCTACCCTCCCGGCGTAGTCATTGCCACAAAGGGCGGCATCACTCGCCAGGGCCCCGCCAAAACCGAGTATGTGGGCCGCGCAGGCTATTTGATCCAGTGTGTGGAAATGAGCCTGCGCCGGCTCAAGCTCGAATGCATCGACCTCTATCAACTCCACAGGATCGATCCGCGCACGCCGCTCGAGGAGTCGCTTGGCGCCCTGAGACGCATGCAGGAGCAGGGAAAGATTCGCCACATCGGCCTGAGCGAAGTGATCCCCGCCGAGATCGAGGATGCGGAGAAGATCGTCTCCATCGTGACTGTCCAGAATCGATACAGCCTGGCCGACCGGCGGCATGAGGAAACGCTCATCTATTGCGAGCGACGCGGCATCGGCTTCTTGCCATGGTATCCCTACGCGGGCGGAAAGCTGCTGAAGCCCGACCACCCCGCCGCTCAAGCCCTTGGCCGCATCGCCGCGCGACACGGGGCCACAGTTCCGCAGCTTTCGCTGGCCTGGCTGCTCGATCGCTCGCCCGCACTGCTGCCCATTCCGGGCACGTCGAAGGTGGCGCATCTGGAGGAAAATGTGGCCGCAGCCGAGCTGAAACTAACAGCCGAAGAGTGGCGCGAAGTAGAAGCGGCAACGGGCGCGGCGCGCTAGAGCTGCCCTGCTCCGAATCCGCCTGGCCAATCCGCCGCGGCCGATCAGAAATGATGCCGCACGTGCGGCGTGACGAACACCAACATGCGCAGCAGCAGAATCAACACAAAGATCACCGCGGCGATTGCAATCAGCACAGTCCCGCTGCTCAACTTCCGCGTGCGCTGTTTTGTCCTGCGTTTCATGGAGATAGCCGGACCCATCATAGCGCCGCCATGCCGAGGTTTGGCGGCTCTCAACCACCCATGCCTCTATCTCGCAGGCCGTTCTTTCCGTTATCCTCTTTGCAAAGTGAGGTGCGATCGATGCCCATCGCCATGCTGAGCGGCGCCAGAATCAAAAAGATCCTGGCGGCCCTTGAGGGCAACTGGCAAGCCGAGATGGAGGGCTACCACACCTACAACACTCTGGCCGACCGCGACGACGATCCGGTTCGCGCGCAGGTGATGCGCCATCTGGCCCAGGCCGAAATCGAGCACGCCGCGCTGTGGCAAGGCCGCATTAAGGAACTCGGCGGACCCGAGCCCATTTACAGCGGCGGTCCCGGCGGCCAGGCTGATTCGCTGGCCAACCGCGCCGGCGGCATGCGCATGGCCTTGCGCCGTCTTGAGATTGAAGAGAGTCGCGACATCGCCCGCTACGGCGAGCAACTGAAGGCGCTCGGCGACGAGGGCTCCGTCGCCATCCTTGAGCATGTCATTCAAGACGAAAAGGATCATTACCGCGAGCTGGGTTCGCTCTTGCGCGGCCATTACACCGTCCCCGGCGGCGCGCCAAAAATCGACGCCAAGGCCGTGCTCGAAGAGATGCTGGCCAAGCGCAACCAGGGGCGCACCCAGCCTGGATCGTGGATCGGTGACGCCATTTACGGCGTCAACGACGGCCTGGGCGCGATCTTCGGCATCGTTTCCGGCGTTTCCGGAGCCACTCTCGGCGACCCGGCTCAAACCAGCCACTATGTTCTGCTCGCCGGTCTCTCCGGCATGATCGCCTCGGCACTCTCCATGGGCTCCGGCGCTTATCTTGCCGCCAAAAGCGAGCGCGAAATCTACCACGCCGAGATCGCCCGCGAGCGCGAGGCCATCCGGCTCAACGGCCCCGAAGCACGCGAGCTGCTTTCGCTTTATTACCAAGTGAAGGGGTTGCCCGAGGAAGACGCCCTCCACATGGTCAACCACATCGCCAGCGATCCCGAGCAGTTGCTGCGCGCATTGTCAGCCGAGCGCCTCGGCTCCAGCGAAGAATCCCTGGCTAACCCCCTCGTCTCGGCCAGCTCGGGTGCGCTGTCGACCGCCGTAGGCGCCATCATCCCTGTCGTCCCTTTCTTTTTCCTGCAGGGCATTCCGGCTGTCATCGTCGCGGCCATTGTCTCTCTCGCCGCGCACTTCGCCGTGGGAGCGGCAAAGAGCCTCATCACGGTGCGGTCGTGGTGGTCCTCGGGGTTGGAGATGACTGTGGTCGGCGCGCTTGAGGGCGCAGTGACTTATGGAATCGGAATTTTGCTCGGCAAGGGCGGGGTGTAAGTCTTTTATTTGTATCATTTGTAGGAAATTCAAGCCCAAGTCAAGACTTGACACATATTATGTGCACGCATATACTGTGTGCATGAACGTCACCCTCTCCATCGACGAGCAGATTGTCAAGCGCGCCCGCGAAAAACTTCAAGCAGTCGGCAAGAGCGTGAACGAGGAGATTCGCGATCATTTGCGGCACGTTGCAGGTGAGAGCGAGAAGGACACCGAAAGATGGATCGAGGAGCTACGCAGCCTCTCCGGCAAGGGAGACTCCCACGGCTGGCGCTTCAACCGGGACGATATCTATGAGCGGAGGTAGTCCGCCGAGAACATTCTTCGATACCAATGTCCTTGTCTATACGGACGACCAGGCGAACCCTGTTAAGCAAAATCGCGCTCTGGACGTTCTCAACGAACTCAAACAGATTCAAACCGGCGTAGTTTCACTGCAGGTGCTTCAGGAGTACTTCGTCACAGTCACTCGCAAGTACGGCCTTGATCCCGGCACTGCTCGCCAAAAAATCAAACTGTTCTCC
This sequence comes from uncultured Acidobacteriaceae bacterium, assembly GCA_963822015.1. Lineage (GTDB taxonomy): Bacteria > Acidobacteriota > Terriglobia > Terriglobales > Acidobacteriaceae > Telmatobacter. The sequence goes on from CAWGGA010000015.1 coordinate 17,963, forward strand.
GAGTTCGACGTTGTAGAGCCCACTCTGGCGGACGTCCTCTCCGCGATCGATCTGCATCGACTCCACAATTTTTCGTACTGGGATGCACTGGTCATCCATTGCGCGAGAAGTGCCGGTTGCCAGCATCTGCTTTCCGAAGACATGCAGCACGGCCAGGTCATCGACGGCGTCAGAATTGTGAATCCGTTCCTCTGACTGATGGTCACGCCTATACTGATCCGTTATGATTCGCATATTCTGGATCATCGGGTTGTCGATTGCGTTCCTTGTTTTTTCGGGAATTGTCGTTCTTTGTCTAATCGCCTTGGTCACTCACAGGCACTTGAATCTAAAGGGATGGACGGTGCTTGTCTGCGACGCATACCTTGTAAGGCTAATACTTCGGTGGTTGCGCCAGGCGATCAAGTATGGTGACCCAACCAAAAATCTAAGCTCGAAGGCCGCATCGTGATTTCAGACAAAGCCTCACCGACAAGCCATTACTTTTCGCGGTAAGATGGAAATTGTAATGTCCCTCCGCGCGCCCATCCCGGCTCTCCTCTAGCGGCTCCCGCCGCACATATCCTTCCTGCATCCTGTTGCATCGACACTCATCCAAAACACTGCCGCCCGCAGGGCCCGGAGGCCAACATGATCGACCGTCTTGAACAAATGGAGCAGCGCTACAACGAGCTGCAGGCGCAGTTCGCGCTGCCTGAGGTGCTGAACGACCACGAGAAGTACCAGAAGATCGCCAGATCGCTCCGTGAAATCGAGGACTCCCGTGGAGAAGTACCGCGAGCTGAAGCAGGTACGCCAGGGCTTGGCCGACTCACGCCAGATGCTGGCCGAGAGCGATGCCGAGCTGCGCGCCATGGCGCAGGAGGAGATTGCCGCGCTGGAGCCGCGCGCGCAGGCCCTTGAAGAAGAGCTCAAGGTGCTTCTGCTGCCCAAAGACCCGAACGATGAGAAGAACGTGATCCTCGAAATCCGCGCCGGCACGGGCGGCGACGAGGCCTCGCTCTTTGCCGCCGAAATCTTCCGCATGTACACGCGCTTCGCCGAGCAGAAGCGCTGGAAGGTCGAAGTGATGTCGATCTCCGAATCCGGCATCGGCGGCTACAAGGAAGTGATCGCCATCATCGAGGGCGACCGCGTCTACTCGCAGCTCAAGTGGGAGAGTGGCGTGCATCGCGTGCAGCGCGTCCCGGAGACCGAGCAACAGGGCCGCGTGCATACCTCGGCCATCACCGTGGCCGTGCTGCCCGAGGCCGAAGAAGTGGACATCAAGATCGAGGCCAAGGACATTCGCATTGACACCTTCTGCTCCTCCGGTCCCGGCGGCCAGTCAGTGAACACGACATATTCGGCCGTGCGCATCACCCACCTGCCCACTAATACCGTGGTCAGTTGCCAGGACGAGAAGTCGCAGATCAAAAACCGCGAAAAGGGCATGCGCGTGCTGCGCTCTCGCCTGTACGAAATGGAAATGGAAAAGCAGAACGCCGAACTGGCCCAGGCCCGCAAACAGCAGGTCGGCTCCGGCGATCGCAGCGAGAAAATCCGCACCTACAACTTCCCGCAGAACCGCGTCACCGACCACCGCATCGGCCTGACGCTGCACCAGCTCGACCTGGTGATGCAGGGCCGGCTGCAGCCTATCGTGGACGCGCTCATTGCCCACTACCAGGCCGAGCAGTTGAAGGGCGAAACGCAGGCTGCGTAAGCTAGGCGAACAGAATCCGCATCGGCGCTTTCACCTCTATGCTGCTCTTCACTTCATCCGCCAGCTCGCCCGTCACGGGATCGCGCGCGAAGACGCTGATCCCATTCGAATCCTGATTGGCCACCAGCATCCACCGCTCCGTGGGATCTAGCGTAAAGTTGCGCGGCGTTTTTCCTCCGCAGTTCGAGCGCTTCATCGGCGTGAGCGCGCCGGTCGTGGGGTCGCAGTGGAAAGCGTAGAGAAAGTTGTCGTCGCGATTGGCGAAGTAGACGAAGTGGCCGTCGCGCGCAATGACCGTGTCGCAGCCGCGCGTCGGTCCTTGGTAACCGGCCGGCAACAGCTCGATGCGATCGACAAGCGTCAGGCTCCCGCCGGTCTTGTGCCACGCGAGCACATCCACGGTCGACGCCATCTCGTTCATGCAATAGGCCGTGCGGCCGTTGGGGTGGAAATGCAGCGTGCGCGGCCCGGAGCCGGGCGCGCCGCGATAGGTTCCCGCCGGCGTCATTCGCGCCGTGGCTACGTCGGGCTTGTAGATGTGGATTGAGTCGCCGCCCAGGTCGTTGATGTAAGCGAAGCGGTTGTCGGGCGAGAACGACGCAAAATGCGCGTGCGCGGCCTCCTGGCGTTCCGGATTGGGGCCATGCTCGGTGTAGTGCTCGGTCCACACGGCCTCGCTCAGCTTGCCGTCCTTAATGCGAAAACTGGCCGCGCTCCCGCCGCTGTAATCCGCTGCCAGCAGCATCCGGCCTGTCGCGTCCACGGCCACGTGGCAGGTGCCTGGGCCGGCCGAGTTGCGCGCTGAAAGCAGCTGCAGTTCCCCGCTCGCAAGGCGAAAGCTGGACACTCTGCCGGTGGGTTTGCCGTCAAATGAATTCATCTCCGAGGCGGAGTAGACGAAGCCATGCGAAAGAGCGAGCCAGTCCACGTTCGGGACTTGCGCCGCTACGCCCGCTGGCGTCAGTGTTCCAGTTGTCGCGTCCCAGTCGTAAGGCGAGAATCCCGTTGGGCGCGCCCGAGGCAATGAAAACGCGCGTGCGAGCTGAGGACGTTGGCGAAGATTCGGCGGCCGTAAGAAAGCCAGGCGCGGCAAGAGCCGCAACCGTGGCGGCGGAAGCGGTGCTGAGGAATTCACGGCGAGTGATGTGTCTCATGACAGAAGCCATTCTTACCGATAACCCTCGCCGCGCGCCAGAGCGTTCGCTTCAGCGGCTTTTGTCATCCATCTCCAGCCGTGCTTCAACAGGGTGATTGAAGCGGATCAGCGCAATCCACATGCCGTCGTCATCGCGCTTCCACACCAGTGTTCCACCCAACTGCCTGGCGATGATCTCTGGAGGCAAATCGTGATGCAGGCCGAAGTAGCGTTCGTCGAGCGCCTCGCCGCCCAGCTTGACGAAGGGCGACACGGGGTCGTACTTGGTGGAAAATACGAGCGCGGCGGAGTAGTCGCCCGACTCCTCGGTGGCGCGGGCAATTTGCGCGGCGGAGAAATCGTCGATGGCCACAACATCCCAAGGTTGCTTCACATAGCCGAGCTCAGGGTGGGTCAGTTCGTCGGTCATCGGCCAGGCCGTGAGCACGGTGGCTCCAGGACAAAGTTTGGTCAGCTCCGCGATGCCGGACTCATGCATCCGGACGACTCGCGCGTAGGCCAGGTTGTCCTCGGGCGCGAACCCATAGGGCGGATTGATGAAAAGACCGACGAGAAACGCCAAGGCGGAAAGCAGCGCGAGGCCTTGCCAATACGGCGCGCGGCGGTAAAAGGTGGTGACAGCCACGAGCAGCACCAGTGGATACATGGGCAGCAGATAGCGCGTGAGCAGCGCGCCGCCCAGCACACTGAAAAATGCCGCGTTGGCCAGAAGCAGGAGAAAGATGCGCAGTTGGACGCCTGGCGCAAGCGTGGCGCGGTCACGGCCGTCGGCGCCGGGCCGGGGAGCAAGCAGCAGCGCGGCGAACGCTATCCCCACCGGCACAAACAGATTCATGTGCGCGGTGAGGTGAAGGATGCGATGGCCAAAGGCGGCCAGGATACGGAGTGGCGTCAGCGTTGTCTCGGCGTTGTAGCGCAGGTACTCGGGATTGCCAAAGAGAAAGCCCGTTTTGGCGTAGTGGTAGGCGTACCAAGCAGCCAAGGGCAGAATGCAGCTCGAGAGCCATGCCGCCTCGCGCCACAGCTTGGAACGCACGGCAGCGTCTGTCCGGAATGCTTCAGCGAGGTTGACCACGGCCAGCGTCAGGGGAATGACAATCGAGGTCTCCTTGCACAGGGCGGCTGCGGAAAACCAGAGGGCGGCGACCGCGCATCGCGGGGGTACACGGTCGCGGCCAGGCAGCGCGTAAACCAGCCCCCACAAGGAACACGCCGCGGCAAAGATGTCGGCCTGGGCAAGTGAGCTCTGCGCGAACCAGATGGGATAAAGGCCTGTCAGCAGCGCCGTCCAGAATGCGACGGAGGCAACTCCCACAAGGCGCATGGCCAGCCGCCACACCGCAAGCAATCCCAGCGCTGCCACCATGAGCACAGCTTCGCGCGTGACCTCGGGATAGTACCCGGAGATCTTCCACCAGAGCGCAAGGTAGATGCTGGGCAGGGGCGGATGAGCATTGGTGAGCGTGGTCGTGGGGATGAGCGAGCCGGTGCGGAAGAAATCCCACGCAGCGGGAATGTAGTAGCCCGCCTCGTCCCAGTAATAGGGGAGGCGCAGCAGGGTAAAGTGGCTGGCATAGAGCGCCATGAAGACCACTGGAAAGATCATCCAGAGGGGTAAGGGGCGGTCAAGCCGCGGATTCAGAATTGCCTTCAAGCGCAAGGGCTAGCTCCTGCGGGGCGATGAGAGCGCCGTCGCCTTAATTCACCGGCCCGCGCGGAAAGCTCTGGTTCTGCGGCTCCAGGTTGAGCGTGCCGAATGCCTGCTCGTATTGCGCAAGATTCTGGCCCAGCACGTTGCACAGGGCCTTGGCCTGCTGCGGGCTGAGATAGATGGCCTGATGGTTGCGGATGGTCACCTGATCGGGGCTTTCGCTCGCGGCAAGGCCGAAGACGAGTTGGAAGTCCCACACACTCACGCGCACCTGCACGCTATTGGCGTACGACTCGCGGTAGTCGGGGGTCTGGGCGAGATTCAGTTGTGGTTGTTGCGGAGTTGGACTCATGATGCAAGATTACGACGGCAGGGGTCGAGTTGGCTTGCAGCTCGCAGCCATAAGCTTTCCGCTTTTAGCCCGTCGCGCCCGGTCTCATCCCGTCAACTCCGCCGGAAAGAAGCCGAAGGCTGAGAGCTAAGATCTGATGGCCGAGATCGACGCGTGCTCAAGATCCGCGGCCAGCGGGCAGCCCTCGCAGCGCGCCGTCCTGCCGCAGTGAGCCTTGCCTACGGCTACGGTGAGCGCATGGAACTCGTTGAACAATTGTGCGCGACTCTCCGCTGGATCGCCCACGAATGTGTGCCGCGTCAGCTCTGCAAGCGCATCGTAAGGAATCTTCCGCCGGCCCACTGACGGAACGAGAAGCCCATGCCGCTCCGCGACGCGGCGCAGATACTTGTCAGCGACGGGGATGGGATGGCCCAGCGCGTAGAGCAGGATGACGTCCGCCGTTTCAGGGCCGACGCCGGGCAAAGCCAGAAGACGCGGCCGCAGTGCGGCCGCCGGCATGGCGGCGAGAGCTTTGAAGGAACCGCCGAACTCGGTGTCGAGCATGGCCACGAACGCTTTGAGAGCAGGCGCCTTGCGCGTGATAAAGCCCGAAGGCCGGATGAGCCGCCGCAGCTTGGCCAACGGAATCGCGCGCAAGCCATTCGGCATCAGCGCGCCGGCCGCGCGAAGGTTGGCCAGCGAACGTTCGACGGCCTTCCATGCGGTGTTCTGCGTCAGATACGCGCCCAGAACCACCTCAAACGGCGTCTTGGCCGGCCACCAGTGCTGCGGGCCATAAGCACGGATCAAAAGCTCGTGCATGAGGCGCAGGCGCTTGGCGGGATCGGATCGGCGTCGGGGGTTCATGGCTATGTTTAGCATAGGTTGTACATCGACGCGGAGCGTTCCGGCTCGTGCGGGGAGATGGGCATGAAGAGTCACACGGAATATCTGATGTTTGAAACGCGCAAGCGGCGGGAGATGGTGCACATCACCGATGAGGTCGAGAGGATTGTCGAGCGCAGCGGCGTGAAAGACGGCCTGTGCTTTGTTTCGCCGATGCACATCACGGCGGCGGTGTACGTCAACGACCTGGAAAACGGGCTGATTGAGGACATCGGCAAATGGCTGGAGGAGCTGGCGCCGGCACGCCCCGACTATAAGCACCACCGCACCGGCGAGGACAACGGCGACGCGCATCTTAAGTCGCTCCTGCTACACCACGAGACGACGCTGCCTGTGACCAACGGCAAGCTCGACCTGGGCACGTGGCAGCGGGTCTTCTATGCCGAGTTCGACGGCCAGCGCCGCAAGCGCGTGATCGTAAAGGTGCTGGGAGTGCAATAAAAGCGAACCGACTTGCCGGTTTGCCGATCTGCTACTTATCGTCCGTCACCTTGCGCCAGGGGCTGGAAGGCACGGTACTGTCCGGCGCCGAAAAGTTGATCCTGGTTCGCGGCATCACGACGAGGTCCACACGCCGGTTTTCCGCGCGGCCTTCCGCGGTGTCATTGCCGGCGACAGGATGGAATTCTGCATATCCCGCCGCGGAAAGTCGGTCGGGAGGGATGGCCTTCATGTCAAGAAAGAGACGTGCGATGCGCGTGGCGCGCGCCGTTGAAAGCTCCCAGTTGGAGTCGAACTGCGCATTGTGGACCGGCACATTGTCGGTGTGGCCCTCGACCCGCAGATCGTAGGGCGTGGAGCCCAGCCTGACGGCAATCTGACGCAGCGTTGGCAAGGCCTCTGGCTTGGGCAAGGCAGAACCGGAGTCGAAGAAGCCGGCCTCGCGCAGGCTGATAACCAGGCCATCGCGGCCCATCTCGAGAGAGACGGTATGTGCGGCGATCTGCTGGGAAAGCGTCGCGGCCAGGTCGTGGCGAATCCGCTCGAGATCATCCCTGACCTGAGCCGCGGAAAGCACGTTTTCGTCCATCACGGCGCTCGCTTGAGCAGCGCCGGCCCTGTTGGCCTGAGGGCTTGCGGCGCTGGAGAAGACGCCCATGGAACGAAAGGCGGAGTCAATCGCCTGCGACACCTGCACCTGCTTCTTCTGGTCGGCCTTGGCGAAGGCATAGAGCACCACGAAGAAAGCGAACATCAGGGTGATGAAGTCCGCGTAAGAGACCAGCCAGCGGTCATGACTGACGCGGCTGCGGGGCACGCGGGGATTCATGCGGCGCGCTCCTTCGGTTCGCGATTCGCATCGTCGAGGAAGCCGGCCAGTTTGATCTCGAGCATGCGCGGATTCATGCCTTCCAAGATGGAGATGACGCCCTCGAGCATCATCTCGCGGCGGCGATGGCCGTCGCGGATGCGCAGGCGCATCTTGCCCGCGAAGGGGAGGAAGAATAGATTGGCGATGCCCACGCCGTAAATCGTGGCCACGAAGGCAACAGCGATGCCGCGTCCCACCTCATTGATATTGTCGAGATGCTGCATCACCTGGATTAGGCCAAGCACGGCGCCCAGAATGCCGATCGTGGGCGAAAAACCGCCTGCCGATTCGAAGACGGCAGGCAAACGCTCCTCGTTTTCGGTAATGGAGTCGAGGCTGACACGCATAATCTTGCGCAGTTCCACCGGCTCGGTGCCGTCGACGGCCAACGTGAGGGTTTGCTTGAGGAACGGATCCTGGATGGTCTGCAGGTCGGCGTCGAGAGAGACCACGCCGTTGCGGCGCGCCTTGTTGGCGAAGGCTACCAACAGGCGGATCAATTGCGCGTCATGCTTGCGCGGCGCGGCAAAGACGTGAGTGAGGCTGCGGAAAGCTGCCACAACCGTGGAGAGCGGGAATTGCAGCAGCACGGCGCCCAGCGTGCCGCCAAAAACGATGAGCGCCGCGGTGGGCTGCAGGATCTGGCCCAGGTTACCGCCTTCGATCAGCAATCCGGCGACGATGCCGGCGATGGCCAGAAAGGCACCGCCGATGCTCGCTTTGTCCATGTGCAGCTCCTAGATGGCGTGCGGAAGCAGCGCTGCTTCTACGGCTCGGGCTCGACTGCCTGCTGGGGCTTCGACGGTGCGCCGGGCTGAGCTTCGGCATCCAGACTGGCCAGCGCCGCGGCCCGTTCAAGATCGCCGAAGTGGTGCAGGCGGCGCGCCACCACAGCCAGCAGCCGCGCGCGATAGACCAGGATCCGCTCCACGACCTCCGCGATTTCTTCGCGCACGATCAGCTTTTCTCCGTTAATCAATGTCAGCATCGTATCCGGAGAGGCTTCGGCGGTTTTGATCAGATCGCTGTTTACCACCATCGGACGACCGTTCAGCCGCGTCAATTCGATCATTTCCCCATCTCCTTCGCTGGGGGTTATCGGCAGCCGGGATGAAAGGTTAAAAAAACAAAACAAAAGAAACAGAAGTGTCCCCGGCAGTACACAAAACCCGGCTCCATAAAGTCCAAAAGGGCCACGCCGAAAAAGGGGCCAGATGCGACGGCTCCGAGCCGGCAGCAGCAACCCGCGCAGTCCAGAAGATAGGGGCGCTTTCGGAGACGGGCCGCAAATCACCGCATCCAACAAGGAGAATCCCATGTCCCTGGGCGTCTTGAACAACCTCTCCGCGGTGTATGCGGAGAACAATCTCAATAACTCAAACAACAGCCTGACTACCGTGCTGCAGCAGTTGTCTTCGGGATCGAAGATCAACTCCGGCGCGGACGACGCTGCCGGGCTCTCGCTGGTCAACGGCCTCCAGGCCAACCAACAGGCGCTCACACAGTCGCAGACCAACGCGACGGAAGGTGTAGGCCTTCTGCAGGTGGCCGATGGCGCCCTTTCGCAGGTGACGAGCCTGCTCAACCGGGCCGTCACGCTGGCTACCGAAGCCTCGAACGGCACCCTCAACACCACGCAGGACGCCGCAGCGAACCAGGAATATCAGTCAATTCTTTCCGAGATCAACAACATCGGCGACACCACAACCTATAACCAGAACCAGGTCTTCAACGGCGCCGCGGCGGGGGTAGCCATTTATACCGGCGACTCATCGGCAGCGAGTTCATCGGTTGACGATCTCTACTTTGCCCCGCTTTCCTCGGCCGACGTAGGCGACGCGGGCGGCACGGTGCAGCAGAGCTCTGCCGGCCAGTTCCTCGATCTGTCGGTTGACACAGCCGGCGCGTTGACGACGGCAGCCGGGATGGGCGACACGGTGTCCGGCGCGCTCACCTTCACCATCACCAACCCGGATGGCACAACGAGCACGGTCGCCACAACCGCCACCTCGGTGAGCGGTTTGATCCAGGAGATCAACAAGGACGGCATTCCCGGCGTAACGGCGAGCTTCACCACATCGGGCGCGGCAGGCATTGCAGCAGGAACGGAAGCTCTCGGCGACACCGGAATCCTGATCACCAACTCCAACGCCAACGTCAGCATGACTACAACGGCCAGCACGGTCAAGGACACCAGCGATGCCCAGGCGGCTGCGCCGACACTTGTCGCCAGCACCAAGGGTATCAATACCATCGAGTACGTCACGGCCGCGACCGGCGACTCCACCGCCGACCTGGCGGCAACCAATCTGACCACGCAGGGCAACGCCGAGTCTGCTCTGACCGCCCTGAACGGCGCAGTCGCGGATGTTGCCGCGCAGGACGGCTACATCGGCGCGCAGATCAACACGCTGAACGCGGTCAGCCAGGTGATCAGCACACAGCAAGAGAACGTGCAGTCGGCGCAGAATGCGGTGCAGGCCACCGACTATGCGTCGGCAACCTCGAACATGTCGAAGTACGAAATTCTGAGCCAGACCGGCATCTCGGCCCTGGCGCAGGCCAACAGCATGCAGCAGGAAGTTACCAAGCTGCTGCAATAGCCGGAACCCCCGCGGATGGGCGGCTTGAGAGCCGGGGTCCGCGGGGTCGCAATTAATCGGACAGGAAGATGGGCCGATAACTAAGGAGGGGCGTCCGCAAGGGCGCCCTTCTTTGCTTGATTGAATGCTCGCCGCGGTGGTGAGGATTTTCCAATCCCACTCATGGGGCAGTTGGCCGGTGGGCTGCACAGGTTTCTGATGGAGGGGCGAATGGGCACAGTCGGACTGAGTTTCGGGTCGCCGACGAGCGGCGCGGGGTTCAACGTGAGCTCGACCGTGGCCGAGATCGTCAGCAATCTCCAGAACGTGGAGACGCCGTGGAAGAACCAGCTGACCACGCTGGAGAGCCAGGACACCGTGATCTCGAACCTGGGCACGCTGTTCTCGAATCTCTCCAACGACATGAGCTCGCTGACCGATTTTCAAGGGATCATGGCGCAGAAGGAGGGATCGAGCTCCGACACGAGCGTGCTGGATCTGACGGCAGCCTCTTCCTCGGCGGCCGCCGGCACCTATACCGTGGTGGTGAATTCGCTGGCCACGACCGCCAACGGCTATCTGGATCCGATCCCCAATTCGTCCGATGCGCTAACCGGAAGCATCACCATCAACGGCACAACGGTCGATGTTCCCGATTCGTCTACCGGCAACGACACGCTTTCGGGCCTGGCCGCGGCCATCAATTCGGCGTCGATCGGGGTGACGGCCACGGTGACCACCGACGCCAATGGCTCGCGCCTGAGCCTGGTTTCCGGCACTTCGGGCGCAAGCGGAGAGCCTGAGCGTGACTTCCGCGATCGAGGACGGCAGCACGACTCTGAACTACAACTCCAACCTCGCCACGGGGGCGAACGCGTCACTCTCCGTAGACGGAGTTACGTATTCGGTCGGCTCAAACACGGTAAGCAACCTGATTCCGGGGGTTACATTTCAACTGCTCAGCTCCAGCAGCTCCGGCTCCGAGGTGCAAGTCGTCATCGCTAACGACAACTCCGGCGTGGAAAGCGCGGTGAACCAGCTCGTGACCGACTACAACTCGCTGATCAGCGCCATCAATACACAGGAGGGGAACGATAGCTCGGGAAATCCCGAGCCGCTGTTCGGCTCGCCCACGCTCAGCCTGCTACAGCAGGAGCTGCTGAACGGCCTGAACACTGAGAACCCGAACGGGTACCTGGACGCGATCCAGAATACAGGCGACACGCTCTCCGGCTCGATCACGATTCAGGTAGGGAGCGACACCGCGCAAACCGTCAACGTCGGCGACTCGTCGACACCCGACACGCTGGCCGGGCTGGCTTCGGCGATCAACGCGGCGAAGATCGGAGTCACAGCCAACGTGTTAACGAACAGCAGCGGCTCGCAGCTTGAGCTTTTGTCGAATACCGCCGGCTCCGGCGGAGCACTGAAGGTGACTTCGGCGATCACCGACACAACGACGAGTACGGCACTGAACTACAACGACGGCGGCTCGGACATCAACACGTTCACCGCGCTCGGCATCAGCGTGAACGACAACGGCTCGCTGACCTTCGACGCCAACTCGCTCGATTCCGTGCTGAACACCGACTACTCGAGCGTTGTGGGCTTCTTCCAGAATGCAAACAGTTGGGGGCAAACCTTCTCGAACATGCTGACCGACGCCGGGTCGAGCTCCACGACGGGGATTCTGGCGCTGGCTGCCAGTTCCAACAGCAGCGTTGAGTCCACGCTAAACGCCAATCTCTCGCGGGAAGAGAGCATGATTTCGGCTGAACAGTCGAGTTTGACGACGGAGTTGAACAGCGCCAACCAAATTCTTGAGGAGCTGCCGTCGCAACTGAACGGGGTGAACGAGCTCTACTCGGCGATAACGGGCTACGACGAGAACATGGACGGCTAGGAAGAATCGAATGGCAAGTTACCGGGAACACTCGCTGGAAGGATCATCGGCAGTCGATCTTGTGGTGGCGCTCTATGACGGCATCCTGCGGTTTCTTTATGCAGCGGTCGCAGCGGTGGAGCGGGGTGACGCGGATGCACGCCGCGCCGCGGTGAAGCGCGCGCTGGACATCATCATTCACCTGCAGGCGAGGCTGCGCATGGATGTGGGCGGACGGCCGGCGCGAGTCGCTGAGCGAGTTTTACGCAGCCGTCTTCGCGCAGATCCTGCAGGCGTCGCAGTCGGCCTCGAAGGCCAAGTTCGAGCACGCCATCGACTGCGTGCGAAACGTGCGCGACGCATGGCGCGAGGTGGCGAAGGATTCCAACGCAGGTCCGGATTCGCCCAGAGTCATCCCCATGCCTCGGCATGCGAACGCCGATCGGCGCCGACGCGACGATGGATACCTGCGCCAGGGTCGAGCTGGACGGCGTAAGGCAGCGTCAACTCATTGATCCGCCGGCTTGCTACCCCGCCACCGTAAGTTCTTCTTCGAGTTGCTGCTTGTGGTAGAGGCCGGCGTAGTAACCATCGAGGGCGAGGAGCTCGTCGTGGCCGCCGATTTCGACGATGCGACCCTTGTCGAGCACGGCAATGCGGTCTGCATTTCGCACCGTCGACACACGGTGGGAGATGAGAATGGTGGTCGAATTGGCGGTGTACTTGCGCAGGCCGCCGAGGATGCGCTCTTCCGTGTAGGTGTCAACGCTGGCGAGGGCGTCGTCAAGGATGAGGATGGCCGGACGACGCAAGAGGGCGCGGGCGATGGCCGAGCGCTGCTTTTGCCCGCCCGAGAGCGTGACGCCGCGCTCACCCACCATGGTCTCGAAGCCCTGGGGAAACTCTTCGAATTCCTGCCGGATGTGCGCCGCGGAAGCCGCTTCAAGAAGCTCCTCGGCGCCGGCGTGGGGCACTCCGAAGGCCAGATTCTCGCGGATGGTCTCGCTGAAGAGGAATGTTTCCTGGGGCACCATGCCGATGTTGCGGCGCAGGACGGCCAGGGGATATTCGCGCACCGGGCGGCCGTCAATGAAGAGCGTTCCTTCCGGCGCTTCATAGAGGCGCGTGATGAGATTGACGAGCGTGGACTTACCGCAGCCGGTGGGGCCGACGATGGCCAGGCTCGATCCGGCGGGAATGTGCAGCGAGACGTCGCGCAGGACGGGCGTTTCGCCGTAGCTGAAGGTGAGATGGCGAAATTCGATGTCGCCGTTGAGCACCGTCTCCGGCCCAAAAGCTGAAACCGCGGAGCGGTCGTCGATGGCAGGCTCGGCCTTGAGCAATTCTTCGATGCGTATGACAGACGCCGTGCCGCGCTGAAAGATGTTGATGACCCAGCCCACGGCGATGATGGGCCAGATGAGCAGAATCATGTAGGTACTGAAAGCCACGAACTGGCCGACGCTGATGCGGTGCGCAAGAACCAGATGCCCGCCGGCCAGCAGCGTGATGATCATGGAGATGCCGAGGATGAACTCGAGCGTGGGCCACAACATGCCCATGAGCTGCACCAGGCGCAGAGCGCGGCGGATGTACTCGCGGTTGAGCCGCTCGAAGAGGCCGATCTGCGACTCCTCGCGGGCGAAGGCGCGAATGAGGCGAACGCCGGAGTAGTTTTCCTGCGCCTGCGCGGAGATGTCAGAAAAGCTGGCCTGGATGCGCTCGAAGCGCTCGTGAATCTTGCGGCCAAGATATTGCACGACGATGCTGGCCAGCGGCGTGGGCACCAGAGCGACCAGCGTGAGCCAGGGACTGATATGCACCATGAAGACCAGCAGCGAAGATGCTGAGGAAGATGGTGTTGATGCTGTACATCAGGCCCGGGCCGAGCAACATGCGCACCGCGTTCAGGTCGTTGGTCATGCGGGCCATGATGTCGCCGGTGCGGTAACGCTGGTAGAAACCGGTGTCCTGAATCTCCAGCTTGCGGAAAAGGTCGTTGCGCAGATCGAACTCGATTTCCCGCGAGATGCCGATGAGGATCCAGCGCTGCGCGTAGAGGAAAATGCCCTTGATGAGGCTGATGGCGACGAGGATCAGCGCGAAAACGAGAACCAGCTTGACAGTTGTCCCTTTGTTGATCCTGTCGACGGCCATGCCGAGGACGCGCGGGAACTGGACGGCGACGATATTCGTGATCACGCAGGCCAGCGTGCCCTGGACGTATCCCCAGCGGTAGCGGCGCATGTAGCTGTAGAGGGGGCGGAGCTCGCCGAGCATGAGTTTATTGTACGGGGTTGGCGGTTCGCGTTCGAGGCCGGAGGGAAGGCAGATTAAGTGGGTGTCCGCAGCAGCAGGTAGCCGCCGGCCAGGGCAAAGAGGATGTCGGCGGACCACGCAGCGATGGCCGCAGGCAGGTAATTCACATAGCCCATCGCGCCGAAAAGCATGTTAATGACCCAATAAGCAAGCGCAACGCCGATAGCCACCGCGACGCCGGTGATGGAGCCGCGACGCCCCATGGAGAGCGCGAAGGGAATGGCGAGGATGGCCATCACCACGGCAATCAACGGGTAAGAGAGCTTCTGCCAGAGGGCCACGCTAAGGCGTTTGGTGTCGAATCCGCTCTGGCGCAGGTCGCGGATGTACCGGCCGAGCTGGCCGAAGTTCATCTCGTCCGACGGCAGATCCTCCTTCTTAAAGTAGTCCGGGGCTGCGCGCAACTCAGGGAACGATGTTTCAAGAAATGTCCGGTATCCTGTGACGCTGGCGCCCTGGATGTCGCGCACCCATCCACTCTGGAAGAGCCATGAACCCGAATTCTGGTCCCACACCGCCCGCCTGGCGAAGATGCGCCGCGTGAGCTGGAAGGTGGAGGGGTTGAATTCGAAGACGGAAAGATTGGCGAACTCGTTGCTGTCCGGATCGAAGAACTCGTAGTAGAAGATGCAGCCGGGCTCGCCGGGCTGCGGCTTGGGGCCGAAGATCCATTTCTCATTCGGGTTGAGGTAGGTTTGCGGAGGCCGGCCCTTGATGACGTTGCGCAGCGCCTCCTGCTTGCGGTTGGCCTGGGGCAGATAGTACTGGTCGAAGAAAAAGAGGCTGATGGCCAATACGGCTGCAATGGAGACGATGGGAACGACCAGCCGGTAGATGCTGATTCCGGTGGCCTTCATGGCGATGATTTCACTGTTGCGGTTGAGCACGCTGAAGGTAACGAGTACGGCGATGAGCACGGCCAGGGGAGTGATCTGGTAGAGCATGCTGGGCGTGAGGTTCAGCAGGTAGTCGCCGACGATGCCCAGCGCGATGTGGTTGCGCAGAATGTCTCCCAGAAGATCGAAAAACGTGAACACGATCATGAGCAGGACGAAGCCGGCCAGCACCAGAAGGAACATGCCCAAGAACTCGCGCACGATGTATTCGTCGATGATCCGCGGAATGATTCCGCGTTGCCTGGCTCTCGCCGTCGCTGTTGCGCGCGGCTGCAACTTGCCAAGAAACTCCTTGATTGGGAATCCGTTGTGCCTGGCTGCAGGCTCCGGCTTAGGAAACCGCGCAATCCATGCCGCCACGGCAGTGAGAATGGGTCCGCCGGTGGCCATTTGCCACAAGAGAAAGGTTCCCACGGCGGCAAAGAGCAGGTTGGCCGACCAGACCGCGAGGAATGCCGGCAGCTTGCCCTGGTGGCCGAGAGCAATGCCTGTGGATGAGAGAAAGTAGTAGACGAACACAAGCAAAATCGTGAAGACGATCCCGGAACTCTTGCCGCCGCGGCGCGAGGCCACGCCCAACGGCACTCCCACCAGCATCAGCACCAGGCAGGCGGCGGGAAACGCGAAGCGGTTGTGCAGCTCGATGAGATAGCGCGTGCTGTCAGGGTTATGGATGTGCCGGAGCAAGGCGCTCAAAGGCATCGCGTAGAGAACGGTGTCAAGGCGACCGAGATGTACGTCGCTCTGCTGGCTCAAAACCAGCGGCATATCCGTGGTGGCAAAGGTGGAGATATTGGACTGTCCCGGCTCGTCGGCTACGGTCTCGTCGCGCAGGCCGTCGCGCAGCCGCATCAGCAGCTCCTGAGTGTTGTCTGAAACCACGGTGGCCGAGGCGGCGGTGGTGACCAGCGGATTGGCTGGATCGGTGACGTCTGCCATGAAGACCTGCCGCCAGTTGGCCGCGTCCGCGCCGGCGCGGACGTCCTGCACGTAGAGTACGTGATCTTTGAAATCCTCATAAAACACGCGCGGCTGGATCTCGTAAGAGGCCTGCGAAGTCTCCAGCGATTGCTGTATATCGAGGATGGCCTGGTTGGCGCGCGGCGCCAAATAGAGCGTGTTGCCCAGGCCCAACAGCGTGCCAACGATGGCCATTATGGATGCGACGCGCACGAAGTAGCCGATGCCCAGCCCGGAGGCGCGCATGGCGATGATTTCGCTGTCAGCGGCAAGGCGGCTCAACCCCAACAGGATGCCCCACAGCACTGCCATGGGAATGGTGAATTTGAAGAGATTGGGCAGGGTAAAGAGAAAGACCTCCGCCACATCGGCCCAGGTAGAACTGCTGCGCACCACCACCTCAAGGATGTGAGGCAGCAGAGGCATGAACAAAATGAAAGTGAAGAGCGCGCAGCCGATGAGCGTGAGGGAGAGAATCTCGCCGAGAATGTAGCGGGTGAGGATGCGCACAAGCTGATCCTGGGTTTAGTTTAGCTTGACGGGGCGGAGTTTCGACGCGGAAGGCGGAGTCGGATATATCGAGGTTGAGAATTCTTATGCCACCGCCGTCAGGCCGGTAGACACCGCCTGCTCGTGCGCGTGGTAGCTGGAGCGGACGAGGGGACCGGATTCGACGTGGCGGAAGCCCATGCGGAGAGCTTCGCTCTTTAACTCCTGAAACTCCCGTGGCGTATATAAACGCGCCATAGGCAGATGGTCGCGCGAGGGGCGCAGGTATTGGCCGATGGTGAGGATGTCGCAGCCGACGGCGGCAAGGTCGCGGAAGACCTGGAGCAGCTCGTGAGTCTCTTCGCCGAGGCCAACCATTACGCCCGATTTGGTGAGCCCTCCGGGCCTTAACTTCTTGGAGTAGCTCAGCAGCTCCAGAGAGCGCTCGTAACGGGCGCCGGAGCGCACCACGCGATAGAGGCGCGGCACGCTCTCAGTGTTGTGATTGAGGATCTCGGGACGGGCTTCGACGACGATGCGGATGGCTTCTTGATTGCCCTGAAAGTCAGGGATGAGGACTTCGACGCGGCAGCCGGGGGCCTGGCGGCGAATTTCGTCAATCACCAAAGCGAAGGCGCGCGCGCCGCCGATGTTGTCGTCGTCGCGGTTGACGCTGGTGACCACTGCGTGGAGCAGCCCTAACCGAGCCACTGCCTCCGCGACCCTCCGCGGCTCGTCGAAGTCGATAGGATCGGGACGGCCCTTGGGGACAGCGCAGAATCCGCAGCGGCGCGTGCAGAGGTTGCCGAGCATCATGAAAGTTGCCGTTTTGTGGTGCCAGCACTCGCCGATGTTGGGGCAGTGGGCGCTCTCGCAGACCGTGTGCAGCGAGAGCGAACGGGCCAGGAGCTTGAGCGAGTGGTAGTTCTCGCCCATTGGCGCGCGGGCCTTGAGCCACTCCGGTTTGGGAGCGGGAAAGCGCCGTGCGGGCTCGATCTGAACGAGTTCCATACTGTTTGTATTGTATCGGCTGCGGGTTTTCGTCCGGCTCAGTGAGCCGGTTCGTGCCTTTGCGGCCCAAACCTTTCCACAGGATCAAGCATCTCTAGAGTGAGGCCGCACCTGCAGGCAGGCGGATTGGAGACCCCGCAGCGGCGAAGCCGGAACCTGAATGCGGCGTTTTAAAAAAGGAGAACTCCATGACCCCCGACCGTCCTTTGATTGTCGCCGTGGCCTCTTTGGCAACCGGTGTGGGTTTGATCGTCGGATATTGCCAAGGAGCGACCAGCATGAATGTCGCTTATCCCTTCTCGGGCTCAACTTTGCACATCGCTCTCACCACCAGCGGCCCAGGTGTTCTGGGCGGGCTTGCGCTGACCGCACTGGGTGTTCTGCTGCTCGCGTGGTCGGTGCTTGCCGCCATTGTGCACCAGATCAGCTTGCTGGCGGGCGGAGAAGATCGAATGGAGAGCATTTTGGGCAGGAGCCGGAAGGGCGCCTTCAACGACGAAGGCTACCCCAGCTCGCTCGGCCTAACGGAACGCCGGCACGAGGGGTAGGGATCGTCTCGCATAGGCTCGCGGACCTTGAGCCGCTGGGGGGCCCTAGCGGAGGCGTGCGATACCGGGGCTGCCCGCGTGCTACTCTAGAGCGGTTCCAGAGTTCCTATGCTACCTCTGGCGTCGTTCAGGGTGGTTCTTTCTTAAAGAAAGAGCCGCTTTGCCTCTGTGGCTCCGGGTGCGGCAACTCCGGAACCGTTGAGGCTCAAGTGTCAGTGAGCTCCATGCAAAGCCTTTCCGTGGCGATCGTCGCATGCAATGAAGCAGAAAACATCGGCCGCACTTTGGCCAGCATTGCCTGGGCGAATGAAATCGTAGTGCTCGATTCGGGTTCAACCGACAAGACCGTGGAGATTGCGAAGAGCCACGGCGCCAGGATTTATTACGAGAGCTGGAAGGGTTACGGTCCGGGGGTGAATTCCGCGCTGGACAAGTGCAGCTGCGACTGGATCCTGAATCTCGACGCAGACGAATGGCTGACGCCGGAGCTCGCCCTGGAGATTCAAACTCTGCTGAACGGCCAGCCTCGCTATAACGCCTACATGATTCCCCGCCTGAACCTGATCTTCGGCCGATGGATGCGGCACGGCGGGCTTTACCCCGACCACAAGTTGCGCCTGTTCCGCCGCGGATGCGCGCGGCTGCGCGAGGATACCGAGCCTCATGCCACTCCGAAAACGCAGGAGCGAACCGGCAAGCTGAAGAATGCCATGCTCCACCGTCAGTATCCGGCGTTCGAATCTTACATCGAACACATGCAGCACTACAGCACGGCGACGATACCGCTGTTTCTGCGGACGGGCAGGACAAGCGAATCGATCTTTGCGTTCGTGGCGAACACGGTGCTGAACCCGGCTTTCACGTTTGTGAAGAACTACATTTTTCGCGGCGGGTTTCTGGATGGCAGGGAAGGCCTGATCTTCCACCTGAATCATTCGGCCTATGTGAACTGGAAATTCGCGAAGGCCTGGGAGGCGCATGGCAAGAGCCGCGGCGGAGAGTTCGGCGAAGAGTGCTGAACCCCCGGATCGGCCGGTCCGGTTCGCGGTCCCGGCGGGCGATGACATCGAATATGGGTTCACCTTTGACGCCGGCAACACCGCGCTATCTGCTGGTGATGACGGCCACGATCACGCCGCAGGCAAACGCCCGGGTGAAGCGATGCTCGCCGCAGACCAGGCTGGAGGATTACAAACGCGCACTGCGATTCTGGCTGAGCTATCCTCATGCCGCCGCGGAGCGGATTCTGTTTCTGGAAAACTCCGGCGCGGACTTGAGCGAATTGCTAGCCATTGCGGAGACGGAGAACCCGTTGGACCGCGAAGTCGAGTTTCTTTCTCTGCCGGTTCACGAGATCCCCGCCGGCACGAACTACGGCTACGCGGAGATGCAGACGCTCGACGAGGGCCTGGCCTTGAGCAAACTGCGCCGCGTCACCACGCACATGATCAAGGTGACCGGCCGGCTAACGTTTCCGGCGCTGGGCAGGGCGCTGGACCGCATCGCGAACCCGGCAAGCACAGGCACCGTTGCGTTCGAGCTCATGGTTGATTGCCGCAAGCTCGGCCTGCTGCGGCGCGGGTGCGATGCCAGGGTGCAACTCTTCGTCTGTTCGCATACGTTCTACGATCGCGCGCTGCGCGGCTCAAACCGCGAGATGAACTCCACCGATCTCCGTCTGCTGGAGCACCTCATCTTCCGCAAAGTAATTCCCTTCAAAGACCAGCCGGGTTATTTCCTGCGGTTCCCCTGCAACATCGACCCCGTGGGCTACTTCGGCTTCAAAGACCGGCGGTACGATTCGGCGGGTTCAGCGGCGGTGCGAGGGCTTCGGTCCGCTCTGCGCGTGGTTGTGCCCGAATACTGGTTTTAGTCGTGGGCTGCTCTAATTCAGCTTTTTCCGCACGTCGGCGCGCACCAGATAGAGGAAGAACACAAGATTCAGCAGCCCTTGCATGAGGGAAGGAAACGAGTGCTGGATGGAGTAGCCCCATAGGAACGACCCTGCCAGAAGCGCCACCGCGGCCAGCGTAAGCGCCCACGCCCAGCGGAGCAGCTTGAGCAAGCCCAGGCCGCCAGCGATGAATAACACGGAGAAGACAAGATATAGCGGCCCGACATGGTGCTTCATGACCTGAACGACGGTAATGCAGGAGAGCAGGAGCATGTAGAGGCTAATCGCCACCAGGCCCGGCAACTGGAACAACTTTGGCCGCTTCGGGTCCCGCTTTGCGCGCAGTTGCTCCACGGCTTGATTCTGAGCGGCGGTTTTGGCGTCGGTGTTCATAGCGTGTGCAGATAAGCGAGCAGATCGTTGAGCTGATCATCGGTAATTTGTGTGGACGGCATCATCTGCCGGCCGTCGAGAATCACTTCCGTCAACCGTTCGTCGGTAGGAGGTGCGCCGGAGGGCATAGCCCTGAGCCTGGTGAGCGCCTGCAAGCCCGGCCCATGCAAAGGCTTTGTTGAAGTGGGATAGTGGCAGCGAGCGCACTTTGCCTGATAAACCGCGGCGCCGCGCGTCTCCTTGGGCGTCCACTCTGAGGCGGGCTTCGAGGGTGGAAGCGGGCGGCAGCCTGACAAACTAAAAGCGAATGTGGACAAAGCCAAAACCATAAAAAGAAGCCGAACACGCATCGCCTCTTAATGATAGCGCCGGAGATGCGGCGTTCGGCGGTTGCAACCGAGAACAGTTACCCGCTTTGCAACGCCGTTTCTTACTGGGAGAGCTGGTCCAAATGGGGGGTATGCGGTTATGAATGGCCGCAAGAATAGTCACGCGCGATCCGGGGAAGAAGCGCGATAAGCGCCTACTCCGCAGCGGCGATGGCTTCGGCGATGCGGTCGATAGCCTGCTGTTCAGCGTCGCTGCCGGGATAGCGGCCGTTGGCGAGAATCGAGAACGCCACCATGCGGCCGCTGTCGGCATTCACGTATCCGGAGAGTGAGTTCACCTCGTCGAGCGTGCCGGTTTTGGCCCACATCCTTCCTTTGACGGGCGAATCCGTAAAGCGGCGATCGAGCGTGCCGTCGACGCCGGCAACAGGCAGCGTTTCGCGCCACTCCGCGCCCCACGGCTGCCGCGACGCGTAGGACAGGAGGCGCGTGAAGGCTCGCGGAGTGATCTTATCTTTGGTGCTCATGCCGGAGCCGTCGTAGAGAAAAAAGTCGGAATCGTCCACGCCCGCGTCCACCATGAACTGGCGCACCACGCGCGCTCCCTCCTCGAAGCTGCCATCGGTCCCGTAGAGCTTGCCGAGAAGGCGAAGAAGAAGCTCGGCGTGCAGATTCAGGCTGGTTTTGTTGGTGAGGGTGATGTCCTCGGCCATGGGCACGGACATGTGCGCGCCCAATATGCGGCGGCCCTCGGCTGGAGCGGCGATTGAAGTCAAAGCGAGGGGAGCGAGCTTGAGCGGCTGCTCGCGCTCGGCGGCGAAGTCTCCCGTGCCAGTGGGGAATTCGTGGCGAGACTCGGCCCCGCCGTTTACCTTGATGCCACGCAGAAGCAGGGCCTGCTTAAATGCAATCGCGGTGAACTGAGCCGGATCTTCGACGGCCATCGCAACGTGAAGTCCACCAGCGGGCGCCGTGCCCCAGGCGCGCACCATCATGGAACCGGGGCGGCGCTCGAGGCCAGGGTGAGCTTCCTGGCCTGGCGGCACGGGCGTCATGCGGTTGTCGAGCGTGTAGTAGTCAACGTCCGGCGTCCACTCGGCCTGCGTTGTGCCGGGGTTTGCCGGATCGACCGTGATGATGAGCTCGTCCGCGTTGTCGTTGAAGGTGAGCGCGGAGACGGGCGCTCCGTAGCCCCATTGCAGTTCGTCCCACGACCAGCCCGGAGGGTAGGGCTCGCTCAGAAAATAGGTATCGTCGCCGATTACGTCGCCATCCACCACGCGCACTCCGGCCTGCTCCACCTGCTCGGCAAGCGCATCGAGGACGGTCATCGCCGTCTTTGGCGCCGAGCCGGGCAAATTTTCCGCCGACGGGGGAGCCGTTCCGGGCTCGACATACGGGTAGGTGCGCGCGCTCATAGTGGGGTCGCCCACCCCGAGCAGGACGAGATTGCCGTGAAGCGTGCCGGCAGCATCCACGCCGCCGTCGGCAGCTACGAAAGTGGTCCAGGTAAGCGTGTCCACGGGCAGCAGCGCGAAGGCCGCGGCGGTAGTGGTGAGTTTGGCGTCGGATGCCGGCGCGAACAAACGGCCGTCGTTGAGGCCGTAGAGCGATTGGCCGTCGAGGGTGGTCACGCTGATGCCGAATTGCGCGTGGCTCAATGCGGGGTCGGCGAGAATAGCCTGGATGCGGCCGGTGAGCGGGCCCTTGGTGGGCGCGGGACGCACGGTGGGATGCGAGTTGCGGCGCGATTGGGCGGCAAGCCAGGTGGAGGGAGACAAGGCGCTCAGCAGCAGGATCGACAAAATTCGCCGACGGGAGGCCATGCCCGGAGTTTAGCAGGAGGCTGTGTTGTGCAGCGTACCATCGGGAATGAGCGTATGAGAGGTACGGCAAACTGGCGGCTGCGGACGCGGGCAGTGGAGTTGGGCCGGCACACGCTGGTGATGGGCGTGGTGAACATCACGCCGGACTCGTTCAGCGACGGCGGCCTTTTCCTGGACTCGGACAAGGCCGTTGCGCATGCGCTCCGTCTGATGGAGGAAGGCGCGGACCTGCTCGATCTGGGCGCTGAGAGCACGCGGCCGGGTTCGCGCGCGGGCGGCGCGGATGCCCTGGTGAGCGCGGAGGAGGAGCAGGCGCGGCTGCTTCCCGTATTAGAGGGAATCCTCAAAGCGCTGCCCCACGCAGTGGTCTCTGTTGACACGTACAAGGCAGAGACAGCGCGCGCGGCGCTCAAGGCGGGGGCTGAGATCGTCAACGACGTAAGCGGATTCACCTGGGATCCGGCCATTGCACAGGTGTGCGCGGAGTTTGGAGCAGGCGTGGTAGTGTCGCACACGCGCGGGCGGCCTGAAGAGTGGCGCGAACTGCCACAACTCGATCCCGATGCGCTGCTGGCCGCGGTGCGAGATGGATTGGGGGCGAGCCTTGCCGCTGCGCGACGCGCGGGAGTGGCGGACGAAGCTATGGTTCTCGACCCCGGCTACGGATTCGGCAAGCGCCTGGGCGAAAACTACTCGCTGCTCAAGCGGCAGCGTGAACTACTGACGCTTGGCCGGCCGCTGCTGGCCGGATTGAGCCGCAAATCTTTTCTGGGACACACGCTTGCGCCCCTCTTCGATGGGAATGGGGGCGGCAGCAAAGCGCCGATGGACGCGCGAGAGAACGCAAGCCTGGCCGCGATGACGGCGGCGATCCTGCATGGAGCGTCGGTTGTGCGCGTACATGCGGTGCGGCCGGCAGTGGAAGCGGCGCGCATCGCGGATGCGATTCTCACGGCTGTGTAAATCAATGGGGCCTGACCGCGGCGTGGATCACGACGCGGCGGAGGCCTGATGGGTCTGAGCGAAGTTCACGAGGGCCTGCACGTTTTCGTGCGGGGTGTCGCGAACGATTTCACAGCCGGCGGCCACGATCCAGCACGGAGCAGACTGCGCGAGCCGCGTTTCCAGCGCCTGCGCAATAGAATCCGGCGTGCCGTCGCGAATATCCTTTACCGGGTTGAGATTGCCAGCCAGCGTTTGTTGCGGACCCATTGCGGCGCGCGCTTCGTTCATCGCAACGGGGTAATCGAGGTCGACCATCTCGCAGCCGAGCGCGCCCATTTCCTGCAAGGAGCGGCGGGTGTTGCCGCAGATGTGCAGGCGCACTTTTCCTCCATGGGCGTGGATCGCGTCAACCAGCTTCTTCTCCCACGGCCAGACAAATTCCTTGTAAAGGCGCGGCCCCACCAGGGACGCAGCGGCATCGCCGATGCCGATGATGTCGGCTCCAGCCGCGGTCTGCAATTGCGCAAATTTCGCGGCGCGATCCACGTTGAACGCGAAGAGGGCATGCACGAACTCCGGATCGTCAGTGAAGTCCGTCATCAGCCGGCCAATGCCGCGCAGGTCCGCGGCTTCCGCGCAAGGGCCTTCGACCCAGCCTTCCACCAGAAGCTCGCTCCCCGCGCGCTGGCGCAGCAGCTCGATGCCGCGAATACGATCCTCCATGCGCCCGCCCGGAACAGGATCATTCACCTGGATACGCCCCAGCACCACCTTGTCGGCGAGCAGCGCCTGCGCTTCGACGATGGCCGGAGGCTGATCGTCGTACCACTGAATCGTCGCGCCCGCATCGGCAGCCTCGCGAGCCGGATCGGAGATGGCCGACACATAATCGAAGCCGAACATCTCCGCCGTCTTTACCTGCGCATCGGCCAGGACGCAGAAATCGCGCACGTACTGGCCGTACTTCACGCCCAAAACATCCGCGGCAAACATCATGGTGATGGGCATCGCCGCCAGACGATCGGCGCACTGCCCTTGAAAAACGGCGAGAGTCCTCTCACGGCCTGTCATCGCGAGTGATGCCTCCTCAAGCCAAGGCGGCCTTTCCTTTGGAGATGAAAGCTGGCTCAAGTATGGCACAGTGTGGATCATGATCACGGCCGGCAGTGGAAGCTGCACAGATCGCGGATGTGATTTGCGCGGCAGCGCTGCGGGGCCGCGGTTGAAACACTCAGGGTTTAGAATCGGAGTGGTTGCGGAGAAACAATCCGCAACCGAATCAGCGCCCCCGCGCAACGGCACTGCAAAAAATGCCGCTGTGGCGGGTGGGCGTGTGAAATCGGGGCGGTAATGCGAGCGAAGACGGCTGTGGTGCTGGGCGCCCAGTGGGGCGACGAGGGTAAGGGCAAGATTGTAGACGTGCTCAGCGAGCGGTTTTCCGCCGTGGCGCGTTACGCCGGCGGGCACAACGCCGGGCACACGGTAATCATTGGCGAACACAAGTTTGTTTTGCAATTGATTCCCTGCGGCGTGCTCCGGAGGGGGTGTAAGGGCGTGATCGGCAACGGGGTGGTGCTCGATCCGATTGCGTTCTTGAGCGAGGTTGGCCGGATTCGGGAGCTGGGCGTGGAGGTGGATGGAAACCTGTTCGTCTCCAACCGCGCGCAGGTGATTCTGCCTTACCACCGCATGATCGAGCTTGCGGCCGAGAGCGCACCGGGGCGCAAGAAGATCGGCACCACCAGCCGCGGCATCGGGCCGGCCTACGAGGATAAGATGGCGCGCAGCGGGTTGCGCGTGGTGGATCTGCTGCATCCGGCGCTCCTGAAGGCGCACATTGAAGCGGCCTGCGCGGAGAAGAACGCCATTGCACACGCGCTGTTCGGTACCGATCCGCTGGACCCGGCAAAGATGTACGACGAGTACGCGGCGGCGGCGGAGAAGGTGCGGCCTTTTGTCGCGGATACAGGACGGCTGCTGAACGGCATTCTGGCCAAAGGCGGCAGCGTGATGTTCGAGGGCGCGCAGGGAACAATGCTCGACATCGATCACGGCACGTATCCATTTGTGACCTCGTCTTCGGCGACGGCGGGGGGCGCGGCGACAGGTACGGGTGTGGGACCGACGGCGATTGGGACTGTGATCTCAGTGACCAAAGCGTATGTGACGCGCGTGGGCGGGGGGCCGTTTCCGACAGAGATCCACGACGCCGCGGGCGATGTGCTGCGCGAGCGAGGCAACGAGTACGGAGCGGTGACGGGGCGGCCGCGGCGCTGCGGCTGGCTGGATATTCCGCTGCTGCGCTACTCGAACCAGGTGAACGGCGCGGAGTGGTTGGTGGTAACCAAGCTGGATGTTCTGGATGAACTCGACGAGATACCGGTATGTGTCGGGTACGAGATCAACGAGAAGGTCACCGACGAGATTCCCGCGGATGTGCGCGGGCTGGAGGCGATCAAGCCGCGCTACACCACGCTGAAGGGCTGGCGGCAATCGACCGAGGGCATTACGGAGTTCGACAAGCTGCCGCAGGCCGCGCGCGAGTATCTCATCTTCCAGGAGCGGGAGAGCGGGGCTCGGATCGGCATGGTTTCCACAGGCCCTGACCGGGAGCAGACCATTGTGCTTCCGGAGTTTGCCGAGGCGTTGAGCGCCGTCACCGCCTAGAGTTCTGTTATGAACTCCGGATCTGCGAGCTATGAATTTTCAAGCCGCAAAAAGCGGGGTAACAGCCGTATGCTGTGCGGCATAGGTCGGCTGCTCCCGATTGCGCCCTGCCTCCCATCCAACGGGACATCCGTTCTCGAAGCGCGAGCGGACGCATGGTGCCTCGGATCGTTGACCGCTGCTTCCATATGAGAAATCTATTTGACCGGGGCATGGTTTCCAGAATACCGTTTACGCGTATGCGGGGTGTAGTACAGGTCTCCATGAGCCCAGATTGCCGCCGCCATCCGAACGCCGGGTGGGCAATCGCCGCGGCTCTTGCATTGCTGGTGTGCGCCATTCCGGGCAGCACCGGAACTGCCATGGCGCAAAAGCACGAAAGCCGCCACGAGATCGATCAACTCGAGGATGAATTCCGCGACGCCTTGATCACATCGAACACCAAGGTAATGGCTTCGCTGCTGGCCAACGATTATGTGGGAATTACTCCGTGGGGCACGCTGCAATCGCGCGACGAGACTCTGCAAGGCATGCGTTCCGAACAGGTCCGATTCACGCTGCTGAACATTACGGACCGCAAGGTGCGCTTTTATGGAACCACCGCTGTGGTGACATCGTTGGCCGATGTGCAGGCGGTGACTCCCGAGGGAAAGCTGACTGGCAGCTATCGCTATACACGCGTCTATGTGCGCGATGCCCAGGGAACCTTCAAGATTGTGAGCTTTGAGGCCAGCCGGGTCCGTGAACCCGGGCCGCATATCAAGAACGATTTCCATTAACCGGTTCCAGGACTCGGCAAACCCATTCTATCTCCATTGGAATCTGTCGCTAAGAGCGTTCCAGCCGTCCGCTGATCCATCCCCAGCCAGAGCGGTTCGTGTGACGCCCCTCCTGGCCTTGCAACCGGAGGGGCCTAAGGGTACACTAAAGTCAATATAGGACTAAAAAAGTCCTATATTGCGGGATGGCGTTTAGAGCACCCCCCGCGCTCCGGTCAACGGCCTGGCGACGAAGGGTCAATCGGCACAGATGCCGGCAGGACTTGAGAACCGGATGCAGGGCAAATCCCGTGGAGGATGAATGAGTTCAAGCGTGGATGCAATTCGTGGCCTCACCGAGCAGGAGTACAAATGGGGCTTCGTTACGGATATTGGCGAGGACCGTGCCCCCAAGGGTCTGAATGAAGAGATCATTCGTCTGATCTCGGCGCGCAAGGGCGAGCCCGAATTCATGCTGGAGTGGCGGCTGAACGCGTTGCGCCACTGGCTAAAGATGGCGCGCGAAGAGGGCGAGCCGAAGTGGGCCAACCTGACCATCGCTCCCATCGATTACCAGAACATCTCTTACTACTCCGCGCCGAAGCAAAAGATCGCGCTCGACAGCCTCGACGCCGTCGACCCGGAGCTGCTGCGCACCTATGAGAAGCTGGGCATTCCGCTCGACGAGCAGAAGCGGCTTTCCGGCGTGGCCGTGGATGCGGTGTTCGATTCGGTCTCGGTGGCCACCACCTTCAAGGGCAAGCTGGCGGAGATGGGCGTGATCTTCTGCTCGTTCTCAGAGGCGGTGCAGAAGCATCCCGAGCTGGTGAAGAAGTACCTGGGCTCGGTGGTTCCGCATACCGATAATTTCTACGCGGCGCTGAACGCGGCCGTGTTCACTGACGGATCGTTTGTCTACGTGCCCAAGGGTGTGCGCTGCCCCATGGAGCTGTCAACTTACTTTCGCATCAATGCCGCTGAGACGGGCCAGTTTGAGCGCACGCTGATTGTCGCCGACGAGGGCGCGACCGTGAGCTATCTCGAGGGCTGCACCGCTCCGATTCGCGACGAAAACCAGTTGCACGCCGCGGTGGTGGAGCTGGTGGCGCTGGACAATGCGCAGATCAAGTATTCGACCGTGCAGAACTGGTACCCCGGCGACAAGGAAGGACGCGGCGGCATCTACAACTTCGTGACCAAGCGCGGCAAGTGCCTGGGCGTGAACTCGAAGATCTCGTGGACGCAGGTGGAGACCGGATCGGCGATCACGTGGAAGTATCCGAGCTGCATTCTGCAGGGCGACAACTCGGTGGGCGAGTTCTACTCGGTGGCGCTCACTAACAACCACCAGCAGGCCGATACGGGCACCAAGATGATCCACATCGGCAAGAACACACGCTCGACCATCGTGTCCAAGGGCATCTCGGCGGGCTACGGGCAGAACACCTATCGCGGCCAGGTGAAGATCATGAAGAGCGCGACGGGCGCGCGCAATTACACGCAATGCGACTCGCTGCTGATCGGCGACCGCTGCGGCGCGCACACGTTCCCTTACATCGAGGTGAGGAATTCGACGGCGAGGATGGAGCACGAGGCGTCTACTTCAAAAATTGGCGAGAACCAGCTGTTTTATCTGCGCCAGCGCGGGTTGAAGGCGGAAGAAGCGGTTTCAATGATCGTGAACGGATTCTGCAAGACTGTGTTCAAGGAACTGCCGATGGAGTTTGCGGTCGAGGCGCAGAAGCTGCTGGGCGTGAGCCTGGAAGGCAGCGTGGGGTAAAAGGCAGGGATCAGGGATCAAAAGGCAGATTTCCGGCCAGGACGCTGTGACGACATTGCACAGGATGACATTGGTTTTCAAGGAGAAAGAGAAACGAATGGCTTTGTTAGAAATTCAAGACCTGCACGCCACGGTGAATGGCCACGAGATTCTGAAGGGCGTGAGTCTGACGGTGAATGCGGGTGAAGTGCATTCCATCATGGGTCCAAACGGCTCGGGGAAGAGCACGCTGGCCGCGGTGCTGGCGCGGCGCGAGACTTACCAGGTTACACGCGGCAGAGTTTTGTTCAACGGCAAAGACCTGCTGGAGATGAAGCCCGAAGACGCGGCGTGCGAAGGCTTGTTTCTGGCCTTCCAGTATCCCGTGGAGATTCCGGGCATTGGCAACGCATATTTTTTGCGCACGGCGATGAATGCTATCCGCAAATATCGCGGCGAGGACGAGCTGGACGCGATGGACTTTCTGCCTCTCTACAAGGAGCGGCTGAAGCTGCTGGAGATGGACGAGAAGCTGATGAACCGTTCGGTGAACGAGGGCTTCAGCGGCGGTGAAAAAAAGCGCAACGAGATTCTGCAACTGGCCATGCTGGAGCCGAAACTGGCGATTCTGGACGAGACGGATTCCGGCCTGGACATCGACGCGCTGCGCATTGTGGCGCAGGGCGTGAACGCCATGCGCAGCTCCGATCGGGCGTTCCTCGTCATCACGCACTACCAGCGGCTGCTGAATTACATCGCTACCGACTTTGTGCACGTACTGGTTGACGGCAAGATCGTTCGCTCAGGCGGGCCGGAATTGGCGCTGGAGCTGGAAGAAAAGGGATACGGGCCGGACGAGGTGGAAGCACCTCAGGCATTGCCGGCATGAGGGGTACAGCAAGAGAGATGGGAAGCGAGAAAAGCATGGGAACGGCGACCGAACCGTTGGAAAAATATCTGGAAGCTTATAGCGAACTGATTGCGTTGCGGCAGGATCGCGACCCGGTGTGGCTGCGGCAACTGCGCGAAGAGGGATGGTCGCGCTTCTCCGCGAAGGGATTCCCGACTACGCACGACGAGGATTGGCGGTTTACGAATCTCGCCGCACTCAAGAAGACTCCGTTCCGCCGCCCGGTGAAGGGCAGCGTTGCGGTTTCGGCCGAAGAGATTGAGAAGTTTCGCGTGGCGGGCGCGGCCTGCCAGCTTGTTTTTGTGAACGGGCACTTTGCGCCGGAGCTCTCGGAAGTGCGGAATCTGCCCAGGGGTCTGGAGATTTGCTCGCTACTCGGAGCGATCGATTGCGGGATGGGCGGTTATGCTCCCGAGGGATGCGCTCCCGACGGCATCGAACAGCACCTGGGCCGCTATGCCGACGCTCGCCGCGATGTATTTACCGCGTTGAACACGGCGCTCTGGGAGGATGGCGCCTACCTACGCATCCGCCGCGGAACGGCGATCGCGCTGCCGGTCCATCTTTTGTATGTTTCCGCTGGCGCGGGCGCTGAGATTATGACCCATCCGCGCACGCTCATCGTCGCGGAGCCGGCGAGCCACGTTGCAGTCATCGAAGATTATGTTTCGCTCGGAAGCGAGGCCGCATTCTCGAACGCAGTAACGGAGCTGGTGGCTGGCCAGGACGCCGTAGTCTCGCATTTCCTGGTGGAACGCGAGAATCTTGCCGCATTCAACGTATCGACGCTCCGTTTGGAGCAAGCGCGCGGCGCAAATGTTTCGTCGCACTCCATTCTGCTGGGTGGAGGGCTGGTGAGGAACAACGTGCACCCCGTGCTTGCAGGCGAAGGCGCGGAGTGCCTAATCAACGGGCTGTTTGTGGGCGCTGGCCGCCAGCACCTGGATAACTACATGATGGTGGAGCATGCGCAGCCGCAGTGCTCAAGCCGCCAATTTTATAACGGCATTCTGGATGACTCGGCGCACGGCGTGTTTCATGGCCGCATTATCGTGCACAAGGACGCGCAAAAGACCGACGCCAAGCAGACGAATCGCAATTTGCTGCTCAACGACAATGCGCGCATCGACACCAAGCCGCAACTGGAGATTTACGCCGACGACGTGAAGTGTACGCATGGCGCGACGATTGGCCAGATCGAAGAGGAGCAGCTCTTCTACCTGCGCTCGCGCGGCTTTAGCGAGGCTGACGCGCGCAATACGCTGCTCTATGCCTTTGCCGCGGAGTGCCTTGACCGCATGAACGAGCCGGCGGCGCGCGAGTTCGCCGAAGGGCTGATTCGTGAAAGGCTTGCTGAGCTGGCACAAAAGCGAAAGACTGGAACCTTCAGGCACGCCGGCAGAAGAAGAAACACAGAACTGGGGGGAAGTGGGATGACGGCAGTCGCCCATGCACCTTTAACGCGCGGATTTGCCGCGTCCGGCGCGACGGGCCTCGATCTCGCGAAGATTCGCGCCGACTTTCCGATCCTCGCCGAGCGGATTCACGGCAAGCCGCTGGTATATCTGGACAACGCGGCCACTTCGCAAAAGCCGCGCGCGGTTCTCGATGCCATCGCGCACTACTACGAGCATTTGAACGCCAACATTCATCGCGGCGTGCACACGCTGAGCGTTCGCGCTACCGAGGCGCACGATGCGGCGCGGGAGACAGTGCGGCGGTTTATGAACGCTGGGGACACGCGGCAAGAGATTATCTTTGTGCGCGGCGCGACCGAGGCAATCAATCTTGTGGCGCAAACCTATGGACGCGTGCACGTTTCGGCCGGCGACGAAGTGCTCATCACGGCAATGGAGCACCACTCCAACATTGTGCCGTGGCAGATTCTTTGCGAAGAAAAAGGCGCGCGCCTGAAGGTTGCGCCGATCGACGATCGCGGCGAACTGTTGCTGGACGAGTTTGAAAAGCTGATTGGCCCACGCACCAGGATCGTGGCCGTGACGCAGGTTTCGAACGCGCTGGGAACGGTGACGCCGCTCGGCGAGATGATTGAGATGGCGCACCGGCGCGGCGTGCCCGTGCTGGTGGATGGAGCGCAGGCGGTGCCGCACATGGCCGTGGATGTGCAGGCTCTGGATTGCGATTTCTATGCGTTCTCAGGCCACAAGGTTTACGGACCAACGGGAATCGGCGTGCTCTACGGCAAGCGCGCGCTGCTCGAGGCGATGCCTCCCTACCAGGGCGGCGGCGATATGATCGCGTCCGTGACCTTTGAGAAGACGACGTACAACGTTCTGCCTTTCAAGTTCGAAGCGGGCACCCCCGACATTGCCGGAGCCATCGCGCTGGGCGCTGCGCTGGACTACATCGGCGGCATTGGTATGGACAAGATTGCGGCGCACGAGCAGGAGTTGCTGGCCTACGCAACAGAAGCAGTCGGAGCAATCCCCGGCGTGCAACTGATCGGCACGGCGCGCGAGCGCACCGGCGTGCTGTCGTTCGTGCTGGACGGCGTGCATCCGCACGACCTGGGAACGATTCTCGACCAGGAAGGCATCGCTATCCGCACCGGCCACCACTGCGCGCAGCCGGTGATGGAGCGCTTTAACATTCCCGCCACGGCGCGTGCGTCGTTCGCCGTCTACAACACGCGCGAAGAAGTGGATGCGCTGGCCAGGGGAATTCGCGCGGCGCGCGAGGTGTTTCGGTGAGCGGGATTTCAAGCGAACTCGGCGATCTCTATCAGGAAGTGATACTGGAGCACAGCAAGGCGCCGCGGAACTTCCGCAAGCCGGCGTCGGCGAACCATCACGCTGATGGATATAACCCGCTGTGCGGCGATCGCTGCTCGGTGTTTCTCGACGTAGAAGGCGACGCGATCAAAGACATCGGCTTCCAGGGCTCGGGATGCGCCATCTCGCGCGCCTCGGCCTCAATGATGACGCAGATGGTGAAAGGCAAAAGCAAGGAAGAGGCGGCGCGGATTTTCGAGGAGTTCCATCGCCTGGTGACGGGTGACGAGAAGGCCATGGCAAACGCAGCGGACCTGGGCAAGCTGGCGGTGTTTGCAGGCGTTTCAAAATTTCCCGCGCGCGTGAAGTGCGCCACGCTCGCCTGGCACACGCTGCAATCGGCTCTCGATGGCGGGGAAAAAACCGTTTCGACCGAGTAAGGCAAAGGAATTCTGATGCCGGTTTCCCCTCAACCCAATCAAAACACCGCGCCGGCCTCCGGACCGTTCCGCGAAGAAATGATCTGGCAGCAACTCAAGACTGTGCGCGACCCGGAGATCCCGGTGAACATCGTGGACCTTGGCCTGATCTATGCGGCCGCGTCGTATGAACTTGAGGGCGGCGGCAGACGGATTGAGGTCAGGATGTCGCTGACGGCGCCGGGATGCAGCATGTCTGACGTGATCAAGGCCGAGGTGGAGCGGAAGCTGGCGGCGCTGCCCGAGGTGAGCGAGGTGCGCGTCGATGTGGTCTTCGATCCGCCGTGGAACGCGGGCATGATGTCAGAGGCGGCCAAGCTGCAGATGGGCTTCGACTCCGACTACGGGGCAGCGCCTCAGCAGTCCGGTGCGTTCAAGATCGTGCGCTGAGCAGAGGCGTTTCATCGCGGAACGAGAAGCATTGGCGGCGAATTTCCGCTTATTCTTCCGAAAGCTTCTCCAATTGATTGCGCCAGTCGAGCGATTGGACAAAAGCCTTCGATTCGCGCCATCCGGGCTCGACGATGACGTGCAGCTCGAGATAAACCTGCGTTCCGAGCAGCGACTCGATTTTGCGCCGCGCACCCGTGCCAATCGCTTTCAGCTTCGATCCGCCCTTGCCGATCAGGATCGCCTTTTGTCCCGTGCGCTCGCAGTAGATGGCCGCGGCGATGCGCGTTATTTTTCTGGTTTTGGACGAGGGCTGAGGTTCTTCAAATTGCTCGATGACCACCGCCGACGCGTACGGGCACCTCCTCGCCGGTCTCGATCAAAATGCTTTCGCGGATCAGCTCGGCGACCATGAAGCGCAGGGGCTGATCGGTGTACTGGTCTTTGGGGTAGTAGCGCTCGCCGGTGGGCAGCACTTCGACGATCTTGCGCAACAGCACGTCGAGGCCGTCGCGTTTGCGCGCGCTGACGGGAATGACCTTGGCAAAGTTATAGTGGCGCGTGAGCGATTCGATGAGCGGAAGGAGCTGGTCCTTGCGGACGAGATCGATTTTGGTGAGGACGAGGAAGACAGGGCAGTCGAGCCTGCGGATGAGTGAGAAGAGGAACTCGTCTTCGCTGGACGGCGCTCCCGCGCTTTTTCTTTTTGGAACAGATTTCTCAGAAGTGGGCTCTTCGAGCTGAATGCGGCGTGTGGCGTCGATCAGGACCAGAACCAGGTCGCGCGTTTCCAGGGCATCGTGGACCTCCTGCAACATGCGGCGATCGAGCTGCGTGCCGGGCTTGTGAACGCCGGGTGTATCGACAAAAACGATCTGCGCTGCCGGGTGCACACGCTTGCGCGCAGGCACCTCGACCACTCCGGCGATGCGGTTGCGCGTGGTCTGCGGCTTGGCCGTGACAATGGCCACCTTTTCGCCGATGAGGGCGTTGAGGAGGGTGCTTTTGCCCACGTTGGGGCGGCCGAGGATGGCGACGAATCCGGATTTCACTCGCGCTGCTGCTCCTGACTGAGTTTAAGGCATTGCGCATCATTCTTGACGTTCTTCAGTGCTTCACCCGGCCGTGCATTCCGGCTTCGAAGCTGCGGCGGTCGAGCCGGGGCAGGCCGCGCGTGACTTTATCCGGGAAAAGCACATAGTGCCTGGCTGCAATGAGGGCCTCCGGCACGCACCAGACGTCTTCCTCCGCGGTCATCCAATGACAGCTGTCAAGCCGCGCCAGGTTCACCGGCATTGAGTAGGCGCGCAAGGTGCGTTCGCCGCGCAGGTTGTAGTAGTGGTCAAAGTAGCTGAGCGCCAGCTCGCGCAGAGTGCGGTAGACGGGCGCGCGGAAGCGCAGACCCGCGAAGTTTGACTTGGCGATTCCGCCCCACAGGCCGCGTTCGCGGAAGAGGGCAATCACGTGGTCGTCGTCGTGCACAGCTTCGAGATCCATGAGCAACGGCAGATAGCCGTTGACGCGCAGTGCGGCAGCGGCCACGAGCGCACCCTCAAGGCAGTGCCCTTTGCGCTCCCGGAGCACACGCTGAGGCGACCACGCCGTGTTCGCGTACTGATACTCGATCGCGTCAATAAACTTTTGGATTCGCGCCGGCGTCTTCAGCGCGCGCAAAGTGCGCAGATTTTCCGGCGACAGACCGAAGCTCTCGCGCCTCATGCGCGGAGATTCGCGTCCCGGCAGTCTCCCATTCTCTAAAGACAAGGCTGCTACTCCCCTGCGAAGTTGCGGCGATTATACCGAAGCGAGTCTAGAAGCCGGCATTGGTATCATCGGCGCATGATGCCGGAGGGCCAAACCAAGCGCCTCGTTTTGCGGCCGGTTGAGCTCGCTGACGCCGCGCAGATTCAGGAGCTGTTTCCCCACTGGGAGATCGTGCGCTACCTGCGCAATGTTGTGCCGTGGCCGTATCCCGCCGATGGCGCGCTCCAATTTATTCGCGATGTTGCGCTGCCGCAGATGGAGCGAGGCGAAGCATGGCATTGGACGCTGCGGCTGAAGAGCAAACCCGACCAGCTGATCGGGTGCCTGAACCTGCGCAAGGGCGATGGAGACAATCGCGGATTTTGGCTCGCGCCTGCGTGGCAGAGGCAAGGACTGATGAGCGAGGCCTGCGTGTGGGCCAGCGATTTCTGGTTTGAGGCGCTCGGATTCAATGTGCTGCGCGTGACCAAGGCCGTCGAAAACACTGCCTCACGCCGCATCTCAGAGAAACAGGGCATGCGCCTGGTGGGCGTGAAAGAGAAAGACTACGTTTGCGGCCGATTGCCCTCGGAGACGTGGGAGATTACGGCGGGGGAGTGGCGGAAGTGGAAGGCGCGTGAGCCTCAGAAATGACCTTCGACGGCCCCCTCGCCCGCGAAGACAGGAGTTGTGGCTCAAGCATCCTTCGGAAACGGCAGATGCGGCGTCGGCGGAAAGACACGCAGGCGCTCGATGCGGCGGCCAGTAGAGGCGACGATTTCGACGCGAAGGCCGAGCGGTCCTAACGAAACCACTTCGCCGGCTTTTGGGATGCGGCCCACCATCTCGCTGACCAGGCCCCCAAGGGTCGTAGCTTCATAGGATTCGCCGAGTTGGACCGGATCGCCGATGAGGTCGCCGAGCTGATCGGCTGGAAAACTGCCGGGCAGGAGCCATGAGCCGCTGGGCTCACGCTGCGGTTCCACCTCTTCGTCATGCTCGTCGCGAATGTTGCCGACGATCTGCTCCAACAGATCTTCGATGGTGACGAGACCGGCGACGGCGCCGTACTCATCGATCACGATGCGCATGTGCTGCTTTTCGCGCTGCATCTCGCGCAGCAGTTCGTAGCCGCGCTTGGTCTCGGGAACGAAGACGGCGGGGCGCAGGATGCTCATGACGGTGCGCGTGCGCGCCTCTTCGTCGGTGATCTGCAAGAGGTCGTGGGCAAAGGCGAGGCCTTTGATGTTGTCGAGCGAGCCGGAGTAGACGGGAACGCGCGAGTAGCTTTGTTTGCGCAGCAGGTCGAGAAATTGCTCAAGGGTCGTGGATTCTTCGACGGCGAAGATCTCGGGGCGCGGCGTCATGACTTCGCGCACCAGCATGTCGCCGAATTCGACAGCGCTGCGGACAAGGTCGCTGTCGCTCTGCTCGAGGATCCCCTCTTCCTCGCCGGCCTCTATAAGGGCTTCGACATCGACAGCGGTCTCCTCTTCAGGGGTGGTGGGCTGCTCGGCAAGCGCGGCGATAGAAAAGAAGAACCGGATAAAGACAGTAACCGGAGTGACCAGCCAAAGCAACAGGCGGATAAGCCAGAGCAGGCGCGCCGCCCACAGCCCGCGCGTGCGGTTAAACAGCAGCGAGGGCATGAGCTGGTACGCGAAGACGACGACCAGCACCACGGCAAGAATGGACTGCGCGATCTCAGCCGTGTTGGGCGGTCCGGCGTGCGTGGGACGGATGTAGAGGAGCGCGCCGAATTCGAGTGCGATGAGGCCCAGCGCGAGCTGCTTGAGAACGGAGGCGCACAGAGCGGCGTGTTCGCGGCTCAGGCCGAGATGCGGCTCGATTTGCTTCTCCCACGCGTCGAGGTTCTCCTGCACCTCGCGGCTGAGGATCTTGCCGAACTCCGAGTACACACGGTGGATGTAAGAGGCCAGCGTGGCGATCGACACGAGGAGCAAAAGCGGAATGAACTCAAGCATGTTCATCGCGCGCCACCCGCGGTGCGACGGCCACCTGCGGTGGGGCCGCCCTTTGGAGAAGCCACCCGTTCAATGAGCCCTTGCGGCAGCCCGAGTCCCCCACGCAGGCTGCGTTCGCGACGGCGCATTTGGCCCACGTCCACTTCGTGGTCGTAGCCGGCGAGGTGGAGAAGTCCGTGGAGGATAAGCACTTTGATCTCAATGGACAGCGCGTGGCCCTGCTTGGCAGACTGCCGGCGTGCCGTATCCACACTGACGGCGATATCGCCTGCAATTTTTTCCCGGCTTTGGAGCAGATTTGCGGCAGGGAAAGAAAGGACATCCGTCGGCTTATTTTTGCCGCGAAAACGCCGGTTCAGGTCGCGCATGGCCGCGTCGCTGGTGAGCAGCACGGTAACCTGGCCGCGAAGACGGACTGCGGACCGGGCTTTGGCGAGAAAGCGGGCGAGCGTGCGGACGGAGGGGATGGAACGCGGAGAACGGCTCGCCGAAGCTGGCTTCGGCGCGGGGTGAGGCTCCAGTTCTGGGTCGATGAGGATCATCGTGCGCGGGGCCGCAACTCAGACAGCTGCGCGGCTCCGGGTCTAAGTCGATGATACGCGAATGGCGGAAACCCCACCGTTTCCACGATGAAGCTGTGAAAAGGATGGGGCACCCCGATCGAGGGAAGAATGCTGACGTTACTGCGGTTTGGCAGAATGTGCCGCCTGCGTTTCGGCGCGCTCCTCGGTCGCGCCAACGTCCACCTGGATCGCTCCGCTCAACGGGAGTTCCTGCTGGCGGGGTTTGGCGGACTCGTAGGCGCGCACCACGCGCTGCACCAGCGGATGCCGGACCACATCGGCCTCTTCAAAGTGGCAGAAGGCGATGCCTTCAACGCCGTCGAGAACGTTGATTGCATCGAGCAGGCCCGATTTGCGCGGGTTGGGCAGGTCGATCTGGGTAATATCGCCGGTTATGACGGCCTTGGAGTTGTTGCCCATGCGCGTGAGGAACATCTTCATCTGCTCGATGGTGGTGTTCTGGGCTTCGTCGAGGATGATGAAAGCGTCGTTGAGCGTGCGGCCGCGCATAAATGCCAGAGGGGCGACCTCGATCACGTTGCGCTCGATCATTTTGTCGACCCTCTCAATGTCGAGCATGTCGAAGAGCGCGTCGTAGAGCGGGCGCAGGTAGGGATCGATCTTTTCCTGCAAAGTGCCGGGCAGAAAGCCCAGGCGCTCGCCGGCTTCGACGGCGGGGCGGACGAGAACGATGCGGCTGATGCGCTTGGCGTTGATGGCGGCCACGGCCATGGCTACGGCCAGATAGGTTTTGCCGGTGCCGGCGGGGCCTACGCCGAAGACCATGTCGTTCTGTTCGATGGCATCCACATAGCGGCGCTGGTTGAGCGAACGCGGCTGCACGGTGCGCTTGATGCCCACCGAGCGCTGCTTGCCGGCTTCGGCCACGGAGCGCAGAGTGGCAGCGGGATCGGTCACAACCAGGCGCAGCATGCCGTTCAGCTCGCCGTTGTGAGGATGGATGCCCTGGCGGCGAAGGGTCTCGAAATCCTGAAAGATGCGCTGGATGCGAGCGACGCTTTCTTCGGAGCCCTCCACGCGCACCGCATCGGAACGAAGATCGATGCGCACGCCGAGCGAGTCTTCCATCAACTTGAGGTTTTCATCGCGGGTCCCAAAGAGGGGCTCAAGGTTCGGTGTAATCTCCAGAGCGATCTTCAAAGGGTTCAACGTCCTCCGAAACGGTAATTTATGGTTGACCGGCAGCGACCCCGAAAGGCTGCTGCCGGAGGGTTGTTGAGTGGGTTGTCGACGAGGGGCGCGGCGAACTGAAGATCAAGACGGATAGGCCGCGAACCAAAGGAACTCGCGCGCCTGCGCGATGCTGCACGGCAAATGGCTGAGAGCGATAGGAACCTGCGAGCGCAAGGCATACCGACGCCCACAGGAGGAACTGCCTTGCGATACCGCGGGTTGGGGTCGAGTACCAAATCCAGTATTGCGAGATTAGCGCGGGTCGAGCGGCGCGTCAACCGGCGCACGGTTACTTTTGTATGGATTGGTTGCCGTTGCAGATACCTGTCGCGCAGGGCGAAGACCGCCCGCCTCGATCCGATACACTGCTCTCAATCTCAGGCCGCACCGCCAAGGAAGCCCGCGCATGTCCGCACTCTATATCGTTGTCCTGGTCGTGATCTCCGCGATGCTGCTGGCGGTGGCCGGCTACCGTACCCTGGGGGTGAAAACCAAGGCCGATTACCTTGTGGCCGGGCGGTCGCTCCCGGCCGTGGTGCTGGTGCTCACGCTGCTGACCTCGTGGATCGGCGCGGGAAGCCTTTTTGCAGGGGCCGAGAACGCCTATAAGAATGGATTCGCCTCATTGTGGCAGCCGGCCGGCGGGTGGCTCGGCCTCCTGCTCATCTACTTTATTGCGCCGCGGGCGCGGAAGTTTGCGCAGTTCACGCTGCCTGACCTGCTGGAAGCGCGCTACAACCAGACGGCGCGGGTGCTGGGGACGATCGCCATCCTGTTCGCCTACGTGGGCATTGCCAGCTACCAGTTCAAGGGCGGCGGCGACGTGTTGCACCTCATCTTTCCCGATGCGGTGACGGCGGAGCAGGGCACATTCATCGTGGCCGCATTCGTAGTAGTCACGACGGCGCTGGCCGGCATGTCGTCGGTGGCATACATGGATGTGGCGATCGGCTCGATGGTGACGGTGATCTGCATTGTCGCCGCGCCCATGCTGCTGGCCAAGGCCGGCGGATGGACGGGGCTGCATGCGGCGCTGCCGCCGCAGTACTTCGAGGTGCTGGGCAACTACCGCATGATCGGAGGGGTGCGCGGGCCCGTGAGTCTTGGGGTTGTTCGGGCGCTCGAATTCCTGGTGCCCACGCTGCTGCTCATGCTGGGCAACCAGGTGATGTACCAGAAGTTTTTCTCGGCTAAGACGGAGCGCGATGCGCGCATCTCTGTGGTGGGATGGCTGCTGGGCACGCTCGTGCTGGAGACTCTGATTGTGGCCATCGCCGTGTTTGGCCGCGCGCTCTATCCCACCGGCGAGGCGGCACTGCACCCGCGCGAGATTATTCCCTACACGGCGCGACACGGGCTGCCGGCGGTGATGGGCGCGCTGCTGCTTGGCGCGGTCTTCGCCAAAGTGATCTCGACGGCCTCGAACTATCTGTTTTCGCCGGCGACGAACCTGGTGGAGGACGTCTTCGTGCGCTACGTTTCGCCGGGCGCATCGAACCGGCGCGTGCTGCTGATCTCGCGGCTCGCGGTAGCGGCGCTGGGCATCTGGGCGCTCTACCAGGCCGTCTATGCCGAGAGCATTCTTGAAAAGATGCTCTACGCGTACACGATCTATTCGGCCGCGGTCACGCCGGTGGTGCTGGCGGCGTTCTACTCCAAACGCGCTACGGCCTGGGGCGCTGTGGCGGCGATCGCGATGGGGACGGCTGTAACCCTGGCGTGGGATTCGACCGGCATCAAAACGATCTTCCCGCCGATTCTGGCCGAGCGCGACGCGATTTTTCCGGCGCTGTTTGCGGCGGTCATCGCGCTGGTGGTGGTGAGCGCGGTGACGCCGAAGCCGCGAGCGGAACAGTTGGCGCAATTCGCGGAGTAGGGAGCGGGTCATTTCCGGATTGGCGGTAGCCCAGAAGCCCAGGGAATTCTCACGCACACTGCTCTCGATGAGCGCCTCGGCGATTTGGCAATCATTGACTCAGGTTCCGTAGTTCCGACCATCCCGGCACCATCCAGCCAACCCGATTCCAATAAGACTTTTACCGCAGCCCCTTCCGCCGTCGAAGATGCCATCGTCAGGGCCGCACAGGTTCAGCTTCGGCTGGAGCGCCGGCGGTCGATTGCTTTGATGGATCACAGCCGCTACGCCTGCGGCGGAGGCGGGGCGGGAGTCAGGCCGTGGCGAAGCATGATCTCGATCATCTTCGCTCGGTCCGGCGGGCCGCCGCCTGCGGCTTTCGCCGCCTCGGCCGCTTCGCGGAAGTATTGCGGGCCGATTGCGGCGGGCGTAACCATGCACAGCACCCTCGAGTCCTCCGCGCCGTTGTTGTCGAACCGGTGAACGGCGCCCCGCGGAATGCAGAGCGCCTGCCCCGGCTCTACGTCGATCACCTTACCGTCCACGGTCCACGTCAACACGCCGTCAACGCCGTAAATCGTCTCCTCGTAGTGGTTGTGGCTGTGCGCCGGGGCGGTCAACCGCTGTCCCGCGGGCACAATCACCTCGAAGACCGCGACCGTGCCGGCCGATTGCTCGCTAGTCACCAGAAAGTGCAGCGTCAGCGGACCCAGATGGATCGTTTCGTCGGCGGGATTTACGCTCACGCCGATGGTTTGGGTTGTCATAGCGACCTCCTCTTGCGGGATTTGCTTACCCGCTCGTTATGCCGGGGGAAGAAGCTCAAGTCCATACCTCGGGGCGGCAGCGAGCGCCCGAGGGATCAAATCCTTGCTCTGGGGCGGCGGTGTCGCAAAGCGGTCGGTGGCAGGATCGAAGACTTCGGTAAAGAACCCTTCAAGCCCCGCCGGCGTCGTCAAAACCAGTGCTTTCGCATTGCCATCGCCGGTGTTCTTGAAGGAATGAGCGATTCCACGGGGAAGAAAAGCAAAGTCGCCCGCCGATGCAGTGATTGTATTCCCGCCCACTTGAATCGTCAGCGTGCCCTCGAGCACGTGGAACGACTCGTCCTCGCGGTGGTGGATGTGCGGCGGCGTGCCTCCGCCCGGCACAACTTCAATATCCGCCAGGAAAAAAGCGCCGCCCGTCTCCTCGCCGGTGATCAAAAACGTCATGCGCTCTCCGGGGCCCCAGTATGCCGGGCCGGTTCCCGCGGGCACGTGCCTCGCTAGGCCACGTTGCGCCTCATTTGGTTGTGAACCTTCCAATTCGGTCCCAGCCGGGGAATGGTCGAGAACTTCTATAGTTTGCGGTGTCATTTTGAACCTCCTTTGTGGTAAACTTTGTTTACCGTGAGATGATGGTAAACACAGTTTACTCTGAGTGTCAATGACTTTTTCCGAAGAAAATTCTCCGGTCAGGACCCAGGATATGCTCATCGGGGCTCTGTTGCGCGCTCCGGCCCAGGCCATTCATCGCCGTATCATCCATGACCTCAACGCGGCGGGCTTCAAAGAGCTCAGCTTGCCCCACATGGCGGTCTTCCGCTTCCCCAGCCCCCATGGAGAGCGCCCAAGCGTTCTGGCCGAGCGCGCCGGCATGAGCAAGCAGGCCATGAACCGTCTGCTCGGTAGCCTGGAGGATCTTGGTTATCTCAAGCGCTCCGACGCGCCCGACGAGGGCCGCGCGCGCATTGTCCACTTCACCAAGCGCGGGCACGCCGCCTACGCCAAGGCCATTGACATCCTGCGCGACATCGAGCGTGACTGGGTTGCCGTCCTAGGCCCCAAGGATTTCGCCAAGCTCAAAGAAATCCTCTTTCGCGTTTGGGAGAGTCTATTGATTCGTTAGCCATCCGCATACACAGCCACGCATTGACGCAGCCCTGCGATCACCTGACAAACGCTGGAGCATGGGCAAATCGGACGTTGACAGTTGACCGCCGATAACACGGCAAAACGCTCATCGAACCGGATCGCCGGCGTGTTGCTGGTTCCGGGCGGGTGGTCGCTTGACTGTTTGTTACTTTCTTATTCCCATTGCTCCAATCACCGGTCCAGGCAAGAAAATAGTTGTTCCATGCGCGTGCGGCGGTCTTACACTGTCGGTGTCAATCCCAGGCTGCTATGCCGGTGGCGCAACTGACCCTCGAAATTCGCATCGAGCACGCCCAGTCGCTCAAGGACAGGCGGCAGGTGGTGCGCTCGCTAAAGGACCAGTTGAAGCAGGGCTTCAATGTGTCGGTGGCGGAGCTGGACGAGGCGGTTACGTGGCAATCGGCGACGCTCGGCGTGGCGGCCATCTCGCGCTCGCGCGACTACCTGCATGGGCTGATGGAGGAGGTGGAGCGCGCCGCTCGGCGCATGACCACCGAGCTCGGCGCCGATCTGGCCGATTCGTTCTGGGAGTACATCGAGAGCTGAAGGCGCAACGCGCAGGCCCGAGCCCAGGACGCCTATTTACGCGGGTTCATCGTGCTAACCTGAAAATTACGAGCCTTGCTCCGCTAGGGTGAACAATATGATGCGAACTTTGGAACAGGCACTAGAATGATTCACAAATTTAAAGAAACAAAAAACCCCCCACCCCTTTCCCCCTTCGGCACGGCTGAAGCACGTGCTTTCAAAACCTGTTAGTTCTGGAGAGATCGTTTGCAGTCCACTGCGTTCGTCATTGGCATCTTCGAATTTGTTCTGCTGTTGTTCTCGCTGAGTTTTCATGAATGCGCGCACGCGTGGATGGCCTCGCGCCTGGGCGACCAGACCGCGCGGCTGCAGGGGCGCATCACGCTAAATCCGATGTACCACATCGATCCCATCGGCACGCTTCTGATTCCCGCGCTGGCCATCTTCGGGCCGTTTGTCGGGTTCACTTTCTTCAGCGGATTCCTCATCGGCTGGGCCAAGCCCACGCCGGTGATCACGCGCAACTTCAAGAAGATCGTGCGCGACGACAACCTGGTCACGCTGGCCGGGCCGGTCTCGAATCTCCTGCTGGTGGGGGTGGCTTTTGTCGCCTTGGCGGTCATCTGTATTGCCGTTCCCGGCGGGCGCGCGCTGGTGCGCGCGAATCTGTCCGGCGCGCTGGCCTTCGGCAGCGGATTGCAGCCGCTGGTTCTGCTGGCGCTGCTGGCCATTGAAGTCAACCTGTCGCTGTTTTTCTTCAATCTGCTGCCTTTTCCGCCGCTCGACGGCAGCCGCGTGTTGCGCAACCTGCTGCCCTACAACGCGGTGCAGGTCTTCGACCGGATCAATATCTGGATCAGCTACCTGCTGATGATCTTCGTGGGCGGCTTCATCCTCAGATTGCTGGTCGGTCCGTCGATCGGTTTGATCTTCTCGGTCCTGATGGGCATTTAGAAACGTCGCGACCCCGGACCGAGACCCCTGCCGCTACAATGGAATGAGCCCGTTTCGCCCATCTTGCAGAGCATTTCCGGCGCTCATTTTCGCGCCGCCGAGGAATCGACACGCACCATGCCTGAAACACAAAATTCATCTCAACACCCCAGCGAGCAAGAATCGCGCGCCGGGGGCCCCGGATCTTCCCGCCCGCGCGTGCTCAGCGGCATGCGTCCCACGGGAAAGCTGCACCTGGGCAATTACATGGGCGCGCTGGCCAACTGGGTCAAGCTGCAGGACCAGTACGAGTGCTACTTTTTCATCGCCGACTGGCACGCGCTGACCACGGACTACGCCGACCCGAGCCAGATTGCGCCGAAGACCGTTGAAGTGATGCTGGATTATCTGGCTGCTGGCCTCGATCCGAGCGCAGCGTGCTTTTTTTGCAGAGCCGCGTGCAGCAGCATGCTGAGCTTGCGCTGCTGCTGGGCATGAGCACCCCGCTGGGCTGGCTTGAGCGCGTGCCCAGTTACAAGGAGATGCAGGAAAACCTCGCCAACAAAGACCTGACCACGTACGGATTCCTCGGCTACCCGGTGCTGATGGCCGCGGACATTCTGCTCTACCAGGCGGATTTTGTGCCCGTGGGCCAAGACCAGCAGGCGCACGTGGAGCTGACGCGCGAGGTTGCGCGGCGGTTCAACCAGTTTTATCAAGCTGGACAAGTCAGGATGGGTGCGAAGGTAAATGGGGAGTGGGGGAGGTGCACGTGACGTTTTGCCCGAACCCAAGGTGCTGCTGACGCCCTCGCCCAAGCTGCCCGGCACCGACGGGCGCAAGATGTCGAAGAGCTACGGAAACACGATCCTGATGAGCGATCCTGAGCCGGTGGTGCGGCAAAAACTGAAGACCATGGTCACCGATCCGGCGCGCGTCCGGCGGACGGACAAGGGCGACCCCGA
This sequence comes from uncultured Acidobacteriaceae bacterium, assembly GCA_963822015.1. GTDB lineage: Bacteria > Acidobacteriota > Terriglobia > Terriglobales > Acidobacteriaceae > Telmatobacter. The sequence goes on from CAWGGA010000015.1 coordinate 62,478, forward strand.
CAAGTGCCCGGTAGGCGATCTGCACAAGGTGTTTTCAACGCCTGAGACGATCGCCAAGGTGTATGAAGGCTGCCGCTCCGCTGGTATCGGGTGCATTGAGTGCAAGGGCTGGGCGGCCGATGCGCTGGTGAAGGTGTTGCAGCCCATCCAGCAGCGGCGCGCGAGCGTGACCGAGAAGCAGGCTATCGAAATTCTGAACGAAGGTTCGCGGCGAGCCGAAGTTCGCGCCGAGCAGACCATGGTTGAAGTGCGCGAGGCGATGCAGATGCCGTTGACCACCGTAACGGGCGCACAACCCGGAGGGGCGGAAAGATAAGAACAGGCTGTAGAGCGGCTGCGGGGAGGACCGCAGGCAAGATTGCGGTTCAACTTTGCAGGGCATGTTTCGGTTCGAAGGGCCAGGAAAGCGCGCAAGATGGAAGAGAAAGTCCCGTGGTGGCGCAGGGCGCTCGAATTTGCGCTGAGTGGAATCCGCTCGGGATTCGCGCTCTTCCGGCGCAACGGAGAGTTGGAGACGAGCGAGCCCGGCAACCCCGGAAGTGAGGACGCCGAGGCTGAGAACCGGTTGGTCGAGACGTACGCGGAAATCGTTGCCCTGGCCGGCGGCGCCGAACATGAGAATGGAAGAGTAGAAGCGAGCGCGGAGTACGGCGCCGAGGCTGAGGATGGAGAGGTTGATTCGGGCAAGGAAGTCGGCGCAGAGGTTTACTGCGCCGGGCCGGAGACTGCTGGAGGCGGGCCCGAAGAGCTGAAGGAGTTGGAAGGACCGGAAGAAGAGTTTGCATTGAAGAAAACTTCCCCACAAGTCGAAGAGGTTGCAGCCGAGGCGAAGCGGGCGGAAGAACCAGTGGACGCGCCTGCCGCAAAGGCCGAGGCCTCACCGGCGCCAACTTCGCAAGCTGAACCGAACGCGCCCAGGGCTGAGGCAATCGCGCCTCAGCAAGCAGTCCCATCCCTGCCCGTTGACACCGCACCTGCCGCCGAGCCAACCAAGGCCGAGAGGGTCGCGGCGGCGATCAAGGCGCGCAGTGAAGAAGCGGAGCAGTCGCCCTTCTCAGTGATGGTGACCGAGGTCTACGACGGACCGCTCGACCTGTTGCTCGACCTCATCCGCAAGCAGGACATCGACATCTACGACATTCCCATCGCCAAAATCACGGCCCAGTTTCTGGAGTACGTCGACCGTCTGCGAGCCAGCGACATGGATGTCGCCGGCGAATTCATCTACACCGCGGCGCTGCTCATTCACATCAAGAGCAGGATGCTGCTGCCGCGCGCGCGGCCGGGCCGGAAGAGGCCGCCGAAGACCCGCGGCGCGAGCTGGTGGAGCGGTTGCTGGAGCACGAGCGCTTCAAGAACGCAGCGCAGATGCTCCACGAGAAACAAATACTCGAGGCAGCCACGTGGACCAATCCCGGCGTGCGTGAGTTCCGCGAGGATGCGGGCGCCGAGGCGGAGATTGCCGCCGACACCACCGACCTGGTGAGCGTCTTCCGCGACGTGCTGGAGCGCGCGCGCAACCGGCCCATCCTCGACCTTGAAGAGGACGCGGTAACGGTGGACCAGATGATTCAGTTCCTCTCGCGGCGGCTGACCATGGAAGACAAACCGGTGGCGCTGCGCCGCCTGCTGAGCCACACCCGCTCGGAGCGGGCACTGATCGCCTTGTTTCTGGCTCTGCTTGAGATGGTGCGCCTGCAGGCGATTTTGTTGCGCCAGGACCGCCAGTTCAGCGAGATCTTCATAAAGAAGAGCTCGGACTTCGATGCCGTGATGAACCAGGGCCTGGCCGACGCTCGCGACGACTGGCGGTGAAGGTTAAGTTATAAGCCTATGTTGTAACGGCGCAATGTCAATTTCCGCGCCCGTGAGTTGCCGCGCAAGGCTCAGCCCGTCAACGGACCCCACCGTCCCGGTTTCCAGTCCAAGTGCTCTCGAAGAAAATCAAATGTTCCCCGCCCGTACATCATGTGAGGTCCGCTCAAAAACTCGATTCGCGTTTTTTCCGGGATTCCCATGTAAGCATAAAACCATCGCACCTTTGAATATTCATAAGCTACGGTTTGGTCCTCGCTCACCTGGTCAAAGTGCCCCCGCTCAACCATAAAGGGCCGAGGGGCCAAGAGATTGGCTATTTCAGAGTAGTTTGCGATATTGGCAAGGTTGAATTCGTACATGTCGTACTCACCCAACAGAAGGTAGCTGTACCAGGCTTCAACGGTGGTTGTTTTCCAGACCCACTCATTAAAGTCGCCCGAACAGATCGACAGGGCATACCGGTCGAGAAACGGCGGAACTCGAACCGCAGTTTTCCCACCGTAGGAAATTCCATAGAAACCGATCCGCTCCGGATCAACAAAGCTCTGCTCCGCCAGCCAATCCAGGGTCCGCTCATGTTGCCCGATAATGAAGGAGAACAGAGCCAGCTTGAGGGGATGGCCCATGCGCTGAATGATCCGGAAATGATCGCCTCCGAGGTAGGGATTCTGGGGAGCGTAGACGACAAACCCTTCATTCACCAGGCTCTCTTTAACGTCGAAACGGCCGCTCGCGACCGCCCCCGGATGTGTCAAAGGCAGGGCGCGGCCTTCCAACCCATGTTGGACCACCACCACCGGGCGGCGCTCTCCGGGCTGAATGTCTTTGGGAACGAATAGAACCCCATAGGCATATACATCCGGCCACACATCCAACATCACTTCGTAGCTCTTGAATTTGGGCGTGTCATCGACCAGGCGCGTGCGGGGATTGGCGGGCAAGGTGGCGGAAGGCAACCGCCCAATCACCTCTTTCCAAATGTAGTCCTTGTACCATTTCGTCGCCTCATTCCACTGCTCCGGAGAATTCGACCACTGCGACTGGAGACATTGCCAGGGCGGAGTGTCGCGTCGGTTTTCCCCCTCTTGCTGAGTCGGCCAGGTCGAGTTGGCTTTCGCCCAGAACTCCTTGCGGCGGTCGGGCGACTTGCGAATCAGCGCCTGGGTGAAACCGACCATCTGGTTGAACTGCCGCTGCAACCGGGCCTGGGGATCGTAATTCTCGCGCTGGTCCCGTGGGGGTGTCCCGTTCGCCCGCAGACCTGCGCCCGCCTTCAACGAACGTAAAAACGCGCGCAGGGCCTCTTCCGAACCCGGCTCCCCTTCTCCCTGACCGCTCACCACCAAGTGCAGTTTGTCCTCCGCCTTCAGCCCCGCATAAAATCCTCGCGCCCGCTCCACTTCTTTTTGCACCGAATCCAGCGGCGGAGTACCGAGCTTCCCGTTCGGACACGCGGCTTCCTTATGCACGTCCGTCACCGGGGGCGGTCCCTCGACCTTGGGGCCTCGGCAGGCTTCCACCACCAGGCTCCGCGGGGCAATCAAACTCGCCAGCTCCGCGTCGCCAAACTCCCGCACCAACCCCCAGACATCGCGGTAGATCGGCTCCGTCCAAAGACCTTCCCGCTCCTGGAAATATCCGCTCACGGCCGTTGCCTGGATTCTTCCATCCAGAGCTCCGCTATAAAGCGCCAGCAACCCTCCCTCTCCATACCCCATCACCCCGATGGGAACGGCCTCCTTCTGGTTTTCGCTCTCAAACCAATCCACCGCCGCCAATACCTTTTGCACCTCAAACCCGATGGGATGGCGACCCACTTCAAAAGCCATTCGATAAATCCACTCGCGGTGCGGTTGGTTCGTATAGCCGATCCCCGGAATCCCGGAGAAAGTATCGTCCCGATTGATGAGGGCCGGGATCAGCACTTGACACCCGTTCTCCGCGAGGCGCCGCGCAAACTGCGCCTCAGCCGGAACTCCCGGGGACATCCCCACGATCATCTCCGGCGTCCAGTCCGCGTCCGGTATGGCGACGACCCGCGCCACTGGGCGCCCCTCGGGCTGAAGCAATAGCCCTTCGGCATCCAGACCGCCATAGTCTGCAATCACGGGCGCTAAAACCGGCCAACGCACGGCGTAGACCTTGTAACCTTTCCCCTGGCCAACTTCCGGCGGGTCGAGGACGGCTCGCACAGGCTCCGGGGCCTGGGCGGGCACGCGCTCGTCTACCGCCCCAATGATTTGCCGGAAACGCTCCCGATTGCCTGAGACCGACTGATCATAGGCTCGCGCCGAGCTCGAATCCCAATGCCAAAGTCCCGCCCGCTCTTTCGCCGCCTCGCCGTCCGCTTCAGCAGGAACCGATGAATCCCATCCACCATTTGGGTCGCCAGATCGCCCTCCATCGTCAGCGGCGCCGTCCCCGGCAGCACAGCTGGCGCCGTATTCGCGGGAGGCGTCTGCCCAGCGTCACTTTGCGGAACTGCGGCGAGAAGATTCTTCATCGGAAAGCCAATCGCCAATGTGGCTTTAGCCGACCCATCAAGAAACTCCCGCCGGTTAATTTTGCTCATACCCGGTCTCCTTTGCTGCCCGTATTTCTGTCTTCTCGGGAAGGTGCCACAGGAATCGCGTTGGAGATGAACGGCGATCCGATTCATTCTACGCCGTCTTCCTTTTGCGGGGATGCCTTCTTGCGATCTAGGTTGTATCGACATATAGGGTGTGAGGCTCTGGGGCCAATTTTTTTCGGGTTCTAGGAGAGAGGAGCGACGCATACCTGGGCCCTCATGAACTCAGTTCATGGGGTGGATACCGGGTGTCTGCTAGCGACGAACGACAACGAAACCGGGAAAATCGGGCCCAAGCCCCTCGCAGTAGTGCCGTGCTTCAGCTCCGACCTTGGGAGGGGTTCCCTTCAGCATAGGAGAGATGATTGCTAAGGTCAGGATTTGGAGGTGAGGGAGCTGCGGTGGGTGCCGAACCAGCGGTCGAAGGGGATTTCCTCGCCGCCGTAGTTGCAGGTGAAAATGCGGTGGTGAAGGTAGTGAAAGTAGGAGCCGGAGGGGAACGCCTTTTCGGCAAGGGGTTTCTCGAAGCCGTGATGGCCGGCGGCCGGGGCAAACGCGCCGGCGTGTTCGCTGTTGAAGAGGAAATGGATGGGATGGGATGGGACAACGAAATGGATCAGGGCGCCGCTGAAATAGAGCAGGTGCTCAATGGGGTGCATGGACAGGCCGGACCAGGGGCCGGGGTTGGTGTTTTTGTGGTGCAGGTAATGGGCGGCTTTGTAAAGGGGACGCCAGTGGATGAGGCGGTGGACCCAGTAGAAATGAAAGTCGCGCCAGTAAGGGATCAGGCAGAGCCAGACGGCGAAGTAAACGGGATGGGAGTTCCAGTCCACGTAGGGAACTTTTTTGTTGGCAAGGGCCCAGAAGTAAATGACTTCGTAAGCGGTCCAGATGGTGCAGCCGCTGGCGCAACTCCAGAAAATGTTGTCCAGGGTCTGGTTGCGAAAGAGGAACTTGGGGTCGTTGCGGCTGGGCCAGCGGATGTCGTATTTGCGGTTGGTGCCTTGGAGTTTGAGCACGTAGAGCAGGAGATGCCAGCCACCATAGATGGCCCAGGCCAAACCGAGGTTGCGGAGGAAGAGGAGGGCGATCCAACCCGGTTTCAAATCGACGCAGCGGGGCACAGCGGGCTGGAAGTGAAACCAGATGAAAATGGTGACGAGGAGGTAAATGGTGCTCCAGGGCCACAGAAACCCGGGGTAGGAAAACACCCACTTGAGCGATTGGGCCAAGCGCGGTGGCCACCGGAACACGGGCGTGTCCTTGGTGCCGTTGGTCGGAATCCACTCGCCACGGGCGTTGCGAATACAGGTATCGGGCTGTTGCACGGAGTCATTATCACACAGCATGGGCTGCGGCGCGAGGGAAGATAAAAAAAAAAAAAAAAAAAAAAAAAAAAAAAAAAAAAAAAAAAAAAAAATAAGTGTCGAACTTCCATTTTAAGCACCAATAAACCCGTCAAGGGCCACCCCCGGAACCCGGTGCAGCAAAGGTGTCCCCGTCGATCTGCCGGCAGGAAACCGAGTTCTGCTATTTTGCGCCTCGATAAACCGCCAGAATGTTCTCCGGCGGCACGTCGGGCTGGAACAGATGCGCAGGCGCAAGAATGTAACCGCCGCCCGCGCCCAGCACCTCGCAGTAGCGCCGCGCCTCGGCTTCGACCTCGGACGGCGTTCCCTCCAGCAGCAGCTTCTGCATGTCGATGCCGCCATGGAAACTCAACCGGTCGCCGAATTTCTGTTTGAGACTCTCCGGCTGCATCTCCGCGCACGTCGGTTGAATCGGATCGAGCACGTCCACGCCGCATTCGATCAGATCGGGAACAAACCGCCAGATCGTGCCGCAACTATGGTAAAGCGCGCGTCCGCCGAGCGAGTGAATCAGGCTGGTCATCTCTTTCAAGTAGGGCGCAACGAACTCGCGGAACATGGCCATGGAGATGAGCGGCCCGCGTTGCGTGCCCAGGTCGCTGATGACCAGATAGAGGTCGATCCGTCCGCCGGTGATTTCCGCCGCGCGTGTGTAATCCTCCAAATAGAAGTCCGTGAACTTGCGCGATAGAAAGTGGACCCACTCCGGCCGCTCCGCCATGTCAACGAACATGTCCTCCCAGCCGCGCACCAGCGCCGGCCGCTGCCAGATGTCGGCAAACCCGTAAAGCAGCGCGTGCCGCTCGTAGCGCGCGCACTGGGCTTTAAGCTGCGAGCGGTCCAGACAATCCGGCGACGGCCACGGGAACGACTCCAGTTCCGGGAAGCTGCTCGCGCCCGCCAGCGCGCCTTTGCCGTCCTGGCGCATCGGTCCCCACGGCGTCTGGCTATAGACATATCGTTCGCCCCAAAAATTCTGAAACAAACCGCCGCCCAACTCCAGCTCCGGCGGTTCCGTCGTTTCCAGATGCCGCACATCCACGCCCAGCGAATCAAGCAGTTCGTCTTTGTCGGAGTGGCCGATGTGCGCAAACAGCCGCTGCATCGTCGGCGGCTCCGCCCAAAAATCGCGCGGGGTCCGGTCTGGTTGCTCGTGCCGCAATGCTGCAAGTACTCGTTCTCTTGAGGTCATATTTGCCTTGGCTCTATTGTCACATCCGCCGCCCCATTGGCTCCATTTGAATTTCCCGTTTTTAAATTGTTTGCCCGCAACTTAGCAAACCTTTTTCGCGATTTTCTTCCCGCTCTACAGATTTGCCCTCGATTCTTGGAGACGGAGCGGTGAAGAGGTTTTTCGCCGGTGCGTGTAATCCTCCAGGTAGAAGTCCGTGAGCTTGCGGGATAGAAAGTGGACCCACTCCGGCCGCTCCGCCATGTCCACGAACATGTCCTCACAGCCGCGCATCCGCGCGGGCCAGATCCCGCCCGCCGGATTGTAAACTGACGGGGATGGCGTTCTTTCCCCGAAAGTTGCACCGCATTGCACTGGGCGCGGCGATGGCTGCGCTGCTGTTGAGCGCGTGCCGCGCATCGCTCCACGCGCAGCAAGCCCGGCAACAAACACCCGCAAGCGAGCTCGATGAGGTTCCGCTGCCGGAGCCCGCGGTGAACGCTCTGCCGTTGCCTGAGGATCGCGGCGCCGCGGACCTGGAACAGACGCTCAAGCGTCTGAGGACGACGGCCAGCGTTTTGATGATCGTGCCGCACCCGGACGACGAAGACGGCGGGCTGCTGACCTATCTCACTCGTGGGCTGGGCGTGCGCGCCACGCTGCTCACATTCACGCGCGGCGAAGGCGGGCAAAACGCCATGTCGGCCGAAAGCTATGACGCGCTGGGGCTGATCCGCACCAACGAACTGCTGAAGGCCGACGAGTATTACGGCGCGCGGCAACTGTGGGGCACCGAGGCCGACTTCGGATTCTCGAAGACGCAGGAAGAATCGTTTGCGCAGTGGGGTCACGAGCGGGTGCTCTACGACGCGGTGCTGGCGATACGGAAGGTGCGGCCGCAGGTGCTCGTATCCACCTTTGTGGGCGGCGTAAGCGACGGCCACGGACAGCATCAGGTGGCCGGCGAGATTATGCAGGAAGCGTTCAAGGCCGCGGCCGATCCGAGGGTCTTCCCCGATCAGTTGCGCCCGGTGAAGGACGGGGGCGCGGGGTTGCAGCCTTGGCAGCCGCTGGCGGTCTACTCGCGCACGCCGTTTGCGCCCATCACCAAAGGCGAGATGCTCGACTACGCAACGGGCAAGTGGGCGCCGGCAAGGTTTCACAACTACCTGACCGACGAGTGGATCGAAGGCGGGTTACCTGCCGATGTGACGATTCCGGTGGGTACGTGGGACCCGGCGCTGGGGCGCACCTATGAGCAGATTGCGCGCGAGGGGTGGGGCGAGCAGAAGTCTCAGTACGGCGGATCGGACCCGGCGCTCAGCGGTCCCGACACGACGAGCTATCACCTGTGGGCGGCGGCGCCGTCGGCGAATCAAGCTCCACGCGTGATGGCGGAGGCCAACACCCTGTTCTACAACCCTAAGGTCGACATCGATACCAGCATTGAAGGCCTGGCGCGGCTGGCCGGGAATACGCCGCCCGCGTGGCTCACAAACGGGCTGCACAAGATCGAAACTGGCCTGGATATGTTCGAGAGCGATTGCAGAAATGAGAGCGGCGTCGATGGCGCGCACAAGCTGGTCCCGATGTATCAAGAGACGCTCGATCTCTACGCGCGCGTGAAGTCGAGCGACCTGGACGCGGAGGCGAAGGCTGGACTGAAGCTCGAGCTCGGCGTGAAGATCGCGCAGTTTGAGGAAGCGCTCAAAGATCTTCTGGGCCTGGATCTGGTCGCGTTCACAACCAGCGAGAGCGGTGGACAAGGCCCTTTCGGGCGCGGCGCATCGGCGGACCAAATGCCGCGCAGCGTCTGGCCGGGCGAGAAATTAAGCGTGCGCGTACATTTGTACAGCGCTCTGGGCGGTGTGCGGCTCAGCCGCGTGTGGATTCAATCGAGTGACGGTCCGCCGTGGAGTATCGAGGATACGGCTGGGGCCAATGCGGAAGCAGCTCCGCCGAGCGACCACATCTTTCACGTGCAGACGCCGGACGACGCCGCAGCCACGGAGCCCTACTTCACGCGGCCCACGACCGAACAGCCCTATTACGATATTTCGAATCCGGCGTGGCGCGAGCGCTCGTTTGCACCATACCCGCTTTCCGCGTGGGTGGAGTTCACATTCGACGGCGTACCGATTCGACAGGGCCAGGTGGTGCAAACGCTGGCGCGCGTCATTGGCGTCGGCGGCGTGTATGAGCCACTGGTGGTGACACCGGCCATCGGCGTGCGCGTGCAGCCTGAGGCGCGGATTCTGCCGATCGACGGATTGGGATCGTCGCTGCCGGTGAACGTGACGATTCACGCGGAACACGCCGCCGAAGGGACCGTGGAGCTGAAGCTGCCGGAGGGTTGGCGCTCCGAGCCCGCAGAGCGGGAGTTTCATTTGAAGGGCGCGGGCGACACGGAGCCTCTCGTATTTTCGGTTTCGCCTGCCGGCGGCGTTACGGCGCGCGCCTACTCGATTCAAGCTGTGGCTCATGTGAGCGGAAAGGACTACTCAATCGGCTGGCAGAGCATCGGCTATCCGGGGCTGCGGCCCTACAACCAATACAAGCCGGCGGAGTTGCGCACGCGCAAGATCGATGTAAAGGTTGCGCCCGGATTGCGCGTGGGTTACGTGATGGGAACGGGAGATACGGTCCCCGATGCCATCGGGGCGCTGGGTATTGTGCCGCACTTGCTTACTAAAGATGATCTGGCGTCGGCGGATCTCTCGCAATGGAACGTGCTGGTGGTCGGCATTCGCGCATACACGGCGAGGCCGGAGCTGGCGGCTGCCGAACCGCGGCTTGAGCAATTCGTCGAGCGCGGCGGAACATTGATCGTGCAGTACCAGGGCGACACTTTTCCCGCTCCGCTGCCGGTAAACATGGGCCGGTTTCCGGAGCGTGTGGTCGACGAGCAGGATCCGGTCAAGCTGCTGGATCCCGCCAGCCCGCTGCTCACGTGGCCAAACAAAATTACGGAGGCCGATTTTGACGGCTGGTTTGAAGAGCGGGGCCACGGCTTCCTCGATCACTGGGACCCGGGTTACACCGCGTTGACAGAGACCGCCGATCCGGGACAAGATCCGCAGCGCGGCGGATTGCTCGTCACGCATCGCGGAAAAGGGACTTATATCTATGTTGCATTCGCGCTGTACCGCCAATTTCCAGAGTTAGTCCCGGGTGCTTATCGAATTTTGGCCAACTTACTCAGCGCCGGCCGGGAAGGCGCGAGCGCGCGCTAGCGATTCCAGGACTACTGTACTCCGGAGCCTCTACCGCGAAGTGGACCCGGCCCGCAGGGAGCGGCGACCTTAAAGGGACTCAACATGGGTATATCTATCCTGGAAATGCCATAAGTCAAGCGCCTGTAGCGCGTCGATGAATTGTCCTCGACCAATCACAGTCCGCAGCGGGAGATTCACAGAAATCGCGGAGGAAAAGCGAATGAACTGTGAATAGTAAGTAAATTCCTCTCACTTACTGGTCGGCGAAAAATTCCCGCGAGATAGAACTGTGAATTCTATGTGAATTCGTCAAATCTTAATCTTCGTCTGCGAGTCTTGGAGGCGGAACGAAAGGGGGAGTTTACGCCGGCGCGAAACTCCTTCCGTGACCGCTCCCCTAATATCCGCGCCGATGGGACTGCTGCAGATTTTCCTATTCATCAATGCGTCCGGGTTGCAGGAGAGGATTGCGCTCATTGCGCACGCGGGCGCGGTCATCATTCCAACTCGATTCCAAAGAAAAGAGAGGCCCAAATGAAACTGACAGTGAAAGCGGCTGCCGCGGCAATTCTGGCAGCTAGTCTCGTTGTTTCCTACGCACAGACCGGCGACACAAAACCGCCGGTGAAGAGGCACGTCGCAAGGAAAGCCGCCGAGCCCGCGGGCCCCACGGTGGAAGAGCAGATTCAAGCCCTTCGCACCGAAATGCAGGGGCAGATCGACAGTCTGAAGAGCGATCTTTCCGCCAAGGACGCACAGTTGCAGCAGGCGCAGCAGGCTGCGGCAGAAGCGCAGGCAGCGGCAGAGAAGGCGGAGGCGGATGCACGAGCGCAGCAGCAGGCAGTCACCGAGAATCCGGCGGCCGTCACCACCCTGCAAAGCACGGTGAGCGACCTGAAAGAAAACCAGCTTTCTCTCACGACCACGGTCTCCGACGAGACAACGAGCATCAAGAAGCAGATCGAGAGTCCCGACGCCCTTCACTTCAAGGGAATCACGCTCTCGTCCACGGGCAGCTTCCTGGCGGCTGAAACCGTGGACCGCACCGCGGCCACCGGCGGCGACATCAACACGCCGTTCACCGGCGTCCCGCTGCAGAACTCCGACGCGGCCACAACTTGAGCGAGTTCTAGGGTTCGGGCCGTCAGTCGCGCCTGGCTCTCAAAGCCAGGGGCAAACTGCCCAGCTGTGGCCTTGACCGGCTACTACGAGATGGACTGGCTGGGCGCCGGTGTCACCTCGAACAACAACCAGTCGAACAGCTACGTGATGCGCCAGCGCCAGTTGTGGGCCGACGCCAAGACCGCCAGCGGCTGGGACTTCTCCGGCGGCCAGGGATGGTCACTGGCCGCGGAAACCACGCAGGGCCTGACGCGAGGCACTGAGATTCTGCCGGCCACCATCGACGCACAGTACGAAGCCGGCTTTGTATGGTCCCGCCAGTACAGCTTCCGCGTGTCCAAGGACTTCGGCAAGACGTTCTTCCTCGGCGCTTCGGTTGAAAACGCCGAGACGCTGAATCCGGGCGGGAGCAACCTCCTACAACGTGCTCCTCGGCTCGGCCGGCACCAGCGGCGGCCTCTACAACTCCGCGAGCCGAGCGGATCAGCTGGCGAACTATTCTTCAACTACACGCCGGACTTTATCGTGAAGATGGCTATCGAGCCGGGCTGGGGCCACTGGGAAGTGTTCGGGATCGAGCGCAACTTCCGCGACCGCATCTATCCCCTGCTCGACCGCAACCAACCTCGCACGGGCCGGCGACAGTGCACGGCAACACGACCGCGCCCTATAACAGCACACGACGGGCGCCGGCATCGGCGGCGGCTTCCGCGCACCGCTGGTCGGGAAAACGTGACCGTCGGCCTGAAAGGCCTGTGGGGCGAGGGCGTGGGCCGCTACGGGTCTTCCACCATCGCCGACGTAACCCTCCGTCCGAACGGAGCCATGTCGCCGATCCACGGCTTCTCGGCTCTCAGCACTCTGGAGATAAATCCCACCCGAATCTCACGACCTACTTCAACTACGGCGGCGACTACATGACCCGCGAATACTTGCTGAACAGGGACAACCGCAGTTGGCTATGGCACACCTCACTGCGCCAGCATGTCCGGCTGCGCTTACCGAGACGTCCCCCCGGAAACCAGACTCCCGCAGGCATTACCCCGGGTACACTCCGCCAACTGCAAGGGCAACAACAAGGACGTGCAGGAGTTCACGGCCGGCTACTGGTGGAACATCATCGCCGGTCCCAAGGGCCGCCTGCGGCAGGGCATCCAGTACAGCCTGATCCGCCGCGACCTGTGGTCGGGTGCGGCGGGTACGGGCAGCGTAACCAATCCCGACGGCGGCGCCTATGGCGACGACAACATGATCTTCACTTCGTTCCGCTACTACCTGCCGTAAGCAGCACCATCCGGCCAAAACAAAAGGGGCAGTCCGCAATGGACTGCCCTCTTCTTTTGTTTGCACTCGATCCGGTTTGCGCCTCGCCCAACGCCGTGCGCTTACTCCGCCGAGGCTTCCACCGGCTTGGTTTGCGATACGGTCCAGTCGGGCGCGCCCACCTTGAAGCGCGCAAAGCGCCGCACGGTGATGTTCTCGCCCAGCTTGCCCACCTTCTGCGCGATCAGCTCCTTCACGCTGATGGCCTGGTCCTTGATGAAGGGCTGCTCGAGCAGGCAAACTTCTTCGTAGAACTTGGCCATCTTGCCTTCGACGATCTTCTCGATCACGGCAGCCGGCTTGCCGGTAGCCGCGGCCTGCGCGCGATAGATCTCCTTCTCGCGCTCCAGGTCCTCAGCGGTCACGTCTTCGGGCTTCACGTAGCGCGGATCGCTGGCCGCGATGTGCATGGCCACGTCTTTAAGCAACTCCTGAAAGTCGGGGGTGCGGGCTACAAAATCGCTCTCGCAGTTCAACTCAACCAGCACGGCGATCTTGCCGCCGGCGTGAATGTAGGAGCCAACCAGGCCCTCGTTGGTGGCGCGCGCGGCCTTCTTCTGCGCCGAGGCCATACCCCGCTTACGCAGCACCACGAACGCGTCCTCGATATTGCCCTTGGATTCCTGCAGAGCCTTCAGGCAGTCGCCCATGGGCGCGCCCGATTTCTCGCGGAGCTCTTTCACCAGCTTGGCACTAATCTTTTCATTCACAGTGGTCATCTCTCATTTTCCCTGGCCGCAGCGGGCCCTTTCAATAAAGAACAGTTAAGAATGCACAACCCAGTTCCCGCCGAAAAATCTCCGGCATAAGAAAAGCGTGGCGATCACTTCAGGGTTTCGCATCGAACCTGGGACGTCCCAGAAAGAATGGCAGGCCCCTGCCGGGCGGTCACGCTCTTCTCAGCTTGCGCCTGGCTCCGCGCAGCGAAGGTTACTTGGCGCTCTCCGCCACTTCGTCCTCTTCCAGCAGGGCCGCAACCGCGGCAGGCGCCTTGCGGATGCCGCCTCCCAGCGCCGCTTCCAGATCGACTTCCTCGCTCGGCGCGGCCTCCGCGGAGATCTCCGCGCCTTCTTCGGCAGCCGCCGGCTCGGCAGGCTCCTCGAGAGCCTTGTCGCTCAGCAGGTTCACGCCCTCGGCCGCGGAATTGGCAATCTTCGAGGTGAAGAGGCGAATGGCGCGCAGCGCATCGTCGTTGCCCGGAATCACGTAGTCCACCACCGTGGGGTCGCAGTTGGTGTCAACCACCGCAACCACGGGGATGCCCAGCTTGCGCGCTTCCTTCACCGCGATCGCCTCGTTGTTCGAGTCGACCACGAACAGCGCATCCGGCAGCCGCTTCATGTTTTTGATGCCGGCCAGGTTGGCCTGCAGGTGCTTGCGCTCCCGCTCCAGCTTGATCACTTCCTTTTTCGTCAGCAGGTCGTAGCGGCCGTCCACAGCCATCTCATCCAGTTCCTGAAGGCGCTTCACCGATTTCTGCACCGTGATCCAGTTGGTCAAGAGGCCGCCCAGCCAGCGCTGGTTGATGTAGGGCATGCCCGCGCGCGTGGCCTCTTCGGCAATGGCGTCCTGAGCCTGGCGCTTGGTTCCCACAAACAGAATCGTATTGCCCTGTGCGCACAGTTCGGTCACGAATTTCGACGCGTCCTTGAACAGCTTGAGCGTCTTCTGCAGGTCGATGATGTAGATACCGTTGCGCTCGCCAAAGATGTACTCCTTCATCTTGGGATTCCAGCGCTTGGTCTGATGCCCGAAGTGAACACCCGCTTCGAGCAGTTCCTTCATGGTGATGGTGGCCAATGGTCCTCCTTTGTGGACTGCATCCGGGTGGGCGATGCCAGCGCCCGGATTGAATCCCGCCTTCGCGGGAGAGTTGTGAAACCAGAGACCAGAGCCAGCTGCCTGAGATCAAAAAAGGCAATGCGCCAACTGATCTCTAATCTCTCAAAACCTAATTTCTTGCAAGCGCCTTAGCGCTTGCTGAACTGGAATCTCTTGCGCGCGCCCTTCTGACCGTACTTCTTACGCTCCTTGATACGCGCGTCGCGGGTCAGCAATCCTTCGCCCTTGAGCGTCTTGCGCAGCTCAGGGTTGAACTCGAGCAAGGCCCGGGCCACGCCCATCTTTACCGCATCGGCCTGCGCGGCTACGCCGCCGCCGCTCACGGTGGTCACAACATCGAAGCTCGCGGTCAGCTCGGCCACCACCAGCGTGCGCTTGGCTGATACGCGCTGCTGCTCGGTGACAAAGTGCTCGTCAAACTTCTTGCCGTTCACCTTCCACTCGCCTGTGCCGGGACGCAGAAAAACGCGCGCGATCGCCGACTTGCGCCGCCCCGTCCCGTAATACTGAACCAGATCCTCTGCCATTCTGTCTCCTAGCTTTCAGCTCTCAGCCGTCAGCTTTCAGTTCTTTCGTTCTTCGGCCGGGCTGTTTCCCTTTGCCTCGGCATTTCGTCCCCGCAAGCAAAAGCTGATAGCGGAAGGCTAAAAGCTGCACTTACGCAATCTTCAATTCCACCGGCCGCTGCGCCGTGTGGGGGTGCTTGTCGCCGCGATACACCTTCAACTTGGTTCCCATGGCGCGGCCCAGCTTGGTCTTGGGCAGCATGCCCTTGATCGCTTCCTCCAGCACCTTTTCGGGCCGGCGGTTGATCAGCCGCGTAAACGACTCCTCACGCAGCCCGCCGGGAAAGCCCGTATAGCGCCGATAGATCTTCTTCTGATCCTTCAGGCCGGTCAGGCGCACCTTCTCGGCGTTGATCACAATCACGTGGTCGCCCATGTCGATGTACGGCACGTACTCCGGATTCAGCTTGCCGCTCAGCACACTGGCGGCCTTGGTCGCGAGGCGCCCCAGGGTCTGGCCGCTCGCGTCCACCACATACCACTTGCGGCTGATGTCCTTGCCGCTCGGAACAAAGGTCGACATGTCTCTCCCACCTCAAAAAAATGCCCGGCTCCGGCCTCGAAAACTGCCGGCTGCCGCGGCAATGCGCTTCAAATCCCTTGCGCAGAACGCATTTGCCCGCGCATCAAGCGCACGGGCCGCAAAATCTACCCACTGCCAAACAAACCTGTTCGGGTGAGAAGCTGCGGGAGTTAGCCCTCATGGGGCTCTGGCTGCGCCGGACCAACTTCCTCGTCCCGCAGCCGGTGGCCTGTCCCGGCAGAGCCCGCCTCAACAAGGCTTTGGATTCCACCAGACCGGTCCGGGTGACTACTCATCACCCCACCGACGAAGACCTGTCGATGGGGGCCCCGTTCACGCAGACCTCAGGCGCAACACCGCGCAAGGTCTCTAGAATACTGAAAAAAAGGCTCCAAGTCAACGAAAGATGCGCCTGTGGACGGCTGTGGATGGAAGGAGATGATGGTGCGCCCGGAGAGATTCGAACTCCCGACCTAATGCTCCGGAGGCATTCGCTCTATCCAGCTGAGCTACGGGCGCGCTTCACCAGAATACCGCATTTTTTGACATTGGCTGATCGGGCGCCGGCGGTCGCTTTCCCTGGCAAGCCCCCAACGACAATTCACTCGACTGGCCCAAGCGCCAGAACGCGGTTCCCGGAGCATGGCATTCATTTTTTCCGGCAAGCAGTTCAAAAGGCGCGGTTTGGCGTAAACCGGGTGGCTATAGCATTTTCGGAATTGCTGTAAACCGAAGCTATGCACTTAAGTGGCTTTTTCTCAAGAAAAAGCCACCTTGTACGACCCTTAAAAAGTCTACGTGTATCCGAAAATGCTCTAGCGGCTGTACTTCAAGATGGCGGGAGAATGGTGGACGCGGAAGGAATCGAACCTTCAACCTGTCGGTTAAGAGAACATTTAACAACGTAATATCAACGACTTACGCGGAACGGCTGGCAGCCTAAGGCACTGATTGGAACAGTGAGGAATCCGTATTGTGGGGTCAATGTGGGGTTGAAACCCGCCCATACCCACCTGCCGGGGGAAGCTGATGGTCTGCTATGGCACTCTCTTAGCAATCAGGACTTGTCCAGTGCGGTTACACCCATGCAGATCGCCGCTTTGATCGATGGTGAAGTATTGTCCATTGTAACCATCCGCTGGATAGTACTTGGGACCGCTTTTTGAAGCAGTTACCTTCAGTTCAGAGGTTTCAGTCTTTCCACTAGTCGGCATGTAACGGTTCAAGTAATATTTGTCTTTACTTTTGTAGATGACAACCTGATGGCTCAGCCACTCAGGGGAATAGCGCCAGCGTCCTATCAGCTCTTCACCAGGGGCGGGCATGTAGAAATGATCGTCACTCGGTTGTTGCTCCGTTGATTTAGCCGCAGGAGTGGCATTACCGTGAGGTCCAGAGTCGTTCTCTTTCGTCAGCACATTGCTCACAACCCAGCATGCCTCACCGCCCAAGGTATGAACTTTAAACCCGCTAAAGCTCTCATCGACGACCTTGACGCTCTGCCCCTTGCGGAGAGTCGTCACTCCCTCCGACACGAATAGCTCATTCATTTCGTCGTAGGCATTCTTCGCAGAAAGGTCAATCAGTTTCCCCAAGGCTTCTTTGGATTCCATGCACCATATGTCGTCTTTTACATTTGCATACTCGTTAATCGACACCGCATTCGCCGGGCTACTGGAGCAGCCACGGATTAAACCGACTGCACCCCACACTAAAAGCCCTGCTACGACTAAGACTATTAGGCATCCACCCATGATCTTCGGATTGGGGCCGGGAGAGGAAACTTCCCCAGGAACAAGCTCCCAATCATTCTTGAAGTTCTCTGTAGAGTAACAATGAACTTCGTTGGCATCTACGGAGCGAACGCTCAACAGATCGCGCGCTGGATCGACGGCGAACACAACGCCCTTGCTGCCGTTCTTCCTAGACTTAGCCACATCGCCATTCTTGGGGTGATCCTCTGAAGCCATTGTGCTTGCTCCTAACGCGTCTTGTTCAATTCTTCCCAGACCATCGTTACCTGAGCCCAAGTGGATGATTTCCGCCACGAGGCAATTTGGCATTCAGTGCCGTTGAAAATATAGTCCATTGCAGCCTCGGCGGCGTGCTTCCAATTCGGGTTCTTGAGGAGGCGCTCAACTCTAGGATCGGCGATGAGAATGGCTTTTGTGATTTTCATAATCGCATTCTCGCACAAGAGAAAGAGAGAGAGCAAGAGAGAGAGATTGTGTCGAAATGAATGTCAAAGTCGGCTGGATGGCGAGAAAATACTTTCCCTGGCCGGTCAGGTGAAGTGTTTTTTCTTGACATCACCTTTTATAAACCCCATTGGTGCCGCGGGCATCGAGCCGGTGCAGCTCGGTCAAGAACGGGAAGATGAGCCGCCGACCGTATCCCAGCCCCTCAGCCACGGATCGATAAGCCAGGGTGTGCAGTCCATGTTTACAAACGGATTGCATAGTGTCACTATAGTCTCCATGGAGGTAGAGTGAACCACATCGGCGAACTCATTGAGGCGAGACGAGGGCAGCTCGGGCTGTCCCGGCTCCAACTCGCGAGTCGCTTGGGTGTCTCGAGCCAGACGGTCCTGAACCTTGAGAGAGACCCCACCTACAACTTAGGTACGAGTCTGCTGCGGCGACTGGAAGAGGCACTCAACGTCACTTTCGACATAACCATGAAGGAGGAAGGCAGGAGCATGAGCATTCAGATGGGAAACGACGAGTTCATTCTGTACATACGGAAGAACCACCCAAACTGCGCCAAAAGCAACGACGATCTCGGCAAGCGCATCTGGGAGTGGATCAAGAAATGCGACGCGACGGCTGTCAAGGCTGGCAACGGCGATGCCGTGCCGTGCATTTGGGGGGACACTGCCGCACACATTGGGGAAACCAAGCTTCCCTACAAGGCCACGCAGTTTCGATTCGAGCGCTCGCTGCTTCCGTCGCTCTACGACCTTCTCGACGCGCTCGGCTCTGTTTGAACGTCTACGGCAACGCCAGTCTGAGAGCCAAGCAGACGGCCAACTCAAAGGTTGTGCAGATGGTGATGCGGCAAGAACCACCACTGGCTGTGCGGCAGTCAGTAGCGGTTTGAGCTATTGTGGGGTTCTGTGGGGTTGAGAGGATTCTCTACTGTTCGCTAAGTTGTTGATTCTATGGTGGACGCGGAAGGAATCGAACCTACAACCTGTCGGTTAAGAGCCGAATGCTCTGCCAGTTGAGCTACGCGTCCTTGAGGCCTAAAAAGCCGCGCTCGAGGCAATCTTGCGCAGCATGAGCGGAGGAGAAAATGCCCCTCGCACCTCAAAAAATATACCACAGACGCGGCGTGGCTCCCAATGGGTTGCGGCGAGGTTCCTGCCGGGGCGCGCGAACCTGAGCCGCCGGTGGCTGCGGTTTCATCCGCCGGCGATCAATTGAGCAAAAAACCGGTCACTGACAACGGGACTGCCGGTGCTTTCAGTTGCCAATCACGTCAATCGGCACGTCGATCGTCTGGGGCGGCAGGCATTGATTTTGGTCGCAGGCCTGGTAACGGAGCTTGCCCTGCACCAGATGATTGCCCGGCGTCGCGACGATACGCGCCTGGATCGCGAACTCGCCGGTATACACGCTGAGCTTGGTTTTTGGATCGAAGGCAAGCGAGATGATGGCGCCGGGCGGAAAGGTTGCAGCGACGAGGCGAGCGCCCATGCCGTCAGGAATGGTGAATGTCGTCGGAATCAGGAATTCGTCGCTGGGCGTGTGCGAGTTGATGTGCAGCCCCTGCGCGACGCGGAAGTGCAACGTGACCGGGCTCGGCTTGCCGGCGGGAACGTTTACCTGTTCGGGAAACAGATATTGCACCGGGCCGGTCTTGAGGATAGAGCGGTTTTGCGCGGCCTGCGGAATCACCTGGGCCCGTGCCGCAAATGCGCTCATCGCCAGGACGGTAGCTGCCACAATGAATTGTCGCTTCTTCTCAAGCATCGTTTTCAAATCTCGCGTCCAGTCAACGGCCCGCCTTCCGACCCGCTAACTTGCTGACCCGCTGCCTTGCTCAGTCATTCAGCGCCTTCCTGATGTTGCCCTCGATGTCGCTCTCAGAGGATAGGCCCACGGTTGCGGCGGTCACCTTTCCGCCGCGGTCCACAAAGAACGACGCAGGCAAATCGTCCAACCCACCGTAGTCGCGCGCAATGCTGTCGCCGTCGAGCAGCACCGGGTAGGGCACCTTCATCTCCGTCACAAATTTGCCGACGTCGGCCTCATCCTTCGCCCAGCCGGCCTTGTCGCCCGGCTCCAGGTCGTCGCCCTCGGTGTCAACTCCCAGCACCTCAAAGCCCCGCGCCGCATACTTGTTACGCAGGTCGACCAGCCACGGCGTTTCAACCCTGCACGGACCGCACCACGTGGCCCAGAAGTTAATCATCACGGCCTTGCCGCGGTAGTTAGCAAGCGAGACCTTCTGGCCGCTCAGGTTCTTGAGCGCAAAGTCCGGAGCCGGCTTACCCACGAGCGGGGAGTCATATTCCAGTACATCTCCTCCGGGAGCCGGCACCAGCTCGCCTTGCGCCTCCTCGGCCAGCAGCCGCTCGGCGGCCTGCTTGCGATACTCCCAGTTGGCCCACCCTGCCCAGGCAAAGATGGCCAGAATCAAAATAACTGCGGAAAGAACGATCGTGTTGCGCCGCGCGGGGAAGGACTTCATAGCTCTATTGTACGAGCGGGAGAGCCGTGGAATCGCGGTTCGTGAGTCGTGGATCGCAAGCGGGGCATCGCCGGTCCTTTTCTATCCCCTGCTCCACATTCTCTAATTACGGGCCCTGTCCTCCGACCCCTGATCCCTGCCCCCTGTCGTTAAACTGTTACCATCAAAAGCCGATGACCAAGGCCAACCCCAAAGATCGCGAACCAGGCTCGCTCGGCCCCGCCGAGCTGGTCCGCACTGAGGCCGCGGCGCTCGAAGCTCTCGCCACGCGCCTCGACGGGTTCATGGCTGACCCGTTCGCTCGCGCCGTTGAGATGGTTCTGCGCTGCGGCGAACAAAACGGCCGCGTGGTGGTCACGGGCATGGGCAAAAGCGGCATCATCGCGCAGAAGATCGCCGCCACGCTCAGCTCCACCGGCTCGCCGGCGCTGTTTCTGCATCCCGCCGAGGCTGTGCATGGCGACCTGGGCGTTCTTATGCCGGGCGACGTGGTGATTGCTCTCTCGGCCAGCGGCGAGACGGAAGAGATTCTGCGCCTGCTGGCTACGCTCAAGCGCAAGGGCGATGCGCTCATCAGCTTCTGTTGTGATTTGCAGTCGACCCTGGCGCAGGCCAGCGACGTTGCACTCGATTGCTCGGTGGAGCGCGAGGCCTGCGGACTCAACCTCTCGCCCACTGCGTCCACTACGGCAATGCTGGCGCTTGGCGATGCCTTGGCCGTCGCCGTCAGCCTGCGCAAGGGCTTCCGCGCCGAAGATTTCGCCGAGCTGCACCCCGGCGGCAAGCTGGGCAAGCAGCTTGCCAAGGTCTGCGACCTGATGCACACCGGCGAGGATATTCCTGTTGTCGCGCCATCCACGCCGATGGCCGATGTGATCTTCGAAATGTCGTCAAAGAAGCTGGGCATGACGACGGTGCAGGAGTCGGGACGGTTGCGCGGCGTGATCTCGGACGGCGACTTAAGACGGTTATTGGAACGCGAAGGCGGCGCGGCGCTGGGCAAGACGGCCGGTGAGGCGATGAATGCGCTCCCGCGCACGATTGCTGCCGAGGAGCTGGCGGCCAAGGCGCTGGCAATTCTCGAAGAGCGCAAAATCACCTCGCTGATCGTCGTCGACGCGGAGCAAAAGGTCGAAGGCGTGGTGCATCTGCACGATCTGTGGGGCGTAGAGTTGATTTGAATTCACAGGAAATCGCTTCTGAAACTCCCCTACACGCAAAACATTTAGAATAAAGCTGCTGTCATTTGCCCTGCGTCTGCGTTAGCGGACGGGAAAGTTCGCGCGTTCTTTTTATGCATCGTTGGTCGAAGCTCTTTATCCCTACTCTGCGCGAGGCCCCGGCGGATGCCGAAGTGGCCAGCCACAAGTTTCTCATCCGCGCCGGCTATATTCGCCAGCTTGGCGCGGGCATCTACAACTACCTCTTTCTCGGCCAGCGCTCGCTGAACAAGATCATCGCCATTGTGCGCGAGGAGATGGACAAGATCGCGCAGGAGTTTTACCTGCCGGGGATTGTGCCGCGCGAGCCGTGGGAAGAGAGCGGCCGCTGGACGACAATGGGCGACAACATGTTCCGGCTGAAGGACCGCAAGGGCGCGGACCTGTGCCTGGGCATGACGCACGAAGAGATCATGACCACGATTGCGCGCGGCGAACTGCGCAGCTACAAACAGTTGCCGCAGATCTGGTACCAGATTCAAACCAAGTTCCGCGACGAGCCGCGGCCCAAGGCCGGTTTGCTGCGCGTGCGCCAGTTCATCATGAAGGACAGCTACTCCTTCGATATCGACAAGGCCGGCCTCGACCGCAGCTTCGACCTGCACGACCGCGTCTATCGCGCTATCTTCACCCGCTGCGGGCTAAAGTTCGTCGCCGTCGAGGCCGACTCGGGCGCCATGGGCGGCTCGCAGTCGCAGGAGTTCATGGTTTACACCGATGCCGGCGAGGATCTGATCGCGAGCTGCCCGGTCTGCGGCTACGCAGCGAATCTTGAAAAGGCGACCTCGCGGCTCGACCCGGTGAAGGAACTGGAGCCGACGGGCGACGGCAAGCCGGAACTGATTCACACGCCGGGGATGGGCGCAATTGCCGACATTGCCGCGTTCCTCAAAATGAGCCCGGCCAACGACATCAAGTGTGTGGCTTACATGGCGCATGCGGCGCGGAAAGACGGGTGAAAGTGAGGCGTGGCTGCAATTCCCATTGGTCGTTTTTCTCCGCGGCGATCACCAAGTCAACGAAACGAAACTGCTGAACGCAGTCTCGGCCTCTGAAGTTCGACCGATGCCCCCCGAAGAGGTCGGCTCCGTCTTTCACGCGCCGGGCGGTTACCTGGGCCCGATAGGCCTCAACCCGGCCAAGCGGGAAGACCTCGATGGGGTCAATATGCTTAGAAAATTGGATGATGAGAACACTGAAAACATTCCAGCTAAATTTATTCGGGATTACGTTAGCCTGCAGCATCCCATAGTCATCGTCGACCACGCTCTCGATGGCCGCAAAAATATGGTCTGTGGCGCCAACAAGCTCGATTACCACCTGCGCAACGTGACGCCGGGCCGCGACTTCAGCTGGACGCTCGCCGCCGACATTCGCAGCGTGAACGAAGGCGAAAACTGCCCGAAGGACAATTGCGGCGGCAAGCTCGTGGTCGGCAAAGCGGTCGAGGTCGGACATATCTTCAAGCTCGGCTACAAATACACCGAGTCAATGGGCGCGCGCGTCCTGGATGAAAACGGGAAGGAAGTGATGCCGATTATGGGCTGCTACGGCATCGGCATCGAGCGCATTCTGACCGCGGCAATCGAGCAAGCAAACGACGCCAACGGCTTCTCGCTGCCCGCGTCGATCGCGCCTTTTACAGTCGTCGTCACCATCACCAACGTCGCCGACATCGCGCTGCGCACCGCGGGTGAGAAGCTCGCCGTCGAACTGGAAGCCGCCGGCCTTGATGTGCTGCTGGATGACCGGGACGAGCGCGCCGGCGTCAAATTCAAAGATGCGGACCTGGTCGGAATTCCGTACCGCATCAACGTGGGCAAAAAAGCCGCCGCGGGCCAGGTGGAACTGGTGACACGCGCCACCAGCACCATGGTGGATGTAGCCTTAAGCGAAGCTGCGGCGATGGTGAAGAGGCTCGTTGAAGAAGAGAGCTTGCTCGAAGCCAGCGTTTAGCTGCCGGCTTCGAGCTTGTTTCGAGCAGCGCGTAATAACTCTTGCCGCCATATTCTGGTTCAGAACGGACGAGCTAGAAGCCGGGGGCTAGAAGCTAGAGGCTGTCTTTTCAATGGCATTACGAATCCGAATCGCGAACTCCGCAACGGGACATCGTCTCAAGTTGCAGATTCTGACGGGCCTGCTTGCGATCTTCGTCATTGCCGCAGTCACAGGCGCTTCGGTCTTCGCCTATCTCTATGCAAAGTATCAGCGCATTGTGGACGACCGGCTGAAAGAGCCGATGTTCGCCAACACCGCGCAAATCTACGCCGCGCCGCGGGAGGTTCGTCCCGGCCAAAAGCTCACCGTGAAGTGGATTGCGAATGAGCTGCGCGAAGCCGGCTACACCGGCGACGGCGCGCCGCAGCCTTCGCAACTGGGAACCTACAGCGAAGGCGTGCAGCAAATCACGGTGCAGCCCGGGCCACAGTCCTATCACGCGCCCGATAGCGCCACCATCCATGTGAGCAACGGCATGGTGGACTCGATCACCGACGCACACGGCCAGCAACTTTCCAGCTACGAACTCGAACCGCTGCTCATCACCGGCCTGAGCGAGAGCGCAAACCGCATCAAGCGCCGCCTGCTCACTTACGAGGAAATTCCTCCGAATCTGGTTCATGCGGTCGTCGCCATTGAAGACCGCCGCTTCTTCGAGCACAGCGGTATCGACTACATTCGCATCCTCGGCGCGATGCGCAACGATATCTTTCACCTGCATCGCTACGAGGAGGGCGCGTCGACGCTGACGCAGCAGTTGGCGCGCGGCTTCTTCCTGACGCCCGAACGCACCTATTCGCGCAAGGTGCGCGAAGCCATCATCAGCATCATCCTCGAGCATCGCTTCACCAAGCAGCAGATCTTCGCCATGTACGCCAACGAGATCAATCTGGGTGAGCGAGGTAGTTTCTCCATCGATGGCTTCGGCGAAGCGTCGCAGGCATACTTCGGCAAAGATGTGAGCCAGCTCGATTTGGCGGAGTGCGCGCTGCTCGCGGGCATTATCCAGAGCCCCAGCCGCCTGAATCCATTTCGCCATCCCGATCGCGCCCTTGACCGGCGCAACCTGGTGCTTGATTCCATGGTGGAGACCGGCGCAATCACCAAGGACGAGGCTGAAACCGCAAAGGCGGAGCCGCTGCACCTGGCCGCAGCCAGCGTGGACGCCAGTGAGGCGCCCTACTTTGTCGATTTGGTTCACGATCAGCTAACACAAAGACTCGGCGATCGCGACTTCAACCGCGAGGGGCTGCGCATTTACACCTCGCTCGATCCCGATCTGCAGCGCCTGGCGACGCAGGCAGTGGACCAGACGATTCACGTGGTGGACGCGCAGGTGGATAGGCTTCATGCCCGCGACCGGAAGCTCGGCAAGCCGTACGTCTATCCACAAGTAGCGCTGGTGGCTCTCAATCCCCACACCGGCCAGGTGCTGGCTCTGGTGGGCGGGCGCAGCTACGGCGCATCGCAGGTGGACCACGCGGTGGCGCATCGTCCCACGGGTTCCATCTTCAAGCCGTTCGTCTATGCCGCGGCCTTTCAAACGGCGGTCCAGGGTACCCTGCTTCCGGGTCAAACCAAATTATTTTCGCCCGTTACCATCCTGAACGACGCGCAAACGACATACGGCGCCGGAACCCAATACGAGTACACGCCGAACAACTATGAAAACGAGTACTACGGCCAGATCACCGCGCGCTACGCGCTGATGCGGTCAGACAACAACGCAACGATCAGCCTGGCCAGCATGGTGGGCTTCGATCAGGTAGCGGAACTGGCTCGCGACGCCGGCATCAAGAGTGCGCAGGGCACGCCTGCCATGGCTATCGGCTCCTACGACGCCACACCGCTTGAGATGGCCGGCGCCTACACCGTCTTTGCCAATGGCGGCTTGCACATCGATCCATGGATGCTGGCTAGCGTGCGCACGCCTACCGGCGACATCGTCGACGACTACACGCCGACGACCCAGCAGGTGCTCGATCCGCGGGTAGCCTTCCTCACTACCTACATGCTGGAAGCAGTATTACAAGGCGATGGAACGGGCGCCGGCGTGCGCAATATGGGATTCACCGCTCCCGCCGCTGGCAAAACAGGCACCAGCCACGACGCCTGGTTTGCCGGATTCACCAGCAGCCTGCTTTGCGTGGTGTGGGTGGGCAACGACGACTATACCGACATCAAGCTCGAAGGCGCGCATGCGGCTGCGCCGATCTGGGCAGATTTCATGAAGCAGGCAATTCTGCTGCCGCAGTACTCCGACACCAACGACTTCACGCCGCCGGAAGGCGTGGAGATTGACACCATCGACAAGGCCAGCAACCTGCTGGCCGACCCCTCTTGTCCCGACGATTACACTGCGGCATTCCTCGACGGTACTGCGCCCACTGACACCTGCGACCACAAAGGCCTGGGCGGCGATGACCACCGCAATATCCTGCAAAAGATATTCGGGTTGGGCAAGCCGGGGAACTAAGGCCCGCGCGACCTTATCCGTCCACGTCGGTGCCGTCTGGCATGGGCTGGCAGCGCGGGCACCAGAAGGTGACGCGCGCATCCGCGCCCTGGATGCGGCGGCGAATCGCTTCTCCGCATCGCCGGCACGGCTCGCCGGCTCGCCCGTAGACCCACAAGCTTTCGCCTGGATCGGATGCGTGCGTGGTGCGCCGTTGCTGCCCGCGATAGGTGACGATGGCGCCGCCAGAATCCTCAAGAACGTTTGCCCGAAGCAACTGCCGCGCGCTGGCGATTGCGACCGCGGCTTCGTCGCGCGTAAGCGTTCCTACCGCGCGAAACGGGCTGAGGCCGTTCACAAAGCAGATCTCCGACTTGAAGACATTGCCTATGCCGGCCAGCACAGATCTGATCGAGCAAGCGCATCGGCGATGGCTTCGCCGCGGTGAGCCATCAGCCGGTTGAGCGCGGCGGCTCGGGTCGAAGTTCGCGCTGAGGAGATCGTTCTCCGCGCGGGCAATGCGCGGATCGCGCTCCAGCGATTGTGCCGTGTACATGCGCGCGACGGGCACGCGAAAGCCAACCGCCTGGTAGCCGCTGTTCTCGATCACGATGCGCATGTGGATCTGCGCAAGCTGCCAGCGCTCACCTTGCCGGTAGATGTGCCAGCGGCCATTCATCAACAGATGCGATGCGAGAATTCCGCCGCGGGAAAAGTGGATGAGCAGCCATTTGCCGCGCGCTTCCACGCGATCGACAGTTTGCCCGATGAGCGGCGCGTCGTCGTTCGATCGCGCCAGCCACGGAAAAGTGGAGCGAAAGCCCGTAACCGGTTTTCCCGCCAGCGCGCGGCCCAGCGTGCGCGCAGTGCGAAAGATGGTATCGCCTTCGGGCATTCTCTATTGGACCTCGGGCCGGGGTGGTTCGACGCGCGATAACGGCAGCGGAATGCGGCGCAGGTGCATTCCCAGCGGGCCGGGATAAAAGCCGGCATCCATTAGGAAGCGCGCCATGAAGTGCGCTGCCACCGGCTCGCCGTTGACGGTCGTAATCAGCACGCCTTCGTGATCGTTCGCGCGCATCCTCTCCTGTCCACGAGCACAGACAAAATGCGCCAAACCCGCCGCGATCTGTGAACGTTCCGGTTCCTCGGCGGGCAGAAAAACCAGCAGGTTAGGATTGCCGCGCTTGAGCCACGCGACCAATTGGCCATTGCGCAGAATGACCTCAGCGTAAACAGCGCGGGTGAGCACGCGCGGGGCAGATTCACGCCCCGCAGACGAAGACCTGTCTGCGGGGGCCCCTGCCTCTGAGAATTCCTCCGCGACGGGAAGATCGGGCCAGCGCAGGACTGAGCCGTACGGGTTTGCCGGATCGGTCGCGGCCAACTGCACAAACTCCGGCTTCTCGGCCGGCGGTTCCGCGCGCAACTGGCGCAACAGATCGACAGCAGCCGGCAGCGCAAACTGCGTTGCGCCCAGGCCGCCCACAAAATAGCCGCGGCGAATCCGCCCGCTCTCTTCCAGAGCCTTCAGCACGTCATACACCGCGCTGAATCCGCCGGGAACGTTCTCCGCGGCAACGTGCTCACGCATCAGGACACCGTAACGATGGAGCAACTGCAGCGCAAGTGCGTGGCTGCGTTCAGTCGCTGTTGGTTCAGCACCAGCGCCTGGGAAGGCTGCTGCATGCAATGCCGACCAGCGCCCCTGCGCCGTAGGGGGCGTGGTGCGGCGCGAGCGGAAGACAGCCCCGGTTTGATAGCGGCGCGGCGTGCGCGCGCTCTCAGGTCTGGCGACATAGGCGCGCAGCGCGTGGAGCGAATCGTTGGTGATAAGCCCGCGCCACACCAGGCTCCAAAGAGCATCCATCGTCTCGCCGGGATAGCCGCCGCCTGCCGCCTCGTGCAATCGATCGAAGAAGCTCGCGCCTGTCGACTCGAGCACCGCGAGCAGCTTTTCTTCGCGCTCGGTGAGCGGGTCAAGATTCGAACTGAGAGGCGGCCGCTGCTGCGCCAGCAAGCGGCAGCTTGTCGGCAAGGAACAGCGCGATACGGCCATCGCGCTCGCCAATCGGCTCGACTCCCGCCCACGCCACTTCGCCCGCGGCGACGAGCGTGTCGAGCCCCGCCGATGTGTAGTCGGCAATGCGCGCCGGCAGAATCGAAGTCTCTAAAAGCGATGCGGGTAAGGGCGCGCCCTGCAGATTTTCAATTGTGTCGAGCAGCGCGTCGAGATGCGCCGATCCGGTGCGGCGCGGCGCCAGCAGGCCCTGCCAGTGGGTAAGAAAGCGCGCCAGTGTATGCTGTTCGACGGGCTCAACTTCGCGGCGCAGCCTGGCCAGCGATTTTCTGCGAATCTGCCGCAGGATCTCCGCATCGCACCACTCGCGATGTAAACCGGGGCCCCCGGCGGATGATGTGTATCCGACGGGGTGTTGGAGCCCTCCGGGACGGAATCCGCCTTCCAGCACGCGGCCTTCCTGCGCGAGCTGCCGCAGCACGTTTTCGACCGCCTCCGCGTCCAGCGCGAAGCGGTCCGCAGCCTCGCGCAGAGTGAACGGCCCATGCGTGCGCGCATAGCGGCGAACCAGCTCCAGCACAGGGTGCGCGACTGGCTCAAGCAGCGCGGCAGCCAGTCCCGGCGGCAGTGGAATGCCCAGCCCATCTCGATAGCGCGCGGCATCCTCGGCGGCGATCAATCGCTTTTCGCCGGCGATGCGCAGTTCGAGCAATCGCCGCGAGCGAATAAGGCGGTCGACATGCGCGAGCAAATCCGCCGAGACCACGCGGCGGCCCAGATCCTCGCGCGAAAGATCTCCCAGCTTCAGGCACAGATCATGAATGCCGTCGGCGGAGCGCGCGCGATAATTCTCCGCCAGGCACTGCGCGGCTTCTTCGACCTCGGCGATAGCATCGGCGTCCAGCAACTCGCGCAGATCGGCCTCGCCCAGCAGCTCGCGCAACTGATCCTGGTCGATTGTCAATGCTTGCGCGCGGCGTTCGGCCAGCGGCGCGTCGCCTTCATACACAAAATTGGCCACGTAGCTGAAGAGCAGCGACGATGCGAACGGCGAAGGCTTGCGCGTCTCCACCACGTGTACGCGCAACTTCCGTTGTTCTATCTCCCTGAGGATCTCAACTAGGGAAGGCATATCGAAAACGTCGCGCAGGCACTCGCGATAAGCCTCAAGCAGCAGCGGGAATTTGGGATAGCGCGAGGCCACGCTGAGCAAATCGTAAGACCGCTTGCGCAACTGCCACAGCGGCGAGCGCTGATCGGCGCGGCGGCGCGGCAACAGCAACGCGCGGCCCGCGGCCTCGCGAAAGCGCCCCGCAAACAGCGCCGTCGATCCCAGCTGGCGCAGCACAAGCTGCATCGCCTCGGCCGACTCCACCAGAATCCAATCCGCATCGGGCGGTTCATCGGTGTCAGGAAAGCGCAGCACAAATCCGTCGTCACCCCACAGCGTTTCCACTTCGGGTCCGCCGGCGGCGCGAATACGCGCGCTCACCGCCATCGCCCACGGAATGTGGATGCGGCTCCCAAACGGCGTGAGTACGCAGACGCGCCAGTCGCCCAGCTCGTCGCGGCAACGTTCCACGACAATCGTCCGGTCGTCGGGAACCTGGCCTGTCGCATCGGCCTGGTCGGCGAGAAAGCGCAGCAGATTTTCCGCGGCGCCGGGATCGAGATCGTGCTCGGCGACGAGCCGCGTAAGAGCGGCCGCTTGCGGCAGCGCTCGCAGCTCGCGCACCATGGCGCCGATGCGCCTGCCAAACTCAAGCGGCCGCCCCGGTCCGTCGCCCTTCCAGAAAGGCATTTTGCCTGGCTCGCCTGGCGCCGGCGTCACCAGCACGCGGTCGTGCGTAATGTCGGTGATGCGCCACGTGGACGCGCCGAGAATGAACGTCTCGTTGGGATGCGACTCGAAGACCATCTCTTCGTCGAGCTCGCCCACGCGCACCGATTTGCCCTCAGTGAATGCGAGGAAGACGCCGTAAAGCCCGCGATCGGGGATGGTTCCGGCGTTCAGAATCGCCAGCCGCGCCGCGCCGTCGCGCGCCGTGACCACGTTGCGCACGCGATCCCACGTGAGCCGCGGCCGCAGCTCGGCAAACTCATCGGAGGGGTAGCGCCCGCTCAGCAGGTCGAGCACACCCTCGAAGGACGAGCGGCTCAGGTTGCCGAACGGAGCAGCTCCGCGAACGAGGTTGAAGAGAAAATCGACGGAGACTTCGGGAGCAGCGGAGATAGCGGGGTTAGCAGAGACCGGGGGAAACTCAAGCGGCAGTTCCGGCGCGGCTTGCGGCTTGTTCCCTCGCCCCCTCGGTCCCTTGTTCCCTGTATTCCGTGCCGAAGCGACAATCGCCACCAATTGCTGGCAGAGCACGTCCAGAGGATTGCGTGGGAAGCGCGTCGACTCGATCTGCCCCTCGTGCATGGCGCGCGTTACCGCGGCGCAAGCTACCAGGTCGGCCCGGTATTTGGGAAAAATCACGCCCTCGCTCACCGCGTCCACATGATGGCCGGCGCGGCCGATGCGCTGCATGCCGCTGGCCACCGACGGAGGCGACTGAATCTGAACGACGAGATCGACAGCGCCCATGTCGATGCCCAACTCCAGCGTCGACGTCGCGCACAGCGCGCGAATCTGCCCGGCCTTCAGTTGTTCCTCGATCACTGCGCGCTGCGCCGCGGCCAGCGAGCCATGATGCGCGCGGGCGATGGGCTCGCCCGCCAGGTCGTTCAACGCCCCAGCCAGCCGCTCTGCAATCTGGCGCGCATTGACGAACAGAATCGTCGAGTTGCGCTCGCGGATGATTTCGAGCAGCCGGGGATGAATCGCATTCCAGATCGAGACGCGCCGCGGCGTTTGCGAGGCCGGCCCGGAGGGAATCTCCTCCATCTCGCCCAGCCGCGCCATGTCTTCGACCGGAACCTCGATGCGCAGCTTGAGCTGCTTGGGCGCGGCGGCGTTGACAATGGTGACGGGCCGATAGCGGAGCGGCTCGGGATCAGCCGGACCATTGCCCAAAGGGTCGGCTTCGCCACCATCCTCATTTGTCTTCGCAATCCCTACGTCCTTAGTCCCTATGTCCCTAGTCCCTGGTCCCTCAACTTCCACTCCGCCCAGGAACCGCGCCACTTCTTCGAGCGGCCTCTGCGTGGCCGAAAGCCCGATGCGCTGCAGCGGTTTCGCCGTCAGAGCCTGTAGCCGTTCCAGTGTCAGCGCCAGATGCGCGCCGCGTTTGGTGGGCACCAGCGCATGAATCTCGTCCACAATTACCGTCTCCACGGTACGCAGCGATTCGGCCGCCTGCGAGGTGAGGATCAGATACAGCGACTCCGGCGTAGTGATGAGAATCTCGGCAGGATGCCGCGCGAACCGTGCGCGCTCACGCTGCGGCGTGTCGCCCGTGCGCACACTGATCACCGGTTCGTGGAACGCGACGCCCATGCGCCGCGCCATATTGGCCATTCCAGCCAAAGGCGACCGCAGATTTCGCTCCACGTCCACCGCCAGCGCCTTCAGCGGCGAGACGTAAACAATGCGGCAGCCGCGACGTCTGTGTCTTTTGTCTTGTTCCCTTGTTCCCTCGGTCCCTGTTCTCTGATCTCTGATCTCTGTTGCTGTTCCCTGTTTTGAAGCATCAGCCGGTCCAGGCACCAGAGGAAGGCAGCCAGCGTTTTTCCCGTGCCCGTGGGCGCAAGGATCAGCGCATTCTCGCCACGCGCGATCACCGGCCAGCCCATTCTCTGCGGCGCGGTCGGCGCGTCGAAGACTGCCTTGAACCACGCCGCCGTCACCGGGTGAAAGCAGGCAAACGGGTCGGAGATTTCAGCCGGATTGGGCGGGTGCGGGGGCATGCCGATCTATCGAGATTACCGCAAGGCGGCCGGCGAAGACAAAGCGAAAAATAGTAGGGAACAGCAGGGACAGAAGGCAACGAGCCAGAACACCGCCGAGCTGTGAGCAGTTGCGAGAGACGCTGCCCTGATCTTCCGCGACCTGTCTTCGCCCCATGCGCGCCACACTGAACTGCGCTCCCGCAAAAGAATCAGCCCCGAAACATAGGCCCAGAAGAGCAGTCCCACCGAAACATAAACGGGTCCATAGAGCGACTGCGAGATCGAGGTGCGGCAGCACGGAGGCAAAGACAAACCTCGAAATCAGCCAGATCATTCCAGTAATGATCGACGTCGCGCAGAACCGGCCGCCAGGGCACCTTGCGATTGGGCAGAATGTAGTACACCGAAAAGAAAAACAGAATCGAGGCAATGCCGGTGGAAACGGTCAGCCAGATGAAAGCTGATTCCGCCGGAAACGAACTGGAACACAATGTTGTCCGTGTGATGAAAGAAAGCACACTGGGAGCGCGTTGTCCACGGCCACGTTGGCAACCATGCTGGCCACTGCCAGCCCCACCATCAGCAGCGCCAGCCCGAAGGCGATGGTCTGGTTGAAGAGGTAATTCCGGCTCTTGCGCACGCCCCATGCCTGGTTCAGCGCGACCTCCAGCGGCAGAAAAATGCCAGTGCACGAGATCAGAATCATCACCAGCGAAAGAGCCTGCGCGCCGTGCCGCTTCGACGAGCGCAGCAACGGCCCTTACAATGCTGTTCGCCACCCAGTTCGGAGTCCTTGGTCGCCGAAGGCAGAAAGTAATTCACCATATCGTCCACCACATCACCATGGCTTGCGAGTGGAAGACCGAGAGCGCCAGCGTGTAGAGCAACACCACGAACGGAATGAACGAGATGATGGCGTTGGCCGCCACGCTGAAGGCGAAGGTGTGCACCTCGCTGTCGAGCAGATAGGCGATGAGCGCCGTGCCGTCTCTGCGCCAGCGGTACCACTTGGAGTGCGTAGCCGGCTGAGACGGCCCCGTCGCCGCCGCAGCCAGAGCAGCTCCGGCGTCCTTGGCTTCTTCGATTACAGTTCGTGGGTCGTCTGCCACGTGTCAGTCCTTGTTCCGGTAGAAAATTCTTCGCGGTTCCATCGCAGGTTGCGAAGCAGGAAGGTGCTGCTTCAAGAATAGCGGCTTCGGTTTGGGCAGTCGCCTGACACGCAATCGGCGCAAGGTTCCGTTCATGACTGTGGGACGCGCGAGCGATCGTGCCGCAGCTTGGCCAGCGCCCACCGCGCGGCGGAGCGCAGCCCCTCGTCGGCCCCACTCGCCCACGCTTCGAGCCATGGCGCAAACTGCGCCAGCCCGCTGTTGCCCATGGCGATGGCCACGTTACGCCGCAGGCCCAGGAATCCAGCGCGACGCACCGGCGAGCCATTGAACTCGCGCTCGAAGGACTGCTCGTCCAGCGAGGCCAGCCACTCGAGTGCAGGATTGATGAGCTCCGCGCGCGGCTCAAGCTCGGCATCGACCGCGATCGGCCCGGTGCGCAGCGCCTTCTGGAGCGATTTCCGGTTCCAGGGGCACACATCCTGGCAAATGTCGCAGCCGAAGACCTGGCGTCCCATGCCGGGCATCAGTTCCTCGGCAATCGGCCCCTTGTGCTCGATGGTCAGGTACGCAATGCAGCGCGTAGCATCCATTTGGTAAGGCACGGCGAGCGCATTTGTCGGACAAGCCTCGATGCAGCGCGTGCAACTGCCGCACCGGTCCGGAGCTCCGCTCTTTGAACTTTTGGACTCGACTTCGAGAGAGGTCAGCAGCACCGCCAGAAATCCAAACGATCCCAGCTCTGGATGAATCAGGCATGTGTTCTTGCCCGTCCATCCGAGGCCGGCAGCGACGGCGAGCGAGCGCTCCACTACAGGTCCGGTATCGACGTAGGCCCGCGATTCGAATTCGCCGAACTGCGTGCGCAGATCCGCCTCGACCTTGCGCAACCGCTTGAGCAGCACTTTGTGATAGTCGCTGGGCCGCCGTGCGCCCCGCTCATCCTTCCTGCTGCTCCACGCATACCGCGCAATCCACCCGCTCCCGCGCTCTGACGCTTTGGTTGAGAGAGGTGCTGATGGGAAAGCGTAGCTCGCAAAGCAGACCACGGCCGAACGCGCCCAGGGAAAGGGAATCGCGGCGCGCTCGCGCAGCAAGCGCCCATCCTCCGCTTTCCGTTCGAGATAGCGCATGGTTCCCGCGCGGCCCGCGCCCACCCACTCGCGGAAGCGTCCGGCATCCCGCGCCTCATCCGCGTAGGGCAACGCCGCCAGGCCGGCCTCGGTAAATCCCGCGGCCAGCGCAAGCGCGCGCGCTTGTTCAGGCTTCAGCCCTGTGGCCAAATTGCGCGAACTGTCGTCCCTCGCCCCCACGGAACTTTCCTGCACTCCCCTTGCGTATCGAATACCGTCGTTCATTTGCGAACGCGCGGACCGAAATCGAACACTCGCCGCCGCGCCGGCACGCGGCAAGAGCGTTCAGGCCCTGCAGATTCAGCATATTCCCCAACTGCGGCGCTTTTTGGCTTTGGCCCGCCGCACATGCATGCCAGTAAGCCATGCCAGCGCTCAACCCACCGGCCAGCAAGACGCGGCAATGGCGCTTGCAAGGGTTCGCGGACCACCGCGAGCAAGGAGATTCTTATGAACGCCAGCCCGATTGAATCCGTCAAAAATGTCGTTCTCAGGATGAAAGAGCTTGTCAGGGGGCAGGAGCAAGGTTTCCTCGACGAACTGGCTCCCGTCGTTGTCCGCGAGAGCGTGGCTCTCGATTTCGGCTCGGTAGAGCGCATTGACGCCGCGGGTCTTGCCGCCCTCATTACGCTTTACACCGACGCCTGCAAGGCGGGCCACACCCTCACGGTGTTGCAGCCCAGCCGGCATGTGCGCGAAATCCTTCAACTTGTCGGTCTCGACCGGATCCTGATTGCGCGGTCCGAGGCCGCGTTGCGCCTTTGGGAACATGCAGATGCAGGAAACCGCCGCCTGAGCCACGCCGCGATTCCCCGTCAGCCTGCTTCCGTCTGCCAGGCAAGTATCATATCGCGGTATTCAATTCCTCTTCGCAGAACGCCGGCCGTTCCCTCCGCATCGCCTGTGACCCCAAGCACAGGCAAGTCTATCCCACAGACGATATTCCTACTAACGACTCAAGAATGCCGCAAGGCGCAGTGCCATATTCAGAGCCCAGGCACGCACAATCTGAGTGGAACTTCCAGTTGGCGCGCCGGGCCTCTGTTCCTTTACCCTTTCATATGGACCGCGAAGCGGAATCACAAGATGGAGGCTTTATCCCATGGCGCAGGGCGTAATGGAGCAGGCGTCTGCTGAACCGGCAGGCTCAACAACAACGAAATACGTTTTCTTTTTTGGCGGCGGCAAGGCCGACGGCAACGGCAAAATGAAGGACGTGCTCGGCGGCAAAGGCGCGGGCCTGGCCGAGATGACCAATGCCGGTTTGCCGGTGCCTCCCGGATTCACGATCCAGACCGAGGCCTGCCGCGAGTACATGCGTGGCAAGCTCAGCCCGCAAATCGAGAGCGAAATGCTGGACGCGCTCGAGCACCTCGAAAAGCTGCAAGGCCAGAAGCTCGGCGCGGGCGAAAATCCGCTGTTGGTTTCGGTCCGCTCGGGGGCCAAGTTCTCAATGCCCGGCATGATGGACACGATTCTGAACCTGGGCCTGAACGATCAGGCGGTCGAAGCGCTCGCCAAGCGCAGCAATAATCCTCGTTTTGCTTACGACTCCTATCGCCGCCTCATCCAGATGTTCGGCGACGTGGTCCTCGACATTCCCAAAAAGAAGTTCGAGCACATCTTCGACGGCGTAAAGCACGCCAAAAAGATCAAGTTCGACTACGACCTCCAGCCCGATGCGCTCCAAAAAATCATCGCCGAATATAAAAAGCTGGTGAAAAAGGAGACCGGTAAAGATTTCCCGCAAGACCCGCTGGTGCAGCTCGTCGCGGCCCGCGACGCCGTCTTCCGGAGCTGGCAAAACGAGCGCGCCAAGACTTATCGGCGCATCAACCACATCGACGACAGCATCGGCACAGCCGTGAACGTGCAGGCCATGGTCTTCGGCAACCTGGGCGAAGACTCCGGCACCGGCGTCGGCTTCACGCGCAATCCCGCCACCGGCGAGCACATTTTCTTCGGCGAGTACCTGATGAACGCGCAGGGCGAGGACGTGGTCTCCGGCGTGCGCACGCCGCTCTCCATCAGCGAGCTCGAGAAGGCCATGCCCAAGGTCTACGAGCAGCTAAAAGACATTACGCGGCGCATGGAAAAGCACTACCGCGACATGCAGGACTTCGAGTTCACCATCCAGGATGGCAAGCTCTACATGCTGCAGACGCGCAACGGCAAGCGCACCGGCCTGGCCGCTGTCCGCGTGGCCATCGACATGGTTCGCGAGGGCCTCATCACGCAGGAGGAAGCCATCTATCGCGTCGAGCCCAACCAGCTCTACGACTTTCTGGTTCCGCGGCTCGTGGAAAAGGGTGAAAAGATTGAAGTGCTCGCAACCGGCCTGCCGGCTTCGCCCGGCGCGGCTGTCGGCCAGATCGTCTTCACCGCCGAAGAAGCCGTCAAGCAGCACAACAACGGCGCCTACAAGTCCGTCATCCTCGTCCGCGGCGAAACCACTCCTGAGGACATCGCCGGCATGGAAGTGGCCGACGGCATCCTCACTTCACGCGGCGGCATGACCTCGCACGCGGCCGTCGTTACTCGCGGCATGGGCAAATGCTGCGTGGCCGGCGCCGGCGACTGCACCGTCGACGAAGCCAAGAAGGAATTGCGCGTCAAAGGGCACACCTACAAGCAGGGCGACTACATCTCGCTCGACGGCACTACCGGCCGCGTCATCGCCGGCAAACTCAAGACCCTCCCCGCTCAGCCCGACGATCCCGATCTGGTCAAGTTCATGAGCTGGGTCGATCCGGTTCGCCGTCTGCGCGTCCGCGCCAACGCCGACATTCCGCGCGACGCCAAAAATGCGCGCCTGTTCGGCGCCGAGGGCATCGGTCTCTGCCGCACCGAGCACATGTTCTTTGCCGAAGACCGCATCGAGCACATGCGCGCCATGATTCTGGCCGACAACGAGAAGGACCGCCGCGACGGCACTGAAGAAGCTGCTGCCCATGCAGCGCGCCGATTTTGTCGGTCTCTTCAAGGCCATGGAATCGCTGCCCGTCACCATTCGCCTGCTCGATCCGCCGCTGCACGAGTTCCTGCCCAAGCGCGAGGATCTGCTGGTCGAAATCCAGCACCTTGAAGACACCAAGCCCCGCTCGCCCAAGCTCAAGGAGCTGCGTCCGCTGCTGGCGCGCGTGGAAGAGCTGCACGAGCAGAACCCCATGCTCGGGTTGCGCGGATGCCGCCTCGGCATCACGTTCCCTGAGATTACCGAGATGCAGGCGCGCGCCATCATCGAGGCTGCGGTCGCGGTCAAAGTCAAAGGGCGGGGAGCCCCATCCCGAGATCATGATCCCGCTCATCGGCTCCATCGAAGAGATGCGCAACCAGGCCGCCATCGTTCGCCGCGTGGCCGACGAGGTCTTCAAGGAGAAGAACGCCAAGGTCGACTACATGGTGGGCACCATGATCGAGCTGCCGCGCGCCGCCTTCACCGCCGATCAGATCGCCGAGGAGGCCGAGTTCTTCTCGTTCGGCACCAACGACCTGACGCAGACCACCTTCGGCATCTCGCGCGACGACATCAACAACTTCCTGCCCGCGTACCTCAAGCTCGGCATCTTCAAGCAGGACCCCTTCGCTACGCTCGACCAGGCCGGCGTGGGGCAACTGGTGAAGATCGCCGTGGCCAAGGGACGCAACACGCGTCCGAAGCTCAAGGTCGGCATCTGCGGCGAACATGGCGGCGATCCCGAGTCCGTAAAGTTCTGCCACAAGATCGACCTCAACTACGTGTCCTGCTCGCCCTTCCGCCTGCTGAGGCGGGGGGGCGGCAAGGCTGGCGGCGGCGCAGGCTGCGCTCGACGAGAAGAACGCCGGCGCGGTGCACTCAACCAGCTAAACGGAACCAGGCTCCAATCTTTGAGGGCGCTCGCCGCGGCGGGCGCCCTTGATGTTTGCGAGACGGATTTCAACGGCTAGCTCTCGCTGCGGCGGGAGCGCCAACTGGATCAACCGCGACTACGCTCAGTTCCGCCAAGTGCGTTGAATCGTCAGGCAAGCTCATCACGAATTTCGGGACGCGCAATCCCGCGTTTTTGCTGGGTTCGCGTTTCGTCCCGAAACCTACCCTTTGTGAAACAGCGGCCGGGTGCCCCAGGCCCCTCGCATTTAGGGACCTGGGATTGCAGGAACATTGGAATCGGCGGGTGGCCCTGAACCCTCGCTCCTTTTCCCGAACCACAACGAGGGTGCCCCCGGTCCCTTGCTTTCGGGGACCGGGGACGGAATCGGTTCCGGAAGGATCGCCGGGTGCCCCAGGTCCCTTGCATTGAGGACCTGGGATCGCACGAACATTGGAATCGCCGCAACCCTCCCGGAGGGAGGGAAGAGAATAGCCCAGGGCGTAAGCCCTGGGACATGGCGCCTCAAAAGCCTCCCAGCCCCGTAGGGGCGAAAGAACCCGGCCTCCGGCCCTGGGGTGCCCCACCCTCGCCACGCTCTTGCTCTTGCTCTTGTGGCTAGGGTGGGAGCGAACGCCCACCCCTTGTCAA
Source organism: uncultured Acidobacteriaceae bacterium (assembly GCA_963822015.1). Lineage (GTDB taxonomy): Bacteria > Acidobacteriota > Terriglobia > Terriglobales > Acidobacteriaceae > Telmatobacter. The sequence goes on from CAWGGA010000015.1 coordinate 100,957, forward strand.
CCTCCGCACCCCCCAACCGACCCTCATCGCACTGATTCCAAACAAAATAAATCTCCACACAAGTTTGCCGATCATTTCCGCCCTTTGGCGCACAATGGTTCCAGAAGATCGAAAAATGCGGGCTTCCGAACCCGGAATGGCAGGCTTCTAACTCCTTTGGATAGACGACTTTATGGTAACAAGTCCTTTGGAATGAATGGGTTAGCGGAAGTGGTCGAAGGTACAAGTATATGAAAACAAAGCCATTAACCCCAAAATAGGGTGGGGGGGTGGGCACTCAAAGGTAGGGTACAACCCGTGAGCCTGGGCGCGACGGCGGCTTGCCGACTCGCAAATTTGCCAACTCGCTAACTCACGAACTCGCGAACTCTCCGACTCGCCGCTGCAGCCGCCGTCGTGTTCGGAAGAGCTAGCAGCTAGAAGCTAGGAGCTAGAG
>CAWGGA010000016.1:0-96237 GCA_963822015.1 uncultured Acidobacteriaceae bacterium
CAGGCTTCTAACTCCTTTGGATAGACGACTTTATGGTAAGAAGTCCTTTGGAATGAATGGGTTAGCGGAAGCGGTCGAGGGTACAAGTATATGAAAACAAAACACTTAACCCGAAAATCGGGTGGGGGGGTACAGGGTGGGCAGTGAGCCTACGGCCGCCGACAAATGATCAAACAGGCATGCGACTCCGACTCCTGCTGCAGCCGCCGTCGTGTTCGGAAGAGCTAGCAGCTAGAAGCTAGGAGCTAGAGGCTGCCTTTCTAAAGTGCGCCTCAATCTCCTCCAGCGTTTTGCCCTTGGTCTCCGGCAAAAAGAAGACGGCGACGACAAAATACACCACCGTGAAGCCGGCGAAGAGGAAGAACATCGACGAGTAGCCGTGCTTGCTTACGAAGGGCAGAAAGATCGCGGCCAGCGTCGTCGAAACCAGTTGGTTGATCACCAGCGCGATGCTCATCCCGCTCGACCGGATGCGCGTAGGCATTAGCTCGCTCAGCGCCAGCCAGACCACGATGCCCGGCCCCATCGCATAGAACGCCATAAACAAATACAAGCCCAGCGCCACCAGCCAGCCGTGCCCGGCCGCGGGCACGCGCCCGATGAGCGCTTTCTGAATCACCAGCGGAGCGGTTTGCGCGGCCTTGAGATTCGCGAATGGATTCTTGAACAGAGCTTCAATCTGGTTCGCCGGCACGCAACTTGCGCGCGTGATCTCGATCGGTGCGGTCGCCGCATCGTTCGACCGCACAAAGTTGGTCGCCGCGGTGAAGCCGCCATAGGAGTAAATAATCGCCAGCGACGCGCGCCCGCTACCGATACCGCTGCCCGCATCGCCCTCCGCAGCCAGCAGCTTGCTGGCCTCAGCCGGATCGAAGCGCAGCGCCAACTCCTGGCTCGGCCCCACCATCGCCTGCACCGCGCCGCGGCAATCCACGCTCAGCTTTTCCGTCGTCCTGAAAAGCAATCCCACACTCACCAGCGCAACGATCACTCCGCTCGTTCCCATCACCAGCAGGAATTTCCGCCCCTTGCGATCCACCAGCATCATGCCGATCGTCGTCGTAAGAAAATTCACCACCGTAAGGATCACGAATCCCCAATGCGCGAGCAGATCGCTCAGCCCGCTCTGCAACAGAATGCCGGTGTTGTATCCGATAATCGAGTTCACGCCCGTGGCTGTGTTGCAAAACAGAATCACACAGGCCAGCAGAAACGGAATCACGTATTTGCGCCGCAGCAGCGAATCGCGAATCTGCTTTCCGGACTTCGCCCGCATCGCATGAGCCGAGGCCTCCATCTCTTCAAGTTCCAGCGTGGCCTGCTCGGGGCTGCGCGAGCGCAGCAGCGCCGCGTACGCGCTTTCTCTTTGCGATTTCGCCGGAAGAGCCACCGCGGCGACTCCGTGGCAAACAAGCTGCCCAGCACAAACAAAGCTCCGGGCGGCAGCGAAACCCAGAAGATGCTTCGCCACGCATGGTCCTTAAACCGAAGGAGCGCCGCGGCATCGCCCAGCTTTGCCACCGCAGCCACGCGATAGCTAAAAAACATTCCAATCAGCGCCGCGGCCACGATCCCCAGCGTCAGCATCCACTGGAAGATCGCCGTGCCTTTGCCCCGGCTCGATGCGGTCAGGCACTCGGCCAGGTAAAGCGGAACCACAACGCCGATCAGTCCGCCGCTCATGCCTTGCAGCAGCCGGCCGAAAAACAAGCGGCTCATAGCCATGCGAAAGCGCGATCACCGGAATGCTCAATACAAAAGCGCATCCGCTCAGGATCATCAGCGGCTTGCGTCCCATCCAATCGGCCAGCAGCCCGGAAAACAGCGTGGAGAACACGCTGCCCAGCAGCACCGCGGCCACGATCACTGAGAGCTGCGCAGCCGTCAGCCCTGACGTCGCTTCGAGGTAGGGGTACGCGCCGCCGATGATCCCCACATCGATGCCGTAGAGAAGCCCGCCCAGGCCCGCAACGAGCAGCAGGAATGCATTGTAGCGGCGAATCGCGACGGAATTTGCCGGCGCATCGACCTCGCGCTTTCCCGATTGCTTTCACAGGATTGGCTTCCTTTCGGCCATCGGCTCCCAAGCGGATCTCCCGGCAGGCAGATTCTCGCGATTCACCAGTCTACAATGGTCGCAACGCGTTTCATCGCTGATTTCCCATGGATACAGGACGTTCGAAGTTGCAAAACTTTACCCAAGCTACCAAGTCATGTTTGCTCGCAGCATTCGTCCTCGCACTTCTGTGCCGCGCGGAGGTCGCTACCGCGCAAACCCAGGTCGCGCTGCTTCCAGCGCCGCGCGAAGCGCATTTTGGACAAACGACGGAATTGCCTGCCAGAGTTTCTCGTCGCCGTTCCCGGCCACGAAGCGGAGGATGAGTTTGCAGCACGCGACCTCGAAGACGCACTCAAACGCGTTGCGCCCACTGGCGAAGAATCCCACGCAGCGCAGCCGCCGTATCGCATCACGCTTCTCCGCATCGGTTCTGGGGCCGCAAAAACCACCCTCGCGCACAACAGCCTCACCTTCGATCCGGTCATGGAGCCGGAAGGCTACGTTCTCGTCATCGAGCCGCACGACGCCACGATCATCGGCGCCACCGGCTCGGGAGTCTTTTACGGCGTGCAGACCTTCAAGCAGTTGTTGCCCCTGCCGGGCGCGCCGCGTGTGATGCCCACGGGCACGGTGCGCGACTGGCCGGCCATGCAATATCGCGGCATCAGCGACGATCTCTCGCGCGGCCCGTTTCCCACGCTCGACTTTCAGAAGCATCAGATTCGCGTTTTTGCCTCCTTCAAGATCAATATCTACTCGCCTTATTTCGAGCACACGCTTCTCTATCCCGATCATCCTCTGGCCGCGCCGCCGGGCGGCTCGCTTTCTCCCGCGCAGGCTGCGGATCTGGTTGCTTACGCGCGTCAGTATCACGTCACCATCTTGCCCGAGCAGGAGGCCTTCGGCCATCTGCACGGTGTGCTCAAGTGGGAGCTCTACCAGGATGAGGCGGAAGCTCCGCACGGCTATGTGCTCGCGCCCGGCCAGCCTGGAACGCTGCCCCTCATCAAGGATTGGTTTACACAAATCGCCCAGGAGTTTCCCTCGCCTTTCATCCACATCGGCGCCGATGAAACCTTCGACCTGGGCGTGGGCCGCACGCACGATGCAGTCCAGCAGCAAGGCTACGGCGCTGTCTACGTTGCATTCCTCAAACAGATTCACGACGCGCTTGCGCCGCTGAATCGCCGCCTGCTCTTCTGGGGCGACATCGGCGACGCCAATCCGGACGCGGTCGCCGGAATTCCCAAAGACATGATCGCCGTGCCCTGGAACTATTCCGACCAAACAGACTTCGGCAAACTCATCCAGCCCTTCGCCAAGAACGGCATCGAAACGTGGGTCGCTCCCGGTGACGCCAATTGGAACGAGGTCTATCCCATCGCTAGAACCGCGCTTTGGAACATTCAGGGGTTCATCGCCGCCGGTCAGGCTCTTGGATCGACCGGCGCGCTGACCACCGTCTGGAACGACGATGGCGAAGGCCTCTTCAATATGGATTGGTACGGCGTGCTCTTTGGCGCGGTAGCCGCGTGGCAGCCCGGCCCGAGTTCCATCGCCGATTATCAGGATGCTTATGGCCCGGTCTTTCATCTCGACCCGAGCGGTAACGTCAATTCCGCTGAAAAGGAGCTGATGGCCGCTCAGGAAGCCATCGCCAACGCCAATACCGGTATGACCAGCGATGCGCTCTTCTGGCTCGATCCCTGGAGCGTGCAAGGCCAGAGCGTATCGGCAAAGTTGCTGCCTCAAGCGCACGATTTGCGTCTTCACGCGGAACAGGCCATCGTTTTGCTGGCGCAGGCTCGCCGCGATAACCCGAAACTTGCCGAGACCGATGCGCTCACCGCCATGGATCTGGGCGCGCGCCGCCTCGATCTGATCGGCCTCAAATTCCAGCTCGCCCAGGAGATTGGGGCCGCATATGCTCAGGCGGTCGCCCAGCAGCACGACAAGACGCGAACCACGGCGCAGAACAATCTGATGAACGAGATCAGCGGCGGCAACGGCCGCTGCCAGGATTTGCGCGACGCCTATTCGGCCTTGAAGAGCGAATACAGCCAAGTGTGGCTCAGCGAGAACCGCCCCTATTGGCTCAACAATGTCACCGTTCGCTACGACATCGAAATCGAGAGGTGGCAGCAGCGCGGCGACCGGTTCGCGGCAGCCATCCGCGCCTGGGAGAATGGCCAGGATCTGCCTGCGGCCGCGGACCTGGGTTTGCCCGCGTCCGCCGTAGGCGCACCTCAAAACGCCCATTGAGGTGGCTCCGCCGCGCAAGCTTTGAAGCCGGATACCAAGGGCAATCGCGACCGGGGGCTGAACCCCGAAGACTGTCGATCCCGGGCCGAACCAAATCGATTACCAGCACAAAGATTTGTCTCCTCGCCAACGCGCCGGAGGTGCACACTGGATACATGCCCGAGCATTTTGCCCAACGGCATCTTCCCGTCATCCTGCTGATTGACGATGACTTGGTAAGCCGTGAAGTGACCGCTACGGTGCTCACCATGAATGGCTTTACCGTTCATACCGCCGTGAGCGGAGGTGCTTCGCTGGAGATGCTTGCGAATGGAGTGTGCCAGCCGGGCGTGATCCTTATGGATGCGCAGATGCCGGGCCTGAGCGGATCCCAATTGGTCACCGAGCTTCGCAAACGCTCCGAGGCTCGTATCTTCGCCATTAGCGGCAGCAACGCGCCGGCTGACGTGGCCGATGCAGCTGATGGCTTCCTGCTGAAGCCTTTTAACGCCGAAAGCCTTGGCAAGTTGCTTGAGGGCGATCCGTTGGAGGCTGTTCCTTCACTACTCGATCCCAATGAGCCCGTTGTCAGCGTCGATGTTCTTTCCCAGTTGCGCAAGGTAATGCCGGAGACCGCGGTGCGGGAAATTTACTCCGCCGTCGTTGCCGATCTCACCGGGCGCATCGCGGCGCTGGGAGCCGCAATCGCCCGGGGCGACGTTGAGGAGATTCATCGCATAGGCCACGCCATCAAAGGCGGCTGCGGAATGGCAGGGGCCCTTCAAGCCGCCCGGCTGGGCGCGCTTCTTGAGAAAGCACCGCTCGAACCCAAGGATAACCAATTGGATAACAGCGCCGTGCTGCTCCACGATTTGCGCGCCGCTGCCCGCGGGCTGGAGCGTATGCTGGATGCTGAGTTGCCTGCCTGATCCATCGCGCTTTTTGCACGTGGACCGGGCCTTGCGGAGGCGTTTGGCAGACATGGAACGACCAATTCGAATTGTGCTGGCGGACGACCATCCGGTGGTCCGCATCGGCGTGCGCAATATGCTCACCAAGAACGAAGGCTTTGATGTGGTGGGAGATGCTACCGACGGGGACGAAGCCATTACCCAGACCCTCGAGCTCCAGCCCGATGTTCTTCTTCTGGATGTAGCCATGCCGCGCCTGCCCGGTCTTGAGGCCATGCGCGCCATTATGAACGGCCCATCCACGGCCAAGATTTTGCTTCTCACCTCCACCATCACCACGCAGCAGATTATCGAGGCTCTGCAGATCGGCGCTCGCGGCATCGTGCTCAAAGACGCGCTCGCCAACCACCTGCAAACCGCCATCCGCACCGTCTACGCCGGCGACTACTGGATCGGCGGCAAACGCGTGGTGAACCTTGTCTCCGCACTCCACGAACTGATGCAGCAGGCCGCTGTACCGCAGCGCAAAACCTACGGCCTCACGCCGCGAGAGCTCGAGGTGGTTGGCTGCATCGTCGAGGGCTGCAGCAATCGAGACATTGCCAAGCAGTTCTCGCTCAGTGAAGAAACCGTCAAGCGCCATCTCTCCAACATCTTCGACAAGACGGGCGTCTCCACGCGCCTTGAGCTGGCTCTGTTCGCCATTGCGCATCACCTCATCGCGCCGCAGTAGCCTGGTTTTCCTTTGCGCGCTATTCTGGCATTGCCAGTCAGATTGGATTGCCAGCAGGTGCGCACATGGGAGAACTTAGCAGAATCGGCATTGCCCTCGATTCCGAGCTGTTAAGACGGTTCGACCACTCCATTGAGAAGAGCGGATACACGAACCGCTCCGAAGCCTTTCGCGACCTTATCCGCGACCGGCTGGTGCGCGAGCAAACCGCCTCGCCCGAGGCCACCGTCGTCGGCACCGTCACTCTCATCTACAACCATCATGCCTATGGGATCACCGAGAAGCTCACTGAAGCGCAGCATGAGCACCACGACCTGGTTGTTTCTACGAGTCACGCACATCTCGACCTCGATTCCTGCCTTGAAGTGCTGATCGTCCACGGCAAGGCTGCGCGCGTCGAGCACTTCGCCGATCTGCTTATCGGCCTTAAAGGCGTGCAGCATGGGCGCCTGGTGATGACCGTGCCCACGCATGCGCTCGATTCGAAGCACGGCCACTCGCACGCCAACAACCGCTAGGTCTCCGACCGCATGAATTCGGACTTCTGCATCCCGGTTTCCCAGGACTCAAAATCGAGAACTGGGAACCCTCTCTGTCGAGAATCGCCATGGAAAGATTAGTTGCGAAAAGCACGCTGTTGTTCTTCACGGTGTTGGCCGCTGCCTCAGCTGTCGCTCAGCAGCCCTCCACACGCCCAGAAACGCCCGTTGTTGTGTGGACTTGGTCGAAGCGATGCAACGTCGATCACAAACTCGGCGTGATAATTCGCCTTGATCGCAGGTTGCTGTACAGTGGCATTCTTCCGATTTGTCCTGGTAGCCGCGACGCGGAGGACGGACGAGCAGAATTCCACTTTGCAGGCGGTCATTCCTTCAAGGGTGAATACCGCACGCGCTCGGCTGACTCGATTGAAGGAGACATCTGGGAGGCGGGTGGAGACCCGGACGACCTGATTCTCGGCATTTCGTTCGATACCGGTAAACAGGTACTGCTGAACACCCTTCACGTGGCTAGACCGGAGAAGCAAACGTCATCGAAGCTCGACAAGGGTCTTTTCATCACCACGTATCCTGTACCTCTTCGATAGGTGGCGAGAAGTCTCCGAGTCAATTGGCGCACGGACTACACGCTCATTTGCTGGGCCGCGAACGGGTGGTCGCCTTTCCGGAAGTTGGCGTCCTACCGCTCCCCCTTGACCCCAAAGTGATACGTCACATTCCCGCTCGCATAAGACGGAATCCTCACGCCCACAACTTCGCTGACTGGATTCGCGGCAACCAACCCGTTGCTCCCCAGGCCCACGAGTCCCGGCCCCGTAAACGCCGGTAATGGCAAAATTCTCAACGGTCTGGCCCGTCCAGCCGCTCGCGATCATCGTGTTCACGCCAAGGTTGATGCGCCCGTCGAGAAACGACCGCGCCGCCGCTACGGATGGCTCTGACCTCCGGCGGCGACTTCGAGCCCATGACGCAGCAAATACAGAATCGCCTCCAGGCTTTCCTCGGCGCCACGTTGGCTGCCGGGCAGATTCACGATCAGCATGTTGTCCCGCAGTCCCGCTACGCCGCGTGAAAGCCATGCATAAGGATTGCGTTCTGCGCCTTTGGCCCGCATGGCCTCCGCCAGGCCCGGCGCTTCGCGGTCGATCACGCGCTGCGTAGCCTCAGGCGTTCGGTCGCGCGCACCCAACCCCGTGCCGCCCACCGTCAGCACCAGCGCCGCACCCTGCCGGTTCAGCTCTTCGAGCGCTGCCGCAATCGCATCCGCGTCGTCAGTGAGTAGCGCCGTCCGGATCTCGGCCCGCGGCCACTCACGCCGTAGCACGACCTTCACTGCCGGACCCGCAGTGTCAACTTGCAGGCCCGCGGAGCAACGGTCGGAGATCGTAAGCACGGCAAACAGCATGAGGAGATTGTAGATTGGGCGCGTCCGGCACTGCTTCAAGCGCCGATTGTGTGATTTATATCACTTTCCGCGGTGCGCCCCGGCACATCCCGGCCTCTCCGCCGGTGACACGCTTCCCGGTATGAGGTGTTCGCCATGCGGGGTTCCGATTTGGGCCGCTGGGCACATCCAGCCACGATTCTCGTCGCCACAGGCTTAAGCGATCTGGACCATCTCATGCCCTTCGCCCTGGAACAGGCGAGCGAGGCCGGTGCACGGCTGATTTTGCTGCATGCCCTCCCTTCTTCCGCGGCCATCACAGCCGATGCCGCTGGAATGCCCTATTACGACACTGCAGGCGCATTGGAAACAGCGGAACAGATGCTGCGGCCCTGGTGCGAGGTGGCTGCCCGGCGCGGCATCCGCTGTGACTCACTGGTGCGCGAGGGCCATCCCACACAACAGATTGCGGCCGTGGTCCGCCAATTTCAGGCCGACCGCGTGCTGCTAGGAACCCGGAGCCGGGGCAAGCTGGGCAAGTTGCTCATTGGCTCTGTGGCAGAACAAGTGCTGCGCTCGGTCTACCTCCCGGTCATAACCGTGGGAACCGAGGCTCATCTCCCGGTGGCGAGCGGCGAACAACGTGTCGTCGTGCATGCCACCACGCTTAGAGAGACCTCCCGCCCGAGCGCGGCGCTTGCCTGCCAGATTGCCGCGGACCAGCAGGCAAGACTGATTTTGCTCCATGTGCTGCCGCCAATTGATGTCATGGAGCGCAAGGGCCTGCCCACGGGGCTGGACTCATCTGCCATGCGTGAGCTGCGTATCCTCGCCGACGCTACAGGCGCCGGCTGTTGCTCGGCTGTTGAGCCTATCATCGCCCACGGCAATCCATCCATCGAGATTCTAGCTCTGGCGTCGGAGCGCCACGCCCGCCTGATCGTGCTCGGCGCAACGCACCGCTCTGCCTTCGAGAATCTGACCCGTGACCGCACAGTCTATCGCGTGCTAGCCCACGCGCGCTGTCCCGTTCTTACGCTGCGTGAGCCGCAGTTCATGTCCGAAGAGGCGCTCGCTGCTGCCGCCGCGGTCCACCATTGAGGCGCGGCTCCGTGCATCATCTCGTTCGTTTTGCTTAACCCGGTCAGGCAAAGGTTTTCAGGCGCCTCAGACACTTGTCCTGCAGGTGGTGAAGCCGGCGAAGCCGGGCCAGCCCCCCCGGATTCGGCCCCTTGGATTGTGACTCGAAGATCTCCGCGGCAAGTTCGTGGAGCTCCCGATGCAGCGATTCAATGGCCTGAATGGCGGAGAGCATGCCCCGCGCGGACTGTTTTTCGCCGTCGAGCCACATCCCGACACGGCATTGGCTGGCATCGAGCGGCGGTGAAATCGCGCGTCTGCCCTGCAGGTACGCTTCAAGCGCTCCCAGCCAGGCGCGGTGCTCCACGATCGCGTACAGCACGGGCCGGTTCTCCGCACGCACCGGGGGCACATCGGCCCAATGCGGATCGGCATGCCACGAGGAGGCCCATGCCCGCAGTTCCCCGGCCGGCATGGCCGCTGCGATGCCGTATCCCTGGGCCAGGTCGCAACCCATTTGCAGCAGCATCAACCCATGTTCCGCTGTCTCCACTCCCTCCGCGATTACTTGCCGGTCAAACGCTGCGGCCAGGCCCAGCACGCCCTCCAGAATGGTCAGGTTCTCCGGTTCATCGAGCATATCGCGCACGAAGCTCTGATCGATCTTTAATACATTCGCCGGCAGCCGCTTCAGGTAGGTCAGCGAAGAGTACCCTGTGCCGAAGTCGTCCAGGCCGATTGACACACCGATCTCACGACATGCCATCAGCACCTGGGAGGTTGACACCACATCCTCCATCGCGCTCGTTTCCAGCACCTCAAGCTCAAGGCTCGACGGCTTCACATGGGATGCGCATCGAGCTGTGCACGCAGGCGATCGGCGAAATCCGGCTGCTGCAACTCAAGTGCGCCCACATTCACGCTTACGGGAAGATCGAACCCCTCCGCCTGCCACGCTTCCATTTGCGTAAGCGCGGTTTCGATCACCCACTGGCCCATCTCGACGGCCAGCGGATGCTCTTCAATCACAGGCAGAAACATGCCTGGGGGAACCAGGCCGCGTTCCGGGTGCTGCCAGCGAATCAGCGCTTCGGCACCGACAACCTTGCCTGTCCGCATGTTCACTATGGGCTGGTAATAAAGCACGAACTGCCGCGCGGTCAGGGCTTGGCGGATGTGCTCGATGTTTTCGTGGCGGCCGCGGACGATCTGGTCCTCGCTGGGATCGAAGACGCTGAAACAGTTGCGGCCTGCCAATTTCGCCTGGTACATCGCCTGACCGGCTTGGCGCAGGAGCACGTCGGCGTCCATGTCTTCTGTCGTCTGCGGGAAAAGGCCACCCCGGCGCTCGCCGACACGCGCAGCACGACTTCGCCAATTTGCGCCTCTTCGGCGGCTGCCGCCAGCAGGCGGTTTAACATCGGCGTACACGCCTCAGCATTGTCCAGATCCAGGATCACGGCGGCAAACTCGTCGCCACCCAGCCGCGCCAGTGTATCGCCTTCCCTCAAGGCCCGCTTCATCCTGAAGGCCAGCGCCGTCAGCAGAGCGTCGCCGGTCGAGTGGCCACAGCGATCGTTGATCGACTTGAACCCATCGAGGTCGAAGTAGGCAACCGCCAGCAGGCTGTTTCTCCGGTGCGCTTGAGCCATGGCCTGGCGCAGACGGTCGGCGAACAGCGCCCGGTTGGGCAGCCCGGTCAGCGCATCGTAGTGCACGATGCGCTCCAGCCGCTGCTCGCGCTCCTTGATTTCTGTGATGTCCGTGAACAGCCCAATATACTCCGTGACCCCGCCGTTGGCGTCGTATATGGCATTGATGTTGAGCATCTCCGCGTAGATGTCTCCGCCCTTGGTCCGGTTCCATATTTCGCCCGACCAGTGGCCCTCCCGGAGAAGAGAGTCCCACATGCTCTGGTAAAACTCCTTGCTCTGCAGGCCCGATTGAAGCAGCCGCGGATTCTTCCCCAGCACCTCCTCGCGTGTGTAGCCGGTAATGCGGATAAAAGCCTCATTCACCTCCAGGATGGTTCCCGCGCGATCGGTGATCATGATGCCCTCGCGGGCGCCGGTGAACACGCTCGCAGCCAGCCGCAGCCGATCTTCCGCCGTTTTCCGCTGCGTGACGTCCTCGGCAAAGACCACGATGCCGCCGACTGCGCCTTCACTCGTCCGCCATGGGATGATTTCGCGCTGGACCCATTGCGCCGTGCCGTCAGCCCGCAAAAGGCATCTTTCGTCCTTGGACAGTAGCTCGCCAGTCAAACAGCGCCGATGTTCCTCGCGCCAGGACTCCGGAATCTCAGGAAAAACATCGTAGTGTGAGCGGCCGAAGATGTTGGCATCGGGAAGGCCATGCATTTCAAGCCACCGCCGGCTTGCAGCCAGGTACCGCATCTCACGGTCAAACATAGCCAGTGCTGCCGGCGCGTGCTGAATGAAGAGTTGAAGCAACTCCTTGCTCTCTCGCAGCTCTGCTTCCGCTTCCTTCCGAGTTGTGACATCCTGCACGGTGCCGCGGAGCGCCAGCGCCTTTCCCTGGCGGTCTACCTCCAGCCGTCCGCGGGTATGCACCCAGCGCATCGCGCCGTCCGTGTGGCGAAGAATCCGGTATTCGCTGTCGAAGTTAGTGAGCTCGTCCGCAAAGCAGCCCTTGAAGCGCGCAGCTATTTTTGCGCGATCGTCGGGATGGATCAGGGGCCATATCTTTTCAAATTTGCGTCCGTATGCAGCATCTATCCCCAGCAGTTGCTCCAGCTCAGGTGAGATGTGCCAGATTTTGTTTGGAATATCGAGGACGTAATTGCTCAGTTCCGCGATCTCCTGCGCGTCGCGCAGGGATTCCTCGCTCTCGCGCAGCCTCCGTTCCGCCTCGACGTATTCGGTGATATCCGGAGCGATGCCGAAAATGCCGACAACCTCGCCCCCGGGTCCGGTAATCGGGTATTTGCGATTGTCGATCCAGCGGTTCGATCCGTCCTGGGCCGCTATCTGCTGCACCTGGTTCACTCGTCGGTTCTCTGCGAAAGCCTGGTTTTCAAGTTGGTAGGAAAGATCGGCAATGGCTTCGGGGTGCAGGTCGTAATCCGTCATCCCCACGAGCTCTGACCTGTCCTTCATATTGTCTGTCAGGAATGGCACCGCGGAGCTCGCCGCCAGGAACACGTGGTTACGATTTTTGATGTAGATGGAATCGTCGGTATGGTCGATTAGGCTTTTGAAACTCGCCAACAGATACGCGTCGCCGGGTTCGCGCAGGTTCCCCGCATCCTCGAGGGTCAGCTCGAGAAGCACCTTATCACTGGAGCGGGCCTGCCTCTTGGTGTAGTGCCCCTTTACGCAGCGAATGCGACCGTCAGCGTGACGCAAGCGTAGGTTGAGGCAGCCGGATCGGGATTCACAATCGGGAGAGAAGATGCACTTCGCGGCTCCGGTCTCGTCCGGGTGTATCAAATCCCTCAGATGGACTTTTGCGGTGGAGAACTCCCGTTGGCTATAGCCGAGCATAGCTTCGGTGCTGCCCCGAACCGAAACCAGCCGTGGCGCGTCGTCAAGTGCGAAGCAGAAGGTTAGGTTCGACATGGGGCCCGTGACCTCTGCGTCGGTCCATGCTCGCGTCCGGGAGCCTAGCATATCGCGATTTCCACAAGCAATTAAAATCGTAGGTCATCGCAGCAACCAATTGGTATCGCCCCGGTAGCGTACCTTGGTACAACTTTCCGGGTGTGGGACAGCCCTTAGGTAGCAAATCGCTTTGGGGACCAACTCAATAGGTTGTGTCGGCATATAGGGGTGTGCGGCGCTGGGGGCCGATTTTTTCGGGTTCTAGGAGAGAGGAGCGACGCATACCGGGTGTCTGCTAGCGACGAACGACAACGAAACCGGGAAGATCGGCCCCAGCCCTGCGGGTTGCGGCGGAACCCCGCTCATACTTCGTTGTCGTCCTAGGCGGTGGACCCGCCACGGCCGTCGTCCTCCGCCTCGTCTGAGCGGGGTTTCGCAACGCAACGCCACATATCCCTATATGTCGATATAACCTCGGACCGGTTCATCCCCCTTTGCGTGCCATTCGGCGCACCGCTGCCTCTTATTGGGCACATCGTCGAAATCCCGCTGACATTCCAGCTGCCTGGCGTTCTAACCGCGGCATGTACCAAATCATGCACTCGTTATCCACGAGTTTTTGGTTGCCGCCGCAATTCCGGCGCGCTTATCCACCCTCGCTCTTGGCATAATCCTGAAAGGGAACGATTCCTCCGTAATTTTTCCGAGAGCCGCGATCAGGTTCTCGGCCGGGAATTTGAGTTCGGCCCCGGATATTGAGAGCTCGAGTTCAACTGCCGAGGCTGTGCGCCATCCATTGGGGGAGCATCTAAGCGTGACCAGCTATCGCCGTCAGGACGTCTTACGCATCCTGCAAATCAGTTCCCGTCAATTGCAAGCCTGGGAACGTGCCGAGCTGATTCCTCAAAAGGAAACCTATAGCTTTCAGGATCTCGGGCAACTGCGCACTTTGCGCTCGCTGCGCGAAGACGACGTGTCCGCGGCTTCCATTCGCGACTCCATTCTGGCCATGAAGGCCGTGGCGGGCATGTCGAACCCGCTGCTCGAGACGCGCGTGGTGCGTACCGGTACGCGCCTGGCTTTCCGTCATGGCGGCGCCATGGTCGATCCCATCCGCCGCCAGTTGCTCTTTGACTTTGAGCGCACTGGGGACGCGGAAATCGCTCTCGCGTCCTCAGAACCCGCTCCGCTGCGCCGCCGCGGAGCGCAAGAGTCGCGCGGCCTTCAGGAGCGTTTCCATGCCGCGGTGCAGGCTGAGGAAGCCGGCGAGAAGCAGCGCGCTATTGCTCTCTACGAGGAAATTCTTTCCATCGATCCACAGTACGCGGCCGCCTGCATCAACCTTGGCACCATGTTCTTTCACCTCCGGCAGTACGGTCGCGCCGAGGAGTCTACCGCCGCGCCACCGTGGCCGACCCCGGATACGTACTCGCCTACTTCGACCTCGGCAACGTGCTCGACGAGCTCGAGCGGCTCGACGAATCCATCGCCGCCTACCTCAAGGCCGTCGCCCTCTCGCCCCGCTACGCCGACGCCCATTACAACCTGGCCCTCGCCTACGAGCGCATGGGGCAGAGCCGCTGCGCCCTGCGTCACTGGCGCGCTTATATCAAGCTCGACAACCACGGTCCCTGGGCCGATCATGCCCGCGGCCAGATTCACAAGCTGCTCAGCCGCGAAAGACTCGCCATCGCCTCCCGCGCCTTCGGCTACATCCCGCCCCGCAAAGGCATGGCGGCGCTGAAATTGGTGTAGCTAAGTCGCTCTTTGGCCGCCGCCCGTTTTCAAATTTTTAACCGGGGACCGTCCGCCCCGGAGACCTCGCAGCCGCTTGCTCCACCGCGGCGATATGCGCCGGCCGCGTGCGGCAGCAGCCGCCAACCATTTGCGCACCAGCATGAAACCACTCTGCCGCCTTGGCGCCAAATTCCGCTGGATCGGTTACGCCCGTCCACAAGCGCCGCGCCGCATCCCATCCCTCGCCGGAGTTCGGATAGACAATGATCGGCTTGCCAGAGGCCGCGCGTAGCTCGGCGATCAGCGAAGGAATCCATGTGGGCGAATCGCAGCTCCGAACTTCATCTTAGCGATAGAAGAGGGTGACGGCGAGCGCGGCCATCGAAATCAACAGCGCCAGCAGAGCGATCGCGGTGTTCAATCTTCCGCTGCCACGATCCCCGGCAGACAGCTCTTCGACATTCTCCAACAATCCAACGCCTTCGCCGTCTTGAACGGAACCGAATGCGGCCTGGGCCGGCTCGCCGGCAACAAACACTGCGATCGCTATCTCCCCCGCGTGACTCACGCTGAGAGCACCCGCCACGGGTGCGCCGTCGACGGCCATCGAAGGCTTGCCGGATGCATCGTGGATCACTTCGAGCGAAGTCCACTCAGCCTGGGCCAGCGCGGGGTCGGCCTTGCGCAGCGCTTCTTTTGCGCACCATACTCCTGCAAAGGTGGCCTGCGGCGACGGCTGGAGGAGCGCATACGCAATCTCGCGCGGCGTGAACGTGTGCTTGTAAAACTCGTCCTCCCAATAGTCTTGGGTTTGCGGCATTGCCGAGATCGGCTCCAGGTCGACTCCCACCTGGAGGTGCTTTCGACCATCGCCGGCCTGCGGGGTCAAGTGCGACGGAAGCGAGGCAGGCTGCGGCGCAGCCGCTTCCGGCGATACGCCATTTTGCGTCGTGGCGCCGAGCAATCGGCAGAGATCGCCAAACGTTACCGCCTCATAGACCCTGGCGTTCGCGACGCCCAGTTTATAGCGCAGAGCCGCGTCCAGCCTGGTGCGCCCGAGCGATCCCGGAAGTAAGCTATCCAGCGAAGTGGCCGCGGTGATCTGCGCCTTCTCCTTTTTGCTGAGTGTCGCAACGAATTGCTGCAAACCTTCTTCAGTCATGTTCTGTTACCACCCACTCGCACAAACCGTGCAAAGATAACTACCCTCACCGGCGCTTCGCAAAAGATGTTGATTCATGGCGCTCAATTCACTGGCGGTGCGGAAACACCGGGAACAAACCAATTGCGCCTCCGTCTCTCCGGCCGCGCTCTCATAATTCTGCAAGCGAGACTTTAATTCTCCAAGAAATAGAGCAGCGGTGCGGCCGTCGCTCAACTGATGATCGAACGTCAGTGTAAGAGTGTAAAAACCATATGTGCTGGCCGGAGCGAATTGCTCGCCGCCAATGCCCAGGATCGCGCCCTGGTTTTCGCTGATCAGCGGCACGAACCCGGCAACACCCAAACCTGAAAGATCGCTGATGGTGAACGTGGCATTCGCCAATTGCGTGGGGGTTAACTTGTCTTCGATGTAGGCGACGGTCAAATCGCGCAGCATGGCAACAACCTCATTCAAAGGCAGCGCATCGCAGTTGGGCAGCACCGCAACCTTCAGGCCGCGCCCGTCGTCCATGGCAAATCCCACGTTGATCGCGTCGTATTGCAGCATCGCTTCGGCCCGGTATGTGGCGTTCAGAGTGGGAAACTTCTTGAGCAGGCGGCTTACTTCATACACCATCACCGCCGATGCGCTGCCGCGACCCAGGCTCGCATCCAGGATGCGGCGCAGCCCGCGTGTAAAGCATGTAACCGACACCGAGCTGGAGACGGAATTTTCCACACCTGCCCCCAGATTCGATCTTTCGCTGCGCTTCCTTTTTGATAGCGGAATTTCCTTGTAAGGCTGCGCGATCGCCGACCGCGTAAACGCCGGCGTTTTACCATTCACGCGTTGAGGCGGCTGCGCGGGCGCCGGGGGATTGAGATAGTCGAGCACGTCCTGCCTGCGTACGACGGACCTGCCGGCAAAAACCGCCGCCGCGATGCCGTGGTCCTCCATCATCTTCAGCGCAACCGGAGAAATTCGCTGTGCGTACGGAGTCGCCGGAGCAAAGGCGGGCTCTGCCAGCGCAACTTGCGGCAGCTTGGTCTGTGTTTTTACGGCCACTGGTTCGCTCGCTGTAACTGCGTCTTCCGTCTTGCGCGGCGCGGCGGGCTTGCATCCCTTACCCGAAGCCGGCCCACTGGAAGGGACTTCCTGCGCGATGTAGCCGATCACGGCGGAGACGGGCACTTCTTCGCCTTCAAGAAACTCCTGCACGAGGTAGCCTTTCGCAGGCGCATGGACCTCGACATTCGCCTTGCTGGTTTCCACCTCGGCCACGAGAGCATCCATCTCCACCATGTCGCCATGACCGGCGAACCAGCGCACCAGCGTCACCGTCTCGTCGTTGACGTTATCGCGCTCCAGAACAATCGGTATGGCCGCGGTCATTGCAGCAGCTCCAAGGTTTCTTCTACGATGCGGTCCACGCTGGGCAGCACGTGCAACTCCAGAGATTTGGACGACGGAATGTGCTGCGGCCGCGAATACACCCTGCGCATTACGAGAGCGTGGTCCATCTCATAGAACGAGGCCATCAGTTCGGCGGTAAATCCGCAAAAGCCGTGTCCTTCTTCCACAAAAAGCAACCGCCCGCTGCGCTTCGCCAGCGGCAGCATGGCCTGCTTCTGCAAGGGATAGAGCTGCATGGGGCAGATGACTTCCGCCACCACGTCGTGATCCATAAAGAGCCGATCTACGGCCTTCTCAACATCCGGCAACATACCGCCGTAGCAAACGATCGTGGCGTCGGGCCGGGCCTGGGCGCGCATGGTGCTGATGGGAAAATCGTGCGCGCTGTGAAACCACTTGAAGCCCGCAACGGCATCGGGCGAAGCCTTGTCGCCATAAAGAGTCTTGTTTTCGATGACAATGGTGGGCATCGCCGGAACCGCATCGCTCAACAGCCGCTCGTAGACTTGAGCGGGATCGAAGCGATGATGCGGCGCGATCACGCGCGTTCCCGGCACGCCCAGCAAATGCTTTTCCAGCGTTTGGCTGTGCGTGGGGCCATAACCGCGCTTGCCTCCCATGGGGGTCCGCACCACCAGCGGGACCTGCACCTTCCCGGCATACATGAAGCTGAATTTTGCCGCATGATTCACAATCTGGTCGCAGGCCAGCGTGACGAAATCGCCAAACATGATCTCCACCACCGGCCGCATCCCTGCCAGCGCCAGCCCGTTGCCCATGCCCGTAATTGCCAGCTCGCTGATGGGCGTATTGCGCACGCGCCCGGGAAACAATTGACTCAGATCCTTGGTCACTTTGAACGCGCCGCCGTAAGGCCCTTCAATGTCCTCGCCCAGCATCACAACGCGATCATCGCGCTCCAGGGCTGCGCGCAATCCGGCGTAGATTCGGTTAACTACGCGTTCCCCACCCTGGAATTCGGTAGCTTTCCACGACGTGCCCGGTTCGTCAGGCGGTTCGTCAAGGTCGCTGGTCATCGGTGACCTGTCGGCCTCTCCGAGCGCCGCATCCAGCACGGGAACCAGTTCCAATTGAATCGGCTCCATAATCTCCGGATGCACTTGCGAAGCGCGATGCAACAGATCGCACTCCCGGTAAGCCGCAATCTCTGCCGGGTCGCGATTGTCGTCGCTTTTCGAGTGCGCCATCAGCCGGTAGGTATCGATGCGCAGGAAGAGCGGACGCCGCTCCCGCCGCACATATCCAATCGCCTCTCCCGCAAGCTCGATCAGCCGCACCGGATTCCACGTGTCCCCGCGGAGCGCGCGAATTCCAAATGCCTCGGCGCGCTCTTCGATGGATCCTGCCAATGTCTGCACCTGCGACGTGCTCTGCGCGTACAAATTGTTCTCAAGCACAATTAGCAGCGGCAGGCTCCAGATGGATGCCAGATTCATGCTCTCGTAGAGAGCGCCCTCGCCCAGCGTTCCATCGCCGATGCAGACAACAGAGATGTCTTCGCCGCCGCGAGAGCTTCTTTGCGAACGCAATCCCGGCAGCGACAGGGACGATCCCTCCCTGGACGCCATTACTGAAAACGTTGGCATCGCAGATGTGCTGGCTGCCTCCGCGGCCGCGGCAGATGCCAGACTCGCGGCCCATCACTTCCGCAAAAAGTCCAGCGTAATTTCCGGTGCGGGCAAGATAGTGCCCATGGCAGCGATGATTGCTGAAAAGAACGTCGCTCTTCGCCAGATGTTCCGCCAGAGCCACGCCCGTCCATTCCTGCCCGATGCAGGTGTGCACGGTGCCGAATAGACGCCCCTCGCTGAACAGCTTCAGCAGCCGCTCTTCGAACAGGCGAATGCCTAATGCCTTTTTGAGCAGGCGTGGCTCGGGGAGAGCGCGATCCTCGATCAGCAGACGGTCAGAAGTGCAACATAGTTTGCAACATCGTCGATGTTCATCATGGATTTCGATGCAGCTTTATTGCCGCCCATTTTGCCGCTGACGTGCAGAACGAACCGCTCGCATTTTAATGGGTTATCGCGTGGTCCGCAGGGGCTCAATATGGCCTCGGAATTGAGTGTCTGCAGCGGTGGTCCGTCGCCTCAAATCATACCATCTTCTTGATTTGGAACTGCGTCAGGCGCAGCCCGAATGAGACCGGCGCGCGGCCAACTAGCGGGCTCGAAATCCGGGCGGAGGAATTGCCGAGCCGTCTGGCCCCTTCATTCGTGATTTCGTCTGTTGCGATCAAGACAAATGTTTCATTGCCAATTGTCCCCGACCGCTGCTGTTAAACATTCTGCGTCCGCTGCACCTGGCGAACGCCATCCACCCGCCGCAACCCAAGAACCATGCGGTTCAGGTGGCGAACGTCCTCGGCCTCCACCAAAAACTCAATCACCGCTCCACCCTCTTCGTCACGGCTTAACTCCACGCCGCGAATATCCGTGTTCTCGTCGGAGATCACGGCAGTCAGTTCCTTCAACATGCCGGTGCGGTCGTCGCAGTGGACGGTAATCTTCACCGGATAGCGTTGTGCTTGCCCGGCGGCGCCTTCGGCTGCCCGCGACCACTCTACGTTGATGCGCCGGTCGCTTTCGTACAGCAGGTTCTGCACGTTGGGGCAACTGCGCGCATGCACGGCCACTCCCTTACCGCGAGTTACGTAGCCCACAATCTCCTCGCCGCGGATGGGGTTGCAACATCGCGCACGATAAACGAGCAGATCGTTTTGCCCTTCAACCTGCAGCGAATCCGAACCGGTCAGGTGCAACTTGCGCACCGCATCGCTCATGCCCGCTTCGCCCGGCTTCGGCTCCGCGCCCGGTTCGGCTTCAGGCGGCACCGCGAAGCCCGGCGCCAGCTTGCTCAGCACCTGGTGCGCGGTGTGCTTGCCCTGGCCCAGCGTTGCCAGCAGATCGGCTGCCGTGGCCACGCCGAATTCATTCGCGATGCGCCCCAGATCCTGATCGTCGATCTGCGTCATCGGCACCTTGAACTTGCGTGCCTCGCGATCCAGCAGCTTCCGCCCGATCTCCACCGCGCGCCGCCGCTGGTCCTCGTTGAGCCAATGCTTGATCTTGTTGCGCGCGCGCGGGCTCTTGACGAACGTGAGCCAGTCTCGGCTGGGCTTGTGGTCCTTTTGCGTGACGATTTCAACGATGTCGCCCGTACGCAGTTTGGTGCGAAGCGGCGCCATGCGGCCGTTGATCTTGGCCCCAACGCAGGTGTGGCCAACGTCGGTATGGATGGTATAGGCAAAATCCACCGGCGTGGCGCCTGCCGGCACCACCACCACCTTCCCCTTCGGCGTGAAGGTGTACACCTCGTCGGGATAGAGGTCCATCTTCAGGCTGGAGAGAAATTCGTTGGGATCCGTCATCTCCTTCTGCCACTCCACAAGCTGGCGAATCCAGTTCAACCGCTCCTCGTCGCGGGCCGTCACCACCCCGCCGCCCGCCTTGTACTTCCAGTGCGCCGCAATACCCTCCTCGGCGATGCGATGCATCTCTTCGGTGCGGATCTGCACCTCGAACTGGTGGCCGCTGGCGCTCATCACCGTGGTGTGCAGCGACTGGTACCGGTTGGCGCGCGGAATGGCGATAAAATCCTTGATCCGCCCCGGCACCGGACGCCACAGCGTGTGAATCAGCCCGAAGACCGCGTAACAAGAGGCCACATCCTGCGTGATCACGCGAATCGCCAGCAGGTCGTAAACCTGGTCGAACGAAACCTTGGTCCGCTCGATCTTCTGGTAGATCGAGTAGAGCCGCTTGATGCGCCACTCCACGCGCGCCTGGATGCCGTTTTCCCTCAGCTGCTCCACCAGCGTGTCTTCCACGCTGCGCAGGAACTGCTCGCCCTCCACGCGCCGCGCCTCCACCGCCGCCGCCACCTGCTCGTAGCTCACCGGGTCGGTATAGCGGAAGGCCAGGTCCTCCAGCTCGCCGCGCACCTTGCCCATGCCCAGCCGGTGCGCCAGCGGAGCGTAGATGTCCAGAGTCTCGCGCGCAATCGCTTCCTGCCGGTCCGGCTTCAGGTGCTCCAGCGTGCGCATGTTGTGCAGCCGGTCGGCCAGCTTGATCAGCACCACGCGCACATCGGAAACCATGGCCAGCAGCATCTTGCGCACGTTCTCCGCCTGGCGGTCTTCGCGGTTGGCAAATTGGATCTTGTCGATCTTGGTTACGCCCTCGACGATGTGCGCCACCTGGTCGCCGAATTTTTCCGCGATCTCCTCGCTGGTGGCCTTGGTGTCTTCCACGGCATCGTGCAGCAGCGCCGCCGCTATGGCGGTCGCGTCCAGCTTCATCTCCACCAGCACTTCGGCCACTTCCAGCGGGTGCACAATGTAGGGCTCGCCGCTCAGGCGCGTCTGCCCCTCGTGGTGCGCGACGCAGAACTCCCACGCCTTTCGAATCAATGAGATATCTTCATTGGGCCGGTTGGCCTGCGCCTGGCGAAGCAGCGCCTCAAAGCGCTCGCCGATGGAGCGCTCGTCTCGGGCCGGCCTGCGCTCCGGGGGCGGGAACCTGGCCTCCTGCGCGGGAGGCACGGGCGCGCTCAGAACCTCTGCCGGTATGGTCTGCCGGACAGTCGCCATGCTTCATTATAGGCCGCTTGCGTTTTCGGCGGTGAATACATAGGCCGTAAGCAGTGATCGAACAAGCGGCGGTGGAGTCCCAGGCCTCAGATGCGAGACCTGGATTCCAGCCAGTCGAGACCTACCTGAACTGCGAATAAAGGATTATAGCCAGGATTCCGCCAAACCAGATTGCGAACCAGATCCGATAGTGGCGGCTTCCCCACAATCCGCAATTCTCACCCACTCCTATCCACGGCGCTCTGCGAAAGGGTGTTGACCAACTGCGGGCGGGAGCAGATCGCGGCCCAGCGTCGTCGCCAGCCGCATTCTACGGAATGCCTGAACGATGACATAGGCCCAAACCACCAGAGAGACGCTCAGCAAGAGCCAAAGAAATCCGGGGACCGTTCGGGCCGGAGTCCATGTGTCTCGCAGTGCAACCCCAGCAAGAACAATCACGAAGAACCGGCGATGCTGTTCCACACGCGAACTGAGTTTCGCCTCATGGCGTCCTGGTATCTGTAGTGCTCTTCGGTGCGATCAACCGGAAGTGGATAGCTGGAACGAGCCAGCAGTATCTGCCCGGCAACAAGCCAGGCAAGCCAGGTCATCGTGAGCATATTCAACCATTCCTTGTGCGATGCATGGTGGAGTTCCAGCCACCAGCAGAGGGCAATCACCACAACCATGAGTGCTTCCATCGGCCAGGAGATGTAATCGCCGAGGCGGCGGGTTTCAAGCGCCACCGCAACCGGGCGCACCGGCGGATTACGCCGAGTTGTGGCGCGTCCAGGCAGAGAAGGCCAGAATAGTCGCTGTGTAAAGGAGAGCCCAAAATCCACACAGGGGAGCCAAATCAGACCGCCCAAACGCGAAGCAGGCCCCAAAGAACGCGGCTAGGATCAGATACAACGCAACCAGCATGGCGCGATAGCCCTTCAGCCAGCTTCTTCCCGGCCCCTCATAGAATCCCGCCGGAACCTCAACGCCCAGGAAGAATCCCGGCCCGTTCTTGAGCGGCCAGTTCCACGTGAACACAGGCTGTAGGCAAGTGCCAGAATTACCAGCGTAGTGATAAAAACAATCAATTCAAATTGTGTTGGCGCACTCATCGGGCGTCTCCTTTCTGTTGCAAGAGCGCGAGTTCCTGACGAACCGTCTCTTCGATCTCACGGCCAGAGAGTCCGCTGAGGACCAACTGCGTAAGCGCCGTGCGCAATGGTTGGTAGAGTTCGGCCCCATCAACGGGTCGGGAAGTTCGCGACGCGATCACCGCGCCCGCTCCGTGGCGCACGGTAACAAAGCCTTCATCCTGCAACTGGCGGTAGGCTGCGGCGACGGTGTTGAGGTTGACGCCCAGGGCGCCCGCCACCTGCCGCACCGAAGGCAGCGCTACGCCCTCACTCAGGTTGCCGCCGGCGATCAAGGCCTTGATTCCATCCGTGATCTGCTGGTAGAGCGGGCGTTTGTCGTTGGCTTGAAGAGTTAGGAACATGGCCATCTCCAACTGTCTAGTGTATGTATACTTCATACACATAATCTTGTCAAGTAGTGCTCTAATTTTTTTATCGAGTTCATTGTAAATAAAATAGAATATGCAACTTACGCTATTTTTTATGGTCTTTCAGGCCCGTTTAAGTAACCTGGACATTGCGGCTATCCACCAGCTCAGCCGGGCCGTCGGCTACCGCAACAGGCCTTTCGACGGGCTAAACTCCCGTGGATGAGAAGATGGTAGGATGAGTCGAAATCGGCCGGACCCAGCGCTGCCCAGCCAGGCGCTACCGTCAACCGTCGCGCCGCTGACCGGCTGCGCGCCGGCTATCTCTGGGTATACTCGTCCGATGTTGGGGGAATCATTCCTCCAAAACCGGGAGAAACACTTTTACCCGTGGCCGACAACCGCGGGCTCCTTCTGGGCACGGCGCTTTACAGCCCTTCGTCGCAAATCGTGTTGCGTCTAGTTTCGCGTGAAGTCACTTGACGAGCCTGCATGGCTCAAGCTGCTTGCTTCGCGGATGCGCGCCGCCATCGCTCGCCGCAAGCCGCTGCTCGACGCCGCCAACGACGCGTGCCGCCTCTGCTTCAGCGAGGCCGACGAACTGCCTGGCCTGATCGCCGACAAATATGGCAGCCTGATTGTGCTGCAACTGCTGACCAAAGGGCTGCTCACCGCAGGTGTGCGCGAGACCTGTGTTCGCGTGCTGCGCGAGGAACTTGCGCCTGCGGCCATCCTGGAGCGCCCCGACCCGCGCATCCGCGAGATCGAGGGCCTTCCCGCGCCGAGCCCAGATCCTTTGTGGCTCGACCCGCTCTGGCTTGCCGGCCCCGCGCACTCGGCCGGCGCCACGCAGTTCCACCTCAACGGCCTCGCCTTTCACTATGACGCCAACGCCGGCCAGAAGACCGGCGCGTTTCTTGACCAGCGCACCAACTACGCCGCCGCGCAGGAGTGGGCCCGCCGCCTAGGTGCAAATGGCCGCGCGCTCGATGTCTGCTGCTACCAGGGTGGATTTGCCCTGCATCTCGCGCAGGTCTGCTGCAAAGTCACGGGCATCGATGTCTCGCGCGCCTCGCTAGAAGTGGCAGAACGAAATCTTGAAACCAATCGCTCCCAATTGGCCGCGGAAGTGGATTGGATCGAGGCCGACGCCTTCGAAATTCTTCGTGACTGGTCGCAATCCGGCGAACGATTCGACGCCATCGTCCTTGATCCGCCGGCATTCGCCAAAAGCAAGCGCGCTGTTGAGGGCGCCATGCGCGGCTACAAGGAGTTGAACCTGCGCGCTCTCAAGATGGTTCGTCCCGGAGGGCTGCTCGTCACCTGCTCCTGCTCGCACCATGTCAGCTGGGCCGATCTCGAGGCCGCCGTTGCCGCTGCCGCCGCCGATGCCGCGAGGCGTGTACGCCTGCTTGAGCGCCGTGGCGCGGCGCCGGATCATCCGGTCATCCTCAACCTGCCTGAAACCGAATACCTCAAGTGCCTGATCCTTGAAGTCGAGTGATTATTCTCAGCCGATGTGCACCGCTGCGCCTCGGCGCGGTAAGCAACGCGCCAACCAATCAAACCATAGACCGTCGTGAGGATTTGAGCGCGGCCGGTTTCCCTTTGTTTGCGTTCAACCGCAACTCCGCCAGCGCCGCCTTTACCTCGGCGCGCAGCGCGTCGGCCTCAAATGTGCATGAGCGCATGTAGGAGGAAACCGTCACACCGGCTTCTGCCGCACGTTGATGCAGCTGTGCGCATTCTGTCTTGCTCAAGCGAATGGTTACGCTTGCCGTTCGCAGATCGCCGTAAAGATCCGCATCGCGCCTGGCACTTGCCTTTGCGGCGACGTTTTTTTCAGCGAGCCCTTCGACGAGCGCTGTCGTTTCCTGAGAGCCGCACTGCTGTACTTGCTCAGGCTGCGGTGCGGGCAAGTCGACGGGATACGCCGGCTTGTAGCGGGCGTGCGCGCGCAGGGCGCGATCGTAGCTGAGCGTCACCACATCCGCGCCCAGATCTGCTTCGTTCCATTCCGGCTCTCGAAGCGAATCGTCACGCGCTGGCTTTGCTAGCGCCGCCAGCAGTCCCGCAAAGCTTTGCGATCGGGGCGAGGGTTCGCTCTGGGCCGATTGCTGCATGCAACAGAGCATATTCCGTCCTGCACGCGCAGCCCTCAGAAAGCTCCAATCGGATACTCGATCTCCTCCCAAATCAGGAGACGTTCTGCACCATTCCCATTTCGGCGCCCTGCCAGCGGCCTCGAATGCTCGCTCAGTTGGAATCAGCCTCACAACTCACCGGCTCCAGCAGAATGCGTCCTGGCAGCCGCAGCATCTGGCTCATGGTTTCCGCGCTCACGGGCCGGGAAAAGAAGAACCCCTGCCCAAAACGGCAACCCAACTGCCGCAACAGCCTGTACTGTTCCTCGGTCTCAATTCCCTCCGCCACCACATCCATCCCCAGCGCGCGCGCCAACTCCACGATGGTGCGCACAATCTGCAGCGGCTGTTCGCCCGCCGTCATACGCGTTACAAACGAGCGATCGATCTTGAGCACATCGAAGGGCAAGCAGTGCAGGTGATGCAGCGAGCTGTAGCCTGTGCCGAAATCGTCCATCAGCAGCGACACCCCGAGGCGACGCAGGCTGCCCAGCACTTCCAGCGTCGTTCCGCTCTCTGAGATGAGGCTCGACTCCGTCACTTCCAGTCCAAGCAGCCGGCTCGACACGCCCGAAATGCGCAGCAGCGCCTCCACATGGTCGGCCAGCCCTTCCCGCGCAAACTGCCGCGCCGAAAGATTCACGCACACCCGCGGTGCGGCACTTTCAGGGTCCTCGCGGCACCACTGCTGAATCTGGTTGCAGGCCTCCGAGAGCCCCCAGTCGCCGATGGGCAGGATCAGCCCGCTTTCCTCGGCAAGAGGAATAAAGTCCATGGGCGGAACCAGTCCCCGCTCGGGATGCTGCCAGCGGATCAGCGCCTCCACCCCCACGATTCTGCGCGACGAAAGCTCGACCTCCGGCTGGTAATAAAGCACAAACTGCCGATTGTCCAGCGCGTACCGCAGGTCCGCCTTTCGGGGCCAGGTCCCCGCCACTGGCTCGGGCGCGCGCGGGTGCTGCGCTGGATAGCTGCGGAACCTCCTGCGCATCCTGCGCAGTTCCAACTGGCTCGCCGCAATATCGGCCAGGCTCTCCAGCATGCGCAGCTCCTCCGCTGCCATGCCCCGCCGAGGCTGGCATGCAAAGACCGTTAGCGTACCCAGAATCTTACCTTCACCCGATCGGATTGGCGCGCTCGCAAGCGACGCCACCTCAAGCCGCCGAATCGTCCGCGGGCCGGCCGCGAGCATCGGGTGCTTCGCGACGTCGGGCACCACCACCGGCCCGTCTTCGGCCAGCACCATCTCAAACACGCTTCCCCTGCGCGGCAGTTCCCGCACCGGCTCGCCCCAGTAGGACTTGATCCACACGCGGCTCTCGTCGGCAAAGCCGAGCAACACCGTGTCCGCTTTGAAATACTCGGCCGTCAGGCGGGTGATGGCATCGAAGCTGGGCTCCGGCTCCGTGTCCAGAATCCCCGTCGAAGCCAGTGCGGACAATCGGGTTTCCTCATCCCGCCAGTCAATCTTGTCCGTCTGCAGTTCTGCTTGCGGCATTCTTTCTCCGGGCCCCCGTCGCGCCGCCGGCAGCCCTTCGGCTCTCCTGAGACACATTACGGTTGAATGCTTCGATCTTGCTTGTGCCGCTTGCGGCACCCGCTCCGATTTGCCCGCAATCAATCTTCGCGGGCGAAGCCTCGGCGGGCGCGCCTCCGGGCACGTTTTCCGGTTCTGTACTTTACTTATCGGAAGAGCATCCCGCGACATGAGGTTACTCACGGACAACTCCCGCATAGGTCCTCAACGCGTCTCCACTGTTTGCGAATGTTACATAGGAACTCTAAGGCTGTCCCGTTTCCGTCCACAGAAAAGTAAGCTCATCCGTGTCGTCCTGGATATGCTGCTCGATACCCACGCCTGCCGAGTGGCCTCCGCCGAGGCTGTAGTGCAGCAGCACGGGACGCCCGCTTGCCGAGTCTGCCTGCAGCAGCGCAGTCATCTTGCGCGCGTGCAGCGGGTCTACTCGCGTATCGCTCGATCCCGTCCAAAACAGCACGGCCGGATATTTAGCGCCCTTCCTTACATTCTGGTAAGGCGAGTATTTGAGCAGATACTTGAACTGCTGTTCATTGTCCGCCGATCCGTATTCGGTGACCCAGTGCTCGCCCTGCTCAAACTTCTGGTAGCGCAGCATGTCCAGCAGCGGATAGCCGCACCACACCGCCGAAAACAGATCCGGCCGCTCGGTGATCGCCGCGCCCATCAGCAGGCCGCCGTTCGAACGTCCCCGAATGGCAAAATGGTCCGGTGAAGTGTACTTGTTGGCGATTAAATACTCCGCCGCAGCAAAGAAATCATCAAAGACATTCTGCTTACCGGAAAACATCGCCTGCTCGTGCCATTTCTCTCCATACTCGTCGCCGCCGCGCAGGTTGGGCAGCGCAAACCATCCGCCCTCTTCGCATCCACCATGCCCACGCGGGATTCCACTCCGGAACTTCGCCCAGGTTGAATCCGCCGTAGCCGGTCATCAGCAGCCGCTCCGTGCCATCCTGCTTCAACCCCTTCTTGCCGGCGATGAACATGGGCACTCTCGTGCCGTCTTTCGATGCGTAGAACACCTGCTTCAGCTCGTACTGGCTGGAATCGAAGGGGACTTTTGTTTGCGCAAAAATCTCCCGCTCGCCCGTCAGCGTGTCCAGACGGTAGATCGCGGGTGGCGCTATGAACGATTGGAAGCTGAAGAACCCGTACCGGCTCGTCGAACGGCCTGCAAGGATGGTCGCTGACCCGATGCCATCGTATCCGACGCTGCCGGCAGGTTTTCCCTCAAGCGTATAAACGTCTGTCTCTGTCTTCGCATCGTGCAGGCGGTTGACATAAATCTTGTCGCCCACAATGTTGAAGCTGTCGATCGCATCGCTCCCCTCGGGCACGATCGTCGTCCACGCATCGGGCATGATGCCTGGGTCGGCCTTCAAAATCCGCCAGTTGGGCGATTTGTAATCCGTGCTCACATACCATGCGCCCTTTACGTAGTCGGCGGAAAACCGTGAGTCCACGCCCCAAATCAATATGTCGAAATACGAGCCGGGCTTGGTCAGGTCGCGGTAAACAATGTCCACTCGCTTTGCCGGCACGCCGCGATCGATCTCAACCACCAGATAGCGATAGTCGTCCGACAGGTACGCCTCGATCAGATCGTTCGGGCCGAGCTCTTCGCCGCGGAACTCGCGCCCGAAGATCAGCGTGTCTCGCGAGGCCCTTGTTCCCAGTTCGTGCTCGTACACCAGAGAACCCTTCTGGTCCATCCACGAGTAATAGAGCCCTTTTCCATCCGGCGTAAACTCCACGCTCAGGTAGATTGCACTGGGCAACTCGTCCGGAAGCGTCTTTCCCGCCTGCACATTGAACACCCGCACCGTGGTTTCGTCCGCGCCTCCCTGGCGCACCTCGTATGCCACCAGCGTTCCGTCGCGCGACACGGCCGCCAGATCTACCGATGTGTTCGGATCGCGGCTGAACTGCGCCGGATCGATGAGCCGCTTATCTTTCCCCGTCCATCCGTGGCGCACGTAGATCGATGCCTGGTCCTCGCCCGCCAGCATCTTCTCGAAGAAAAGATCGTTGCCGCGCTGGATGGGCACAGTCCAGGTGGTCACCTGCTCAAGCGCGTCCAGATCGTCGCTGACCTGCTGTCGATTGCGCGCCTGTTCGAAATAGCGCGCCGTATATTCGTTCTCTTCGTCGATGAACGCCTTGGTCGCGGGACTGTTGGCGTCCTCCAGCCAGCGGTAATTGTCGACAATCTTTGTCCCGAAATAATCGTCCGTGACCGGAACGGCCTTCACCACGGGCGGAGGCGGCAGGGTGATTCCGTCGCGGCCGTGAATGGTTTGCCCCAGGGCGCTGATTCCCAGCAGAAAAGCCGCTCCAAAACACTCGGAATGTTGTAGGAAATACTTCATGGCTACAGAATAACCGCGCTCCTCCTCATTCCGCAGCCCCGCTCGCAAGCTCCTTATAGAATCGACTGCAGTGACCAGCCCGCCCTCAGATCGCGATCCCCGGCAGTTGGACTTTACCGCCGCGGCCCAGCCTCAGCCGCCACGCCCATGGTGGGTGCGCGGGTTGCGCTTTCTGCGTCCCTCCCACGCACACAGCATCTTTTCCGCCACTGTCGTGCTCATGGTGTCAACGTTTCTCTCGCGCGTCATCGGCCTGGTGCGCATTAAGTACATCGCCTGGCTCTTCGGCAGCGGCGTGCAGGCCGATGCCCTGAACGCCGCCTTTTACTTGCCCGACATGATCTCCTATTTTCTCGTCGGGGGCGCGGCTTCCATCACCTTCGTCACTATCCTCACCCGTTATCACGAGGACGGCCGCGATGCCGAGGGTGAGCGATCGCTTTCCGTCATCCTCACCGCCATGTATCTGGTGCTGGGCGCGGCCATCGTTCTTGCTGAAATCTTCGCTCCCTGGTACGTGCGCTGGTGGTTCAACGGCTTTGACCCCCGCAAGGCCGCGCTCTGCGTCCAGCTCACGCGTATTCTGCTGCCCGCGCAGTTGTGCTTCTTTGCCGGCGGGGTCTTTGGCGCTGTCCTGCTGGTGCGCAAGCAGTTCAACGTGCAGGCCGTCGCGCCGCTCATCTACGGCCTCGGCACTATAGTTGGCGGGCTGCTCCTCGTCAGGCGCATCGGCGTTTCATCGCTGGCTATCGGCACCGTTGCGGGAGCCGTGTGCGGGCCGTTTCTCCTGAATTGGTTTTTCGCGCACCGCGCCGGCGCGCGCTACCGCATGATCCTCGACTGGCGCGACGAGGGCCTTCGCGAGTGGGTGCGCTTGTCTCTGCCCCTCATGGCCGGCGTCTCCCTCGTTACCGCCGACAACTGGATCATCGGGCACTTCGCTTCAAGAATCGGCGGCGCGGTTACGCTCTTCAACTACGCCAAGCAGTTTTTCACCGCGCCAATGGCCATGCTGGCGCAGGCTGCCGGCGCGGCTTCCATGCCCTTTTTCGCCAGCCTTTGGACCCGCGATCGCCACTACGAATTCGCCAACAGCGTTGCCGATTCGGTTTCGCGCGTCGCTTCCCTTGGCTTGCTCGCGGCTTCCGCCATGGTCGCGCTTGGCTGGCCAGCCATCGACCTGGTCATGACCGGTGGGCGCTTCTCAGCCTCTGACTCGCGCGCCTGCGCCGCCTACTTCGCCATCTTCTCCTTCTCACTCTTCCTATGGTCGGCGCAAGCCATCTATGCGCGCGCCTTCTACGCTGCCGGCAATACCTTCGTGCCCATGGTGGCCGGCACCATCGTGACCGCGGTCTCTCTGCCCATCTATGACTGGCTCTTCCACTGGCGCGGAGCCGTTGGCCTGGCGTTCGCCTCCGATATCGGCATCGCCTTGCAAACCCTCACCATCGCCGTTCTGCTGCACAAGCGCCGCATGGTCTCTCTCGCCAGCCTAGACTATGCCGAAATGGGCCGCTGCCTGCTCGGCGCGTGTGCGGGCGGCGCAGGCGCCTGGCTCGTAGCGTGGGGCCTTGGCGCCGCCCTCTATGGCCTGCCGCGCCTCGCCCAGTCTCCTCATGCTCGCTACTTAATCGACGGAGTCATCCTCCTCGCCGGCATCACGGTCTGGACCGCCATCGCAATGTGGGTTCTTGAGAAATCCGGATCGGCGCTGCCTCGCGTGGCCATGCGCCGGCTGCGTCTCGGCTGAGACTTTGCTCGATCCTGCCGGGCGCGGGACTGTCCCGGCGTGCTTGCACCGTAACCCGTTCTTCAAAAACACAAGCGCCCCGGTCCATCCGGGAGCGCTTGTCCTGATGCCAAAAACTGAAGATGCTCTAAAACCCGGCTGGGGAAACTTCCGCTAGATCTGAACCGGACTGTGCGCTTCGTGTATGGCCGGAGCCGGGCCGGGAACGGCAACTGGTCCCCCCGTGCCCGTTGCCTGCACCGGCTTCGAGTCGGGTTTGCGGATGTCGATTCCGCCCTTGAAGAACGCCCCGTCCTCAATGCTGATGCGCGCCGCCGCCACATCGCCGTGCAGAGATCCTTCCGCGCGGATGTCCACGCGGTCGGTGGCGGAGACGTTGCCGCGCACTTTGCCCAGCACCACCACCTCGCGCGCCGTAATGTTCGCTCCCACCTGGCCATTGCGGCCGATCGTTACGCGATTTCCCGGGAGGTTGATCGTGCCTTCCACTTTGCCGTCGATATATAAAGACTCCGAACCTGTGATCTCGCCCTTGACAAACAGGCCCTTGCCAAGCGTGGCTTGGTCGGACGTAGCAGCCTGCACCCGGGAGGGAGTTTCAGGTACATAAGCCGGAGGCGCCGCGTGTTGCGGTTCCGGCGAGGAACTCGGGATCGTCGATCCGGTCTGACTTGGTTTCCACATTGCGCTCAAGGGATTCTTCCTTTTCTGTCCACCTGGGGACTGGGGGATGCCAAGGCAGGGCCAATGGCTTGAACCCAAAAGTTAACGATGTGCCGGCTGCCGCATCTCTCGCCACGGCAGTTTTCTGTGCGGCCGTAGATCGATAAAAATCAAACTTCCGGTTCCACCAGAATTACGCGCTCCCCTATTCTACGGCAAGTCAATGATTCGTGTGCAGACTCCAAAGTACCGTTCATCGCGCACCATGCACGGAACCCGATGGCCGCGATTGGGAAAAACCTGCGAACCTCGAATTGCAGAATTATGGCCACGCCGGGATCAGCCCCGGAAGCCGCCGGCGCGCATGCCGTCGCCTCGATGCCCGGTGCCTTTCCAATTGCCGTAATCTTGGCGTATGACCGACCGCGACTTGCTGGCCCGCATCGCTGCCTCTCCCGGTCAAAAAGCCGGCTACAAGCAGTTGGTCCGCGAGCTTTCGCTCGGCGGAGGCCACGAACGCCGCCTGCTTCTCGAGCAACTCGCCCGCCTCACCGCGAGCGGCCGCCTCGTCCATGTTGACCGCGAACACTGGAGCCTTCCCCGCGCCGCAGGCCGTCCTGCTGCCGCTACTCGGCAGAGCCTCGTCGCCGGGCGCCTCGATCTGCACCGCGACGGCTACGGCTTTGTCCGCCCCAATCGCCGCTCCGGCGCGCCCTCTACGCAACAGGCCGATGACATTTTTATTCCGCCCAACGAAATCAACTCCGCCATGCAAGGCGATCAGGTACTGGTCGAGGTTGACCCTCCCAGGGCCGATGGCCGCATGTCGGGCCGCATCGCGAGGGTTTTAGAGCGCCGCAACCCCACCGTCGTCGGCGTCTTTCGCTACGGCCGTTCCGATCGCGATCGTAACAACATGGTCGTCCCTTTCGACGACCGCATGACGCAGCCCATCCTCATTCCTCCCGGGGCGGAAATTCCGCCCGCTGCCACGCCGTCCAACCCGCATCGCGTTTTGGGCGCTGGCGCAACCACCAGCCCAAGGCCCGAAAGCCCGGAGGGCCTTGTCGTCGATGCCGAGATCACCAGTTGGCCAACGCCCACGCGCCCTCCTGCTCGGCCGCGTGATTGAAATCCTCGGCTCGCTCGACGACTTCGGCGTCGACGTGGAGATGATGATCCGCAAGCATCAGTTGCCGCGTATCTTTCCCGAGCACGTGCTCGCCGAGGCCCGCCGGGTCGCCCATCTTGACCAAAAGGCTGCCGTCGGCAGGGCCGATTTCCGTTCGCTGCCAATCGTCACCATCGATGGCGAAACCGCGCGCGACTTCGACGACGCCGTCCTCGTCCGCGAGCGCGCCCACGGCGGATACGAGCTCCAGGTCCACATCGCCGACGTGTCCGAGTACGTCCGCTCCGGCTCCGCTCTCGATCTCGAGGCGCGCTTCCGCGGCACCAGCGTCTACTTCCCCGATCGCGCCATTCCCATGCTGCCCCAGGAGCTATCGACAGACATCTGCAGCCTTCGCCCCAACGAAGACCGCCTTGTCCTCAGTTGCATCATGCAACTCGACGCCGCCGGCAGTATCGAGAGCTTCGAAATCGCCGAAGGCATCATCCGCTCCGCCGCGCGCATGACCTACACCCAGGTATCGGCGATCCTTGACCAAACCGGCACACTCGTCCAAGACCTGGAGGCGCGGGAGCGCTTTGAGCGCATGAAAAAACTCGCCGTCCTCATGAACCAGCGCCGCGAAGAACGCGGTTCCATCGACTTCGATCTTCCCGAACCGGTCATCGAGTTTGACGAGCACGGCCAGATGCGCGGCGTCACGAAATCCGAGCGCACCTGGGCCAATCGCCTCATTGAGGAATTCATGCTCGCCGCCAACGAGTGCGTGGCCGTCTGGCTTGAGGATCTCGGCGTCCCCTCGCTCTACCGCATCCATGAGAAGCCCGAACCACGCCGCGTCGTCCAGTTTGAGGAACTCGCCGCCAGCTTCGGTTTTTCTCTTGGTCTTGGACCGCTTCCTGTGAAGCGCGTAGTCACCCGCTCCGAGCGCCGCGAATCGCACGGCCGCGGCCGCAATCCACGCCAGCACGAAATACCGGAAGACATCGCCGTTACGCCTCGAATGTATCAAAAGCTCGCCGCGCGCATTGAGGGCAAGCCGGAAGAGCGCATCCTCAGTTACCTCATGTTGCGCTCGCTCTCGCAGGCGCGCTACTCGGAGATCAATGAGGGCCACTTCGCCCTTGCCGCGCCCACTTACACCCACTTCACCTCACCCATCCGCCGCTATCCCGACCTCATCGTCCACCGCATCGCCAAGACGCTTCTTCGCGCCGGCGTTACGGGCCAACGAACCGTCACGCAAAGCCGATTAAGCTCTCCTTGGTCACACCCGAGTGAGGGCCAAACACAAAACAGGGTGCCCCATCCCAACGAGTCCGCGGGGCGAGTTAGCGTGGGAGGAATCTCTTCTCAAGAAAGGAAAGCCTGGGGCGGCGCAGCCCCCATCCCCGAACCCGAGCTAGCCGAGATCGCCGAAGAGTCCAGCCAGGCCGAGCGCCGCGCCGCCGAAGCCGAACGCGAACTGGTCGAGTGGAAGAAGGTCCGCTTCATGCAGGACCGGGTCGGCGAAGAGTTCGACGCTCTGGTGCTGAACCCCGCCAAGTACGGTCTCTTTGTCGAGCTCACTGACCTTTTCGTCGAGGGTCTCGTCCCCATCGACTCGCTGCGCTCCGACCGCTTCACCTGGCGCGAAAACACGCACGAGATCGTGGGCGAGCGCTCAGGCCGCCGTTTCCGCGCCGGCGACCGCGTCCAGGTCATCTTGGACCGCGTGCTCGCCCAGGAACGCAAGCTCCAGTTT
The DNA here is from genome assembly GCA_963822015.1 of uncultured Acidobacteriaceae bacterium. GTDB lineage: Bacteria > Acidobacteriota > Terriglobia > Terriglobales > Acidobacteriaceae > Telmatobacter. The sequence continues at coordinate 34,206 of CAWGGA010000016.1, forward strand.
GCTTTGGTTGAAGAAGAATTGAAGCTGACCGGCAGGAAGCCCGCTCATTCTCCGGCTAAGCAGAAGAAGAACAAGCGCAAAAACTCAACGCCGCCGCCGGGTGGGAGCAAGCGGCGATTCAAGAACAACAAAAGGCGCTGACTTCCCGCAGCGCGACCATCCAGACGCTAGCCACCCGCCTGCTTCGCGGCGAAGTCCCCAATGACGGGAATCTTGAACCGCTTCCCCTGAAACGCCTGGATCATTGTGATGAGCCACAGGATGAGGAAGCATATCCCAACCACCGGGAACAGGAAAAGATCGAGGAAATTCACAAACGGAATCACCCCGATGATCACCAGAACGATCCACACTGCGAACCACGCGCCCGCCAGAAAAATCGACTGCCAGGCGTGGAACTTCACTTTGGGATTCGTGTTGTACGGCGCAACGACCAGAAAGATGATCGCCGGAATGAAGGTCAGATAGGCTATGCCGCTGGCTGCATCATCTGTCAGTCCTGTCGTGGCCCCTACTGCATTCGGTTCTGCCATAGCAACTCCTTTCGAGATAGACACGCGGTCGGGGGAGAGCTGCTTCAATGCTGCGAGGTCCGTGAATCGGGGAATCCAGCCTTTGGGGCCTTGGACCCTGCATGGGGTGGAGATAGAAAAACCTGCCGCTCCAACGCTTGTCAAGTGAATTTATTCGCGTCTCCATCTGCCGGCCGCCTCCGCGCCCCTCCCGCCGCACCATTACAATGGCTTCTGGGAGCTATTTGCATGGCGCACACCGTCTTTTGCGTTCGCTATAAGAAGGAAATGGAGGGCCTTGACGAGCCGCCCTTCGACTCGGAGTTTGGCCAGAAAATCTATAAAAACGTCTCCAAAGCGGCGTGGGACGAGTGGCTCAACCACCAGAAGATGCTGCTCAATGAATACCGCCTCCAGCCTTGGCTTCCCCAGGCGCAGCAGTTCCTCGTCGAGCAGATGGAGCAGTTCTTCTTTGGGGAAGGCTCCGCCTTGCCGTCTGAGTACGTCCCTCCGTCGCACTAACTCTCAGACGAATCGACATGGGAGGTGCCCCATCCTAATCCGTGAAGTTTGGAGCAATCAGAACGGGTAGGGTGGGAAATTATGTCGCATTGGCAACAGCCAGTGACAAAGTTAATGGCTCGTCTGCCCGCTGTCCCCGCTCACCATCAGGCTCGATACGTTCACGGGCTCGAAGTCCGAGAGCGTCAGGCTCGTCAGGCATGAGAGATCGGCGTCGTTCCAGCGCGCGTCGGGAGTGCCGATCAGCCCGCCGCTGTCGCCGTTATCGGCCAGGATGATTCCGTAGTTCGCGGAACCCGGTAATGATGATCGCCGCCTGCGGGCTTGTCGCCGCGCAGGCCGGAGTGGGCACCGAAGCCATCAGCCGGTAAATCTCACCCGCAGCTCCGGTCATGGTGCAGCTCTCCGGCGGCGTGGCCTGCGAAATCTCCGACTCCACCGGAATGGCGTTCCCGCTCGAGTCTGTGCAGCTGCCCACTCCCGCCGTTTGCGTCGCCGGCCACACCCAGTAGTTCAGCATATGGTTGAGCGTGAATCGAATGGGATGCTGCACGGTTCCGTTCGGCGCGCTCGGCGTTCCCGTCCCGATCACCTCATCGGCATTCACCAGCAGTGGCGCAACCGGCAATCCCGCCGCATCTGAGGTTCCCTGGCCTTGTGCCGTCAGATCATTCGTCGAAGTATTGGGCCAAAGCGCGTTCGATGAATCCGTCCACGGCCCGTCGAGGTAGATGCCCTGCCACATCTCATAGAGCGCTGGATTGGTTCCGCTGCCCGCCTCTTGATACACCAGCACGTGCCGGTCTCCCGACGAGTTAGCCGTGCCTTCCACCGGCGCATACGCCGGAATCGGGCCCGAGGTAAAGTACGACTGGTACACCGTAGTCGATACCGCTACGTCCGGCTGGTTCGCCGGCACCTCAATCGACGGAATTCCATTCGGAAACGGAGCGCCGGAAGTGTTCCCGAAAAATGGCTTGATCGTCTCCGGCAGATAAGCGCTGTAGATCGCCGCAGCGGGTGAAGTGTCCACGGGCAGGCTCGTCGTCGCCGCATCCACGCGATGGTGAAAGATCGAAGTCGACGGAAAGATGCTTGCCAGAAACGCGTTGCTGCCGTTGATCGCGAAGCTGATCTCCGCCGTCGCTTGCGCGCCAGTCGAGTCGGTTACAACGATCTCGGGCGTATAAGTGCCCTGCCCGCCAATCAGCGGGCTGGTAATGTCGCCCGACGACGCGTCCAGTGTCATTCCCTCCGGCAGCGGCGGATAGCTGCCGCTGTCGTCCACCGAAAACGTGTAGGGGGGCGCCCCACCAGTCGCCGCGATCGTGCAGCCCGCATACGCCGTGTTCTGTGTTCCGCCCGGGCAGCTCGTGGTGGTGATTCCCAATGGCCCGTTTGCCGACGTCACCGTCACCATGGCCGTCGCCGTCACCGATCCCGCCGCATTCGTCGCCGTCAGAACATAAGTGGTCGTCGCCTCGGGGCTAACGTTCGTTGTGCCGCTCGCCATATTCGTCGTAAACGTCCCCGGCGTGATTGTGATCGTCGCTGCGCCTGAAGTCGCCCAGCTCAGCGCGCTGATGCTGTCTAATGCGATGCTTGTGGGGTTTGCCGTGAACGAGCTGATCGAGGGCAGGCTCGGTTGGGTCACGGTAACTGTCACCAATGCTGTGGCCGATCCCGTGGTATTCGTGGCCGTCAGCGTGTATGTCGTGGTCGTAGTCGGGTTCAGAGCCACTGAGCCGCTCGCCGAAGTTGACGCAAACGTTCCTGGCGTAACCGTCAGGCTCGTTGCTCCCGTAGTCGTCCAGCTCAGCGTGGTGCTCGTGCCCGCCACGATGGCCGCCGGACTTGCGGAAAATGAGCTGATGGTTGGGGAAGCGGGCTGCTTGATCGTGGGGAACGGGGATGTACAACCCGCCAGTCCCGCGCAGACAATCAGAACCGCCGCTTGCGCGCAAAGCGCTGCTCTCCATATCCGGCGCCTGCTTGAACCAAACTTCCCTGTATCGTGCGAGCTCGTTCCGTTCATGCTTACCTCTTCCGCTGTTCAAGGCAGAGTCCGGCTGGAACACAAGCTCGGAGAAGTCGGCACTCACGTTCCGCCAGTTCTGATAACGGTGACGAGGTGCGGGCAGGGAATCAGTTTGTTGCGAAAAAGCCGGGGACCCTCAGCAGGCTGCGCCGGTATCCGTGGCAGGTGGCGCAAGGCTTTGTCCTCTTCGCGCCTCCGCCGTTCCACGCTCAGCCGTTGTCGCCGTTCCCGGCGCCGGCCAAGGTTCCGTTCGCTCCCTACTCTCTTCAGATTGAGGGCTGAATGCGCTTTTGGGTATATGACAAAAGTCACGTGGCCCCAAAGGCCAGCCCGGCGCATTGCCTCTCAAGCGTTTCTCGGGTTGGCGCATTCCACAGCCATTCCTGCGTCTCCTTCGCCTCTGGCACCTTTGAAAGTCCCTGCTTTTGACCCGTTCAGCGCCGGAGTTTGAATATTGTAAAATGTGCTATTGTTGAAATCCATTTGCAGCCGTAGCATATCCATAAATCGCAGGCGCAGTGCAACCCACAGTCGAGGCTTCTCAAAGCCCGGGCCCAGGGCGTCGATTCCCTTGTGCGGAGGTAGTTGATTGTCAGATCTGCTGTTTAGCATTGTCATCGCCTGCTATAACCAGGAAAACTATGTAAGGGAATCTGTCGAGTCCGCCCTGTCGCAAAAGCATCCCAGCAAGGAAGTCATCGTCGTGGATGACGCGTCTCCCGACGGTACCGCAGACGTTCTAAGCACCTTTGGCGAAGCCATCATTTTGGCGAAGCTCCCCATCAATCGTGGTGTCGGCGCGGCTCGCAACCATGGCGCCTCTCTGGCACGAGGGAAATATGTAGTTTTTCTTGATGGCGACGACGTTCTGATGCCATGGGCGCTTGAGGTCTATGGCAGCCTTGTAACTTCACGCGATCCGAAGATTCTTTTCGGCCAATCCGCCAAGTGTTATGGAAAGATTCCGGAGACGGTAGCAACGGATGTTCCGCGCGCTATACAGTTCGTCGAGTATCCCAACTTTCTGGCGAAGGATAGATCCCGGCTTTTTAACACGAGCTCTTTAATTGTTGATCGTGCCGAGTTGCTGGCCGCAGGCGGCTGGTCCGAGGACATTTTCCGTCAGGATATACAGGACTTGCTGAATAAGTTAGGCGTTGCGGGGAAAACTATCTTTGTAATCGCGCCGGATACAGTATGGTACCGGATGCATCAGACGAATGCCGTTCTTAAGGTCGCGCCCTTTGTTGAAGGGATTGATGTGTTATTGGCAAAGGCGAAAGCGGGCGTCTATCCCGGTGGGCGAGAACACCGGATGGAAAGATTGGCCTGGCTGGGTGGGCTTAGCTTTTATTGGGCGGGGGCGGCCATTCGAAATGGACTCTATTGGGATGGCTTCACTCTCATAGCCTCCAAGTGGTGGTTGATTCTTTTGGCGGTAGTTCGCAGGATTACGGTACGGATCAGGGGAAGAAAGCCCGTTGAAACATTACCCTTGGGGCTGAGTTAGCCTGCGGAGTCTTTGACCGCACTGCGCGGCAGGAGCCCAGGCCGTAGGCCGGTCTCGGAAATTTTGCCGAAGTCCATCGCTTGCGTTACATTAACCACAAACAAACAAGCCGAACCGGCATAAGCCGAGCCACGCGGGCCAGAATATCCAACCTCTCCTGGGTGAGTCCTCTGGGATAGGCTTGAAGTGAGAAGCTCCGCTTGTTTCTGAATGAGAACGCGTGTATGCCATGGAGGGAACGATGCAAATTGGATTTGTGGGCTGCGGTTTTACTGCCGATCATTATATTCCTACTCTAAAACCATACCCGTTCCTGCAATTGGTAGCTGCCACTGACAGGGACGAGCAGCGTGCCGCCACGTTTTGCGCTCATCACTCGTTAAAACACTACCCGACACTGAGTGCGATGTTGGCCGATTCAAACATCGAGATGGTCGTCAACCTGGCCAGTTCGAGCAATCATTACGATGTCTCCAAGGCATGTTTAGAGGCCGGGAAACATGTCTATTCCGAAAAGCCCCTTGCGGCAAAATTCTCGCAGGCTGTGGAATTGGTCGAGCTGGCGAAGGCCAACGGCCTCTATTTCTCTGTAGCTCCCTGTAATTTGTTGGGCGAAACGGCGCAAACGCTGTGGTCAGCGCTGCGCAAAAAAGAGATCGGATCGGTTCGCCTTGTGCTTGCGGAGTTGGACGATGGTCCATTTCATTTGTCGGAGCCCGACACATGGAAATCGGAATCGGGCGCCCCCTACGACTACCGCGAAGAGTTCAAGATGGGCGTTACGGTGGAACACTCTGCGTACTATCTGAGCTTGTTCACGGCCTTCTTTGGACCAGCCAAAACCATCACGCCTTTTTCAGCTTGCTTATGGCCTGAAAGACAAATCTCATCCCACGAGCTATTGAACAACACTACCCCCGATTTCTCGGTTGCATGTATCACCTTTGAGTCGGGGGTGGTAGCCAGATTGACTTGCAGCCTGATTTCGCCTTACAACCACGTCTTGAAAATAATGGGGGATACGGGAGTCATAACAGTAAATGAATGTTGGAACTATTCTGCCCCGGTGTATCTCGATAAGTTCTCTCAACTAAGATACAAGGCTGAAAGATACTCAATAACTAAGGAGCATCCATTTATTAAGAATTTAGTTGGGCGCCACCCCAGAGTCTATCCACCAATCAGGAAGTCGACTCTGAGGCAGCGGTTCGCCCGGTATCGCATGGATTACTCGCGAGGGATTGCAGACCTGGCGCGCGCGATTATGGAAAAACGCCCCCCTCGGCTTTCGGCTGAATTCTGCCTGCATGTGACTGAGCTGGGGTTGGCCATCCAGAATGCAAATCCTGCGCCTTACCAGGTAACAACCACGTTCGCACCTATGCAGCCGCTGGACGGCGCCGGCCTTAAAGAAGTGATCCCGGCACGCTGGTAGAGTCTTCTTCACGCCGCCAATCGTGAAACTTTGGCTGAAATTTCATGAAGAGCTTTCCAGCGGCGAATCGAAAAGCAAGCATAGAGTCCGATTCACGAAAGGGCCAAGAACATGGTCCAAACGGGGCATTGTTGGCGGCCTTGATCCAGCGGTAAAAGTGAAATGCGGGTGTAGTTCAATGGCAGAACCGGGGCTTTCCAGGTCTCAGGTAGGGGTTCGACTCCCTTCGCCCGCTCCATCCTCCTGTCGAATGCCTGCAACTGCGCTGTGAACCCGGGCCTCGTTCTCAAGTTGTTGGGCAGAAAGAGGCAAGTGGAGCCAGAAAACCGGGGCGCGAAAAAAACGCCGAATGTTGGATTCTACGATGCCGATTTTACTTGACTTACGCGAGGACGTCTCACTCGCCGTGCCGGATAACAGTGCACCTTCCGCTGAGCGGGTGCCCGTTCTGGATGGGATAAGGGGCATTGCCATCCTTCTCGTCATGATGTTCCATTTCTGGGCGGTTGGAACTGCCAGAAGGCCTTTTCCATGGGAGCGGGTCTATTCGAGCGTGGCCGGGATGGGGTGGATCGGGGTCGATCTGTTTTTTGTTCTCTCTGGGTTCCTCATTACGGGGATCCTGTTTGATTCGCGAAATTCCCTGCACTACTTCCGCGTCTTCTACGGCCGAAGAATTGTTCGTATCTTCCCGCTCTACTATGGCGCGCTGGCATTTTTCTTCCTCGTTATTCCAATTGTCTTGCCGCATCTGCATCACGCGGCGGCTTTTAACATCGGAACCAACACGACCGGAAAGCTGCTCGCGTGGACCTACCTTCTGAATTGGTATGAGGGACTCAGGGGGTTCGACATCATTCCCCACCCGCTGCAACATTTTTGGTCCCTTGCTATCGAAGAGCAGTTCTACCTGGTTTGGCCCTTCCTGGTCCTCAAGTTGGCGCGGCGACGGCTCATCGCAGTCTGTTGCGGCCTGATGGCGCTGGGACTCGCTCTTAGAGTGTTCCTATATTGGATTCACCTCCCGATTGCCGCATACACATGGACATTCTGCCGCGCGGACTCCCTTGCTGCCGGGGCCATCGTCGCTCTCTCGGTCCGGGATCCCGATGATTGGAAGACTCTTTTGAAATGGGCGCGACGTCTGGCTCTACCCTCGTTCTCTGCAATCGTTTTGGTGCGTGTTCTTAGCCCCGATTGCACCGACGGCCCCGGCGCCTCGCCAAGCTTCCTGATGGGCACCTTCGAACTCACGCTTGCGGGGATCTTCTTCGGCAGTTGTATAGCGATGGCAACTGCTTTACGCGCAGAGCACCCTGCGAGCCGCCTGCTCGGGTCGAATTTCCTGCGGTTCTTCGGAAAGTACAGCTATTGCCTCTATGTTTGCCATGTGCCAATGATTACGGTTTTTGCAAAAGCCGGGTTGAACAGCGACCACTTGTTGAAGTACCTGCATAGTGAGCTGCTCGCAGTTCTGGCCATTAACGCGATCGGCTTCGCTATGTCGATTACCGTCGCTTTTGCGAGTTGGCATCTGTACGAGAAGCAATGGCTGAAACTGAAAGACCTTCCATTCCTTCGACGCCAGGACCAACTCCCTGACCGAGCGGCGGCCTGGAATCTAGAGAATGGTCGGGACGGGCAGATTTCCGCCCCTGAACTGCCGAACGGCTCGGCTCATGCCTCGCTCTCCTCGCAGACCAGACTCGCGCGCCTGCGCTACCGCTCCGGCGCAAAGTTGGGGCGCTTCGTGGGCCGGCATCATGAAAGTTGTATAGAAGCGGACAGAATCAATTGAGCGGAGATGAATGGTCGGGACGGGCAGATTTGAACTGCCGAACGGCTCGGCTCATGCCTCGCTCTCCTCGCAGACCAGACTCGCGCGCCTGCGCTACCGCTCCGGCGCAAAGTTGGGGCGCTTCGTGGGCCGGCATCATGAAAGTTGTATAGAAGCGGACAGAATCAATTGAGCGGAGATGAATGGTCGGGACGGGCAGATTTGAACTGCCGACCCCTCGCACCCCAAGCGAGTGCTCTACCAGGCTGAGCCACGTCCCGACACAACGCAGCCGGTCCACCGCAGCGGACCGGCTTCTGGGGTCGTCCTTAGTTTACACCGCTGTACGTCTTCGCTGCATCGCGGCGCCAGCCCATCCCTGGCAAACTTCAAATTCTCATCCGCGTTGGCGAAAGATGTCAGCCGCCGGGCTCGGAGCGTTCAGAATGTTATTCCGTCCCTCATACGAAATGCACAATGCACGATCCCCTCGCAGCCTGCTATCTTGTTCCTTTGTCACGCAAGGAGAACGACGGCCTTTCCATGCCTCATTCCGCCATTAAATTCGGCACCGACGGCTGGCGCGGCGTCATCGCCGACGACTTTACTTTTGCCAACGTGCGCATCGCCGCCGAAGCCATCGCCGCCTACGTCCACGCGCAGGAAGATCCCGCCAAGGGCCTCTGCATCGGCTACGACACGCGCTTTGGTTCGAAGGCCTTCGCCCGCGCCTGCGCTCAAGTTGTCTCCGCCACCGGCATTCCCGTCCTGCTGGCCAACGCCGTCACGCCCACCCCCGCCCTCAGCTTTGGCGTGCGCGAGCGCGGCGCCGCCGGCGGCATCATGATCACCTCTTCGCACAACCCCGCCGAGTGGAACGGCGTCAAGTACAAGGGCTGGTACGGCGGCTCGGGCAAGCCCTCCATGATCGCCGCTATCGAGTCTTATCTCGGCAAGCCGACCCCGCGTGCCAAGCAGCCCGCACCCATTACGGAAGTCGACTTCCTGCCCACCTATCTCAAGGCCATCAAAAGCTTCGCCGATCTCGACCTTATCGCCAGATCGGGGATGAAGTTCGCGATCGATTCCATGTACGGCGCCGGCGGCACCATCCTCGCCGATATCTTCTCGTCGCTCGGCGTGGCCCACGTACAGATTCGCTCCAACCCCGACCCGCTCTTTCCCGGAATCAATCCCGAACCCATCGAGCCGAATATCCGCGCCCTCGGCGAAGCCACCGTGGCCAACAATTGTCAGGGCGGCCTCTGCACGGACGGCGACGCCGACCGCATCGGGGCAACAGACGAGTTTGGTAACTTCGTCGATCCGCACAAAATCTATTCCGTGCTGCTCAGTTGGGTTTTGAAGTACAAGGACTGGCCCGGAGCCGTCACCCGCGCCTTCAACACCACCAAGATGCTCGACCGCATCTCAAGAAAGTACGGCCGCGAGCTCATCGAGCACGGCATCGGCTTCAAGTATGTCGTCGACCTCATGCTCGAGCGCGAAATCCTCATGGGCGGCGAGGAGTCGGGTGGCATCGGCTTCCAGCGCCACCTGCCTGAGCGCGACGGCCTGCTCAATGCGCTGCTCCTCGCCAACGTCATGGCGCAGGAAAAGAAGACACTTGGCCAACTTGTCGCCGACTTGCAGGCCGAGTACGGCGAGCACCAGTATGGCCGCATCGATCTGCACCTGCCCGAAGAGCAGAAGAACGCCGCCATCGCCCGCGCCCACGCCCTCAAGCCCGGCGACCCCGTCTTCGCCGGCATGGCCATCTATTGCCAGGAGAATCTCGACGGCGTCAAGTTTTACCTCGACAACCCCGAAGCGACTTCAAAGCCCAAGGCCGCCGAAACCTGGCTGCTGCTTCGCGCCAGCGGCACCGAGCCGCTCCTGCGCATCTACGCCGAATCCTGCTCCAAGGAATCCGTCGCCAAACTCCTCGACTCCGCCCGGGCCTTCGCCCTCGAGAGTTAGCCATGTAGCGCCGGTCTCCAGACCGGCTGTCGTGCGGGCGTTCTCGCCCGCGCCTTCGTTCTCGCCAGCGATCGCCTCCTCAAAACCGAACTGTCATCCTGAGCGAATCGCCTTGGCTACGAGCCGAAGGATCTGCGGTTGCTTTTCCCGCTCCCAACTCAGCACGAAACTGGGTGCCCCAAGTCTGGATTTTCGGCAATAATATAGAACGCTAACCAGAATGCTATAAGGTTTGCGCGATTTTATTCATCATCAAAAAGATTGCTGCTGCCTCTTCGACGAACACCATTAGTACTTCTGGGATTTCTACGCCAGCACCGAAACAGATGCGCTTCGCGAATTCCCAATCCAATACGCCTTTCATCGCGCCGTCCTCGCCGGGCAAAATCCTCATTTCGCCGTATTCTTGCTGACGTGCGCGGCACTGCTTGCTAAAGAGTTCAACGAATGGCTCGCGGAGGTCATCTTCAAGCGCAACGGCAAAGTCATCGCATGCAGCGCCGAAAGCGTGATCCATAAACACATTCCGATACTCCCCTCCCCAGTGAGCTAAGACCGCTCTGTCTAAGCAGTGAAGGCCGAAGATGAGGGTTTCTATCTGGAGATCGGGCAAGCTCATTGCGAGCGGCTCATCGCTGGCTTTTTCCAGGAGCTCGTACTCGTTTTTCACTTGAGGGAGGAACTCAACGAAAAACATGCCGACAATGCGCGGCGCTGATTGCTCGGGCGGCTCCTTCGGCCGTTCAGACATGCGGTACCTTCCTCGGCCTACGTGCCTCGTTCAATTGCTTTTTGAACGCAATCATTCCTCGCGCCCTGGGATTGCCTTGGATTGACTAACTGACCGCCGCCATTTTCGCCCGCTTCTCCAGCCGCACAAAGATCGATCCCAGGAGTGAGCATAAGAAACCTGCCAATTAAATGTGGCCCGCAAATAATCCAATCACTGCGCTTTTCGCCCGCTTCCCCAATCGCACAGCAAGACGCGTGGGTAACTTAGCGATGGGATAAACCTGGCTTTTAGCGAGCTCTCCGTTGATCTTAACGGCATTTTCAGCAATTTTGCGGCTAGCTTCCGCATTGCTGCTGGCCAGCCCTAGCAATACGAGGAGTTTCGGAAGCCTAATCAACCCTGCTTCATGAGCGTCAATTTCGGTAAACTCGACATTTACCTCTTCCAGATCCTCGCTCTCACCCTTCTGCTGAAACATCCTTGCCCAATTTTCATCCGCGCTCTCTGCCGCGGCCTCGCCGTGGAACCCAGCCGTAATCGTTCGTGCCAGTTTTTTCTTGGTCTCCATCGGGTGGAGCTTTCCAGCCGTCACGTCCGCCTTCACCGCATCGATCTCACTTTGTTTCAGATCGGTCAGCAGCACCCAATACTTCCACATGAGCTCGTCACTGATGCTCATCAGCTTCCCGTACATCTCGCTTGCCGGCTCGTTGATCCCGATCGCGTTATTGAGAGACTTGCTCATCTTCTGCACGCCGTCCAACCCCTCGAGAATCGGCGTCATCAGTACGATCTGCGGCTTCTGCCCGTAGTGCCGCTGTAGCTCGCGCCCGCACAACAGATTGAACTTCTGGTCCGTCCCGCCCAGCTCCACGTCGCACTCCAGGCACACGGAGTCGTACCCCTGCATCACCGGATACAAGAGCTCGTGCAGGCTGATCGGCTGCTCGGCCTGGAAGCGCTGATGAAACTCGTCGCGCTCGAGCATCTGGCTCACCGTAAAATGCGCCGTCAGCCGGATCGTCTCTTCGTACCCCAGCTGCCCCAGCCACTCCGAGTTGTAGCGCACCTCGGTCGCCTTCTCATCGAGAATCCGGAATACCTGCTGCTTATACGTCTCGGCATTCTTGTCGATCTCGGCTCGCGTCAGCGGTTTCCGCGTCACGTTGCGCCCCGTCGGGTCGCCGATCAGCGACGTAAAATCGCCCACCAGAAAAATCACCGTGTGGCCGAGCTGCTGAAAATGCCGCAGCTTGCGCATCAGCACGGTGTGCCCCAGGTGCAGATCGGGCGCCGTCGGATCGAACCCCGCCTTCACCCTCAGCGGCCGTCCTGTTTTGCGGCTCTCTTCAAGGCGCTCGCGCAGGTCGGCCACGCGGATGATCTCCGACGCGCCCTTCTCCAACAGGTCAAGTTGTTCGTTTACCGGTAGGAATTCTTGCATGTCGAATCAAGTATAAAGTTCTCAGGCTCGGAGGGTACGGGCATTACAGCCCGCGCAGATGCTCTTTGCGAAGGAAGGCGGGGGCATCCGGCAGAAGCTTCACGATCAGCCAATCTCACTTGCGGGCAGCTGGCCTGCTTCCTCGAGAATTTCGGCGGCTGTACGCGGCCTAGCGAGATTGCAACGCGGAAGCAACTGCTCTCCTACTCGGCGTTATCGATCTGCGCGCGCTGCAGCTTGTCGGAGTAGTCCACGTAGACGGCTTTCCAGGTGGTGAAGAAGTCGAGAGCGCCGAGGCCTTCCCGGTGGCCGTTGCCGGTTTGCTTGACGCCGCCGAAGGGTAGGTGCACCTCGGCACCGATGGTCGGCGCGTTGATGTACAGGATGCCCGCCTCGAGGTCGCGAATGGCGGTGAAGGCGCGATTCACGTCTCTGGTATAGAGCGAGGTCGAAAGACCGTAGTCAATGGAGTTGGCAATTTCCACGGCTTGATCGAACGTCGAAAACTCCATTAGCGCGACCACGGGGCCGAAGACCTCCTCGCGCGCGATGCGCATTGTGGGCGTGACCCCGCTGAACACCGTGGGCTCGAAGAAGGTTCCGTGCGCGTAGGCGCCGCCGGTGAGGGCGTGGCCGCCGCAAAGGAGCTTCGCGCCCTCCCGCAGCGCAATTTCGACATATCTCTCCGATGTTTCGATTTGGGCGGCGTTGACTTGTGGGCCGACTTCGGCCGACGCGTCGAGGCCGTTGCCGACCCTTAGTTTCTTCGCGCGCTCGACAAACCTGGCCGTGAATTCGGCGGCGATTCCCTTCTGCAGCAGGATGCGGCTGGTGGCCGTGCAACGCTGTCCTGTGGTGCCGAATGCGCCCCATAGTGCGCCGTCGAGCGCGAGCGAGAGATTGGCGTCGCCGAGGACAATCTGCGCGTTTTTGCCGCCCATTTCGAGCGAGACCTGCTTGAAGGTGACAGCCGCGCGCTGCGCGACGAGCGAACCAACCGCGCTCGACCCGGTGAAGCTGATAGCGCGCACATCGGGATGCTCAACCAAGGCCGCGCCCGCAGTGGAGCCGGTTCCGCAGACGATGTTGACCACTCCCGGCGGCAGGCCTGCGTCGACCAGCGCTTGAACCAGGTTGTAGGTGGAGAGCGGTGTGTCAGTGGCCGGCTTGATGACGCAAGTATTGCCGGCCACGAGCGCGGGAAAGAGCTTCCAACTCGGAATCGCCATGGGAAAATTCCACGGCGTGATGAGGCCGACCACGCCCACCGGCATGCGCATGCTCATAGCGAACTTGTCGGGCAGCTCGCTGGGGGTGGTGACGCCGAAGAGTCTGCGCCCCTCGCCGGCTACGTAAAATGCCTCGTCGATAGCCTCCTGCACGTCGCCGCGCGTTTCGGCCAGGACCTTGCCCATCTCGCGCGTCATTTCGCGCGCATATTTTTCTTTGTTTTGGATGAGAATGTTGCCCGCACGAAGGAGCACCTCGGCGCGCTTGGGGGCGGGAACGAGACGCCAGGCAGCGAAGGCCTTTTTTGCGGCGGCAACGGCCAGGGCCACATCCTCGGCGTGCGATGAAGGAAACGCGCCCACCACGTCGGAATGGTCAGCCGGGTTCAGGTTAAGCATGGTTTTGCCGCTCGCGGCCGGCAACCATTGGCCGCCGATCAGGTTGTGATGAGTGCGATAGGTCATGAGAGCCTCGAGAAGCAGGGATCAGAGATCAGGGTTCAGCGATCGGGGACCAGCCGTCGGCCAGAGGTTCCGGCCCGAATCCCCACTTGAATCCGCAGAACAGCATAATCCTGTTCTTGCTGTTCCGGCCAGCCGCGCGAACTTCGGCCGGCCATTGCGACTCCCGGTTACTGCTGTACTGAACCTTCCTGCGGCCAGGACCAACTGGCCGTACAATAGGCATTAGGCAGATCCAATTCTCAAGCTTTTTGAGGCAGATTCGATTTCTCCATGTCATTGAACGGATATCATTCTCGTTCCTCGCGGTCCCATGGCCTGCGGTCGCTGTTCAGCATGTTCTCCAGCGACCTGGCCATTGATTTGGGGACCGCCAATACGCTCGTGTACGCAGCCGGCAAAGGCATCGTCGTTAATGAGCCGTCGATCGTGGCCATCAACAAAAACACCGGCGAGGTGGAGGCCGTGGGCAAGGAAGCCAAGGAGATGCTGGGGCGCACGCCCGGCAACATCGTGGCCATCAAGCCCATGAAGGATGGCGTGATTGCCGACTTCAAGGTCACCGAGAAGATGCTCAACTACTTCATCCAGAAGGCGCACAACCGCAAGATGCTGGTGCACCCGCGAATCGTGATCGGCGTACCATCGGAGATTACGCAGGTGGAGAAGCGCGCTGTCGAGGACTCCGCCTACCGTGCCAAGGCCAGCGAAGTGTATCTGGTGGAGCAGGCGATGGTGGCGGCCATCGGCGCCGGCCTGCCGATCACCGAGCCCTCGGGCAACATGGTGGTGGATATCGGCGGCGGCACCACAGACATCGCGGTAATTTCGCTCAGCGGCATCGTCTATTCGCGCTCCGTGCGCATGGCCGGGAACCAGATGGACGAGGCTATCATCAACTATCTCAAGCGAAAGTACAATCTGCTCATTGGCGAGCGCACCGCCGAACAGATCAAGATCGAGATCGGATCGGCGTTCCCGCTGGACAAGCCGCTGACCATGGAGATCAAGGGGCGCAACCTGATCGAGGGCGTTCCCAAGACCATCGCCATTGACGACAGTGAGATTCGCGAGGCATTGGGCGAGTGCATTGCCGTGATCATGAACGCAATTCGCGTAGCCCTGGAGCGCACGCCGCCCGAGCTTTCGGCCGACATCAGCGACCGCGGCATTGTGCTGACCGGCGGCGGGGCACTGGTCAAGAATCTTGACAAGCGCATTCGCGAGGAAACCGGGCTGCCCGTATCGGTGGCCGATGATCCGCTGGCTTCCGTGGTGCTGGGCACGGGCAAAATGCTCTCGGACTTCCGGCTGCTGCGCAAGATCAAGATCGATTAAAGCAGTGGACAGTGAACAGTGGATTAGTGAACAGCGAAAACCGCTCGCAACCTGCAACCGCCTGCTGTTCACTGCTCACTAACCACTGAAATCACTGGCTTTTATGGAATCGTTCATCACCCGCTATCGGAATCTCGTGGTGCTGCTGGCGCTGCTGATGGCGCAGCTCGCCGGGCTTGCGGTGCAGGTGCGCCGGACCAGCAGCGGCTTAAGCACGCTCGACTCGACCGACCCGAGCGGAGTGCGGCTCATCCGGCTCTGGGCCAATGCGGTGATTTCGCCGCCGGAGCGGCTCATTCACGACAGCAGAATGGGCATGGAGGCGGCGTGGTCCAACTACATTGACTTGCTCCACGTCCGCCAGCAGAATAAGGACCTTCAACAGACCGTCGACCGGCTGCGGCTCGAGGAGGCCGCACTGCTCGAAGATGCGCGCCAGGGCCAGCGTCTGCAGGCGCTGCTTGGCTTCCAGCAAAGGTATATCTATTCCACCGTGGCCGCGCAGATCTACGGCTCCAGCGGCAGCGACCGCTCGCACCTCTTCTATATCGATAAGGGCTCGCACGATGGCCTGAAACCGGACATGGCGGTGATCACCGCGGATGGGATCGTGGGCAAGGTGCGCGACGTTTTTCCGCACACCGCGCAAGTGCTGGCGGTGAACGATCCCACCAGTGGCGCCGGAGTGATTCTGGAGACGACGCGCATTCGCGGCATTCTGCGCGGAGATGCGACAGGCCAATTGGAAGTGACGGGCGTTACTGCCGATCAGCGCATTCACGCCGGCGAGCACGTGCTCACCGCCGGGGGCGACCTGATCTTTCCGCGCGGACTTCCGGTAGGCGTGGTCCAGAGAGTGGCGCCCGATCCCGATCGCGACGGCCTTATCGACATTTTTCTTACACCGGCCGCGCATCTCGACCGTTTGGATGAAGTGTTGGTGATTACCTCGACCGAGCCGCGTTTCCCGCCCCAGGATCAGCAGGACCTGGCCGCGAGCGCGGCGGAGCAATCGGAAGTGCCCGCCGCCATCAAGGATCAAATCAAGGCCTCGGAGATTATGGCGGAGAAGTTGCCCGGCCTGAACGTTCCCAATCTGCCGCCCGATCAACAGCCGCTGAACGACACCAGCAATCCGAATCCCGCCGCGCAGCCGCCGCAGCCGTTGCATCCCGATGAGTTTTCGCCCGGCAGCGATTACAATTCCGGAGCCGAGCCGGCAGCGGACTCCACGGCCACTCCAAAGAATTCTTCCCCTGTGCCCGCCGGTTCTGGCGGCACGGCTGCGCCGGCGTCGAAATCCAAGCCGCAGACGATCCAGCAAAGGAACCCCTAGCCATGGCCGTGCTCGGCGCCGACTTCCGGCGCGAAACTGAGATCCGCCGCTATCCCCTTCTGGTTTACACGCTGGTTCCGCTCACTTCCCTGGTTCTGCAGGCGTGGCTGCCGCGTGTGGTCGGCCGCTACGCCTGGTTCGATCTTCCGCTCGTGGTCACCATCTACTTTGCACTCGGCCGCCGCAACCCCCTGCAAGGCACGTTGATGGGGGCGGCCATGGGGCTGTTTCAGGATGCGCTTTCGCATCACGCCATTGGAATCAACGGCATTGCCAAGACGGTCGTCGGTTTTCTGGCGGGCTCCGTGGGGATTCGCATCGATGTCGAGAATCACGCCATCCGAGTGCTGCTCAACTTTGCGCTTTCCCTGGTTTCCAGCGCAATCTATCTGTTCGTTACGCGATTCCTGCTCGGCCTGGCCGTCGATTGGAGCTGGCTGACCGAGCTGCTTCGGGCGGTGGGCAATGCGCTGATTGCTTTGGTGCTGTTTCCGCTGCTCGACCGTCTGCAGATTACGGACTGAGGAGCGTACGAGCAAACTCGCGCAGCGGCGAAAAACCGGATTCGCGGTATCCTGAAGAGTAGGACAATGGTTTCAAGCAGCATCAACCGCGGTGAGAAGCTCTCCACAGTAAATCTGACGGTGGTGCAGTACGGCATCCTTTTGATGATGCTCGCCCTTGCCGCCGGCTTGTGGCGGCTGCAAGTGCTGAACGTGCAGAACTATCGCGCGCTGGCCGAGCAAAACCGCATTCGCAAGGAGCCGATTCTGGCGCCGCGCGGCAAGCTCTTCGACCGCGAGAACCGCCTGATCGTCGACAACTACCCATCGGTTTCATGTTTTCTGGTGCGCGAGCAGAGCCGCAATGTGGAGGCGGATCTGCCCCTGATCGCGCGCGGGCTGGATCTCGATCTGGATCAATTGCGCGCCACGTTGCATCGCTATCGCTCCGAGCCCGGCTATCAGCCCATTCCGATCAAAGAGGAGGTAACGCCGGACGAGCAGGCCTTCATCGCGGCTCACCGCAATGAGCTGCCCGAACTGGAGACGATCGACGAAGAGCGCAGGCTTTATCCGCGCGACGGTTTTGCCGCTCAACTGATCGGCTACGTGGGCGAGGTGAGCGAAGAAGACTTGAACAATCCGCGCTTCGCCTACTATGAGCCGGGCGATGTGGTGGGCAAGGCCGGCGTGGAAGAAACCTACGACGAGCTCCTGCGCGGCCAGGACGGCTCGCGCGAAGTGGTCGTCGACAGCCGTGGCCGCGAAGTTGGTTATTTCGGAATCCAGCACGCGGCGCCGGGGCAGGACCTGAGGCTCACGATAGACAACGACCTGCAGCGGGCCGCCGAACTCGCCATGGGTGGCCGGGACGGCGCCCTTGTCGCCATGGATCCGCGGAACGGCGAGATTCTGGCCATGGTGTCGCGCCCCAGCTTCGATCCCAACGAGTTTGCCGTGAAGATCGATCGCGCCGACTGGAACAAACTCATCACCGATCCTGACCATCCGCTGATGAACAAGGCGATTCAGGCGCAGCTCGCGCCCGGCTCGACCTTCAAGATTCTTATGTCGGTAGCCGGCCTGCAGGAAGGCATCGCGCAGAACATGCATATCGTCTGCAACGGCGGATGGGGGCCCTACGGATACTACCATCACTGCGACGAAAAGCATGGCCCCGTCGACATCTATAACGCGATTCCATATTCCTGTGACACGTTCTTCTACATGCTCGGCGATAAGCTCGGTATCGATCGCATCGTGAAGTACGCAACGGAGTTCGGTTACGGACAGAAAACCGGAATCGACCTTCCCGGGGAAGAGGCCGGACTGATGCCCTCGCCGGACTGGCTGATCAAGAATTTTCATCATCGCTGGTATCCCGACGAGACGCTCGACGTGGCCATCGGCCAGGGCGCGATCGAGGCCACGCCGATCCAACTGGCGCGCATTATCGGTGGGATTGCCTCGGGCGGGCACATGGTTCGGCCGCACGTGGTTTTTCCCAGCGAGCTTCCCGCAGACTTTTATAAGTCGTTGCTGGATAGCTTTCCGGGGGCGGGCGAAGCCTACGTGCCCATTGATCCGGCGAACTGGGACATTATTACCAACGGCATGGCCGAGGTGACGCAGCCGGGCCTCTTTCACACCGCGGGCTCAGCGCACCTGCGAAGGAATCGACTTTGCCGGAAAGACCGGAACCGCGGAGCTGATGAGTCACGAAGCTCTGGAGAAGACGAACAAGGGCAAGGCGACCTATCCCAACGTGTGGTTCGTCGGAGTCACGCCGCGACGCAATCCCGAGCTTGTCGTAGTGGTCCTTTGGGAAAACGGAGAGTTCAGTTATTACCCCGCGCGCATTGCGGCTCAGGTGGTGACGGCTTTCGTGGATAAGAAGCGCCGCGAGGCGCATAACTTGCCACCGGCGAATGCTGCGGCTCCTGTCGAGATGGGCGCTGTGTGGTCTGTGCCCGGCTCACAAACTGGCGCAAACGGGGCTGCGAGGCCGCGGATCGAGGGTGGGCACTTCTTTGTCGATAGCCATGGCATTGTGGCGGAGAATGCTCGCGGCGCGAAGCCTGCGCCGAAACACGAGACAAATCGCGCCGTTCGGGCAGCCGCTGCAACTCCTGCTCGAAGTCCTTCGCAAGTGGCCGCGGTTGTGCCCATGCGGCAGAAAGAACCATAGCCGCAATGCCCTTTCGCCGCATCCTCAGTTTTCGCGACTTCGACTGGGCTCTGCTGGGCCTGGTGCTCCTGCTCTGCTCCTTGTCGGTGCTGGAGGTCCACTCGGCTACTCTGCACACCAGATTTGCCAACTTCGGAACCAGGCAGATCTTCTGGGTCGCGGCGGGAGTGGCCGCGATGTTCGTCTTTTCGAAGATCGACTATCATCGCGTGCTCGATTGGGCTCCGTGGGCCTACGGATTTGGCCTTCTGGCCCTGGCCGCGGTGCTCTCGCCCCTCGGTCATAAGGCTCTGGGCGGACGACGCTGGATCAAGCTTGGCCCAATTCTGGTGCAGCCTTCCGAATACGTAAAGATGGTGCTGATTCTTGCCGTGGCGCGCTACTTTGCCAACCTGGGTGGGCGCAGCGTGACTTGGAAGGATATCTTCAAGGCTTTCGCACTGGTCGGGATTCCCATGCTGCTCGTGCTGAAGCAGCCCGATCTGGGCACCACGCTGACTTACACTCCAATTCTTATCGCCGGCCTGTTCCTGGGCGGAATCAACTTGCGCCAGAGTGTGATTCTTGTCGCTGTGGGCGCTGTTCTGGTCGGCGGAGTCTGGTCCAGCGGCAGGTTTCTCAAGCCGTATCAAAAAGCTCGGCTCACGGCATTCATTAACCCCGAAAACGACCCCAAGGGCTCCGGTTACCAGGTTCTGCAATCGGAGATTGCGGTCGGATCGGGCGGCATCTGGGGCAAGGGGCTGGAAAAGGGAACACAGACACAGGGATACTTCCTTCCCATTCCATATACGGACTTTATCTTCGCCGCCTTCAGCGAGGAGCATGGCTTTGTGGGCGCTATTATTGTCCTGCTGCTATACTTCCTGATATTGATGCGTTTGATTCAAAACGCTCAAACAGCCGCCGACCTGTCCGGTTCCCTCATTATCATGGGAATCGTGGCTGTGTTGACCTTTCAGATCGCGGTCAACGTTGGCATGGTCATCGGGCTAATGCCCGTCACCGGAATCCCTTTACCTTTAATGAGTTATGGCGGATCTTCGGTGCTGTTTACGTTCCTGGCGCTGGGCGTGGCGATGAATGTCCGCATGCGCCGGTTCGTCAACTGACGCATCTCGATCCGTCGGGTTGAGATGTCGTCCAAAAGGATTGGCTCTTGTAGAGCGCCGGGGAATCAAGGGATTTTTCCGGGGCAGCAAGAGAAGGATTTTCAGGCATTTTACCCGGCATGGTCCCGTTGGATCGCGTCCGGCAGGATTGGGTTTATGAGTACGCAGAGACGGAAAGACCACTTGCGGCTCGCACATTGCAAGGATCGCACGGGTATATTGGGAGGGAAAATCCCCTGTTCCCTGTGGCGAGAATTCCCCGCAATTGCCGCTGGTCGAACGGCCCCGCCGGAGGTTCCAGTAATGGCCCACTCCAACGACAAAAGTCTGTCGTTGGGGACTCCGGAGCAGGCGGCCACAAACTCTCTGCCATCGGATCACCGCAACCAGCAACCCGTTCGGCTTGTTTTCATCGACATCCGCATTGGTTCGCCGCCCCTGGGCAAGACCTCAAAATGCAGGCCGCCCCTCGAGCGCCTTCTGGGTTATCCGCACATCCATTCCTTTGCCCGCCGCCGCGTTCCCATCCGACCTTGCCGCATGTACCGGCTGCCGTAAGCTGCCGGACGGAAAGGTACGATGGCAAAGGAAATTTGTATCTCCAGCACGCCGCATGAGACGCGGCTTGCGATTCTCGAAGACGATCAACTCGCGGAAATCTACTACGAACGCGAAAATGAGTACACTCTCGCGGGTTCCATCTATAACGGGCGCGTCACACGTGTTTTACCCGGCATGCAGTCGGCATTTGTCGACCTCGGCCTGGAACGCGACGCATTCCTCTACGTAACCGACTTCATCGAGCTCGAAGACCAGGAAGAGACCGACGAGCTGGAAAAGGCTGCGGCCAGCGGAGCCGGCCAGGCGCCGCGCGAGGTGAAGCACCCCCACGGGATCGACCGGGATGGCGGGAGCCAGGATGAACGCGGCCCACGTCGCGGTCAACGGCCAGAACCCAGACACGATGCGCGTCCGGAGCAACGGCCAGCGGAAAAGGCCGACGAATCCGTAAGTTCGCGCGCACCGGAGTTCCCGGCTGCTCCCGGACAGACAGACGACACTCACGGTAGCGAAGAGGCCGGCACACGCCACTGGCGCGGTCGTCGGCGCCGCCGCGGCGGCCGTGGTCAGGGCGCTCCGCACGAAACACAATTGGAATCGCAGCCGGTTGGCGGAAGTTCCGCGGAACCGCCTGCCGAATCGGCGCATTTACAGGCGGTCCAGGCGTCAGAATCGCCCGCTGTCCCGCATGCGCCCCGCGAACATCGCGCGCCAGCGCCTTTCGTGCTGCCGGGCGAGTCGCTTTCGAAGTACGGCGCTGCGCCCGCTAGCGACGCGCCAAGTGCGACACCTGCGCCAGCCGCCCCGCCGCGCCCGGCGTCGAAATACAAGCCTTCTACGCTGATTGATGCGCCCCTGCAATGGGACGGCAGCGGCCTCTTGCCCGGAGAATCGCTTTCCCTGCATCGCCGGCAGGACAAGCCGCAATCGGAAGCCACCTCGGAGTCGCGAAGTGAAATAACTGCCAGGGCCCACGCTGCTCCCGCGCCCGAAGAAACGGTCGAGGAATTCGAAGAATCCGCTCCGGCATCGCACGACGAAATGGGTATGGCAGCGGCGCGGGAAAGCGCATTTGAATTCGAGGAGGACGAACTCACCCCGGATGCGGTCGAGACAATTGAAGAGGAGATGGTTTCCGAGCCGGAATCTTTCGATACCGCGGAATCAGAGCCGGCGCTGGACAGCGAAGCCGCTTCTGAATCCGATGAAGACGAGGATGCTTCGGCTTCGCACCGCATCGATCCCTCCGCTCCCACGGGCTTCCGGCTCTTCGGATTCGGCGGCAAGAAAAAGAAAGATAGCGGTGCTGCAACCGCTGCCCCGGTTTCAACGTATGCGCCCGGTGACGGCGTTGTGGAAGAGGAGGTGATCGAAGGCGAGGAGTTTGACGTTGCGCCTCACCATCGCCGCCACAAGCCTGAAGTCCATGACCTCGACGATTACGAGGAAGAGACGCTTCCCAGCCATCTCCGCACTGGCGATCTTGGAGAGATGCTGCAAGAGGCTCATCTCGATCACCGCATCCAGCAGAACTTTGACGAAGGCGGCGTCGAAGAAGAGGAAGTCGAAGCCGGGGAGGAAGAGGAGGTATCGACGGGAGCACAGCCCGCGCCTAGCCGCGATCGCGGAGGCCGCGGACAGCGCGGCCGTGGAGTGCAGGGCAGTCGCCGCGGACCGTCGCGCCGCTCCGCTCAAACCTCTGATCTGCCCATCATCTCCGACCTATTGAAGTCGGGGCAGGAAATTCTGGTGCAGATCGCCAAGGAGCCGATCGCCAAGAAGGGCGCGCGCATCACCAGCCACATCGCATTGCCTGGCCGCTTCCTGGTCTTCATGCCGACGGTTACGCACGTGGGCGTGAGCCGCAAAATCGCTTCCGACGAGGAACGGCATCGCTTGAAGCGGATTCTGGTTCACGAGCGCGGCGAGGCCCCCGGCGGCTTCATCGTGCGCACCGCGGCGGAAGGCGCGTCGGAAGAGGAGTTGCGCGCCGACCTGCGCTTCCTGATGAATCTCTGGAATGAGATCAAGCAGCGCTCGGAATCTTCTAAGTCGCCGGCGCTCATCTACCACGACCTGTCGCTCATCGAGCGCATTCTGCGCGACCAGGTAAGCTCCAACTTCGCCAACATCTGGGTCGACACCGAGTCGGACTACGAACGCATCGTACGCTTCCTCAACCGCTTTTCGCCTTCGCTGGTGCGCCGCGTGAAGCTCTACACCAAAGAGATGCCGCTCTTCGAGCACTTTGGCATTCAGGAAGAGATCTCGAAGGCCCTGCGCTCGAAAGTTTGGTTGAAGTCAGGCGGGTCGATCGTGATCAACCAGACTGAGGCGTTGGTCGCCATCGACATCAACACCGGCAAGTATGTCGGCAAGTCGGCAAGGCTTGAGGACACCATCGTCAAAACCAACCTCGATGCGGTGCCGGAGATCGTTCGCCAGATCCGGCTGCGCGACCTGGGCGGCATTATCGTGATCGACTTCATCGACATGGACGAGCGCAAGAACCGCTTTAGGGTTCTCGCGGCCCTGGAGGAAGCGCTCAAGGCTGACCGCGCTCCGACGAAGGTTTTGCAGTTTAACGATTTTGGCCTGGTAGCCATCACGCGCAAGCGCGTGAAGCAGTCGCTGGAGCGGACTCTTAGCGTGCCTTGCCCCACTTGCCAGGCCACCGGCATGGTGAAGAGCCCGGCCACCGTGTGCAACGAGATTTACATCGAGATGCGCAAGATGCGGAAGCATCTTGAGAATTCCGATGTGATGCTGCGCGTGCATCCGGAAACGGTGAAGATCCTCAAGTCGAACGGCAATCGCTGGTTGAACGATTTCGAGGAGCTTGTGGGCAAAAACGTGCTGGTTAAGAGCGACCCGACGTTGCACCCGGAACAGTTCGACATCCAAGGCTAGCGGCGCTAGTGGGGCTAGCAGAGTTGACCTAGGCCAGAGTGGGCACTCTGGCCTTTGCTTCATGACTTAATTACTGCGTGCTGCGCTTTGGTCGAGGTGGGCGATGGCTTATATTCGGCTAGGCAGAACAGCTTCACCGCGAGCTCAGTGGATAGGCGGAATCGGAGTCCCTGCTTTGGTTCTCGTATTGGTTGGCGGTTGGTATTTGTACACAGTCTGGATCGGTCCCGTTCCTCGGTGGCTGGCGAGCGTGGTCGGTCTCTCAGTTATGGTCTTTCTAATCGTGATGACTGTGGTTGGTCGGCGGTGGACTAAACCCGATGATCGTTGAGTTGCCAAGGTTCTTTGAGCTAGTTTGGCGCCACCCATTTGTGCATCTATCCGGAAGACGTGGCGTCACCGGATCACGTGAATCGGAACTCCCAGCTTCAGATTATTCCAGGCTTGTTCAGTCGTATAGACCGGCGCCTTGAGCGCGATTGCCAGCGCAATGCAGGAGCGGTCTCCGAGCGACAGGCCATACTTCTCGGTTTTTCCGATCAGGTCGCCCGCGATCTTAGCTTGTTCCGTAGTGAAGGGCTCCGCCGCGGTGACGGGCGAAAGAGCGTCCTCCCAGGCTTCATCTGGAGGGTGGCCCCTCTTGACGAGCTTGGATTGCACTTCGGCGAGATTCACCGTGCTGGCAACCGCATTCTCCAGGATTTCGTCCGTCAGCGTTTCCGCGCCCCGTTCGCTTTGAAGCAGGGCGAGTATGGCAGAGGCATCGAGCACAACCTCATTCATGCTTCGCCGCCTCGTGTCGTTCTGCGCTCAACTCTTCTGAAAGACTCACTCCCGCCGGAACGTACTTTCGCACGCGCTCCTGTGCCCGGAGAATCCGGCTGCGCAATGTCGAGATGCGCACTTCATCGCCTACCACGCGCATGTCGAGAGTATCCCCAATTACCATCCCGAGCGCTTCCCGGATTGCCGCTGGAATGACCACGCGGCCTTTCTCGCTCATGCGCGTCCTAGTTTGCAGTTCCATGTGACCCTCCGTCCAGGTGTGGCACATTTTTTAGTAGAGCCACATTTAATTATAGTGGCACGATTTAAGTATATCCCATACGAGATCCGCAGGTTAAGGCAACCTCTGGCGGCATTCGGTGTCTAAACGATTCAGGGACATTCCCTCTCCCGGAAGTTGCACAAAATTCAATGCTTGAGGTGGCTGCAATGCGTTTCACCCTTCTCGTCCCGCCTATCCGGCGCGCCAGTTTGATTGGAGCTGCGGTTCTGCTCACAGCCGCTGTTGCCAGCGCGCAGTCCGCTTCTGCCCAGGATCAATCCCAAGCCCAATCCATCTCATCCGCTTACTCCTCGAGCCAGGCGGGCCTGCAGGAGTTTGGCAATCTCGCCCTGCTGGATGCCCCGGCGCCGGCGGCCTCTGCCTCGGCCGGCGGTCAATACGGAAACGGCGGAGGCTACGGAGGCGGTGGAAAGCATGCGTTCCTCCACAACTGGACCTTCGAGGCCGGCGGCGGTTTCAATGGCCCCGTCGGCAACGACGCAGTCAACATCGGAGGCGCCAGCACGCCTGTCATCACCTGGGGCGGCAATTTCACCGTCGGTGCGGGCCTCCGCTTCTCCAAGTGGGTCTCCGCGCTCGTCGAGTATCAATTCATCGGTGACAAGCTGCCTGGCGTGTTCATCTCGGATGAAGGATCCGAGGCAGGTAACTCCCACATCAATTCGATCACCGGCTCTCCCGTCATCGACCTCTTTCCCAAGAAATCGAACGGCGTCTACCTGGTTGGCGGCTGGGGCTATTACCACAAGTCGACAAACTTCCAGGACTACGAAGAAGAGGAAAGCATTTACGGGATTTACGAAGTGCCGGTCACCGTTGCCTCGGTCACCTCGAATCAGTGGGGCGGCAATGCCGGTTTAGGCATTTACCATCGCGTGGGCAGCATGTACGGCGACAGCGACAGCCATACCGAGATTTTTGCCGAGGCGCGCTACACGTATATTCACACGCCCCCCGCCTCTCAAACCAACGGCTTGGGGACCACCGAGTTGATCCCTGTCACGCTGGGCGTACGTTTCTAACCGCAGGTTACCCTGGAAGGTTCTTTGGCCGATCCTGCCTCGAAAATCATCATCGCGGAGGGATCGGCCGTGCAGTTTCACCACAGCTTGCGTTCTTGTTCCGTCGGTGTTCCCACTTCGCCGCACTCAATCCGCTCCAGGAACGCACGCGCCAGCTTGCGCTCGCCGGGATGGCTCTCGCCGTGGATGGTGCACAGGTCGAGGAATTCGTCGCAGAGCGCGTTGCGCTCCTCCTGCTGCGCCAGAACGTTCTGCAGCGCGACCGCCAGTTCGCGCAGGCGCGCCGCCTCAGGCCAGGGCTTCTCGTCCTCCTCGCTAATCAACTCTGAGAACAATCCCCTCCGTCCACGGGCACATTCGTCGAGGCAGGCCAGCAGTTGCTCGCTGAAGGCGCGATTGAGCGCGTCGAGTTGTTCGGGATCCATGGCGTCGCGCGGGTCCATACGGATTTCACCTGGCACGCTTTTCACTTGGCATGCATCGCCGCTTCGATCTCATCCGGAGTGTGCGGCAGCGATGCATCGAGATCGATCAGCTTTCCATCCTGGCCAACAAGGAAATCGCACTCGATGCGTACCCCCAGCTTTTCCTCGGGAATGTAGATGCCCGGCTCGATGGTGAAGACCATGCCCGGCTTGAGCACCACCGGGTAAATGGCGGGATCGTGAACATCGATTCCCATCAAGTGGCCCAGCCCATGCAGCCAATACTGGCCCAGCGGCTGGCCGTGCAGATCTTTTCCGTGCGTGTCGATGTAGTTGTAGGCAACGGTGTCGAGCGAGTTCGGGTCCCGGCGATCGCGGTCGTTGATGGTGGATTTACCGGCCACAAAGGCGTTAATGGCCGCCTGCTGCGCGCCAAGTACGATGTTGTAGATTTCGCGTTGCCGAGGCGTGAAATGCCCGTTCACCGGCACGGTGCGCGTGATATCGGCGGCATACATCGAGTACTCGCAGGCCGCGTCGACCAGCAGAATGTCGCCGTCCTGCATGGTGCGGTCGTTGGCGGAGTAGTGCAGGATCGTCGAGTTGATCCCCGAGCCGACGATCGGCGCATAACTCGGGCGCTCGCATCCGTTTTCCATCCACACCGCGGTCATGGCGCCGGCGATGGCGCGTTCCGTCATGCCCGGCTTGACCCACCACTGCATCATCACGCGTTGCGCAAGAATCGAGGCCGCCGAAGCCTTCTTGATGAGCTCGATCTCGCCCTCGTCTTTAATCTGGCGCAGCGGCATGATTGCGCTGGTCACATCGCGCGCTTGAGGCACGGTTGAATCTCCGAGGGCCGTCGCGGTAAAGCCGAGCAACGCTGTAGCCGCGGCGGAATCCGGTTGGGTCCAGAGATTGTTGAGGAGCGAACGGTCTGCGGTCACGAAGCGGGTCAACTCCGCCGGCAGCTCGGTCATCGGTTCCACATTGTCTACGCCGGCAGCCTGCTCTACTCCCGGCGTGGCTGCGTCCATCTTTACGCCGGTGTACTTTTCCATGCTCAGGTTCCGCGCGGGCAGAAACAGAATTTCCTTGTACGTGCGCGGCGAGGCTGCCTGCGGCGCGTCGCCGACGATCATGAGGGCAGCTCCAGGTTCGTTCCAGCCGGTCAGGTAGTAGAAATTCGAGTCCTGCCGGTAGGGGCCCACGTCCAGAACCGGTTCTTCCGCGGCGAAGAGCACGGCCACGCCACCTTCCAGCTCCGCCGCCAGCGCCACACGCCGCCCGTGGTAAACGTCGGCTGGCTGTTTATCAAGTGCGTGGAGTTGCAGGCAGCGCCGAGCAAAGGACAAGCAGAGCAAGGGCAGAAAGGCGAAGCGACTTCATTCGCGCTATTGTCGCGCCTTGAATCGGCGCCGTGCAAAGCAAATCCTGGGAGAGAATAACATCGTGGCCAAGCCGGGTTGGGGTGAATGCTCTATGGGGAGACGTACACATGACGCCAGCCCACAGAGGTTTCGCAACTGGCTGTGCAATCGGGCCTGCATTGGTACATATTCGGAGCGAGCTTGAATAAGACAGCCGGCTGCATCGAGAGTGGGTTGAGCCCTGACACAATGAGAAACGCGCGCATGGCGGACGCTACTCACCGCGATCACCGGCTGGCCCCTGCGTTCCGGGGCGCTCAAATCCCAGCGCAAACCGCTGGAAGCCGCCACTGGCCGAGGGCGGGGCGCCAGAATGCCCAGATCACTCGGCAGCCAGTCCTCGGCAGCGAGCGATCACGAATGAACGGTGGACGCATACATCATCGGGACCGCCGTGCGCCCTCAGAGAAAGACCTGCGACCAGCGCCGATCTCTCGTTAACGGCCCAGCGAGTCAGAATCGCACATCTGGCGGTTGTACGCGGCGAATGCCGTCCCAGTTCTCCGGCAGCGAAGCGGCCGGAAGCCCGAAGAGACCGGCGAGCGTCTTCCACTCCGTCGTAGTATTGTTCGTCGATCGGCGGGCCAAGGGCGGCAGCGCGCAATCGTGGGCCAGCACCGCGCTCTCGACGAGCGTTGCGAAGACCCAGCGCAACGCGCAGATTTCACGTTGGCCTCGTAGCGCGAGCCGCGCTCCCAACGCGCCACGTTCTCCGGCATTTCGTCCACGAATCCGCGTGTGCAGCGTGTACAAGGCTGGCGCGCCGCCGCCAGCGCCTGATCGAGCGAGCCGAAGACCATGGTGAAGACGATGCGAAAGGTGTTGTGGAAGCGTTGATCGGCTGGTCCATGACGCCGTCGAGTGCTCGAGCACGAGCGGCGCCGTCACCCACGGGTGCGCCAGTTGCAATAGCGCCGCCCGGCCGGCGCCGAGGAACAGAGCCGACTCCCGATTGATGCGCCAGCTCGCCGACGCAGGCCCAAGGATTCCCGCCTCCGGGTTCGAGACATTGGCCGAAATCTCGGCAAGCAGGGCTTCGATTCGCGCTCGGAAACGGATGCAGGGGAATCGTGGCCGGGAGGAGTAGGCATCACCTACCAACCTACTCTCGAACCGGGCCCAGTTGAATTTCCCGGCATTTCGCGGTATTCTGGCCATGCAGACGAATTTGTCCGTCAGGTTTTACCGTGTGCGTACCGGCTGGCGGAGAGATGAGTGGGCTTACAGCCCACTTTTTATTTGGAGCAAATTGCCGGGGTGCGCACAGGGCTTTGTCTGCATCTAACACTTTTAGAATCAGCCGCATGTGAGCGAACTAGGATTCAGTTCCCGGCATGCGGTCTTTGCCTGGTGGGGAGTAAGGACGGAGCCTCAGCGAGCGGTACCGGCTTGGTGGGCAGTAGGAACGATGGCTGTCAGTTTGGATGAAATCCGGTCGGCGGCGGAGCGGGTCGCAGCTTCGCACGGGCTCGAAGTGGTTGACATCGAGTTCACCGGGACGGCGAAGGACCGCACGCTGCGCGTAAGCCTGGAGAAGAATGCCGAAGGCCGGGCAGAGCTCAAGGCAAGCCTCGCGGCACTCCGAAACGAGGACGGCCCGAAGGGCTTGCCGGAGAGGCTTTTGGAAGGCTCGCTCACGGTGGAGCAGCTTTCCGGCATCACGCATGAGGATTGCGCGGCGTTCAGCCGCGATTTTGGGGTTTTGCTCGACGTGGAAGACCTGGTTCCCGGCGCGGCGTACACGCTGGAGGCCAGTTCACCCGGCTTGGACCGGAAGTTGAGCCGGCCGGAGGAGTTCGAACGGTTTCGGGTGCCTGGTGAAAGTGCGGACGTTTGAGCCGGTCCGCAACAACCGGCACTGGCAGGGAAGATTGATCGCGGGGTCAAAAGGCCGCGCAGGCAGCGGGAACGATCACGCTCGATCTGGCGGCGGTGAAGCAGAACAGCAAGAGCCGCAAGGCCGGCGTGAACACGGTAGAGATCGCCTTCAGCAATATCGAGAAGGCAAATCTTGTGCCGGAGATTTGAAAGAGCAGCTGACAGCTTTCAGGGACTCAGCTTGAACGTGCGGGGCGAGTCATCGCGCTTCGCACTGGAAGCTGGAACAACAGCAACGGTGTGAGAACTCACCGGTTGACGCGCCAATGCCAGGAATGAGAGAGTCAAGCAGTATGGCCACCAGCGCTTTGTATCAAAGTATCGAGCTCCTGAGTTCCGAGAAGGGCATCGACCCCGGCATCGTTGTGGGCGCGGTCGAGGAAGCGATCGCCCTGGCCACGCGCAAGTACTACAAGACGCAGGAAAACATGCGCGGAGAGTTGAACAAGGATACTGGCGAGATCACGGCCTACATCTATAAGACGGTGGTCGCCGACGAGGACCAGATCGAGGATCCGGTGAACCAGATCACGCTGGCTGAGGCCAATGAGATGGCTCCCGGCGTGGAAGTGGGCAGCGAGATTCGCATCTATCGCGACACCAGCCCGCTGGGCCGAATCGCCGCGCAACTGGCCAAGCAGATCATCTTCCAGAAGGTGCGCGAGGCCGAGCGCGACACGGTCTTCCAGGAGTACGCGCACCGCGAGAAGGAAGTCCTGAACGCGACTGTGAAGCGGCTCGAGGGGCAGGACGTCATCTACGATCTGGGCAAGGCCGAGGCCCGCTGTCCCAAACGCGAGCAATCGCGCCTCGAGCAGTTCAGCGTGGGTGAGCGCGTGCGCGTGGTGCTGCTCAAGGTGGATCGCGCGGCCAAGGGTCCGCAGGTGATCGTGAGCCGCGCCGCGCCGGAGCTGGTGCAAAACCTGTTCCAATCGGAAGTTCCCGAGATCTACGACAACACCGTGGCCATTCGCGCCATTGCGCGCGAAGCCGGCGAGCGCACCAAAATCGCCGTGCAAAGCCGCGATAAGGACGTGGATCCCGTGGGCGCCTGCGTGGGCATGAAGGGCATGCGCGTTCAGTCGATCATCCGCGAACTGCGCGGTGAAAAGATCGACATCATTGAATTCAGCGATGAGATCACGACCTTCGCTGAAAAAGCCCTGCAGCCGGCCAAGGTGAGCCGCGTGTCAATCACTGATCTGACCGAGAAACAGCTTGAAGTGATCGTCGACGATACGCAGTTGTCGCTGGCCATAGGCAAAAAGGGCCAGAATGTGCGTCTGGCGGCCAAGCTGCTGGGCTGGAAGATCGACATCAAGAGCGAAGAGGAGAAGCGCCAGGAGGTCGAGCAGCAGATGCAGGCTTTGGCCGGCGCTCCCACCACCCCGATCGAGCAAGTGACCGAGCTGGGCGATGGCATTATTCAGAAGCTGATTACGGCCGGCGTGACCACTGTTGAGGCGCTTGCCGACATGACGCCCGAACAGCTTGAGGAAATTCCGGGCATCGGCGAAAAGACTCTGGAGAAGATCAGCGTCGCCGTCCGCAACTACTTTGCCCGCTTTGAAGAGGCGGAAGCGGCAGCCGCGGTTGAGGCCGAGCAATCCTCAGACGAAGCTGTCGTAGAGCCGGAAGCGGGCGAAGTGCCTGCAGTGGAAGCCGAAGAAGTTGCACCCGCGCCGGCAGAGTCGGAAAGCGTTCCAGCGAGTGAGACAGGCGAAACGCAGCAAGCTGCGCCTGTGACAGCAGTTGAGACAGAAACTCCCGGTGCGGAGCCGCAGCAAGCGGAAGGCGACGCAACGGACGACAAGACACAGCATGACGAGGAGGCCAAAGAGGATGGCGCATAAATGCGCCGCATCCTCCCAGGCCAGGCGGACGATAACGGAACTTTTGAGAGCGGCCAGCGCCATGAGGTAGCTATGAGCAACTAAGGGGCTTTTTGGCGGCACGAATTGAAAAGAGGCGGATGAGTAAGGTTCGTATCAACGATCTCGCGAAAGAGCTGGAAGTCAAGTCCCGCGCGATTCTCAGCATTCTTCCGGAACTCGGCGTAGCTGGAGGCAAGACACACTCCAGTTCGCTGGAACTGGACGAGGCAGAGAAAGTTCGCGCGCACTTTACGCATGAAGCAAAGTCTGCCTCGCATCCAGGTTCAGCCCCCAGCCGCCACGGCGCGGAACCCATCGTACCCAAAATCGATCTCTCGCACATCTCCAAGCCCGGGGATGTGATGAAGGCCATCCTGGCCAAGAAGAAGGAAGAGGAAGAAGAAGCTCGCCATCCCCGCGTGCCGGTGAAGGCAGCGCCATCCGCGGCGGAAAAGCCCACGGCGCCTGCTACCCCTCCGGCTGCCGCGCCGGTTGTGACGAAGCCTGCTGCCGCTGTTCCACCGCGCCCGGAACCGCGCAAGATCGTTCCTCAGCCGCGCTCAGCGCCGCCCATTGTTGCCGCTCCCCCAGCTCCTCCGGCTATCGCCTCACGTCCTCCTGCCGGCGCTGTTGTCGCCAAAGTTCCCGCGGGCGCCGCGGCAGCCTCGCGGCCTGTAGTCGTGGTCGCGCCGCCACCGGCTGGCGTGGTCGTGAAGCCACCTGCGGCTCCAACTGCGCGCGAAGAGAAGATCGCCGTTAAGACGCCGGCCCTTGCCACACCGCCTGCCGTCGAAGCGGCAGCCTCGCCCGCGGCCGTCCATGAGCCAGCCGCCGGGATGCCGCATGCCACGGAAGGCTCCGCTCCCAGGGGCGAAGTGCCTGGCGCAGTGCCGGCCATCGCCGCTGAATCAACTACCGCTGCCGGCCCGCGCGGTCAAGTTCGCGCGCCGGCAGCGCCCGCTCCACGCCGCATGGTGATGCCGCAGACCGGGCCCCGGCCCGTGTACAAAGCGTCCATCGTTCCTCCAACCGCGCCAACCGGCGGCGCCGGACTCCAGCGCGGCAAGCCGATCTTCGATCGCAGGCCTGCCGGCGGCCAGGCCGGCATGGGACAGCGTATGCCTGGCGGCGCCGCTGCTCCCGGCCAATTCGCTGGGGGGCCGCGCCCCAAGCATCCTACGCGCTCAGCAGGACCGGGGTCAGCGGCCGGTGGCTTCGCGGCTCCCGGCGGACGGCCCGGTTTTGGCGCTCGTCCAGGATTCGGCGCCCGCCCAGGCTTTGGGGCGCGTCCGGGCTCTGGCGCCGCACCGCCGGCAGGTGAAGCCCCGCGCCCGCAGCGCGCCAGTTCCCGTGGCCGCGGACGAGGCAAGCAACAGTATCCGAAGACCAAAGAAGGCCCGATGAAGGGCTTTGTGCCGCCGCCACGCTATAGCGGCGCGCAATACAGCACCGAGCCCGTACCCATCACCCGCGACATCACGGTCACGGAGGGGATCAGCGTGAAGGACCTGGCCGAGAAGCTTGAAACGCGCGCCAAGGATCTCATCGCCACGCTGCTCATGGGCGGCGTCTTCGTTACGGTGAATCAATCTCTCGACGCGGAGATGGTGAAGGACGTGGCCGCCAAGTTCGGCGCCGCCGCCACCGTCATCAGCTACGAGGAAGAACTCGCCAACCAGGCCATTGAAGAAGTGCTCGAAGCCGAAAACTCCGATGAGCTCGAAGTGCCGCGCCCGCCCGTGGTCACGGTCATGGGCCATGTGGATCACGGCAAGACTTCGTTGCTCGACGCCATCCGCGAAACCCACGTTGCCGCCGGCGAGGCGGGCGGAATCACGCAGCATATCGGCGCGTACAAAGTGAAGTTCGCCAAGGAAGGCTCGCCGGCATCGGGCCGCGAAATCGTCTTCCTCGACACGCCGGGCCACGAAGCATTCACCCGCATGCGCGCCCGCGGCGCCAAAGTGACGGATATCGTCGTCATCGTGGTTGCGGCGGACGACGGCGTAATGCCGCAGACCCTCGAGGCCATCGATCACGCCAAGGCCGCCGAGGTTCCGATCATCGTAGCCGTGAACAAGATCGACAAGCCCGAAGCCAACCCCGATCGCGTCAAAAAGCAGCTCGCCGACCGCGGCCTGATTCCCGAGGAATGGGCCGGCGCGGGACAGACGGGCACGGTTTTTGTCGAGGTTTCGGCCAAGAAGCGCATCAATCTCGATCTGCTTCTCGAAATGATCTGCCTGGTGAGCGACATCAAAGCGCCCAAGGCTACGCCGGGGCGCAAGGCCGTGGGCAGCGTTCTTGAAGCCAAGCTTGACCGCGGCCGTGGCGCCGTGGCTACCGTTCTGGTGCAGGATGGAACCCTTCATTTGAACGAGAGCTACATTGTCGGCAACACCTTCGGCAAGGTCCGCGCCATGTTCGACGACCGCGGCCGTCCCCTCGAAGAAGCCGGCCCGTCTACGCCGGTTGAAGTACTGGGCCTTGAAACGTATGCCCGACTCCGGCGACACCTTCCTGGTCGTGGCCGACCGCGACAAGGCCAAGTGCATCGCTCAGTACCGAAAGATGAAGGAGCGCGACTCACAGCTTGCCAAGAGTTCCCGCGTGTCACTGGAAGGGTTGGCGGAGCAGGTTCGCCAATCGGGCATCAAGGATCTGCCTCTGATCATCAAGGGCGACGTCACCGGCTCGGTCGAAGTGCTGGCCGACTCGCTGGTGCGCATGTCCACAGAGAAAGTGCGCGTCAAAGTGCTGCACTCGGGCGTGGGTTCCATCACGGAAAGCGATGTGCTGCTGGCGACGGCCTCCAACGCCATCATTATCGGCTTCAACGTGCGCCCGGAGCGCAAAGCCGCCGAGCTGGCGCAGCAAGAGAATGTGGAGATTCGCCTGCACTCCATCATCTACGAGCTGCAGGACGAGATTCGCCTGGCCATGATGGGGTTGCTCGAACCTGCGTTCAAGGAAAACTACGTGGGCCGCGCCGAAGTCATCAATGTTTTCCGCATTCCCAAGGTGGGCACCATCGCCGGCTGCCGCGTGCAGGATGGCGTGATCCGCCGCGACGCCGAGGTGAGGGTGATGCGCGACGGGGCGCAGGTCTTCAAGGGGAAGATCGGCTCGCTCAAGCGATTTAAGGACGACGCGCGCGAAGTAACCAGCGGCATGGAGTGCGGCATCGGCATTGCCAACTTCAGCGACATCAAGCAAGGCGACACGATCGAGGCATTCTCGACGGAGAAGATGGCCGCGGATTTGGGAGCGTTGACGTCGGCGAAGGCGTAGGTGCAGCTGAATAATTCGAATTGCCTGATACGCACTGCGAAATCTGGCCGATTCATTTGACATTCCTAGAGGGATGACTAATTCAACCCTTAAGGGGCACAGAGCCATTACCACGGTAGTCTCGCGCTGAATACTCACGCGGATCGAGTGCGCCTGACGGCCGCAATCTCTCAGCTCGGCAGCCCCGGGAAAGCCACCTGTGGCCAATCCCCACGGATGGAATTTGAACCCATTGCATTCGAGTTCATCCCAACATCCTTCCCAGTCTCCCGCAAGACATCGACACAACCCCGCTGCCTCGGCTACCGCTTACACGCTGGTCACTGAGCCAGATCAGGGTCTAATACATCCATCGCAATTATAAGGCGATGTCATGACAAAGTCCCATTGAGTTCGACGGAGATGTATGCAATCGCACATCAACGGACGATCACCGTTGAAGACACGCACTGTGCCACGGCATCCGACCAACGGCTCTCCCTGAGTGGCAACTCCAATGAAGACCATACGAAGCCGGAATCTAGCCGCAAAGAAGTTCATACTAAAGCGGCATGCACCGAATGCTGAGCGATGAGCGCAGCCTGCAGAGAATCGCCATTGACCTGCGACCTCTTTCTAAGCACAGTTCGTGACCCTCAACCTGACGCCGGACGACTCATAGCAACAGCACCGCGACTTCGACCGAAATCACCAACAATGCAGCCGACATTGCGGCCATCGAGCAACCTGCAACGCGGATTTCAGCCAAGCCAGGATCACTCCGCCAACCGGCGAAAATCTGCGTCTGGAGCCCCAGCCAACTCGGCTCAGTTCTTTGCTTGCGCTCATCAATGGCGCCACGTCCGCATCTCGCCAAGGATGCGACGGGCGAGCGAATCAATCGCCCGCGGCTGGAAGGCCCTCTGCCGGCGCTCAAGCGCGGAAACGTTCGCGGAATCATTCTGGTGCCCCACGCTGAAAATCTTCGAGATATACATTACAACCCTGACCGCCCTCAAGAGCGCAGGAGCGAAGATCGCGGTTTACACATCGTGCGACCGGCTATTACATCCACGCCAAGACGGTGCTGGCCGACTATGGCGCCGCGCAGGCCAAATTGTTCGTGGGCTCTGAGAACTTCACCGCGAATTCGCTTGAGGACAATCGCGAGCTGGGATTGATCTTCTCCGACGCAGTCTTCATGTGCCGGCGTGCAGACGGCTATCACCGCTGACTTCAAGGGTGGAACTGCGTTCTGATCGGCGCACCCGCAAGCCGCCGGAGAACGGCTCTCAGAATTCGCTTCCCTCGAACCCGCGATCAGGCCATCGCCTTGTGTTCCCACACTGCCGCATCGAAGCTGTGCGAGCATTGGTAGCCCTCGTCCTTATAGAGCTCGATGGCTTCTGCGTTGGCCTCAGTGACGGTGAGTGATATCTCCGTGGCGCCCAGGCGATGGAAGGTGAACGCGGCCTGCGCAAGCAGCATGCGGGCCAACCCGCGGCGCCGGAAGGCGGGATGAACGCATACCTGGGTCAGATGTCCGCTTTGCCCGCTCACGCGCGAGCCCAACACCAGGGCTGCCAGTTCGCCGCTCGATCGCTCCACCACCACGTGCGATGCCTGCGCGGAAAAACTACCGCACCCCGCATAGTGCACGATGTTGTTAAGAAAGCGCATGGAACCGTGAACGGAGCGGTATTGGTCGTTGATCAAGCTGTCGGGATGGTCGCCGTAGGCCTCGCAAATGAGCCGCGCGGCAGGCGCCAGATCCGCCTCGCGCCAGGGGCGGAATTCCAAGTTGCCAGGCAGACTCACATTTGGCTGAGTCCACTGCCCCTGCAACGGCAGCACCAGAAAAAGCCTGCGGAAGATCTTGAATCCAGCATCGTGAAAGATTCCGGCGAAAGTCCCGGAGGGGTGCAAAAGCAATTGTGACTCGATGCGCTCGACGTGCGGTGAGTTCAACAGCAGCTCGAATAGATGCCGGAGCAACGTTTCCTCGGTTGCGTTGGCTGGTCCGGGCTCTCCACTGACGGCGCTGGGCCCATCGGGTAGCGCGAATACATCGCCAATGACAGCCTTGGTCTCCTCGTAGACACAGAAAACGTAGCCCATTACGCGGCTCGGATGCCAGCGCCGCGTAACCGGGCAGCATGTGGTTATCGAGGTATTGCATGAGCAACCGCGCTGAAGCTTGATAGTCCCAGTGCAGGCGCTGCTGCCACAGTTCGCCCTCCGCCTCCAGCACGGGCCGCAGCACCGGGGCCGAAAAGTGCCGCAGGTCGAGGATTTCAATAGAACCGGTCGATGTCTGCATTCCTCCCCTAAGTGGCGCCTGGTTGTGCCGGCTCAGGATCGAATCCTGAGGGACGCGTGGCATCGCGGCCTTCAAAAGGCGCGCCAAGTGCCCAAATGTGTGGCGTGCCTTTGCCCGATTTTCAAGGTCGAATCAAAAAAGCCTGTACGGATTCGTTCTCAGAGGTCTCCGTATGCGGAAAAACCCTTTCGGCCACTTTGCCACGAGTTTGTGTTCCATCGCAAGTTCAGGGCCGCTCAAGCGGCAATCTTACAGCAATGATGCGGCATCTCGGGCGCTGAGCAAGGTGGCTTTTCCTCCACCCCATGGACGAAGACCTGCCCGCAGGGACTCCGGTTGGGGAAAATGTCACTTGGAGTGTTGCGGCTTCGGCTTACAGCAACTGTGAAAATGCGTCAGCGGCTGCCCACGAGGTACACTTCCAGACCCTGCTCCGGCCAGGCGAAGATCTGTTCATATTGACGGCCCTCAAGAAGCTCGCCGAGCGCAAGCTGAGTGTCCAGATCCACGCCGTGGCGGCCCTGAATGCGCGCTACAAGAATGTGCTGTCCATCCGGCACGCCGCTCTCGTCGTAATTCACCACTTCGTGGTTGCGATAGAACGAGAGCCCGTATTCCGTGTCGCGGCGAACCCGGAACACCGCGACGGTCTCGTTCGCGGGAACCAGGCTCGCCAGCTGATTGGCAAGTGGCCGCGCAGAGTAGGTGCGGTCGAGCAGGTGAATCACGCGCTTGGTGGAGGCAACTCCGGGGATACCGAAGACCGGACCCACACCGTAGATGAACAGCACCAACACAACCAGGATCCAGCAGGTGGCAGGCCGGAGCCGGGCCACGCCAAATCCCCTGGTCACAACGAGAATCAGGAGCACTGCCCCGACCGCAGCCAGTGAAGCTGCGGCAAGCGCGTGAGCCGGCGGAATGGCCGCACCATGAGCGACAAACCACGGCAAGAGCAGCACCGCCATGGTCATGGCGCCGCACAAAAGGGCATGACCAAGGAGAATCCACCGGTTCAGCCCCGGCTGCCTGCGTCGAAACAGGTAATCTCCGGTGAGAATCGTGATCGGCGGAAGAGCGGGAAGGATGTAGCCGGGTAGCTTGGATTGCGAAAAGGAAAAGAAAACAACCGGAATGAGCGCCCACAGCACCAGAAATTCCGGAAAAGCGTCGCCGGGGCGCGTGGGCAACGGCTTACCCGCTCGGGAGTGGCGCAGCCGCCACTCGGCCACCGAGGTGAGAATGCCATCGATAAGAGCGCGTACCGCGACCACGGCCCACGGCATCAGGCCCAGCACCATAACCACCAGGTAGTACCAGAATGGCTGATTGTGCTGGTAGCGATCCGTGGCAAAGCGCTGCAGGTTGTGTTCGAGAAAAAATTCGCGGAAGAAAGTCGGATTCTGATGCTGTACAGCGATAAACCACGGCAGCACCATGGCGAAATAGAGCGCCACACCCGGCCACCAAAACGAGCGGCGCAGGATGTGCCACTCGCCGCGCAGAAATGCAAACGCGGCGATGATGACAAAGGCGAGAAATGGCGCTACCGGCCCCTTGGCCAGCGTGGCCAGTCCGGTAAAAAAGTAGATGTCATAGAGCCAGAATTTTGAGTTGGTTTCGTACCAGGCATACCAGCCGAGCAATCCAATGGCTAGCGGCGCAGCCATCTGCATGTCAGTGGAGGCTCCGCGTGCGAAGGCCATAATCCCGGCGCAGGACACAGTGATAAGCGCCGCGTCAAGGTGCCCGCCGGGACGGAACCGCTTCATGTGCAGGTAGATGAGCGCAACCATGATGAAGGCGAACGATGCCGAGGGAAGACGAGCTGCCCAGTCATGGACGCCGAAGTCCTGGAAGATGAACATCGCGCGCCAGTAATAAAGCGCAGGCTTCTCCAGCCATGGGCGCCCGTAAAGGTACGGCGTGACACAGGCGCTCAGCCGTTCAGTGAGCGTGCGCGCGGCATCGAAGCGCACCAGCATCTCATGCGCAATCTGCGCATAGCGGGGTTCGTCGGCGCCCACCAGTCCCAGGCCGTCGCCGCCTAGAACCGGCGTTACCCCATAGACAAGAAAAAAGATACTGAATGCAAGAAAGACTGACGCCTCACAGAGGGTGGCCCAGCGAGGCATATGCCAGCGTCCGCGTGAAGGCACAACCGGAACCGAGGGTTCCACGGGATTTACCATCTCCGGCAATACTCCAAAAAGCGCGTCGCAACCTGCTGCGCGCAGGGCGAAGGTGATGATTTCTTGCAGGGCGGATGGGGGATCAGGCCGTGCCTGCTCGCCTTCCGCGCTGCTAAGAGGCGCGGAGATCTTTCAGTGGTGCAACAGGGTCAAGGCTAGCAGATTCACGCGGAATCTCAAGGGCGGTCATGCTGACGCCTCGGTGAAACCGGCCATGGCGCTGCGCAACTCGCCCAGAATCTCCCGAATGGCGCGAGGCAGCGGTCCATCGAGCGTGCAGCCGGCGGCATTTTCATGTCCGCCGCCTCCCAGCCGCGCAGCGATTGCCGCCACATTCACTTCGCCTTTGCTGCGCAGGCTCACTCTCACGCGCCCCTCGGGCAGACTACGCAAAAAGAACGCGGCTTCCGCTCCCGCGATGCTCAGTGCGAAATTAACAATCCCTTCGCAATCCTCCTCCGCAGCGCAAATGCGCTCCATGTCCTGTTGCGTCACCCACATCCATGCCAGGCGGCCTTCGCGCTTGAGCCTCCGGAGCGCCGCTCCCAGCAGCAAAATCTTTGACGCAGGCACGGAAAAATAAATTTGCTGGGCAGTGGCAATGGGGTCCGCCCCAGCCTGCAGCAGATCCTGGGCAAGCGCGAATGTCGACTCGCGCACCGAGCCGTAGCAGAATCCTCCCGTGTCGGTGAGCACGGTTGTATAAAGGCAGTTCGCCATCTCCGGAGTGACCACTGCGCCCGCTGCGCGCGCCAGCCGGTAAACCATTTCGCCCACGCTCGCGGCTTTGTAGTCGATCCAGTTGATCTGCGCGAATGGCCGCCCGCTAATGTGATGGTCAATATTGATCAGAAACAGCTTCTCCAGCCCACGCACTCCGGTGCGTTCCACGCCATCGCACTCCAACAGAATCGCCGCGTCGTAGGTGCCGCGCACTCGCGACGCCGTGCGGATAACATCGGCGCCCGGAAGGCGCCGGTAGAGGTCTGGAATCCGCTCGGCAGACACCAGGTCGGCGCGCTTTCCCATCTGCTGCAGCAACATGCCCAGCGCCAGAGCGGAACCCGCCGCATCGCCGTCAAATCGCGCGTGAGAGCAGACCAGAAAACGCCGGCCCTTTCGCAAGACCCCCAGGATGGCCGGGATCGGATCGGAGTCCGTTGAGCCGCTGATTCGGGCAGTCCTTTTCTGCGGCTTCGACGGTGCTGCATCAACCCCGGAAATTCGGGAACTGCGGCTCATGGGATCAGTGAAGCGATGCTTCCTGCTCCGGCGATGGATTTGTGTCGACGGGGCCCGGTTGCGAAGCGCTGGAGCGAGCGACAGGGTTCTTGCCCGATACGGCCGATTTGCGCGCCCGGCCCGCCAACTCTTCAATGCGCGCCTGGAAGCGGCCGGAACGGTCGGCGAGAAAATTCAGATCGGGGACTCGGCGCACGCCCATCCGTTCCTTCAGTTCGTGGCGAATGTAGCCTTTGGCGGCCTCAAGACCGGCGACCGTCTCCGCTTCCGATTTGGCGATGTCCTTTACTGCGCTGTCTACCGCGATGTAAACGCGCGCCGATTTTCCGCCCGGATTCAGCGCCACCTCGCTTACATGGCAGAAATCGATGCGCGGGTCGGAGAGCTCGCCTTCAATCATGGCGCCAATCTCGAGCCGCAGCGTTTCGGCCACCCGGTCCTGATGATGCTTACGCCCTCTGTGCTCCGGCATGGCTCCCTCCCTGGTAAAACCATTCAGGATAGCAGAGAGAGGGCTGGAAAGAGGAAGGCCCCGGCGCTATCCGCCATTCGCGGCGCGCTCCAGCTCGGCAATGTCGAGCTTTTTCATCTTCATCATGGCCTGCATCGCCTTGGGACTTCTCGAGAAGTTCCGGCAGATGCGCGCGAGGAACGATCTGCCAGCAGAGGCCGAACTTGTCCTTGAGCCAGCCGCATGCGACCTCACTGCCGCCCGCGGTGAGCTTCGTCCAGTAATAGTCGATTTCCTCCTGCGTGTCGCAGCGCACTACCAATGAGATCGCCTCATTAAATTTGTGCGCCGGGCCGCCATTGAGGGCGGTAAACGGAACGCCGTCAAGTTCGAATGCGATCGTGAGCACCATCCCTGCCGGACCGCTCGGCGTCTCAATCGGGCTTCTGAATTCGCTCACTTTGCGGGAGTTCTTGAAAATGCTCATGTAGAATTCGGCGGCCTCTTCGGCGTTCGAGTCGAACCAGAGAAAGGGCGTGATGCGGGAGGAGTTTTCGAGAGTGCTCATTGGAATCCCCTGATTTTTGGATTCGGCCGTAGAGGGCGGGTAAGCGGCCGATTCACCATAGCTACCATCTGTAGGTTGCAATTTGCAAGTTAATTTCGTAGGATGCTTTGGTGGCCCCTATCTCCAAGGCGAAACACCGTTCCGGTTGCCCGGTAGGCATCGCTCTCGATCTGCTGGGCGACCGATGGTCGCTGCTGCTCGTTCGCGACATGATGGTGCGCGGTTACCGCACCTTCCGCGAGTTCCAGCACTCCGGCGAAGGGATTGCAACCAACATACTAGCCGACCGCCTGCAGCGGCTCGAAGCGGGCGGTATCGTTCTGCGCGAGGCCGCCGCGGAAGACGGCCGCAGCACGCACTACCGCCTGACGCCGAAGGGCATCGCGCTGGCTCCGGTTTTGCTGGAACTGATGATTTGGGGCGCACGCAATGAAAAAACGGATGCGCCCTGCGCAGTGATCGAACAGATGGAACAGAATCGCGCCGCCGTGATCGCGGAAGCCTATCGCC
Organism: uncultured Acidobacteriaceae bacterium; assembly: GCA_963822015.1. Taxonomy (GTDB): domain Bacteria; phylum Acidobacteriota; class Terriglobia; order Terriglobales; family Acidobacteriaceae; genus Telmatobacter. Next base: position 76,050 of record CAWGGA010000016.1, read on the forward strand.
GCTGGGCCGAGCGCGATCCCACGCCGATTCTTCCGCCCTTCACGGCAAGCAGCAATTTGAAATCAAAATCCAATTCCCCGAAAGGAAGACCAAAGCGATGAAGGTGAACACCTATCTGAATTTCCCCGGCAATTGTCAGGAAGCCATGAACTTTTACGAAAAGCATCTGGGCGCAAAAATCCTGACGAAATCGACCTTTGCGGATATGAGCAAGTATGGCGCGCCGCAGAACATGCCTCCAGGCCTGAACCGGGACGGCATCCTGCACGCGCGCTTCACGCTCGGTGACATAGTGGTAATGGCCAGCGACGGCCCGAAAGTCGAGCCAATGCGAAGCGCCTATCTGACGCTTTCAGTGGACAGTAACGAAGAGGCAGAGCGCATCTATGCCGTGCTCACCGAAGGTGGAGAGGTCTTCATGAAGATGGGTGAGACGTTTTTCGCGCATCGCTTCGGCCAGTTCCGCGACAAGTTTGGCGTCAACTGGATGGTCATCCACGAAAAACAGATGCCGCAGCCTGCCTGAACGCTTCGCAGCATGCGTTTGAAAAGAAGGCCATGGGCTGGTACCCTCAACTGTCCCGGCGATCCGGGAAGAGAGCAGGCGCAACCATGGCCTTCAAATTCCAGGGCTTCGATTTCCTTGAGCTCGACACGAGCTTGACGGAAGAGGAGCTCCTTGTCCGCCGCACTGCGCGCGATTTTGTTGACGCGAGCGTCGTTCCCATTATCGAAGGTTGCTTTCGCGAGGAGCGTTTTCCGCGCGAGCTTGTCCTTGCGATGGGCGGGCTGGGGTTTTATGGCGCCAACCTTGAAGGCTACGGTTGCGCCGGCATGTCGAACGTGGAGTACGGCCTGATGATGCAGGAACTGGAGCGCGGCGACTCCGGCCTGCGCAGCTTTGTCAGCGTGCAGTCGGCGCTCGTGATGTATCCGATTTATACCTTCGGCTCCGATGAGCAGAAGAATACGTGGTTGCCCGCGCTGGCTACCGGCGAAAAGCTAGGCTGCTTCGGATTGACCGAGCCGGGCTTCGGATCGAATCCCGCCGGCATGACCACGCGCGCGCGCAAGTCCGGCGATGAGTACATCCTCAATGGCGAAAAGATGTGGATCACGTCCGGGTCGATCGCCGATGTGGCGATCATTTGGGCGAAGCTCGAAGATGCGGCCGGCAAAGATGACGATGCCGAAAGAATTCGCGGATTCCTTATCGAAACCGATCGGCCGGGATTCTCTACTAATGACATTCACGGTAAGTGGTCACTGCGCGCCTCTGTTACCAGTGGCCTTACGCTTCAGGACGTGCGCGTGCCCGCGGCCAATCTGCTGCCCGGCGCAACCAGCCTCAAAAGCGCGCTAATGTGCCTGAATCAGGCGCGCTACGGCATCAGTTGGGGCGCGATCGGCGCAGCCATGGATTGTTACTCGACCGCACTGAACTATTCCAAAACCAGAAAACAGTTTCACAACCAACCCATCGCCAGCCATCAACTCGTGCAGGAAAAGCTGGTTTGGATGGCGAGCGAAATCTCCAAGGCGCAGTTGCTATCGTTGCACGTGGGCCGGCTCAAGGACGCGGGGAAAGCGAAACACCAGCACATCTCCATGGCGAAGAGAAACAACGTGTGGATGGCGCTGGAATGTGCGCGCCTGGCTCGCGACATTCTGGGCGCCAACGGAGTTACCGAGGACTATCCGGTGATGCGCCACATGATGAACCTGGAGTCGGTGAAGACTTACGAAGGCACGCACGACATCCACGCGCTGATCCTGGGGCAGAATCTGACGGGGATTGGGGCGTACTGAGGCGCGCTCGGCGAATCAGTTTCACATCGACAAGCCGTGGATGATGCGGCATAGTTTTAGTCATGTTGATTTCAGACATACGTGGTCGCGCCTTCCTGCAAAGATCCGTTCTGGCCTGTCTTGCGGCAATCCTGGTCTTCGCCATTGCAGTCAATACTTCCGCCCAGCCGTCGGCAACTCCGCCGATTGTCCTCCACGCCGCACGGCTGCTTGAGGTCGGTACCGGCAACGTGCTCCAACCGGGCGAGATTCTCGTCGAAGGCGAGCGGATCACGGCAGTAGGAACGACGGTTGACCATCCGCAAGGCGCGAAAGTAATTGACCTCGGCGACACAACTCTTCTGCCCGGCCTGATCGACGCGCATGTGCATCTGTTTCTGCATCCCGGAGCTGAGGATCTGCAAACGGTGGAGGAGTCCGTTCCCTGGCGCACGATTCTGGCCGAGCAGGCCGCCAAGGCTGACCTGATGGCCGGGTTTACCGCCGAGCGCGACATGGGCACCGAGGGCGCCGGTTCCGCCAGCATCGCGGTGCGCGATGCTATCAACCAGGGGATTATTCCCGGGCCGCGTCTGCGCGTTTGCGCCAACGCCATCGACATCCTGGGCGGCCATGAGGACGCGAACCACTTCAATCCTGCGCAGCACGTGCTCTCGAATGCCGACTACGCCAACGACGCGGAGCAAATCATTGAAGTGATGCGCGAGCAGCACAAGGAAGGCGCGGACTTTACCAAGATTTACGAGACCGGGCCGGACCGCATGGTTGACGGCATTTTGCGCACGCCGTACCAATACTCCGAGGCGCAGCTCGCCGCCGCGGTCGAGGAGGAGAAACGGCTCGGCACGGGTGTGGGCATAGGCGTACATGCCATGGGCGAGCCGGGCACGCTCTACGCAGCCGAAGCCGGCGTGGCCTCGATCGACCACGGTACGCAGTTGAGCGACGAGACTATGCGCCTGATGAAGGAAAAAGGTATCTTCGCTGTGCCTACATTCACTATCTTCGAGTACTTCGCGCACAACCGTTCCTCGGCAACTGAGGCCGCCAGCGAATCGGCCATGCTCGACTACAAAATCGCGCAGTTTAAGAAACAGATTGCCGCCGGCATCTCATTTGCGGTGGGCTCCGATGTAGGGCCGTTCCCGCACGGCACGCAGGCGCGCGAGCTCACGCTGATGGTCCGCTACGGCATGACGCCGCTCGCCGTTCTGCAAGCCGACATGATCAACGGAGCTAAGCTTCTCGGCTGGGCGGGCCAGATCGGCGAATTGAAGCCGGGATACTACGCCGACATCATCGCCGTGCCCGGCAACCCGCTCGACGATATCTCCGTAGTGGAGCACGTGAGCTTTGTGATGAAGAACGGCGAGGTGGTGCGGTAATAGGCCACTTCAGACCATCACAACCAGGTCGGAGTATGGAGCTAATTGCACATCATTGGTCACGAGGCGCATAACTTCCGTTTTTGCCTGCGCGACGAGCAGCCGGTCGAATGGATCGCTGTGGTGGAGCGGCAGCTTTGCCACTTCCTTTGCATGACGCCCGTAAACCGGCATCTCGTCGAATCCGTTCTTCCGCATCTCTTCAATCAGTCCATCGAGATCAGCTTTTAGCTTCCCAATGCGAACTTTGATGGCAACTTCCCAGATGCTCGCGGAAGAAACAAAGACTTTCTCGGCATTGATGATCAAAGCCCTTGCCTGGGACGTAAGGCGTGGGCTGTCGTCAACCAGCCATAGAAAAACATGCGTGTCGAGCAGAATGCGCACGTCAATTCTCGGGCGTGATCAGAAAGTCTTCGGACAGCGGCTCATCAAAATCTTCCGCGATCCAGATCTTTCCCTTAAGGCCTCCGAAGCGTATGGCCTTTTTCGCAGGCTCCAGCCGCGTCAGCCGCGCCACCGGCTTGCCCGCCCGGGCGATGATCACATCCTCGCCCTTCTCGGCCGCGGCGATCAGCTTCGAGAGCTGCGTTTTGGCTTCAAACACGTTGACAGTCTTTGGCATACCGAATTTACTTAGCTAAGTCTAGCTTAGTCTAAAATTACTCAGACCGCAACCGTGAAGCTTTCCTCAGTCCGCGTCACCGCGCGGTAAAGCGTGTCGCGTTCTACCGGAATGCGGCCGGCTTCGGCGATCAGCCGGCAAAGCTCCTTGCGCGTGAGCCCCTGCGGCGTGGTGGCGCCGGCGTCGTGGTAGATCTTCTCCTCGATCACGGTACCGTCCAGATCGTCGGCGCCGAAGCGCAGCGCGATCTGCGCGATTTTGGGCGTCATCATCTGCCAATACGCCTTGACGTGCGGGAAGTTGTCGAGCAGCAGACGGCTGACGGCGATCTGGCGAATGTCGGTCAGTCCCGTAGTCACGGGCAGGTGGTCCAGAGCCGTATTTTCCGGATGAAAGGCCAGGGGAATGAAGGTCTGGAAGCCGCCGGTTTCATCCTGCAGCGCGCGCAGCTTGAGCAGATGGTCGACGCGGTCGGCGTCGTTCTCGATGTGGCCATAGAGCATTGTCGCGTTCGACTTGAAGCCCAGCTTGTGCGCCGTGCGCGCCGTCTCCAGCCACTCCTCACCGTCGATCTTGTGGTCGCAGATGATGGAGCGGACACGCGCGGCGAAGATTTCCGCGCCGCCGCCGGGCATGGAGTCGACGCCCGCTCTCGCGGAGCTTGAGGAGCGTTTCTTCGACCGATAATTTGGCGCGGCGGGCGAGAAACGCGATCTCCACCATGGTGAAAGCCTTGATATGCACCTTGGGAAAGCGTTGCTTTAGCCCTTGGATGAGATCGAGGAAGAACTCGAGCGGCAGGTCGGGGTGCAGGCCGCCGACAATATGAAACTCCGTCACCGCTTCCGAGTAACCCGAAGCCGCCGTCTCCCACGCTTCATCGAGGGCCATGGTGTAGCCGGCCGGATCGCCCTTTTTGCGGCCAAAGGCGCACAGCTTGCAGGCGGCTACGCACACGTTGGTGGGGTTGATGTGGCGATTCACGTTGAAGTAGGTTATGTCGCCGTGCATCCGCTCGCGGACGTGATTGGCCAGCCAGCCTACCGCCAGCACATCGGGCGAGCCGTAGAGCGCCATGCCGTCGTCGGAGCTAAGCCGTTTCTGGGCCAGCACCTTGGCGGCAATTGGCTCCAGCTTCGGATCGTATGTCCGAAAGGCATGCGTCCGGAATGCTGCTCGATCCCGAGTTTCGAGCGTATCAGCGGGCATGGATTGATGATACCGGAGTTTGCGTGACTTGGCTCACCGTGGCTCAGGCGGCCTTGTCATGTGGGCTAGATCACATTTTGGGACGGTGTTCGCGGCGTAAACTGCCCGTGCATCGCAAAACGAGAGGCAGAACCATGCCCGTTGAAGAACAGATTTGTACTCAAAGCTATGCGCGGGGGCCGGCAAGTCCTCTGTTGGAATTGACGATAGGCGACCTGCTCGACCGCACTGCCGGCCGTTTCCCGGATCGATTAGCGGTGGCCTCGCGCCACCAGGAAAAACGGCTCACCTGGGCTGGGCTAAGCGCCGAGGCGGACCGTGTAGCGCGGGGGCTTTGGGCGCTGGGCATTCGCCGCGGCGACCGTGTGGGCCTGTGGTCGACCAACTGCATCGAGTGGATCATGATGCACATGGGCTGCGCACGCGCTGGAGCAGCTCTGGTGAACCTGAATCCGGCATACCGCTCGCACGAGCTACAGCTCACACTCACGCGGTCGCGGATGAAGGCTCTCTTCCTTTGGCGCAAGGACAAGCGCGCCGACTACGAGGAGATACTGGGCCGCGCGCGCCACGGGCTCGACCTCAATCTGGAACACACCATCTATTTCGACTCGCCGGAGTGGCCGGCGCTGCTCGATGCCGAAGGGCGCCTGCCGGACCACGTTGCCATCGACGATGTAGCCAATATTCAGTACACCAGCGGCACCACAGGGCTGCCCAAGGGCGTGATGCTGACCCATCACAACGTGGTGAACAACGGCCAGTTTCTGGCGCACGGCTTTCACTATACCGAGCAGGACAAGATCGTGGTTCCGGTGCCGCTGTTCCACTGCTACGGGTGCGTGATCGGGACCATGTCGGCGGTGAACTCCGGCGCGTCGATTATTCTGCCCAATTGGACCTTCGACGCACGCGCCACGCTACGCGCAGTGCACGAGGAGCGCGCGACAAGCGTCTATGGCGTTCCCGCGATGTATGTGGCGGAGTTTGGGCTCGCCGATTTTAAGAGCTACGACACAACCAGCCTGCGCACGGGAATGATGAGCGGCGCGCCCTGCCCGGTGGAACTGATGAAGCGCGTGCTCGAAGAGATGCACTGCCGCGAACTGGTGATTGCCTACGGGCAGACGGAAACGTCGCCCGTGGTGACGATGAGCGATGCCGGCGACTCGCTGGATATTCGCGTGAACACCGTGGGCCGCGCCATGCCGCAGACGGAGATCAAGATTGCCTCGCTCGAAACGCTTGAGACGCTGCCCTGCGGGCAGCAGGGCGAGGTGTGCGTGCGCGGCTATGCGCTGATGAAGGGATACGATGGCGATCCCGAGGGGACGGCGCAGGTGATTCAGCCCGACGGGTGGCTGCGCACCGGCGACCTGGGCGTGATGCGCGAGGACGGATGCATTCACATCACCGGCCGCTCGCGCGATGTGATCATCCGCGGCGGCGAGAACATCTATCCGCGCGAGGTGGAAGAGTTCCTCTACACGTTTCCGAAAGTCGGCGAGGTGCAGGTGTTCGGGATTCCCAACGAGCGGCTGGGCGAGATCGTGGTGGCGTGGGTGCGCTTGCGCCCCGGCGTGAGAACGGATATCGAGCGACGGAAGAAGAAATCAGGGAATTCTGCCAGGGGCAGATCGCCTATTACAAAATTCCCGAGCACGTCCGCTTTGTTACGGAGTTTCCGGCCACGCTTTCAGGCAAGATTCAGAAGTACAAGATGCGCGAGTTCGAAATTGAAGAGCGCGGCCTGCAGGCAGTGGCCAAAACAGCGACCGCATGAAGCTGGGAAAGGCATAAGTCTCAGCCGGCGTGGAGAACCTCAATCTCCGTGGAAGAGCCAGGCGCTACTTCACCAGTCCCTCCCGGTGGATCCGCTCCACCGGCTTCGAGTAGCGGCCAAGCAGGGCATTCCAGCGGACAATGGCGATATCCTCAAGCATGCGCATGCCATCTTTCAGGTAGCTGATCCGGGTGCGCTCGTCGTGAGCCCAGCTCACCGGAACTTCGACGACCTTGTAGCCGCGCTTGAGGGCAATGAAGAGAATTTCGGGATCGAAGCCCCAGCGCTCGATGGTCTGGAGCTGGAAGACGGTTTGCGCCGCGGCGCGCGTAAAGGCCTTGAAACCGCATTGCGTGTCGGCATAGGGCAGCCCCATCACGGCGCGCGTGACCGCGTTGAAGCAGCGGCCGAAGAACTGGCGGTACAGGGGCTGGCGAATGGTTTGGCGCGTGCGCTCCAGCCAGCGCGAACCAATGGCAATGTCTGCGCCGCCGGCGATGGCGGCCAGCAAGCCCTCGGCTTCCTCAATGGGCGCCGAGAGATCGGCATCCGTGAACATGACCACTTCGCCGAAGGAGTGAAGCAGGCCGTTGCGCACGCTGTAACCTTTTCCATGGTTGCCCTGATTCTGCAGCATCCGCACTTCCGGAGCTTTGGCGGCGAAGGCGCGGACGATCTCGGCAGTCTGGTCGCGCGAGCCATCGTCGACCACCACGACCTCGGCGCTCCAGCCGCGCTGGCGGATGCAGGCGACAACCGCCTCAAGGGCGCTCTCGATCCGCGCCGCCTCGTTGTAGGCAGGGATAACGATACTCAATTTCGGATAGTTCATTCGGCTGCGGAGGTTCCAGAATAACTCTACCCCAGCCTGTGGGCCGGCTATGGATTTTTGCGCTGCCGGAAGGGATTTCCGGTTGCAACAACGAGCTGAAAACCCCAACGGCGCTCCCGCGCCGCCGGATGTGTAATCGGCCAACTTGCTGATGCACAAAGGATAATTTCCCACAAGGGGCTTGCATTTTCGTGCTTTCCTCGGCACAATCCGTTTATGCTGGATGCGGAGGTTTGTGGGAGATGACAAAGGCGGACTTGGTGGAGAAAGTAACCAGCCTGGGCGACTTGACCCGGCGCGACGGCGAAGTGATCGTTGAAACCATCTTCGGTTCCGTGATTGGCGCTCTGCAAAGCGGCGACAAGATCGAGATTCGCGGCTTCGGTTCGTTTCGCATCCGCCAGCGCAAACCCCGCATCGGCCGCAATCCCAAGACCGGCGCGCGTGTCGATGTCCCCGCCAAGAAAGTGCCCTACTTCAAGCCGTCAAAGGAACTGCGCGACCTCGTCAACCCCGGCGAGGCTGCAGCCAAAGCCTCGTAGCGAAGCCTCGCTTCAACAGAGCCGGCCATCTCCTCAGGAACGCGGCCGGCTTTTCTGCGCCTCGCGAATCCCGATCACGGCCATCATCCGCCCCGCGTGTCCACGCGAGGCGCGATGCGAAAAAAACAGCTCCCCGTGGCATTGGGTGCAGCCGCCAACAATCTGAATCGATTCGGGCCTGAGCCCGGCGGCCAGCAACTGCCGGCGGTTGGCTTCGATCAGATCCACGTGCAGGCTGGGTCCGATGGACGAGTGCCCCGGCGCACGCTGAGTCAGGAATAGCATGGGGTACTTTTTCCGCACCGGGTCCACATCGTACACATCGCAAAACAGTTCGCGAGCGTAGGAGAACTGCGATTCGAATTCCGAGAGAACCTCTTCGCCAACGGCGTAACAGCAGAGGCCGATGCCGGGGCCGATGGCGGCGACCAGATCTTCGGGGCGGGAGCCGAAGGCCAGCCGCATGTGGCCGATGCCCGATTCGACGATGCGCTTGACGGTCCCGCGCCAGCCGGCGTGAAAGGCCGCCACGGCGCGCCGTTTGCGGTCGGCCACCAGCACCGGTATGCAGTCGGCGGTCTGAATGGCAAGCAGTATCCCGGGCTCATCGGTCATTTGCCCGTCGGCCTTACGCGGCTGGGTGCGAGCCGCATCGGCGCTGGCCGGCATGAACGACGCAGTTGGAATGAATTTGGCGCAGGCTAATCAGCGGAGTTCCCGCGTTGCCGGTAACCGCTTCGGCCAGCAGGCGGCGATTGCGGAGAACGGTCTCGCGATCATCGGCAGCGGTAAAGCCCAAATTCAGCTCGCCCGGCGCATCTTCGGCGCAATAGGCGCGGCTCAATCCACCTAGTCGGGTTGAAAATCCCGTCCAAAGCCAAGAAAAATCCCAACCGGGAACCTGCAACCACTCGACGCCATTGGCGGCACGGCGGGTTGTGGGCGCTGGACGCGTCAGTTCTTCTGGAGCCATGCGCTCAAAGCTGGCACTGCGGGCGTGTTCGGCCGGCTTGTGGCGCTGGCTTTGCGCAAGCCCAGCTTTGGCCAGGCGGGCATCGATTGCCGCGAGAGCCGAAACAGGCGAGGATTTTGCGCCGGAAGAGGACCGCATCGCAATCACGATTCTATCGGCCAAGCCACTTACGTTGCGCGCTACGGAGGGGAGAGCATGTGGGCCTACCTTCCGGTAGGCCCGCTCGAGAGGCAGTTTAGGGAGGGGTACCAGGGGGGAATTTTGGGAAGAGGTTCCGAAGAACCCTCAAGTGAGAGTTGTTGCCTTGCTTTGGCGGGACATATTGGGGAAGCCTCTGCTGATTACTTACATAGATGCACTATTCCAGGAAAGGTTGCAAGTCTTATTTCGTGGAATGAGCTTGAGTGGGTTGTGGAAATGGCCAAAACGGGCCGTTTATTACCTCTCAGGAACCTTTTCGGCCCAAAATGGGCAAACTGCTTGAAACTACAGGCCCAAATTGGGCACTCTTTGAGTTGTGAAGCGGCCAGCCTACTTCGTCCTTAGCATTCTTTTAATCGGTATGATCGCCTTTCTCGTATACAGGTATCGCGCGGATTTCGGGCTGGCCAGTCCCGGAAGCGAACGGGGAGCATCAGGGAACCCCGCCATGCAAGGTGCACAGATCGCGTGGCAAACCGTGGACCGGAGCGCGGATGGCTTCAAAGTCCAGATGCCGGTAAGCGCCGGTGAAACCCAGGTCCCGGCTTATGCCGATGGCGGAGTGGTTGAGCAGGTGGAGATGATCGAGGCGTCGGTTGACCCTGAAACCACCTACGCAGTGGCTTGGGACGACAATTCTCCTGTAGAGCGATTTGCCAACGAAGATGTTGAAAAGACGCTGGATTTGGCCCGGAATGGAGCTTTGGGGCGTACCCAGACCACCCTGGTCAGCGAATCCCGGAACAGCCTCGGGAGCTACCCCTCGCTCGACTTTTCGGCGCGCAACGCGGGCGGGGGAATCCTGAATGCGCGCCTGATCCTGGCAGGAACCCGCCTCTACATGCTCATTGCGGCTTTTCCCTCTGCCGGCGCACGACGCGACGAGGACGTAAATCACTTCTTCGACTCATTCAACTTGACCGCAGCCGGTCCTCGCGGCAACTGATCGCGGCCCACGCAGGATCGCGCCCGTCCCACTCAGGTTCTACTCTGCCACTCCGTCGTTCGCCTGTGCGCAATCCATGCGCAGCGTGCCGTTGTCGTTGAACACCAGGCCATAGAAGCGCGCCACGCCGCCCACCGCAATTGGGCTTGTGTTCAGCATCTGCGTGCTGCTGTCGGCGTAAACCACAACGGTGTCTGGATTCGTGAGCAAGGTCGTCTGGCCCTGCTGCACGGCGAGGGCTGGAAACAGGTCGTAAGGGGCAAGTGTGACCGTATAGGTCGTGAAACCGCCTTTGCTCCCAATGGCGCTGACCGTGCCGTTGATGGTTTGCGGGATCAGCGTAATCGTGCCTGCCGGAGTGTAAGGGAAACCGCCCGAGTCGATGAGCGAATTCGTACTGACGAAAACATTCTGGCCGGCGACCATGTTGGCTGCGTTGAAGCTAGCCGCGAATGGAAGGCCCTGCACGTTGGTGAGCTGGCTGGAAGTTTGGAATACAGCATTGTCAAAGCTGTAATAATACGAATTCGAACCAATGCTCAAAGACCCCTGTACCTCAACTCCGTACGAAATGAGTGCGGGCTCATACCCATCCTCAAATAGGAGCGGCCCGCTCTCAACTGTCAAATCTCCAGTATTTGTCTCATAGACGGCAACCCGCGTAGCCAACAGCGAACCATCTTCCTGGATCGCCGCGTCCATATCTACGGGCATCCCGGCGGCAAGTTGCGAAGAGCCGCTGACCCCCTGGTACACGGTGCTCCCGCTGGAAGTGACCTGCCACGTCTGACCGTCCGCCGAATTCACACTGAAACCGGTTCCCCCGGCATTGGCGGAGCCGATCAGCCCGTGAAGGTCTGTCGCCTTGCCGTTTGTGTTGTCGGTGGGCTGGGCCGAAATGGCTAAAGGCGTGATGTTGAAGGTCGGAGTGATGAGATATGTGTCGTCGACGCCGCCTACGCAGCTTGAGAAGCTCGCCGATTGTGCGACCGCCAAGTTTAGCAACAGCCCCATCCCCGTGTCTGTGATGGTAATCGGCGAGGGCAAATTCACGGTTACGTTGGCGGATGGCGTCTGCCCATAGGCAAATGTACTCTGATCAAGCCCGCCAGTGGCTGGAACGAGGCCCACACAGGTGAACTCAGCGCGTCCGACAGTCGCGGTGGCGGAAGTGTAGACGTCCTGCGGAATGCTCACAGTTGTGAGTGGTTCCAGGCCTCCGTTCAAATGAATGAACTCTGCATTCTGAGGCGTGGAAAACACCGTGACCGACTTACCCGCCTGACTGGTAAGCGTCAAGCTATTTATAGTCAGATTGAACTGAGACAGCTGGTCGTTTGCTGTGCTTGACGCGAGGATTACTACGGAAGTGTTCTCTCCTTGGACGGGGCCCGATCCTCCCGCCGTCCCGCCTCCGCAGCCCGCAGTGAAGGCTGAAGCCAGCGCAATCCCGAATATCGATAGCCAGAGTGAAAGACGGATCACAGACCGGCGAGAAAAACGAGATAACATAGAATGCATAAATCCTCCTTGGCAACTGCTGCTGGATGCACCGCAATAGGTGCGAGACAGCGCTTAGCAGTTTATGTGGTCATTCTGGCAAAGTGCATGAATGCCCAGGCCTCGGAATCGAGACCTGGGCATACAACCACTGTGTTCGTAACTCCTCGCAGTCAGTTATTCACCTCGAGATCGATCGGAGCGGTTTGGGTCAGAGTTCCGCTGGTTCCTGTGATGGAAAGAGGATATTCTCCGGCTGGTGTCGAACTGGTTGTGGTTAGGGTCAGCGTCGATGATCCGGCCCCGCCTGTGATCGTGGTTGGGCTGAATGTTGCCGTGACACCCGTAGGCAGCGTGGCGGGAGCGGTAAGAGCGACATTTCCGGTGAAGCCGTTCATCGCTGTGACGGACACGGTGTAAGAAGTGTTCTCTCCAGCATTGACGGATTGGAACTCGGGTGTGGCCGAAAGGACGAAGTTTACTCCGGTCACAACCAGAGTCGCAGAAGCGGTCTCGTTCAGGCTGCCGCTGGTTCCCGTAAAGGTGAGCGGATAGGTCCCTGGCATCGTATTCGAGGTCGTGTTGATGGTGAGAGTTGAAGATCCGCTTCCGGTGATTGTCTCCGGGCTAAAGCTCGCCGATGAGTTGGAGGGAAGCCCGTCCACGTTCAGGTCCACGGTACTATCGAACCCATCGACGGCCGTGGTGGTCAATGTATAGGCAGCGTTCCCTGCCGCTGCAATGGTTTCCGAAGACGGCGTGACCGAAACCGTGAAGCCCGGCGACGCAGTCACAGCCAGCGTGGCATAGGCGAAATAGCTTAGCGAGCCGTCGGACGCGCTGATCGTGAGAGGATACGATCCAGCCGGGGTTGCGGCGGTTGTGTTGACAGTCAACGTGAAGGTGGTTCCGGCAGCGCCTGTTGAGGGGCTAAAGACCGGAGTAGCGCCCGAGGGCAATCCTTGTACGCTGAAAGAGGTCAGGGTTCCCGTGTATCCGGCATTTGCCAACGTGGGGATTGTGTATGTGGCTATTCCGCCAGCCATAATCATACTAGTGGCCGGTGCCACCGTCCCTATGCTGAAGTAAGGGTTCGGCCAGAACATGAACGATCCGTAAAGGTTGTCCTGGTAAACGGCAAACTCATGCGGCTCCGTATATTCCGGATTGCAGGGAGCGGTTGTCGCGGGACAAGGGGGACCCGTGATCTGCACCGTATCCGTTTGTGTGTTTGAGTTGGTGACTGTGTTCTGGTAGGTGTTTTCCCAGGAAGAGGTCCAGTTCTCCTTGAACTCGTACTTCACGCCGTTCCCAAAGAACGTTCCCCCAAACGCCTCGTCCATGCCGAAGCCGACCTGATAGGTATGAGAGCCGCCCTGCATATCGGCGTCACTGGTCGAATACTGATCCTGATAAATGTCTTGCTCGCCCTGTGTGCTGTCCAGCGGCGCTTGCTTGTAAGGGACTGACTGAGGGGTTGTGTCCTCAAACTCGGAAATACTGAACCGGCCGTCTGTAGTGGTTTGCGGAGACGATCCAGATTCAAGGCTCAGGACGTACCCGGAGTTCTGGTCGTACGGGTTATAGGCAAACGGGTCCGCGCCGAGGATAGTAGCGTAGTCTGCGGTTGTAAGCCCAGGCCCCTGTCCGGGTGCGAAGTTTTGTGTTGTTGCCCAGGAGCGCGCGAGGACTCCCGCATCCTGGCAGTCAATCGGCTGCTGCACTCCGCCGCAATCAAACGAAGTTCCAAAATCGCCGTTCAGTGTTCCAGCGTAGACCGGCCAGACATCGATCTCATGCAGGGGGTCATTGTAGTCGTAGCCATACCCATTCCAGACGATGGAACCGCTAGAGTCGGTGTTGGTCGTAGGGACCGTGTAAAGCACGACAGGGTTGAGCCACAGCCAGATGATGTCGTAGTCGTGATCCACTGGACTGTACACATTCGGAACCCCCGGCGTTTTGAGGACGGTCGAAGTCTGCTTGCTGAGAGTAACCGTGTTCGAGCTATTCGACACATTGGTAAAGGCAAAGCTCTGAGTTCCCGACACCTGCGCTCCGTCTTGAAAGCCGAATAGTGAGCCGCCGGCCGTAGAGGTAACCGTAACGCTCTCGGTGAATTCGTTTGTATCGATGCTCCCGTCCACTGTGGTGTTGCCAACGAAGTTGGTATCCTGGTATGAGACGTAGCTTTGGGAGTTCCCGCCCGGCGGCGCATAGGTAACAGCCATGATGAGATACTTGGGGTTGATGTAGCCCGGCACGGTGGAGACCACGGGCACATAAATGTTGGGAGTTGCTGTCCAAGGTGCGCTGCCGTAGGGCGTGCCTGACCAAGTTGCCTCGCAATAGACGGTGTATGTTCCTGCAGCCGGGGGCGTCCACTGAAACCAATTGACAGGAGAGGTAGATGTGGTCAAGAAATAAATCTGAGTGCTGTTGGCATAGCATGCGACCGTTGCGTATTCGTAGCCGGCGTTCAGAGGGTCAACAGTAACTTCTGCCGTCAGCGGGGTCCCGAGCGCCTCATATTGGCCGGTTCCGCCGCCAGTCGCCGGGAGCTTTTGGTATCCCGGCGGAGGATAATCGTTCCCAGCGGAAACGTTGTCGATGGTGAGCCGCACGGAGAAATAGCTCTGGGCCCGTGCATCATGACTTGCGTACAACATGAGAAGACACACGGGAAGGGCCAGGATCAGTTTCAGGGTTGGAAAATGATTCGTCACAGGTAAGTCTCCTTTCGATTTCCCTGCGGTGACACATGCACACGATTGCGCTGGCCAGGGCCGCGACGCTCGCGCACCAATGCGGTGATACGGCGTCACGAGAGGCCGAGGTCTGTGAGCGGTTCTACGGCGGACCAATCCGCCTGAAACAAACGCTTGTCTTCTCTGGGATGATAAAGACGGCGTGACCCACCAAGGCCATCCATCAACAAATCAGTGGAACGGTGCGCAAACTCGAAGCGAGCCACTTCAAAGTGGCCTGCTGATTTATGGTGTCCTATTTTTCTGCCCGTTATTATAGACCGTCTACATCTCGTGTCAAGCTAATTCTTGCGCTATCTCACGAGATACTCGAATTTGCTGTTCACTGCTTCGGCCGCGCGAACTTCTCAACAAAGCGCGTGATGAGGCTGACAGGCAGGAAACGGACCACAAACGCCGATGCCTTCCCGCTGCCCTTGGGAATGACGGTGCGTTGGCCGCGCGCGAGGGCGTCGATGCCAAGCCGCGCGACTTCTTCCGCCGGCTGCAGGTTGCGGCTCCGAAATGCACTGGCGCCGGCGACCTCAAAGAACTCGCTCTCGGTGGTTCCGGGGCATAGCGCGGTCACTTTCACGCCGAACCGCGCTACTTCCGCAGCCAGACCCAATGCAAAAAAGCGGTCGAAGGCCTTGGTGGCAGCGTATGTCGTGAGGTACGGCACCGGCTGGAAGCTCGCGGTTGAAGCAAGAAAAAGCACCCAACCTCGACGCCGATCAACCATGCGCGGCACAAACAACCGCGACAAGCGCACCACGGCTTCGCAGTTTACGCGTACCTGGCTCATCTGCTCCGCGACGGCGCATGCCGTGAAGGCGCCGTATTGGCCGAGGCCGGCGTTGTTGATGAGGATATCGACGGAAAGTCCTGCGCCCTCGGTGGCGTCGAATATCTGTTGCGGCGCGGCGGGGTCGTTCAGATCCGCGATCACGACGCGCGTCTCAATACCCTTCGCGCTGAGTTCTTCAGCAAGTGTCTCCAGCCGCTCGCGCCGCCGCGCGGTCAGGATCAATTTCGCGCCGTGACCGGCCAGCTCGCGCGCCAGCGCCGCACCGATTCCCGAACTGGCGCCGGTGATTAACGCCCACTTATTGTGAAAGTCAGTCGTATTCGCCATCGCTCCATGATCATAGAGGACGCACCATAGAGGATGCGGCAGAACTAGTTTGGTAGTGCAACCGGCGCCGGCGGTTGCAGCTTCGAGAACGAGCGAATGTAAATGACGAGGTTCCAAACTTCCGTGTCGGTGGCGCGGCCCAGGGGCTCTGACGGCATCGTCTCGCCTTTGCCGATGCGGATGACGTTGAACAATTCCCAGTCTTCCCGGTCGGCGAGAGTTTTGGGATCGGTCCAATCGTTAAGCGTGAAGCCCTGGCTTTTGGCCACATCGGTCTTGCCGTTTCCGTTGTCTCCGTGGCACACGGCGCAGTCGATCGCGTAAATGCTCTTGGCCTTTGCCTGCGATTCGGCGGTGGGCTTTACGGGATTCTTCACCGGGACCGCTGGTTGCGGAGCCGCCTGGGTGGGGGGCTGAGCCATTGCCGGCGCGGGAACCTGCGAGGTTGCCTGGGATCCACGTCCCGGCGTGGCCAGCATCGCAGCAGCCAGCGAAATCACTGCGGCAAAAAGCAAGAACGGCTTGAACATCAGACCCTCCTCAGCAGATGTCACCGAACGGGCACCTATGCGTCGTTTGAAATTCTGCGAGGAATTATAGGCCGATTTTGGGGAAAGGGCTATGCGAGACCATACTGCATTTGGTAGAGGCGCGATCATCGGTTTCCGGCGCGTGGAGCTGCTTATTCGAGCATCTGTTGCAAGAGGATGCGCCGCGGCGTCAGTGCACTGCTCCGCCGCCCGTGCCTTCGCCAGGACGGTTCTTACTGAGCAGGAAAGCTAGCAATATAAGAACGACCGAGGCCCATGACAGCTCCATGTAGACATCCTGATAGCCCTGCATCCGCGCCTGGTTATTCAGCTGGTTATATATCTGAGCCAGTGCCATGGCGCCCCCGTTCGGGCCACCAAAGCTACTGCCGAGGAATCCCGTAAGCGCTTGCCGTTGCTGATCGAAGGCGATTGTCCCTGGCTGCATCGCCTGTTGCAGGTGCTGCTCGTGCCAAGTGGCCCGGCTTGTAACCTGGGCGTTGGTGATGGCGATGAGGATGGAGCCGCCGATGTTGCGGACAAAGTTGATGAGGCCGGCAACCTGGTTGCTTTGCTCCTTGGGCATTCCCACATAAGCCGCATTGGTAATGGAAATAAAGCAAAACGGCAGCGGAAGCATCTGCACCACACGCAACCACGAAGCCTCGGCAAAGCTCATTTGCAGATTCGTGACGTCGGCCGCGTAGCGGAAGGTGATGACCATTATGGTGAAGCCGAAGGCGGCAAGCCACCGCGCGGCGAATCTTCCGGTGGCAATGCCGGCCAGCGGCATCATGACGACGAGCGCGACACCTCCGGCGGTTAGAGCGAGGCCGGCAGTGGTTGCGTTGTAGCCCAGCAACTGCTGCGTAAATTGGGGCTGCAGCACGGTGTTCGCGTTGAGCACGCCGCCAACGAGCAACATGAGGAAGCAGCAGATAGCGAAGTTCTTGTAGCCGAACAGATGCAGGTTGATGAGCGGATCTTTCTGGCCCCACTCCCGGGCGAAGAGACCGATCATGCCCAGGACGAAGAGAAAAGCGAATAAGCGGATGAAGGAGGAGGAGAACCAGTCGTTTTCCTCGCCCTTGTCGAGCATGATCTGCATCGCGCCCATAGCCAGGGTCAGGAAGGCCAGGCCGAGGTAATCCATGTTGCGCAGACGCGAGGGGTCGGCTTTGATCCACGGCGGATCTTCCACGAGGCGGGTTACGAGAATGAAGGCGATGATCCCGACCGGAATGTTGATGAAGAAGATCCAGCGCCAGGAAAAGTTGTCGGTGATCCAGCCGCCGAGCGTCGGTCCGATGGACGGCGCGAGCACCGCGACAAGGCCGTAAAGCGCGAAGGCCTGGCCGCGCTTGTGGGGCTCGAACGAGTCGGCCATAATGGCCTGCGCCATGGGCTGCATGCCGCCCCCACCCGCTCCCTGAAGAACACGGCAGAGCAGCAGAATGGGCAGCGAGGGAGCGATCCCGCAGAGAAAGCTGGCGATGGTGAAAACGGAGATGCAAAAGACGAAGAAATTGCGGCGGCCCATGAGCGATGAAGCCCAGCCCCCCAGCGGCAGCACGATGGCATTCGACACCAGGTAGCTGGTGAGCACCCACGTGGCTTCATCCGTGCTCGCGCCCAGCGAGCCAGCCGATGTGCGGCAGGGCCACGTTGGCAATGGAGGTGTCCAGCACCTCCATAAACGCCGCCAGCGCCACGGTCATCGCGATCAGCCACGGATTTACCCTCGGCTTCCATTGCACTGGAAGAGCAAGAGCGGGATTTTCTATTTGCGCCGGCCGAGCCACGGCTTCCGCTCCAATGCGCCCGCCTGCGCTCGCAGGACCGGAGCCCGGACCGGGCAATGTAGAGTCGATCGCGGACAACAGTTTTCTCCTCTGTCTTTTCGTGATTTCTTCTTGTGCGATGGCCGGGGAAGCGCGGTGTACTTGAGCGCCGAATGCAGGCCGAGGCGGTGCATCCGGCGTTCCAAGACCGCGTGTACTTCTATCTAGATTCGCATGGATACGTTTCGGGTGCAGGGATTTGGCGCCTTGGCTCATCGGCCTCTGCCAGGGATCCGGCCGCGGCCCCGCGCGATGGCGGAAACCCATGTACATTGGGATGAAGGACATTGCCATGCGCCGCCGCACATTCCTTCAGACACTTCCCCTGGCTGCCGCAGGGTCAACCGTGAGCATGCGAAGCAAAGCAGCGGGCCTAGACCAGAGCGGCTCATCCGCAACATCGGCTTCAGAACTGCCGAAGTTCCAACCCTCGGGTGCGGAGCTTTTCATTCGCCCCGACGTTCACGCCGGCGACCGCCCGTCGGGCGCCAGCTTTGCGTCGCGGTCGCCCGCGTTGGGCCTGAACGGCGCGGCGGGCACCGCGCACCCTCTGGCCACCCAAACGGCAATTGAAATGCTCAGGCGCGGCGGCTCCGCCGTAGATGCGGCCGTGGCCGCTAATGCGGTGCTGGGATTCGTCGAACCCGTCAGCTCCGGCCTCGGCGGCGACTGTTTTGCGTTTGTGTGGGATCCGAAGGCCGGCAAACTGATGGGCATGGCCAGCTCTGGACGCTCTCCCAAGGCTCTTTCGCTGGCCACCGTGCGCGCGCACGCGGTGAATGGCCACATTCCCGCGTTGGGCGCCATCAGCGTTTCTACGCCCGGCTGCCTCGACGGGTGGTGGACGCTGCACCAGCGCTACGGAAAGCTCCCATGGGCCGAGCTCTTTGAGCCCGCCATTCACGCCTGCGAGGCAGGCGATCCCGTGCCGCAGATCATTGGCTACTATCTCAAGCGCAACATCGCCGCGTTCATCCGCTTGAAATCCGAGATCGAAGAGATCGACAACGCCCTCGCCACTTACATGCCCGGTGGCGCCGCTCCCAGCGAATACGATGTGCGCCGCAATCCCGACCTCGCACGCACCTATCGCATGATCGCCCAAGGAGGCCGCGATGCGTTCTACAACGGCCCCATCGCCCAGACCATCGACGCCTACTTCAAGCGCATTGGCGGGTGGCTCTCTGCGGAGGATCTCCGTGAGCACCACGCCGAGTGGGTTGAACCGCTGGTGACGAAGTATCGCGGCGTGGATGTCTACGGCATGCCCGCGAACACGCAGGGTCTCGCGACGCTGCAAATGCTCAATATCATCGAGAACTTCGATATGCGCGGCTTCGGCTTCCAGTCGCCGCAATCCCTGCAGGTGCAGATCGAGGCCAAGCGCCTCGCTTACGAGGATCGTGCACGCTACTACGCCGATCCGCACTTTGCGAAGATTCCCATCGAGTGGCTCAACTCCAAGGAGTACGCGAAGCAGCGCGCCAGCCTGATCCGGCTGGATCGAATTCTGGAGCACGTATATCCGGGCCAGGCGCCGAGCCATGGCGACACGACTTACTTCACCACAGCCGACAAAGACGGCATGATGGTTTCAATGATTCAATCGAACTTCCGCGGCATGGGATCGGGCCTGGTTGCCGATGGGCTCGGTTTCATGTTCCAGGACCGCGGCCAATTGTTCTCGCTCCAGGACGGCCATCCCAACATCTACGCGCCCGGCAAACGGCCATTTCAGACAATCATTCCCGGCTTCGCCTCGAAGGACGGCGCGCCGTGGCTCTCCTTCGGCGTGATGGGCGGCGACATGCAGCCGCAGGGACAGACACAGATCGTTCTCAATCGCGTGGACTACGGCCTGGACGTGCAGGCCGCGGCCGACAGCCCGCGCTGGCACCACGGAGGTTCATCGCAGAGCATGGGCGAAGACCAGCCCGGCCTTGGGCCGCGCGGTCTGCTGCGTCTTGAAGCCGGAATCCCTGCCGAGACACGCAAGGCGCTCACCGATCTGGGCTGGCCCATGGGCGAAAGCGACGGAGGCTTCGGGCGCTACGAGTGCATCGAGCACCGCATGCAGGGCGCGAACCGCGTGTATGCGGCTGGCAGTGAGATGCGCGCCGACGCGGTCGC
>CAWGGA010000017.1:0-50776 GCA_963822015.1 uncultured Acidobacteriaceae bacterium
GCCTGGATCCAGGCGGAAAGCCTCATGCAGATTGCCCTCGTGCTTCCTTGCGCGACCTTCATCGGCTGGCTCGGCGGCGGGTGGCTCGATCACGTTCTGCATCAACACTGGATTTCGCTTGTCGGGATCATCTTTGGCGGCGCGTCAGGGCTGGTCTACGTGATAAGGCTTGCGTACCAAGCGAGCAAGAATCCCGCCATGCAAGACGAGGACAGCGATGAATCGGCGGACAACAATAAAGCCGGGAAGGGAAGCGCGGGCTCCGGCTCATGAGTGAAAACACCCATTCTCTGTCCGGCCTGACCGACGAGGGGCTGCAGGCCCTGCTCAAGCGCGCGATCCGCATCACGGTGGTTGTGGGGTTGCTGTCAGCGCTTGTGCTTTGGAAGGCCTCAGGCTGGCGCGATGCCGCAATGATGGCCACGGGCGCTGCCATCTCCGCAGCCAGCATTCACGAGTGGCGGCGGTTGATCCGCTTGCTCAATTCCAAATTGGACCACCAGCAGGCGCCTCGCGGCGCGGTGATCTCGGCCGTCTTCTTTGTGCTCCGGCTGGGCGTCTTTGGCGCGGCCATTTATGGTAGCCTGAAATGTTTCCGGGGTTCTGTGGTGGTGCTTCTCTGCGGCCTTGGCCTGGCAGTTCTGGCTATGGTCTGGGAGGCAGTTCGCCTGCTTCGCGATTAAGGGACGGGTGGCCTTAGGGCTCCAGCGACCCTGAAGTGGAAGGACCCAAGATCTTGTGGTGGAGGCTTTTCAAAGTTGACTCACTTTTTGGACCTTGTCGTGGGAGGGGTTTTGCTCAAGCTCTACCACGCAATCGGCATTGGTTCCGCTGACGCCGCCGGGAAAGTCACCGAGATTAACAACGCGTTTGCGCTGGAGCTGCTTGTTGCGGCGGTGCTTGTCGCATTCTTTCTGGTCGTGCGCTTCACCCTGTCGGTCGAGCGCCCGAATCCGGCGCAGCAGGTCGCCGAAATGATCCATGAAGGCGTTGGAGACCTGGCAGATCAGGTCATCGGCCACGGCTACGAGCGCTTCCAGTCGTTTGTGACTTGCGTGGGTCTCTTCATCCTGCTCAACAACATGTTCGGGCTTGCGATTGGTTTTTCTCCCAAGGTGATCACGCCGACCAGTGTGCCTGAGGTGCCGCTGGGCATTGCCGTGCTGACTTTCCTCTATTACAACTTCCACGGCATACGCGCGAACGGCCCGCGGTATATCAAGCAATTTCTGGGACCGCTCCCGTGGCTGGATCATTCCGATGACCTGCTGATGTTCGCGATTGAGGTGGTCTCGCACCTCGCGCGTATGTTGTCGCTCACGGTTCGTCTTTACGCCAACATGTTCGCCAGCGACATGCTTACGCTGGTTTGGTTTTCGCTGATTCCGATTGCGGTGCCGTCGATCTTTCTCGGACTGCACGCAGCGGTTGCAGTCATTCAGGCATTCGTTTTCATGCTGCTGGCCATGATTTATCTTTCGATGGCGGTAGCAGAGGAACACTAAAAACAGCTATTAGCTCTTAGCTAATAGCCGTTAGCTTTTCCAGGTAAGGGTTGCAGCTGCTGACTCCGCACAGCGGAGCTAACAGCTAAAAAATTCCGCCGGAGCCGCTTCCGCTCCGGATTAACGGACGGCCGCAAGCGTGAGGGGGCCAAAGGCGAATTCGGGAAAATTGCATCCGAATGAGCCGGCACGGTGAGCCTCAACCACCCACTGGCGGCCAATCTCAAGGAAGCAGGAGAACTATGCGCAAACTTCAATTCGTATTCTTGACTCTGGCGGTTCTGTGCTTTGCCGTCCCGGTCTTTGCGGATGGCGGCGCGGCTGCCGTCAGCCTGGTTCCGATCGGCGCCGGCCTCGGCATGGGCCTGGCCGCAGGACTGTGCGGCATGGGGCAGGGACGCGCCGTTGCCTCGGCAACCGAGGCGCTGGCCCGCAATCCCGGGACCCGGGGCGGCATCATGCTGTTCCTGGTGCTGGGCCTGGCCTTCATCGAGTCCCTCACCCTTTTCACCCTGGTCATCGTCTTCGCCAAGATGTAAAAGGTACGGTTCAAAGAGATGGCGGTCCTCGAGCGAAAGCACGAGGCCGCCTTTCTTTTTTGTCCTGAATTGTTCTCCGCCTGGAGGGCCTCCCCGGCTGCTACGGGTCGGCGCGGAGAATCGCAATCGCCTTCTGGTAGCTCAGCCCCACGGGTACCGGCGCCCACTTCGTCTGATCCTCGGTGGTCTCGAAGACCCGCGTTTTGAAGACCACGCGGCCGCTCATCGACATCTGGAAATGGACTGTTCGCCACTGGCCTCCGCCGACTTCCGCCTGTTCGATCACGATCCATCCGCCCTTGTTCAGACGCCCCAGGATTCCCCAACCAAAGTCCACATCCTGCTGCAGGTGGCCCTCGAGCCGGACCACGCGGAGGTGCGCGGGGTCAACCCACACCTCGCCCGTCATCTCTGTCAAAATCTGTGTCTCCAGGTCCGGAGGCGAGAAACTCGGATTCGGCTTGAAAGTGAACTTCTCCAACTTTTTATTTCCTGCGGGCTTTCCCGTGGGGTCCTCGCCCGGGCCTTCATCCGCGTAGATAAACGCGGTGGGCAGCGCGCGCAACACCTTCAGGACGCGTCCCTCGTCCTGGTCTTCAGCCTGCTTGCGACGCCGCTGCTTTCCCGGATCGGCGAGCAGGGCGTTCAGGCGAGCCTCTTCCTGTTGGGCGTCGGCCGGGCTCAGCGGCTTGTCGTTTATTTCCACCAGCCGGGCGACGTCGCCGTATTTGGTTTCGCAGATCTTTTTCGTGGTCGTCAACCGCGGGCTGGTCTTGCGCAACTCATAGCGCATGGGGTGGTTTGTGTCCTCGGCCGCGTTCAACTCGTTCGCCAGCGCGCGATCCACCAGGGTCTGTCCCTGGGCAGGCGGCGGTGTGTTTTGGGAGGCATTCGCAGGGAGGCCTTGAAGGTTGGCTACCCAGGCGAGCAGGAGGAGGGATAAGAGCCGGTGCACACGACTAGTTTAGCCGGGGCGACCGAGTGAATATCCCGATGCGCCGCGCTCTCCTGAGGCTCGCGGCTGCCATTCCGGCGCAAGCGCGGCCAACGCGGTTATCAGCCCTAGCTTTATGCGTCTGTGGAATTGAAGCCACGCGGCCGGATTGATATAGTGCGGGCAGGGCCTAAAAGGCAGCTCGAGAAGGATTGTGACCATGGCTCAAGAAAATGCTCCGGCGCGCATCGGCAAAACCATCGTGATCTGCGGTGAAGTAAAGGGCAGTGAAGACTTGATTGTGGATGGGCGGGTCGAGGGGACCGTGAGCCTGTCTGAAAACCGGCTCACCGTCGGTCCCAACGCAAATGTCGCCGCCGATCTCACGGCCAAAGACGTGTTGATTCTGGGCCGGGTCAAGGGCAACGTGGTGGCCAGCGGCCGGGTTGAGCTGCGCGCCGGCTGCAACCTGGAGGGCGATATTCGCGCCTTGCGCCTCGCAGTTGAAGACAATGCAGTCTTCCGTGGAAAAGTGGACCTGACGCAGGCCGCCTCCAGGCCCGCCGAGGGCACCGCGACGCCGCAGACCGGCAATGTTCTCTAAGACCGGACGAGAGCCGAACAACCTTCGCCGGGCAGCTCCCGTTCTTCCGCCGGCGTGTGAGGGGGTCAGGGTGCTGCGCCATTGGTTCGACAAGAAACAGCAGACCGCGCTGGCCCAATCGACTCAGGGCCTAACCGGTCCTCGCGTGCCGCGCCACTCGGGCGCCTGGAGTTTGCTGCGCAAGCGCCTGCAGGCCGAGCCCGGCCTGCGCGTCATCGACACCGGCTACACTTCCCCTGCCAACATCAACTACCTCACCAGCCTGGGCCATAGCGTCTTTCTCGCCGACCTCGTTAACGATGCCTACTCCGGAAACTGGCAAACCGGCGCCGACGAAGACGGCAATCCGGTGTGGGATGTGGAAGGCTACCTGGCTCAAACCCTCAATTTTTCCGGACGCACCTTCGACATCGTGCTGCTGTGGACAGCGCTCGATTATTTGCCGGAGCCTCTGGTCGCGCCGGTGGTCGCGCACTTGTACGCGTCAATGAATCCCGGCGGGCAGGTGCTGGCATTCTTCCACACCAGGATGCAGGGCGAGGAAGCGGTGCGCTGCCGCTTCCATTTGACCTCAGGAGACGATGTGGAGATGCAGTTGACCCAGCAATTTCCCATCCAGCGCGCATTTACCAACCGCAGCATCGAGCGCCTGTTTTCCGGCTGGTCCGGTCACCGGCAGTTTTTGGCCAAAGACAGCGTCTCCGAGGTGATCATGACGCGGTGACGGGTTTTGGCCGCTCCTGGTCCTGCGCAAACGGCAGCCAGGGCTGCAACTCCACGACCGCCGGGCCTTCCGCCTTCGCCGCGTCCTCGTACATATACCGCTTTCCCAGCTTGAACTCCCGACAAATGGAGTCGACCAAGTCCGCTGTCCGCTGCCTGTACGCGGCGGATACGAACGCGCTCGTGGAATAACGCCGCTCGTATGCCGCCAACTGGCCGGGAAAGTGCTCGCGCACAAAGCTCGAGGAACGTGGGCAGCGAGCAAGGCTTGAGGAACAGCGCTCCGGCTGCGAAGAAGCTGGCGCCGGCAGCCGCGGCGGCGCGGGCGACGGCGCGGATTGAGCCTGGAGTATCGGTGATTCCCGGCATCAGCGGTGAGCACATCACGCCCGCACGCAATCCGGCCTCGCGCAACTCGGCTACGGTGCGCATGCGCAGGTCGGGCCGCGGGGCGCGCGGCTCCAACTGCCGCGCCAGCTTAACATTCATCGTGGTCACGGTGATGTGCAGGGTCAGGCGATTGTTCCGCGCGACCTCCTGCAGCAGGTTAATATCTCGAGAAATCAGCGCCGACTTGGTGATGATGCCCAACCGGAACCCGCCGTGCCGCGCGAATACCTCGAGCAGCGAGCGGGTGATGTTGAGCTTTCGCTCCAGCGGCTGATAGGGATCGGTGGCCGTCCCCAGCGCAATCTCCGTGCCCGGCTTCAGCCGCTTCAGTTCCTGCTCCAGCAGCCAGCCGGCGTTTTGTTTGAAGTAGATCTTCCGCTCGAAATCTTCCGGTGCAAGCTCCAGGAACTCGTGGGTGTATCGCGCATAGCAGTAGCGGCATCCAAACTCGCAGCCGCGATAGGGATTGATGGCGTGGCTAAAGGGTAAGCCGCGGTTCGAGGTTACTTTGCTGAGGATGGAGCGGCTGGCCAGCGGCCGGTACTCGGTTAAGCATCCAGTTGATTCCAAAGGGGCTTCGGCAGCGGTCCGAGCCAGGCCGACAAGCGGGGAGGGCTGGAGGATAGGGAAGAGGGGCTCAGCTTTCGCCATATATTCGCCTTTTTGTGAGCCTACGCTTGCCTGCCAGTCTCGTCAAGAGGAGATCTTTGAAGCAGCTCTCAGCCTTCCGCTATCCGTTTGCAGCCTCAGGGTTTCGGCTTCCGGCGGAGGGGCAATAATCTAGTAGCCGTAGCGAGGAGGACGTCATGAGCAAATCACAAGCCACGCGCATCACCTGGCTGGGCCACGCCACTGTGCTGGTTCAAACTGCCCAGGGAACCAACATTCTGATCGATCCCTTCATCGCGCACAATCCCAAGTATCCGCAGAATTTCGCGCTGCCATCGAAGATTCACTACATCCTGTTAACTCATGGCCATGGCGACCATATCTCCGACGCGGCGCCCGTTGCCAAGAAGCACGGCTCTACCGTGGTCGCGATCTACGAGCTGGCGGACTACATCGCGAGCCAGGGCGTAAGCGAAACCATGGGCATGAATCTGGGCGGGACCGGTCGACTCTTGATGACGTGACCGCGACGATGGTCGAAGCCAAGCACTCCGCTGCCGCGGCGGACGACAAAGGCACGCATTATGTCGGCGTGGCTACCGGTTTTGTGCTCGCGGTGGACGGAGGCCCAGTGCTCTACCACGCAGGCGACACATCGGTCTTCGGCGACATGCAATTGATCCGCGAGCTCTACCAGCCTCGCATCGTTATGCTGCCCATTGGCGGCTACTATACGATGGGGCCGCAGCAAGCCGCGGTGGCCTGCCGGCTTCTGGCTCCCGAGACCGTTTTACCCATCCACTTCGGCACATTTCCTCCGCTCAAAGGCACGCCCGAAGAACTGGCCGCTCTGGTTGGCCCTGGCGTTAAGGTTGTGAACTGGAAACCCGGAGAAGAGTTCTCGGCGTAAGAGCAGAGACAAATAAAGCGGGCATTCCCCTGCTTGCCGGAAGCTGAAGGCCCAGTCTCCAGCGGGGCGGAGTTGCAAGTACAGACTACCCCTGATTCCTTGTTTCCTGTTTTATTGGTCGCGAGACTGCTTGATGGCGCGCGGCGATTCCTTGATTCCGCCGGGACCGTAGGAGTCCTGAACTCCCAGCTGCATGGGGGCCTGCGATTTTCCGGCGCTGCAGTTCCGCAGCTCGCGCAAGATCTCCTGCTTATCGCGGGCGTACTGGCCGGCCAATCGCGTCAGGGCGTAGGTAATAATGTCGCTGTGATGCAGGTCCGCGGCCAATGGGTCGCGTCGCATGTTCAGCCACAGCCGGTGCACCAGTTCCACATCCTCAGGCCCCAGCGCGGGCGCGTGCGGGCCGATGTAAAACACCTTGGTCTCGCCTGAGGCGCCAATCACGTAAAAGTTGAACTGCCGCTTCGGCTCGGGCAACGCTTCCCAGGCCTGCCCCATGTGGAATGCCTGGTCCTCGGCGGTCATCGAACTGGATTGCCCGGAGACCACCGACTCGACCTCGAGCGAATTTGCGGTCTGCACCAGCGCGGCGAACACGTCGCCCGCCGGAACCACCAGCAGAGAGACTCTCTTGCCGAAGCTCTCGGCCACCGCGACCGCCTTGGTGAAGACCATCTGTTCGTGCTCGCTGAAGCTCTGCTGCTCGGCGCTCAAAAACTCCGGGCCGCCCACGCCCATCAGGCGCACACTGATCACCACCACATCCCGCTCAACCGTGCTGGTGCGCGCCAGGGTCCACTTCAAAGCCAGGGGATTTCCGGCGTCGCGCATGGTCACGATCACGCCACCGGGCCGAATGGCGACCGACTCACGGCTCACGGTCTCCTGATGCTCAAGCTGGAAGTGATCCCTCATCTCTTTCGCGGTTCGAGCGTGCTTTCTCAGGTTCTCCCGCTCGGAGATGGTGAAGACGATGAAGAACGCCGCCGAAAATACAATACCGCTGACGGTGGCGACCGACTTGGTGAACAGATTCACGGTAGCTGTGGCCAGGAGAACCATAAAGACCGAAAGCAGGCCAATGGGGATTTCGGTTTTCCCGATGCGCAGGTTGGGTGGAACCTTCCAGCCGCGCTCGCCTTTGTACTGCCAGCGCAAGACCAGCATGGCGAGGTTGTTGAAGGTGAACGACCAGATGACACCGAAGGCGTAAGCCTCGCCCAGCATGATAATGTTGCCGCGGCTTACGATGATGGTGAACATCTGCAGGATGAAGACGAGGTTGACGATGCGGTAGCTGGTGCCGAATCTGGGATGCGGCCTGCGGAACCAGTCGGTCAGCACGCCATCCTCGGCGACGCGCATCAGCACACCGGTCGAGCCGATGATCGACGTGTTGATTGCCCCGGAGAGAATCAGGAAGCCGACCACCACCACGAAGACGCGGAATGCAATGCGCCACACCAGCGGCCCCGCCATGTACATCGCCAGGCCGGCGATCAGGTTGTCCTGGTAGATGTGAATTCGCGGCCCCGTGGGAATCAGCATTGAAGCCAGCAGCGTGCCTCCGCCGGTGAAGATCAGGCTGTAGATCGCGATCACGATCGCGGCCCGCTTCAGGTTCTTCAATTTGGGATGCGCGATCTCGCGATTCACCTGAGCCAAGCTCTCCTCGCCGCTCATGGCCAGGATGGAGTGTCCGAAGGCCATCAGAATTCCGAAGAGGCCTAAGATCGGCAATCCCCTTCCTCGCAGGAAGCCGAGCGCATCGTTGCTGAACTTAAGGTGCGACGGTATGGGAGACGGGGGCAGTTGAGCGCCGCGCAGCCATACGGTATAGGTGCCCCACACGAACAGGATGATCACCATGACGGTGGTCACTTGCATCACCCGCAGCGCCTTGTCGCTCGATTCCTCGATCCCCTTGATGTTCTGCCACCAGTAGTAGATCGTTACCAGCGCGCCCAACAGCGCCGACGTGTAATCCATGTTGAGCTGGATGGGCTGGCCCTGCGCGTTCATCAAAGCCGGCGGCAGCCAGTGGCTTTGGTTGGCGACCGTCAGCAGCTCATTTAGCAGGCCGGTGACATATTGGCCCGCCGAGACGCCGGAGATCGGCCCGGTGAGGATGTAATCGAACATCAGCGCCGACACGCTGAGCTTGGCGAATCCGCCGCCAAGAGCCTCCTTGACCACGCGGTACACGCCGCCGCGCGTAAACATCGAACAGCTCTCGACGTAGACCGCGCGCACGGCGAAGCTGAAAAGCATGATGCCGAGGATGAACCACGGCGCAGCCGCCCCCACCGCCTGCTCCGCGATGCCGCCGGCATAGAATGCCGAAGAACCCAAGTCATTGAGAACAATGGCTGCGGCGCGCCAGAAGGAGATGAAGGTGAGCATCACTGAGGACGCCACAATCAGCCGCACGCGGTCGTTCGTTGGAGCTACGGTCGTTCGAGTAGAGGCCATCGCGAGGGGTCCGGCGATGTTGCCGGTGGTGTAAAAACTTATGAGCGAAACCACCGCTCCGCGCCCAGTGTATTGCGAAATGAATAGAGTGTCAAAGGAAAATACGGATTGGTAGTGGTGCAGTTTGGTTTTGGGATGCACCAGACGCACGAAAACCTCCCGGTGTCGAGAGGCTTCGTGGCAGTTCTGGGAAACCGTTGCTGTGCTTTGTCCTTGTACCGTCACGCTACCGAGAGGAAATGACAGCGGCAGTGACCGCTGTCACGCTCACAATCTGGTGCAGTTTGAAATTTTGAAATGCGGTGCTATTCTGACCACAAATAGAAAACCCCGCCTGCCAGGGCGGGGCATCCAATCTCTTTGATCCGACAATCCAAGGGTACAACTGGAGTGTCGGCAATGCAAATCGAGAAGTTAAGTGATTCTAAAATCCCGATAAAAGGAACAGAAAGCGGCGTCGAATCTTGTAGTGAAATTGACGCATCAATTAACGCGATGGTTACGATGCGAATCGTGCAGTTTTACAAACATCTGGTAGCCAATGGATCAATCAAATCATTGCCAGGAGAGGGACCTGCTGCAATCTAACCCCCGATCTTTTGGTTACACCCAATCGGGGCGTATGCCTGCGGGTAATTTGCAAGCAGGTCACTTTCTTCTGCTCTCCGGCTGGCCACTTGTGAATTGAGATACTCGTGAAAATATGTGGCACCCTTATTCGTAATACAAAGGCCTTGGTGGTGTTGGTCCCCGCACCTCGTGCACAGATCACCTTCGCCGATGTATACGGGCTGCCAACGCCCGTCCACAATCTTTGCGTAGATGTAGTTGCCGTCTTGATTCGGTGTGAAGCTGACTGGTAGCGGATGGTAATAGTATGTGTAGGTCGCACCAGAGGCTCCCGTCCAAACGCATGTGTCTGCCATATTACTGCACTCCTTGTCGCCCATTTCAGGGCGCAAAAATCCTGTTAACCTACGTTGATGTTTTCGCTTGACAGGAGGGGTGCAGCGGAAATAGTCTGTACCTGAGTTCGAGTCAAACGGTCCGAATTGTGGTCCTCACGTGGCCCATCGCGTCAACGATGGGCTTTCGTGTTTCTGGGGCCACCCCCAAAAGGCTGCCACCAGTATTCCTCAAACGTTCACCAAAAATCAAAATAAAAACCAAGGAAACCGGGAAGATTCACCCCGAAAACTAGAAATCACTTTAAGCCGCCTTCTCTTCCGTTCTCGCGTCGAGCAGTGATACCAACTCCTCAATTGTCCATACGTGATCGGCAAGCCCCGCTTCCATCGCTGGCGTGACACGCAGTGTCTTATGAACCCGGCAAAAATTGTAATGCGCGAAATGAAGCGCAACCGCGTGGCCGTGATTCTCAATCTTTTTCGAAAACGCATTAGTCAACCGCGTAAACCGACGCATGGACATGCGCATCGTTAGATTCTGACGTTCGACGTAGGACGTGCTCACATGCTCGTAATCAGGATTGCCGAACACAGCCTTCAAATCGCAGCCGATGCATGTGGAGGGCTAAATAGCGGCCCTCGGGCCATGTTCGATGCAGCAAAGATTTTTTCAGCCTGGCTTAAGCCAATTTGCCCCAAACGCTTCCTCAATCGCTTTCAGGTAAGGCTTGGCTAGTCCGTGGTGATCTGTGGCCGTCCCATGACACGAAGGCGAATCTCCATGGCGAAGTCATTCGCCCACCCCTGGCCACGGCCTCCAACCAGATACGAAATGCAGAGCTTGGTATCGGCGTCGATTGCAACCCAAGTCCATGCATCTCCCCAGCCAGCAGCCTTCTGTTCTGGTGTGGCGTTTTTGGCTTTAGCTCCGACGAATTGCCAAATTTCGTCGCATGAATTCGCTTTGCCCGGACCGCGCGAATCTTATGATCGTGAAGACGAGCGCAGGCACAGCCCATGTCCTCAAGTAGCTTGAGGACTGTGTGCTTCGCAATGCCAGTCATACGGCAGGTTGCGTTAATCGAGACACCCTCAACCAGAGCAGAGAGAACTTGGGTCCGCTTTTCGATAGGCAGTCGATTCATGTTGGATTGATGCTAACATAATGACAGTATATTGTCAAGAGTTTGACGCAAACGTTGTAATATTTTGCTTGACAAGCGTCATAAAACGGGCTATTTTGTACCTATCGGTTTGTTTGGTCGTATGTGGATTGACAATCCACATACGCTGAACCGACAACCCCTGACTGGTTCGGGTGTGCCGCAAGGCCCACTCATTGGAGGAACCCGTATGGCTACCATTAGCGCAATTCCCGTTATTGATCCTGACGTTAAGTTCGTTGGTGTCAGTAAGTTGCGCGATCTGAATGCGACGAAGCTAAGAGACATTGCTCAAACGACTTATGTTTTTCAGGACAAAGATCAACCGCTAGCAGTCTTGCTCAGCTACGACAGGTATCTGGAGATGCAGAGCCAACTTGAGGGCGTTGTAGGATTGCTGGAAATGCTCACAAACGAAAAAGAGAGGGAGGGAGTTATGGCTGGTCTTCATGACTCTGCGGCTGGCCGCGCTAAGTCATTCTCCCAAATCAAGGCAGCGTTGCGAGGTAACAACGATGGCCCAGCAAAGAAGTGATGATCGGGAAGCTATCTCACCAAACAAGGCCTCAGTGGTTTTCGAAGTTTTTCTCGCAGCAACTGCTGAGGCCGCTTACAGAACGTTCTACGAACCTGCTCAAAAAGCAATGGCCCGTGGCGATTTCACGAACGCACATTGCACTACACTGCGCCAGATTGATGACGCCCTCGAAAACATCATTCCCCATGACCCCTTCAATTCACGCTATGCCCTGGCTGGAGATTTGAAGTCTCTCTTTCGGTTGCGAAAGGGACGGCTAAGAATCTGTTGGATTGGCGCTCAAGATGCAGAAGCGGGTCTACGTTGTCTTTATTTCGGAGACACTGAGAAAAGCAGGGGATGCGAACGACCCATACAAAATCTTAACCAAGATGGTGAAGAACGGGACTTACAACGAGTTCTTCAAACAACTCAGTATTCGCCGCCTCCCATTGCGCCGTCGTACCAGATTCAATGAACTCAACTACTTTCCCGTCGCTTCCCGGACGACTCGCGCTGCGGCTTGGTTGAAGTCTTCGCGCGGTTTTCTTTTGGCTGGCTTTGGCTTTTTTGCTGGAGCGGCTTTCTTCGCTGGTTTCTTCATATCTCCAATCATCCCACCGTCTGCGCCAACGCGCTAGCCTGTGGAAATTCAAACTGCACCACTACCTACGAATTAGTGAAGCGATCACTTTATGCCTCTAAAAGGCCTCGCTTTATAAACGAAGCCTACTCGATCCGGGCCAAAAACGGCCAAAAACCTTGCCACCGTTAGATGATTCTGAGAGAAATAAAAATGAAGCTGAACAGCGTCCAAGCGGCCGCTTAGCTGCGAGACGGGAACTGACTAGTCTTTGCCGAATAGCTCTTTCCCGTCCTCGAAAAAGCTGATCAGCACCACGATCGCCGATCCCACCAGGCCGAGAAAAAACATCGCTTCCAATATCCGGATGCCAAGAACCGCTAACACCATGTTGACGATTTTAACCCACCCTCATGTTTTACACTCGGCCCTGTATGCAATCGTCATGGAAGCCGTGGGCTGCCGCGGTACTTTCCGCCGTCCTGCTCGAGTTACCGTTCCCGATCGCGGGACCGATGCCTCCCTGGCGGTCTGTCTTCGCGTGGTTCGCGCTGGTCCCGCTGATATGGGCGTTGCTTTCCCACCCTTGCCGCAATGACAAAGATGCGGCAGGGGTGGGGCGCCCTGAGTTGCCGCTGCGCGGCGCCTTCTTCATTGCGTATCTTTGCGGCGTGCTTTGGTACGTGGGCAACTGCTACTGGATTCGCAACACGATGCTGGGTTACGGCGACATGCCGCCTCTGGCGCCGGAGCTGCTCACGCTGGGGTTCAGTCTGGTGCTGGGACTCTACTTCGGGCTCTTTGGCCTCGGTCTGGTGCTGGTGCGCCGCGCCACCGGCTCTACACGCATCGCACTCGCCTTCGCGCCGTTTCTCTGGACCGGCCTGGATCTGGCCGCCGCGCGCATCACGAGTGTTCCCTGGGACCAGCTCGGCTACTCGCAGGTCGACAACACCCTTATCAATCAGCTCGCACCCTTTACCGGCGTCTATGGCATCACCTTCGTTCTTGTCGCCGTGAACGCGCTGCTTGCCGGCGCTTTGCTTCTGGAGCACGGCTCCAAAAGCCGCTTCTCAGGGCGCTGGGCCTGGGCCTGCTGCGGCGCGGTTCTGTTCATCTCCGGCTTTGCCGGCGTCTTTGTTCCTCCGCCGAAGCCCGATCCCACGGCCACCGCCGTGCTCATTCAGCCCAATCTCGACGTGGGCGCGGGCAACAACTGGCAGGGCCCTGAGTGGGACCGGCATATCGCCGAGTTCACGCACCTGGCGGGCGAGCAATGCAAGACCTACATCGCCGGCATTCCGCAAACCGGCGCGCCCACGGGCGAGATCGTCTGCCCGCCGTATCCCACGCATCCCGATCTCGTCGTCTGGCCGGAATCGCCCGCGCCCTTCATCGAGGATGATCCGCAGCTTCAAGCAGGCCTTGCGCACGATTGCGCTGGCCACGCAGGCGCCGATGGTGGTTGGCGGCATCGGCGTCGACTTCTCCCCGCAGGAGCAGGCCTGGCACGACTACAACTCCGCGTTCATCGTCGAGCGCCGACGGGCAGATCGTCGGCCGCTACGACAAAATCCATCTCGTTCCCTTCGGCGAGTACATCCCCTTCCAGCAATTGCTCACCTTCGCCCACAAGCTCACCGGCCGCGTCTCGTCGTTCTCGCGCGGCACCGAGCACAAAGTCTTTCTGCTCGACACGCAGAACGGCGGGCGTCATCGCTACGGCGTCTTCATCTGCTACGAAGCGGTCTTTGCCGACGAGGTGCGCCAGTTCGCGCGCAACGGCGCCGAGGTGCTCGTGAACATCAGCGACGACGGATGGTACGGCGACACCAGCGCTCCCTGGCAGCACCTGAACATGGCGCGCATGAGGGCCATCGAGAATCGCCGCTGGCTGCTGCGCGACACCAACACCGGCGTCACCGCCGCCATCGATCCCTACGGCCGCGTGCGCCAGAGCATTCCCCGCCACCAGGTGGACGCGCTGCCCGCCGAGTTCGGCTTCCGCGACGACATCACCTTCTACACCGCTCATGGCGACGTGTTCGCGTGGCTCTGTGCCATACTGTCTATGGTCGTTGTGGCTGGTCGCTGGGAAAAGGCGCGAAAGCTTCAGCAATCAAGAATGAAGATTCCGCGCGCTGACTTGCTGACCCGCAGGCTCGCTGCTCGCTAATCCAAAGTCAGGTCATAAGAGCAAACATGTCGTTGAACGATCTCGAATTCGCTTACGCTCCCGTGCGCAACCAGGTGCGCGACCTGCGGGAGTATCTTTGACCCTGCCCGCATCCGCAGGGAACTCTCCGAAATAGAAACCAAGCTCGCCGATCCGGCGATGTGGTCCGAATCCCGCCGCGTCGCAGCCGCTGATGCGCGATCGCAAGCGGCTCGAAGGCCTGGTCGCCGACGATGAGGAGCTCGTCCGCCGCACCGGCGACATCGAAGCCTACTTCGAATTGGCGCGCGAGGGCGAAGATGTTCTTGCTGGATCTGGAGAAGAGCATCAAGGAGCTGGGGGCATTTGCCGAAGAGCTCGAAGCGCGCACCATGCTCTCGGGCGAGGCCGATGCGCTGAATGCCATTGTTACCGTGCATCCCGGCGCCGGCGGCACCGAGAGCCAGGACTGGGCCGAGATGCTGCTGCGCATGTATCTGCGCTGGGCCGAGCAGCAGGGCTTCAAAACCGAGATGAACGACTACCAGGACGGCGAAGAGGCCGGCATCAAGTCCGCCACCTTCACCATCATCGGCGAATACGCCTTCGGCATGCTGGCCGGCGAAAGCGGCGTGCATCGGCTGGTGCGCATCTCGCCGTTCGACTCGGCCAAGCGCCGCCACACTTCGTTCGCCTCGGTTTACGTTTCGCCGGAGATCGACGAAACCATTCACGTCGATCTCAAGCTCGAAGACCTGCGCATCGACACCTACCGCTCCGGCGGCAAGGGCGGCCAGCACGTGAACACCACCGACTCCGCCGTGCGCATGACGCATATTCCCACGGGAATTGTCGTCCAGTGCCAGAACGAGCGCTCGCAGCACAAGAACCGCGACAAGGCGATGAAGATGTTGCGCTCGCGGCTCTACGAGTACGAGCTTGAAAAGAAGCGCGCCGAATCAAAGAAGCTCGAAGACTCCAAGCTCGAAATCAACTTCGGCTCGCAGATCCGCTCCTATGTTTTGCAGCCCTACCGCATGGCCAAGGATCATCGCACCAAGGTGGAAGTCGGGCGACGTGGACAAGGTGCTCGACGGCTATCTGGAGCCGTTTCTGCGCGGCTATCTGTTGGCCAAGCGCCGCGGCACGGCGGTGGCGACGGTGAGGCGGATGACGATCTGGACGTGTAATGAGCGAAATAAGAACTGAAAGCTGAGAACTGAGGGCTGAAAGCTGCAACTATGAGCAACGATCCGCAAGTCATCGACGAAATGCTGCGCACGGCGAAGAACATCGCCGTCGTGGGCATGAGCGACAAGCCGCACCGCGCCAGCCACAACATCGGCCGCTACCTGGCCGAGCACGGCTATCGCGTTTTCCCCGTCAATCCCGCGCTCGAAGAAATCCTCGGATCGCCGTGTTACGCCGGCCTCGACGCCGCGCAGGCCGCCGCCCACGCGGAAACAGGGCGGGGAATCGACCTGGTCGACGTCTTCCGCGCCTCCGAACACGTTCCCGCCATTGTCGACGACGTGATTCGCTTGCGCATTCCCTATCTCTGGCTGCAGGACGAAGTGATTCACGACGAAGCCGTGGCCCGCGCCCGCGCCGCCGGAGTCAAGTGCGTGCAGAACGACTGCATCTACCGCCGGCACATGGCATGGTCGGCCTCACAGCGCGGCGAATAGCGCAGGCCTCTGCGATTGCGTCCAGTAAACTGAGTCCAACGATCATGCGTCGCCTCTGCTCCATCTTCGGCTTGGCGTTCATATTTCCGCGGCCCTGCCGGCGCTCGCCGCATCCAGTTCCGCCGACGCGTTGCAC
This sequence comes from uncultured Acidobacteriaceae bacterium, assembly GCA_963822015.1. Taxonomy (GTDB): domain Bacteria; phylum Acidobacteriota; class Terriglobia; order Terriglobales; family Acidobacteriaceae; genus Telmatobacter. The sequence goes on from CAWGGA010000017.1 coordinate 15,837, forward strand.
GTGCATGTGCAGTTCGTCGTTCCACAGGACCAGCTTTATCCCACCGGCAACAATTCAGTCGGCTTCTATTTCAAGCTTGAGCCGGGCTGGCACATCTATTGGCAAAATGCAGGCGACTCCGGCGAGCCGCCGCAAATTCAATGGACGCTCCCCGCCGGAATCACCGCCGGGCCGATGCAATTTCCCCGCGCCCAGGCGCCTTCCGCTCGGCCCGCTGATGGACTTCGGCTACGAAGAATGAAGTCCTGTTTCCCGTTCGGCTTCAGGTTGCCGCGAACTGTGAAGACTGGCCCGGCCGCGCCTTCAAGCAAAGGTCGATTGGCTGGTCTGCCGCGAAGTTTGCATTCCGGGCAAGGCGGAGTTGGAAGTCGAGCTACACGTGCTCCCCGGCCAGCCGCGGTGCTTTCCGGGTCCGGCTCGGATCATGAGCTTCTCGAGCGCTTGGCAGAACGCGCTGCCCACGCCGCTGCCCTCCGCCGACAGGCCGTCTTTCAGCCCACAGCCAACGGTTTTCGCCTCGCCGTCTCAACCGGCCAGCGCGAAACGCAGGCCGAATTCTTTCCCGAAGACCAGAACATCCTCGACAATCCCGCGCCGCAAACTGTCACGCCCACGGCAAAGGGTTGATTCTCGATCTGAAGAAGGATGCGAACCTACCGCGAATCCCGCGAAGTTGAAAGGCGTTCTGGAGCTCTCGGGCGGCAGGAATTATGAAATCGCCGCGCTGCCGGGAACGGTTGCGCTCCCGCGCCATGACGATCGCGTTCTCCGTGTCCGCGCTCGCGCGCATCGTCGGCCTCGCCTTCCTCGGCGGGCTGCTGCTCAACCTCATGCCCTGCGTCTTTCCGGTGCTGTTCCTCAAGGGTCTGGCGCTGGTGAACTCCGGCAGCGAGGAGCGGCACAAGCTGCGCGCGCACGGCTTCGTCTACACCGCCGGAATTCTGGTTTCCTTCTGGGCGCTGGTCGGCCTGCTGCTGGGCCTGCGCGCCGCGGGAGCCACGCTCGGCTGGGGATTCCAGTTCCAGTCGCCGATTTTCCTCTCGCTGATGGCGGGGCTGCTCTTCTTCCTCGGTCTTTCGCTCGCCGGTCAGTTCGAGATCGGCCTCACGCTCACCAGCGCCGGCGGTTCGCTCGCCGCCAAGCAAGGCTACGCGGGCAGCTTCTTTACCGGCGTGCTGGCCGTTGTTGTGGCCACGCCCTGCACCGCGCCGTTTATGGGAGCGGCCATCGGCTACGCGCTCGCCCAACCCGCCGCCGTCACCTTTGCCGTCTTCACCGCGCTCGCCCTCGGCCTCGCCGCGCCCTACGTCGCGCTCACGCTGCAGCCGGCCTGGACGCGCCTGCTGCCCAGGCCCGGCGCGTGGATGGACGTGCTCAAGCAGGCCATCTCGGTTCCCATCTTCGCCACCGTCATCTGGCTGGCGTGGGTGCTCGCGCAGGCCTACGGCGCGGCGCTGCTGGCCGCGCTGCTGGCGAGCTTTCTGTTGCTGGCCATTGCCGGATGGTTCCTCGGCCGCTGGCCGGCCAAGCGCTGGGCGACGATGTCGCTGCGCTCATCCTGCTGGCGGTGACCGCTGGGAGCATCGACGGCGGCAAGAGAATTTGCAAGCGCTATCGGCGCCAACGGGTTCCCCTTCAGGCGAGTCCGCAGCTCGCGGCTGCGTGGCAGCCCTGGTCGGCCGATGCTGTCAGCCGTTCTCTCGCCGCCGGCCAGCCCGTCTTTGTCGACTTCACCGCGAGCTGGTGCCTGAGCTGCCAGGTCAACGAGCGCGTCGCTCTCGACCAACCCGAAGTCATGCAGGCATTTCAGGCAAAAAATGTGGTGCTCTTCAAGGCCGACTGGACCCGCCAGGATCCGGCCATCACCGACGCGCTTACAGCGCTTGGCCGCAGCGGCGTCCCTGTTTATGCGCTCTACACTCCAGGCCAAAGCGAACCGCAGCTGCTGCCGCAGGTGCTTACGCCGGGCATCGTGATCGATGCGGTTGCCAAGCTGCCGCAAGAAACAACAAAGGAACAGTGAAGCGAAGTCGGGAAGAGGAGAAGCGAATTTTCCGTTCTATTTGCTGTTCATCCGGGCTTGAGCAGTCTCGAGATTTTGTCTTGCGTACTCAGCGGTCGGATCGATCTGTAGCGCGATCGCTGAACTGCTCGGCCGCTTTTTCATAGTCCCCAAATTGAAACAATGCAGAGCCGAGGCTATTATGCGCACTGGCATTTGCGGGGTCGAGGCGCACCGCCTGGGTAAACTCCTCGATTGCTTCGGGGAGCCGATGCGCCTGCGCAAGAACACTACCCATTTCGAAATAGGCCATTGGCTGATCGGGTTTGATGGCCAGAGAGAGCCGGAATTCCTTCAGCGCTTCCTCCGTCAATCCCTGCCGGGCAAAAATCATGCCTAAATTGTTATGCGCATCATAATTATCCGGATCGAGGACAAGCGCATGACGGTATTTCTGAATAGTCTTGTCGAGCTCGCTCTGCACCTGGAGGGCAATGGCAAGATAAAGGCTTCGTATCGACAGAATCCGGGAGCACGGCAAGCGCCTTCCTGCTATATGCCTCCACATCCTTCGGCCTGCCCATCAAAGCAGCCCAGAGCGCCATATTGGACAGGAAATCGGGGTCGTTGGGGTCAACACGCAATGCCGTTTCCAGACGTTGTCCCGCAAGCGAAAGATTGCGTAAATCATGAGTTTGCAGGATGATTTCCATCATGTCACGGGCGGAATAGGAAAGGAGTATAGCGTCGTTGGGCTTATAGACCAGCGCTCGGTCCAGATATGCTTGCGCCTCGACGAACCTTCCTTCGTGCATGTACATCTGGCCCATGAAAAAATTGGGAAATTCCCCGCGCGGGTCGACTTTGAGCACGTGGCTGAACAGCGTTATCGAATCCTTCCACACCTTGACCTGCGCCTCGCTCTTTATGGCGCACGCTGCGATGATCGCGACCGCAAGCAGTTGAGTTACGATCCGGATTTTCGGGAATTTGGCCACTGCATCGCCGACGAGCCAGACAACGGCGATGAAAAGGCCGATATAAGGAATATAGGTGTAACGCTCGGCCATGGCCTGTCCACCGACCTGCACGATGCCGATCACCGGAACCAGTGTTCCCAGAAACCACAGCCAGCCGAAGAGGCAATAAGGCCGTTGCCGGCGGATACGCCAGCAGAAAACAGTTACGAGGAAGAGCGCAATGGCCGATAACGCCGCTGCCAAGACATTGGCCTTTTGCGGATCATAGTAATAAAAGGCCCTGAGCGGATCGGGCCATACCATGATCCATACATAGCGGCAGTAACTGATCGCCGCGTTGCAGATTCTCCCCCACAAAGGATAGTTTTGAAGCGTTTCCATCGCGTGGCCGGCCCGCTGCGCGAGAAAGGTGATGACGCTGGAAATAGCCGTCATGAGGAAAAGCGGCCACTTTTCAACGCATAACTTCCCCAGGGAAGGCAGCCAGCGCGCGCGTGTCTCCGGCGGGAATGCAATCCTGCGCAACGGCCAAAAATCGAGCAGCAGCAAGGCAAAAGGAAGAGTGACGGCCATCGGTTTCGACATCAGCGCGCAGGCAAAGCCGAAGACGATCCATAGATACCGTTTCCAGGATGGCCTGCGCACATACCATGCATAAGCCAGCAATGTGGCGAAGAAGAAAAACGCGCACAAAACATCCTTGCGTTCGGCAATCCAGGCAACGGATTCGACGTGCGCGGGATGAAGAGCGAACAGAAATGCAACCATCGCGGAGCGCCAGAGGAAACCGGTCATGTACAAGAGCAGAAGAAAAAGCAGAACCGCATTGGCGGCGTGCCAATACACGCTGGTCATATGGTGGCCGGAGGGATTGCCGCCATAAAGCTTCCAGTCCGCCATATGCGAAATCCACGTCAGCGGGTGCCAGTTTGCCGAATGGAAGGTTGTAAACGCCCACTCGATGCTTTGCGCGGTTATCCCCTGCTGCACATGCTGGTTCTGCACGACATAGTCGTAATCGTCGAAGACAACGAAACCGTTGTTGCGCACACCCCGGTAGACAAAAACGGTAACCACCGCGAGAACATGCAGACGGCGGCAATTTGCCACGGCTTATGGGTTGCGGGAGCAAGGGCAACGGTCTTCCCGGCCGGCGCCCCTGGCGGGCGTTTGACCTTGAATTTACGCCGTCGCGATTTCTTTGCCATGGTTGCCAACCTCCGGTCATCCTCAAAACGGCTGGGTGGGGCACGTCAGAAATTGTAGCGGAGAAAGGCAGAAACAACCGCAGTTCCTGGGCAGGTCATGTGTAGTGAACGAAACCAGAGCGCATCAGCCTCCGCCGCGGCTAAAGACCTGGACCACACAATTTAATTAGCCCGGACGCAGGCGCCCGGCCCGGCATTTTTCATTTTCCTTCGTGAGCAATCTATTTGCTTTTCATCCGGGCTTGAGCAAGGTCGAGATTGTTTCTTGCAGTGGTATAGACAGGATCAATCCTTACCGCATCGCTGAACTGCTCGGCTGCTTTTTCATAGTCTCCCAGTTGAAACAGGGCCGCGCCCAGATCATTATGCATATCGGCGTTTGCAGGGTCGAAGCGCAACGCCTGCGTATACTCCTCGATCGCTTCGGGGAGCCGATGCGCCTGCAAAAGGACTGCGCCCATTTGGAAATGGGGCTGTGCCTGATCGGGTTTGATGGCCAGAGAAAGCCGGAATTCCTTCAGCGCATCCTCCGTCAATCCCTGTTTGCCCAAAATAATGCCTAATTTGTTATGCGCCTCGTAAGCATCCGGCTCGATGGCAAGCGCCTGACGGTACTCCTGAGCAGCCTCGCCAAGTTTGTCCTGCGCCACGAGAGCATCGGCAAGATAGAGGCGCGCCGGTACAAAATCCGGTTTCCCGGCGATCACCTTTCTGCTATACATTTCCTCATCCTTCGGCCTGCCCATCAAAGCAGACCATAGCGCCATATTGGATAGGACATCGGGGTTGTCGGGAGCAACGCGCAATGCCGTTTCCAGGCGTTGTCCTGCAAGCGGCAGATTGCGAAAATCGTGGGTTTGCATCATAACTCGCATCATGGCAAGGGAGGAATAGGCAAGAGCCTGAGGGTCGGAAGGATTATAGGCCAACGCTCGTTCTAAATGGTGGTTGCGCCTCGGCAAATCTTTCCCTGCTCAATGTACGCCTTGCCAAGGCTTTTATAGGGAAATTCTCCGCGCGGGCCAACTTCGAGCACATGGGTGAACAGCGTCACTGTATCTTTCCATACCTTGACCTGCGCCTCGGTCTTTACCGCGCACGCTGCGATGACCGCGACCGCGAGCAGTTGAGTTGCGATCCTGATTTTCTGGAATTTGGCAACTGCATCGCCGGTGAGCCAGACAACGGCGATGAAAAGGCCGATATAAGGAATATAGGTGTAACGCTCGGCCATGGCCTGTCCACCGACCTGCACGATGCCGATCACCGGAACCAGTGTTCCCAGGAACCATAGCCAGCCGACGAGGCAATAAGGCCGTTCCTTGCGGAAATGCCAGCAGACCGCGGTTACCAAAATAAGTGCAAGAGCCGCTAATACCGCCGAGGCTGTGGATGTAGCTTGAGTAAAAATATTCGGTGAGCGGATTAGGCCATACCATGATCCGCACGTAGCGGCAGTAACTGATCGCCGCGTTGCAGAGCCTTGCCCACAAGGGAAAGGATTGAAGATCGCCCACCGCGCCGCCGGCCCGCTGCGCGAGAAAGGTGATGACGCTGGAAATAGCCGTCATGAGGAAGAGCGGCCACTTTTCCACGCACAACTTCCCCAGGGAAGACGAGCCAGCGCGCGCGTGTCTCCGGCGCGAATGCGATTCTGCGCAACGGCCAAAAATCGAGCAGCAGCAAGGTAAAAGGAAGAGTGACGGCCATCGGTTTCGACATCAGCGCGCAGGCAAAACCGCAGACAACCCAGAGATACCGCTTCCAGGATGGCCTGCGCACATACCATGCATAAGCCAGCAATGTGGCGAAGAAGAAAAACGCGCACAAAACATCTTTGCGTTCGGCAATCCAGGCAACGGATTCGACATGCGCGGGATGAAGAGCGAACAGAAATGCAACCATCGCGGATCGCCAGATAAAGCCGGTCATGTACAAGAGCAGAAGAAAAAGCAGAACCGCATTGGCGGCGTGCCAGTACACACTGGTCATATGGTGGCCGGCGGGATTGTTGCCATAAAGCTCCCAGTCCACCATATGCGAAATCCAGGTCAGCGGGTGCCAGTTTGCCGAATGGAAGGTTGTAAACGCCCACTCGATGCTCTGCGCGGTTATCCCCTGCTGCACATGCTGGTTCTGCACGACATAGTCGTAATCGTCGTAGTCAAGGAAATCGTTGTTGCGCACACCCCGGTAGACAAAAACGGTAACCACCGCAAGAACGATGCAGACGGCGGTAATTTGCCACGGCTTATGGGCTGCGGGAGCAAGGGCAACGGCCTTCCCGGCCGGCGCCCCTGGCGGGCGCTTGACCTCGGATTTTCGCCGCCGCGATTTCTTTGCCATAATTGCCGACCTCCGGCCATCCTCAAAACGGCTGGGTGGGGCACGTCGAAATTGTAGTGGAGAAAGGCAGAAACAACCGCAGTTCCTGGGCAGGTCATGCTATGGAAGAACGAAACCAGAGCACATCAGCCTCCGCCGTGCTTGCCCGCTCTGATCCGCCGGATCTCTTCCATCCGCGCCGCCAACTGCTTCTCGCGGCCCTCCTGCGTGGGGTGGTAGTAGCTGCGGCCCTTGAGCGAATCCGGCAGGCAGTCCATGTCGGCTACGCGGCCCTCTTCATCGTGCGCGTAGCGATAGCCCTCGGCGTATCCCAGATCCTTCATCAGGCGCGTGGGCGCATTCCTTAAATGCAGCGGCACAGGCTCCTGGCGCGTGTTCTCGATATCGTTCTTGACCGCGCCGAATGCCGTGTAAACGGAGTTCGATTTGGGCGCGAGCGCGAGATACACCACCGCCTCAGCCAGCGCGAGATCGCCCTCGGGCGAGCCAAGAAAGTCGTACGTGTCCCTCGCCGACAAGCACAGATGCAGCGCCTCGGGCGCAGCCAGTCCGATATCCTCAACCGCCATGCGCACGATGCGCCGCGCAAGATACAGCGGATCCTCGCCGCCCGCGAACATGCGTCCCAGCCAGTAGAGCGCGGCGTCAGGATCGGAGTTGCGCACGCTCTTGTGCAGCGCCGAAATCAGGTTGTAGTGCTCCTCGCCTTGCTTGTCGTACATCAGCACGCGCCGCTGCGCGGCTTCAGCTGCGGTGGCTTTTGTGATGTGCTTCGTCCCGTCGGCAGTCGCGAGTTGCGCGGCGACTTCCAGCGTGTTGTAGGCGTTGCGGCAGTCGCCGCTCGAGTAGCCGGCGATCAGCTCCAGCGCATCCTCATCGGCGACTAACTCCATCGCCCCTAACCCGCGTTCGCGATCCTCCAGCGCGCGCCGCAGCAGAGTAACAATCTGCTCGTCTTTCAGCGGCTCCAGCACGTACACGCGGCAGCGCGAGAGCAAGCGCGGAGATAATCTCGAACGACGGATTCTCAGTGGTCGCGCCAATCAGCCGGATCGTGCCCCGCTCCACATAAGGCAAAAATGCGTCCTGCTGCGCCTTGTTGAAGCGGTGAATCTCGTCCACGAACACAATGGTCCGCGAGTGCATCCGCGCGGCCTTGGCCGCGTCGACCATCACCTGCTTGATCTCCTTGATGCCGCTGGTGACCGCGGAGAACTCGATGAAGCTCGCCTTGGTGGTCTCGGCAATGATCTTGGCCAGCGTGGTTTTGCCCACGCCCGGCGGACCCCAGAAGATCATCGAGCTGGCGTCGTCGCGCTCGATCTGCACGCGCAGCGGCTTGCCGGGACCGACCAGATGCTCCTGGCCCATCAACTCGTCCAGGCTGCGCGGCCGCATCCGCTCGGCCAGCGGCGCCACTGCGTGGGGCAGCCCTTTGGACGAGAGTTGTGGAACGTCAGGCGGGCCTTCGGGCTCTTGGTCGAACAAGCTCATCGCCGGGCTCCTCGATCCACTGCGTGGGGCAGACTTTTGGAGGAGTGTTGTGGGTTGCCAGAGGGCCTGCTCATGCGAGTTGCTCGTTGCCGCGATGCTTCATACAGCAGCACACTGGCGGCGACTGCGGCGTTCAGGCTCTCAACAGGACCGGGGCAGGGAATGGTGATTTTGGCGTCGGCTTTGGCCGCCAAAGCGTCCGGAACTCCGTTGCCCTCGTTGCCGATGAGGAGGGCGACCGGGGCCAGCCATGTCGACGAGATCGGCGGGCTGGGCGGCGCGCACTGTGGTCGCAAGGACCAGCACGCCTGCCTCCCGCAGTTGCTCAAAGCACTCTCTTTCGCTGGCCGCCAATAGCGGCACGCGGAAGACGCTGCCCGCCGACGCGCGCACCGCCTTCGGATTCCACGCGCTCACGGTTCCCGGCAGGCTCACGACGCCCGTTGCGCCGAATGCCTCGGCCGAGCGCAACAATCGTGCCCAGGTTTCCGGGATCCTGAATGCCGGCCAGCACGACGACCAGCGTTTTTTTCTGGTTTTGGTTGAGCAGCGTGCGTCCACGACCAATCCGGCGGCTCGACCAGCGCGGCAATCGGCTGCGGCGTCTCGGTGGCCAACGCGAGCTCGAGCAACTTCCGCGGCAGCAACAGGACGTCGGTCTCCGGCGGCACGGCCAGCAGCATCCAGCAGCCGCTCGGCGCCCTTGCGCCACAAAGATTGTGCCACGCGCAGGCCCGCGCGCAGCGCTTCTTCGAGCAGGTTCGGCCCTTCGATACCCACCAGACCGCGGGTGCTGCCCGCACGTCCGCCTTCGCCGCGCCCGGCTGTGGCCAGCGCCCTCCGCAGCTCTTTCAGGCGCGCATTCTGCCTGCTTTCGACCACGCGGACCGGCATCGATCGGCAACCTCAAGTGCTGACGCGATTCTACGGCGTTTGAGCGCCTGCGGCCGCGCCAATTCGTCCATCCAAACTTGCACCGCGGCTGGTGCTGTGATAGCTTCCGGTTTTGTAGCCTCTTCTTAGATTCGGGAACCGAGGTAGGCCTCCTTGTCCGCGGAGATATTGCGCGTCCATCCCGATGAACCCCAACCGGACCGGATCGATTACATCGTCTCCTGCCTCCGCAAGGGCGGTGTTGTCGCTCTGCCCACTGACACTTTTTACGGCCTCGCCGTGGATCCGGTGAACCTTCACGCGGTCGAGCAGATTTACCAGATCAAGACGCGGCAAAAGCACAAGCCGCTCTCGCTGCTCATTTCCAGCCTCGCACAGGCCTACGAGCTGGCGCGCGACACTGACCCGATGCTGGATAAGCTGGCGGATCACTTCTGGCCCGGCCCGCTCACGATCATCGTTCGCGCCGGAACCAAACTGCCTCTGCGTTCCACGGCCAACACCGGCAACGTGGCGCTGCGCGTGCCCGATTCCGCCATTCCGCGCGCGGTGGTTGAGCGCCTCGGCTTGCCCATCACTGCCACTTCGGCCAATCTTCGGGGCGCCGCGGAGTGCACTAACGCCGCCTGCGTCCGGGACCAGATCGGCGATCGTATTCCGCTCATCATCGACGGCGGGCCGACCGGCCGCGCGCAGCCGACTACCATCGTCGATCTCTCGCTTGGCTCCGGGCGATGGGAGATTCTGCGCGAAGGCGCTATTCCGACGCACGAAATCGTCATGACCTTGCAGCGGTAAGATTGACCGCATGGGGCGGGTGGCCACCACAAAACAGCGTAAATGGTTGCTGCGCGCGGCAACCCTGCTCCTCGGCATTCTGTTGGCCGCGGCTTTCTGCTGGTGCTACTGGGTGTACTCGCAGATTCAGTATTACGCCCACATGGATCAGGCCGCGCCTGCTGACGCCATCGGCGTGCTGGGAGCGGCCGAGTACGACGGGCGTCCTTCGCCCGTCTTCCGCGCCCGTCTTGACCACGCGCTCGTTCTCTACCATCGCGGCATCGCTCCCCTGATCATCACCCTGGGACGGTCCCGGCGGCGATCAGTACACCGAGGGTTCGGTGGGCGAGGAATATCTGATCAGCAAAGGCGTTCCCGAAGCAGACATCATTGCCGAGACCGAGAGCCGCAACACGGAAGAATCGGCTCGCCGCATCGCCGTCATCGCTCGCGTCAACGGACTGCACCGGCTGGTTGTGGTCAGTGACGACACCCATATGTTCCGCATTCACGCCATCTGCGCCGCGGAAGGCCTTGACGTGCTCACTTCTCCGCGCCCCCGTCCGCGCGTCGAAGACAAGACGCTAGAGGCCGAGCGCATCGCCCACGAGATTCTCAGCTACACCTTTTGGCGGATGCATTTGTATTAATTTGGCAAGTCAGCGAGCTGGCCGATCGAACGCAACAGCACAGGTTCAGCCCAGCACGGCTATCATTGCCAGCGCAAACCCCGCCGCTGCCGCCGTCGACAGAAAGTTCACCGCGTCGTTGTTGAGCCAGCCCCGATTTTCCAGGGTTGCTCCCAGCAGGCTGTCAAAGAACAGCCCGAAGACCGCGCCCGCGCAGCTCAGCTTGAAGAGCGTCCAATCGCCGCGCATCGCCCAGCTTCCGGAGCCTGCGACGATTGCCGCCGCAACCACTCCGACCAGCGTGCCGGTCACGCTCACCGCGCCATTCGTACCCGGCTCAACAGCACGCATCGTCGTAATCATGCGCGGGCGTCCGCCCAGAACCTGCCCAACCTCCGACGAGACGGTGTCCGCGGCGGCCTCAGCCAGCGCGGCCAGCGCCAGCGCGATCAACATTCCCGGCGCGTGGGCTGCCCGCGGAAGCCAGCGGCTGTCCAGCAGCCACCACTGCACCGGCGCGACTCGAAACCAGCGCAGCCATCCCAAGATTCGCCGCAACCTGCGGCGCCGATCGTCCTCGCCGCGCTTCTGCTATACCGAGCCTTTCCTTTTGCCGCCGCCCGATGCGCGTTGCGGCAAAGGCCAGCACTGAAACCGCCAGAATAGGAGTCAGCGCCGTATGCCAGGGTTGGTATGGAAATACGAATGTCGAGAACATCAGGCTGGCGGTGATCGCTGCCCCGGTTGCCGCCGCTGCAGGCGTGGCCGCCCGCAATTTCCACGTCACCAGCCCCAGCAACGCGCTCAGTCCCGCGGTCGAAGTTAACACGGCAGCCGATACGGCTGCCCACCCGTAGCACGCAAGTATCACATCCGTGCCCGCGAATGGCAGCACCGCCAGCAAAACCATCTTCGATTGCCAGGCCAGCTTGTCTTCAGCCACGCCTCATCGTAACCGCTGCCCGCGCTCGCTGAAAGCCCGCCGCCGGCCGCGGCGCGATAACCAATTCCCGTCTTCCGCGTCGCATTTAAGCGGAGGCCGCGCAGATCCCGTTGCGCCGCCCGCGTGATTTACAATCTCAGAGAAGCAGGAAAGATTCGCAATGAGGCTTTTTCCCATGAAGTCATGCCCGGCGCGTGTGCTCTTCGCGCAGGCAGGAGTGGCCCTCGCGGTCGCGGCCCTGATTGCCGGTTGCGGCGACAATTACAGGCCGGTGGTTACGCCGATCGCCACCAGTGGTCCGCCAGGGCAGGCGACATCCTACACGGTCGTCGTTTCGTCCACGGGTTCCGCCACGCCGGGGGTGGTTACCATCATCGATTATGCCGGGGACTCGATCATGACCGAAGCGCCCATCGGTCCCGGGCCAAGCGTCTTCACCATCGATGAGTTCGGCGAGAACGGCTATACCGTCAACAGCGACGGCACCCTGTCGGATTTTGGCATCAGCACTACCTTGCAGGCCAAGAATGTGTCGGAATCCACTTTGCCTCCCACGGCCGAGCCCGTGAACCTGTTGGCGCCTGCTCCAGGCTATGGGCCACCGATCTTAGCAGCGACGTGGTCGATCTTTTTTCCGGTAACCCACAGGCATTCGAGTTGGCCATTCCGGTGACGGGCACGACGACCAGTCCCGCCACCATGCCCGTCTTCATGGCCGGATCCCCGACGCAAACAGGGCAGCGTGAGTACGTCCTCAGCCAGAACGTCTCCGATCCGCTCTCCTGCAACACCTCGCCCACAACAGCGCCGGCGGGCGTTGCCACGCCGATTGAGATCGTCAGCAATACAGCCGATCCACCCATCCCCGTAGGCAAGTGCCCCGTTTACGCGGTACAAACTCCCGACCTGCAGCGCTTGTTCGTGCTCAACCGCGGCGACGATACCATCACGGTCATCAACTCCAACATAAACGCGCTGGACGCCTGCGCTCCGTTTCAAAATCAAAATGGCCAGTGGATCACCTGTCATCCAACCATCCAGCTTCCCGCGGGATCGGGACCCGTCTACGCGGAGTACAACTCGGCAACGCAGCAACTCGTGGTGGCCAACTATGACGGCGGGACCATCAGCGTGATCAACGTTCCCCTGGATGAATACGGCAACGATTCCAATGTCTACGCCAACAGCAATTGCACCACCTATGCGGCTTGCGGCCCCATCACGGGCGGCTTCGGAACCGTTACCACCATTCCCGTGGGCAACACGGCGACTCCGAATCCGGCCAGCGTTACCGTTCTTGCCGACGGCAGCAAAGCCTACACCGCGAACCAGAACGACGGAACGACAAACGGCACTGTGACCGTGGTGAACCTGTCCACCTACACCGTGGAAAAGACGATCGCCGTAGAAGGCCATCCGCGCACGGTGGTGAACACGCAGAACTCCGAGTACGCCAAGATCTACGTGGCCTCGCCTGACAGCCCTTACATCACCATCATTGAGTCCAGCCCAACCGTGACGGACCAGATTGACACCACGGTTCTGGTTGAGGGCTACCCCGTCGATGTGCGTACGACCACGCAGAACGCGTCCAGCGGCAATAACAATTACAGCAGCCGCGTCCCGGGCTACGGCCAGCCCTGCAATTTGCCGGGCGCCGCGTCGCTGGCCTCGCTCGCAGCCTGCCAAGCCAGCCCGTAGAACGTTCCAGGTGGATTGCGACCAATTGACGGGGCCATTCTTCCTGAAAAGAATGGTCCTTTGATTTCTTAGGAGCATACGCGAGCTGTGGCAAGCCTCGAAAAGATGCCCCCCGGGAAATCGCGGACTAAAAAGACGAGGCTCGATTTACTGCTCGTCGAGCGCGGTCTTGCTCCCAGCCGCGAACGCGCTCAAGCGCTGGTCCTCGCCGGCCGGGTTATGGTCAGTAATCAAAATGGGGAGCAAAAGCAAGGGGAGCGAAAGATCGACAAGCCCGGTACCTCGGTCCCGGCGGATTCCGTCATTCGCCTGCTGGGCCAGGACCAGCCTTACGTCAGCCGGGGCGGATTGAAGCTGGCTGCGGCTCTGGACCATTGGCAAATTGACGTCACCGGGTGCGCCTGTCTCGACGTCGGAGCATCCACCGGCGGATTTACCGACTGCCTCTTGCAGCACGGCGCAGCGCGCGTCACAGCCATCGACACCGGCTTCGGCCAAATCGATATGAATTTGCGAAACGACCCGCGGGTGCACCTGCTAGAGCGCACTAACGCGCGCCTGCTGGAGCCCGGTTCCCTCAATACGCCGGACCGGGACCAGGGAAAAACGTTTCTTGTGATGGATGTCTCTTTTATCTCGGCCACGCTGCTGCTTCCGCCGGTACTGCTCGCTGCGCCCTCGCTGGCCGAGGCCGTCGTCCTCGTGAAGCCGCAGTTCGAAGCCGGACGCGAGCATGTGGGCAAGGGCGGCATCGTCCGCGACCCCGCTGCCCACGAACTGGCCGTCACCAGGGTCGCCGATTGCGTGCGCTCGCTGGGCTGGCAGGTCGCCGGGACCATTCCCTCGCCCATCACCGGCGCGAAGGGCAACCGGGAGTTCCTGCTCTACGCGAAGCGGCGCGAGCCGGCTGCGGCGGACAAACGGAGTTAGCGAGTGTTCCAGGGTCTCGATCTTGAGAACCGGGAAGACCACCCTATCCATTACACTGGGACGCATGACTCCCGTTGCCATCGTATGCAAGCCCAACCGGGAAGAGCTCAAGCAGCTCTTGCCTGGTTTGATCGCATGGCTGCGCAAGCACGGCTACGAGGCGGTGCTGGACCGCGAAGGCAGTTCCTATACCGACGCTGCTCCGGCCGTGGATCGAGCGGAGTTGCCCTCTAAAGCGCCGAAGCTGGTCATCGTTCTGGGCGGCGACGGCACTCTGCTGGCGGCAGCGCGCATCTTCGCTAAGGTCGGCACACCCATCCTCAGCGTGAATCTCGGCTTCCTCGGCTTCCTCACTGAAGTTCGCCTCGCCGATCTCTACGCCACGCTGGAGAACTGGTGCGCCGGCTGCCACAGCTTCGATGAGCGAGCCATGCTTCGCGCCGTGCTGTGGCGCGAAGGCGCTGAGTACGCGAGCTTCGATGCGCTGAACGAAATCGTGGTCTCAAAGGGCGATATCGCCCGCATGGGCGATTTTGCCGTCGAGCTCGACGGCAAAAAAGTGGCGCGCTTCCGCGCCGACGGCGTCATCGTCTCCACTCCCACGGGCTCCACGGCCTATACGCTGGCCGCCAACGGCCCCATACTCACTCCCGACGTGGACGCCATGGTGGTTACGCCCATCTGTCCTCATCTGCTCACGCTGCGGCCCATCGTGGTACGCGGCGACGCCTCGCTCACGGTGCGCGTCGAGGGCGTTCCCAACGTAGCGCTGCTCACCATCGACGGCCAGCAGGGGGTCGAGCTGCGCCGCGGCGACGAGATGCGCTGCCGCCGCTCCAGCCATACCGTCAAGCTCGTCCGTCTTGACGACAGCGGCTTCTTTGACGCCTTGCGCAGCAAGTTGAGCTGGGGTGAGTTGTAAAGGCGGGGTCTATTGCGTGAGCGCGGCCAAAAGCACTTGCGCCTTGTCCGCCAGCGTATGCGCGCCGTCCACGTCTCCTGAAGCCAGTGCCGCCCTGGCCTGCTTGAGGAATTCCCGGATCTGATCCACCGCCTTCTGGTCGGAATCGCTCAGCGGGTGGTTGATGCTGTTGATCCCGCGTTCAATCGATGCGATAGTCTCCTCGGTTTGCCGTTGATAGCTCACCGGATCGCCTGAAGAAAGTACGCCAATTGCGCTGACGGCTGTATTCTGATTCCCCGCCACCTCCGGAGTGCTTACGATCTCTGGAGGATTTAACGCCTTCCTGTGCCACACCGGAGGCTTGATTGTCTCGTCATGCACTCTAATGTTGTAGAGAGGCCTGCCCGGGATCAAGCTATCCGAAGGGGGCAGCTCCGCGATCGCGAGTTCGATGGAATGGATAGGCAGCACTGGCGGCGCGAGCATCGGCTGCACCGGTTGGCTCTTATGAAAAGGGATGTGGAAACATCCCGCGAGCAATAGCGGCAGCAGCCACGCAGCGCCCTTGGCAGGTGACTTCATTTCCCCAACCCCTTTTCACTGTCAACTGTCGCCGGTTGCAGATTCCGGCGTCCCCTGTCCGCGGCGGTGAGTGGAATTCGCAGCCGGAATTCCGTGCCGCGGCCTTCCCTCGATTGTACTTCGACACTCCCGTGGTGTAGCTGCAGGATGCGATATGTCATGGCCAATCCGATCCCGCTGCCCCCGATCTTGGTCGTAAAGTACAGGTCAAAAATCTTGTCCCGGATTTCGTCGGGAATGCCGATACCCTCGTCGGCAACGCGCAGAACTGCCGTGTTTCCAACGGAGTACGCATCCGCGCCGGGCGTCCCGTTCGGCTTCGCCGCCAGCGCCCGGTTTTCGCCGTGATCCCTGTCTTCCTCCAGCGTCACTTCCAGCCGTCCGCCATCCGGCATGGCCTGTGCGCCGTTCTGGATCACGTTCAGCGCCGCTTGTTTCAGGAGGTCGGCATCCACATTGGCCATCAGCGGCTCGGCCGGTATCCGGCTGATCAACGTCACCCGCCGCATGGTCAGCTCGTCTGAAGCTAAAGCCAGCACATCGCCGATCACCGGCCTCAGATCCTGTTCGCGAAGTTGCACCTCCACCGGCCGCGAGAAGTCCACTAGCGTCTGCACCACGCGGTCCAGCCTCCGTATCTCTGTATCGATTACATCCAGATGCCTGGTTGCCGGTCCCTCCGATTCGCCCAGTTTCGCCTTGAGCAGCTCCAGATGCACCACGATCGCATTGATTGGGTTCTTCACCTCGTGTCCAACGCCCGAGGTGAGCCGCCCGATTGCCGCCATGCGCCGCGAAAGCTCCAATTCCGACTCGATCTGCGCCGCCGACTCCAAATCGTGCAGCGTCACCAGCGCTCCCAGGCCGCGGTGCGATTCGCCGTCGTAAACAAAGTCCACCGAGGCCTGAATGCGCCGCCCGCCCTCGGTGCGGATTTCTTCTTTCACCATCCGCGTGCCCGTATCGATGGCCTCGCGCAACGACCGGCCCAGCGCCTTGGAGCTGTCGAAAATATCGCGCGCATGCAACCCCAGAATGTTTTCGCGCTCGATCTGCAAAAACCGCCGCGCTGCCTCTGACACCAGCACCGCGCGCCGGTCCTCGGTGAAGAGCAGAATTCCGTCCTGCAGGTTGCCCAGAATCTGGTCGAGATTCTCCCGCAGCGCGGAGTAAACCTCTTCCACATTGCGCATGCGCTGCCCGATTTTTTCGATTTTTGTTGAGACCTGTGCCGCCACGTCCAGTTTTGTCGCCGCTTTTGTCCTCTACCGGCGCCCCTGGAGCCGCGGTCAGCCGGTCCAACTGCCGGCTGATCTCCGTCATGGGCCGCAGCGCCAGATTGCTCAGCAGAAAAGCCGCCAGCAGCGCCGCGATCAAGGCAAAGCTCATCAGCCAGAGAGCCTTTCTCAACACCGGCTCGTAAGCCGCGCGCAACAGCGACGTATGAACCCCCACGTGGACCGATGCGAAAAGCACGCCGTTGTTTTCGAGAGGCGCATCGATATCGAGGACTTTGGGCTCGCCAAAGACCTGCAGCATCATCCGCGCCGGCCCGGCCTTGAGCAACTGGTCGTATTTTTGGCGCGCGGGCAGCGGCTTGCCTTGATTGTCGGGATTCGTGCTCAGCAGCACGGCGCCCTGGCTGTCGCCGATATTCACGTCGTACACGGTGGACGAATAGCGGATCACTGAGACCAGCGCCGCCTGCAGAGTCGGATCACTTTGCACCGTCTCGGCCACCAGCGCCCGCAGCTCTCCCGGATCGTTGCGGTCCACCGTGCGGTTCTTGAGCCCCGCCTCCAGCGCATTCCTCAGCGCAAAACGCACCTGCTCGGCCACCATCCGGTTGGTGTCGTAGGTCTCCAGCACCGCCGCTTTCACCAGCTGGTGCACGTACACCAGCGAGACCACCCCGGCAATGAGAAACACCAGTGCGGTAATGGCCAGCACGAGTTTTGTTTTCAGGCCCATGGGTCGCGGTTCTCTGCCGGAATTACGCCTCAGGAAGCGGTTTCCGCTGAGTCCTGACGCGAGAGGCAGTCTTCGGGCGGCTTGCCTAGACTGCCGTTTCTTGCCGTTCCCGGTTGTATTCCTTGAGCTTGTTGTGCAGGGTCTTCAAGCTTACGCCCAGAATCTCAGCGGCACGTGTCTTGTTTTGCCCGGTGGCTTCCAGCGTACGCAGGATCAGCAGCCGCTCCGCCTCGTCCACTGTCGCTCCCACGCGCACCGTGATCGTGCTGCCGTCCTCAGCCGGCATGCCCGTCGCCTGGTCTTTGCCGAATCCCTGCGGCAGATGCCCCGCATCGAGCGGCGCACCATCGGGGCAAAGAATCACCGCCCGCTCGATCGTGTTGCGCAACTCGCGCGCGTTGCCTGGCCAACTGTAGGCCATCAGCCGGTCCAACATCGACGGCGCCACGCCCGACACCCTGCGTCCGTGCTTCTGGCTCATCTCGCTCACCATGGCCTCCACCATGGGCGCCAGATCCTCCATGTGCTCGCGCAGCGGCGGCATGTCAATGTTGAACACGTTCAGCCGGTAGAAAAGGTCGGCACGCAGATGGCCCTCCGCCACCGCCCGCCGCGGATCGCGATTCGTCGCCGCCAGCACGCGCACATCCGTATCCTGCTCAGTGCGCGCGCCCAGCCGCCGGAACTTCCGCTCTTCCAGCACCCGCAGCAGCTTGGCCTGCGTTCCCGACGGCATCTCGCCGATCTCGTCCAGTAGCAGCGTACCACCCGAGGCCAACTCGAAACAGCCGGCCCTCCGCTCCACCGCGCCTGTAAACGCACCCTTTTCGTGGCCGAAGATCTCGCTCTCTATCAGCGTCTCAGGAATCGCCGCGCAGTTCACCGCGACAAACGGCTTGGACTTGCGCGGGCTGAGGTCATGCAGCGTTCGCGCCACCAGTTCCTTGCCCGTGCCGCTCTCGCCGGTGATCAGCACCGGCACATTCGACGGGGCGATCTGCTCGATCAGCCCGAAGATCTCGCGCATCTTCCGCGAGCTGCCCACCAGCGCGCCCAGCACGCCCGACTCGCGCAGCCGCCGTCGAGCCACCTCCAGCTCGATCGCCGTCTCCAGTTGCTTGGTTGCATTGGCCAGAATGGTCTTCAGCCGCGTAGCATCCACCGGCTTCTGCAGAAAGTCGTAGGCGCCCATCTTCATTGCGTCCACAGCCAGCTGAATCGAGCCCATGGCGGTGAGAACGACAACGGCCATATTGGCGTTCAGGCCCTCGCCGCCCTCGGCCAGTTTTGCCAGCAGCCCCATCCCGTCCATCCGCGGCATCTTGAGGTCCGTGACCACGATGGCCGGAAGCCAAGCCAGCGCCTTTTCCCAAGCCTCCACGCCGTCACGCGCAGTCTCTGTGCGGTATCCCCACCCAGAGATCAACTCCGCCAGGCCGGCCAACGCGTTGGGCTCGTCTTCGGCGATCAAAACCTTTACGCCGTTCTGCATGGACGCCTTCCGTTCTCCCCACTAGATTACCTTTTTGCCGTCCGATCCGGCCAAGAATCCGCTCTGGGCGCGTACCCGCCGGGCAAAAACTCCTCCGGCCCGCCGCCGGCATGGCGTCCGATGCTTGACTATGACGTTGCGGTCCAGTTCGCACCGTCAGGGATTATCGCAAGCGGCAATCCTTGCGCGGCGGCATCGACGCCTGGCCGGCCAAGGTTGATCCCACAGATTGCCTG
Source organism: uncultured Acidobacteriaceae bacterium (assembly GCA_963822015.1). Lineage (GTDB taxonomy): Bacteria > Acidobacteriota > Terriglobia > Terriglobales > Acidobacteriaceae > Telmatobacter. Next base: position 34,929 of record CAWGGA010000017.1, read on the forward strand.
CTAATGACGGCGCCCAAATCCGAAGCAGTATGTCACTTGAAACAGGCCACTATCGATTCCCGGATTTTCCTGCGCGGTGTTGTGATTCGAGATGTGGTGATAGCGGTACGCAGCGCGGATCGACCGGCTCTTCGACCGATAAAGCTCGATTCCCGCGCCAACGTCAAAGGTGAAGTTGAAGGACCCGGCATCGGCGATCGGGATGGGCTGCGTCGAGTACATGTATCCACCATGGCCTTCAAGGAATGGCTGCATCTTGCGGCGCGGCCAAAAATTCCATTGCATCCCAATCGGAGACATGGCCTCGCCGATGGTCCAGCGACGTCCGGAACAGAAGGTCGTCGCAGTGCCGCTATAAGTGACGCCATTGTCGAGAGTAAAACTATAGGGCGATGTCTCCGAAGAGCAAGTGACTGGCGGGTCTCCGATGCTGCTGGAGATTGTCGCCGTGGTCGGCGTAACCTGGTTGTACACCACGTAGCCCAGCGGATCGCTCTCCAGCGCCACCGGCAACAACTCCATGCTGTACTGCCAGTTGACATGGCGGCCGAGAATCAGCCTCCGATTGTAGGAGACGCCGATGTCAACCAGCCTGCGCTGCTCCGCATAGCCCAGGAGGATGTGGCTGGAATCGCCGGAGTATGCGCCAAAGACTCCGAACGTATTGATTCGTGCGTAGTAGGGGCCGTCAATGGGGCTTTGTGCGGATGCGGTTGCGATGCATGCCATAAACGCCAGCGCGGCCATCGGAACCCAGGGACAGTTGCGACCACCAACTCGTTGCAAACTATTGCTCTTCGGCAGCGGGATTTCTCCTTGTCCCAGTCGGACGCTACGTTGTTGAAAGGCCTATACTTTTCTTGACCGTGAAATCTATTGTAAGGAAGCCGCCCGATGTCTTCTTCCGCTGTTGCCTATGCCCGCCAGAATTACCCCCGTTTCCTCGATGACCTCAAAGCCCTGCTGCGTATTCCTTCCATTTCCACGCTGCCTGAGCACAAGGGCGACTGCCGTAAGGCCGCCGAGACCCTTCTCGCCGAGCTGAAGCGCATCGGCATGGAACACGGGCGTTTGATTGAACACGAGGGCCATCCCCTCGTCTACGCCGACTGGCTGCACGCCGGCGGAAACCCCGGGGCCCCTACGGACAGGCCCTCGTCCGCGGGGTGGAAGCCCACGGTGCTTGTCTACGGACACTACGATGTCCAACCAGCCGATCCGCTCGACGAGTGGCTCTCGCCGCCTTTTGAGCCCACCGAACGCAACGGAAACATCTACGCCCGCGGCGCCGTCGACGACAAAGGCCAGGTCGTTGCTCAGGTCAAGGCTCTCGAATCGTTGCTCGCCGCCAACCGCGCGCTGCCTCTCAACGTCCGCGTTCTCTTTGAGGGCGAGGAAGAAGTGGGAGGGGAGGGAATTGCGAACTATGTCGCCTCTAAACCTGCCGATCTGAAAGCCGACTTCGCTCTGGTCTCCGACTCCGATCTCTTCGCGCCCGGTTTGCCCACCCTATGTGTCGGCCTGCGCGGCATGATCTATACCGAGATCGACGTGCGCGGCGCAAAAACCGATCTCCACTCCGGCATGTACGGCGGCGCTGCTCCCAATCCTTTCTTTGCCCTCGCGCACATCATCGCCAAACTCAAAGACGAAAACGGCCGCATCCTCATCCCCGGCATTTACGACGACGTGGTCCCTCCCAGCGCCGAAGAGCTGGCCACATGGCGCAGCCTGCCCTTCGACGAAGAGGAGTACCGCAAGAACGAAGTCGGCTCAAAGCAGCTCGTCGGCGAAGCCGGCTACAGCGTTCTCGAGCGCACCTGGGCGCGTCCCACGCTCGATGTTCACGGCATCCCCGGCGGCTTCATCGGCACGGGCGCAAAGACCGTGATTCCTGCCAGGGCGCAGGCCAAAGTCTCCATGCGCCTGGTCCCCGACATGACCCCGGCCAAGACCTTCGCGCTCTACAAGGATTACGTGGAAAGGATCGCTCCCACCGGCGTCGATGTCGATGTGCGCCTCATTCATTCCGGCGATCCCTGCCTCATCCCGGTCAACAACCGCTACGTTCAGGCCGCCACGCGAGCCCTGCATGAGGTCTGGGGCAAGGACACGGTCTTTATCCGCTCCGGCGGCTCCATCCCCATTGTTGGAGACTTCGACCGTCACCTCGGCGTTCCCAGCGTCCTGATGGGCTTCGGCCTGCCCGACGACAATATCCATGCGCCCAACGAAAAGTTCAACCTGAAGAATTTTTCTCTGGGCATTGAGTCGCTGATCCGGTTCCTGGAAGAAGTGGGCCGCTGAGCGTTCAGCCCGCCACAAGCAGATGCGAACAGACCTGATTCACGGCGATTCAAACTGCAACGCAGCCGGTTTCGTCCTTGCCGGCGGCCAATCCAGCCGTATGGGCCGCGACAAGGCTCTCCTGCCCTTCGCAGGCCAACCGTTAATCGCGCGCGCTCTCTCCATCCTCCGCGAGGCCGGTCTTTCAGCCGCAATCGCCGGCGCCAGTCCGCGTTCACTCTCATCGCTCGCGGCCCTGGCTCCCGTCGTCGAAGATCGCCAACCCGCACTCGGACCCCTGTCCGGCATCTGCGCCGCATTGGCCTCCACGCCCGCGCGCCACGCAATCATCCTGCCCGTCGATCTTCCCCTCCTGCCGCCCTCGCTCATCGTTTACCTGCTCCATCACGCGCGAATCACCGGCCACGCCGTCACCGTGTCTTCGGTCAACGGCTTCACGCAAACCTTCCCGGCCGTGCTCGACCGGACCACCCTGCCTGCGCTACAAAATGAGCTGCAGGCGCAGCGCGGCTGCTTCTCCGCCTTCCAAGCCGCAGCCGCCGGTCTCGGCCAATCCGTCGCGAGCATCGGCACCGAGATCCTGGCCCAGTCCGGCCAGGTCGCGCATCCTCTCGGCTTGCCGCCCGTTCGCTGGTTCCTCAACGTCAATACGCCGCAGGACCTCGAACATGCGCAGGCGTTCATGGCGCCTGGCATCGCGTAAGCTGAATGCATGGCGTTGTTCGAGTCCTCCGCAGATCCCGAGCCTCAGCAGCCGATTGCAGCAGAGCTCGATGCGCTCGCCAGAGCCGAGGACATTGCGTTCGAATCGGCGCCGGAGGCCGCCGGTCAGTCCGCGGAACCTCTCATCGTCTTCGACGACGTCTCGATCTCCTTCGATGGCCGTTCCGTGCTCGAGAACGTCAGCTTCTCCGCGCGCCGCGGCGAAACTCTCTGTATCCTCGGCCGGAGCGGCGTTGGTAAGTCCGTCTCGCTGCGCATGTTAATGGGTTTTCTCAAGCCCGACTCCGGATCGATTCGCGTTGAGGGCCAGGAGATCACCGCCCTCGACGAAGAGGGCATGCGCGCCATTCGCAAGCGCGTCACCATGGTCTTCCAGAACGGGGCCCTGTTCGATTCAATGAACGTGCGCGAGAATGTTGCCTTTCCCTTGCGCGAACGCGGTGGCCTCGTTGAAGACCAGATCGAACAGATCGTCGACCGGCTCATTGGGCTGGTGGGCGCGGATGATGTAGTCGATAGTCTGCCGGCCAGCCTCTCCACAGGCCGAAAACGGGCGGTGGCCATGGCACGCGCCCTTGCGGCCCAGCCAGAGATTGTGCTTTATGACGAACCAACCACCATGGTCGATCCCATCATTGCCCGGCGGCTCGGCGGTCTCATCCAGCGGCTCAAGCATCAGCTCGGGTTTACCAGCATCGTGGTCACACACGATACGCGTTTTGCGCAGCAGCTGGCTGACACCGTGCTTTTTTTGCATCAGGGCAAGGCGCGATTTTTCGGTCCCCTTAGTGCCTTTCTTGAGTCCACCGATCCTGAAATCCGCCGTTTCCTTGTGTTGGACGCCTACGTATTACCATCCGCTTAAAAGATTTATGAATTTCAGATCTTCCGCTGTAATATGGGTTCATCTGTAGGAAGTCAGAACCTTTAATCAATTCGTTGCATTCGCCCGTAATCCGTCAGCAGTATGATTTCTCTTGCTACCCCTTTTTCTTCACTGGTCCAAGCTGGAGTTGATCGATTGCACCTGACATTGCGTCGAATTCGGCGTGAAAAGCATTGCACAGAGCTACTTTCGCCCCTAAATACCGAACATGGCAATCCTTTCTTCGCTATTTCTGCATCCCACTACTTAGAAGGCGGCCACTCGCTTCGTTCTGGCCTAGAATTCAAGTTAATTTACCTTGGCACAGTCTTCTTTCCTGATCTACTAACTGGCCATCGGAAGGGTGCGTACACCTTTCCGGCGGCCAAGCGGTTCAATAGAATGCCGCTGCCATGCCGCCGCCGCGCGGGAAGGGCCGGCCGGCAATACGGACGCAACTTCACGGGTTGCAAAGTGTCGATTAGTATAGGGTCAACCCCGGAAACCATTCGGAAGGATCCGCTCGCACCGATTCCTGCTTTACCTGAACCTTGTTTCACTCGCGTTGCACATAAGCCCCGGTAGCACCCGGTCCAGGTACTTCAGAAAGTTTGAGGTCTGCGTAGCGCCTATGGCGAGTTCGGATTTCTGGCAAAAGCTTTCCTCTTCCCTGACCGCACCGGCCGATTGGGAAGTGGGTATTGCACCAGGCACTGCGCGCGGTTCGCGCGGCACAGCCAAGATGTGGATGGTGCTGGATGCAATTACCGTCTTCCTGGCCGCAATGGTGGCTACGCTTTACAAACTCCATACCACTCCGATGGTTTTCGAGCGGATATTCCTGCACCACACTCTCTTTCGCGGCCGGTCGATGTGGATTCTGCTCGCCCTCGTCTGCGGGTTCACATGTGCCTTGATTGTCACAAGCCGGCGTCTGCACCTTTACTCGCCGATGCACATGACCAACTTCCTGCATGAGCAGCGCATGAGCGCACAGGCCTGCTTGACTTCAGGCCTCCTGCTCACCGGAACGCTCTACCTTGTGCAAGCCGGCGATATTCCCCGCACCATCGTCATCACCACGGTGCTCCTGGTCGCGATTGCTCTTGGCCTGCGCCGCCTCATCTATCGGATTCTTCTCTACCGCCGTTTCGATCGTGGGCTTGACACGCGGAACGTGTTCATTGTCGGCACCGGCGCCGAGGCGCAGGCTCTGCGCCAGCACCTCGAAAAGATCCGCCACCTGGGCTACACCTTCAAGGGTTTCATCGAGCTTCCCGGCTGCAGCTTTTCTGAGGGAGTGACGCCCGATGACGTAGTTGGCAACCTCGAAACTCTATTCCAGCACACCCGCAAGCAATTCATTGACGAGATATTCTTCACCACTCCCTGCGAGCGCGGCATCGTCCAGAATGTGCTGGAACAGGCGCGCGTCCACGGCGTGGATCTGCGTGTCGTTCCCGATCTCTACGATGGCCTGGCCTGGAACAGCCCTATTGAATACATCGGCCAGTTTCCCACCATTCCCTTGCACCGCGGTGTGGTGCCCGAAATCGGACTCATCTTAAAGCGGGTCTTCGACACTGTCTTTTCCGCGCTCGTCCTGGTGTTTCTCTCGCCCGCCCTGCTCGCTATCGCTATCTCCGTCAAGTTCGATTCGCCCGGTCCCGTTTTCTACACCTCCGAGCGCATCGGCAAGAAAGGCGTCGTGTTTCGCTGCTTCAAGTTCCGCACCATGGTCCGCGACGCCGACAATCGCCGCTCCGAAATCATGCACATGAACGAGCGCGACAATGTGCTCTTCAAAATCGCCAACGATCCGCGCATCACCCGGCTGGGCCGCTTTCTGCGCAAGTATTCGCTCGACGAGCTGCCACAGTTCATCAATGTCCTGCGCGGCGACATGAGTATCGTCGGCCCCCGTCCGCCGCTGGCCGGCGAGGTGCGCAAGTACGATCTCAATCACCTGCGGCGCCTCGATGTCACCCCTGGCATCACCGGCCTGTGGCAGGTGCAGGGCCGCCAGGACCCCTCCTTCGCCAGCTACGTCTCGCTCGACGTCACCTACATCGACAACTGGAGCATCTGGCTGGATTTCAAGATCATCATGCGCACCATCGCCGTGGTCTTTTCGGGCACCGGAACCTGACGCGTTTTCAGAACTCTAGCTGGGCGGCTCCAAGGCGCAAAAATGGCGTTCGCCCCGGCGAACGCCATTTTTGCACACGACTCAAAATTCTCAATTGCAACAGTGAAGCTCCCTTAATGGATCTCCTGCGATGATGGGCTTTGCTTCTTAAAGAAGTCGTCCGCCGCGGCCGGTATATCCTCAGCGCTGCGAGCCGGTTTCGCTGCATACTGCTTCCGGCTCTCGATGGCCAGCCAGTTTCCATGCGGTCCTGAGCGGCGGTCAGGCGTCCCTTCCGCGGCCGGGTTGCGTTTGACCCGCAGGTTATTAATCGCGTAATCGATGTAGGGCGACCGCAGCTCAGGCGCCTTGCCAAGAAACCGGCATGTCGCCACCACTTGTTCGATGATGAACGTTGCGTGGAACCCGGCGAGTTCCAGCCCCTTTTCCTCTTTCACCATGTACACGATGAAGTCGAACACCTCGTCGCTCACGGTCATCTCATGACGTGCGCACTCCTCGTCGAAGATCCGGCGATACTGATCGAGACTCGGCGGCCCGACCTCGATCTTGTACGGCAGCCGACGCAGGAAGGCCGGATCGATCAAGTCCTCCGGATCCAGGTTCGTCGCGAAGATCACCAGTTCTTCGAATGGTATGCAGAAACTGGTGCCTGTGTGCATCTTGAGGTAGTCGACCCGGCTCTCCATGGGAACGATCCAGCGGTTCAGAAGGTCTTTCGGGCTAACCAGTTGCCGGCCGAAGTCGTCGATGAAGAAACATCCATCCAGAGCTTTCATGTGCAGCGGCGCTTCATAGAAGTGGCCCAGCGTGTCATAGCGAAGGTCGAGCATCTCCAGCGTAAGCTCGCCGCCCGCGATTACGAATGGCCTGCGGCACGTAATCCATCGCATGTCATGGGTCTCGCGCAGAAATGTCGAAAAGTCTTCCTTCTCCCGGCTGTTTACCGGAGGGTCCACCGGCACATGAACGCGGGGGTCGTAAAACCGGATGATCTGGCCCTCCACAATGATGGCGTAGGGTACATGGATCAGGTCATGAAACACGCTGGCCAGGCTCAGAGCCACTGAGGTCTTGCCGTTCCCCGGCGGCCCATAAAGCAGGATGGCCCGGCCCGAGCTCAACGCGGGACCGATCTGCTCCACAATGTTTTCATCGATCGAAAGCCGCTTAATCGCTTCGCGCACGCGCTCCATGGTGACGCGCTCATTGGTCGGTTTCTGCAGATTCACCCGCTCGATGAAATCCGCCAGAGTCACCGGCGCTGGCCCCAGATATCCCGAGCGTTGCAATGCATCCAATGTCCATCGCCGTCCCTCTTCAGTAATGGCGTAGCGCGTCTCCAGTACGCTGTCGGAACTGTGGGCTCCCAGCGTGTACAAAAGCTGCCGCTCGATTGCGATGCGTACCAGATCCATCACGACGTGCTGCGGCAGCTTGATGGCCTCCGCGTATTGTCCGATCTTTTCCAGCCGCCCGGAATAAATCAACTTCATCAGCAGGGCCAGCAAATCGGTCTCGTCGATGCCGGTAGCCGCGATGTCCTTCGGTTCGGCGGGAATTCGGCGGATGAAACTGCTCAGCTCTTCCCGGTCGATGGCGCCGATCGCAACCAGATTGTCGCCCAGCCGGCCGCCATGCACCTTCAGCCGCTCAAGAGCCGCAGCCACGTCTTTTTCCGTGACTAGCCTTGCCCGGATTAATAGCTCGCCCAATCTCAACTGCGGTTCGATGGCGATCTCCCGACAATCGACCTGTCTCTATGTTGTTTTCGTCGGCCGCCCCAAGCAGGCCTTTAAGGATGGATCAAATATTGACGGTCTTGATTCTAGGCAGTCACTTTAGTGCAAAGAAATCCCCCTTTTGGGGGCTACCATTGTAAATTATTGATTATTAATATATTTATCACAGAAAGTTTCGTTCTCCTGCGCTTCATTGGCGAGTTCCTCACGGTTCGAGAGCGAACAAGGAGCCTGATTCGCTTCTCGCGGGCCCTCTCATCCGTTCCGACGAGGCTGCGATCAACCAACAGCATCGCCTCGCAGAGGCTACTGCTCTCCGTCGCACGATTTACACTGGTCTCGTGAAGATCGCACTGGCCCAGATGGATCCAACGGTCGGGGACTTCACTGGAAATCTGCAAAAGATCGTCGACTTCAGCCGCCGCGCGGCAGATCTGGGCGCGCGCCTCACGGTTTTCTCCGAACTCGCAATCTGCGGCTATCCCCCGGCCGACTTCCTTGAGAAGCCCAGCTTTCTCGCTCGCTGCCGCACCGCGGTCGATGAGCTTGGCGCCGCAACGCGCGACCTGCCGACGGCCGTCCTGGCCGGCGTGGCGCTGCCTTCCGACCGGCAAGATGGTAAATCCGCTTTCAACGCAGCGGTCCTGCTCTGCGGCGGCCGCATGCTGCTCGAGCAGCACAAGCGCCTCCTGCCCTTCTACGACGTCTTCGACGAGCAGCGCTACTTTTCCCCATCCGGGCCCCAGAAAGTGGTCGAATTCGAAGGCACTCGCCTTGCCGTTACCATCTGCGAAGATGCCTGGAACGACAAGAACTTCTGGCCGCGCCGGATCTACGCGGTCGATCCGATGGAAGAACTGATGCGCCAGCATCCCGCGCTGCACATCAATCTTTCGTCGTCGCCTTTCTGGCACGATAAACGCGCCATCCGCCGCCAAATGCTCGCCGCCATCGCCCGCCGCGACGCCATACCTGTTCTGATGTGCAATCAGGCCGGCGGCAACGACAGCCTCATCTTCGACGGCTCCTCATTGGCCCTTAACTCGCGCGGCGAGCTTATCGCGCAGGCCGCCTCATTTGAGGAAGACCTGATCGTCGTCGATCCCTTCAGCGCGCCGCCGATACCGGTTCCCGCCGACGATGCGACTGAGGCGGCGTATCGCGCCCTCGTCCTCGGCACGCGCGACTACGTGCGCAAATGCGGTTTTCAAAAGGCCATCGTGGCTTTGAGCGGCGGCATTGACTCGGCCCTCGTCGGCGCCATCGCTGCTGAGGCTCTCGGCGCAGAGAACGTGATCGGCGTCGGCATGCCCAGCCCCTATTCCTCGTCAGGCTCCATCGACGACAGCCGCCGCCTGGCCGCCAATCTCGGCATCCGCTTTGAAACCATCGGCATCAGCGCGCTCTTCTCCGAGTTCAACCATGCGCTTGAGCCCCTCTTCGCCGGATTGCCGACCGGCATCACCGAAGAAAACATTCAGCCGCGCATCCGCGGCACGATCCTCATGGCGCTCTCCAATAAACTCGGCGCCCTGGTGCTCACGACCGGCAACAAATCCGAGATGGCCGTCGGCTATTGCACCCTCTATGGCGACATGGTTGGCGCCCTCGCAGTCATTGGCGATCTGGTCAAGACACGCGTCTACGCTGTTTGCCGCTGGCTCAATCGCGAACGGGAGGTCATTCCCGAGGCCATCCTCACCAAGGCGCCTTCGGCCGAGCTCCGTCCCGGACAAATGGACACCGATTCGTTGCCGCCCTACGATGTCCTCGATCCCATCGTCGAGGCCTACGTCGAGCGCTATGAAGCCCCGGAACGCATCGCTCAGGAGCACGGTTTTTCTCCCGATCTCGTCCGACAAGTGGTGCACCTCATCGACCGCTCCGAATACAAGCGCCAGCAGGCCGCTCCGGTCCTCAAAGTAACTCCCAAGTCCTTTGGTATGGGCCGCCGCCTCCCCATTGCGGTCAAAGTCCAGGTATGACCGGCACTCCGGTATAAGCTAGTGGAAGGGAGTTTTCCCGCCATCGAAGGAGAACAGCTTGACTCGTCTTTCCGCCCGTTTTCTCGGCGCTGCTGCGCTGATTGCTTTATTCGTCCCGATACTTCAAGCCGCCGCACAGCAACACGTACCGCCCGCACCCGACAACGGCCAGACCACGCCCGCGGCGCCCGTACAGACGCAGCCTGGGGCTGCGCCCTCCGCGCCCGCGCCTTCCGGGACGCCCGTCTTTCCCAAGCCCGATCCAGCCAACTTCACTGCCGCCGCTCCCACAAAGGAAGTCGTTGACGCCTTTCTTCAGGCCAATTGGGGCTTCGATACGGATCGCATGTGGCAGGTGCAAGCCATTCTCAAAACACCCGCTGAAGGCGTCAGCAAAGTGATTGTTTTAATCGGCGACAAAACCGGCAATCAGAAAACACAGGTCCTCTCCTTCTTTACTCTGCCTGACGGTAAGCACATCGTTGCCGGCGAGGACGTGATGAGCTTCGGCGTACACCCGTTCGCTGACCTTCGCCAGCAGCTCCAGCAACGCGCCAACGGCCCCTACCGGGGCGCCGCATCGAAAAATCTGGAATTGGTTGAGTTTGCCGACTTCCAATGCCCCCACTGCAAAGAGGCGCAAGCCAACATGGATAAGCTGGTCACGGATTTTCCCCAGGCGCGCATTGTGTTTCAGAACTTTCCCATTGCATCCGTCCATCCGAATGCTACGACCGCGGCCGAATACGGCGTGTGCGTAGCCAAAATGGGCGGCAGCTCGGCTTTCTTCCAATACGCTGGCGCAGTCTTTGACGGCCAGGATGGACTTGCCACGTCCGATGGCGCCACGCTAACCCTCAACAGCGCTACCGCCAAAGCCGGTCTTGATCCCGCAAAGGTGTTGGCCTGCGCCAACACGCCCGAGGTCAAGGCCGACGTCGATGCTTCCATTCAGTTGGGAAAGGATTTAGGCGTCAACGAGGTGCCCACGCTCATGATCAACGGTCGCATGGTTCCTGCCACAGTTCCCTACGACCTGCTGAAGAAGATCATCGACTACCAGATTAAAATTGACGGCGTCGCCGGACAGTAGCCAGCCGGTAAATGCTCGAAGATGGATGCTCCACCCTCGCGGTCGCCGGACAAGTCTTCGTCCGCGGGGTGAAACTCTGTATCCCCACGGTTTATGACAGACTCTGGAGAGGCGTGCGCCGTTACCCTGCCCGTTGGAGAACCGGAAACGGTGGATGACGCAAGCGCGTTGCCGCACACCACTCCACGCACGCCGGAAGCGCACTCGCTATCGCAGTCCGCCTACCGCTCGCCCGTCGCCACCCGCATCATGGCCGTATGTCCCGCCGCCTGCGGCCCGCGAATTACATGCGGCGTCATCACAATCACCAGCGTCGCATAATTTTGCTGCAAATCCTTGCCGGTTACATTGTTCAATCCCGGAATCTCGCTGATTCCCGGAGTTCCGCTGATGGCCAGGCTTTGCGACTTGTCCATCTCTGTCGCCACCACTACGGCCTCACCCTCCTTCAGGGTCACCACGCCGGAATACGCCCGGTTATCCAATACCGGGTTGCCGTCAACGAAGGTCCCGGCCAGCGCGCTGAGCTTCATATCGATGCTGAGGGCAACATCGTCGTCGCGCAACACCTTGGGCGTTAGCTTCAAAGTCAGGCCCAGGTCCTGGTACTGCACCATCGGTATGTTGGGTACAGACGTGGAGAGCGATGAAAGAAGTGAGGAAAGACTGCTCGAGCTCCCAACCCCCGTCAGTCCCGGAATACTCGGAAGTTTTGGCCCCACGCCCGTAAAAGCAGAGGTCTGGATCGGATACTTTTCCCCATCTTTGAGCGTTTCATCCTGACCATCCTCCAGGTGAAGCTCTATCTGGTCCAGCTCCCGCGAGTCGGACGTGTTGATGCTGAGATTGAATGTGACGGGGCCCGGCGACAGCGCCGACTCTGCCAGTCCACCCCCAAACAATGCGAACCCACTCGAAAGCAGCGGGCTCGAAATCTGTCCTGAAGCAATCAGGATGCCGAGAATCGCCAGCGGATCGTTGGCCGGCGCCAGCCCCGACGAGATAATCTCCTGCACCAGGCTCGCGTTCTGGCTCAGCAGCGATTCCTCTTCGGCATATACGTTGAATGCCGTGATGCTCGGCGAAAACTGCGTTCCTGTATTGCGATCGCTTGTATGCGCTACCTGAATCATGCGCACGTCCAGCAACACTTCGCTGCGTCCGTTCAACAGGCTCCGCATCGTGGCGTTGAATGCCTCCAGCGTCTCGGCAGGCGCATGCAGCGTCAGGGTCTGTTCTGGCTGGGAAAGATGTGTTTCTTGTACCTCAAACACGTTCTTGGCCAGCGTTTCGACTTCGTTCATGTCGTCCGAGCTCATCCCGGCCAGATACACCGTCTCCATTTGCTCGGGTATCAGCCGCTGCCGGTTCTCGCGTGTATCGTTAGCCACCAGCACGTGATGCGCATCCAGCGGTACGTAGAATGAGTGAGTTACCCATCCCAGGATGCGCGCGGCGTCCTCAAAGTTCACGTCATCCACGTCCAGCCGGACCCTGGCCGAGCGCACGCTGTCGTCGAGCATGGCTACCACCCCGTACGCCTTGAACACCTGCTCGATTAACTGCCGCTGATCGGTGTTCTGGTGGAAGCTGCGCGCTCCAGGAACAGGCAAAAGCGTCGCCGGGCTGGCGATCTTGCTGGATGTCTGCGAGTAAAGAGAATTCGACTGCTCGCGGGCCACATCATCGGCCAGTTGGTCGAGATGCTGGCTGACCTCAAAGTTCCTGGGATCGAGCGTGAAAGCGTGCGTCAGGGCGTCGCGAGCGCCGGATTCGTTGCCCAGCAGCCGATCCCTGGCCGACTCCTGGATCAGCGCCGTCACCTCATGGTTGCGCGCCACCTGCGCTGCCAGCGGATAGTCCGCATTGGAAGGATCGAGCTCGGCCGCCCGCTCGAATCCCTGCATCGCCTCCTCGAATTGGCGATTCAGGAACAGCTTGCTCGACTCAAGGTAAAGTCTTGCCGCCCGCCGCTGATCGCTGTTGTGCGGCTCTTTCTCCGGCTTCGCAAGTGCGGGAATGCCGCCTGCCGCCTGCGCTAACTGGCCGCCCACCACGCCTGATCCTGTAGCGCCGGACTCCTGCCCCGCTGTGATACGATCCTTCTGGCCTGTACTTCCTTCGCTAGTAGACGCGCTTTGCCCGCCAGACGCAGACGCACCCGCTGTTTGCGCTGCCAGCGCGCCCACCGCTGCTGCAAGCACCAGCGCAGCGCCACAAAGCCGCGCCATTCCCGCACCTGCGCGGGCCGCCCACGACCGCTCGTACACCCACTCTCCGCTCTTTGCCCGCTTGGTTTTCATCGTGCGCCCGGAGCCATTGCCATCAAGTCCTTGAGCGACGACACGCAAGCCTCCGGTTGGCAGCGCAGCAGCTCGTCAAAGCTGCACCTCCCGGTCGCCACGGCAATCACCGAAAGAAAATTGGCGCGCGCCGCCTCGATGTCGCGCGGCGTGTCGCCCACCACGCAGATCCGCGCATCGCCGCCCCGCAGCTCCCGAGCCTTCCACGCCGCGTGCGCGATCAGCTCCGGCCGCACAGGAAAGTGGTCGCTGAAGCCGCCAAAGCGGAACCACTCGCGCAGGCCCGCCTTCTCGATCTTGACCCAGCCGATGGCCTCCAGATTTCCCGATGCCACGCCCAGCAGCGAGCCTTTCTGCGCCAGGTGCCGCAGCACATCCTCAACCCCCGGCGTAAGCTCCGGGTCCAGTTCGTGCCGCCGTTCGGCCACGCTGTTCCGCATCGCCTCCAGAATCGCCTCGTAGTGTTCTTCCAGCACATTGTCGGGAATCCCCGCCTGGCGGCAGGCCTCGCGCAGAATCGCCGTGTCCGTGCTTCCGTGCAACAGAACTCCGGCCAGCGTCACTTCGAATCCCGTTACCCGATGCACGCTCGCCGCCACCGAATCAAAGTGCACCCGGTCCCGGCTGCGCATGAGCGTCCCATCGATGTCGAAGAGATAGGCATCTTGTTCGTCCCACACGAAATCCGGCTCGATTTCAATGCGGGCTTCGGTCCTCGGTTGTATTTTCAGCATGGTTCGGGTGCGGCGCAGCTAGCTCCGGGGCTAACCCTGGCGATAGCCCTGGCGAAACGCGCTGAATACAGGACGCTCGCTGCGCGGCGGACGCTTGAGTTCCGCGCGCACCTCGGCCAGATCGAGCCCCAGCTCCGCCATGGCGCGGCTCAGCGTGTTGCGATGCATGCCCAGTTCTTCCGCCGCCTTGCACTGGTTTCCCCGGTGCGCCACCAGCACCTCGCGCAGATATTGCCGTTTGAACTCGCGCACCGCCTCTTCGTAGCGGATGCCGCTCGAGTGCATTTGCGTCACCAGGCTTTCCAGCTCTCGTTTCACGCGCTCCTCTTGCAGATCACGAACAATTAGTCTAACCCGTCCCCCAAAGACTTGCAGCACATCAAATCAAGATACACCCTGGGGGTGCATCCATTCCGGCGATTCGTGTTCCAGAAGTAACAACCCCTTGCGCACCTTGTCGCCCAGCTCCCCGGGACTTGCTTTTGCGCTCAGGTGGCAGGCTCCGAAAAAAAGCTTCGGCAGCTTGGCCTCAGCCATCCACGCCTGTCCCGGGAAAAATGCCACGGTGACCAGAACGCAAATCATCACCAGCACTGCCCCCTGAAAAAAACCGATGACCGCCCCCGCCATGCTATCGATGCATCCCAGTCCCATCCGGTGGACCGTTTTCGCCAGGAAGCCCCCCAGCAGATTCGCCAGAGCCATCACCACGAACGCAATCAGCAGGAATGCGATGGTGTTGGCTACCGTGTCAATCCTGACGATCGGCAGGAACGCCCTCGCCAGCCACTGGTAATTCCACGCCGCCAGCGCCAACCCGAAGACCAACCCCGCCAGCGAGCAAACCGTCCGGAGGAACCCCTGTGCAAGCCCGCCGACCGTCGCCGCTGCCAGCACCGCAAGGATGAGCCAATCCACCCAGGTCATAATCCGCTCCGCATTCGCTCCAGGGCTCGTGCGCAAACCCTAGCTTTCCATCTCCCGCCCAGTCAAGCGGCGGAACGCTTCCAGGTACTTGGCCCGCGTGCGCTCCACAACCTCCGCCGGCAAACCCGGGGCCGGCGCCTGCTTGTTCCAGCGAATCTCTTCCAGATAGTCGCGCACAAATTGCTTGTCAAAAGATGGCTGCGCACCTCCGGGCTTCCACGCTTTTCCGTCCCAGAAACGCGATGAATCCGGCGTCAATACCTCATCGGCAAGGATAATCCCTTCCGTGGTTTTGCCAAACTCAAATTTTGTGTCCGCCAGAATCAGTCCGCACCTCTCGGCATGTTCTGCGGCCCGCCGGTAGATCTTCAGCGTCAGCCGGCGCAGTTCCGCAGCTTCATGCGTGCCCACCAGCTTTTCCATGGCCTCGTAGGCAATGTTTTCGTCGTGCTTGCCGTCCTGGCTCTTCGTTGCCGGCGTAAACACCGGCTCGGACAGCCGTGATCCATCCTTCAGACCGGGCGGCAGATTGATCTCGCATACCGTCCCAGATGCCTTGTACTCCTTCCATCCCGATCCCGCCAGGTACCCGCGCGCCACGCACTCCACCGGAAACATACGCGCCCGCTTCACCAGCATCGAGCGACCCTCCAGCTGGTCGGCGTATTGCTGCAGTTGTGCGGGGAACTCGCCAACCTTCGCCGTGATCAGGTGATTGGGAACCAGGTCCTCCAGCAGGTCGAACCAGAACAGAGAAATCTGCGTCAGGATCTTGCCCTTGTCTGGAATCCCCGACCCCAGCACGTGATCGAATGCCGAAATCCGATCGGTCGCCACCAGCAGCAAAGCGCCGTCCACGGCGTACAGATCGCGCACCTTGCCACGCCCCAGCAAGGGCGTGCTGCCGAGGTTGGTCGTCAACAATGCTGCCATGTGGATTCTTCCTTGAAGAGAACTGAATCTCCGATTTTCCAGCGGTGAACTCGCTTTGTCAATCACTCTCGTCAGTGGGAGCGCGGC
>CAWGGA010000018.1:0-36279 GCA_963822015.1 uncultured Acidobacteriaceae bacterium
AAGCGGAGATGGCGGGCGAGGAGGTCGATCTGGTCAGCAATGTCCTTGTGGAGCAGGCGGTGGGCGCCGATGCCGATGGCGATGAAGAAGAGCGCATGGAGAAGCTTGTAGACGGCAATCGTGAGGAGCAAGCGGTTGCGGCGCTGGCCCCCGGTGCGGCGGAAGAATGAGAAACGAGGCATGAGGGTGGGAGTGGTCTGCTGTCTTTGAGGGTAAATGATCGAGGGACAGCGGAGTTGGCGGGGCTCAATATCCTGCCCGGACGAAGCTTGGACGGGGGCCCACATCATCACCTTTTCAGGTGCAGGAGGGAGTCGCGGTCGAGGGGTTCTCCGTCGAGGATGATGGCGGAGATGCGGCGTGCGTTCCAGATGTTGACGGTGGGGTCGGCGTCGAGGACGAGGACGTCGGCGCGGCGGCCGGGGGCGATGAGGCCGATTTCGTTCCAGCCGAACTGGAGAGAATAGTTGTTGGTGGCGGCGGCAAGGGCCTCGCGCGGCGAGAGGCCGAGACGGACGAGGAGTTCGAGCTCGGTTTGCAGGGAGATGCCGGGCATGGTGCCCATGGCGTCAGCGCCGGAGCCGGCCAGGTAGTGAGGGAATGCGGAAAAGATGGTTTCGTTGATGCGCCAGAGACGGAGCGCGGTCTGCCCGGCCTTCTTTTGCAGGTCTTCTTCCATCCAGCGCTGGGCCATGGCGGGCAGGTGACGCGACCAGTATGGGAGCGGGTAGATCATGTCGCCGGTGGCGGGGTCGGTGGGGCGGTACATGCGGCCGGGATCGAGGAGGGAAGCGGCGGGCTCTTTCCAGAGATTGCGATGGCCCGGGAGTTCGGCGTAATAGAGGCTGAAGGCGGGCATGAGCGCGGCGTGATGCGCGGCAAGGAAGCGGGCGTAGTCGCGCAGGTGCGCGTCAGTGGGCGGGATGCGCTCGGAGTAATCGTAGGCGGTGTCGGCGGAGGGCCCGTCGGGGTCGTCGACCAGGGGCCGCTGCAACTCGTCGGGAATGACGCCGAGATCGTAACGGTCCATGTGGACGAGAGCGTCTACGCCGGCCTCGACCCCGACGCGGTAGGGCGTGGAAACGAACTCGCCGTAGGTGACGAGGCCCATCTCATGGGCGCGCGCGATGATCCACTGCGAGTTGGCGGCGGTGAGGTGCGCGGTGAGCAGGAGCACGCGCGTGCCAAGGCGGGCCGTGTCGGCCATCTGGCGGGCGGTGTCCTGCGGGCTGAGCTCGACGGGATGCGCGCCCTCGCGGAGCTTTGAAACCCACTCGGGTTGGCGGGCCAGAAGGCTCCAGTTGTCGGTGACGCCGATGGTGTCGATGGGGTAGATGTGCGGGCTGGGCTGGGCGTTGAAGTCGATGAAGCCGCGCTCGTCGTCGGCGCGGGCGACAACGGTGGTGACGCCCATGTAAAGGTTGGCGTTGGCCTGCGCCTGGGAGTTCATTCCGGCGTAGCCGTCGATGAGACCGGGGATGAGGAATTTTCCGGTGCAGTCGATGATGCGCGCGCCTTTAGGAATGGAGACCTCACCGGCCATGCCAACGTCGGTGATGCGGTTCTCGCGGATGACGACGATGGCGTCGGGGATGTCGCGCGCGGAGTCGCCCCAGCCGGTGACGTCGACGACAGTGCCGCCGGTAAGAACGAGCGGAGCGGGGGTTGGCGTGGGCTCAGTCTGCGAATGGGCGGAAGGGAGGCCAGAGCGCAACCCGCAATGAGCAGACCCGGGAAAAAGCGAAGCATTCGCATGAAAAAGTCGTTCTTATGAGGATTGTCGCACAGCGAGCAGGGATCAGGGTTCAGGAGTCAGAGCGGCAAGTCACCGAGTCAGCGGGCTGACGCGTCTTTTGTTCCGGATCGAGGGAATAAAAAGCAGATCCTTCGCGCCACTCCGCTGGCTCAGGATGCGACGAGAGAGGGGCGGTGACGAGGGGCAAGGAGCGGCAGAACCTGAGCGCGAGCTGCTTCCACGGAGAGGCCGTAGCGGGCGCGGAGCTGGTCGACTTTGCCATGCTCGATGAACTGGTCGGGCCAGCCGATGCGGACGACGGGAACAGCGCGGCCCATCTCGTCGAGAGCTTCAACGACTGCGGAGCCGAAGCCGCCCATCTTGACGTGATCCTCGAAGGTGACGAAAGCGGCGACGCGGGTGGCATAGCGCTTGAGCATCTCGCGATCGAGCGGCTTGATGAAGCGGGGATTGATGACGGCGGCGGAGTAGCCGTCGCGATCGAGAGACGCAGCGAGCGACTGCGCGAGCGAAATCATGGGGCCGAGGCCAAGGATGGCGACGTCGGAGCCGTCGGCGAGGATTTCGGCCTTGCCGAGGGGGAGGGACTGCGGCTCAGGCTTGCGGGCGACGCCGGCGACGGCGCCGCGCGGATAACGAATGGCGCTGGGGCCGGGAAGATCGAGCGCGGTCTTGAGCATGTCGGCAAGCTCGTCTTCGTCTTTGGGCGCCATGAGGACGATCCCGGGAATGCCGCGCAGATAGGCGATGTCGAAGAGGCCGTGGTGCGTGGGGCCGTCGTCGCCGGAAAGGCCGGCGCGATCCATACAGAAAAGGACGGGCAGTTTCTGCAGGCAGACGTCGTGGACGACAGGATCGAAGGCGCGCTGCAGGAAGGTGGAGTAGATGGCGCAGACGGGACGGAAGCCGCGCGTAGCCATGCCCGCGGCGAAGACGACAGCGTGCTCTTCAGCGATGCCCACATCAAAGTAGCGGTTGGGGTGGTGAGGCCGAAAGTGATCGAGGCCGGTGCCGTTGGGCATGGCGGCGGTGATGGCGACAATGCGAGGATCTTTCGAGGCCATTTGGGCGAGCGTGGTGGCGAAGACTTCAGCGTAGGTTGGCGAGCCATCGGGGGTTTTGCCGGTTTCGGGATCGTAGGGGCCGAGGCCGTGGAATTTCTTCTGGCCGTCGAGCGCGGGCTGGAAACCACGGCCCTTTTGCGTGAGCACGTGCAGCAGCACGGGGTGCTCGAGGGTCTTGAGGAATTTGAAGGTTTCGACCAGAAGCGGCAGATTGTGGCCGTCGATGGGGCCGAAGTACTCGAGGCCGAACTCCTCAAAGAGGATGGAGGGCCAGAGCATGCTCTTGGCGGCTTCCTCGGCGCGGCGCACGACTTTAGCGGCGGTCTTGCCGCCGAAGCGCTCGATGAGGCGCGTGGCGCGATCGTGCAGATGTTGGTAGTGCTCGTTGGTGACGATGCGATGGAAGTAGCGGGCCACGGCGCCCACGTTGCGGTCGATGGACCATTCGTTGTCGTTGAGGACAACGATCATGCGCTTCGTTTGGGCGGCAAGATTGTTGAGGGCCTCAAAGGAGATTCCGTTGGTGAAAGCGGCGTCGCCGGCGACGGCAATAACGTGCTCGTGGCCACCGGCCAAATCGCGGGCTACGGCCATCCCCAGAGCGGCGGAGAGAGCGGTGCCGGCGTGACCGGCTCCGTAGCAATCGTGTTCACTTTCGGTGCGCAGCATGAAGCCGTTGAGGCCGCCGGGCTGGCGGATGGTGGAGAAACGCTCGCGGCGGCCGGTGAGGATCTTGTGGATGTAGGCCTGATGGCTGACGTCGAAGAGGATTTTGTCCTGAGGCGTGTCGAAGACGGCGTGAAGAGCGAGGGTGAGCTCGACGACACCGAGATTGGGGCCGAGATGGCCGCCGGTTTTGGAGAGAGTCTGGATAAGGAAAGCGCGAATTTCCTCGGCGAGCGAGGCCATTTGCTCGTAGCTGAGGCGTTTGAGGTCGGCGGGAGAATGAATGGACTCCAACAATGTTCCCATGTGCTTCCTTCCCCCGGGGAAAGGCCGGGAATCCAGGGAAAAGCCCCAATTAGCAAAACGCCCCCGTAGTACAGGGGGTCTGCCTCGGCGGGGGTAAAACCTCAGGGTTCGCCAAGCCTTAGTATACCTGCGCGGTAGAGCGCAGTTTTGGTGAATTAGACGGAGCCGGGCGGCAAGGGTTGGTGGAGCGCCCCCGCTGCGGCCGCGCATCCAAGCATTGTAGGATGGGCGCATAGACCCGAATTTCGATGGGGGGTAAGCACGTGGCTGGATTGCGGAATCTTCTTTTTTCATTCTTGATTTTGATTGCTGGGCCGGCGGGATTGAATTCGTGCGCGGCGTGGGCGCAATTGCTGGAGCCGGGAACGCAGGCGCAGACGCCTAATCCTCTGGCTGACGCGACGGTGAAGCCAGGCAAGATGCTACTTTTCCAACTGGAGGCGCGCTTTGCCAAAGATGTGCTGGCACGGGGAGGGGCGGGATTCGCGGCGTGGTTTGCCGACGATGGCGTGGCGCTGGGCAACGGAGTGGCGCCGCTGATCGGAAAGGTAGCGATTGCGAAATCGGCCACCTGGCTGCCCCAGGACTATCAACTGACGTGGACCCCGGCCGACGCGATGATGGGGCCTTCTGGCGATATGGGTTACACGTGGGGCCACTATGAGGGGCACAGCAAGGACGCGAACGGAAATCCCGTGGTGACGAGTGGGCGGTACATCACGATGTGGCGCAAAGAGCCAGACGGAAGCTGGAAGGTGGTTCTGGACGCTGGCGCGAACGAGCCGCCGGCTGCGGGCGATTGCTGCAAACTGCCGGAACACACTATTAAAACACACGCCAAAAAGGCAAAAAACCTAGGCTTAAGAACAAGGGGAGTTTATCCTCAGATATTGCAAAGTCTAGAGCCAGGGGCCAGGTGTCAGGGATTAAGTACCGGTGAGCAGGTGTGTACAGGCTACGCGCAGGCGGGCGTGCGGATGAGTTGACTAAGTAACCGCCGTCGAGTGTCTATCGTAATCATCGAATGAATCGAATAGGGCGAAGAAACGCGGGTACTTGAGTTGTACTGCGTTTTCCTCAATCTCACCTGATAGTGGAAGAGCCAAGGTCGTCAATCTCATTCGATACTGGCTGGCAGGTACGTCTATCTATATGTGCGCTATGACCGGTTCACACGGGGTAGAGAACCAGGAAATGGCGGTGCGCCCGGAGTTGAGTATCTTCGATCGCAACCCTGATCCTGCGCTGGACGAGCTTGTGGAGCTCGCCGCGGTGTTGTGCGATGCCGAATATGGCTACATTGGCTGGATGGACTTCAACCGGCTGTGGTTCAAGGCGCGGTTCGGGTTCAAGGCGACGGACCAGCCGAGGGCCAGCACGGCGTGCCAATGGATGCTGGAGAAGGGCGAGCCACTGCTGATCGCGGACGCGAGCCAGGATCCGCGCTATCCTCCCGAAGGCATTCCGCTCTCCGGCGCCAATCCGTGCCGTTCCTATGCGGCGGTTCCGCTCTACTCAAGCGATGAGCACCTGATTGGCACCATGGCGGTGCTGTCGCAAAAAGAGGGCCAATTCAAGCCAGAACATCTGACGCTGCTGGAGATTCTTGGCCGGAATGCGGTGACGCGGCTGGAGTTGTACAACCGGATCCGGCTGCAGGAACAGGCGCAGCGGCAGAGGCAGCGGCTGGAGCGCGCGCTGGCCATCGAGCGCTGCTTTGTGGCCGCCACGCTGGATTCGATTCCTGGGCTGGTGACGGTGCTGGATACGGCGGGACGCGTGGTGCGTATGAATTACTCGTGCGCGCGCCTGACCGGGTTGAGCCTGGCGAATGCCGTGGGACGGCCGTTTGTGGAGGAGTTTCTTGAGGCGGATGATCGCGGATGGGCGGAGGGTAAGCTGCATGAGGCTTCGGCCGGGCAGGTCTCAGGACCGCACGAGACGCTATGGCAGGCGGCCGGCGGCGAAAACAGGCGCGTGAGCTGGACGCTGCGGCCCCTGCAGGGTCCGAACGGCGAAATTCAGTACTTGATTGTCAGCGGACAGGACGTGACTGACCAGCGCGAAATGGAGAAGACGCTGCTCCGGACCGAGACTCGCTATCGCCAGGTGGTGGAGAACAGCCTGGGCTTCGTCTTCACCTGCTCGATGGAGGGACGCCTGACCTCGCTAAACGCATTTACCGCCGAGACATTGGGCTATCGCGCCGAAGCGCTGGTGGGACGCATGGTGACGGAGCTGATGGATACAGAGGGCGCCGCGGCGTTCCAGGATTGCCTGAATACGCTGGAGAGCGCGGAAGAGTGGCAAGGCGCGTTGCCGCTGCGGCGGAGCGACGGCGTGTACCGGCGTATCGCGGTGCGCAGCCGGCGCATGCAACTGCCCGGCGAGCGGCCGTTCGTTCTGAACCACGGAATGGACGTGACGGAACAGTATGAGGCGGAAGAAGCACTGCGTATGGCGACGCGGCAGCGCGAACTGATTCTGGAATCGGTAGACGACGGCATCTTCGGCATGGACCTGGAGGGCAAAGTGACCTTCATCAACGAGGCCGGCGCCAGGATGCTGGGATACGCGACCGATCAGCTTGTGGGGCGCGATCTGCACGAACTGATCCACCACAGCCACGCCGACGGGACGCCGTATTCGAAGTCGACAAGTCCGATCCTGCAGGCGCTGCGGCGGTGCGAGCCGATCCGCATGCGGGACGAAGTGTTCTGGCGCAAGGACGGGAGCGCGATTCCGGTTGAGTATAGCGTCAACCCGCTGCTGGAAGAAGGCCGCGTGTGCGGCATGGTGGTGGCCTTCCAGGACGTGAGCGAGCGGCGGCGCTTGGAGAAGATGAAGGACGAGTTTATCTCGACAGTGAGCCACGAGCTGAAGACGCCGCTGACCTCGTTGCGGGCGTCGCTGGGATTGGTGCAGTCGGGCACGCTGGACAAACGGCCGGAGAAGCAGCGGCAGATGATCGAGATGGCGATCGGAAACTGCGACCGGCTGGTGCGGCTGGTGAACGACATTCTGGATTTCGACCGCGGGGAAAAGGGGCGGCTGCCGCTCGATCGCAAGCCCGTGGAAGCGATGACGCTGCTGAGGCGCGCGGCCGACGTGGCGCACAATGCCGCGACGCTGTCGCGCATTGACTTCCGCATTGACGGGAACGCCTCGCCGGCTTTCGCCGACGAGGAGCGGGTGCTGCAGGTGCTGAACGAACTGGTCGGCAACGCCATCAAGTTTTCGCCGCCGGGGACGACCATCCGGCTGGCCGCATGGAATGTGGAACGGAGCTCGACAGAGGCCGGCGCGCAGGCTGGCAGTATTGGTGCGGGTGAAGTGGGCTTTATGGTCGAGGATCAGGGACGCGGCATCGGCCCGGAGAAGCTGGAGCGGATCTTCGAGCGCTTCCAGCAGGGCGATGCCTCGGACTCGCGCGCGCTGGGCGGAACGGGGCTGGGGCTGGCGCTGTGCCGCAGCATTGTGGAGCAGCACGGCGGGCAAATCTGGGCGGAGAGCGAGGTTGGCAAGGGAAGCAGGTTCCTGTTTACGCTGCCGGCGGCCGAAGCGGGCGAGGGGCATTGAGCTAGAGCCGCGAAGTCTCCGAGCAACCCGTTCGAATCCATTCCGGACGATTCATGCTTCTCGGAATGGAATTGCGACCATCTGCAAAGCAATCTCAGATTCCGCGCATTGGGCATGAGACACTGGCTTCGGCGGCATTCCCCGCTATGAGTCCACGACCGCAAGGCAATCTTACATGGGCGTATACACACGCTTTTTCAACCTACTCTTCGGGCGGCCGCTAGCGACCAGCGCGGAGCGCGCCGAATGTATTGGCCCCGTGGCCGGGATTCCGGTCTTCGGGCTGGATGCGTTGAGCTCGGCGGCATACGGGCCTGAGGCCGCGCTGACACTGCTGATCCCGCTGGGCATGATGGGTGTGAAGTACATCGTGCCCGTAAGCATAGCGATTGTGGCCCTGCTCGCAATCGTCTATTTCAGCTACCGACAGACAATCGAAGCGTATCCGCGCGGCGGCGGCTCGTACACCGTGGCCAGCCAGAATCTGGGCGAGGGCGCGGCGCTGCTTGCGGCAGCGGCGCTTATGATCGACTACATTTTGACCGCGTCTGTGGGCATTTCGGCGGGGGTAGGCGCGCTGATCTCCGCCGTGCCCAGCCTGCAGCCGCACACGCTCGCGCTGTGCCTGATCGTGCTGGCGCTACTGACCATCGTGAATATGCGCGGCGTGCACGACACGGGCGTGGTTTTCATGATTCCCACGTATCTGTTCACGGGAACGCTGCTGATTGTGATTGCGGTGGGCGGTTGGCACGCAATTCATGCGGCGGGACATCCGGTTCCGGTAACGCCGCTGCCGACGATGCCGGCTGCAACGGCTGCCGTGAGCCTGTGGCTGATGCTGAAGGTTTTTTCTTCGGGCTGCACGGCGATGACGGGCGTGGAGGCGGTGAGCAACGGCGTGATGGCCTTCCGCGAGCCGACGCGCAAGAACGCCAAGACGACGCTGACCATCATCATCGCGCTGCTGGCCGTTCTGCTGGCTGGCATTGCATTGCTGTGCCGGGCTTATGGGATCGCCGCCACTGATCCCGGCAAACCGGGCTACGAGAGCGTGCTCTCGATGCTGACGCGCGCGGTGGTGGGGCACGGGTGGTTCTATTACCTCACGATCGTTTCCGTGCTGCTGGTGCTGGCGCTGAGCGCGAACACCGCTTTCGCCGATTTTCCGCGGTTGACGCGGGCAATCGCGCTCGACAACTACATGCCGCACGTATTTCTGATTCGCGGGCGGCGACTGCTTTACTCATGGGGCATCTACGTGCTGGTGGCGCTGACGGCGCTGCTTCTGGTTGTGTTTGGCGGCGTGACGGACCGGCTGATTCCACTGTTCGCCATTGGCGCGTTCATGGCCTTTACGCTCTCGCAGGCAGGAATGGTGGTGCACTGGAAGCGCACGGGCGGATCGCCGGCACGGATTCTGGTGAACGGTGTGGGCGCCGTGGCCACGGGAATGACCACGCTCGTGGTATTGGTAGCGAAGTTCGCCGACGGCGCGTGGATCACGGCGCTGCTGGTGGTGGTGATGATCCTGTTTATGCGCGCCGTACACCGGCATTACATGCGCGTTAACCGGGAGATCGATCTCGACCGGCCCTTTATTCCCGCCGAGGTGACCGAGCCCATTGTTGTGGTGCCCGTGGATCGCTGGAGCCGGATCAGCGAGAAGGCGCTTTCGTTTGCGCTCTCGATGTCATGCGATATTCGCTGCGTCCATGTGCAGACCAGCGACGATCCGGATCCGTTCTGCGAAGTATGGGAAAAGGACATTGCCGCGCCGTTGAAGGCGGCGGGGCGGTGCATCCCGAAGCTGGTGACGCTCAAATCGCCCTACCGGTACGTGCTTTATCCGATTGTGGACTATGTGCTGAACGTGGAGCGCGAACGCGAGACCTGCAAAGTGTGCGTGCTGGTTCCGGAACTGGTGGTGCGGCATTGGTGGGAAGGCCTGCTGCATAACCGGCGCTCGGACCTGCTGAAGGTGGTTCTGCTGATGCGCGGCAACCGCCGCATCATTGTGATCAATATTCCGTGGTATCTGGAGAAGGGGTGATCCCCCGCGCCGGGAGCCGGGTCGCGCGCCTTTTTGCACTGAATTCAGTCCAAGACTGGAGTACCTCCGCCTGCGGTGGGCTTCGTGAAAGCCGGGGTGAGAGGATAGTCTAAGTAGGTACCGGAAGCCAGCCAGGATGCCTGATCCGGAATGAATTCCGGACGCGTCAAGGTTTGTTCGTGCGCGGTAACGATTGAGGAGATTCCTGAGTTGAAGAGGACGTTGTGGTTTTTGCTTTTGGCCGCGCTCGCACCTTTGACAGCCACCGGCCAGGTGAATCCGGATGAGGCGCCAGTATCCCGGGAGGCTGCATCCTTCAAATACGAGGTTTATGCGGGCTATGCGTACACCGGCCTCGACCAGGTGAACAATTCGCGCTACGGATTGCAGGGCGGAAAACTCATGCTGATGCGCAATTGGGGCAAGTATTTTGGCCTCATGGGCGCGATTGACTACTACAGGCCTCCGATCAGCAACCGCCTTCCCGCGAATCCGGGCGATCCGTCGGTGTACTCCATCCTGGTTGGGCCGGAGATTCACCCTGTCATCTACGAGAATCTGAGCGGGGTATTTTTCCCGGAACTTGGGGTGGAACATACTGGAGGCGAAGGCATGATTCCGGCCACCTCGTTTGCGGGCGGCTTTGGCGGCGGCATCTCGTATCGATTGAACAACCGCTTCAACATTCGCATCACCGGCGACCGTGTTGCCGGCTCCTTTTCGCTCATCGACAATACCCCGCAGCTGGCTGGCTCCACGCACAGAACATGGGACGCGCGCGCGACCATCGGAGTTTCATACCGGTTCTGAATGCAGGTGCGGACTGCCGGATAGCAATGAATGAATCGCGTACGGGCTTTGGTCTAGCACTTAGCCGAGCTGGCGGCCACGGGCCAGCGCGAACATAATCGGCGCAGGTCTGCTTATGCCGGACCACGAAGCGCAGCAAGAACCTCATTCAGAGCAGTGGACGAGCCGAGGCCGCCGGATTTGGTGACGACGGTGCAGCCGTGCGCCGCGCCGCCCTGCACGATGCCCCACGGAATGCCGGGCGCGAACTCCCCCAGGAGAACAAAAGAGCAGGCTTCGAGGGCGCGAACGGCGGTGAGGGCTGCGTCTCCGCCGGCGAGGACGAGCGCCTGCGGGGCGTAGGAGCGGAACACCGAGCGGATGCGTGCAGCGGCGCGGAAAGAGAGCCCGAGGCGCAGGATGCGGGCGCGGTCGAGGTGCATTGAGTCGAGGGCGTCGAGCTGGAGCTTGGTAACGGGGTGCGTCGATCCGGCGATGAGCAAGGTGCGCTCAGATGGATGCACGAGCGCAGCTGGCGCACGCGAAGGGTTGAGGCTGGCCAGCGCCTGAGCCAGGCCGGCTGAACCTGCGTAGAGCAGGCCCGACAAATTCTCGGCGGCGCGGACCAGAACATTGAGGTCATCCTGGGTCTCGCTGTCGCAAATGAGCACGGTCTTGCCCGAATCGAGCGCAGGTGCAAGCTCACCGGCTCGAGAGATGTGACTGATACGGGATCGAGCCAAGAGCGGAAAGACGCTGTCAAGGCGAATTTGGACGGGCTTGCCCGCCGCACCCTCAATCTCAAGGACGCCTTCGTGGACCGTTCGGCCGGCGGCCGGGAAGGCAGGGGCAAAGAGTATGGCGCGGGTTCCGAGAGCGTGGTGGGCGGCCAGGACTTCAGCGGCAAGAGGGCCACGAGCCGCTGAATCGACACTCTTGAAGAAGAGAGAGTTTGGATCGGCGCCCAGAGCAGCGGCGGCACTGGAGACGACGCGGGCCGCGCTCCGGGCAGAAAGCGTGCGGGAGTTGGTATTGAAGGCTTGTAAGGATTCGGGCGCAGAAAAGAGAACGCTGTCTTCAAACCAGATACGAACCGAGCGTCCGGAACGGAGAAAGGCCGCGGCGGAATCGCACGCGCCGGCGAGGTCGCTGGCGAGGAGAATGATTCGACCGGAGTGAGGATCAGCGAATGAGGGGCGAACGAACTCGAGGCTGCGGGGTTGGGAAGGCATTGCGCGAACCTCGCTTCTCTCCAGTTTAATTATTTTTTCTGATTTTTGGGCATGGCGGCTCGCTCGAGCAGAGCACCGACCGGTACGAAAGTTTCTCCGGCGAAGGTGAGAAGAGGACCGGAGAATACCAAGGCGCACCGGTGCTGGACAGGATCGCGGCGGATGCGTGAAGGTGGAGGAGATGGACCGTCGTCGCTTCTGCATCTCTGCCGCAGCAATCGTTGCCGCCACCCGCGCCCGCGCAACCGTCGCGCAGGCTCCTCCGGGTCCAACCAACGGGCCTTTAATCACTCTCGATGAGATCGAGAGCCTTGACCGCGAGCGGATTCTGCGCGCGGCGAACGAGTACCTTGCGCTAGCGCCGGTGACGATTACGGCCTTCTCTTCGCCGCGCAGCAAAGGCGGGCAGCACGATTACTTTTCCGAGGCCGATTACTGGTGGCCGGATCCGAAGAATCCGAAAGGCCCGTACATTCGGCGCGACGGCTACACGAATCCGCAAAACTTCAACGAGCATCGCAAGGCGCTGATCCGGCTGAGCCTGATTGTGCCTGCGCTGACGGCGGCGTGGCTCATCACCCGGAACAAGCGTTATGCTGACCATGCCGCGGCGCACCTGCGCGCCTGGTTTCTGGCCCCAGGAACGAAGATGAATCCGTCGCTCGAATATGCGCAGGCGATCCCGGGCTTTGCGCCAGGCCGTAGTTGGGGCATCATCGAGACGGTTCATCTGATTGAAGTGACGCGAGCTGCCCGGCACCTGGAGATAGCGCAGGCGATGGCGCCGGCGGATTTTGCCGGCGTGCGCGAGTGGTTTGCGGAGTATCTGCTTTGGATGCGCGCATCGAATAACGGCCAGGAAGAAGAAGCGGCCAAAAACAGCCATAGCACCTGCTGGGTTGCGCAGGTGGCGGCGTTTGCCGCCTACATAGGCAGCGAGAACGCCATGTTGTTGTGCAGGGAGCGGTTCCGGGACTATCTTTTGCCTGAGCAAATGGCGCCCGACGGCAGTTTTCCGCTAGAGCTCGAACGGACCAGGCCATACAACTACTCACTGTTCAATCTGGACATGCTGGCGATGATATGCGTGATTGCGTCAGCCAGTGGTTCGGCGCCCAGCGATGCGACGAACAATTTGTGGCAATTTGCGACGGCCGGCGGAAATCTCTACAAGAAGGCCGTCGATTTCATGTTTCCCTACATCCAGGACAAGAGCAAGTGGCCGTATGCGCACGACGTGGAGGGCTTCGTCGACCTGCCCAACCGGCAGCCCAGCCTGCTGTTCGCGGGGTTGGCGTACAGAGAGCCGAAGTTCATTGCACTGTGGCGAATGCTGCCGCCCGAGCCAAAGACGGCTGAAATCCTGCGGAATTTTCCCGTGCGCCAGCCGGTGCTCTGGGTCCGGCCGGTCTAGAATCCGGCAAATTAGCGAGTCAGCAAGCCGGTGGGTTCGCGGGGAAAAGTGGGCCTTCCCGAGGGAAGGACACGGCTTAGCGCCGGGATGAGATTCTTGCGATCCCAACCTACGCGCAAAAAAACGCACGTAGGTTGGGGTACCCCAATTGTTCAGTTCACGGTGAGGACGAAGGTTGTGTTCTCGGCCGTGTTGGCCGGGTCGTTGCCTGTGCCGCTCACGGTGAATGTGTAGGTGCCGGCCGAGGTGGCAGAGACAGAACTGGGAAGAGTGCTGCTGCCGCCGTTGCCACCGCAACTGGACAGGACGCCGAGAGTGGCCATGGCGGCGAGGACGCAGAGCATCGACCGCCAGCTACGGCGCCGCGCCGGAATGCCCAGGAAGACCAGCAAGGCCAGCACCACGCCGCCGCCCGCGCCAAGCCATCCCTTACCGTTGCCCGGCCTGGGATTAGCAAGCGCCACGCTGGCCGCGGTGGTGGTCACCGTCGCCGTTCCTGAGCCGCCGGGCGTGCCGTTGGTAAAGGTAATCGTCCCCGTGACCGTGCAGGTGGGTGGGGAATTTGGGCTGGATACGCTACTACTGGTGAGGCTGCAAGAGTTCAGCGTAACGGTTCCCGTGTAGTCGGTGCTGCTGGTTCCGGTGATGGTCGATGCCGCAGTTGTACCAGGGGAGACGGCGGCAGGCGTAGTCGCGGAAAGCGCGTAGGTCGATTGGGCCACCGTCTCGGTTGCGGTGTTACTGCCAGACGCGTAGTTCGCGTCGCCGCTGTAGTTCACGGTAATGGCCTGCGATCCCTGGGAGAGGCTGTAACTAGGGATGGTAAAACTGGCCAGGCCCCCGGTCAGCGCTGTTGCAGCCGAAGTGTAGCTGCCGGCGGTCACCGACACCGTGCCAGTGGGGGTTACGCCGGTTCCGCTCACTGCAACGCCAACGTTCAACGCCTGGCTGGTGTCAATGGTAGTGGGGGCAGGTGTGATCTTGATCGCCGGGGTGAGCAGCGCCGTGCTGACAATGGTAATCGACGCCGAACCTGAGCCGATCGTGTAGGTTGAGTTGCCGCTATAGCTGGCGGTCAGTATATCGGCGCTCGCGCTCACAGTCAGCGTGTTGGCGGGAATGGTGAAACTAGCTGTGCCGCCGGTGGTCAAGGCTACAGCTGCCGAGCTGTAGGTGCCGCCGTTATTGGTTTGCGCCAGGGCGACTGTCCCTGTAGGCAAACCCGCCGATCCGGTCACTGTCACGGTCACCAGCACGGCGTTGGCCACGTTGTCGCTGGTGGGAGCCGATACGGTCACGGTTGGGGCAGCCGCGGAGACACTGACGGTTTCGGTGGTGCTCGTGAAGGCGTAATTGCTGTCGCCGCTATAAGACACGGTCAGCGTGTCGCTGCCTACCGCCAGCGTTCCGGCCGGAATGGTGATTTCAACCGAAGCGGTGCCGGAAACAGTTTGGGAGAGCATTCCCGAGCCCGAAGACCCTCCGCCAGACACAACGATGGTACCCGTCGGCGTACCGGTGCTCGCGGAGCCGGTCACGGTTACGGTGACCTCAAGTGGCGTGCCGGCAGTCAGCGTCCCGGTGGGATTGAGCACCACGCCCAGGGTCGACGAGGCCGTGCCCGCGTCGGATGTCCACCCGTTAACGACGTTGGCCACATTCAGCGACCCCAGACCCGTGGCCAGATCGAAGCCGGTGACGGAGTTGTAGGCCGGGGTGGTTCCTCCTTGGGTGGTGACGAGAGTGCCGACGATGTCGCCGGAGTTGAGGGCGGTGCAGTTGGGTGAAGTGGTGCCCTCGTACTGCTCACCGTTAGTAAGGTCGCCGCCTTCCGGCGCATTGTTGAGATCGCAGGGCATGGAGTTGGTCTGCGCATTCGTATAGGCCGGGCCCGAGGCGGCCGTGGGGCCGTTGTCGATGTCCTGGAAGTAGCAACTGCTGGAATTGGTGACGCTCTCCGCGCTGCACTCCGAATAGGTTTGCTCGGATGCGAGTTTGTACAGTCCTGGGTTGGCAAGGCCCTGCGCCGCGCCGGCCTTTTGATCGATGAGGGCCATGACGCCGGCCATCTCCGGCGCGCCTACCGAAGTTCCGCCGACCTCCTGGGCCGTGTTCTCGGTGGTGCTGCTGTAGGTGCAGGATCCCACAGCGGAGACGCAAATCAGAGTGGCGCTGTCGAGGGCGCCGTTACCGGCAAAGAAGCTCACATCGGGAACCGCGCGTGCTGTCAGACCGCTTGTTCCCGTGACGCCGGAGCCGACCTGCCAGGTTGGAGCGGGCCAGCCGTCGTTGACGAGCGGAATCGAGCCATTTGCAGCCCCTGTCGACGTGCTTCCGGTGGTGCAGGTGGGATCGTCGGGTTCGGTGGCTTCGTCGTTCACAACGCAGTTGCTGGCGCCGCCGCTGCCGCCTACTGTATCGACGTAGAATTCATAGTAAGGGTCTATATCGTAGGATTGCTCGACCTCCTCGTCATACGTTAGCCAGTTTTCATTTTCATAGAGGTTGTTGCACACCTCTTCCGGGGTCGTGCTCATGGAAAGCTCAAAATCACTCACAAGATATCTGGCCAGGATGGGGTTCTCGCAGGTATCGTTCCAGGGAATCTCGGGCACGTAGCCGAGGGCGCTTTCGCCGGTTGTGGCGTTATTGGAGGTGCTCCAATAGGCTTTGTTTTCGCCATTGGATGTCTGGGCGGTGCTCGAAATGGGGCAACCCTCAAAGGTGCCGCTGGAGTTGAAATAGGGCTGGCACCAACTGAAATCGGTGCCGCCCACGGCGGTATTGTAGGGCGTGGACGCCATGCTACTCACGGAAAGACCGTACTGCGCCAAATAGGGATCGCCGTAAAGCCCATCCTCGCCATCGTCGCACGAGGGCGAGCCGGAGTCGCCCGCTGCCACAAAGACCGAGATGCCCTCGGCGGCAGCCGACTGCCAGAGGTCGTAGTAGGCGACATTTTCGGCGGTGCCGCTGCCCAGTTCGCACTCGCCGTAGCTGACGCTCAGGATCTTGGCCGTGAGGTTGTCGACGACGTAGGATGCCGAATCGTAGACGGTGTCGACGGTTCCCGTCGAATTCTGTCCGGTGACGACGAGAACGATCGACGCGCCCGTGGCCACGGCGCCGGACAACTCCACATCGAGGGAGTTCTCCTCCAGGTCGCCAACGCCACAAAGTGCATCGGGACTGGTGCTTTTACACACGGTCGCCGTGGTGCCGTTGTATTTGGTGTCAATCTGCTGAAAGCTGGTGAGGGCCGGAAGATCGAAGGCCGAGCGGAAGGTGGCGACGTCGCTCCCACTTTCGGAAACTTCGGAGCCCGCCCCGCTGTAAGCCTGCGTGCCGACAGAGCTCTGCGCGATCAGGCTGGTTCCGGCGATGGCGATGGTCTGGCCGTAGCCGGGGCTGCTGGTGCCGATGCTGCTGGGGCCAGGCCAGGTCGAAGGCAAGTCGTAGATCTTGGCAAAGTCCCAGGGCGTCACATCTTCTTCGAGATATTGATCCTGTTCTGCCGCACTGCCACCGTTGATGCCGAACTGGCTGTGTGGCTTCGATGCGGCACTGAGCGGGGCCAGGGATAGCGTGGGGACGGCCGGTCTAGAGCCGGCTGCCGCGGTATTCACAACCCGTTGCCACTTTCCCGCCTCCTTATTGAACTGAACCAGGCTCCCCATTTTGTGGAGCGAATGGGGCAGGAAGTTATGCAGCCTCTTGACGCCAACCACCACCGGCGCGAGCGCAGCGGGAATCTGCGGGTCGGTCATATTTGCGTAATGCGGAACGCCATTCACCGACAGGTTGTGAATCTGGGTATGGAAGGCGCTCTCGACCTGGGCTGCCGTTCCGCCGAAGCGGATAGTCATGCGGTCTGGAGCAACACTCTTGACCACGAGGCCGTGGCTGGTAAGCCAACCGGTGATGGTCGCGATGTCGGCCTGGGCTGGGCCGAACTGGGCGCCGATCTGAGCGGGTGTAAGCCATTGATGGTAGTTGGGCGAGCTGGAATCGTACTGACTGGAGACGAAGGCGTCGAAGGCCGACTGCTGCTCCGGGCTCCGGCTGAGGACGAGGGTGAGATCGGGCAGAGCGAAGCCAGGGCTGACCGGCCCGCGGTCGTTCTTTGTATTGGCATGAGGGTTGACGTTGCCCTTCAGCGCGATCAGCTGGCTTTCGTCGATGGGCGATACGATACGAACCACGGGGGTGGCTTGTTGCGCTACGGCAGCGGCGGAGCAGAGGAACGCACCGGCCAGTAGGCATAGGCGGAGCGAGCGCGAATTGATCATATGGGGAGGTCCTGAACCCTTTCTTGAGAGAGACCCTCGAATTGCTGAAGAGTTGCCATTGGCGGCAAGAAAGAACGGCCGGCGGGAACAAAAAACCTGCGAAACGCCGGAATTCGCTTGAGCACAACGACCGATATGGGCGAACAACCCATCATAATGAATGGCCCTGCAAAAAGCGGACTGGGCTGAACCCGCGCGCCCTGCCGGCGAGCGTTGATGCAACGGGAACTGTGGAACCCAACTCGGAACCGCGTGTTGCCCTGTTTGAGCACCGACTACGAAACGAACCTATGATGCCGTATGAAAGGTGAGAAGAAGGCCGTCTCCCGAAGCAGGACCGGCTTACCCGGTGAGTTAGACGTGGCCGGGTGGAGAAGGTTGAGAAGGGCGGGAGACAGGCAACAGGGAGTGGAACTGGTTGCATAAATACCGGCCAGCAGCAAGAAAACCTCCCTCAGGGGCTAAAGCCCGCATCTTTATTGGCATCTTTCGGCACGAGGCCCAGAGGGCGCTCCGCCGTAGAGTCCCGGTATAACGCGATTTCCTGATGCTGCTGGCTGTATCATGAAACTGTGCTCGATTCATTCCCCGTTTGAGTATTCCCTATGACATTGACTGCATCGGCTTCCCCTGTGTTGCAATTCCTTGAAGACCGCTGGGATCCCAGTGTGGCGGCCACTCTCGATGAGCCCGGATTATTGTGCTACCGCACGAATCTGCTCGGTTCGGGGCCGGGGATCACGAACTTTGCCGGTGGCAGCACCAGCTCGAAGGTCGTGGAGACGGATCCGCTCACAGGCAACCCTGTGGAGGTGCTGTGGGTGAAGGGCTCCGGCGCCGACCTGGGCAGTATGAAGCGCGCGGGCTTTGCCACGCTCTACCTGGAGAAGCTGCTGGCGCTGGAACGCAAGTACAAGGGCGTGGACACTGAAGACGAAATGGCGGAGATGTATCCTCTGTGCGCCTTTGGCAACAACCCGGTCGCTGCCCCCATGAACGCGCCACTGCACGGGTTTCTCCCCTTCAAGCATGTGAATCATCTGCACCCCGACTGGGGGCTTGCGCTGGCCGTGAGCGCCAACGGCAAAGCCAGGATGGATGAGTTCAACCGCGAGTTCGGCCACTCACTGGTTTGGCTGCCCTGGCAGCGGCCGGGCTTCGAGCTGGCGATGATGATGAAGCGGATTGTCGCGAAGAATCCGGGGTGCGACGGCATTGTGCTGGGCGGGCATGGCCTGTTTACGTGGGGCGAGACGCAGCGCGAGTGCTACCTGAACACGCTGCGGGTAATTGACGGCATCGGACAGTTTATTGAACGGCATGGAAAGGGAAAGGTGCGTTTCGGGGGCGAGTCCCAGCCTACGCGTGCCGACCGTAGAGATCTGGCGTCGGCAGTCGCACCGTTTCTGCGCGGGCGCATCAGCTCCAAGCAGCGCTTCATCAGCAATTTCTCCGACGCACCGGACGTGCTGCAATTCGTTAACTCGGCTTACGCGAAGGATTTGGCGTTCCTGGGCACAAACTGCCCCGATCACCTTGTTCGCACCAAGATCCGGCCGCTATTTGTGCCGTGGGCGGCGAACGAGGATCTGGACGCGCTGAAGAAGCATATTGACGTGTCGCTGGCCGAGTATCGCACCCAATACCGCGCGTACTATAAGACGTTTGCCACTCCGGAGTCGCCGGCGCTGCGCGACGCCAGCCCCGCAGTGGTGCTGATTCCGGGAATGGGGATGTTTAGCTTTGGCAAGAACAAGACAGAGGCGAGGATCACCGGCGAGTTTTATGCCGATGCGATTCACGGGATGGAAGGCGCGAGTTTGCTGGGCGAGGGAGAAGTCACGGGTATCGTGCCGCAGTGCCCGCCGGGGATGGATCCGGCGAGCTTCAGGGTCTTCGACAACTATGTGGCGCTACCCGCGGCGGAGGCGTTCCGCATCGAGTATTGGACGCTGGAAGACGCGAAGATCCGCCGCCAGCCGCCGGAGAAGGAGTTGAGCCGTCGCGTGGCGCTGGTGATTGGCGGCGCGAGTGGCATTGGGCGCGAAGTGGCGCACCTGGCTGCGGCACGGGGTGCGCACGTTTTTGTCGCCGACCGCAATGAGGAAGGCGCGGCGAGTGTGGTGAAGGATCTGGCGTCGGTGACGTCGCCGGAGTTTACCGCCAGCGGCGGCGTGGATATTCGAGGCCGTGAGTCGATCCAGCGGGTGCTGGGTGAAGCAGCGCTGGCCTTTGGCGGTATCGACATTCTAATCAACACCGCGGCGGTTTTTCCTTCGTTGACGGACGAAGAGTTTCCCGACTCGGTGTGGGCTGACACGCTGGCCGTGAATGTGACCGCGAATTACCTGCTGGCCGACGAGGCGGCAAAGCTGTTTATGGAGCAGGGGCTGCACGGGAATATCGTGTTCCTTAGCTCGGCGAATGCGGTGGTGGCCAAGCGCGGCAGCGAGGCTTACGACGTAAGCAAGGCCGCGTTGTCGCATTTGATCCGCGAGCTCGCGGTGAGCCTGGCGCCAACGGTGCGCGTGAACGGAATCAGCCCGGCCACGGTAGTGAAGGGATCGATGATGTTTCCCCGCGACCGCGTGCGCGCATCGCTCAAGAAGTACAACATTCCTTTCCAGGATTCGTTTAGCGATGAGGAGCTTCGCAGCCGCCTGGCCGCGTTCTACGCCGAGCGCACACTCACTCACAAGGCCATTGGCGCAGCGGATTGCGCCGAGGCAATCCTCTTCCTGGCCAGTCCCCGGGCGCGTTGCACTACAGGCCACGTGATTCCCGTCGATGGCGGCCTGACCGAGGCGTTTCAGCGCTGACGGAAACGGGGTTTTGCTGCGACTGGTACCGCAGCGGAGCCGTGCGCGCGTGGGCCGCGCGACCCTCCCAAAAGTGAGTCCGTTCAGGCCGCATGTCTTGACGCGAAGGCGGCAGAGGCCGTAGTTTGGGCGTACACGGGAAAGGAGGTTGATCCAGCCTATGAAGAATGATTGTTCGAGTTGTAACTTACGTGAGGTGACTGAGGCCTAGGGCATCGCGCCCATGACCACAGGTAAGACCTGACGGAGGCTTCTCTGTCATGGCCCTGGCACTCGCGGCAGCGCGATGGCCTTAGTCCAATCCCAACAGATCACCGGCAGCGGCCTGGGAACCAAGAGTTCTCGGGCCGTTGTTGCTTTTTGAAACAAGGGTCAAAGGAACAAGGGACCAAGGGAACGAAATAGCTAGGGGCTCGAAATCGGGGACCGGCTGTGGCTAATTGGCAGGTTGTTCCTCCTCAAGCCGAAGCCGCCGACATACAGCTTCGGGTAAACGGTGCCGGAAGGTTTTGCATCCGAAGGAATAAAGGAAGCGAGCAGTGATGTTCCTGACCCAATTCGTCGAGAAGAACTGGCAGAATCTACTGTGGTCGGCAGGAATACTGGCCACGGCGGTTGGCGTTGCGCTTGCCGTTCGCGCAATTGCGTTTGGCGTGTTACGAAGACTGACGCGACGCAGAGGGACGCTTCTGGGCCAGTCTCTGGTCAAGCGCGGTCGGCAGCCGTCGCTGTGGATCCTGCCGCTGCTTGCCGTTCTTGTGGTCCTGCCCGGCGTGCCGCTGCCGGCGGCTCTCAAGTCGGCGCTGGAGCACATTACCGGGTTGGGGCTGATTGCCGCAATCGCATGGCTCGCCATCCTGTTCATCGAAGTCACATCCGACATGATTTCGGGTCGTTACCGCATCGACGTGGCCGATAACCTGGTGGCGCGGCGCATTCGAACGCAATTCCAGATGGTGCACCGCGTGGGGATCGTCCTGGTTTCTGTCGTCGCGCTGGCTGTGATGCTGATGACGTTTCCGGCGATCAAGCACATTGGCGTGAGCATTCTGGCGTCGGCGGGCCTGGCGAGCTTGGTAGTTGGCATGGCCATGAAGGACACGCTGGCCAACCTGATTGCCGGCGTGCAGATCGCCTTCGCGCAGCCGTTCCGGATCGGAGATGCGGTGGTGGTTGAGAACGAGTGGGGATGGATTGAGGAGATCGGCATGATGTACGTGGTGGTGCGCATCTGGGACCTGCGCCGGCTGGTGCTGCCCCTGGCTTATTTTCTTGAGCACCCATTTCAGAACTGGACGCGCACCAGCGCCGATCTCCTGGGCCACTGCTACATCTACGCCGACTACACGGTTCCCGTGGATCCACTGCGCGCGGAACTGCGCAGGATTTGCGAATCAAGCCCGCTCTGGAACAAGCAGGTGTGTGTGCTGCAGGTTTCGGATGCTTTTGAGAGCACACTGCAACTGAGAGCGCTGATGGACGCGCGCAATTCGAGCGACGCGTGGGACCTGCGCTGCCTGGTACGGGAAAAGCTCGTGGATTTCTTGCAGAAGAACTATCCGGGAAGCTTGCCGCGATACCGGGCTGACGTGGCGGCAAAGACTGTGGGCGCGGGGCCTGGAGGCGAGCCGGGACCGAGCATGATTTCCGTGGGGTAGGCGATGGCCGTGAGCCAGTGCGCTCACAGGAGCGCGTAGCCGTAATCAATCTGCAGCGGCCGCAGCAGCCGACGAGCGCTCCGCGTGGCGTCATCAAGGCCGCAATTCTTCAGGAATGCCGTAGAATCCATCTAGCATGAAGTGTCCATATTGCGGATTTGGGCAGGATCGGGTGGTGGACTCGCGCGAAAGCAAAGAGGCCGACTCGATCCGGCGGCGGCGGGAGTGCGAGAGCTGCAACCGGCGCTTTACCACCTATGAGCGTATTGACGAGATCCCCTACATGGTGGTGAAGAAGGATGGACGCCGCGAGCGCTTCGACCGGCAGAAGGTGCTGAGCGGCCTGCTGCGCGCCTGCGAAAAGCGGCCTGTCTCGTCGAGCCAATTGGAAAAGATCGTAGATGCCGCGGAGAGCTACCTTGTTGACGCTCCCGAACGTGAGCGAACCACGGCCGAGGTCGGCGAGTTGATTATGGAACATCTGAAGGGGCTGGACACGGTAGCTTATATTCGCTTCGCTTCGGTCTATCGCGACTTCAAAGACGTGAATGAGTTCAAGGAGGAGCTGGAGGGGCTGCTGGAGTCGCATCGTGGCGGCAAGGGGAAGAAGTGAAAGTCAGCTTTTGGCTGTTAACCTCCAGCAGCTGGCGATTCGTGCTGAATTCTCTTCCACGGAAAAACGGATTGCAGCAGCCAAATGAGCTCGGTAGCTAGAAGCGAACAGCTGGGAGCTCTCTTATGACCCACAAAGTTACATTGATCCCCGGCGATGGGATCGGGCCGGAGGTAACGCAGGCGGTGGTGCGCATTCTCGAGGCCACGGGCGCGAAGTTTGAGTGGGAGCGGTTTGCGGCGGGGGCTGAGGCTTTCGAGATTCACGGCGAATACATTCCCGCGGCGCTCTATGCGTCGATCGAGCGCAACCGCGTGGCGCTGAAGGGGCCGGTGACGACGCCGATCGGCGGCGGGTTCAAAAGCATCAACGTCACGCTGCGCAAGAAATTCGATCTCTTCGCCAATTTGCGGCCGATTCGCAATTTGCCTGGACTGGATACAAAATATCCCGGCGTTGATCTGGTGATTGTGCGGGAAAACACCGAAGGCGAGTACGTGGGCCTGGAGCACGAGGTGGTTCCCGGCGTGGTGGAAAGCATCAAGGTGATCACGGAGAAGGGATCGACGCGGATTGCGCGGTTTGCCTTCGAGTATGCGCGCAAGCATGGCCGCAAGAAGGTCCACTCCATTCACAAGGCGAACATCATGAAGCTGTCGGACGGGCTTTTCCTGCGCTGCGCGCGGCAGGTGGCCGAAGAGTTCGCTGACATCACGTATGGCGAGCACCTGATCGACAACACCTGCATGCAACTGGTGATGAATCCCTACCAGTACGACACCCTGCTGCTCGAGAACCTCTACGGCGATATTGTGAGCGACCTGTGCGCGGGGCTTGTGGGCGGGCTGGGGCTGGCGCCGGGAGCGAACCTGGGCGCGGAGTGCGCGATCTTCGAGGCGGTGCACGGGTCGGCGCCGGACATCGCGGGCAAGGACGTGGCGAACCCGACGGCGCTGCTGCAGTCGGCAATTTTGATGCTGCGGCACCTGGATGAGACGGCCGCGGCGGACAAGGCGCAGAAGGCGCTGGAGACGGTGTACGCGGAGCGCAAGACGCTGACGCGCGATGTGGGCGGGACGGCCGGGACGGCGCAGTTTACCGATGCGGTGCTGGCGGCGATGGGCTAGCGAGCAGCTCTGCGGCTGAACTCATCCTCTTGTACACTGGAAGGGTACAAGACCATGAAAAACAAGTACCCAATCGGCATCCTGGGCGCGACCGGAATGGTCGGCCAACGCTATATTCAGTTGCTTGCGGACCATCCATGGTTCGAGATCGCATGGCTCGGGGCCAGCGACCGGTCAAGTGGAAAGACGTATTGCGAGGCGGCCAAGTGGCGCTTGGATACACCCCTGCCCGAACGCATCGCGAAGATGACGGTGTCGCCGGCCGAGCCTGAAGGCGCGCCGAAGATTATCTTTGCCAGCGTGGATGCTGCCATTGCGCGCGAGATGGAGCCGAGGTTTGCCGCCGCCGGCTGCGCCGTGATCTCGAACTCCAGCGCCTTCCGCATGGCTCCCAATGTGCCTCTGGTGCTGCCGGAGGTGAATGCCGATCACCTGCACCTGGTCGAGGAGCAGCCGTGGCGAAAGCAAGCGGGCGGATTCATCGTGACCAATTCGAATTGCTCGGCGATGGGGCTGGTGCTGGCGCTGAAGCCGATCGAGGAGCGCTTCGGCATCGAGCAGATTTTCGTTACTACGATGCAGGCGGTGTCGGGCGCGGGTTATCCCGGAGTAGCGTCGATGGACATTCTGGACAATGTCATCCCCTTCATCGGCGGCGAAGAAGAAAAGATGGAGACCGAAACGCTAAAGCTGCTGGGCAAGCTCGATGGCCACGCGGTGATGCCGCTGGCCGCGAAGATGACCGCTCACTGCAACCGCGTTGCAGTGGTCGACGGGCATACCGAGTGCGTGTCCATTAAGCTGGGAAACAAGCTGGGCCGAGAGGTCAGGCGCGAAGAAATTCTGGCGGCGTGGGCAGAGTTCCGGCCACTCGCGGGGCTCGGTTTGCCGTTCGCGCCGGAGCAGCCGATTGCGTGGGCGGAGCAGAACGATCGCCCGCAGCCAAGGCTGGACCGCAATCGCGAGAAGGGTATGACCGTGACGGTGGGGCGGCTGCGCCCGTGCAACGTGCTGGACTGGAAGTTTGTGCTGCTCTCGCACAACACCGTGCGCGGCGCGGCCGGAGCGACAATTTTGAACGCCGAGATGCTGGCCAGCCTGGGCAAGCTGGAGCCGGCAGCGGTGGCTGCGGCGCGGGGCTGACGCCCGGCCGGAGGTTGAAGACCGGCTGCTCAAAGGGGATCCGGTCTTCGTGCAAAAACATTGGAACAAGTCATGAACCTGGTAGTGATGAAGTTTGGCGGCACGTCGGTCGAAGATGCGGCCGCCGTTGGGCGCACCGCGGCCATTGTGGCCGGGCGCGTAGCGAATGGAAAGAGCCCCGTGGTGGTGGTGAGCGCCATGGCCAAGGTGACCGACCAATTGCTGCGCGCGGCAGAAGCGGCTGCGCAGGGCGACCGCACCGGAGCGCTGGCCATCAGCTCGCGGCTAAGGGCGCGCCATCGCGACACGGCGGCGGAGCTTGTGAAGGACAAGTCCGCCAGCGCCGTGCTGATCCAGCTCATCGACGAGAAATTTGGCGCGCTGGACGAAGTGCTGCGCGGACTTTCGGCGATTCTCGAGCTCACGCCGCGCATCTCGGATTTAATTGTGAGCTTCGGCGAGCGCATGTCGAGCCGCATCGTGGCCGATGCCTTCCGCGAGCGCGGCATAAACGCGGCGCACGCCGACGCGCGCGAGATCATCATTACCAACTCAGAGTTTCAGAAGGCCGCGCCGCTAGGCGACGTGATTGAGAAGCGCGCGGCGGAGAAATTGCTGCCGCTCATTGCGCAAGGCAAGGTGCCGGTGATGGGCGGATTCATCGCGTCGAACGAGGCGGGGTTGACGACCACGCTGGGCCGCGGCGGCTCGGACTACACCGGCGCCTTGGTTGGCGGGGCGCTCAATGCAGAGACAATCGAGATCTGGACCGATGTGGACGGCATCATGACCGCCGATCCGCGCGTGTGCCCCGATGCGCTGCGCGTGAAGGAGATCAGCTTTGAAGAAGCGGCCGAGCTGGCCTACTTCGGCGCCAAAGTGCTGCACCCGGCCACGATTCTGCCGGCGGTGAGCAAGAACATTCCCGTGCAGGTACTGAACAGCCGCAACGCCGCCTGCGAGGGTACGCGCATCATCTCCCAGGCGCCGCATTGCAAGAGCCCGTTCAAGTCGATCGCGGTGAAGAAAAAGCTGAGCATTATCGACATTGTCGCCAGCCGCATGCTGATGTCGCACGGCTATATGAGCAAAATGTTCGCCATCTTCGACAAGCACAAATGCCCGGTGGATATGGTCTCAACGAGCGAGGTGAGCATCTCGCTCTCGGTGGACTCGAATGCGAGCCTGCCGGAGATTGCCGCCGACCTGAGCACGATGGCCGACGTGAAATACGAGGGCAGGAAGGCGCTGGTGTGCATGGTGGGCGAAGACATCCGCGGGCAGAACGGCATTGCCGCGCAGGTGTTCAACGCTATCCGGCACATCAACGTGCGCATGATTTCGCAGGGCGCGAGCGAGATCAACATGAGCTTCATGATCGAAGAGGACGATGCCGACGAGGCGGTGCGGTCGCTGCACGCGGCGTTTTTCCAGAACCCGGATCCCGCGGTATTCGACGTGGAAGCGAGAAAGCAGCTCCTGGCTTCTAGCTCCTAGCTCCATGCCCGATTCTCTCGGCGTTTTGTTTTGGGGACGATGGAGAGCGCAAATGCTCGCTCAGGTTTTTTGAAAGCTAAGGGCTAGAAGCTGGCAGCTTGGAGCTGGAAAATGTTGATTCTTGTGCTCGGCAAAGGAAAGACGGGCAGCCTGGTGGCAGAAGTGGCGCGGGAACGGGGCCACGGCGTGCGCGCGCTCGACATCGATGAGAATCGCCATGCTTCGGCGCTCACCGCGCCGCAACTGGCCGGCGTGGATGTGGTGGTGGACTTCACCGCACCGGAATCGGCAGTGGAGAACATGCGCGCAGTGCTGGCGCTGGGCGGGCGCATCGTGGTGGGAACAACTGGGTGGTACGCGAAGCTGAATGAGATGAAGGCGCTCGCTGTCCAGCGCGGCGGAGCCCTGCTGTA
Source organism: uncultured Acidobacteriaceae bacterium (assembly GCA_963822015.1). Classification (GTDB taxonomy): domain Bacteria; phylum Acidobacteriota; class Terriglobia; order Terriglobales; family Acidobacteriaceae; genus Telmatobacter. Next base: position 26,419 of record CAWGGA010000018.1, read on the forward strand.
CGGGACAAATTTTTCCATCGGGGTGCAGAAACTTTTCCGGCTGACGGCGGAGCTGGCCGAACTCGAGGGGTACAGGTTCTCCATCGACGAGACACACCACACCTCGAAGATCGATGCGCCTTCAGGGACGGCATTGACGCTCAAAGAAATCATTCTGGCGGCGCGGCCGGGGATCGATGTTCCTATCGAATCGCATCGCGTGGGCGATGCCAAGGGCGAGCATATTGTTCGTGCCGTGAGCGACTGCGACACGCTGGAGCTGCGGCACGATGCGCACTCGCGGCGCGGCTTCGCGTTGGGCGCGGTGCGCGGCGCGGAGTGGCTGGCAGGCAAATCCGGCGCCTGGGATTTCCGCGAGATCTTCGATCAGCTCTGAGGGCCGGTTTCCAGAGCAGTTCGCGTTTCGCGCTGCCGTATCGCGTACCAACTCTATCCAATGTTAGGCTCTGGTTTTTCCACACTAAGCGTGGCCATCCCGCCCAACGAATCCGGCATACATGCAGTTCGCATTCATGTTTGTTGTGCTGTGCCGTTATAAACTTGAGCTGTCATGGAAACTAGAGGCTGCGGTACCGCAATTGTGACGCCGTTCAAGGCGGATGGATCGGTGGATGAGCCGGCGCTGTGGGCGCTGGTGAACTGGCAGATCGATTCGGGAATCGATTTTCTGGTGGCGTGCGGATCGACGGGCGAAGCGGCGACGCTGGACGAGGAAGAGTGGCTTCACGTGGTGCGCCTCGTGATTGACGCGGCGGCGGGGCGGGTTCCGGTGTGGGCTGGATGCACGCACAACTCGACGCGCGTGCTGGTGCGGCTGGCCGCGCAGTTGCGGCGCGTGCCGGGCGTGGCGGCGGTGCTGTCGGCCAATCCCTACTACAACAAGCCGACGCAGGAAGGGCAATTTCAGCACTTCCTGGCGCTGGCGCGTGAAGCAGATCCGCTGCCCGTGTGCGTCTACAACGTGCCGGGACGCACGGCGGCGAACCTTGAACCGGAGACGGTGGCGCGGCTGGCCGCAGCGGCGAAGAATATCGAAGCGATCAAGGAAGCGAGCGGCAAGCTGACGCAATTTACCGAGCTGGCGCACACGCTGCCACCCGGGTTCAAGATTTTTTGCGGCGACGATAACCTGGCGCTGGCGGCGATCGCCGTAGGCGCACACGGTCTGATCAGTGTGGCGTCGAATGAGGCTCCGGCGGAGGTCACACGGATGATTCATGCGGCGCTCAACAACGAATGGGGTGAAGCGCGCGAGCTGGAGCGCCGTTTTGCGCGGCTGTTCGAGGCCAACTTCTGGGAGTCGAATCCGGCGCCGGTGAAGACGGTGCTGAGCCTGATGGGACGGTGCGGCGAGCATCTGCGACTGCCGCTGGTGCCTCCTGCAGCGGGCACGCGCGCCAAGCTGGAGCGGCTGGCCGGCGAGCTGGGCTTGCTGAAGCATGTGCCCATTCCTGCTGGCGTGCGTTCGGAAGTTTTCTGAAGAAATCGATGCGAGGGCGGTCAAGCTTCGGGCGCGGTCCGAGCTGTATGAATATATAGAGTGAATGGCGGTGCTGGTGGACGACGCCCCGGCCTCATCGCAATAACGTTCCAGGACTTTTCGGGTTCCAGATCGAAGGCACGCTCTGCAAAGTGTCTTTTCGCGGTATCTGGTTGAGAAAGATCGGCTAAGCCGTTGCTTAGTTCAGTTTGTTACTCCAGTAACTCCCGACCGGAACACCCCCCACGAAGATTTCTGAAACTTTTTTGAGTCCTTTCGCAACTTCCTTGAACCGCTTCGTGTCTAACTAGTTCGACGGCAGGTGGCGGCTCAAAAAAACCATTCGCCACTGGACGTGAATTCAGGCGACAGCTCCGTGCGAGGGCGCGCCCTGGAATGAATTACTCTTCCCCCGCCTAGGTTGAGAGTTCTTGCAGGTTCAATTTTGAGTATTCTCCGGCAAGGGCTCGCAGTCTGAGCGGCATTCCCGGTCGAGGTGACTGCAAGATGGTTGACTCGGTGCTCGTTCTCAAAGCCACGCAGAATCGCAGAAAGTGACCAAGCTCATATGTCCCCCAAATTACAGGAGAAGCTAATCAGGTTGGCGCTGCTGCCTCTGTCCGCTGCCCTCATTGTGGCTACAGGCTGCAGCAACGGATCGTTGAATTCGATGGGAACACAATCCGGCCCGTCGGGACCGGCGTTTTTGGTTGGCACCGATGCGCCATTGGCATCCGTGGTTTCGTTTCAAGTGCAGGTCCAGAGTGTCGAGTTGACCGGCAGTGGCGTAACGCCGGCAAATCTGATCAGCGGCACGCCCACGGTGGACTTCGCGCGCTATAACGGGTTGCAGACGCTGTTGGATATGAACGATGTCCCGGCGAATACTTACACCGGTGTGCAGATCGTGCTGGGCGCGGCAACCATCGGCTACCTCAATGTTCCCACCTGCACTCCGGCGCCCTGCACCCCGGCTGCGCCTACCATTTCGACGGAGACGGGGATGTATCCCGACTCCGCGACAACATACACGGTGAACCTCACACTGGACAAGCCGCTGGTGGTGTCGGCCTCGGGCGGACAGCCAGTGGGACTGCGCATGGACTTCGATCTGGCCAAGTCGATTCCAGTCGACACCAATGGCAACTTTACAAACCCGATTACCCCGACGATTGACGTGCACACTATAGCCCGCACCGACACTGGCGCGTACATCGATACATTCATTGGAGGCGTCGTGTCGCTGCCCACAGGCGGCTCGAGCGCCACCGAACCCAATTCCTTCGCAATTGCCGGACCGCACGGCGAGAATTTCACAATCAATACGACCTCGACGACGCAGTGGGACGGAGACGCGAGCCTGGCCACGCTGAGCACGAATGACATTGTGGAGGTTTCAGGGCAGCTGGATCCGGCCGATCAGACCCTGGATGCCGACGAAGTGGCGATCCTTTCCGATAGCAACTTCTACGCCACGGGACAGATCACCTACGTAACGCCGGCTTCGGGCGCGGCCACCAACTTTGACCTCTACGTGCGTGCCCTTGAACCCACCGATGTCGACTCCTCTGTGATTTCGCTGGGCCAGCTTGCCCAGGTGAATCTGACCGGGAGTGAGAAATACTTCGTCTACTGGATGCACAATCCGTTCACGCAATTCCTCTTCAACTCAAGCTCGCTGGTGGCAGGCCAGGATGTTGCCATCGGCGGACCCGATACTGGAGTGACAAGCGCTGGTGTAGGTGTAAAGCGCATCCACCTACGCAACTGGGGCTTTAACGGCACCATCGTCCCATCCAGCCAGGACTCGGGCAATGGGTCGTTCCAGATGCAGGTGAATGGATTCGCCGGTGTTCTGATTCCCAACCCGATCACGGTCTACCTGGGCGGCAGATGCGACTTCCGCTATGGCTTTGGCGCATTCAGCGACCTCACGAACAGCACCAATATTCGTGTGGTGGGCCTGTTGCTGAAGAACCCAACGACTGGACAGGTAATCTTGTGGGCTCGTCACGTCGACGGATTTGAATTTACCGACTTCAGCACTTTTGCGTTCTAACCGGGCGCAATGGCTGAACAAGACCCTACGCCGGGGCTGGCCAAGTGCCTGCTCCGGCGCTTTTTTGCGCTACAACTAGCAAGCTGCGCAGGACGCGCAGAGCCTCGACTAAAACAAGTCGGCGATCGGCGGAAACGTGAGCAACGAGCCAAGAAAGAGCAAGATAAAGGCGGCGGCGCAGACCCGCGCGATGGCGACGTTTCTCGTATGCCATCGCCGGTAGAGAACGAGCCACACTGCCATCCAGACAACAACCGCGCAGGTGGTGACGCCGGAAAGCGGCCCGGTGGGCTTGTAGAAGTTCATCAGATTCTTGATCGACGAGATTTTGTCGGCCAGGATGGCAAATACGGCAACAAGGAATGTGCCGATACCCGCCGCGAGAACCGCGGCGGCGCCATCGCCGTTGGGATGCTGGCGCGTGGACGAGGAAACAGACAGGTTCTGTGCGCTCATGGTTCGCCTCGTTCGACGATATGAATGGTTGGGCCGCCCGTAACGGGCGCGCTCTTATTGAGCATTGCGCCAAGAAAGCCGGCGATTCCGGCCGAGAGCAGCGAGATCCAGACAAAACCGAAGACCGCATTGCGAAGCTGGCGATGGTTGCGGAGATCGCGGCCATACTGAGCGAAAACCACCGCAGCCATGGTGATGGATATGGGCACGAACCAAGCGACGTGCTCCTTCCACTCCATGCCGATGGAGTGCCAGGCGATGGTCGAGGGGCTCGACATGAGCAGGCGCTGCGGAAATTCGACGAGGCCCGCAGTCCCTGGTGGCGGCACGGCGCGGTACCAGGGATAAATTATGTAAGCGCCGGTGAGCACGGCGAGCCATGCGACGACAGCCATGGTGCTGAGGTAAAGGCGCAGAAATCTTTCGTCGGAAAGCCGGATTTCCGGCCCATCCGGCGAGAGATAACGACGGCAAAGCTCGACAAGCGCGCCGGAACAGGCCATGAGATACAGCGCGCCGAATCCCATGCCGTGGATCATCGTCCAGAGACTGCGTTCGGTGATTTCCATTTGCACCGCCTTTCCGCGAGCCGCTAAAACCCGTGCGGAGCGCGAGGTTAGAGGCCGTTTCGATTGGGCGCCATAGGAAAAAGCGCTCTGGACGCCGTGTCCTTCTTGTCGTCCAGCGAGGCGCTCTTCGCATCCTTGCCCCAGGTCCAGTACATGCCCACATACGCGTAGTTCTCGGTTTGTCCGGCGACCGAGTGGCCATAACAAAACAGAAATTGCTCGTTGGGATTGTGCTTGAAGTGGTAATACCCGCCCAAATCGATGAGCGTTGAGGCCTGCGTCTGCGCAGCGGCAAAACCTTCCTTGCCGTGGGCAAAAACTTCGCCGCCGAATTCCAGACGTTCGCCGAACGTGTATTTCAACAGGAAGCCGCCATAGGGAAAGTTCCGATATTGCGTCTGCGGAACCAGCGTTTCCCCGGCTCCGCCGTCGAGCAGCCATTTGCCAATGTTCTTTTGCAGCCAAAGAGGAAGCCGATACCAAACTTTCCCCACGCCGAGGCCCTTGGCGTAGTTGCCGGTGGGCATCTCGAACATGGTGAATGTGCCGATCTGCGGAATGTACTTGCTCTCTTTGATGTAGGCGATCTTCGCGCCGAGTTCCATGTCGGTGAGGCCAAAATAAGTCGGGCCGGTCCCGCCCGGCAAGTACACCGGATTGTTCGAGGGGGCTACGACGCCCCACGGCAAAATGGCGTGCAACTGCACCCGTGGAATCGCGCCCCAGTTGAACTCGAAGGCAGGGCCCGTGGAATCGATCTCCGCAGTGGTGCCGTCAACGCCGCCGAAGATGTAGAACTCGTAGTGGTGCAAGTCGACGGGGACAGGATCGTCGGTTTGATAAGGTGGCCCCTGCGCGAAGAGCCGCGGAACTGCCAGGCCGCAAGCGACCAGCGCGATCAGCGTAAGAAGCCTACCGAGAGGCGGCGGAATTGTTCTTCGACCGCGAAAGAATCGCTTTACCGAGAGAGCCATCTGCGGCAAACCATATATCGAATTTCGATAATCGTCAAGGCAAAATCGCGTGAATGGAGGTATAGTGTTTCGTGTGAAGGATCACAAGCGGCAACTCTTTTACGGCCTGATTCGCATTCACGTACTGCTGCACGCCCGCCACGAGCCGATCTTCGGCTTGGCGATGATGGATGAACTCGCGCATCACGGCTATCACATCGGGCCCGGCACGCTCTACCCTCTTCTTCACGGCATGGAACGCGCAGGCCTGATAAAGTCGATTCGACAACCATTTGGAAGCCGCACGCGGCGACTCTACAGGATCACGCCCGCCGGGAAAACGTCTCTGGAAAAAGCGATGGCGAAGGTCGATGAGTTGCACCGCGAGCTGCATGAGGCGCATCCGCGAAGGATTGGGGGCTGAACGCCCTGCCTCGCGAGTTTGAACAGGACACCTCGCGCCGTGCCGGGCCAGCGAGAAAAGATCCGCGTCAACCCCGCGGCTGGACGCGGCGACTTGAGATAATGGCGGCATGAGGTTCGAGCCCGCGCCGGGAAGGAGAATCAGGGGTCGATGATTCTTGATCGTCTACGGTCCTGGTGGTTTCACTATTGGGTTGTGCCGAGAGATCGCCGCCGCTTCAAAGCGATGTCGGTCGAAGAAACGTTCAGCACAATTTATCGCACCAAGGGTTGGGGAGACGACGGAGGCCGCTTCTGCTCGGGTCCGGGATCGTTGGGCCAGGCGGCGGACGATTATTGCCGATTCGCGATTGATTTCATCAGGAATTGCCAGGTGAAAAGCGTTGTCGATCTCGGCTGCGGCGACTTCGCAATCGGGAAAAGGATTGTGGAGGCTACCGGCGTTACCTACACGGGCATCGACGTTGTGCCGGAATTGATTGAACACCATCAAGCTACATCGAGCGCCCCCCAAATTTCATTTCGATGCGCCAACATGGTCAGCGATCCGCTGCCGCCTGCTGAACTTTATCTGGTCCGGCAGGTTCTGCAACATCTCTCGAACGGCGAAATCGAGAGCGTTCTCGCGAATCTCGGGAACTGCTCGAAGGCTCTGATCTCGGAACATGTACCCATCCATCCCAAATCGATCAATCGCGACAAGCCACACGGACCGGATATTCGAAGGTTCGGCGGATCGGGCGTCTATATCGACAAGCCCCCGTTTTCGCTTGAAATAGGAGAGACGTGGGAGTGGCCGCTGGGACACGATTCGTTGCTCAAGACATGCCTCGTCGATCAAGCGGCGCTAAGGCGGCGCTCCCCGTCTGACGTCAGAAGCGAAACAGTGCAGACGCGTCGCGGATGCTGAAGCGCAGCACGTCTGGAAAAAAATGAGCGCGCCCGGGTTCGGGGCGCGCTATTTGCATTACGCGATTCAAAAACCTTAGAAGTGATGGTGGCCACCACCGCCGCCACCGGAATGGCTCATCTTCGGCGCCTTTTCATGCCCCCCACCGAAGCCTCTTGGAGCTTTGTAAGAGAACTTCGGAACTCGCTCGCGGCCGAATGATCTGGGATCTTTCTCATTTCCGAAGGGATGGAATCCGCCGGAGCAGTCGTTCCGCGCCATCGCGCTGCCGTAGCTCTTATAAGAGCGGGCCGAGAACGAGCGGGAGTTGGTCACTGCTGGCGCGCGATACGAGCCATAGGGATTGGCGCCGGCGAAGCCGGGGCGGCTGGTGTAGGCCTGCTGGCCGGCATAGAGATTGCCGGAATAGCCATTCGTTGACCGGTTCTGGTGGCCGTAGCCGTAACCTGGATTGATGAAGCCTTGCGGCCGGCGGCCGTACCCATAGCCGGGATTACCATACGTCTGCGCGCGGTTCGGATAGCTCTGCGGGCGATAGCCGTAATTCTGACTAGGAGCAATGCGCGCGTAGGTCTGCGGCGCAGCACGGTCATAACTTTGCGCGGGCATGGCGGGGTGTGTGTAGCCATATCCCGGTTGCGGCGCGTGGCTGGAATAGGTGGCCCGCCCTGGCTCAGAGAACCCCTCAGCGGGCCTCACGTAGGATTGGCCAGGTCCGCGGTTGTTTGACCATCCGGCGCGCTGGCTGTAACCGCTTCGGTTGTATTCCTGCCGCTCGCCGTACGATTGGTATGTGCCGTTGTCGCGCATTCGACCCGGTTCTCCACGGCCGTAGTAGGCACGCGGCCCGCCGCGAGGCAATCCCCAATCGGCCACCGTCGTGCTGTGCGTATAGTAGTTCGAGTGCTCGAAGAGCAGCGCGTGTTCCAGCCAGTCGAGACCCCACGCGAGCCAGCCAAACGGCATACGATCAAATGCCGCCAGCGCGAAGCCGAGACCGTACTGAATGGGAGCGCCGCCGAAGAAATTGCCCAACGCGCCGATGAGCGAGAAGCCGGGATAGGGCGCAATGGGCTGTCCGTAAACGTCCCACGGATCGTAGGTGGGTACGTAGACTTCTTGCGGATTCGTGGGAGCCAGCTCAATGTAGCCCTGATCATTGTCCACTTGCTCCTGCGGAGTAGATTCGAGGTTGCCCGCCTCCTCGGCGCGCTGGCGCAGCACCTGCACCGTCTGCATCACGTCCTGCGGCTGGTTGTAATAGGCGTTGCCCAGATTCGTGGTCCACTCAAGGTCCTGGTTCATCATGTCCAGGACGTCAGGGAACGCAGTGAGCGCCTTGATGCTTGGGTCCCAACTGGTCTGCGCGCTGGCGCCGGCGGCAATTTGATCCGGCGACCCGTAGCCCGAAGCGCGCATCTGCCGCAGCCACTGGTCGGCGACGGCCACCTGCGCCGGATATGTCGAGGCGGCAAGAACCTGCGCCAGCAGCGCATCCGGGTAAAGCGCGATGGGCGCCAGAAGCCGCTCCAGATCCTGGGCGCTTAGCGCTTGAGCCGGCGCGGCAGGAGGTTGACTGAGATCCGGCTGAGCGTAGGGCGCAGCTTGCTCGCCGTATGGCTGCTGCTGCGCGTACGGTTGCTGGTCGTAAGGCTGTTGCGGAGCGTACTGAGGTTGCTGAGATTGCTGCTGGCCGTATCCGTACTGCGGCTGCGCGGTTTCGGGCTGGCTATACTGCGGCTGTTGATACTGGGGTTGCGCGGCGCCGTATTGCGGCTCGGGCTGAGGGTACGGGTTTGCGTTCGGGCTGTTGTAGGCACCGTAGGGCGAAGCTGGATACGGCTGCTGCGCGTTCCCGTGCGCCGCCGTGACCGCCAGCACGCACAGGCCAACCATCGCTCTGAAGATCCGGCTCGTTGCGCGCGCGCCACGCGGCGCAGAACACTCGCGAGAGTCCGGAAGGCGAGACCGGATGAACAGCAGTGTAGGGAAAAAGCTTGCGGCATAGGAGACGGGGAAATTCGTTCTGGTTTCCATCATCCCTCACTTTTCGCCGCGGCCCGTTCCGGAGTGTTTGGCTCGCTTCCAGCGGGGCCGGAACCAAACGGCGACCAACAGCCCTGGGGGAAGGGCTGACGGATCAAACCCCGGGTGGGGGGATTAGTTTCGCGGCGGGGATGATAGTTTTTGGGGGGCGATCTACAGGACTGGCCGAAGCTGGCTCAGCTTGCCAGGTGTTTCTTGACCAGCTCACTAACCAGGCGGCCATCGGCGCGGACACCCGCCACCTGCAACCTGGCCTGGACGCCCTTCATCGCCGGACCCATGTCTTTCGGAGTGGGTTTGTGGCCGAGCAAGGCCTCCAGCTCGCCAAGCGCTTCCGCCACCAGTTTCGCCAGCGCAGCTTCGTCCAGAGCTTTGGGCAGGAACTCCTCGATGACGACGATCTCGGCCTCCTCCTTCGCCGCCAGATCGGGCCGGTTGCCTTTGGTGAACTGCTCGATGGAGTCGCGGCGCTGCTTGATCATCGATGCCAGCGCCTGCTCGCCTTCGGACTGCGTCAGCGGCGCGCGTTTCTCGATTGCCTTGTTCTTGAGCGCGTTCTTGATCAGTCGCAGCGTGCCTGTACGCTCGGCGTCGTGCGCCTTCATGGCGGTCACAATCTGCTGGCTGATATGCGTTTCCAGTGCGCCTGCGTCCATGGTCTATGCTCCTGATTTTTGGCGTCCCGCCCTCGCCGCGCGCTCCGCGGCGCCGGCACCGGCGATCAAAGAAGAATTGTATCGGCTGAGCGGTGCGAGATGCACGAGCGGCCAAGATACAGGGTCTGAGATTCTTGCTTTGGCCTTACGAAGTCGATTCAGGAGCACACTGGCGTACTGCACCGCACAGGCCGCAGTTCATGAAGGGCGGCGTATGAGAGGCGACGCACCGGGGGATGGCCTTTTCGAGGCTGTTCGAGTCGCTGGAAGGCCCGGCAAGGGCCAGGATTGTCGGTGTTCTTGGATCGT
>CAWGGA010000019.1:0-39261 GCA_963822015.1 uncultured Acidobacteriaceae bacterium
GTCGCCAGCGTCGATAGCAGGGGTGTTCGAAGGAAGCGGGCGCGACACATCGATTTTGAGGCCCCAGACATTGAGTCCGTCGCCGTGGTTGAAAACGACGTTTGCGCCGGGAGCGTTCCTGATCGTGATGCGGTAAAGCGTGAAGTTGTTGGAGCCGTTGGCAACGATCAGCCGGGGAACCTGCTGCGCGCCGCCCGCGCGGGCCTGCGCGGCCAGATCCCACCAGGAGTATTGCGAGCCGAGCATCTTCTCTCCGCCGCGGCCATCAATGACGCCATCGCCCATCACGCCGGAGTTGGGCGCGTGGTCGACGGAGATGAGCGGCTTGCAGCCGCGCGAGCCCGGATCGTGACTGACGACGCCGCAACTGCCCGGCGAGATGGCGTAAAGCGCCGGATCCCGCGATGCAAAGAGCGTCACGCCCAGGTCGACGATAAGAGTCACGTCGGTGCGCAGTTCCAGCGGACCGCTGAGAAATGCGTTATTGGTCTCGTCCACGTGAAGCAGGACGGCGCGTCCCTTGCCGCATTTGTTGATCGCCTTTTGAATGCGTGCGGTGTCGAGCTTCTGCTCGTCGGCTGCCGCCAGTGAGCTGCCGCTGGACTGCAAACGGGCGTCAAGCGTGGTGCACAGTTCTGGAAAGACGGGTTCGATTACGGTGCGCGCGTCCTGCGCGGCGAGGCAGGATGCGGCGCTAAATATTACGCCCAGGACCAGGGGGAATCGGGGAATCATGGGTGCGGTTCCTCTGATGGCTGTCGCAACGCAACAACACACTGAAACACTCTATGCTCGAGCGACAAGAACAGGGCGGCGCAAGGGAGCGCGCGCGGCGCACCGCTTAGAGCGCGTTTTCGCCGCGTTCGTCGTTGCGGATGCGGATGGCCTCGTCGATGCGACTGACGAAAATCTTTCCATCGCCAATGCGGCCGGTGCGGGCTGCGCCGATAATGGCCTGAATCGCTTTCTCCTTCAGATCGTCGTGAATCACCATCTCAATCTTCACCTTGGGCAGAAGGTCGACAGTATATTCGCGGCCGCGATAGAACTCAGTGTGCCCCTTCTGGCGGCCGTGGCCCCGGGCTTCCAGAATGGTCATGCCTTCAATGCCCGCTTCCAGGAGCGCATCCTTCACGGCATCCAGCTTTGAGGGTTGCAGAACAGCTTCAATCTTCAGCATAAACAGAGTTTCCTCGTTCGATAGCGTATCAGGCGGGGCGGCACGTTTGCGGCTCCCCGCTGAAAGTTTTTTGTTCCTGTAAAACGCGAGCGCCGGGTCCAATCCGAATCAGGTATTGAAATCGTAACCTTCCTCGCCGTGCTGCGAAAGATCGAGCCCCGCAGCTTCGTGCTCGGGAGCCACCCGCAGCCCCACCATCTTATCAACAACGAAGAGCAGAACCAGAGTGCCCACGATGGAAATTCCCCAGGCAACGCCAACGCCGGCAAGCTGATTGAGAACCTGGCTCCAATGCCCGTCGATTCCGCCCGTAGGAACGCCCTTTCCGTAAATCGGATTGATAACGCACGAGGCAAACACGCCGGTGAGCACCGCGCCCAGCGTTCCTCCCGCACCGTGAACGCCAAAGGCGTCGAGCGAGTCGTCGTAACCGAAGCGCGACTTGAATTTGAAGACCATGAAGGAGCAGAAGAAACCGGCGGCAAGGCCGATGACGAGCGCGGACATGGGCTGCACAAAACCCGAAGCCGGCGTGATGGCCACCAGTCCGGCCACCGCACCAGAGATGGCGCCCAACGCGGTGGGCTTGCCATTGTGAAACCACTCGAAGATCGTCCATCCCAGGGCAGCCGCAGCCGTGGCGAAGTGAGTATTGACGAATGCGCTCGTGGCCAGCGGGCTTGCGGCCAGGGCGCTGCCGGCGTTAAAGCCGAACCAGCCCACCCACAGCAGGCACGCGCCGACGAAGCTGAGCACCAGCGAGTGCGGCGGCATGGCAGTTTGCGGATAGCCGATGCGCTTGCCCAGGTAGAGGCAGGTGACCAGCGCGGAGACGCCGCTGGTGATATGTACCACCGTTCCGCCGGCGAAATCGAGGCTTGGGATGTGGTTGCCGGTTGCGTTCAGCAGCCCGCCGACACCCCAGACCATGTGCGCCATGGGGCAGTAGACGAACAGCGACCAAAGGGAAAGAAAGACAGCCATGCCGCTGAACTTCATGCGCTCGGCAAACGCGCCGGTAATCAGCGCCGGCGTGATGATGGCGAACATGAGCTGGTAAATCATGTAGGTCTGCTCGGGGATGGTGGCGGCGTAGTCGGGATTGGGGCTGAGCGAGACGCCGCGCAGGAAGAGGTGCTCGAAACCGCCTACGAACACATTGCCGTGGCCGAAGGCCAGTGAGTAGCCCACGATGGCCCAGAGAATGGTGATGAGGCCCATCATGGCGAAGCTCTGCATCATGGTGCCGAGGATGTTTTTGCGACGCACAAGGCCGCCGTAGAAGAGCGCCAAGCCGGGGCCGGTCATGAGCAGCACGAGGGCTGCCGAGGTGAGCATCCAGGCGTTATCTCCAGCCGATTGAGCGTTGGCTGGCAGCGGCGTTCGCACGGCCTGCTGCAGCGCGGTAATCTGCGCCTGCGTCGCCGGGGCGGAGCTGTGCCAGAGCCACGGCAGGAATCGCCAGCAACGGAGAAAAGAAGAGCAGCTTCATCGCTCCACGGCACATAGTTTTTCTACTCCCATCGTGCATGGACGTTCGAGCGCCATGCGATACGGCGAAATAGCGGCCGCCGTTCCGCTGAAAGCCAATCGGGATGCACCGGTAACGCAGGCCTGTGCGGGGCCCTATTCGCTACCGGAATAGGGATTTTGAAAAAACCGAGCGCGGCAGGCAATCGCCCGTTAGAGTGCAACGATACCTAAACCCTTGCATGATTTTTATAAGGATACAATAAGCCCCTGGCATCTTTATCGCTCTTGTGCTAGCGCGAATTGCTGACTCGAAACTGCCTTCTCGATAATGTACGCGCCTGACTTCCGCGGGAATCCCCCTGCTGGCGCGGGGCCACATAAATGGCCGCGGCCATTGGGAGCTTTCCGGGAAGAAGAAAACGCTCCCGGCTTACCCAGGCGCAGGCGCTTAGGGTGTATCGACATATACGAGCGGGCAGCGACGGCGGAATGAGAGGAAATGGCGTCTCTCCGGGTTGCGGCGCTAATTGGGCCACACCGCGTTGTCGGCCTCGACCTTGGAGCCACCAAAGCCTTCGGCCTCCGCCTTGTTTGGCCCAATTTTCGCTCGCAACGCTGCTCGCCCATATATGTCGATACACCCTAAAGAGCAGCTTCTCCGCGCTCGTCGTTGCGGATGCGGATGGCTTCGTCGACGCGGCTGATGAATATCTTGCCGTCGCCGATGTGCCCAGTGCGGGCAGCGCCTAAAATGGCGGCGACAACCTTCTCCTTCAACGCCTCGGTGACGACGATTTCGAGCTTGATCTTGGGCAGCAGGTCGATGGTGTACTCGCGCCCGCGGTAAAACTCGGTGTGCCCCTTCTGGCGGCCATGACCACGGGCTTCGAGAATCGTGATCCCTTCAATGCCGGCTTCGAGCAGGGCGTCCTTAACCGCGTCCAGCTTCGTAGGTTGAATCACAGCTTCAATCTTTACCATTTGTGGATTCCTCGTTCCTCAGCTTATGCGACGTGGCCTGACCCGCGCCGCGCGGGCGCGGCCGGCTTCAAATCAAGCGTTCAACTCATACCCTTCCTCGCCATGCTGCGAAAGGTCCAGGCCGGAGGTTTCATCGGTCGTGGAAAGTCTCAGTCCCATCGCCTTGTCGACCGCAAAAAGCAGGATCAGCGTGCCGGCGATAGCAATCAGCCAACCGATACCCACGCCAACTCCCTGGTTGAGAATCTGATGCCAATTTCCATCGATGGCGCCGGTAGGCCGCGGTTGCCCGCCGGCATCCTTGCCGAAGACCGCGTTGATTGCACCCGACGCCAGAACGCCGGTGAGCAACGCGCCCACCGTGCCGCCCATCCCGTGGACGCCAAAGGCGTCGAGCGAATCGTCGTAGCCAAAGGTTTTCTTGATCTTCAGGACCATGAAGGAGCAAACCAGCCCGGCGACGGCGCCGATCCCGAGCGCCGACATCGGTTGCACGAATCCGGAGGCCTGTGTGATCGTAGCCAGCCCGGCCACAGCGCCGGAGATCGCGCCGAGCGCAGTCGGCTTGCCGTTGTGAACCCACTCAGCCAGAGTCCAAGTGAGGGCCGCGGCCGCCGCGGCAAACTGGGTGTTGATGAAGGCGCTGGTGGCCAGGGGGCCAGCCGACAAAGCGCTGCCGGCATTGAACCCGAACCAACCAACCCACAACAGGCATGCGCCGATAAAGCTCAGCACCATCGAGTGCGGCGGCATGTCCGTGTTGGGGTAGCCGATCCGTTTGCCCAGGTAGAGGCAGGTGACCAGGGCGGAAACCCCGCTGGTAATGTGAACCACGGTGCCTCCCGCGAAGTCGAGGACCGGCCAGCGCACGCCGCTGGTGCTGACATTCAGCAGTCCTCCCGCCCCCCAGATCATGTGCGCCATGGGGCAATAAACCAGCAAAGACCACAGGGATAGAAAGACGGCCATGGAGCTGAACTTGACGCGCTCGGCAAACGCTCCGGTAATCAGCGCCGGCGTGATGATGGCGAACATGAGCTGGTAGATCATGAACGTCTGCTCGGGAATGGTTGGGGCGTAGTCCGGGTTGGGCGAGAGCGAGACGCCGCGCAGGAAGAGGTGATCGAATCCCCCGATGAAAGCATTGCCATGGCCGAAGGCCAGTGAATAGCCTGCGATCGCCCACAGCACCGTGATGAGGCCCATCATGGCGAAGCTCTGCATCATGGTGCCGAGAATGTTCTTGCGCCGCACAAGGCCGCCGTAGAAGAGCGTCAGCCCCGGCCCGGTCATCAGCAGCACCAGAGCCGCGGACACCAGCACCCAGGCGTTGTCGCCGGCGGACCGCGCATTGTCGACGGCCTGCTGCAGGGCTGCTATCTGGGCCTGGGTGGCTGGGCCCTGCAAGGGCGCGCCATGCAGGTTAGGAGCGACGGCGTGGGCCAGGGATGGCAGGGCCAGGAGGGCGGGTAAGCACAATAACTTGCAAGAACCAGAGGACATGAGATCTTCCGCTCCGAATTGATCGTTTCCGCGCCAGGCGCGAAGAAAAACCGTGAGTGTTCCACGCATGGCCATGAAGGCCAGCCGTATTGCACAAATTAGCGCGGCCAGGGGCCGAACACGGGCGGCCGCCGGCCAGAATCATAGCGAATCGCACATTGAGCTTTCGTACCATTTTCGTAAAGACCGGGAAATAACGCAAGTTTCTGCCCAGGGCAGCCGTTCGCGCCGAAGATTCACTGCCAAATCCCGCAGGCGTATATTAGCTTTATGGCGGCTTCCGTTGAGCGCGACCACTATCTGTTTGGCGCGCTTGAAAGCAGTGCAAAAAACCGCATCAAGGTGAGTGAAGTCAACTACGGCTACGAAGAGCCGGAGGGCGTCCTTCTGACTTCGCTGGATTTTGCGGTGAATTGGGTGCGCAAGAACTCGCTATGGCCCATGACGTTCGGGCTGGCGTGCTGCGCCATCGAGATGATGTCGATGGGCGCCTCGCGCTTCGATATTGCGCGATTCGGCGCCGAGGTCTTCCGGCCGTCACCACGGCAATCCGACCTGATGATCGTAGCCGGCCGCGTTTCGCAAAAGATGGCTCCAGTGCTTCGCCGGCTCTATGACCAGATGCCTGAGCCCAAGTGGGTTATCTCAATGGGCGCATGCGCCACCTCGGGCGGTGTGTTCAATAACTACGCGCTGTTGCAGGGCGTGAATCAGGTTGTGCCGGTCGATGTGTATGTACCAGGGTGCCCACCGCGACCCGAGCAACTTATCTACGCGATTTCGCTGCTACAAGAGAAGATACAGCGCGAGCCGCGCAGCCTGCTGAAGACCCTGAATGCAGGTTAAGCAACTGAATTTATTTAACCTAGAGAATTGGTGAAGACCGAATCGGGCATGCCTCAAGTCACCGCCCGGAGTTCGTGGCGCGCAAGATTCACCCAATCATTAGGCGGATTTCTGGCCAGCGTGGCGAATTCACTGGAAGAGAATTGCCAAGACTACCATCGCCCGCTGAGGTTTCCGGCGGGGTATTCACCGCGTCCAGAGCAACTTATCTACGCTATTTCGCTTCTAAAACAGCAGATTTATCGTGAGCAGGGCAGCCTACTAACGACCCTGAATGCAGGCCAAGCGTTTCGATCCTTTATGATTAATGGAGGATTCAGCCCAGGTAGTCTCAATGTGTGATGGGCTCGGTGAGGAGTGCGCCGCGCTCAATTACACCTTGGGACAGACGCGTTGTTTATTGAGTGAGCGAAGTGCCCGAGAGTGGATTACCACAACATCAGCTAACAATCGGAGATGTGAGCCGCAGGGGAAGAATCGCGCCACATCAGAACGCCCAGTGTGCCGTGCGGCGCATGGGGATGGCTTTTCGCGCCGCGCGCCGCGTTGAGGCGGAGAAGCCGAGCGTAAGAGAGAGCTCGACGGCTATTGTTTTCCAGATTGCGTCGCAGTAGAGATGCGGAGGGAAACGGACTTGAATCCGGATTGCGCCAGGCACAGGCGGCAAAAAGGTGAAATGATCCAGGATCGAGATCGCGGTGGCCCCAAACGGGAATATGCTTGTTTGTTCAGCATGATTGAGAAGGAGAATGAAATGTATTCGCGAAAGTTGAAGTCCTTTTGTCTGATGTTGGCTGCTACGACTTTGGGCATCTTGCCCATGGGGTGCAAGAAGCAGCCGCCGATAACTCTGGCGTGCAACGCGAGCGCCCCCGCAGTTTACCCGGGCGATCCTCTCACAGTAACGGCAACAGCCGGATCGGTGAGCACGAAAAAGAATACGAATGTGGTTTATAGCTGGACCGGAACCGGAGTGACTGGCAGCGGGACCTCGGCAACGGTCGCCACCAGTTCGCTGGATCCCGGCAGCTACACCGTGAAGGCTGACGTAAAAGAAGGCAAGAAGGGCAAGGAAGGCTTGAAGCCCGGCCAGTCCGCGGAATGCTCGGCGGACTTTACGGTGAAGGCGTTCGAGCCGCCGACAATCAGCTGCTCGGCCAGCCCCGACACCATCAAGCCGGGTGACACGGCGACGATCGCTTCGACGGCGGTGAGCCCGCAGAATCGGCCGCTGACGTACAGCTACTCGGCAACGGCGGGGACGATCACGGGGACGGGAACGACGGCGGAGTATTCGTCGGCGGGAGCGCCCACTGGAGCAGTGGGGATTACCTGCAATGTTTCCGACGACAAGGGACACACGGTTTCCGCCAACACAAACCTGACGATCTCCGCGCCGCCTCCGCCGCCGCCGGCGCCGAAGACGCAGGCGCTGTGCTCGATCAGCTTTGCGACCGACAAGGCGCGTCCGACGCGGGTGGACAACGAAGCCAAGGCATGCCTGGACCAGGTGGCTTTGGACCTGAAGCAGCAGGCGGACGCCAAGGCAGTGGTAGTGGGCGAGTCCGACACCAAGGAGAAGGCGGTGACGGCGAGGGAAGAGAAGTACGCCGAGCACCACAAGCACGCCAAGGTGGAAGACTCTGCGGCGCAGCGGGCGGTGAACGCCAAGGACTACCTGGTGACGGAGCAGGGCATAGATGCTTCGCGCATCAGCGTGGCCACGGACGCGACCGACGGGCAGACGGTAGAGGACTACCTGGTGCCAGCCGGAGCGACGTTCACAACCGACGTAACGGGGACGACGCCGGTGGACGAGACGGCGGTGAAGCCGCAGGCGCGCAAGCCGCTAGGGGAGCGCCACCACCACAAGAAGGCGGCCGCGGCGCAGTAAGCGGGGCGGCTTTCGACTGGCCAGCCATAGCGGGCCCTGCCACGGACAGGCAGGGCTCGCCTCAACCTCGAGGGATTCCTTCCGCAGCAGATGGAGGCTGGCCGGCCCACAAGCCGGTTACGGCGCTTCCAGGGCAGGTACACCCACGCCGAGTTGCTTAAAGGTCGCCGCTCGCTGATGCTCCCACCCCAGCGACGAAGACCCGTCGCTGGGGCCCAGGGATGGTCGCGTTGGTTTGGCGATAGTGGCTTCGGGGGCGCTACAACCCCCGGAAACGCTATCGCCTCTTCGCTTTTTGAGGCTCAAATTGTCTATTCTTAAAGGAGATGAGTTGGAGCTTTCTGTCTGAATGATCAGCTTGTGGGGTTTTCGTAAGAAACCGTTCCGGACTGGGGTGCCGGCCAAAGTTCTTCTGTTGATTGCATTTCTGCCCGGTTCCATGTGCCTGCCGGCGCAGAGCCCCTGGACCGTCGTCGGCCCCGCCGGCGGTGATGCACGGGCCCTTGCATCGTTTCCCGGGCAGCCCAAGCATCTCCTGCTGGGTACAACGAACAGTTGGCTCTATGAATCGATGGATGAAGGCGCGAGCTGGCATCGTCTGGCCAAACTGAGCCGCGGAGGACGGGTTCGTCCTCGACAGCGTCGTGGTGGACTCCGCCGATCCCGCCACGATCTACGTCGGTGCGTGGAAAAACTCCAACGAGGGCGGATTGTGGATCAGCCATGACGACGGCAGGAGCTGGACAGAGCCTGCACCTTTCAAGGGTCAACCGGTTCACGCGCTTGTTCAGGCGCCATCCGATGCGAACATTCTGTATGCCGGAACGCTGGCGGGAGTTTTCCGCTCCGGCGACGGCGGAGTGACATGGACGCAGATCAGCCCTCCAGACAGCCACGAGATTCATGAGATCGAATCGCTGGCGGTGGATCCCGTCAATCCTGAAATTGTTTACGCAGGAACCTGGCACCTGCCATGGAAGACGACCGACGGCGGCAAAACCTGGCGAAACATCAAGCAGGGGCTGATCGTGGACTCGGACGTGTTCTCCATCATCGTCGACCCCAAGCGTCCGCGCATCGTTTACCTGAGCGCATGCAGCGGAATCTACAAGAGCGAGGACGCAGGCATCCTCTTCCACAAGATCCAGGGCATTCCCAGCGAGGCCAGAAGGACGCGGAGCCTGATGCAGGATCCCGAGAACCGGGAAGTTGTGTATGCGGGCACGACTGAGGGCCTGTACAAAACCGTAAATGGCGGCAGAAGCTTTGAGCGCATGACCGGTTCCGACGTTGTGGTGAACAGCGTATATGTCGATCCCGAGGATTCGAATCGCGTGCTGCTGGCCACCGATCGTGGCGGCGTGCTGGCGAGCGACGATGCAGGCGACACGTTCACGCCGTCAAACCAGGGCATCTCCGAGAGGAAGGTTGCGGCTCTGCTCGTCGACCGCGACAATCCCGAGACGCTGTACGCGGGCGTGGTGAACGACAAAAATTTCGGCGGCGTGTTCCGTTCCACTGACGGGGGCGCTTATTGGGAGCAGGTGGCTTCAGGCCTTGACGGGGGCGACGTTTTCGCCCTGGCGCAGACAAAGGATGGGCGCATCGTCGCCGGAACCGGCCATGGCATCTTCGTCCTCGAACCATCCGGCGCCGGCGATCCTCCTTCCGGGGCCGATACCGCGAGCGCCTCACCTGCCGCAGGCGGATCGCCCGCGGCGTTCGCTGCGCTCACCTGGCAGCCCCGGAACGACATCGTCAATACAGTGGTGAAGACCGTCACAGAGACGCACATGCATACGCGCGTCAACATCGAGAAACAGGTTCAGGCTCCCCCCATCGAGCTGGAAAGTCCGGTGAACTCACTCGATGTATCGGGCGACGTTTGGGTGGCGGCCACAAGCTACGGCTTGCTGACCAGCCGCGACCAGGGCGCAACCTGGCAGGGCGGACCGGTGATGGGCGAAGGCGATTACCTTTCCGTGACCGTTCACGGCGACACCATGGCGGCGGCCCGCGTTGACGGCGTCGTCTTATCGAGAGATGCCGGTCAAACATGGTGGCCCATGGGGCTGCCGACGATGCTCACGCGCATACATCGCGTGGCCTTTTCGCCCGACGGCACGCTCTGGCTGGGCGCGCGCGAGGGCGTCTATTACACTCGCGACCTGGGCAAGACCTGGATGTGGATTCATCGCCTTCCGTTTCGCGACGTGGACGATCTTGAGCTATGACCCGGCATTAAAGAGAATCCTGGTCAGCTCGCGCTCCAGCGGCCAGGTCTACGCCATCGACCCCAAAACCATGACATGGGACTGGTGGCAGACCGGCTACAACATTGTCCTGATTCGTGCGGCCGGCGACCGTCTGGTAGCCGCTTCACTGGATGACGGCGTTCTAATGGGCCCGCAAGTAGCACTTGCCGGGAACGCTCCGGCCGCAGACGCGAGCGCCAAGCAGTAACCGCGTCTCTTGCAGTTCCAAGCGATGGGCCGCAGGTTGACTGCTCGCGTCGTTACTGCAGTTTGAACGCTTTGTCCACGATGGCGTTTGGGCTGCGACCGGTGGGGAGCAGCGTAAACAGCGATTGCGTTGAAGTGCGCACCACAGCCACGTCGCCGGAGCGGCGATCGACCACGAACAGCAGGTTTCCGGCCGCCGAAAACGCGAGCGCCGCGGGCCCATCGCCGACGTGAATGGCCCCAATCCGCTTGCCGTCGTTGATCGAGTACACCGTTACTTCCTGCGAAAGCACATTGGCCACGTAGAGCAGCGAATTATCGGGCGACACGAGCCCCCGGACAGGTTCGTCGCCGATCATATATGTGTCGCCGACCTCGTCGGTGGCGTCGTAGATTTCTGAAACCGAATCGGAAAGCGAATTCGAAGCAAAGATTTCGCCGCCGTCGGGCTTCAGCGCTAAATCGATGGGTGCGTGACCCACATCCATGAGCGCTTCCACGCGATCCGGTTCAGCAGGGTGTGCATCGGGCTGCGCCAGGGCTATGACCATGACTTGATGACCAGCCGAGCACGGCACGAACGCCTTTGAAGAATCGGGCAGAATCACCGGTTCGGCCGCACCGGGGCAGCCCGCAAACGCGGCGCGCACCTTGCCGCTTGCCGCATCGATTAACGTGACCGAACCGTCCCGCTGGCCGGCCACCACCAGCGTCTTGCCGTCCGGTGACAGCCGCGCGGCCACGGGATCCTGGCCCGCGGCGATCTGCGCCACTTCGCGGCGGGACTTGAGATCGACGACGGAGATGGAATTCGAGCCTGAGTTGGCCACATAAGCAACTGTCCCGGCCTCATTCAAATCGATCGAAACCGGCTGCAGGTGCAGTGGAATCGTTGCCACGACCGTGTTGTGTTCGGCATCGATCACGGAGATTGAGCCGTTCGCCGGCGCGGCGCCTGAGTTCACCACGTAGACTTCGTTGCGCGCCGGGTTTGCGGCAACGGCAACAGGATCATTCCCAACGGGCAGTTCGCGATCGATGCGAACGTTTACCACGTCGAGCACCGTGACGGTATCGCTGCCGCCATTGGTCACGTAGACGTATTCGCGGTAGTTGGGCGGGTATTGGGGAAAATCGTTTGGGCGGCAGCCGGCGAGGGATAGCGCAAGCAGGGCGGCGAAGAGCGGTAAGGTTCCGGTTCGTGAAATCCGAGATTTTTCCGCGCCATTCGACAAGCCTGCGCGCTTGGGACATTTTTGGATTTCTGAACAACCGCAGATCCACGGTTCGCTGTCCGCTAGATGACAGCTCATGTTGATTCTTGCTATTTCGCTTCACTTGGCGGGAGCGGCTACGCCTCGCGCCAGATGGCGTCCGACAACCGGCGCAATCTGTTCGATTTCGTTCATCATGGCCGCGAACTGCGCGGGATACACCGATTGCGGGCCATCGGAGAGCGCGTTCTCAGGATGGTCGTGCACCTCAACCATCAACCCATCGGCTCCCGCGGCCACGGCTGCCCTGGCCATCGGCAGCACGCTGTCGCGCCGGCCGGTTCCATGGCTGGGATCGACAAGGATGGGCAGGTGACTCACATGCTGCAACGCGGGGACGATGCTCAGGTCAAGCGTGTTGCGTGCATGGTCGGCAAAGGTGCGCACGCCCCGCTCGCAGAGAATCACTTCGTAGTTGCCTTCGCTCATCACATACTCCGCGGCCATCAGGAACTCTTCCAGCGTGGCGCTCATGCCGCGCTTGATCAGCACCGGTTTGCGCAGCCGCCCCGCTTTCTTCAGCAGCGAGAAGTTCTGCATGTTGCGCGCGCCGATCTGGATCACGTCAGCCCATTCGGCAACCAATTCGAGAGTCTCGGAGTCCAGCGCCTCGGTGACAATGCGGAGGCCGAATTTTTCGCGGATTTCGGACATGATTTTTAACGCTTCAAGCCCGAGCCCCTGAAAAGCGTACGGCGAAGTACGCGGCTTGTATGCGCCGCCGCGGAAGAACTGAGCTCCGCTCGCCGCCACCTCCGCGGCAATGGCAAAGGCTTGTTCGCGGCTCTCGATGGAGCACGGGCCTGCGATCACCGCAAGATCGCGGCCGCCGACGGCCGCGCCGGATCCCCACCCCGCGGACGGGGCCTGTCCGCGGGGATCCCGATGCCGGGAAAACGAACGACAGTGTCTTCCTCTTTCACGTCGCGGCTGGCTAATTTGTAGGCTTTTGAGACGCGGATCACTTCCTGGACGCCGGAGAGCGACTCCAGATTTCCGCGGTTGACTTCGCCTTGATTGCCGGTGATACCGATGGCAGTCCGTTGGGCTCCGGGAAGAGGATGGGGACGGAAACCCAACTGCTCGATATACTCGCAGACCGCCCGAATCTCCTCCGGCGTAGCCTGCGCTTTCATGACAACCAACATGAATGGCTCCCGATCCCCCAGTCTACCGGCTTGAGGAGCGAAGAGCAATTTCTGGAGGAGCAGGGGGGCAACGGGATAGGCAGGGACCGCAGTGCAACTGCGCGACCGGGAGAGAACGCTCTTTGTAACAACGCAGATCCGGGATGGCACGGCAGGCCGGAGAGCCACACCGTCTATTTCGACTTGGATTCGTCTGTGATTTCAGTGGTGCAATTGGCAGCAACGATGGCAGGAGCAATAACCATACCGATAAAGGCAAGAGCGATTAAAAAGTCGTGCATGATAAGGGTCCCCGTTAGGCACTGAGCAGATGGCCTACCACTGCATCATCGGCGGGATGAGAGGATTCTTGAAATACCACGAACGTGCGTGGGGCCTGGCCCGTTGGAGAGTTACCAAAGGGAGGGCGTGTTATGGGACATTGGGCGGGATTTATTTGCTGCTAGTGATGCGGCTACACGCGAGCTTGAAGGGCAAGAAGGCTGGAGCTATCGCACTGATTTCCGCTTCTGCGACTGCCACCTCACGCACAGCCACGCCGCATAGCCGAGCTGGATGGCCCAGGTGACGGTATACGCCGCCCTCGTATAGAGATGGTTGATCGGCGCCACCATCGCGTCGTGCTGCGCCAGGGTCATATGCAGTCTCCAGTCAAACGGAGGCTCAGGCGGCGCGGAAAAGACCAGATAACAGGCCCAGAAGAAGAGTGCGACGGGCAAGGCGACGGGCAAAGCGACGATCAGTCCGATACCAAGTTTCTTCATCGTGTTCCTCAGATTTCCCAGCAGGCCAGCGCCGGCGTCAGGCCCGCAAGGCTTGCTCTGCTTCTTCCGCAGCGATCTTCTGCTGCCGCCGCTCAACCCGGTAGCGAAAAGCCAGAATCAGCACACCCCAAAGAAACCAGGCGAGCATATTCCAAAGCAACGCGCCGACCATCGATGGGGCCATGCCGGAACCCTGTCCGCCGCCGAAAACCGGCGCCGGGTGCTGAGTGCGCCACCAGCGGTTCGACATATAAACGATGGGCACGTCGAGCGCTCCGAAGATGCCCAGCACCGCGGCCAGCGTCTGCATCTGGGGTCCGGCGGCGAAGCGGCGCAAGAGCAGGTAACTCATATAAATGAGCCACAGAACCAAGGTGGTGGTCAGGCGCGCGTCCCAGGTCCACCACATGCCCCATGCGCGCCTGCCCCAAAGCGGGCCCGTGACCAGGACCACGGTGCAAAAGACAACCCCAACCTCTGCCCCGGCCAGCGCCCAGGCATCGAACATCTGCGCGCGCTCAACGTGGTTGTGCCGTGAAGCGAGGTAGCCGATGGAGCCCACCAGGCTGACGGCGAAGAACAGGAACGCGACCGAGGCCGACGGCACATGATAGTAGATGATGCGGAACATTTCGCCCTGCGCGGCATCGTTCGGCGCCACATAAATAGCCTGATAATAGGCCCAGACGAGCAACACAACGGTGAGCAGGAGATAAAGGCCAATGGCGAGTTTTTTCATGGGGAAATCCTGGTGCCTTCAGTGTACGACGGCCGCCGCGCGCGAGTCGCATGCCGGCAGCGCCTCAGGTGCCAGACACTGCATCGTTGGCGGCGCACATTCATCCAAATGGAAGAGGCACACCGGCATAGCCCAAATGGACGCAAAGTTTCTTAACCCCACACTGCTACCATGAACCAGAGTCTGTTATTCACTTTGGGGCAGACGGCGTTACGAGCGAAAATTCGATCAGACAAGG
The DNA here is from genome assembly GCA_963822015.1 of uncultured Acidobacteriaceae bacterium. GTDB lineage: Bacteria > Acidobacteriota > Terriglobia > Terriglobales > Acidobacteriaceae > Telmatobacter. Next base: position 14,503 of record CAWGGA010000019.1, read on the forward strand.
CCGAGGCCGAAGGCTTTGATGGCTCCAAGATCGAGTGCGAGAACGAAGCATGAACGAATTTCTGCGACAACCCAGGGCTCGCGGCACGCGGTTTCTGCGTGCTGGGATGGAACCCGGAGGAACGGGGCCAGTTTTCCCATTTCGTCGTCGCTCGTCGCTTCAGAACGTAAAGTACAGCGCTCTCCTCGCTCCTTGAACTCGGGAAAAACCGGTTCCCGCCGCTGCCCGACCCAATGTGAATAGCAGGCTCTAGCCGCACACCGTATGCGCGATCATCTTGCCACACTGATCGACGACTTTCGCCGCTTCGATCGCGAGATTGCGGTGGTTCGCTACCAGGGCAACCGGCGGCGCGTGACTAGCTACGGCGATCTGGCCCGGCTTGCCGGCCGCTTTGCCGCGCTGCTGGAAGCGCGGGGCATCGGGCAGGGCGATCGCGTGCTGGTGTGGGCTGAGAATAGCGCCGAATGGATCGCCGCCTTCCACGGCTGCATGTTGCGCGGCGTTCTTGCTGTGCCGCTCGACGCAAATGGAACGCCCGAGTTTGCCGCGCGCGTCGCCGCTGACGTCAGCCCCAAACTTGCCGTCGGAGACGCAGTCCTGCTCGCCAAGCTGGCCGCGGCCAGGAAGTCACCCGCCATTCCCGCGCTGGCCTTCGAGGATTGGCTCAGCGAGCTTCCGGTTGTGGAGATGGGCGCGATCCCTGGTTTGTCGTCCGACACGCCGCTGCAGGTTCTCTTTACATCCGGCACCACAGGCGAACCCAAAGGCATCGTGCTTACGCACGGCAACGTGCTGGCCAGCGTGGGCCCCATCGAGGACGGCGCCAGGCCTTACATGCGCTGGGAGCGGCTTGTCCATCCACTGCGCATTCTGCACACGCTGCCGCTCAGCCATGTATTCGGCCAGACGATGGGCCTCTGGGTTCCACCGGTCCTCACCGCTGAACTCCACTTCGAGAGCCGCCTGGCCGCACCGCACCTTGTCGAGCTCATTCGAGGCGAACGCATCTCAGTCCTTGCCGCGGTACCGCGTGTTCTGGCCCTGCTCAAGACGCATCTGGAAGCGACCCACGACGGCCTTGCAGAACGCGCCGCCGGATCGGTGTCTCCGATGGGTCCGTTGCGGCGGTGGTGGCGTTTCCGCGCCGTGCATCGAGAATTCGGCCTGAAGTTCTGGGCCTTCGTCAGCGGTGGCGGCGCACTGCCGGGCCCCCTGGAACAGTTCTGGAACGCGCTGGGATTTGTTCTGGTTCAGGGATACGGCATGACCGAGTCTACCGCCCTCATCACGCTCAATCATCCCTTCCACGTCGCCAGGGGCACCATCGGCAAGCCGCTGCCGGGGCGCGAGGTCAAACTGGCTCCCGACGGCGAGGTGCTGGTGCGGGGCGCGGTCATCTCCGGGGCGACCTGGGAGGGAGGATCGCTGCGCCCGCGCAAGGAAGAGTGGTTGGCGACGGGGGACATTGCCGAGCGGCAGGAGTCAGGAGAGCTCAGGTTTCTGGGCCGGAAGAGCGAGGTAATCGTAACCGCGGCGGGGGTGAACATACACCCGGAGGACATAGAATCGGCGATCGAGGAACAGCCTGGGGTTGCGGCCTGCGCGGTGGTGGCCATGGAGACTGCGGCCGGCCCCGAGCCATGCGCGGTGCTGGCCTGCCGGGGGACGGGAGAATGTGCCGCGGCAGCCGTGGAACGCGCCAACGCCAGTCTGCCTGAGTTCCAGCGCATCATCCGCTGGGTGCTGTGGCCGGAGCCGGATTTGCCGCGCACCTCGACGGGCAAAGTGAGGCGCAAGCCGGTCGCGGCATGGCTCAAGCGCATCCAGACCGCGGCCTCGACGACCGGCAACGGCTCGCTGCATGGCTCGATGGACGGCGCGTTCGGCCCATCGTCTGACTGGCTGCTGGCGCTGATCGCGCAGATCACCGGCGAAGCCCACCCCGGCGTAGGCGACGAGCTGCGCCTGACCGAGGATTTGCATCTGGATAGCCTGGCAAGAGTACAGCTGGCGGCAGCCATCGAGGAGCGGCTGGGCATCGTCTCAGGCGCCGGCCTGCTCGAAGAGGTGCAGACCCTGGGCGAGCTGCGCAGGCACGTAGCCGGCAGCGCCGCAGAGGATATGGAAAGCCCGGCCACTGCGCTCGCAGCCGATTCATCCGGCCAGGACGGCGCGCCGACCAGAGCCGCGGCCAAGCCGGAAGCCGCGACGGCCGTGACGCCGGAACCGCCGCGACCGCAGTTTCTTTACCCGGAGTGGCCGTGGTGGAAGCCAATCCATTGGATCCGCGCGGCTTTTATCGAGGCCATAATGCGGCCGCTCACATGGCTGCTGGCCGAGCCGCGCGTGACGATGCCCGGTGCGGCGGGGGCTGGCAAGCCGCTGCCCGAGGGGCCGCTGCTCATTGTCGCCAACCATGTGACCGAGTACGACGGGCCGCTCATCCAGTACGCGCTGCCGGGGCCGTACCGCCGCTGGATTGCCACGGCCATGATGGGCGAGATGCTGGAGGACTACCGGCACTGGCGCAATCCGGAGTGGCCGCCGGGGCACAAGGGCTTCTACATCCTCGGGCCGCCCGCTTATTGGCTCGTGACTGCGCTCTTCAACGTGTTTCCGCTGCCGCGCCAGCGAGACTTCCAGGCCAGCTTTGCCCACGCCGGCAAGGCCATGGACCACGGCTACAACGTGCTGGTTTTTCCCGAGGGCACACGCTCGGCCGAGGGCCAGTTGGCGCGCTTCCGGCCCGGCATCGGCCTGCTGGCCAAGGAAGGCTTTGTGCCCGTGCTTCCGGTGGCCATCCGCGGGCTGGGCGAGCTTAAGACCCGCCAGCGCCGCTGGTTCCGCTCGGGCACAATCGAAGTGCGAATTGGCGAAGCGATCCACTTTGCCCCCGAAGAGACGGAGGCCGCCATCACGGCGCGGTTGCACGATGAAGTCGAGCGGCTGCTGGGCGAAGGATCGCCGGCCTTGAGGGCCGCGGACTAGAGCTCGATTATGGACTTTCGCGCATCGCGGCGGGTTACTGCGGATGGCGGCGGAGCTCGAGCTCGACGGCGTGGAGCATTTCGGATTCGGGAGCGGGCTTGCCGGTCCAGATTTCGAACTGGCGCGCGCCCTGCTGAACGAACATTTCAAGACCGGAGACGACGGCGAGGCCGCGCGACTTGGCCAGCTTGAGGAGCGGGGTTTCGATGGGGGTGTAGACCAGGTCGAAGACGAGCGAAGCGTTTAGCTCGCTCTCTTTGAGGGGAAGCTGCTGCTTGATGCCGGCCATGCCGCAGGGAGTGGTGTTAATGATGGCGTCGAAACGCTGCTTGGCGAGCAGGCTCTGGCGAAGGACGTGGGCTTTGGCTTTGCGGGCGAGGGCGACGGCCTTCTCGTGCGTGCGGTTGACGATGTAGACTTCAGCGCCCTGCTCGACAAGACCGAATACAGCGGCGCGTGCTGCGCCGCCCGCGCCAAGGACGAGGATACGCGCACCCTGGAGACGCATGCGACGCTCGAGCGGGCGAACCACGCCGGCCACGTCCGTATTGAATCCGTAGAGCTTGCCGTCAGCGCCGGTGCGCAGGGTGTTGCAGGCGCCGATGCGGGCAGTGAGCGGGTCCATGTTGGCGAGATGCGGCAGGACTTCCTGCTTGAGGGGCATGGTGACAGCAACACCGTCGAGGGGCAGGTCGCGAATGACGGTGAGCAAGTCATCGAGCGCGCGGACCTTGAGGGGAAGCATGATGGCGTTGACATTCTCGCGGCGGAAGGCCGTGGAGTGCATGAGCGGCGAGAGCGAGTGGGAGATGGGATTGCCGGCAACCGCGAAGATGCGCGTGGCCTGGTCGAGCTGCTCGAGACGGTAAACGTCGAGAAGGGTGCGCGCGGGGGGCTGGCCGGCCGCGGTTTCAGCGCCGTCGGCGGAGGAAGCGAAGGTGAAAGCAGCGCCGGATGCGCGGGCTGAGCACGCGGCTGATGAGGCCCTCCTCGCCCATGGCGATGCCCACGACGTGAGAGTCGAGGGACTGGTCCTGGACCATGCTGAGGACGGAGAGGTTATCGGCCAGATTGCGGGCCGTGGACACGACTTTGACGAACTCGGGCTGGTAGGCGGCGATGCGCTTGGCGGTCTGGTTGAGGCCCTCGGGACGGCGAGTGCGGGTAAAGTCGTGCGAACTGATGAGCAGGGAGGCGCCGGCAGCGCGGAGGGCGGCGCGGAACTTGGCCAACTGGGGACGGGTGCATTGCTCGACCGACTCGACCTCAAGGTCGACGATCTGGCAGCCGGTTTCGGCGGCCTTCAGCAGCAGCTCCAACTCCGAATTCAAGGACCCCGCGAAGTGGCCGCCGAAGGACTTGCGGCGGCAGGTAGCGATGGCCGTGACGTCGCGGCGGCGGCTGAGGAAGAGTCTTGAGATCGGAGAATACGGCTGCGGGCTTGGTGAGGGAATCAAGACGTAACTCTATGAAAATAGAGTCTTTTAACGCAGAGTTGGCGCGAGAAAAGAGCTCAGAGGGGGTGACGCCCTGGACGGCGATACACAGCTTGCTAACACGCAGGCGTGGCACTGCCGGAGCCGGCGCGGGAAGCGAATCAATCGTGCTCGAGACCGCGAGAGGCATTTCCTTCAATTGACGCATCTTAAAGGGGTTTTGATGCTAATGCAACCAAGAAAGTGCATTACGAAAGGGTTTTTAAGGGGCCTGGAGGTGGGTATCGCAGGGCGGCGGGAGATTGGAGAGAGGGTGGGGGCGCCCGGAGCGGCGAGAATTGCCTTGTTAGTCTAGAGCCTGCTATTCACTATCCCGCGGATGGCGCTGGGAGCCGATTTTTCGTCAGTTCAAGAAGCGAGGAGCAACGCATACCGGGTGTCTGCGAGCGACGGCAACAAAGAAATGAGGAAAATGGCCGCAGCCCTTCGGGTTGCGGACGCATTAATCGGGCCATACTTCGTTGTCGGAAGCGTCGACCTTGGAGCCACCAAAGCCTTCGGCCTCCGCCTCGTCTCCACCCCACGGACGAAGGCCTGTCCGTGGGGGCCCCGGTCTGGCCGGATTTTCGCGCGCAACGCTACCGGTGCGAAAGTGAATAACAGGCTCTAGGAATTTGGAGGATTTTCTCGCAATGAGTATAGAAACGCTTGCGACTGCGACTGGCGAAGGTCTGCATGCATGGGAAGCCGGCGGAGCGGCGTCGGCCGAGGCGCTGACCGCATGGGTGAGCGCGCGCCTGGCCGCTCATGAAGACGCGTTGGCTGCGCTGGTAGCCGTGAAGGGCGAGCGCACGCCGGAGAATTCCCTGCTGCTGTACGACACGGCGATTGAGCAACTGAGCCTGGCCGGTGCGCAGGCGGGTATTTTGAACTCGGTGGCCGCGGATAAAGCCGTGCGCGACCGGGCGCAGATGGAAGCGCAACGCGTGGCGATGGCGGGGAGCGCGCTGAGCCTGAACCGAGAAGTGTATGATGCGCTTGACGGCGATCAAGCTGGACGGCGCGAGCCCGGCGACGAAGCACTATGTGGAGCGTACGCTGCTCGGCTACCGGTTGGCCGGCGTGGATAAGGATCAGGCGACGCGGGACCGCCTGCATGCGCTGCACGATAAGGCAATGGGGCTCTCGCTCGAGTTCAGCCGCAACATTCAGGAGGGCGCGAAGACAATTGAGGCAACGCTTGAGGAACTGGAGGGATTGCCCCCGGATTATATTGCGAGGCACCCGGCGCAAAAGGATGCGAACGGCCAAGAGCGAGTGACGCTGACCACCGATCCACCGGACATGATGCCGGTGATGACATTTGCCGCGAGCGCGGCGCTGCGCGAGAGGATGTTTCTGGCGTACCACACGCGCGCGTATCCGGCGAACCGGCAGATTCTTCTCGATCTGCTGGCGACGCGGCAGGAGATCGCGATCGATTCTGGGATTTCGCGAGCTGGGCCGACCTGGCGACCGCGGACCAGATGATGAAGTCGGCCGCGAATGTGCGCGCGTTCCTGGCCAAACTCGACGAGGCCAGCCGCGAGGGCGCGCGACAGGAGCATGCGCTGGTGCTTGAGTTTGCGCGGCAGCGGGAGCCGGAGCTGAACGAAATTGACATCACCAGCCGCGGGTATTGGTACGAGCAGTTCCGGCGGGCGCGGTTCGACTTCGATTCGCAGTCGGTGCGGCCGTATTTCCCATACAAACAGGTCGAGGCCGGCGTGCTGAAGACGGCGGCGAAGTTGTTCAAGGTGGAGTTCCGGCCGTCAAACGCGCCGGGGTGGGATCCGGCCGTCTCGGTGTTCGAGGTCTTCGATGGCGGGCGGCTCGTGGGGCGGTTCTATCTCGACATGCATCCGCGCGAGGGCAAAGACAAGTGGTTCTCTGCCGCGCCGGTGGTGACGGGCGTGCGTGGACGCGCGATGCCTGAGGCGGCGCTGATCTGCAATTTCCCGGCGGGTGATGCAAACGATCCGGGGCTTCTGCAGTACTCCGATGTGGTGACTTTTTTCCACGAGTTCGGGCACCTGATGCACGCGATTCTCGGCGGGCAGACGGAGTGGGCGGGGCTTTCAGGGTTTGCGACGGAGGGCGATTTTATCGAAGTGCCGTCGCAGATGCTGGAGGAGTTTTTCCGCGACGAGAAGCTGCTGCAGGCGTTCGCGAGGCACTACGAAACCGGCGAAGTGCTTCCCGCGGAGCTGATCCGCAGCATGAAACGAGCGGGCGCGTTCGGGAGGGCAGACTGGGTCCGGACGCAGCTCTACTACACCACGATCTCACTCGATTTGCACGACCAGGATCCGGCTGGGCTTGACCCGGACGCCGTGACGCGCGAGCTCTACAAGCAGTTCCAACCGTGGACGTGGCTTGAAGGCAACCGCATGTACGCGAGCTTTGGGCATTTGACCGGATACTCGTCGAACTACTACACGTATATGTTCGACAAGGTGATTGCTCTGGATTTCTTTGGGCAGTTCGATCCCGAAGATCTGCTGGGTTGCGAGGCCGGAGCGCGCTACCGCAAGGCCGTTCTGGAGCAGGGCGGGTCGAGACCGGGAAGAGAGATGGTGCGGGATTTTCTGGGACGCGACGAGGAGTTTGCCGCGTTCACGAAGTGGCTGAATGAGGAGTTTGAAATGCAGGGAACAGGGAACAGGGATCAGGGATCAGAACGCCGATGACCGCGACGGATTTTCGGCGGATTGCGTTAAGCCTGGAAGGCGCGGAAGAAGGCTCGCACATGGGTGCGGCGGATTTTCGCGTTGGCGGGCGCATCTTCGCCACGCTGGCGTCGGTGCGCGAAGGATATGGCAATCTGATGCTCACGCCGGCGGTGCAGGCGGAGTTTCTTCGCGAGCGGCCCGATCTATTTCTGCCGGTTCACGGCGGATGGGGACGCAACGGCGCGACTCACATTCGTCTGGCGGTTGCGGATGAGGACTCGCTGCGCGGCGCGCTGCAAGCGGCATGGAAGTTGCGGGTGGAGAAGAAGCGGAGCAGCACGTCAGCGAGCCCGCGAGCGGGCAGGGCGGCGAAAAGCGGGTGAGGGTCTATTTTGAAGCGTCCAGCAAAAGGACCCAGTCGCTCTCGCCGTCGTTGTGGCTGTTTCCGGGCGGTGTAAATTGCCGAGCACCCTGGTTTGAAAACGGCGACCCGGCGATTGCCGTGTATGTTCCATTGGTGGGGTCGAACCATTTGGCTCTTGCGGGCGCCTTCAGGCTCGCCATGTTGATGGTGATTGTCCGCGCGGTCGGCATATAGGCAATTCCATAAGAGCCGTCCGGCGTTTTAGCGGCAGTGGCATAGTCACTCTTACTGACGCGTGTTTGCATATCGCCGAGAGTTCCAAGGCCCGCAGTGAGAACCGCGTGATCTTCATCCGGTACGATATCCTGCCAGGGCAGGGCAGAGAAGAATTTGTGCCAAATTTCTAACTGCGTTACCCCTACCGTGTCGACATAGAACTTCCATCCGGACATAAACTCACAGGTATAGCCGTTGCCATAGATCTGTCCTTTCCCTCCGGTGAGCATTGCCCAGTACTCCTGGCGCCGAAGCACCCTGGGCGTCCCGTAATCTATCGGATGGCCGTAATCCATCAAATCGTAATGCGCCTCAAGCAAATAGGTCGGCGCAACAGGCGTGTGGTTGTAGCTATGCCACATCTGAAAATACGTCGGCGAGTAGGTGTAAGTGCCGTTGACGGAAATAATCGGCGCCCAGCTTGGATCATCGGAAGACGAACTCGTGTCGTAGTTCAACTCGATAGTTTGAAGATGCCTGGGATCAGCGGACTTGATGCCCATTGCTACGGCACGAACCACTTCGTCGTCGCCGGGTTTATTCCAGGTAACGAAATCGTTGCCGTTCAGCCAGACGATATTGTCGAAGCGCCTGTAGCGGTTGCCCAGATACTGGCCATAGGCGTAGTCGGCAGCGCGACCATTGTTGCGCAGCGTCGGGATCCACTGGCCTGTCTCGATGGGATCCAGAAAGACCGTCATACCGCGCTCTGCCGCAAGCTTGACCATCTGGTCGACACGAGCGAAGTATGCTTCGTTGGGCTTGGAGAGGTCGTAATGAGCGGTGTCAGTGCCGCCGGCGATGTGCCCCGTGAAGGGGACTACACCATCGTAGGTGCTGCCATCATCGGCGCTGTCGTGATAATACGGGCCGGCAGTAATCACGTTGATCCACAGCGCATTGAATCCGTGAGCCTGGCGATCGTCGAAATATTTTGCCGCATCCGTCGTGGAGACCCTGGTAACCAGGGGTTGGGGAGAGTCGCCGACAATCAGAAAAGGAGTGTTCGTCTGGTCGACCAGATAGCGCCCGTTTGCACTGACTTTGAGCGGATAGACGGGAGCATGTGGCCTTGAGCCCCGAGCCGACATCCCTGCCACGTGCGCCTTCTGTCCGAAACATGCAAGCGAAGCGAGCACGATCAGAATCCCGGATAGCGTCGATCTTCTGCAGGTCATAATTTCGCAGGATATACCGGCCGGCCCCCGCCGTCACGCAACGGCTGCTGCCCACCGCAGGCGGCTACGCGTTAATCGCCATCCCCTCCACCGCGCCATACCCATCCAGCATCGCCTCGCTCAGCGTGGGATGCGCGTGGATGGTAAACATCATCTCGTCCACCGTGCCTTCCAGCTCCATCACGGCAACGGCTTCGGCGATCAGCTCCGTGGCCTGCGGCCCAATGATGTGCACGCCCAGAATCTCGCCGTATTTGGCATCGGCCACAATCTTCACGAATCCCTCGTGACTGTCCAGGATCGTCGCCTTCGAGTTGCCGGCAAACGGGAACTTGCCCACCTTGATTTCGTGACCTTTTTCTTTGGCCTGCGCCTCGGTCAGACCCACCGAGCCAATCTGCGGCTCGCAGTACGTGCAGCTCGGAATGCGATCCCGGCGCACCGGCCGGTACTTGCGCCCCGCAATCTTCGCCATCGCCACCATTCCGCTCATCGCGCCCACGTGCGCCAGTTGCGGCAGCCCCGCCACAATGTCGCCGACGGCAAACACGCCCGGCTCGGCCGTCTCCTGCACCTCATTCACTTTCACGAATCCGCGCTCGAGCTCAACCTTCGTTTTCTCCACGCCAATCCCGCTCGTCAGCGGCGCGCGCCCCACGGCCACCAGGAGCTTCTCGCCCTCTTTCGTTTGCGGTTTTCCGTTCTGATCGACGTAGCTCACCTTCACTCCCGCGCCGGTCTTCTCTACCTTCTCAACCTTGGCGCCGGTGATCATCTCGATGCCGCGCTTGCGGAATACGCGCGCCAGCTCCTTTGAAATCTCCTCATCCTCCACCGGAACCGCGCGCGGCAGAAACTCCAGAATCGTTACCTCGGTCCCAAAGCTGCGGAAGATCGATGCGAACTCCACGCCCACCGCGCCCGCTCCAACCACGATGAGCGACTTCGGCGGCGCACTCAAATTCAGAATCTCGATATTGGTCAGGATCGTCTCGTCCGCCTTCAATCCCGGCAGCAGCTTGGCCTCCGACCCCGTCGCGAGCATTATTTTCCTGGCTTTGGTTTGGCTCTTCGCCCCGTTTGAATCCACTTCCACCGTGTGCACGCCATCCTTCGCCGGCCCCGTCAGCTCGTCCGAAGCCCGAAATCACGGCGATCTTATGTTTTTTCATCAGGAACTCGAGGCCCTTCACGTGCTTGTTGATAATGGCGCTTTTGCGCGCCTGCACCGCGGCCCAATCCAGCGCCGGCGTCCCGATCCCGGCAATTCCGTACTCCGCCGCGTCCTTCAGGTAGTCCCACAGCTCGGCGTTAAACAGCAGGGCCTTGGTCGGAATGCAGCCCACGTGCAGGCACGTCCCGCCCAGCTTCGGGCTCGCGTCAATCAGCGCCACCTTCAGCCCGTACTCCGCTCCGCGAATCGCCGCCGTATATCCCGCCGGTCCGCCGCCAATCACCGCCACGTCATAAATGGTCTCTGTATTCGTTTCTGCCAAGGGAAGCTCCTGTCCGGCACTCGCCGCAGCGAGTGCCGCATCTACACGCCTAGTCTAAATTGGATGCCGCAGAGCGACGTACGCCTTCATTCGGCCATCGCCAACTGCTCTCTTCACGAGGTTCACCGCCTCGCACGCCGTCTCCGCCTCATCGCCGAACCGCGCAATCCAGCGCACCTCCGGCTCGCGACGGAACCACGTCATCTGCCGCTTCGCATAGTTGCGATGCCCTTGCTGCGCGGCCTTCACCGCTTCGTCCATGCTCAACGATCCCGTCCAGCACGCCGCGCGCTTGCCTATAGCCGAGCGAATCCAGCGCCTTCACCGGGCCATATCGTTCGAGCAGCCCGCGCGTCTCCTCCACCAGGCCCGCGGCAAACATCTCCGCGCATCTTTCGTTCAATCGCTCATACAATGCCGCTCGCGGCGGGTTCAGCCCGATCCGCAAGAGGCGAAACCCCGCGAGCGGATTTTTTTCCTGGTTTTGGAGAAGAGTAGAGAGCGGTGAACGCGCCGCCACGCACACCTCGATCGCGCGGATCAGCTTCGCCGTATCGTTCGCGTGAATGCGCTCGGCAGTCGCGGGATCCAGCCTCCGCAGCAACCGGATGCAGCCACGCGGCACTTCCGTGCTTTTGCGCTTTGGACCTGAGCCGTGCCCGTAACGGTTCCTGCCGCGCCGGCCCGGCAAACAACCCTTCCGTCAGCGCGCGCAGATACAATCCCGTTCCCCCCGTCACAATCGGCAGGCGCTTGCGCGCGCTTATCTTTTGGAGGGCCTCGCGGGCGAGCCTGCTGTACTCCCCCGCGGTGAACGGCTCATCCGGATTCGCCACGTCGATCAGGTGGTGCGGCACGCGCGCACGTTCTTCGCGCGTTGGCTTCGCCGTGCCCAGCTCCATGCCGCGATACACGGCCACGGAGTCGCAGCTCACGATCTCGCCGCCAAACCGCTCGGCAAGCTCGAGCGAAAGCGCCGTCTTCCCGCTCCCCGTCGGCCCGAGGAGTATGACGACAAGCGGGAGACTGGCTCTCGTCCGAAGCGTTCGCCGTCCGCGTAGGACTTACCACCTCCACCACCCCGGCGGAAAGATCCACTTTGGATTGGTATGCAGCAGCCACCATAAGCAAATCGCCGCCGCGACGATCAGCAGGCCGAACACCTGGTTGCGCCGGAAGACGCGCGTCTGCTCTTCGCGCGCCGCCTTCTCGGCCTGCTGTTCGGCATATGGTTTGATGCGGGTCTCCACCATGGTGGGGTCTCAATCCAGCGGACGCATCCGCATGTGCGGCGCATCCCGCATCAGTATAGGGGAATGCAACCTTACCGATTCTCTCGCCTCCGTTTGACTTCCCCCACCCTTGTTGCCGACCATTGTTTTTCTGGTCTTGGATGAGTTTGGTGGGAAGGAAAACGAAATGAAAGTCCTGATCCTTGGTTCCGGCGGCCGCGAACATGCTCTGGCGTGGGCCGTCGCGCGGAGTCCACGTGTCACGCAGGTTGTTTGCGCGCCCGGCAACGGCGGCATGGCTCAAATCGCCCGCTGCGTTCCCGTCGACCTGAAAAACCTTGCAGCAATGGTTCTGCTGGCCGAAGCCGAGCGGCCGGACCTGACAATTGTCGGCCCGGAATTGCCGCTCTCGCTGGGCATTGTCGACGCGCTGCGGCAGCGCGGCCTGCGCGCCTTCGGCCCCACGCGCGCAGCCGCCATGCTCGAGTCCAGCAAGGGCTTCGCCAAGCGCTTTTTGCACCGGCACAACATCCCCACGCCCAACTACGCGGTCTGCACCAGCGCTGCCGAAGTGGAAAAGGCCATCGAAGTCTTCCATCCGCCCATCGTGGTCAAGGCCGACGGACTGGCCGCGGGCAAGGGCGTCATCATCTGCGATTCGCGCCGGACTGCGGCCGAAGCCGCCCAGGGGCTCTTCTCGGGCGCGTTGCTGGGCGAGTCCGAGCAACAGGTGGTCATCGAAGAATTCATCGAAGGCGACGAGATCAGCTTCCTCTGCCTGAGCGACGGCCAGCACGTCACTCCGCTCGTTCCCGCGCAGGATCACAAGCGCATCGGCGAGGGCGACACCGGCCCCAACACCGGAGGCATGGGCGTCTATTCCACCGACTCGCTGCTCGATCCCTCCATGTCCGAGTGGATTCTGCGCCACATCGCCGAGCCGGCCGTGCAGGGCATGGCTGCCGAGGAGACGCCGTTCACCGGCGTGCTCTACTGCGGGCTCATGATGACCGCGCGCGGCCCGCAGGTGCTCGAATTCAACGCCCGCTTCGGCGATCCCGAGACGCAGGCCATCCTGGTGCGCCTCGAAAGCGATCTGGTCGACGCGCTCGAAGCCTGCGTCGACGGACGCCTGGCCGAAACCACGCTCCGCTGGACCCCCGGCGCTTCAGCCTGCGTTGTGGCCAGTTCCGGCGGCTATCCCGGAAGCTACAAAACAGGCTTGCCAATCACGGGTCTGAGCGCAGCGGCGCAGGTTCCCGGCGTGCAGATCTTTCACGCAGGCACCACGCATGTAGGCGAACAATTATTCACCGCAGGCGGGCGCGTTCTGGGTGCAACCGCCGCGGCGGATTCCCTCGAGGAAGCGCTCTCTCGCGCCTATCAAGCCCTGGCGGAGATTGACTTCGATGGGATGTATTACCGGCGCGACATCGGCCATCGCGCCCTCGGATCTTCCAAATAGATTTCACAGGTCATGCGCCAACAAGCGGCAGAGTTCAAGGAGGTCAATATGAGCGCTGGAATCACGCTGGATGAATTGCTCGCCTGGAACGACCAGGCAGCCGTCTTTTGGAAAGCCCACTTGGAAGCCAACCCGGCTCTGCTCGATCTGCCTTGCGGCATCGGCGGCGCCAGCCAATGTGCGGGAGTTTGTCCGGCACATCTGGGGCGCGGAACTGCGCTGGGCCCAGCGCCTTGCCGGCATTCCCGAGACGCCTCGGGAGCAAATTCCCGCCGGTCCGCTCGATGCGCTCTTCGGCCTGCATTTGCAGGCGGTCGAGATCTTCCGCAGCCTGCTCGCCGCGCCTGAGGAATCCTGGAACGATCCTTACGTGCTCAAGTTCGATTGGGTGCCTGAGGACCAGCGGAAGGTTTCGCGGAGAAAGATCGGAGGCCACGCGCTCTTCCACAGCCAGCGCCATTGGGCGCAACTGGCCACTCTGGTCCGCAACGCCGGGTTCCCCTCAAATTTTCGCGGCGACCTGCTCTTTAGCCCTGCGCTGCGGTAGGTTCCGGCGCGGCCGGCGGCTTGCCCGGCTGCTTTTGAAAGCACGCCCGGCACAGCACAGGCCTGCCCTGGGTCGGCTTGAAAGGAACGGTGGTCTCCGCGCCGCACTCCGAGCAAGTGGTGCGCGTCTCAGGCCGCACCCGCTGCGATCCCCGGGTGCGCTTCGCCTTACACTGCTTGCAGTGTTTGGGATCGTTCTTGAACTGCTTGTCGTGGAAGAAGACCTGCTCGCCTGCTGTGAAAACAAACTCGGCGCCGCAGTCAACACACGTGAGGATTCGATCGGTGAATTCCATGGCCGGCTTCCCTCACAGGGACGTTCACCGAAATCGGCCATAGCACTGCTGGAACTTGCCGTTCCGGTTCCCTGCTATCGTTCGTCTTGCACTACAAGGGGCCCGGACCGCACTAAAAATGGGCGGCATTCGAACTTGTGCCCGGTAAACCGGGAGACTTAAAACTCAGCACGCCAATTGCGTGTTGAGCGATCCCTTGCGGTTCTCAAGTTTCTGAGGGGTTGCAGCATTGCGCCAAATGGATACCGCGCTGGGCGCAAGGCAAAAAGCTGCCACGAATGGACCGACAGAAACTGGAGAAGCGCTACAGTCAATTGCGCCGCCGCGTCTACCGTCCCCATCCTCTTTCGGGTTGACCGGCGGCCTTCGTATTTACGCAACGAAAGCCGCCCGAACGGCACTTCTCACGGCGGGTTGAAAAATTAGTCCTGCTCTTTACGAGCCTTCTTGCGGTTCCGCTTGCGCGCCAAGGCTGCCTTGACGCGTTTCTTTTCGCCGGGCTTCAGGTAGTAGGAGTGACGCTTCACTTCCTTGATGATGTCCTCCTGCTGCACCTTCCGCTTGAACCGGCGCAAAGCATTTTCCAGCGGCTCGCCTTCCTGTACGCGAACCTCTGCCAAAAGGTATCCACCTCCAAACATGCCAGAGTGGCTAACATAGGATACTCTAGAAACTCTTTCCGGTACAGGCCCGCAAGCACATGCTGGTATCCGCATAAGTTCTTCCCCATGCGGCGCATACGCTTCACAAGCCGGCCCAATGGAGAGCTTGAAAGGGCCGTCTTTTACAATCTTGGCGTGGCCTCACTCGCGCCGCCGGAGGTTCAAGCCTCGTGATCCGCTCTTATCAGGGCCATGCGCCACAGATCCCCGCAAGTTGCTACGTCGATCCCTCCGCCCAGATTCTCGGCGATGTGGTGCTCGGCGAGCGCTCTTCGGTTTGGTTGAACGCCGTTCTGCGCGGCGACGTCAACTCTATCCGGCTGGGCGCATGCTCCAACGTCCAGGATTGCTCCGTCCTCCACGGCCAGCGCAACCTATATCCCGTCATCGTGGGCGACTGGGTCACCATCGGCCATAACGCCACCGTTCACGGCTGCGTGGTTGAAGACATGTGCGTCATCGGCATGGGAGCGCGCGTCCTCAACGATAGCCGCATCGGCGAAGGCTGCATCATCGCCGCCGGCTCCGTGGTTCCCGAGCACACCGTCGTTCCTCCGCGCACTCTCTGGGCCGGCGTTCCCGCCAAGCTCCGTCGCGAAATCAGCGACAAGGACCGCGCTCTCATCCGCGAGTACGCTCAGAATTACCTCGACTACGTCGAGATTTATCTCAAGAACCCTCCGCAGCCACTCTGAACGCCGCCCTCCGGTCCAGTCTGCGAGTCAACGTCGCCGGCACCGGCCTGATGAAGATGAACGAGTCGTCATCTTCAGGCGCTTCATCCGAACAATGCGATCGTTGACACTTATCTGTTTGAAATAGTTCGATAGGTAACAGGCCGGCTCTGCCGGTTCTTATCCGAGAGTCCATGCGACAAGACGCAATCGTTCTGCATCCACAGTCCTCGTCACGGCTCTGTTCTTTCGCGCTGCTTCTCGCCGCATTAGCCCTCAGTTTCGGGCTCGGCATTCGGGCGCAAACCGCACCCGCCTCCAACTCAGTCGATCGCGTTTCGCTCCCCGACGCGCCCTCCCCGCAAACGTCTCCGCAAGACGATGTGCCGGTCCGCAACCTGCCTCGCAGTTTCCTGCACGATCAAGCGGCCATCTGGACTAGCCCCAGGGACCTGCGCACCCATGACCTCGAGTGGCTTGCCCCGCTGGCCGTTGCCACCGGCGTGGCCCTTGGCACCGATCACTACGTCATGACCAAGGTGGTTTCGAAGAATCCGAGCTTCAATCAGGACAACATCGACGTTTCCAACGCGATGATCTACAGCATTGCCGCGTCTCCGGTGGCGTTATACGGTTTCGGCCGCATCCGGCAGGACGGCCATGCGCAGCAAGCCGGCATTCTCGCTGCCGAGGCGATGGCCGATGGCGTAGTGGTCGAGCAGGGTCTGAAGCTGGTCTTTTGGCAGGAGAGGCCCAATCAGGACGATGCGAGAGGGAAGTTCTTTCAATCAAGCGCGGGCATCGACTCCTCGTTCCCCTCGGCGCACACCACCATCGCCTTTTCAGCCGCATCCGCGCTTGCCGCTGAGTACCCGTCCCACTGGACTCAATTCCTGCTCTACACCGGCGCCACCGGCGTTGGCCTCACACGCGTTCTTGGTCAGGAACATTTCCCCGCCGACGTTCTGGCCGGCGGCGCCTTGGGATGGCTCGTAGGCCACAATGTCGTCCGGCGTCATCGTCACAAGCAAGCCGATTGACCATGCCTCGCGCCCATCGTCTCAGGCGTCTGCGCGCCGCCCTCAGTCCGGCAGCAGATTCAAGCCGAAGTCCGCGGGATCGCCGAGTACGGTCAGGTAGTAATTTTCGTCGGGATAGGGAACATAGATTCTGTCCGCAGGCCGTACTTTGGAGTATTTCTGCCAGCGCGGATTGCTGTGGTCCTCTCCTGCCAGATCGGTGAAGGTGAAGGTCATCCACGGCCACACGCGAATGTACTCCACCGCTACCTGCGGCACGCGAGCCGTTTCGCCGGTCACTGTGCCGTAGATCCGCACCAGCGAGAGCGCGGGAATCTGCGCCGGATCGATCTTGAGTTTCGCCACAAAGTCTCCATCGCCGCTCTTGGCCACCAGCATAATGTGGCAGTCGGTCATGCCGTCGAAGAAGTGGTGCTGCACCAGCAGTGTCACTTCTCCGCCCTTTTCGGCCGGCGGAGTTATGCCGCGCACAATCCCGAACCACGCCACGAATGTTCCCGTCTTCCGTGAACCGTGTAGTCGCCGCCGAAGACGTTATCGTTGGTCTTTTCTTGATCGGTAAGGCGGGAATAGAAGAGCGCTTCAGCCGCAATCGGCCTGTACGTACAGGTCGCCAGGGTGTCGGCCGGTTTCAGCGCCTTCACCGGCTGCACGTCGATGTGAGTTTGCGCCGGAGCGTTCGCGCTCAATGCGCAAATCGCTGCCAGCGCCAGCGCAGGCCATCGCATCAAGACCCTCATTTCGGAAAGCTGCCTCGGATTCTGCCACGCCGCGGCGCACGAAACCAAATGCCGGCGCGGTTCACAGCGATCGCTTTGCAATGCCTCAGAAGGGCATGGCAGCGAGTGAATGATCGCTGCCCATTGTTCATTGCCGGCTATCTACAAGCTCAGCACGTCTTGCAGCTTGGTCAGCGTGCGATGCAGGTCCTTATCCGTCCGGCGCAGTTCGTCGATTTTTCCGATCGAGTGCATCACCGTGGTGTGATGCTTATTGCCGAACTGGCGCCCGATCTCCGGCAGGCTGGCCTCGGTCATCTGCTTGGCCAGATACATAGCGATCTGACGCGGCACCACCACGTTGCGCGAGTTGTTCTTCTGCTTCAGGTCGGCAACCCTCATGCCAAACTGCTCGGCCACGGCGCGCTGGATCGCCTCAATTGTGATCTTGCGCACCTGCATGTCGATGAATTGCTTGAGGCACTGCTGCGTGGCCGCCAGCGAGATCTCGATGCGGTTCACCTGGCACCACGCGATCAGCCGCACCAGCGCTCCCTCCAGCTCGCGCACGTTGGTGCGCACATTCGAGGCCACAAACAACGCCACATCCGTCGGCAGTTGCACCTGCTCGCTTTCGGCCTTCTTCAGAAGGATGGCCACCTTTGTCTCGAGGTCGGGCGGTTGAATGTCCGCGATCAATCCCCACTCGAAGCGCGAACGCAGCCGCTCCTCAATCTCCGTCAGCTCCTTGGGCGGCCGGTCTGAAGCAATCACCACCTGCTTCATCGCTTCGTGCAGCGCGTTGAAGGTATGAAAGAACTCCTCCTGCGTGCGCTCTTTCTGCGAAATGAATTGAATATCGTCGATCAGCAGCACGTCCACCGTGCGGAAACGGTCGCGGAAACTCGTCATGCGATCGTTGCGGATGGAGTTGATCATCTCGTTGGTGAACTTCTCCGCCGACGAGTAGCAGATGTTCGAAGCCGGCTGCCGCCGCTTTACTTCATGCCCGATCGCGTGCATCAGATGGGTCTTGCCCATGCCCACGCCACCGTAAAGGAAGAGCGGATTGTAGGCGCGCGACGGGCGTTCCGCCACGGCCAGAGCCGCCGCGCGAGCAAACTGGTTTCCGTTCCCAATCACGAAGTTGTCGAAGGTGTAGCGCGGATTGAGCTGCGCTGCTGTCGACCAATCGAATCGCCCCTGCTCCGGAGTCCGCGTTGCGGCAACAGGCGGCGCTGTCGGTGCGTGCGATGCTACCGGGCCAAATCCGCCATCCCTGCGCTGAGGTGGAATCGAAGGGTCCGCATCGGCCGTCACAAAGCACACGTCGTCGAACTCAAGCGAGTGCAGGTCGATGGCTTCCTGAATCAGGTCGCCGTACTTGTCCCCAATGTGCTGGAACTCAGGCGAAGGCACGCGCACATATAGCTTGCGCCCTGCGGCATGGCTGAACCGAGTGGGCTTGAGCCATGTCTCAAACGATTGGCGGATAACTTTCTTCTCTAGCGCTGCCAGAATCTGGAGCCAGGGGTTGAGTGCCGAAGTCGGCGTAGTCGCAAATGCCATCGTACAATCCTTGCTTCTGATTCCGCCGGTATTGCGCCGGGCGGTCGTTTGCTGTTCTACAGGCAACGGGCCTACTTAGGCGCAAAGAAACCCACTTCGCGTCTGATCCCAGACCGCCTGCTACCTACCTGCAACTGATCTGCACCGGGAGATTCAAAACCGGGGCTGTCGAGTAAAAATCCCTAACGCAGAACACTCGAAATTTCACGCGAAATTTCAGGAACGGTCCCGATAGTAGCACAACTCAAGGCCGTTGCAATCCCCTATTCACACAAGTTTTCTGCGATCCTGACGAGTTGCACCAAGGATGGTGAAACTTCGCGCCGGTGTTACCCGCGTTACTGAAGTGCACTGCTCTTTCTTTGCCGTGCACTTTTCTCCAGCAGTGCTCCTTCAGCTTACGCTTAAACACTCGACTACCTTGCCACATCGTGAATTGAGATGCTCCGCTGGATTCTGGAGTTTCCCTACGATATACTTGAAAAAGTCGCTAAAGCATTTCTCCTTCTGCCGTATACCGAAGGCGATGACATCCAGTGGGTTTTCCTCAACCGAGGTCCCCGTGGAAGGCTCCTCGTCCGTGGGGTGGAAGGAAACGCCACGCTGCCCGGAGATCAAAGGGGCTACATGGGGAGGAGAAATGCCGCGAAGACGCGGATTTTCTTTAGTCAACAGGAGCGGGTTACCATGCCCAAGCGTACGTTTCAACCCAACCGCCGCCACCGTGCGAAGACCCACGGCTTCCGGGCGCGCATGAAGTCCAAAGCCGGCGCCGCCGTGCTCAGTCGCCGCCGTGCTGCCGGCCGCAAGCGCGTATCCGTCAGCCCCGCGCATCGCGACTGATTTTCCCGGCCGGTTCCGCCGGCTCGGATTGAGGTTGAGATTGACGCGTTGGGCCGCTTGAACCGGTATTGGCTGCACAACCGGCAATTCGCAAGAGCCTTCCTCATGAGTTCAGCTTCCCAGCCTTCCCGGCGTCAAACCCTGGCCAGTTCGCGCCTGCGCAAGCACGCCGACTATCTGCGCGCCTACGCCGCCGGCCGCAAGCGGCATTCCGCAACCATGAGCTGGTTTCTTGCGCCGCAAATGCCGGATGCTCTCCTTGCGAGCGTCGCAGAAGCGGCGCGCATCGGCCTCACCGTAGGCAAGGTGCTGGGCAAAGCCCATGAGCGCAACCGCATCAAGCGCCGCATGCGCGAGGCCCTGCGCCGCCATGTGGATCTCTTGCCCCGGGGATTCGATCTCATCTTCCATCCCCGCCGAAACGTGCTCACCATGGAGTTCGCGCAACTTGAGAGGGAAGTTGTACGTATTCTTGAACAGGCCGTGGCCGAGGCGGCGCGCACCGCGAAGCAAATTGCTGCCGCCCCCAAAACCCCGGTGGCACCCTCACCATGACCCGCTTCTTGCTTGCACTGCTCGCCTTTTACAAGCGCTGGCTCTCTCCCGCGTTACACGCGATCTCCGCGGGTGGGTGCAAATATCTGCCCACTTGTTCGGAGTATGCGGCCACGGCCATCGCCACACATGGCGCCATGCGCGGCTCTGCCCTCGCCGCCTGGAGGTTACTGCGCTGCCATCCCTTTTCGCGCGGCGGTTTCGATCCCGTCCCTCCGGCTGACAACCGGTCCGCCTCGCCTGCACACCGGAACGAGTCGCGCCATCGCACCCCAACTCCATCCCCCCACGAACCGTTACCATAGGTAGAGCGGCTGGCCTGTGGCTGCATCTTGTAAACGATAGGAAGTTTCCTTTGCCCGAGATTCACAATCCCAATCTGCAGACACAAGGGTCCGGCGGCGGTGGTGGTGGCGATATGCGCTCCACCATGGGCTTAATGCTGCTCGTACTCGCCATTTTCCTCGGCTATCAGTACTTTTTCGCCAAGCCCAAGCCGGAAGAGCAAGCGCCGGCTCCCGCGAATACCCAGTCCGCGGCGCCGGCCGCTCAGCCCACGCCCGGTCTCCCGCAAGCTGCCGGGCGCCCGCGCGTCCGCTTGCCGCCACGCCGCAGATCTCCGCCTCGGCCGTCACCACTACCACGGTCGAGAATGAACTCTACAAGATCGTCCTCACCAATCGCGGCGCGCAGGTCGAGCATTGGTATTTGAAACGATACTTCGACTCGGCCGGCAAACCCCTTGACATGGTGCAGTCCGAGGCCGCTGAGCGCTTCGGCCTGCCGCTCTCGTTGTTCACCTATGAGCCGGCGCTCACCACCGAGCTCAACCAGGCGCTTTATCAAGTCACTGTCTCTGGCGCGCAGCCTACGGCCACCGGGCTCGTCCTTGCGCCCGCTTCCGTCACCTTCCACTATGCGGCGAACGGTCTCGACGTTGTAAAGACCATCCATTTCGACTCGAGCTACGTCGTCACCGTCGAGACCCGGGTAAAGCAAGACGGCGTGCCGGTCCGCGCTTTGGTCGCATGGCCCGCTGGTCTGGGCGACATCGAACAGCTGCAGCAGACGGGGATGATGCCGTCGCGGACGCCGACCCCTTCCTTCTTTGCCTGGTCAATCGAGGGCAAGCAGGACTCGCAGGCGGCGGCGAAGGTGAGCGGGAGCAATACGCTTGACGAGCCGTATCAGTACGCCGCTGTCATGGATCTTTACTTTGCCTCGGCCTTTCTGCCCGACGCGCCCGATCGCACCACTGTGGTCACTCTGCACAATGCCATACAGCTGCCTGGCGATCCCAGCGATCCGAACAGCAAAAAAGCCCACGTCGACGTGCTTGGCCTGGCGGTTGGCGACACCAGCGGCTACACGCGCCTGCGTTTGTTTGCCGGACCCAAAGTCGACGGATGTGCTCCAGTCCATCCACGCCATTGGAGCAGGCGGAAAGCCCGACGGGCCTTCGCTCGAGGCGCTCATCCAGTACGGCTGGATGGCCATCGTCGCCAAGCCGCTCTACCTGATTCTGCGCTTCATGGTGTTGCACGGGATCGGAAACTGGGGCTGGGCCATCGTTATCTCCACGGTCATCTTCAACCTCATGCTCCTGCCCACGCGGATCATGATGTCAAAGTCGTCGCTTAAGATGATGCGCATCCAGCCCAAGGTCGACGCCATCAAAAAGCGCTACGCGAATCTCAAGGCGGCCGACCCCAAGCGCGCCGATATGAATGCGGAGATGATGGCGCTCTACAAAACCGAAGGTGTCAACATGTACGGAAACTGCCTGCCCATGCTCGTGCCGATGCTGCTCCTGTGGCCGTACTTCCGCGTTTTGGAGTACACAGTGGAGCTGCGCCAGGCGCACTGGTTGTGGCTCCCAGACCTCTCGCAGCCGGACCCGACCCACATTCTGCCCATTTTCATCATCGTGAGCATGTTCCTGACGCAATACATTACGCCTTCGCCGGGCATGGATCCCTCCCAGCGCCGCATGATGGCCTTCATGATGCCGGTTCTATTCGGCTTCATGCTGTGGCATTACGCCTCGGGATTGGCGCTTTACTGGGGCACCGGCAACATCATCATGCTGACCATGCAGATCGGCATCAACCGCTCGCATTGGGGTAAGGAGATGCATGCCATCGCCGCCCGCCGCGCGGCTAAGAAGCTCGGGGCCAACCCCAAGACCGTCCTAGGCAAACGGTAAGGCATACAACAGGGACAAGGGACTCGGCCCCTGAATCCCTATTCCCTGTTCCTTGTTCTCTGGTTTATCGTCGAAGAGTAATGGTCACCGCACCCATCGTCGTTCCCCATCCCGCGCCCGAAGCCGAAGAAATCTACCGACGCTGGATTCACTTTCTCGACGAAGAGTTCCTCCGCCATCGCTCTCCCGAACGCCGTGCTGAGATTGTGCGCGACCAGCTCTACCAGCTTTATCTGGGCCGCCCTCACGGCGGCAAGCTCAATCTCACGCTCACCTCCGAGCTACCGGGCAACGTTGTCAATCTTTCGCTCGACCCGCAAAACGTAACCATGGAGGCGGAGCACCATGCCGAAGTCGATGACGAGCGCTTTGCTCCGCGCAAGCCGCTGCTTTGGTTCTGGCAGATGTTCGACCGCTCTCCGATCGGCCTGAACCACTGGCTCGGGCTGCGTTTTCGCTGCATGTTGGGCCGGCACATCTTTGAGCACCTCGGCTCAGGCGTCAAGATCTATCATGGCGTTGATCTCACCTATGGCTACAACCTTTCCATCGGCGACGGAGTCGTCATCCGCCAGCGCGCACTGCTCAACGATCGCGGCGGCATCGCCATCGGGAACAACGCCGTCATCGGCTCCTACTCCCGCATCTACTCGTTCTCTTACGGGGCCGGAGACTACGATAAAGTCCGGCTAGAGCCGACGGTCATTGGCGCGGGCGCGCAAATCGCCAGTCACACCATCGTTCTCGCCGGCCGGAATGTCGCCCCCGGCGAATCCATCGGTGTCTTCCCCTCCGATCGCGCCTGAGCTCTGTTCCGCATCGCAGGCGCCCACGCTGACCGTTAGATCCCTGACCCCCTGATCCGTGCGTTTCTGTTACACTCGCTGCACAGCCCTCCACCATGCTCTTTAAGGCCCTCAGCGCCGCTGTCTACGGAATCGACGCCAACTTGATCGATGTCGAAGTGGACTATAGCGGAGTGGTCGCGAATGAAGATCACTTCCACACCGTGGGCCTGCCCGACGCCGCTGTGCGCGAAAGCCGCGACCGCGTCCGCGCCGCCATCAAGAACTCCGGTTACACTATTCCGCCTACCTTCATCACCATCAATTTGGCACCGGCCGATATCAAAAAAGAAGGCTCGGGTTTCGATCTGCCCATCGCCGTCGGCATCCTGGGCGCTTACGGCGCCTTGCGCTCAAACGATCTGAGCCGCTTTCTCATGGTCGGCGAACTCGGCCTCGACGGCGGCGTGCGCCCCATTCCCGGCATGTTGCCCGTGGCAATTTTGGCTCGCGAAAAAGGTATCGCCAACCTGATCCTCCCCGCCGCCAATGCTGCCGAGGCCGCGGTGGTCGAAGGCGTCAACGTCTATCCTGTTTCCTCCTTACTTGATGTCCTCGACTTGCTCAACACGTCCGTCGTTGGCGTCATCCAGCGCGAGCCTTACCGCGTGGTGACGGAGGAATTGCTGGGAAAGCTCGAGCAATTTGCGGTGGACTTTTGCGATGTGCGCGGCCAGCAGACCGCCAAACGCGCCCTCGAAGTGGCCGCGGCCGGCAGCCACAACATCCTCATGATTGGGCCGCCGGGATCGGGCAAGACCATGCTGGCCAAGCGCTTACCTTCGATCCTCGCGCCGCTCAGCTTTGAGGAGGCCCTCGAAACCACCAAGATTCACTCCGTCGCCGGCGTGCTGGAATCCGGCGCAGGCCTGGTCACGCAGCGCCCGTTTCGTTCCCCGCACCACACCATCTCCGATGCGGGCCTCATCGGCGGCGGCATTGTGCCGCGTCCCGGCGAGGTCTCGCTCGCCCACAACGGCCTCCTTTTTCTCGATGAACTGCCGGAGTTTCCCCGCAACGTCCTCGAAGTCATGCGCCAGCCGCTTGAGGATCACACCGTGACCATCGCGCGCGCTTCCATGTCGCTCAGCTTTCCCGCGCGCTTCATGCTCGCCGCGGCCATGAATCCATGCCCCTGCGGATACTTCAACGACAAATCGCGCGAGTGCATGTGCACTCCGCCCATGATCCAGCGCTACGTAGCCAAAATCTCCGGACCCTTGCTCGACCGCATCGACATCCACATTGAAGTTCCTGCTGTCCAATACAAGGAACTACGCGGAGGAGCCGCCGCCGAAGGCTCGGCGCAGATTCGCAGCCGCGTTATGGCCGCCAGGACGCGTCAACGCGAGCGCTTCTCCAAAGCCAAAGAAAAGATATACGCCAACGCGCAGATGACCACGCGCCAGATTCGCGCCTACTGCGAGCTGGGCGCCGACGCCGAACGCCTGCTTGAGCGCGCCATGCAGCAGCAGGGCCTGACCGCCCGCGCCCACGACCGCATTTTGAAAGTGGCACGGACGATTGCAGACCTGGAAGGGACGGGGTCCCTCACCGTAGCCCACCTGGCCGAAGCCATCCAATACAGGACACTCGACCGCAGCTACTGGGCCTGATGTGCCGTCGGTCGCAACCGCAACAAACTGCTCGATCCT
>CAWGGA010000020.1:0-65545 GCA_963822015.1 uncultured Acidobacteriaceae bacterium
CGACTGCGTCCGCCGTTCTTGAGCAAGGTTCAAATTGCCGAAACACTTCATTCAGAGCCTAATTCGTTTTTGTCCTCCGGCCCTAGTTGTGGGACTTTGTCTTTTAGCCCGCGGCGCGGGAGCGCAGACGGCGACAATCCCGCAGCCGACGATGCCATCGCCGCCTACGGCAAGCGATTTTCAGGGCAGCGTGAGCAAGGGCGAGGCTACGGCGCAGACGATCGATCTGTCGCTCGACGATGCCATCCAACGAGGATTGCAGGCGAACCTGGGCATTATTCTGAGCGGCACCGAGACGGCAGGAGCGCGTGCGGCGCGGCTGAGCCAACTGCAGTCGCTGCTGCCCGGGGTGGACTTTACGGCCAAGGAAGCAGCGATGCAGACCGACCTGCCAGCCGAGGGGTTGCGGATCCCGGGTTTTCCGGTGATTATCGGGCCATTTGGGTTTGCGGACGTGCGCGCCACGCTCAACTGGTCGGTGGTAGACGTGCAGTCCATGCGCAATTATCTGGCGGCGCAGCACAACTTTGCCGCCGCGCAGCTATCGGCCGCGGACGCGCGCGACATGGTGGTGCTGACGGTGGGCAATGCATATCTGCTGGTGCTGGCAGACGAGACCGAGGTGAGCAGCGTGGAAGCGCAAGTGGCGACGGCCAAGGTGTCGCTGGACCAGGCCGTGGCCAATCACCAGGCGGGAACGGCGCCGCTGCTGGATGAGTTGCGGGCGCGCGTGGATTACCAGTCGCTGGAGCAGCAGTTGATCGCGGCGACAGACTCGCTGAAAAAGGACAAGCTGGCACTGGCGCGCACCATCGGCCTGCCGCTGGCGCAGAGCTTCAACCTGACGGACAAGGCGCCCTACGCGCCCTTCGACGAATTGGATGCGGATAAGTTGATTGAGCAGGCCAAGGCCAATCGAAAGGACCTGGCGGCGCTGGTGGAAGAGACCGCAGCCGCGGTCGAACAGCGCAAGGCGGCGACGGACGCACGCCTGCCGTCGGTTTCGGTGGAAGCGGACTACGGCGATATTGGCACGACGCTTGCGCACTCGCATGGCACCGTGGATGCGACGGCGTCAGTAAGCGTGCCGGTGTTCGAGGAGTTTGCCTTGCGCGGCATGGCACAAGAGGCGCAGGCGCAGTTGGATGTGGCGCAGGCGCAACTGAGCGACAAAAGGGCGCAGATTGAAGCCGATGTTCGGGACGCGCTGCTGGATATTGCATCGGCGCAGAAGCAAGTGGAGGTCGCGCGGTCGAGCGTGGATCTGGCGAACGAAGCTCTGAAAGAAGCGCAGGAGCGCTATGCCAACGGCGTGAGCGACAACCTGGCAGTGAGCCAGGCGCAGCAATCCGTGGCCCAGGCAGACAGCCAGTACGTGGTGAGCCTTTATCGGGACAACGTGGCCAAGCTGAGCCTGGCCCGCGCACTTGGAGACGGGCAGAACTACAAGAAGTACCTAGGAGGGAAGTGAACGTGGCGGATCCAATCCCAACACCGGAACCCAACCAATCGGCCGCAGAGACTGAGATTGAGGTGCCGCAGTCCCGCCGCAGAGGCATTGTTATCGCCGCGATCGTAGTGGTGGCGCTGATCGCGCTCGGTGTCTGGTGGCACTCAACCTTCAGCGAGGATACCGACGACGCGCAGGTGAACGGCCACCTGATCCAGGTGAGCACGCGCATCGCCGGCCACGTGATGAAGGTGGATGTGGAAGAGAACCAGATGGTGAAGGCGGGCGACCCGATCGTGGAGCTGGACCCGCGCGACTACGAGGTAGCAGTGGAAAATGCCGAGGCCGCGCTGGCCAGCGCCAAGGCCAATGCCGCGGCGGCCCGCGTGAACGTGCCCATCACCACGGTGAATACGGGAAGCAATCTGAGCTCGGCTGGCGCACGATGTCAGCGGTACGCAGGCAGGGGTGGCGCAGGCGGAAAGGCAACTCGAGGCGGCGCATGCCCTCGTTGCGCAGGCAGAGGCCAACAACATCAAGGCGCAGGCCGATCTGGAGCGCTACAAGCCGCTAGTCGAGAAAGACGTCATCAGCAAGCAGCAGTTTGACGCAGCCGTTGCCGCCGCTGACGCCGCCAAGGCCGCGCTGGCCGACGCGCAGCGCCAACGAGCAAGCCGCCGGGGACGCCGTGCGCGTTGCCCACGAACGGGAATTGCAGGCGCAGGCGATGTTGAAGTACGCCGAAACCGGGCCGCAGCAGGTTGCCGCGCAGGACGCGCGTGCCAGGCAGGCCGATGCGCAGGTTGAGCAGGCGCAGGCGCAACTGGACCAGGCCAAGCTGAATCTGAGCTATACCAAAGTTGTGGCGCCCGAGGACGGCATCATCACACGCAAAAGCGTGGAGATTGACCAGAACGTTGCTGCCGGACAGAACCTTCTCACCCTGGTCTCGCTTCAGGACATCTGGATCACGGCAAACTTCAAAGAGACGCAACTGCGACACATGGAGGCCGGCCAGCCGGTAAAGATTCATGTGGACGCGACCGGCAAGGACTATAGCGGCCGGGTGACACAGATCGGCGGCGCGACAGGATCGGTGCTGAGCCTGTTTCCGCCGGAGAACGCCACCGGCAACTACGTGAAGGTGGTGCAGCGCGTGCCGGTGCGGATCGACTTCACCGACCTGGCCAAGGAAGACCCGCACGAAGAGCTGAGGCCGGGGCTGTCGGTGGAGCCGAATGTAAGGGTGAAGTGAAAAAGCAGCCAGAGCCGGTATCCAAGAGCCAGTGTGGTGTCCAAGCGGTTCGCGGTATAAATGCGAGGCCCCAGCCGCAGGTTCTTCGACTCATTTTGGCGCAAGACTGAGCCGAAATTCGCTCAGGGTGACAGCGAATTTATTCAACGAATTTCTGAGACGGACGCTAGAACCTACGAGCTGCCGGCTGCGAGCACGAGCTACCGGGTGTTTTCCCGTATAGACTGATTGCCAGCACAGCCATGAAAGACTCGATTCACGTTTCGAAAGAGAACTACCTGAAGGCCATTCTGGAGGCGGAGGCCGAGGGGCGGCAGGTGATTCCAGCGATGCTGGCGCATTGGCTTGAGGTCTCGGCGCCGGCCGTGACCATGGCGCTGAAGCGGCTGAAGCGCGATGGGTACGTGAGGGTGGACGAGGATGGGATTGTGCGCCTGGCCCCGGCTGGCCGCGAGATGGCCTACCGCACGGCGCTGCGCCATCACCTGATCGAGCGCATGCTGAGCGAGATCTTCGGCATGGAGTGGCACGAGATCCACGAAGAGGCGGAACGGCTGGAACATGCGGTATCGCCGGCCTTCGAGGCCAAACTGAAGGAGAAGCTGGGCGAGGCGGGCGCGTGTCCGCACGGGAATGCGGTGCTGCCGGTGAATCCGGCGGAGCGCAAACGGCGCGGAGAGGTGCAGCTTTCTCAGGCCGCAGCGGGCAAACGGTACAGCGTTATCAGCCTGCATGAGCGCGATCCCAAGCTGCTCGAGTTTCTGCACGGCGCCGGCATTGGGCCAGGAAAAAGCCTGCTCGTGGTAAGCCAGAATTACGATCAAACCGTTGTGATTGAACTACCTGCGGGAACATCGATTCTGGGAAGGCCAGCGGCAGAAGCGGTTTGGCTAAGGCCGGAGAAGCAGGGGCCGGGGAGCAGGGGCTAGGGACTAGGATCGTAAACTGTTTAAAATTAGGTACTTACAATGGCTTGGCAGTGCTTTGTAATTCAATATAAGCAAATATATTAACCTCAATTAAGAAACTATGGCATACTGTTGTTGAGTGATCCTTGCGATCACTCTTACCCCGAACAACGATGGCCACACAAACCGTAACCCAGGTCACGATTGCCGAACCCTCGCTGCCGGAGGTTCACGCCAGCGTGAGCATTTCGCGCTCGCCGTTCTACTGGCGGCGTCTGCTGGGGTTTGTGGGACCGGGGTTCCTGATTTCGGTCGGGTACATGGATCCGGGCAACTGGGCCACGGACATCGCGGGCGGGGCGCGGTTCGGCTACACACTGCTGTTCGTCATCATGCTGTCAAACCTGATGGCGATTCTGCTGCAGAGCCTCTCGCTGAAGCTGGGCGTGGCTACGGAGCGCGACCTGGCGCAGCTTTGCCGCGAGAACTATGGGCGCGCGACGAGCTTTGCGCTGTGGGTTCTGGCGGAGATCGGCATCGCGGCGTGCGACCTGGCCGAGGTGATCGGTTCGGCGATCGCGCTCGAACTGCTTTTTCACATCCCGCTTTTCTACGGTGTGCTCATCACCGGGACGGACGTGCTGCTGATCCTGATGCTGCAGCGTTGGGGATTCCGCTACGTTGAGGCGCTGGTGATTACGCTGATCGGGACGATTATCGTGCTCTTCGGGGCGCAGATGTTTCTTTCGCGGCCGGAGTACCTGCCGATCCTGCGCAATCTCGTAGTGCCGTCGCCGTCGATCGTGACCAATGGCGCCATGTTTTACATCGCAATCGGGATTCTGGGCGCGACGGTGATGCCGCACAATCTCTATCTGCACTCGTCGATTGTGCAGAGCCGCCGCTACAAGAGGACGCCGGAGGGTAAGCGCGAGGCCATCCATATGGCGAACATGGATTCGGCCCTGGCGCTGATGATTGCGCTGTTTGTGAACGCGGCGATCCTGATTGTGGCCGCAGCGGTCTTCTTCCGCAGCGGGCATTTTGAGGTCGCGGCCATTCAGGATGCCTACAAGCTGCTGAGCCCGCTGGTGGGCGCGACATGGGCGAGTTCACTGTTCGCGATTGCACTGCTGGCGAGCGGCCAGAACTCGTCGATTACGGGAACGCTGGCCGGGCAGGTAGTGATGGAGGGCTTTGTACACATCCGCGTTTCGCCGTGGCTGCGGCGGCTGATTACGCGTTCGCTGGCGATTATCCCGACCATCATCGTTGTGGCATTGATGGGCGAAGGAGGAACCGAAAAGCTGCTGATTTTGAGCCAGGTGATTCTTTCGTTCCAATTGAGCTTCGCGGTGGTTCCGCTGGTGATATTCAGCGGGGACCGCGCGAAGATGGGCGAATTTGTGAACGGCCGCTGGCTGCAGGGGCTGGCGTGGTTCACCGCTATCGTGATTGCGGCGCTGAATGCGTGGCTGCTGGTGCAGACGGCATTGGGCCGCTAAAATCCCCAATCTTCCCCGGAGGTTCTCACGGAACCGAAAAAAACAAGCCGCTGCCTACTGGCCTTTTTGATTTCGTTAACTCTGCTTAACTGCGGAGGGTTAGCGGCGCAAAGCGGTACTTCGGGCGCGATCTCGGGTACGGTTCTGGATGCGGCAAGCATGGCGCTGCCCGATGCGGAAGTCTCGGCTACGGAGATCGACACCGGCGCTGTTCGCGCAGAGGAAGCCGATGGCAGCGGGCGCTTTCTCTTCTCCGAGATCAATCCCGGGACTTATACGGTGACAGTGCGCGCGAAGGGCTTTGCGACGCAAACTTCGCAGCCGGTCGCGGTCGGGGTGGGGCACACGGTATCGCTCACCGTAAATCTTGCGCTTTCCGCGGCGGTGCAGACGGTGGAAGTAAATGCGCAGCAGGCGCTGCTCAGCCTGGAGAATCCGAATACATCGACCACGTTGGAGGCGAAGACGATCGCCAAGCTGCCGAACCCAGGCCAGGACCTGACGTTTATAGCGCAATTTGCGCCGGGCGCGCTGATGAATACGGCAGGTTCGTCGAACGATGCGAAGGCCGCAGGCGGCTACGGCAATGTGGAGTTCAACGGCCTGCCGGCAACCTCGAACGGGTACATTCTGGACGGATACGACACCAACGATCCGTGGCTGGGATTGAATATCGGGCTCTCGACAAACCTGGTGATCGGCCTGGACGCCGTGGATCAGGCGACGGTAAATACGAATTCGTACTCGGTGGATCAGGGGCGCTATGGCGCTTCGCAAGTGAACTACTTCACCAAGTCGGGTACGAACCAGTTCCATGGCGATATGTATGAGATATGGAACGGCGCGGTCTTCAACGCGGAGGATTATTTTCTGCATGCCAACGATACGCCGGGCAACGTGGCGCAGAAGCCGCGTTCGAATGTGAACGAGTTCGGCGTGAGCCTGGGCGGACCGATTCGGCCTAACAAACTGTTCTTCTTTGCGCATTACGAGGGGGTCCGGATTGCGCTGCCGATCGAGACGCAGACGGTTGCGCCTTCGCCCGCATATCAGCAATACGTGCTGCAGCAGTTGCCGCTGGGCGGGACGGACCCGATGACCGGAACCGCGCTGACAGCGGAGCCCGAAGAGGTGCCGTTCTACGAATCGATGTTCAGGCTCTATCGCAGTACGGCGGGAACGCCGGTTCCGGTGAGCTCGTGCCCGCTGGACGCGAGCGGCACGGTACTCGCGGGCACGCAGACGAGCGGAAACCTCTTCGATGGCAGCGGCTGCGCCAACCAGCGCCAGGTGACGCTGACCAATGACGACAACGAGAACCTGATCGTGGTCAAGATCGATCACACGATCAACGCCAACAACACGGTCTGGTACCGCTTCCAGCAGGACACTGGCTTGCAGGCCGCATATACCGATCCCATCAACGCGATCTTCAATTCATATTCTCCCCAGCCGCAGCGAACGCTGGTGGTTGGCTACACGCACGTGTTTCGTTCCAATCTTGTGAACCAATTCAATCCCGGCGCAAGCTGGTATTCGAGCATCTTTGAGCCGGAAAACTACGCGCAGGTGCGAGCAGACCTTTCCCATCGATTTGACGGCGGGCAGCAACGACGCGCCGTTCACGACCATCGGCGGCAACGACAACACTTATCCGCAGGGGCGCAAGGTGACGCAATGGCAGGTGAACGACAACCTGGACTGGACGCGGGGGAAGCAATCTTACCGGTTCGGCATCAATTCGCGGCGGATCGATGTGAGCGACTACGACCTGGGCGAGGGAACCGTGCCCACCGCGGTCTACAACGATCTGGCGGAATTCACTTACGGCGCGGCCTACACAGAAAGCACGACCTTTCCTGCCTCGCTCAAGGAGCGGGTGGCCGCGGGCAATCTCGACCTCTACGCGATGGATACCTGGAGACCGACCTCGCGCGCCACGCTCACGGCCGGATTGCGGGCCACATGGAACACCGATCCCGTGAATCAGCAGCGGCTGTTTGCGCGCCCGGCGGGATCGTTTCTCGATCTCCCGCACAGCGTGAACCAGCCGCTCGACCAGGCGATTGAAACGCAGGTGCAAGGCCTGTTTCCGGCTACGCCGGCCATTGTGTGGCAGCCGCGCGTCTCGGTAGCGTACGAGATTGCGCGGGAGATGGTGGTGCACGCGGGATTCGGCGTTTTTAACGACATTATTCCCGCGCAAATCGCCGACCTTGCAGCAACGAATGCGCCGTATGCGCCTACGTTTGTAGGTGGTATCGGCGGGCAGGTGGGCGGCGTGGCCATTGCGCCCGGCGTGCCCGACAGCGCGGCCGATGCGGCAGCGAACGCCGACCGGGAGTTTGAGTCGGTGTTCAGCAGTGGCGCAGCACCGTGCGCGGGACTGGCCGCGAGCGCGTCTGTTTGCCCGTTGGCGGTGAGTTTAAACACATTCCCCACGGGCACGCTGAAGACGCCGTACTACTACCAGTACAACCTCGGGGATCGAACGGGAATTGGGCGCGCACGGAGCTGCGCGAATCGATTATGTGGGCACGCGCGGACTGCATGAGCCGTTTCAGGTGGGTTTGAACGGCTACCAGACGGTGTGCGCGGGCTGCTTTGCGCCCTACCCCTACCAGCAACCGCTCGACCAACGATTCGGCAGCGTGAACGAGTTCCGCACCGATGCAAACAGCAGCTATTCCGGCTTGCAGGCCAGCGTTTCCGAGCAGCTCCATGGCCTGACAGTGCGCGGTAACTACACGTTTAGTCACTGCCTGGACGAGGTCTCGAACGGCGGCCTGCTTATCGTTTTCAGCCAGGGTATTTTGTCGCCGCTTCCCGGCGAACTGAGCCGAGAATACGGCGACTGCGACTATGACGTGCGCCAGGATGTTTCGGCTTTTGGGATTTACGAGGTTCCATTTACCTCGGCTCACGCTCTACTTCGCGCGCTCTTCCGCGGCTGGTCCTATTCCGAGACGGCATTCTTTCATACCGGGCTTCCGTTCAGCGTGCTGAGCCAACCGTACACGGCAAACGGGAATGGGGTTTTCCAGGCCAGTGGGCCGCAGTTTGCGCGGCGCATACCCGGCCAGCCGCTCTACCGCAAAACAGCGGTTGAAGGCGTGACCGTTGCCGGAACGCGGCAATGGCTGAATCCCGACGCCTTCGAGTCGGTGGTCGATCCCAGCACGGGCGCTTGTACTGGAGGCGACTCCCCCGAAAACTGCCAGTTTGGCGATGCGGGCCGCAACACCGTGCGCGGGCCGCATTTTACCGACTCGGACATTTATATATCGCGCAGATTTCCGCTCAGAGAGGGGGCATCGCTGCGCTTCGATGTGCAGATGTTCAATGCCTTCAACCATCCCAATTTCGCGTTGCCCAGCAGCGTCGAGGCGGGCGTCCCGGGCGGCGATATACCAGCGCAAGTTCGGAACGCTGGAAAGCACCATCTCGCCCCCGACCGGGCTGCTGGGGGTGGGTTTGGGTGGCGATAGTTCCCCGCGGATGATCGCTTTCGAGGCAAGGATCGAGTTCTGACCGCGCCCGGGCGGTGGCTAAGGGCCTATGGTGGAAATGGGTCAAGAACAGAAAGCTGCACCCGTGGGGATGCGGAATTAACCGTTGACGCCGATTTGAGCTGCTCTGTGACCTATCACACAGATTGGTTATTGCGGGGGCCGCGAGGTGATGGTCCAATCACAGTTTATAAGGGCTCGGTGTCTCTACTCACAGGAACCTGACCGGCTTAATGGGCGATGTAGTCCAACTCGAGGCGAGTGGAACGGCTACGACAGGCGGCGCGCAAGCCCAAGCAGGCGCGGCAGATAGAGGCTATGTAGTGGTGCCTTACACCGAGAAAGCGCGCCATGAGGATCTGTACGGCTATCGCGAAACGATGAACGAACCCGCGCCAGCCGAAGGTGAGCAGCAGTCAAAGGCCCGGTCCAAACGGGCCCTTCCCTTGCTGCCGATCCTTCTGCTGCTGGCGCTTGTGGCGCTGGCCCTCCTGCTGATCCCCAAGATGGCCAAGCCGAACTTGCCTGCCCGGTATATCGATTTGGGAACGCGGAGGTTCGATTCGGCGGGACTGGGAGGCCGCTTGATTGCGCGGTGGGAAGGAAGCGCCGGATACCAGCTTTATATCGATCCGCTTGACCCGCAGCAGACCGCCCAATTTCAAGCCGTGGCGGTGAACCCTCCGCACCCGCTGACGCTCGTGCTCCGGCTGCTCAACTCCGAAGGCGAGGTTGCATGCGAGAAGGAAATCGCGCTTCCAACTCCTCCGCCGCTGACGGACTCGGCGATCTCGGCAGCGGCACTTGCGCCAATGCAGACGGCGAGCGGAGACACGGTGGAGAATATTGCCGGCGACGACGGACAAGTGG
Organism: uncultured Acidobacteriaceae bacterium; assembly: GCA_963822015.1. GTDB lineage: Bacteria > Acidobacteriota > Terriglobia > Terriglobales > Acidobacteriaceae > Telmatobacter. The sequence continues at coordinate 9,498 of CAWGGA010000020.1, forward strand.
CAGAGATCACGGTTACGGGCGGGTTGCCTTGTTCGCTGAAGGAGTACAAGAGCCTTGCCGGATGGGAGTTCTTCACGAACTTTCCCACGATGGACGACCAGAAAGACTGGCTAAAACAGCAAGGCGGGGAAAAGGTTGATGCGGCAACGGGCCGAAAGGTCCATTTCGCCAGCGGAGCGAGATTTAACCCGCGGATCCAGCACCTGCCTGCGCCAATCGATGGGGACGGTGTGATTGTTGGCGACAATCGCGTGCGCGGGACGATAGATACCAGCGATGGCCGGGTGTTTTTCGTGGGAGTGAGCGGGCTGCGGAACAGCGCGGCGGAATGGCAGATATTTCCCGCCGCTATCCATTTCCGCTGCGAGAAAAACGGGAGCTGCGTGCTGACCCGCGAGAATTCGCACACCACGCTGCAGGCGCGATTGATCAAGTAGGCGGGCGCGGCTGGATTTTCGCGCGCCTTAGCAAGCGTTCCTTCCGCTTCACCGAAAGTCACGCACGCGGAACTTAACAGCTCTAGTACCATGTAGGCGATGCACGTTCTCTCCACAGCCGAGATGCAGGCTTGTGATCGCGCCACCACAGAGCGGTTTGGAGTTCCTTCGATCGAATTGATGCGCGGGGCTGCTGGCGCGGTTGCGGCATTCGCGCGCGAGCAGTTCCCACATGCGCGGCGCGTGACGGTGCTGTGCGGGAAGGGAAACAACGGCGGCGACGGCATGATGGCGGCACGGCTGCTGGCCGATGCGGGCCTGGAAGTGACTACGCTGCTCGTGGGCGCGCCGGAACAACTGAAGGGCGATGCGGCCGTGGCGTGGGGAGAGCTGAATGGCGCGAGGAATAGCCGGGTGGATGTAGTCGCCAACGCGAGGGAGTTGGCGAAGCACAACAATGCGCTCGACACGGATCTGATTGTGGATGCGGTGTTGGGTACGGGATTCAAGCCTCCGCTGAAAGATTTGGCGCTGGAAACGCTGGAGTGGCTGCGCAAGGGCAAGCGGGCAACGACACCGATTCTGGCAGTGGATTTGCCCAGCGGCTGGCCGGCGGATGAGACCAGCGCAATTGTTGCAGAACCGGTTTTTCCAGCGGATGCCGTGGTGACTTTTACCGCGCCCAAGCGGGCACATGTGTTTGGACAATTAACCCGGCGATGGGATCAGCCGGTGGTGGTGGCGCCGATCGGATCGCCGGACGAGGCGATTGTGTCGGCGATGGGAATTGACTGGGCCGGGTCGTCGCTGGAGCTGGCGCAGGCGCCGCGGGCGGCCGCGGCGAACAAAGGGGAATTCGGCCACGTGCTGGTGGTGGGCGGCACATTTGGCAGCGCGGGCGGCAAGGCCGGCGCGCCGGCGATGGCGGCGCTGGCGGCGATGCGCGCGGGAGCGGGGCTGGTGACGGCGGCGGTTCCTGCGCCAGCGCAGGCGGTGGTGGCGGGGTTTGCGCCGGAGCTGATGACGTGGCCGCTCAAGGCGACAAGGCAAGGGCAGATCGCCGCGGCGAATCTTGAGGCGAAACAAGTTTCGGCGCTGACAGCGGGAAAGACGGTTCTCGCGATTGGGCCGGGGCTGGGTCAGGGCGCGGAGGCAGCAAAGTTTACGGCGGGACTGCTGGGCGCAACGAAGATTCCGGTCGTGATCGACGCAGATGGGCTGAACATTTTAGCGGGCAAGCCGGCGATGCTGGCGAAGGTAGCGAAGATGGGCAAGGCTGGGCGCACCATTGTGCTGACGCCGCATCCGGGCGAGATGGCGCGGCTCACCGGAAGCAGCGTGGCGGAGGTTCAAGCGAACCGGCTGGAGGTAGCGCGCGGATTTGCGCAACGGATGGGCGTGACGCTGGTGCTAAAAGGAGCGCGGACGGTGATTGCGCATCCCGATGGGCGCGTGGCGGTGAATACGACGGGGAATCCGGGGATGGCGAAAGGCGGAAGCGGCGACGTGCTGACGGGGCTGATTGCCGGGCTGCTGGCGCAGTATCCAGGCGATGCGGCGAGGGCAGTGGAGGCGGCAGTATACTTACACGGGCTGGCCGCGGATTTGGCGGTGCGCGAAGGGGACGAGCACACGTTGCTGGCTACCGATTGCCTGGCGCAACTGGCGCGCGCCTATCGGTGGTGCGCGTCTGGGGCGCACGATTTTGATGCGGACGGCAAAAACGGGTATGTTTGGTTGCAAGGGGCAGCATGCAGCGGGCAGTGAGCCTTGCGGCGGAGATAGGCCGTCGCAAGCGTACTGAAAACTTCGCGCTGCAAACGCTGAATGAGGGTTGAGCAATGACCGACGCCGCAACCACCGCGGAAGGCAAGAATTCACGAGTTCACCACGCAAAGCGGCGCGGATACCGTTGCCGTGGGCCGCAAACTTGCCAAGTTGCTGAAGCCTCCGCAACTGCTGCTGCTGCGCGGCGAACTGGGCACGGGAAAGACGACACTGGTGAAGGGAATTGCACAGGCGCTGGACGCGGCCGAGCCCGACGAAGTGACCAGCCCGACCTTTACGCTGATTCATGAGTTTGACGGATCGCGTGAGGGGAAACCGGTGAAGCTCTATCACCTGGATGTCTATCGTCTGGAGAGCGAGCGGCAACTGGAGACGCTGGGGCTCGACGATCTGCTGACGCCCGATGCGCTTGTGGTGGTGGAGTGGGGCGAGAAGTTCAAGAGCATCCGCAAGCGCGCGACGGGCGAGATCGTGATTACTTCAGAGGGCGGGGACGCGCGGAAGATCACGGTGACGCTGAAGGAGTAGCGAGTCAGCGGAACAGCAAGCCGGCGGTGGATACCGGCAGCGCGGCGAAGGTTCTGGCGATACGACTGCGGGGGAGCTGCCGGGATCAGTAGCCCATGATGTTGTAGCCGCAATCCACGTACAAAGTTTCGCCGGTGACAGCGCTCGACGAGGTCGCTGGCTAAATAAAGCGCCGTGCCGCCCACTTCACTCTGATCGACATTGCGGTGGAGTGGGGAGCGTTCAGCGTGCGATTTGAGCATGTCGCCCAGGGCGCCGACGCCGCGGGCCGCGAGAGTTTTGATGGGGCCGGCGGAGATGGCGTTCACGCGGATATTTTTGGGGCCGAGCTCGAAGGCCAGATAGCGCACGGCGGATTCAAGCGAAGCCTTGGCCAGAGCCATGACGTTGTAATGGGGGACGACCTTTTCGGCGGCGTAATAAGTCAATGTGATGATGCTGCCGCCCTCGGTCATGAGCGGGACAGCGCCGCGGCTGACGGCGATGAGCGAGTAGACGCTGACGTCGTGGGCGATGCGGAAGCCCTCGCGACTGGTATTGATGAACTCGCCCCTCAGGTCCTCGGCAGGCGCGTAAGCGATGGCGTGCACGAGGATGTCGATTTTGGCGTACTTTTGCTTGAGCGCGACGAAGAGGGATTCGATTTCAGCGTCGTTGGAGACATCGCACTGGAAGCCGCTGGCGCCGGAGAGATCGTTGATGAGGTCTTCGGCCTCGGCTTTCATGCGCTCGTTCTGGTAACAGATGGCCAGGGTGGCACCGGCCGCGTGGAGCTTCTGGGCGATGCCCCAGGCGATGGAGCGCTTATTGGCCAGCCCGAAGACCACGGCCGTTTTGCCCGCCAAGTTGATCATGCGAATCGAATTCCTCCGAATATTGTTCAGGGGGTCAGTGCTCGGTGAGGGGAAACGGTGGACGACCCGCCATTCAGAATATCAGAGCGAATTTCAGTGGAATTGCGGAATCTGAGCGCAGGAGCGGTGTACTTTCCCCGCCCTTTTCGCAGTGGGCGCGAAAAGGAGGGGGCAATGCGTTGTTATCCGCCGAGGTCGATCAGCTCGACGCGGCCTACGGGACGGCCGAGGAAACGGGAGCCGAGGCGCTCGAACTTGTCGACGGAATCGGTGGCGAAGCAGCGGATCTCGGCTTGCGGAACCGGGCTGCGGCCTTCATCGAACCCTTCGCCGTTCGCTGTGGCAGCGCGGCCGTTAAGGAGCTGGACGGCAGCCTGCGCCACAGATTCGGCGGAATCAATTACTTTTGCGCCCGGACGCACTGCCCCTTCGAAGAGCGACCGCAAAAGGGGGTAATGCGTGCAGCCAAGGACCAGCGTATCCGGAATCATGCTTCGCGATGCGGCTTCGGCGCGGAGTTCGTTGAGATAAATCTCGATGACTTCGGCGGTGACGGGGTGATCGGTCCAGCCCTCTTCAACGAGAGGAACGAGCAGCGGGCAGGCCTTCTCGATGGCGCGCAGGCCGTGGGCGCGGCAGGCGGCGGTGTAGGCGTGGCTGTGGACAGTGGCCTCAGTAGCGACGACCAGCACATCGCCGGTGCGCGAAGCGGCGCGGGCGGCGGCAGCGCCGGGCTCGATAACACCCAGCACCGGGACCGGCACGGCATCCTGAATGGCGTCGAGGGCGAGAGCGCTGGCGGTGTTGCAGGCGATGACGAGGAACTCCGCGCCCTGCTCGCGGACCAGAAATTGCGCGCTCTGGGCGGCGTAGCGCGCGATGGTGCGGCGCGACTTGGAGCCGTAGGGCAGGCGCGCGGTGTCGCCGAGAAAAGCGAAGCGGGCGCGCGGAAGGCGCTCGATGAGCGCGCGCAGCACGGTCAATCCGCCGAAACCGGAATCGAAGACGCCGATGGTTGGGGCCATATTTTCCAGATTAGCCTCTACGAGCGAGGCGCGTCCCAGCGGCAGAGGTCATGGCGCGAGAGCGGCCTCACTGTTGAATCCTTCTGAGATAGGCGTTGATCTCCTCGTCCGCGGCGGGCGGCGCGCATGTTCCCGGGCGCTCAAAGAGGCAGACCCCCTGCCAGCACTGCGACCGCGTGAATGCAGAGGGAATGCCGGGTGAATTGCCGGGAGCAATCAAAGCGTTGAAGACGGAGACATCTTTGGCGAGCTGGGCTGCGCTTTCCACGGGGACGATGGGCACATCGCGATGAAGGTGAGCGTATCCACCCGACTCCCACCACATGCGATCGTAAATCCCCACGCCGCATAGCGCCGGTTCGCGGCTGAGGCGATCGAAGGCTCCACTGGCCCAGCGGGTTTTGTACCAGTCCCGGCATTGCGCCGCAAGCAGCGCCGAAGAGACGAAAAGAAACGCCACGCAGATGGCCACAACCCACTTCGGATTGTCGAGGAATCGCGCACCATGCTTGATCTCGTTGAAGAAGATCTACCGCTCCCATTGCGGCCAAAGTTATGGCGGGCGCGAGGATGGGATAGATAAAACGAATCTCCTTGTGCGGTATAAAGCTGTGCGAGACGACGACGATGGCGCAGAAGATGGCGAGAAACGGGCTGCGGCGCGCGCCGTGAAAGAGAAGCAGGACGGCCGGGCCGATCAATACCAGAAGAACCAAAACGTACCAGTACCACGGCTGGACGGGGAAGAGCTTGCCTGGGCCCTGCACGACGTTTGCCTCGTAGTAGCGAATAAACGACTGCCAGGGATACGACCAGGTGATCCAATCCACCAGACCGAATAGCAGCACAGGGAGCGATGCTCCGGCCGCAACGGCGGGAAGTCTCTCGCGCCAGCGCGGGTAGCAGAAGTACGCCATGGCAAAAGCGAGGGCAGGGAGCAACTGAATGCGCAGACATGCAGCCAGCGCGCAAAGCAGTCCGGCGAGGAAGAGGCGTTTGCGTTCGCCCAGCTTCTGGCCGTAAACGCCGAGATACAAACCGGGCAGCAGGACATGAGCGGCAACCACTTCATTCAGCGCTTTGGGGGCGAAGTAGACCAGGCCAAAGTAGAAGGCGCAGGCGAGAGCCGCGACGACGGCCGCGGGCGTCCCGCTGGCGCGTTTTGCCCAAGCGTACCCAAACCACACCGTGACCAGCGAGAGCACGGACAGGACGATCGCCGTTCCGAGGAGGTATCCGGCCGAGCGCCGAACCTCAACCAAGATGTTGCGCGCATGACTCCAGCAAGAAAGGTGGGAAGAACCCAGGAGCGAATGCCGAGACGCCACTCCCAGGAGACGATGCCATAGCCAAAAGCCAGCCTGTGCGCCGGTTCAAGCGTTTGAAAGATTTCGTCTGGATAGAAGACGTTGGGCGAGCCCAGGAAAAGCCCGATGCGCAGGGCAAGGGCGAATACGAGGAGCGCGGCCCATGCGTAGATCGTTCTTGCCCGCGTCACTGCCGGCCGCCTTCGGCTGCCGCCGTATATTCGTTGGTGAGATAGGTGCGAGACAAATCGGCATGGCCTGCGAGCGTGGCGCGAGGCTGGCCATCGACGAGAAAGCGCACCTCGGTGACGCGAGGCAGATTTGCGTTGAGCGTTGCGCAGATGGAAAGGATGGTGAGGGTCTCGGTTTCAAGGCCGGAGGGGTGGCTGGCCACAAAGGCGCCGGTAAGGTTGACGACTGCCATCTCAGGGCCGTTCGGCGCGTCTTTGCCGCGCGAATCCGCAATGGGGAGAAGGAAGACCTGGGCGATGGAGCTGGCGCCGCCGGGTACGAAGTGGGTGGCATCGGACATAGCGTAGAGATCGAGCAACTTGCCCAGGATGGCGCGCGCGCGGGCCTCGGGATTCTGCGGCAGGGGAAGCGTGAGAAGCCGCGGCTCGACGGAGTTATCGGCATCGCTGGCCACCATAAGGGTCGCTTGCTCGGCGGGAGCCACCTGAGGCGCCTGCGTGGGCGCAGGAATCTTCGCCACGGAGCAGGCGATCATGTTCCAGGCGCAACTGGTTCCAGAGCAGCCCGCCCATCAGGACAGCGGCCGCAAGCAGAAAAATGAAGATAACGGTCTGGTGGCGAGGAATCACGGTTGATTGCCCTCCCGAAGCTGCGATCGCCACTCAACGAGCGCGGCAGCCAAAGCTTCGGCGATGCGCGCCTGGTAGCCAGGGTCGTCAAGGCTGGATGTTCCTTGAGCATCCGAAGAGCGGTCGGGCGCAACTTCAACGGCGACGGCAGGGCAAGTCATGCTATCAATTTCGGGAAGAGAGGTTCGGCCCAGAGTGACGGGCACGCTGGCGTGAGAGAGCGCGGAGTTGAGCACGCCGGCCAGAGACAGGCTACGCGTGACCCACGCGGACTGCGCGGTCTTCCAGGGAAGAAAGCGGGCCGTTGGCGCCGAAGCCAAAGAGGAGATGAACAGATGCACGCCAGAGCCGCTTTCTGAAGCGTGCAGGCTCAGGCAGGCTTGCGCGCTGGAGTGGTTGGCAATCTCGGCGCGATGGTCAGGATCGAGCGTGACGTCCGATTCGCGCGTGGTGACCACGGCAAAGCCGCGCGCCGCGAGCAGCGACCGCAATCTGACGCTTAGGGCTAATGTGTAGGCCTTCTCGGGCTGGTTGCCGAGGCGTGCGCCGGAGTCGTCGCCGCCATGAGCCGCGTCGAGCACGACGACGAAGCGCGGCGCAGGAGGCGGGGTTTGATCGAAGGCCGGAAAGCTGAGGATGGCCGGGACGAGAGTTGCGATTATTCCCAGAAGTGCGCGGCGAGCGCCACCGGCGCCACATAGGTATCGCGATACTGTTCGAAGGGCACGGCCGCAGGTTCGATTGGGTGAATGGGGCCGACGTATCCCGCCGCATGACCTTACTCTAGCGCATAGATGGCCAGTCCACTGAGCAGCTTGGGATAAAAGTCAGTGGACTTTTGCGGCATGACTTCGCCGGCGAAGGCGACTTCCTTCAACTGTTCCATGGCGACCGGGTTGGTGAGGAAGGCGATGTCGGCCTCGCCTCGCCGCACCTGTTCGACAGCCTCCTGAGCATCGCGGAGATAGCGGAGGTTGGTTTGCTCACGGACTTTTTCGGCGTTGAGGCCCAGGAGGCGCTCGAATATGACAGAGTGCAGCTGGGTGAGGTCGAGCTGACGCTGACGGGCGGGCAGGCCGGACAAAGCGGCGGCCATGGCGTCGGGCCTGGCGCGCAAAAGGAATGCGCCGGAGCAGGTGACAGCGACGAAGGCTGTCCCGGATTCGCGCTTCAAAGTACCGATGAATTCCGAGGCATCGAAGGGCGGCAGAGATTCAACGGTGAAGTAGGCCTCAGCGGCCTTAAAGAACGCCGTGGCAAAGAAGCCGTTGAGCCCATGCACGACGCGATGAGTGGGCAGGATGACGAGCCCATCCGAATCCATGTTGACGAAGGTCATCATGGCGGCCGCCTCGGGGAATTCGGGATGAGGCAGTTGCTGCGTAGCGGATTCGCTCTTTACCGCGCTGGAAGACCGGTGTTCCTTCGAGTAGTTCAGCGCTGTTTCGTAGCGGTGGTGGCCGTCAGCAATGATGAGCTTCTTGTCGTCCATGGCCGTGACCAGCAGACGGATGGCGGCGGGATTGTTCACGCGCCAGAGCCGGTGCAAGACGCCATACTCGTCGGTGACCTCGGCGTCCGCAGCGCCATTGCCTTCATAGAGGACCTTTTCGATGGAGCCAGCAGGGTCAGAATAGAGCATAAAGATCTGGCCGAAGTGCGCCCGCGTGGCTTTGAGCAGGTTGAGCCGGTCGCTCTTGGGCTTGGAGAGGGTTTGCTCGTGGCGGAAGACGACCTGGTCGGCGTAGTCGTGGAGCTTGCCGAGGGCGATAAAACCGCGGCGTTCCTTGACGGTATCGGTCCCGGGGACAGTGAAGCGCTGTGCGTAAGCGAAGACGCACGGCTCACTCTCCTGAATCAGCACGCCTTGTTCGCGCCAGGCGCGAAAATCGCTTGCCGCGCGCGTATAGACGTTTTCGCCCTTCCCAGCGTCAAATAGCTCAGGCAGCCCGAGGATGATGCGGACGAGGTTGAAGGGACTGCGCTGGTAATAAGCCTGCTGCATGGCCGGCGTGATCTTGTCGTAAGGCTGAGTTACCACGTCTTCAAGACGGACCGCGGAGGAGTTATAGCGCCAAGCGCGAAAGGGATAAATGCGAGCCATGAGGAAGGTCTTGCTCCCCTGTTGAAAGGGTGGAATTTGAGCCTCCGTTGTGCCGTTGTTCCTTCCGGGGATAGCGGGCCAGGCTCAGGCTCGATTGTATCGCAGCATCTAAGATGGACTGCCTGAGTAAGTTCGCTACGAGGGATGCGAGCAAGACAAAATGTGGTGACAACGGATATTCGCCGATAGTGGTAATATCGCCTTCAACCCTCCGTGGTGACCCATGAGGATGCTTCCCCAGCCCGTGAATTCAAAAGGGGCCGGCTACCTTACGCTGCTTAGCCGCCGCGCGTTGATTTGCGCGTTGGCCGCGGTGTTTTGCCTGGGCCGGGCGCGGGCGCAGGAAGATCAACTGAATAAAGTGGACGTGGAGCCGCCGTCGACCTCGTCGACGCCGTCGAGCGAGCCCACAGGGGCGGAGGCGGCTCCTGAAACCGGCGCGGCGGCGCTCAAAATTCACCCCGGCTCGTTTATCCGCATGAACGTGGACATGGTGCTGGTGCCGGTGACGGTGACAGATCCTTTGAACCGGCTGGTGACGGGACTGGAAAAACAGGACTTCCAGATCTACGAGAACAGCGGCGAGCAGAGGATCACGAGTTTCGCGTGCGAGGACGCCCCGGTTTCCATCGGAATTATCTTCGACTTATCGGGCTCCATGTCGTCGAAGCTGGTCCGCGCCCGCGACGCGATCCTGCAGTTCATCAAGACCTCCAATCCGCAGGACGAGTTTTTCGTTATCGGTTTCAACGACCGTCCGGAGCTGATCGAGGATTTCACCAGCTCCGTCGAGAACATTGAGGCGCGGCTGGCCACGGTACACGCGGGCCATCGGACCGCACTGCTGGATGCGATTTACTACGGCGTGGCCAAGATGAAAGACGCGCACCATGAGCGCAAAGCATTGCTGGTGGTGTCAGACGGCGGCGACAACCGCTCGCGCTACACCGAGGGCGAGGTGCGGGCGGCGGTGCGCGAGGCCGATGTAGAGATCTACTCGATTGGAATCTTCGATCCCTACGCGGCAACCCCCGAGGAGCGGACGGGGCCACAGCTTCTCGACGACATCAGTGAGTCGACCGGCGGGCGGCTGTTCCGCGTGGACGACGTGGATGAGATGAGCGACATCGCAGAAAAGATCTCCACCGAACTGCGCAACCAGTACGTGATTGGGTACAAGCCCAAGGATCTGAGCCGGGATGGCAAGTGGCGTAAAGTTAAGGTGAAGGTAAGCCCGCCTCCGGGTCTTCCTCCGCTGACGGTTTATGCTCGCACCGGGTACTATGCGCCACTTCAATAACGCGATTCTTGCCGTCATGCTGGCTGCTGCCGGGCTTTTTGCGCACGCGCAGCAGGCTCCTGCGCCGCAGGCGGGGGCACAGGCGAACCAGGCGCCGCTGACCGTCGATACCGATCCGGTTCGCTCGCCTGACGTGGTGGTTCCCGCGCCGTCGACGGGTGCACTCCGCAAAGAGGGGAAGGGCTACCTGCTCCACACCGACGTGGAAGAGGTGGTGTTGAACGCCACCGTGCTCGACGGGACCAACCTGGTGCAAAACCTGACCAAGGACGACTTCACGGTCTACGAAGACGGAGTGAAGCAGACGCTGATCAGCTTCCAGCATACGGACCTGCCCGTTTCCATGGGGTTGGTTATCGACAACTCCGGGTCTATGTACCGCAAGCGGCCGTCGGTGAACAAGGCCGCGCTCGACCTGGTACTGGCCTCCAATCCGCAGGACGAAGCCTTTGTAGTGAACTTCTCCGATGAGGCATTCATCGACTGCGACTTTACGTCGAATATTCAAAAACTGCGCGATGGGCTGTCGCATATCGACTCCCGCGGCGGGACGGCACTTTACGACGCGGTAGTGGCCTCGGCAGACAAGCTGGTGGCCGACGCCAAGCGGCCGAAACAGGTTCTGATCCTGATCACCGACGGGGAAGATAATGCGTCGAGCCTGGACCTGGAAGCAGACTATCGAGCGCGTGCAGCAGCTTTCCGGGCCGGTGATTTACTCGATCGGGCTGTTGTTCGGCGATGAGATGAGCAGAGCCGAGGTGCGCCACGCGCGCCGCGCATTGGAGATGCTCTCCGGCGAGACAGGCGGCATGGCGTTTTTCCCCAAGTCCATGGAGCAGGTGGACGAGATTGCCGCCGAGGTGGCGCGCGACATTCGCAGCCAATACACGCTGGGATACCACTCGACCAAGCCGACGACGGTGCCGGGCTTCCGGCGCGTGGAAGTGACGGCCGAGTCCAGGGGAATGGGTAAGCTGACGGTGCGTACCCGGACGGGCTACTTCCCGGTGGTGCGGACGCTGAAACAGACAGCGCAGGTGGCGACGCCAAACTGAGCGCCACAATTCAGCGCGAAAGGCCAGCGTGCAACGAACCGCAGCGACTGACGCCGCGATAGCGCTGCGCCGCGATAAGCTAGAGTCAGGAGATCGCAGCTCGAACCGAACCATGTCCCCATACAAATACTCAACACTTGCCGTCCACGCCGGGCAGCACCCCGACCCACTGACGGGCGCGGTGAATGTGCCCATTTATCTTTCCTCGACCTTTGAACTGACCGGCATCGGCAGCGACCGCGGCTGGGACTACTCGCGCGCCGGCAACCCCACGCGCGACCGGCTGGAGACGGCGCTGGCAACGCTGGAGGGGGGAACAAGCGGGCACGCGTTCACCACGGGAATGGCGGCTATTTCGGCGCTGGTGGCAATGCTGAAAGCGGGCGATCACATTGTGTGCTCGAGGGACGTGTATGCCGGAACGGTACGGCTGTTTGACCAGATCGTGAGCGGCTACGGCATCGAGATCGAGTATGTGGATACGAGCGACCTGGCGGCGGTGGAAGCGGCGATGAAGCCAAACACCAAGCTGGTGCACATCGAGACACCGAGCAACCCGCTTATGGTGTTGACGGATATTGCCGGGGTGGCCAAGATTGCGCACGCGCATGGCGCAGAAGTGAGCGTGGACAACACTTTCCTGTCACCCGCACTGCAAAGCCCACTTGCGCTGGGCGCCGACATCGTGATGCATTCCACGACGAAGTACCTGAACGGCCACTCTGATGGTTTGGGCGGCGCTCTAATCGGGTCAAAGCCAGAACACAAAGAGCGGTTTCTGCTGGTCCAGAAGGCGGCTGGCGGGGTGATGTCGCCCTTTGAGTGCTTCCTGGTGCTGCGCGGGATCAAGACGCTGCCTCTGCGCATCCGGCAGCACGAGGAAAATGGCCGTGCAGTGGCGGAGTTTCTGTCAACGCACAAGAAGGTAAGCAGGCTGGCATATCCGGGGCTGAAGAGCCATCCTCAGTACGATTTGGCAGTAAAACAGCAGAAGGGCTTCGGGTCGATGATGAGTTTCGAACTCAAGTCGCGCGAGGAAGCGGCGCGGTTCCTGACGGCGATCAAGGTCTTCATTAATGCGGAGTCGCTGGGCGGCGTGGAGTCGCTGGCGTCGCACTCGGCCACAACCACGCACGGCTCGGTGAGCGAGGAGACGCGGCGCGCGATGGGGATCAACGAGGGCCGGATCCGGCTATCGATCGGCATCGAAGACAAGGAAGACCTGATCGCCGATCTCGACCAAGCGCTGGCCGCAGTGTGAGGATACGCTATGCCGGACTCGCTGATTCTTGCAGTTGACACCTGCGGTCCAGAGGGATCGGTGGCTCTGGGGAGGCTGGCCGGCCGCGAGCTCGAGATTCTGGGACAAATTGAGCTTGCCGGGCGAACCTACTCGGCGACGCTGGTGGCGGCCGTGGGCAATCTGCTGAAGCAAGCCGGAACACCGCTGCGCGGTCTGGGAGGCATCGTGGCCGTGAACGGACCGGGTAGCTTTACCGGAGTGCGCGTGGGGCTGGCAGCGGTGAAGGGTCTGGCTGAGGGGACGGGGATCCCAGTGGTTGCGGTCTCGCGGCTGGAGGTGCTCTCGCGCAAAGCCGGCGTGCCGACATCGGCGCTCGATGCGCATCGGGGGGAAGTGTTCCTGCGAGTGGAGCGCATGGGGTCGAATCCGGCCGAAATGCTTGCGGGTGAGCAGGAGCTTACGGCTATTGCGCCCGCGTCGGTGCGGGTGGCCGTGTGCGACGACGGCGCAGTGGCACTGCTGACGCGGGCATGGCCGGAAACTCAACTTGTGAGGGTTGCCGCGCCGCTTGCAGTGGATGCGCTGCGTCTGGGCGAGACGCGGCTGACTGCCGGTGCTCTGGTTGACCTTGCGTTGATCGATGGCCATTATCTGCGCCGGTCGGATGCAGAAATCTTCGGCACCGTGACAGCTCAAGAGCCGGCTACGGCGGAATCGCGGAGATCGTGAACTTTCTCGCGGAAGACGTGCAGATTCGGCGGATGACCGCTGCTGACGTGGCTCATGTGATGGAAATTTCCGCGAGCCTGCCTGACGCGCCGCACTGGCCGGAGATCGGCCTATTTGAAGGCGCTGGACCCCGAAGCGGCACCGCGGCGAATCGGCTTGGTGGCGGTGGGGCAGGAATCGGACGCCATTCAGGGCTATGCGGTAGCCAGCCTGCTTCCGCCGCAGGCCGAGCTGGAATCGATTGCCGTGGCCGTCCAGAGCCAACGCCGCGGCGTGGGCCGCAGGCTCTTCGATGCGCTGGCTGAGGAGTTACTTGCGGGCGGTTCGCGCGAGTTACTGTTGGAAGTGCGTGCGTCAAACCGGGCGGCGCTCGAATTCTACCGCTTGTTAGGGTTCTGCCAAACCGGCCTTCGGCGGGGCTACTACACTGATCCTGTTGAGGATGCAGCGTTCATGCGTCTCAATTTTTGCTGAACTGCATATGCGCGGCAGAGTCGGTTGCCCAACCCGAGTGCGTGCCGGAAGGCGGCTGGGAGCGCCGCATTTCGCGGTCAAAGGTACCTGCCGGACGCGATTTTCACAGGCTGGCGTTACTTTGGACGGATTTCCGGCTTGCCGTTTGCCTCGCGGCGGCGATATATGTAAATGTTCTAAGAAAATCGACGGCGCCAGCTTGCCAGAATTTCGCCGCCGGTTTGGGGGTGCTTGATGGATGAAGTACAAAGTTCCATGCTGAGCGAAGAGATCGATCGCCTGCACGCAGAACATCGCCGCTACGCTCAGCGCCTGGAAGAGTTGCTTCAAAAGCCATACCTTACCGAAGACGAACAACTGGAAGAAGTGCGCCTGAAGAAGCTAAAGCTGCACGCCAAAGACCTGATCTTCGCGCTGGAACGCCGTGTTCCCGCTGTGGCATAAGCCACAAGGGTTCAGTCTTTTGCGGCGCAATTGCCGCGCATTGCGGCGCGGCAGCGTGCGGTGTTCCTTTCTGCTATCGCGTGCGACTCCCGTGTGAGCCGTTCGTCCCCTGAATGACCGTATAATCGTTGGGAACGATGGTTCGCGACGGTTACATATACGGGTTCAGCCTGCTGGCAGTGGCTGCCGCACTCAAGTGGTTTACGGGCCAGTGGGTTTGGGGCATCCCACCGATCCTTCTGGCGTTATTTTTCCTGTGGTTTTTCCGCGACCCCAATCGAATAATTCCCGCCGGCGAAGGATTGATTGTTTCGCCGGGCGACGGCTTGGTGACGGAAACCGCCCGCATCACAACTCCCGACGGCCCCCGACAACGGATCAGCATCTTTCTGAATGTCTTTGACGTGCATGTGAACCGCGCACCCATCGGTGGGGTTCTGAGCCGCGTACGGTATCAGAAGGGCAAGTTCCTGAATGCCATGAATCCCGTTTCGGCCGAGCGCAACGAGCAGAACACAGTGACGGTACGCGGCCAAGGCGCGGATGCGGGGATTGAAGTAACCTTCAAGCAGATTGCGGGGCTGCTGGCGCGGCGCATCGTATTTCGCTGCAACGAAGGCCAATCGATAGAGCGCGGGCAGCGGGTGGGGCTAATCAAGTTCGGTTCAAGGGTCGATGTTGTGATTCCAGCCCAAGCGGAGCTCCGGGTGGAGGTAGGAGAGCGGGTGAAGGGCGGCGCCAGCGTGCTGGCGGCCTTCCTTCCTACCGGCGAGGATATGTTGGCGGAAACCGTTGGCATGGTGGAAGGAGAGAGCTCGTGAATTCCATCGATCCCGCCCGGGTAAAAGGCCGACCTCATCCGCGGTTGCGCCGAGGCATGTATTTGCTGCCCTCGTTGTTCACCGCCGGCAGCCTGGGGGCGGGTTACTTCTCGATTACGCAGACCATTGCTGCACTTGACGGCAGCGGACAAGCGCACATGCACCTGGACTGGGCGGCCATCGCCATTCTGTTCGCTATTCCATTCGACGCGCTCGATGGCCGCATAGCCCGCATGACCAATACCGTAAGCGACTTTGGCAGGGAGCTGGACTCGCTGGCCGACGTGATCACCTTCGGCATGGCGCCCAGTCTCTTGGCGTTTGTCTGGGGCTTCCACTTTCTGCCGGATTCCATCAATGCGCAACTGCGACAGCATCTGTTCCAGGCCGGCGCTTTCATCTGCTTTCTTTTTCTCCTCAGCGGAGCCTCGCGGCTGGCGCGCTTCAACATCAGTCACGATGCACAGCCCCGAAACCCGGGCCGCGCGGACAGGAAATACTTTGTCGGGATGCCGATACCCGCGGCGGCGGGACTGTTGGCCTCCACGGTCCACTTCTTCAATGCCTATCCTGTTGAGGAATGGTGGGTGGCTGTTCCGTGGCTGATTCTCGTCGGGCTGACGTCGTTTTTGATGGTCAGCACCTGGCGCTTCTGGTCGGCCAAGGAGATCAACTTTTCCCGCCGGCATCCGTTCCAGTTACTCGTGCTGCTGGCGGTGATCGCCTACATTGCGTTGCGGTACTCGAATGGGGTGATGTTCGTGGCCGCGTTGGTGTATATGTTCTCGGGGATCTGGGCGCGAGCGGCGTATGGATGGTCAAGGCGGCGGCGCAGAAGGCCTTCCGAACTACCTGCGCCCGCACCGGCCGCAGCCGAACCGGACGCCTGGAGACCGTAGTCGAGCTTCCAATCAAGAGAATAAAGAAGGATGCCTGTGTACAAGATTGCTATTGCCGGCGCTTCAAGCCTGGTGGCCCGGGAGTTAAAGGAGGTTCTGTCCGAGTCGCCTCTAGCCTCGGCCAGCCTCGCACTGCTTGATGAGGAAGACGCGCAGGGCCAGCTGGATCAGGTGGGCGATGAAGTGACCTTCATCCGGGCGATCGGCGCCGATGCGTTCGACAACGCGGACTTCACGTTTTTCTGCGGCAGCGAGAGCCTGACGCGACGGCACTGGCGGCAGGCCCTGCGCGCTGGGTCAACGGTTCTGGATATGTCCTGTGCGCTGGACCAGGAGACTGGCGTGCTGGTGCGAGCTCCGTGGCTGGGAACGGATGCAGCAGCTGTCGACCTGTTCACGCCGGCGGTTGTGCCTGCCCACCCCGCAGTGATTGCCCTGACGCTACTGATCGACCGGTTGCAGCAGGCGGCGACGGTGCGCTTTGCAGCGGCCACGGTGCTGGAGCCGGCCAGTGAATTCGGGCGCGCGGCGATGGACGAGCTGCATCAGCAGACGGTAAGCCTGCTCAGCTTCCAGTCGCTGCCGCGGGCCGTCTACGATGCGCAGGCGGCGTACAACCTGCTTGCAGGCATGGGGGAAAGCTCTACCGTGAACCTGCCCGCGGTGGAGGCACGGATTCGCCGCCAATACGATGCGCTGACCGCCGGGCGCGGGCCGGCATTGGCCGTGCAAGTGATCCATGCGCCGGTGTTTCACGGCTACACTTTCTCGATTGCCGTGGAATTGGAGCGGCCGGTGGAAATTGTGGCCCTCGAAGAGGCATTAACCGGCGAGCACGTGGATCTGGTGCTCGAAGATACCGATTCGCCTTCGAACCTGGCAGCCACGGGACAGAATGACGTTCTGGTGCGTTTGCGGCCGGAGCTGCTGGCGCGGAACCCGAATGCGGCATCGCGTTTGTGGCTATGGGCCGCAGCCGACAATCTGCGCCTGAATGCGCAAAACGCAGTCCAGTGCGCGCTGGACTTGAGGCGGTTGCGCCCGCAAGGGGCGGTGCAGTAACGGCGAGAGCTGTTCGTTCAATGTTCGGGTTGAGTCATTTTCGTGTCGTGAAAACAGATTCTCTCCACTTGTGTCTTCTCTCCGAGGCATCGGGCTAGAATTCCCTTGCTGAGGGGGAATTCCGATGAAACTCGATGTAAAGGCAGCTGGCACTTGCCTGGGGGATCCTGTGGGGAGCCTGTGTATTCCTTGTCGCCCTGGTCAACCTTTGCTGCGGCAGCTATGGCCAGCATTTTCTGGAGATGCTGTCGTCGTGGTATCCCGGATACCACGCGACCCGCAGCATCGTCGAGATCGTGATCGTGACGTGCTACGCGCTCGTGGACGGCCTGATCGGCGGCGCGATCTTCGCGTTGCTTTATAACCGCTTCGTGAAATCGGCTTCCTGAGGGAAAGCAAGGGCGCGCGATTCTTTCGTCAGCCTATGACGCACCGACTCCACAACTGCACAATGTAAGTGTCGGTCATGCCGGCGATATAGTCGGCCACGACGCGGGCCAGACCCTGAGTGGAAATCTGTGCCTGATGGTCCTCAGGCATGAGGCCGGGCTGGGCCATAAGGCGATTAAAGATCTCAATGACAACCTCCTGGGCGCGCGCATGTTCCTGCTCCTGAGCGGGCGAGTTGTAGAGGTTCGCGTAGAGGAATTCCTTGACGGTGACGCGCGCGGATTCCATTTGCGTGCCGAGCGCCGCAAGCCGATGCGGGGCGCGCCGGATCTCGTCCAGAGTTGTGGCGCCGAGCTCACTCACGCGGGCGCGCACTGACTCGATCAGATCGGTGACAAACGCGTTGAGAACCTTGCGCAAGGCCTCGTAGATGACAAGCTTTTGCAGAGCCGCTGGGTAGGCGGCGCGTACGGCGTCGTAAAAGCCGCGGAAGAGCGGCGACGGCCTCGCGTACCTGATCGAGCGCGAGGATGCCGGAATCGAGCCCATCGTCGAGATCGGCGATGAGATAGGCGATCTCATCGGCCAGATCGATTAACTGAGCCTCCAGAGGCGGGAATTCATCAAGGAAGTACTCGGCCAACTCGGGGTGGTCAGCGGCGGAATAGTCGCGCGAGTGCTTCACGATGCCTTCGCGGACGGCGAGCGTCAAGTTGAGGCCGCGAAAGGCGGGATAGCGCTCCTCGAACCAGGTGACGATACGCAGGGCGTGGAGATTGTGGTCGAAGGCGAGGCCGTGAGCCCGAAGGGCGCGGTCGAGAGCCTTTTCGCCGGCGTGGCCAAAGGGCGGATGCCCGATGTCGTGCGCCAGAGCCAAGGCTTCAGCAAGCTGCGCATTGAGTCCAAGAGCAACAGCCACGGTGCGAGAAATCTGCGCGACCTCGAGCGTGTGGGTGAGGCGGCTGCGGAAGTGGTCGGAGAGGCCTTCGACGGGCAGGCGCGTGAAGACCTGCGTCTTGCCGGCCAGACGGCGAAAGGCGCGCGCGTGCAGGATGCGGGCGGCGTCGCGCGCAAACGGGGCCCGGTAGGAGTGCGGCGGTTCGTTATGGGCGCGGCGCGCGAGCGCGCTGCCGGTGCTGCCGGCAACGGCGATTCCAGGCGGCAGAATTGCGGAGAATTCGCTTTTAAGAGCCATCATCCGGTCCGACATTCGCGGCGTGAATCCAAATCTTAAAGTTCACGTCTGGTTATACCGCAAAAGGGGATGGCGCGCCGTGCCGCTTGGGCGCTCCAACGTCAAACTTTCAACTCGGCAAAAACCACGGAGGTCATCAAGGCCCCGCCCGCCGCGGCTAACTAAGGGATAGCCAAAACAGGTCGCGGAAAATATACGTGGGAACAGATCTCTTATTTGACATTATGCTGACGACTCTCTATGCTTGCTTCAGAATTCAAGGGCTTCATCAAAAAAGCAATTGCTCCCCGGCAACTCCGGAGGAGGGTGCAGTTTTTCGTTCGCTCTGGTTCAATCTGCCGAAGCACCCGTCATGCGCGGTGGATCGGCTTTCCTTTCCATATCTGCGTCAACCTTCACGATGGACGATCCGCCCCCGCTGTAGCGGGGGGAAAGTGAAGGGACACGCAATGCAAGTGATTCGACGCCGGTATAAGGCTGTACTGGCTGCCTTGGCAGCAATCGCCATGTTGTTTATGGCGGCTCACACCGCACAAGCAAACAGCATCTCCCTGAATGGCGGCACGCTTACCTACACCGTGCAGAAGTCGGGCCCGCAACAATGCGGCGCAGGCGGGCAGCAGCTAACCGTTTACGCCTACACCGTTGACAGTTATACCGATGCCAACAACAATACTACAAATTGGGATTCCAGCGGCGGAGCATACTTTCTCATCACCGGCGGAGGAAATTGTCCGGGATTTACGCAGGGGCCGAATCCTGCCTCTACTAAATTCAACGGCTCCAGTTTTTATATGGGAATTATGTCTTTGACTCCCTTTTATTGAGATTTCCACAAATTTCCTCTTGACTTCTGCGAGGGAATCAACTACCTTAGAAACATGGGAGGGAAACCAATGACAAAATCTCAGTTGCTTAAGCTTGCAGGTAAAATCGCTCAGAAGTACATCGCCGTCGAATCTGTGAAGCGATCTGATGTTATCCGCGAAGTGGTTAAGACTCGGAAGCTGAATATGGAAGAGTCTTTAATTATGGCTGATTGTATCGTCAAGGGCCTCTAAGCAGCCGGAAAGACAGTGGTGCTAGCATGACGCACTGCCCCGGACCTACCGCCTGCATGAGTGTCGCTGGTGGCCATTGCCAGTGCTATCACAGAGGAGGAACGTGCTGCGGCTGTAATCTCACGTTCGCTAGCTGGAGTTTCACACGGGAAAGACTTGAAGAAATTCGCACAGCCCCGAGGGAAGCCATGATTGCCAAACAGGAAGCCCAGCGATTAGTTGACGCCATGCTACGGCAGATGCGCACCCCAAACAACGGACTTCTCTCCATCGAGGAAGCCACTGGAAAGCCTGCATTCGCCGATAACGTATCACTAGTGGAATGGATCAATGCAGATAAATTCTGCCCACTGGACCGTACAAATGTGCTGGTCCATGGTGGGATAGCTCAACTGCATAAGGATACAGGAGTTTGGTTCACGCAGATGGAACATCCCGAACGCCCGATTCAGTGGAAGGTGACGCACTGGGCGTACATTCCGAAGCCGTCGCAATCCCTCATAAATTCAGCATCACGCCCGTCCGTGCCTATCAAAGAGCCGCGACCGCACGACAGCGACGTGTTACGATGGAAGAATTCGAGCGCAACAATTCTGAAAGTTCGAAGCAACGCCTATGAACAGGGATTTAATGAGGGTAAAAAGAAACGCATAGAATGCGTTTTCGTGTGCGCTAAATCAGGGTACGGGCCGGTGGAACACGGTCTACCGGGGCATGTGGCATACCAATGCGTTTATGAACCACAAGAGGCGACTCGATGAGCCGATCGACGATCAGCACCTTCAAACTGTTCCAGATGTTTCCCGACGAAGAGACGGCGCGAGTCTACCTTGAAAGCCGTCTCTGGCCTAAAGGCGTTACCTGCCCAACTTGCGCCGGTCAGGATCGCATCACGCCCCGCAAGGCTGGCTTTCACCGCTGCAATAAATGCCAGCTTGACTTCACCATCCGTACCGGAACGATCTTCGAGCGTTCGCACATTCCGCTTCACAAGTGGCTCTATGCCATGTACTTGCTCGTCACGGCCCGCAAGGGAATCTCTTCCATGCAGATCGCCAAAGAGATTGGCGTCCAACAGAAATCGGCATGGTTCATGCTTCACCGTCTTGCGTGAGGCTTGCGGCGGCGAACTGGCAAACTTCAAGGCGTTGTGGAAGTAGACGAGGCTTTCTTCGGTGGCAAGGAAGCGAACAAGCATGAGCACAAGAAGCTGAATGCTGGACGTGGTTCCGTGGGCAAGACTGCCGTCGTGGGACTCAGGGAGCGCGGCGGTAGGGTAATCGCTCATCCGGTCGCCAACACGGACAAGGAAGCCTTGCAGGGCGCGATTATGGAGCACGTGGAGGTCGGCTCCCAACTGATGACGGATGAGGCTTCCGGATATTCGGGCATCGGCGGTCTGTTCTTTGACCATGACACCGTGGCGCATTCGGCGGGGGAATACAGCCGGGGCGACGTGAACACGAACTCGATTGAGTCGGTTTGGGCGGTGATGAAACGCGGGATGTACGGCGTCTACCACCATGCCAGCCCGAAGCACCTTCACCGCTACGTTGACGAGTTCACCTTCCGGCTGAACGAAGGCGACGTAAAACGGCACACGTTGGACCGGCTCGATTCGTTCATCGACGCGGTTGACGGCAAGCGTCTGACTTATGCGAGGTTGATCCAATGAAGCCTCCTAAGATACTCGACAAGATCGTCGATGTTGTTCTCAAATACCGGCCCGAAGCGAAGCAAAAACCACCGCGTCAACGGAAGATTTCCACAAAGAGGCTAAGTGATGCGGAATCAAAGAAACGGGAGTCAAGTACGTAAATCCCTTTTATATCACGTTTTATCCTGGTAACAACGGCTACGGAACGGCAAGCTATACCTCGGTGCCAACCTACCAGGGCTTCATCAACCCCAAATACAAGGTCGTCGGAATCGCCTATACCGTGCCCGGGGAGGATAGCTACGTTAAATACACCGACACGACCATGATGGGCACAAGCACCTCCACTTCGAGCTCATTCTCAACCAACGTAACCACGAGCGCGTCCATCTGCGGTTCAACTGGGTCGAGCGTTTGCGGACAAGGCAACGGAGTGGCCGTGACCGGCACATACACAAATGCCTTTACCCAGGAGTCGGATACGTCCTCTTCGTTTGCGGTCGATCAGACTACTTCATTCGTCAACCAGTGGTCCCCTTTAGATGGGCCGGCGTTGGACCACGGAAACGACGTCATCTACGTGTGGGTTAACCCAAACGTCTGGTTCACGACTACCGGCCCTGGGGCTCCGCTCCAGTGGAACGGCTACACCTATGATCTAAGTGACGACTCGAACAACATGGAAGTCATTCCACTTAGGCTGAGCGAACTTCTGAACCCATCAACGATCGACACGTACACCCTTGGCCGCCTGCAACGTGCATGGGCGGCGACTAATACGGATGGCAGTAGTCCTGCAATCACCAACCAGGACTTGCTTAATATCGCCGCCCAGGATCCGTTTTCCAACCCCAACTACACCGTGATCATCGGGCCAGACCATCAAACAACCACGGATGATCGCTTTACCCAGACGACAAACGAGGAACTGTGGTACCTACCCGGATACTCAGACCAATACAACTGGTCGTACACCGGAACCACAACCGCCGGCCAAGGCGCAAAAACAACATACTCCGACGAGTTCGCGCTCGAAGAGAAGTTCGCCGGGAGCTTTTTCTGGCAATCCGTCAGCTATGACCTGAAACAGTCCACGACCTTCACTTGGGTCGACCAATGGAACACACTAACTACTGGCATGCAAGGCGAGTCCGCCACGGTCCAAATCGCAGACGCACCAGCAACCTACTCGGGCCCGAATGAGTTCAACGTTTACGTCGACAACATCTACGGTACCTTCATGGTCTACCCAGTTCCACAGGAGTAGGCGGAGGCCACGAAGTATCGCCCGCACGAACTCCCAAGAGTCGACTCTCAAACTTGGGAGTTCATGCACTCCACAGGAGTCCAATGGGCCGGAATGCGCCATTCAATATGACGCTTTAATGCAATCGCGAAAGGCCTCCGAATGTACCCCGCTCCGTTTCGTCGTTATCGCAATCTAGCCCCACGCGTTTCGTGCCCCCTCCTCGTTGGCTGTATTGCAATAGCTGTTGCTTGGCTGACAGGCTGCGGCGGAAGCGTAACCAGCAGCGGGTCAGGGACAACTTCCAGCGGAAACACGGCGGTGACCGTTTTGGCGTCAAGCACCGCGAACGACCAGCTAACCCAGTTCTTCCTGTCCATCGATAGCGTCACTCTGACCAACAGCACAGGGCAGACGGTCACTCTATTCGACACGCCCCAATACGCCGAGTTTATGCATGTGAACGGCGGCGCGGAGCCGCTCACGACTGCGACTATTCCTCAGGGTGTTTATACCTCTGCCACTGTGTCCGTAGGAAGCGCTCAATTCGACTGCGAAGCCTTCGATCCTTCCAGCGACTCGATTATTTCCAGTCAGTTCGGCGACCAGCAAGTACCACCTTCAAACGTCACGTCGAACCTGCCCGGGCCGATCATAATCGCTGGCGCGACGATGGGGCTCCTGCTCGATCTGCAAGTCTCACAGTCGGCAAATTGGATCACCTGCGGCCTCTATAACGATGGCGTACAACCCTACTCCATCACGCCCACCTTAAACGTCACACCGATAGCCTTTTCGTCTCAGCCCACGAACACCGCCAATGGCAAGTTTGTCGGCCTTCGCGGACTCGTTGCCTCCGTTGACACCAACGGGACCGGCTTCAGCGTAATCTCCGCCAATATTCCGCTCTGGGAAGCCAATCCGAGCGGGCCCAGTTGGCAGGTCGCCGCCAGCGATAGCACCGTCTTTCAGGGGATTACCGGCTTCCCGCAACTCGCCGTCGGGATGCTTGTGGACATGGACACGGCAATCCAGCAGGACGGCTCGCTGCTGGCCACGCGGATCGCGGTTTACGACCCAAGCGCGGCAAATCTGAGCGTATCGACCGGGCCGTTGCTACGCGTGGACGCCTCTGAGCCGGATCTAGCGGCCCTAGATTCCTATGCGCAGGGCTATTTACCTGGGTCGGTTGGTGCGGCACCTTTTAGTTTCGGCAACGCCCAATTCCAAACTTCCGGGCAGTTCACAAATCTGCCGAGCCTTCCGTTCACAGCCAACTTTGCAGCGTCGAATATGGTGGCCGGCCAAGACATTTTCATCACGACGCATGCATTAAACACTCCCTTAAATATCCCCGCAACTACCATTACGCTGCTGCCGCAAACCATCAACGGTACGGTCAGCGCGATCGGCAGTGACGGCGGCTTTACAACCTACACAGTCACGCTTGCGCCGTACGACCTATTTCCGGCTCTCGCCGTGCAGGGGGGCCAGACCACTCTACTCACGAATCCAAACACGGTCGTGGTCTACGCGGACGAGAACACGCAAATGCTCAACAGAAGTCCCATCGCTGAGGGCAGCGTGGTGCGCTTTTACGGCCTGGTGTTTAATGACAATGGCACGCTGCGAATGGACTGCGCCCAGGTGAACGATGGCGTTGCCGAGTAGCAGAGGTCTGGCGAAAAGCGCTTGCTCAGCGCCGGGTTTACTCGGGCTTGACCTGGCCCAGAGAGGTATCTTCTTTAGCGAGTCTCATGCGGGCGCTCTCAAGCTTCTTCTGCACTTTGGCCGGGTCGCCCGGCTCAATGTCTGCGGGCGACGACTTGGCGAATTCATCCAGCGAGAGCTCCCACTGCGCCGCAGCCAGACGGATACGGCCGGTTTTTTCATACAGATCACCCAAGTGCATGTGAACGGTGGGATCGGTCTGGTCGCGATTGACGGCCTGGCGCAAGTTGTCCTCGGCCAGATCGTAGTCGCCCATCTTGAAATAAACCCAGCCGAGTGAATCGAGATAGGCACCGTTCATGGGCTCAATTTCCACAGCCTTGCGAATCATTTTCAGCGCTTCAGGCAGCTTGACGCCCTTGTCGGCCCACATGTAACCGAGATAGTTGAGGGTCATTGCGTTTTCGGGATCCAGGTCCAGAGCCTTTTGGAAGAACTGCTCGGCCTGGTCAATGTGCTTCTGCCGCTCGGCCCACTCGCCGCGGAGGAAGAGGAGGTAAGTGCGGTCATCAGTCTTGGTAGCCAGCGGCTCCGCCTTGTCGAGCGCGTCCTCGGCATCTTTCCAGCGGTGCAGGCGAATGTTCATCTGGGCGACAGCGAACCAGATGCCGCGCTGCTGGTCGGGAGTTGCGCCTTCAAGCAGGCTCTTGGCCATGGCCAAGCCCTCATCTGGATGGTCCTGATCGGCAAGCTCGCCCGCCAGCATCAGCTTAAGGTCTGGATCCTTGGGATTGGCGGCAACCGCCTTGCGGGAGATGTCGATAGCCTTGTCGAACTCGTGCGCACTGCGATATGCATCAACCTGCCCCTGATAGCCGCGCAGAGCTGAGCTGCCACCCATGTCGATCATCTTCTGATCAGTGGCAATCGCCAGATCGGTCTTGTTCTGTTCGAGGTAGACCGCTGCCAGGCGTTCCAGGAATATGGAACGATTGTTTTTCTCCTCGTCGGTATAAGCTCCGTTCGCGTGCGACGTTGCGTCAACCATCTCCTGGTAAGTCTGGACGGCGTCATCGAAGCGGCCCAAAATGTCGAGCACCATACCTTCATTGAAGCCCGCATCCAATGAGGTCGGGTCGATCTTGCGCGCCTTGCGCAAGGTGGCCAGAGCCTCCTCGTATTTACCCTGGCGGCGTTCGATTTCTCCGATATGGACCAGCGCCTCAGCGTTTTCCGGATCGGCCTCGGCAAGCGCCTGGTACTGTTCGAGCGCTAAGTCGAGCTGGTCGTTCGAGAGCAGCGTCGAGGCAAGTGCATCCATGGTCTGCAGGTCGCCGGGCTCCAGGTCGTTAGCGCGCTCATAGGCGGCAATGGCGTCCTTAGGCTGTTTCAACTGGTCATAGAGGGCGCCCAGCGTAAACTCCATTTTGGGCGTGCGCCCGTCCTCGGGAACGGCCTCAATAGCCTTCACGGCATGTTGCAGATCTCCGCTTTCGGCGTAAAGTCGGGCCAGGTTCAGCACCACTTCTTCCGACTCGGGTTCAATGGCCTGAGCGGTCTTGAATTCAGACTCCGCTTTTTCGGGTTGGTGCTTGACGGTGTAAAGCTGTCCCAGCACCATGTGGTCTTCGACGCTCCTGGGCCGGAGCGCGACGATCTTCTGGAACTCGGCGATGGCCTGGTCGAGCACGTTGCTGGAGTTCGAAGCCGATGCGCCTCCGTTTTCACCCTCGCCCAGTTGCCGCAAGTAGATGCGCCCCAACAGCCGGTGCGCATCGATGTCGTCGGGATGAGTTTTCAGTACGCCGCGCGCTGTCGCCTCGGCGTCGTGCACGCGATCGACGCGGAAATAGAGGTCGGCCAGATCATTGTTCAGCTCGGCGGAGTCGGGGTCGGCATTGAGCGCAAGCTTGTACTGCTCGATAGCCTGATTGATCTCATCCGTGCGGCCATCGGAGATGGCGTCATCTTCATACACACTGGCCAAGGCCAGATGGTAGTACGCCTGAGCGCGATCGTCCTCCGTTGCGGCTGCGGAGGCAGGGTTAGTGGCTACTGCTTGCGGCGGGACGGAGGCTTTGGGCGTCTGCGCGGGCGCGGCGACCGGCTGGATCTGCTGGTTCTTCGCCGGGTTGGCCGAGTTGGTCGTGGCAGGGGAGGTTTGGGCGCAAACGGCCGAAACTGGAAGCAAGACCAGGATGGCGGTAGCAAGCCCGGAGCCGATGGACAGCATTGGAAGTTTTTTTGTCATCATGCAGGAAGTTCCTAAGTTCTTTGCCGCAAAGCACAAAAATCGCGCTCAGAAGAAAACACGGCAACGGCAGCAGATCCGAGCCTGCCTACCATTACAGACGATTCTACGCGCCATTGGTCGCAAATGCCTTGAGGAATGCGGGATTTTCCTGAAACTAGAGCCTGTTATTCACTTTCGCACGGGTGCCGTTGCGAGCGATAATCCGGCCATGCGAGGCGGAGGCCGAAGGCATTGGCGGCCCCAAGATCGAGGCCGACAACGAAGTATGGCCGGATCTGCGCCGCAACCCGAAGGGCTGGGGCCAATTTTCCTCGTTTCTTTGTCGCTCGTCGCTCGCAGACACCCGGTATGCGTCGCTCCTCGCTTCTTGAACTGAGAAAAATTGGCTCCCAGCGCCACCCGCGGGAAAGTTAATAACAAGCTCTAAGGTGGCACAAACGGCACAGGAACATGCGCCATGCCGAAATTCTGGTGTCGCTTGCAGGACGGTTCAATGGCGGAAGTGCCGAATTCCCGTGAAGACCATGGCTAGCCCCAGCTTATCGGCTGCGGTAATCACGTCGCCGTCGCGGACCGAGCCGCCGGGCTGGATGACTGCTGTGGCGCCAGCCTGAGCCACGGTCTCGAGACCGTCCGGAAAGGGGAAGAACGCGTCAGAAGCGGCGACACAGCCCGAGAGCGGCAGGACCGCTTTCATGGCGCCGAACCTGGCGGCATCGACTCGGCTCATTTGGCCCGCACCCACGCCCAGGGTTTGCCCGTCGCGGGCGTACACAATGGCGTTCGATTTCACGTGCTTGCAAACACTCCAGGCAAAGAGCAGGCTACGCAGCTCTTCGGCCGTGGGCGGGCGCCACGTGACCACTTTCAGTTCTGACTCGGTGACGCGGCCGGTATCGGCATCCTGGAGCAAAAGCCCTCCCGACACGTTCTTGACCACGGGCCGCGGCTCGGCAGCGCGTACCTCGACGAGGCGCAGATTGGTTTTTGAGGAAAAGCGTTCGCGAGCCTGGGGCGAGAAGGCGGGCGCGGCAATGGCTTCGACAAATAGCTTGGCGATTTCTTCGGCCGCGGCTCCGTCGACCTCGCGATTGATGCCGATGACGCTGCCGAAAGCCGAGACCGGATCGCAGGCGAGGGCTTTTCGATAGGCGTCGAGAATGGTTGCGCCAGTAGCCGCGCCGCAGGGGTTGGTGTGCTTGACGATGATGACGGCGGGTTCCGCAAACTCCTGCACGAGTTCCCAACAGGCGTCGAGATCGACGAGATTGTTGAAGCTGAGATCTTTGCCCTGCAATTGCGTGGCGCCGGCAATGCCACGGCCGGAGCCGTCTGAGTAAAGCGCGGCGCGCTGGTGCGGGTTTTCGCCGTAGCGCAGCGCCTGGGCCAGTGGCAGGTTGATGCGCAAAGTCGTGGGGAGCGCGGTGGAATCCGGCACCGCGGGCGCCTGGGGCGCAGGCGCATCGGCGATGCGATCGAGGGTGTTTGCGATAGCGGAGTCGTAAGCGGCGGTGACTGCGAATGCCTGTTTTGCCAATCGCCAGCGCGTGGCGCGGGTGAGCGCACCGTTATTGGCCTTCAGCTCATCGGTCAGCGCGGGGTAGTCCGACACGCGCGTCACGATCGCAACGTCTTCGAAGTTCTTTGCCGCGGAGCGGACCATGGAGGGCCCGCCAATGTCGATGTTCTCGATGAGGTGACCGAAAGCAACGCCGGGCTGAGCCGCGGTTTTCTCAAAGGCGTACAGATTGACCACGACCATGTCGATGGGCTGGATGCCGTGAGCAGCAACGGCGGCTTCGTGCTCCGGATTGCCGCGAATATAGAGCAGGCCCCCATGTACGAGGGGATGCAGCGTCTTGACGCGGCCATCGAGCATCTCGGGGAAGCCGGTCAATTCGCTGATGTCCTTGACCGCGAGGCCGGCCTCACGCAGAGCTTTTGCGGTGCCGCCGGTGGAGATCAACTCGACGCCGAAGCCAGCCAGCGCCCGCGCGAAATCAACAAGCCCACTTTTGTCGGTCACACTTAGCAGGGCGCGGCGAATGGGCTTTGCGCCGGCTCCTGCTGCACTAATTTCCGAACCCACCAGCTTTCTCCTTGGAAGAATGTCCACACGGTGACGACCAAAGAACGCAAAACGTCGTTGCACGCGGACCAAACTCCAGACTAAATGCCGGGTCCGGAGGGGATTGTGGATCGAGGGGCGATAACCTCGATACGGAGAGACTTGATCGCCGGTAAGGATGGGAGCTCGCGCCCGCAGTACAACCGGGAATGCTTTAGAGTGGTGGTATGGGAAGTGCTCACTCGACCCCCCGGCCAGAGCTTCTCCCTCCTGTGAGCGAGTATGCTCCGCCGGCGGCGCCTAAGCGGCGTCCGGCGTGGGCTACTGCGCCCGCCACCTATCTGCTGGTGGGGATCAATTGCGGCGTGTTTCTGGCCATGGTGGCGCGCGGCGCAAGCATCTGGATGCCGACTCTTGACCAATTGATGTTCTGGGGCGCCGACAGGCCTAACAACGTGCTGATCTACGGGGAGTGGTGGCGCATCGTCACGGCCATGTTTGTGCACGTGGGCATTCTTCACCTGGCCACCAACATGTGGTGCCTATGGAACCTGGGGCTGCTGGCAGAGCCTCTGATGGGCTCGTTTGGCTTGTTTGCGGCTTACATCCTGACCGGAGCTGCCGGGAACCTGCTTTCCACTTTTTACAACTGGGTGCGGCCGATTCACGACGCTTCCGGAGCGCCCTACTTCCAAGCGGGCGCCGGAGCTTCAGGAGCTGTGTTTGGAATTGCAGGAGCTCTGATTGTGCTGCTCAAATCCAAGCGCCTGCCCGTTCCGCCCCGGGAATTATGGCGCCTGCGCAGATCGGTTATCTACTTTGCCGCGATCAATCTGGTGATCGGTCTCGCGGTCAACTTTGGCAGCGGGTTTACGGGCGTGGAAGTCGATAATTCGGCCCACATCGGCGGATTCCTATGCGGACTGCTCATTGCGGCGCCCATGGTTCCGCGCATCGGCTCGCCGCGCAGCGATTTTGAGTTTAAACTGCGCCTGGCTGTGGGGCTGGTGGTGCTGCTGCTGGTATTGTTTGGGTTCTACGTGGCCCACATACCGCCGCCGCAGAGCTGAGAAATGACAGGGACGTAGGGACTTCAGGGACTAGCGCACCGGCGGTGGCGGCGAATTTTTTCACCATGGCAATGAGCAGCTTGCGGTCGCTCTCATTCAAATTCGAAGAGTAGCGGCGAAGCTGCGTAAGGAAGCGCAGCTCATCGTCGGAGAGATTTTGTGCGTTTATCTGGCGGGCGAGGGTGTCGCTGGCGAAGAACTGCGCAATGGGAAGGTCGAGCGCGTGGGCGATCTTGGCCAGCGTGTCGAGCGAGGGTACGGTGTGGCCGTTTTCGACACGCGAGAGGTAGCAACGCAAGAGGCCGGTCTTCTTTTCGATGTCTCCCTGCGACAAACCCTTCTGCAGCCGATAAGCGCGAATCGTGGTGCCGATTTTTATGCTCATTCAATCCTGTCCGACGCGTACCGCAGTTTACTTGCACGGTAGCAATCAGAAAACTATTAGCTTGAGAGTTAACATGCGGCAGGCAAGGATGGCAAGCACAAAGTTGATTTGGCGTTCAACTGGTCAACGCGAGGGACGGCCAAGTGAAGCGGATCGTGCATTACCGCATCCGTAAACCTTCGCACGCGCCGGGCTCGTCAGACTGAATACTGGTAAGAGGGGCCGGGAAGCGCAATGCAGCAGGCAGCAATAAGGCGTGCGAGTGCGGTGGGGTTTGTTTTGGCCGGCTTTGTGGCTGCGTGGGCGCAGACTCCGGCGGCGCAATCCCCGGTGACGCAGCCAGCGACAGGTCAGGCTCCGGCCACTTCCGCAGCGCCGGCCGCTCCGTCATCGTCCGCAGCGGTGACCGGCGGCAGGCTGCATGGCGTGGTGAAGAGTGGAACGATTCCATTGCCGGGCGTTACCGTGACGGCGCAAAACACGCTCACCGGCAAGCGCTATTCCACAACAACCGACATCACCGGCTCGTGGCAGATGAATATTCCGCAAAACGGCCGCTATGTGATCCGCACGCAGTTCGCGGCCTTCGCGCAGGGATCGCAGGAAGCTGTATTGAACGCCACGAGCCATGACCAGACCGTGAACTTCGAGCTGATTCTGGCTTCGCGGGAAGCAGAGGTCGAGCAGCAGCAAGCCCGCCAAGCCAGCCGCGAGGGCGAAGAACAGATCATCCAGCAAATGGCGGGTAATGCGCCCGAGAACGTGAGCTTGATGAGTGCGCTGACTGCCGGCACCGACACTGGAGCTGGAATGGAGGGAACGAGCGGCGCTGCATTGCCATCGATTGCCAACAACTCCGATTTCAGCGACGAGTCGGTGGCGATTACGGGACAGGCGGGGCAGGTGAGCGCACTGGCCGGGCTGGATATGGACCGTGTGCGCGACGCGGTGCAGACGATTCAGGCGCAGGGCGGATTGAATGGGCAAGGTGGGCAGGCGGGTCAGGG
Organism: uncultured Acidobacteriaceae bacterium; assembly: GCA_963822015.1. Lineage (GTDB taxonomy): Bacteria > Acidobacteriota > Terriglobia > Terriglobales > Acidobacteriaceae > Telmatobacter. The sequence goes on from CAWGGA010000020.1 coordinate 40,396, forward strand.
CGGGTTGTTTGGCGGATATGGCGGCGGGGGAGGGTTTGGCGGAGCGTTTGGCGGCGGAGGATTTGGCGGAGGCGGAGGTTTTGGCGGAAGAGGCGGTGGATGGAGGGCGCGGAAACTTCCGCAACTTCAATCCCGGCCAGCCTCACGGCGCGATTTTTTGGGATGGCAGCAACTCGGCGATCAATGCGGAGCCATTTGCATTGCTGGGTCAGCCGCAGGAGCAGCCGGCCAACGGCACCAACCGCTTTGGAATCACGTTTATGAGCGCGCCGTATATTCCGCGGCTAACCAAACCCAGCGGCAAGGACACGGTGTTTTTCACGCTTTCCGGCACGCGTTCATCCAATCCCGACGATTTTTACGCGACGGTTCCGACGGAAGCGGAGCGGGGCGGCGATTTTTCGGCTGCCGGGTTGCCTGCGATCTATAACCCGGTTACCGGAGGGTTCAGTTCAGCGGGAACTCACGATACCGCTGCCTCCATCCCGGGCAACCCTGATGTGGTTGGACAGCAAGTTCTGCCCGCAGGCCACGGCGCTCCTCAACTACTATCCCCAGCCAAATTTGCCGGCAGGGAGCACGATCAACGGCTACAACTACCACCTGCTCACCACCGCGCAGTCAAACTCCACGCAGGCCGGCATTCGATACATGCGCAGCCTGGGCGGCAATGCTACGCAGCCGGGCGGACGCGGCTTTGGCGGATGGAAGGCGCAATGGCTCGCCGAACCAGGGACTGCGGCAAAGCATCAACTTCAATTACAACTGGACCGACTCGGCCTCGGATCTGGTGAATCTATTTCCGCAGTTGGGCGGCAAATCCGCCTCGGACTCAAACTCCGTGCAGGCCGGCTACACGGTTGGCTACCATCGCTTCACCAGCATCTCGAACGTGGGCTGGAATCGCAGCAGCAGCCACACGATCAACTACTTCACCAACACCTCAATCAATCCTGCTGCAATGGTTGACGTTGCTGTGCCGAACAACGTTCCGCTCAACTACGGCTTACCCGACATTTCGCTTAGCAACGGCATACAAGGGCTGGGTGAGACGCAGCCGAGCTTTTCCATTGCACAGACCATCTCGTTCACCGAGGTTCTGAGCTGGATTCACGGCAAGCACAACCTGCGTTTTGGCGGCGACTACCGGCGCGTGCACCACGACTTTCTGGCCGGCTCCAACGCTACCGGGGACTTCGCGTTTACCGGCCTATTTACCGAGGATGCAGCGCAGGATGCAACCACCGGTTCGTCGATTGCGGATTTTCTGCTGGGATTGCCGCAATCGACCACGCTGAATTCGTCGCTCCAGAAGAGTTATCTGCGCGACAACGTTGTTGACGCTTTCGCCATGGACGACTGGCGGATGCTGCCTTCGTTCACGCTCAATTACGGCGTACGCTGGGAGTTTTTTGCACCCTACACGGAGAAGTACGGACACCTGGCGGATATTGCCACCAATCCGGACGGAGCGTTTACCAGTGAGGCTGAGCAGACCGCCGGGATGAATGGGCTGCCCAACTCGCTGGTTTTTCCGTGGCACAAGGCGTTTGAACCCCGGGTGGGATTCGCCTGGCGTGTGCCGAAGATTAAAGATACGGTTGTGCGCGCCGGTTTTGGCACCAACTACACCGTCGGCGAATACGCCGGCTTTGCCACGACGATGGCGCACCAGCCGCCCTTTACGAACGAGCAAACGAACCAGGAAGCGGTTGGCAACGCGCCATCGACGGCCTGCGTGCTGACCGGGACCTGCTTCACGCTGGCCAACGGATTTCCCACGCCCAACACTGTGGGCAACTACGCACTCGATCCAGCATTACGGGCTGCCCTACGTGATGGTGTGGAATCTGGACATCCAGAAGACGCTGCCCTGGGGCATTGTGCTGAATGCCGGCTACAACGGAGCGCGATCGAATCATCTGGATGTGAGACTGGCGCCACGCGCGCTGCCCACGAGCTCCGGGAACCGACCCAGCGAATCCAGGCACGAACAACCAGCCGCCGCCATTCATCTACGAAGAGGCCGCGGCGTATTACAAGAACAACCAGGGCACGGTGCGGGTGAACAAGCGGCTTTCGAAAGGAATTGCGGTGGGCGCGAATTACCAGTACGGCCACGCGATTGACGATGCCACGTCGGTGAATGGAAGCTCGGGCTCCGTGGTGCAGAACTGGCAGAATCCGGCCGCCGAGGAAGGACACTCGGTTCTCGACATTCGCCACCAGGTGAGCGGCACGTATCTTTTCGAGCTGCCCTTCGGGCCTGACAAATTCTGGGTCACCACGGGCGTGGGCTCGCATATCCTTGAAGGCTTTTCGGTCTCAGGGAGCTTCAACTTCGCGACGGGAACGTGGCTGTCGCCGGGATTTCGAGCCGACGGCACAAGGTGTTGAGTGCGGCAACGCGGGCGCGCTCAGACCCGATCTTACCGGGGCCTCGGTCACTGCCGGAGGCGGCAGCCTGCTCCATTGGTTCAACACGGCGGCCTATCAGGCGCCCGGCAACACGCCGGGGTTTTGCGATTACTTCGGCAATGCGCCGCGCAACTCGATTGAAGGGCCGGGGACGGTCTCGAACAATATGGCACTATCGAAGACCGATGAACATGGGCGAGACGCGCAGCCTGGAGATGCGCGCCACGATCACGAATGTGTTCAACACGGTTCAATACTCCGGAGTGGACACGACCGAGGGAACGCCGCAATTCGGCCAGGTGAACTCGGTGGCGCAGATGCGGCAGTTCCAATTTATGGCGAGGTTCAGGTTTTGAGAGGCAGCGAGTTGGCGAGTTGGCCGATTGACGCGGAAGTGGCTCAAAGGAGAGCAATGAAAGGCTTGGTGCGGCGGATTGGCGCGCTGTTTGCGCTCGGGGCGCTCGGGACGCCGGGTGCGCAACCGATCAATGCTCAGAATTCCGGCGCGCAGAATTCCGGCCAGGTTACTTCTACGCCGCAGGGTGGATTCACGCTCAAGGCAAATGCCGAACTGGTGCTGACCAACGTGGTGGCGCTCGACGCCAAAACCGGTGAGTTGGTTACGGGCCTGAAGCAGAGCGACTTCAAGATCTACGAGAACGGCAAGGAACAAACGATCGATACTTTCGATTATGAGAATGTGGACATGGCCACCCCGCTGCAAGAAGCGACGGTGAGCGGGCTGGCCGCCGGACCCAGCGGCAGCAAAGCAGTTGTAGTCGCCAAGCCCGAGGAGCTGCGCAACCACCGGCTGATCGTGATGTTCTTCGACCTGACCTCGATGCAGCCGGAAGACCTGGAGCGCAGCGTGGAGGCGGCGCAGGCGTTCTTGCGCACCAAGATGCAGCCGGCCGATCTGGTGGCACTGGTCTCTCTCGGCGATACGCTCAGCGTGGACCAGGACTTTACCGCCGACAAGAACGCGCTGATCAACGAAGTGGGCGCTTACAACGGCACCGAGGGGCAGGGTTTTGCGCAGGGAGCAACCGCGAACACGAACCAAGAGGAGGACACCACCGCGTATACGCCCGATGAGAGCGAGTACAACGACCTCAATACGGATCGCGAACTTTTTGCGCTGCGCGCCGTGGCGCAGTCGCTGGAAAAGATCAACGAGAAAAAGTCTCTGCTCTACTTCTCGGGCGGAATCCAGCGCGACGGCATCGAGAACGAGGCTTCGCTGCGAGCGGCAATCAACGCGGCGGTGCGCGCCGACTTGGCTATTTACAGCGTCGATACGCGCGGACTGCAGGCCATCGGGCCGCTGGGCGATGCGTCGACCGGAAGCCTGCGCGGGCAGGGCGCATTCAACGGCGGCGCGCTGATGAACAACATGAACAGCAACTTCGCCACGCAGGAGGTGATGGGGACGCTTTCCTCGGACACAGGCGGCAAGGCGTTCTTCGACTCGAACGACTTTATGCCCGCCTTCCTGCAGGTGCAGAAGGACACTTCGGCATACTATGCCATCGGCTTTCACTCGACGAATCCCGCGCGCGACGGTAAGTACCGTAAGCTGACCGTCAAGGTCGACCGCCCAGGCATCAAGCTCGAATACCGGCCCGGCTACTACGCGCCTGCGGACTTCAAGCACTCCGGAAAAGAAGGCCGCGAGCAGGAACTCGAGGACGAACTGGCCAGCGACCTGCCGGCCACCGATATCGCGGTCTACATGGACGCAATGTATTTCCGGCTCGACGCCAACCGCATTTATATGCCGGTTTCGCTGGTGGTGCCGGGCTCGCAGATCCCGTTTGTGAAGGGCGGCGACAAGGATAAGGCGACACTCGACATCATTGGCGCCGTGATCGACGAGGCGAAGCGTCCCGTGGGCCGGGTGCGCGACACGGTGAAGCTCAACCTTGACCCATCGCTCGAGGCGCGGCAGAAAAATATTCAATACACAACCAGCTTCAATCTGCCACCGGGCAAGTATGAAATCAAATTCGTGGTGCGCGAAAACGAGACTGGGCGCATGGGCTCGTTCATTGCCGACGTCACGCTTCCGGACCTGAAGAAAGCTCCGCTGAAGATGAGCTCCATCGTGCTGGCGTCGCAGCGGAACCCAAGCAAGAAGCAGGATCCGCTGGTGCGAAATGGCGAGGAATACGTGCCCAATATCAGTCACGTTTTCCGCCAGGACCAGCACATGTATCTGCTCTACGAGGTCTACGATCCAGCCCATGAGAAGGCTGCCGAAGGAGCGCCGAAGGAGCCCAAGTCTGCTGTCGATCTGCTCAGCAGCCTGGAGCTGATCCAGGGATCGACCAAGGTATACGAGACGCCAATCGTTCAGGCCAAACAAATCAACGTGGAAGATCGCGACGCTGTCTCGTTCGAGCTCAATGTGCCGTTGAGCGGGCTGAAGCCCGGCTCTTACATCTGCCAATTGAATGTGATCGACGATGCGGCGGGGAGTTTCGCATTTCCGCGCTTTGCGGTGCTGGTCCGCCAGGCGGCAGCAGCAGGCAGCGCTCAGCCTGCCGGATCCGGTTACTGAATCCGGCAGGCGAGCCGCACATCGGAGCCGCTACTTTCAGGCCGATGCTACCGCTATGCGCGTTTGAGCAGCCGAAGGACGGCCACGAGGATGATCGCGCCGCCGAATGCAATCAGGGTGCTGTAAATGAAGCCCCCGTGCGGATCAAGGCCGAGGTGGCGCGCAATAAAGCCGCCGACCAACGCACCAGCGATGCCCAGCAGAATGTCCACGAAGAACCCGTAGCCCGAGCCCTTCATAACCTTGCCTGTGAGCCAGCCCGCAATCAGGCCAGCCAGGATCCATAGAAGAATTCCCATTGTCACTCTCCTCAGTCGGGTGAAAATCAAGTCTCGATGCGGCATCGGGAGCGGGGGAGACCTGCGCAGCGCGAAGGTTGAGCAGCCCTTATTCGCAGTTCCGGATTTATAGCATCCCGAGGGCACATCCGGCCAGAGAGAAGATTCACAGAAACGCCGGGCTCCGCAAGGTCAACCAGATTGGCTGAGGCTACGGCAAGAAGCCGGCCTCTCTTTATACGGGCAGTGGCGGCAGGCCGAGCCGCAGCAGGTTCCGCGCTTGAGATGGTAGGCGGCGGTAAAGACCATCAGCGGCCCTTCGAAGTAGTAGTCCTCGGGCGAGAGGCCGGGTGGCGGTTGGGGCGCGTCGGTTGGCCAGCTGCCTTCCATGTTCCTATTCTCCCGCATCGCGCCAAGATGCCTGAGCGGGATTTCAAGAGCTCCCGGTAGAATCGAATCATGGTACTTTCAGCGCAAGACCGCGCCCGCAAGATCAAAATCATTCTTTTCGACGTGGATGGCGTATTGACCGACGGCACCATCTGGCTCGTCCCAGGTGGCCCTGCGCGCGGCAAGGTTTTGGATGAGATTCGAGGCAAGGCCGAGATCGGCTTCGGCGTTTCATCCACGACCATGGTCGAGGCCAAGGGGTATAGCGCGCATGACGGCATGGCTATATCGCTGGCGCGGCTGGGAGGCCTGAAGTGCGGCATCATCACCAAGCGCATCAGCGAGACGGTGGCGACGCGCGCGCGCGACCTGAAGCTGGAGTTCGTCTACCAGGGATGCGCCTACAAGATGCAGGCGATTCGCGAAATCGTGGAGAAGGAAGGCGTGACGCTGGACGAGATCTGCTATGTGGGCGACGACGTGATTGACCTTCCGGCAATGCGCGAGGTGGGGTTTGCGGTAGCTGTAGCCAACGCGCGCCAGCGGGTAAAGTCCGAGGCGCACTACGTGACGCCCAATGGCGGGGGGTACGGTGCTGGACGCGATGCCGTCGAGTTCATCCTGGAGGCCAAGGGCGTGCTGGACCAGTGTATTAACGCCTGCATCGACGAGCGCAACCCGATTCCACCGTCGATCGACATCGGCCGTGGCGGAGATTTGAAATAGCGCCGAATCAAATTATGGAAGCAAGACCCAAACGCGCTGTCGTTCTTTTGAGCGGAGGGCTCGACTCAGCGACTGTGCTGGCTTTGGCGAAAAGCGAAGAGTATGCGCTCTACGCGCTCTCGTTTTCGTATGGCCAGCGCCATGCGTGGGAATTGGAGGCAGCCAAGCGCGTTGCCGCGTCGATCGGTGTGGCGCAGCACCGCGTGGTCGATATCGATCTGCGCGCCTTCGGCGGTTCCGCTCTCACGGCAGACATCCCGGTGCCAAAAGGCCGCGCGACCGAGGAGATGGCCCATGGTATCCCAATTACATACGTGCCCGCGCGCAACACCATCTTCCTGGCGTTTGCGCTGGCGTGGGCTGAGGTTTTAGGCGCCAGCGATGTCTTTCTGGGCGTGAATGCGCTGGATTATTCGGGCTATCCGGACTGCCGTCCCGAGTTTATTGCCGCTTTCGAAGGGATGGCTAACCTGGCGACCAAAGCCGGCGTGGAAGGCCGCCAGAAATTGAAGATCCACACGCCGCTCATCGCGCTCTCCAAGGCGGAGATCATCCGCACGGGGCTCGGCCTGGGCGTTGATTACGGATTGACCAGCAGTTGTTACGATCCTTCTCCAGCGGGCGCGCCGTGCGGCGAATGCGACTCCTGCCTGCTGAGGCAAAAGGGCTTCAGAGAGAACGGGATCGAGGACCCGCTGCTGAAACCAGCTATTAGCTTTCAGCCGTCAGCTGTCAGCTTATTTCGTGCCGAGTTGACGCTAGGGTCGTGACGGGATGAGCTAATAGCTGAAAGCTGCCTTTATGAGCTACGCCGTGAAGGAAATCTACTACACGCTGCAGGGTGAGGGCGCGCAGACCGGCAGGCCGGCGGTCTTCTGCCGCTTTGCCGGATGCAATCTTTGGTCAGGGCACGAACAGGACCGCGCGTCGGCGATCTGCAAGTTTTGCGACACTGAATTTGCCGATACGAACGGACCGAACGGGGGAAAGTTTGAGACGGCCGAAGCGTTGGCGGCGGCGATCGAGAAGAAATGGCCCGGCGGCACAGATGCGGGCAGGCGATTTGTAGTTTGTACCGGAGGCGAGCCGCTGCTGCAACTCGACAAGAAGCTGATCGACGCGCTGCATGCGCGCGGCTTCGAGATTGCGGTCGAGACGAACGGGACCATCGAGGTTCCGGTTGGGCTGGATTGGATCTGCGTGAGCCCGAAGGCAGGCGCGGAGTTTAAGCAGCGGTGCGGCGACGAACTGAAGCTCGTTTATCCGCAGCCGGGCGCGGAGCCGGCCACGTTTGAGGATCTGCCCTTCCGGCATTTCTTTCTACAGCCCATGGATGGGCCGGCTCGGGAGCAGAACACGCAGGCTGCGCTCTTTCTATTGTCTCGAACACCCGCGCTGGCGGCTGAGTCTGCAGACGCACAAGCTGCTGGGGATTCCGTAGAGGCAGGGACCAAGGGGACAAGAGAACAAGGGACCGAGAGGGCAGGGATCCATCAGCTTGGCTCAAGAGAGTTCCCCGACGAGGGACGTAAGGGAGTTCAGCCGTTGCGGGCTTCGGCTTCGGCCAGCCAACCGCGGCGCAGTTTTTCCGCGGGGATGCTGGAGAGATACGGCTTTATGTCGAGAACCGGAGTGCCGTCGAGCATGTCGACGCCGCGCACATGGAGCGAGGAGCCCTCACGACGCAGAAGTTCCACCACCGTGAGGCCAATGGGATTCGGCCGCCGTGGCGAACGAGTGGAAAAGACGCCGTGGGGCCGCTTTTCGTCGGTGGGCGGATGTGCTATCAGATCGAATCCGCCGGCACGGTCGAACTCCCAAATCACATAGAGGTGCGAGAAGCCATCGATGTCGGCCAATCCTGGCTCGAACTCGCGCAGCAACTCGACGACGCCTTCTGCATCATGTTTGGCGCCAGGGCCTTTGGGAATGGCAGATGTTTCGCGGTAGGGACTATGAATAAAGCCGATGGGATGGGCAGTAAACATGAGCGGAAGCCTCTGAGTTTCATCCTAATCAAGGGGGCTGGAAAGCTAGAAGCTGCCCGTGGCTGAATCAAGAAAGCCGCCGCACGAATCGAGTGCCGGTGCGTCACGACGAACGTGCGGCAACGGGTTGCAGGAGGACGCGATGCAGGGGGATGGCCGGTCGTCTAAAGTGATTTGAGCGGCACTGGCTAGAGGTGAAGATTATGAAGGCAGCGGTGGTCAATGTTCCAGGCGAATCACCGAAGTATCAATCGTTTCCCGATCCCGTAGCCGAGGAGGGCGAAGCGCTCATTCGCGTGTGCGCCGCCGGTCTGCACCCGATCGTGAAGGGTCTGGCGAGCGGGTCGCATTACGCGAGCGCCGGAGCCGGCCAGGGACCTACTGTACCGGGTGTGGACGGCGTGGGCGTTCTCGATGACGGCAGCCGGGTCTACTTCGTCTTTATCCGCAGGCCGTGGGGAACCATGGCGGAACTGGCCGCAGCCCCGCGAAATGTGCTCATTCCCGTACCCGACGGGCTCGACAATGTTCAGGCTGCCGCAATTGCCAATCCCGGTATGTCTTCCTGGGTTGCGCTGAAGGAGCGCGTGGAGCTCGCCCGTGGAGAAACCGTGCTGGTGCTGGGCGCGACGGGGGTCGCCGGCCAGCTAGCGATTCAGACGGCGCGGCAACTTGGCGCGAAGCGCGTGATCGCCGCAGGGCGCAATGTGGAGGCTATCGCGGCGGCGGATGTGGACGCGGTGATCGCGCTTGGCCAACCGGAAGACGCGGTGCGGGAGGCGTTTGCCGCCGAAGCTGGAAACGGCATCGACGTGGTAATCGATTATCTTTGGGGCCGGCCCACGGAACTGTTATTGGAAGTACTTGCCAAGGGCTTCAGGGCCCAGTCCACGCACAAAACGCGCCTGGTGGAGGTGGGCGCCAGCGCCGGCGGGACAATCACATTGCCGGCCGCCATCCTGCGCAGCATCGATCTGACGCTGCTGGGCAGCGGGTTTGGCGCTGCGCCGCTGGATCAAATTCTTGCCGCCATCCCCACGCTTTTCAAAACGGCAGCAGCAGGGAGACTGGCGATTGCCGTTGAGCCGGTTCCGTTGGCGGAGGTTGAGACAGCCTGGGATCGAGTAGAAAAGGGGCGGAGGATTGTATTTACGGTTTGAACGGCGGCCAATCCTATTGACTCCATCAACAAGGTTTTCGTGAAACGAAAGCCCTCGTCGGAGGTGACTGGGAACACTTCGGCGGCCACCGGTGTCTAAGAAGAGAAGTAGGCGCGTTGGTTGACCTGCGGTAAGCTCATGCCCTCGCGCTTTGGATCAGCAATTCGCTTGCGGCGGCTAAACGGCTGCCGGAAGTGGCCGCAGATGGCACCGAACAGTCGGTTCAGGCGATGGCAGGGTGACGCGTTGTGATGCGCGGACATGCCAAGGATGGCCGGTTTGCGGTAACGTGGGAGGGTACGGAATTGCAGGCGGACCTCACCATGGGCAATCTTGCTGGTGCACTGACGCTCCAATCGGAAGAGGCGGCTCTCGTTGAAGAATTGCGAGCCGGCTCCGAGGAGGCGTTTGCCTGGCTGATCGCACACTACCATCAGCCAATTTACTCATTGCTGGCGCGCACCGTGCACAATCCCGCCGACGCCGCCGATCTGACCCAGGAAGTTTTCGTCAAAGTCTTCCGTGGAGTACGCAGTTTTCACGGAGAGTCATCGCTGCGCACATGGATTTACCGAATTGCGCTGCGTGAAGCGTCGAACCAGAGACGTTGGTGGAACCGGCATCAACGGCAGGAAGTTCCAATCGAGCAGGAGATGGCAGAAGGCGTGAGCGGCCCGTCGGTGCAACTGAAGGATATGCTAGTGGACCCGTCGGAATCGCCCTTCGACGCGGCTCTTCACGAGGAGAGCCGGGAGCGGGTGGAACGGGCACTGCGCCAGGTGCCGGAGCCTTTCCGCAGCACGCTGGTTCTGCGCGATATTGAGGGATTCGTCTACGAGGAAGTAGCGGCGATGCAAGGCGTGAATCTGGGAACGGTAAAGTCACGGCTGGTGCGCGGGCGCGCCTGTTTGAAGGTGCTGCTGACCGAGTCCAGGCCCCACCCCAGCAGCCAGAACTCATTGCCCCCCCGCTGCGCGACCCCGGCGCCGGGTTCGCGGCCAACAGCGCTGAGGGGGATCAGGGTGTCTGTGGGAGAGGAGGCGCGATGAATGGCTGCAACGAAGTGCAGGCTGGTTTGACGGAGTATCTGGACGGCCGGTTGAGCGGGCGCGAGATGCAGGAGGTCGATGCGCATCTGCAAAGGTGTAGTGATTGTGCGCAGGAGTGGAAGTCGCTGCGCGATGTGCAGGCTTCACTGGCCGTGCTGGGCCCGGTACCTGTGCCGGCCGAGCTGCCGTTGCGGATTCGCGTCGCGGTGAGCCAGGAGAGGATGCGCGGCCACCGCATTTCCATGGCCTGGGCAGCTGGCATGGAAGAATACGCTGGGACCGTTTCTGCTGCAGGCAGGCGCTGGATTCGCCAGCGCGGTGGTGCTGCTGGGAACCGTTGTCGTCCTGGTTACTGTGTTTGCGCAGCCGCAGACGGCCCAGGCTACGCCCGACGAGCCTCTGGGCAATGCGACTGCGCCTCATCTGCTTTATTTCTCGAATGCGTCCGGCAACAATGATGCGGATGACATCTCCAGCCCGGTTGTAGTGGAAGCATATGTCAACGACGAAGGCGAGGTTTATGACTATCGCATCGTTTCCGGGCCCACCGACGCCGCAACTCGTTCGCAAGTGGAGAACCTGCTTTTGTTCAGCCGTTTTGAGCCGGCCCGTTTCTTCGGCCAACCGGTGCGCGGCCTTGCGGTGCTGTCGTTTTCCGGCGTCTCAGTGCGAGGGTAAAGGCGGCTCTTAGCCTTTAGCCGCCAGCTTCCAGCTTTCTTGTGCAATTACCGGGGATCGCGCGTTTGTCATAGAGAGATCTCCGTTCCCGCCGTAGTCTGAGTCCTGGCCGCATCTTCCTGCAGTCTCACGAAAAACCGAGGGCTAGGGGCTTGGAGCTAGAGCCAGGACTAGAAGCTGCTTTCGCTCCACCCGTTTGACCCTGCGGGTGCGTCTAACTAGACTTGCAGCAGGGTTTCGTCATGAAGCGTCAATCGCAGTTTTTGGCTTTCTCTTCCGCCGCGGTTCTGTGTTTGCTGGCCGGATTGCCATCCAAGCCCGCGCGAGCTCAATCCTCGAGTAGTTCCTCCAGCTCGAGTTCTTCCTCGGGACAGTGGTATGCGCAAGAAAAGGCGCCATCGCTCATCGATCCGGCGGGACCGACCGTTTCGCTCATCAGTTCCGAACCGGTCTTCATGATGGCGGCAGCGCTGAATGCGTGCGGCTACGACGAGGGTCTAAACGACAGCGCGCCAATCCGCATGCACATCCGGGACGAGATGAATCAGGCATTGGCCCAAAGCGAAGATGCCCGGGCCAAGCGCGACGCCCTCTGTCTTTACATCGCTCAGCATCGCATGACCGGAACAGAGCGGGACATCGCGCAGTACATTTCGCTGGCTCTTTACCTGACGCCTCCGCCCGAGCTGGAACTGACGGCGGACTTGACCGAGATGCCGCCCGATTCCACTCAGGTGGCGGACATCCTTCCCGTTCTGCGTGCGTTTGCAGCCGCGGTGGATCTGCACGGCATCTGGCTGGCGGCGCACCGGGCCTACGACGATGAGATCGACAAACTGCACGATCCTCTGTCGCAGATGATCGTCGCCACTAACCTCTACCTCAAGATGCCTGCGTCAACGTACAGCGGCCGAAGGTTTGTCGTGGTCATCGAGCCGCAACTGTCGCCGGCTATGGTGAATGCGCGCATCTACGGGACGGATTACGTAGTAGTGGTTTCTCCGGTGAATGGAAAGATTCCCATGGCCGATGTGCGCCACACCTATCTTCACTATGTGATCGATCCCCTGTTATTGGCACATTCCAACGCCATCGATCACGAGGTGCCGATACTCAAGGAAATCCGGGATGCGCCACTGGCCTGGCGCTTCCGCTCCGATACGGTTGCCCTGACCATCGAGTGCCTGATCAAGGCAATCGAAGCGCGCACCATGGACACCGGCATTCCCGAGTACACGATTCCCGCAGGGGTCGACCGCTCGCAGTTGCCGGTCTACGAGCATGAGCGGGAGCTTTACCAACAGAAGGTGGACGCCGTGAAATGGGCCGCGGTCGAGCACGACATGAGGCAGGGGTATGTGCTTACGCAATACTTCTATGGGCAGATGCTGGAATTTGAAAGGGATCCCGCCAGCCTGAAAGACGACATTGGCGAGATGGTGTACGGCATGGACGTGGACGCGGAGGTGCACCGCGCGCACCAGATCCAATTCGACACTGAAGCCGATGACGACGTTCTGCAGCAGAGCACTCCACGCCCTCTGACAGGGACTCGACCTGGCTGAGGCGAAGCTGGCTAGCGGAGACGTTGCAGCGGCAGCCGCCATGGCGCAAAAAGTGCTCGCCAGCCAAACCGACACGATCGCGTCGACGGCCGATGCGGCGCGTGCTCATTTCATCCTGGCGCGCGTGGATCTGTTGACCGGTCATCCCGATCAGGCGATCGACGACTTCCAGAAAACCCTTGCCACAAGCAAGGAGCAGCGGATCCTGGCCTGGTCACATATCTATCTGGGCCGAATGCTGGACCTGGAGTGCAAGCGCGACGAAGCCGTAGCCGAATACAAAGAGGCCTTGGCCGTTCGTGACGGTCAACTGGATACACGCCTTGCGGCCGAGCGGGGCATGAAAGAGGCGTACGTCGAGCGGGGCCACGAGCATGACTGCGACGACGAGACAGATGACAACCAGCCCGGTTCGCCATCCGGCCAGTCTCAGGTGAGCGAGCCACCCGCTAGCGGGGCCGCGGGCAGCCAAGCCGGAACCGCAGGCGCAAGCCGGCACCCCCAAGCCGCAGTAATTGTCGAGCCGGCGCGCCCAGATAACGTTGGGCGAGCGCGCCGAAGCTGCTATGCTGTTTGGTTTCTGCTCAGCGCGCGGGCGGCGCTCGGAATGCGTCTAAGACTGTTAGTACCGGTTGAAGGCGGGCCAAATGCGCGTGGAAGCAAATCTGAAAGAGCTTGAAGCTGCACTTGGGCACGAGTTCTCGAGCCACGAACTGCTGGTGCGGGCGCTTACGCACCGTTCGCTGGCGCACCAGCTTGCAAAATCGAATAGTGGCGAAGGGCCCGCCGCGGCCGATAACGAGCGGCTTGAGTTTCTCGGCGACGCGGTGCTGGGACTTGTGGTAGCGGAGGCACTGTTCAAATGGCATCCAGAGTGGCATGAAGGCGAGCTAACGCGTGTCCGTTCCGGGCTAGTCAGCCGTCAACACATGGCGCGAGTGGCCGAGGAAATTGGCCTGGGCAGGCATCTGCGTTTGAGCAGCGGCGAGGAGCACAGCGGCCTGCGCCGCAGGAGCACCGTGCTTTCAAATACCATGGAAGCTGTGATGGGTGCGCTCTTTCTCGATGGCGGCCTGGAACCGGTGCGGGCCTTCGTGCGTTGCCAGGTGATGGGCGAAGCGGCTGAACGCCTGGCGGTGGAACTTCGCTCCGGAGCGGCGTTAGGCAACTACAAGTCGGCTCTCCAGGAACGGCTGCAGGCGGCAGGCGCCGGAGCACCGGTCTATCGATTGAAGAGCGAGAGCGGTCCCGATCACCACAAACGCTTCCTGGTGGAGGTGCGCCAGAAAGGCGACAGCGGACAGAAGGGAAAGCCGCTGGCCCGAGGCATAGGACGCACAAAGAAGCTTGCCGAACAGGATGCCGCGCGCCGCGCGCTGGACCGATTGGCCGCCACGGACACGGATAGTGCATTGCGGAGCTTCAGTTCCGACATGGACCTTGACACTGAAGGCGAGGAGCAGCGCGCGCAATGAGCACGCCTGCCTCATCGCCCATTCCGTCGTTGCGCTGGTGGGCTCTGGCCCGCGAGCATATGCCCACTCTGGCTCATGCCCTGGCGTCGCTGATGCAAACCGTGGTGGTAGCGCTGTTCGTGCTCACGTTTGTGGTGCAGCCCTTTCTCATTCCCTCGGAGAGCATGGAGCGCACGCTGCTGGTGGGAGATTTTCTTCTGTTCAACAAACAGGTGTACGCCCCCGCAGGGCAGCCTGAGCCGATGGATCCTGCCGTATCGACCCGTTCAGCGCGGCGACATCATCGTCTTCCATCACACGCAGCCGCCGATGCTGATCAAGAGGGTGGTGGGTTTGCCCGGAGACAGGCTGCGGATTTCCGATGGACATGTAATCGTGAACGGTGTGGAGCTCAACGAGCCCTATGCGGCCTTTGAGCCTGCGCCGCAGAATGCCGCGCGCGACAACTTTCCCGCCGAAGTTTACACCGATCCGGAGGTCGATCCCGATTGGTGGCGCGAGATGCAAAGCCTGACCCACGACGGCGAACTGGTGGTGCCCGCGGGCGAATACTTCGTTCTCGGCGACAACCGGAATCACAGCATGGACTCCCGCTTCTGGGGGTTTGTGCCGCGGCAGGCCATCATCGCCCGTCCACTGGTGATTTATTTTTCGCTTACTCGTCCCTCCTCGACCGATGTGCAGCAGACCTCTGAGCTCACAACGCGACAGGCGGCGGATGATAGACTCGGACACGAACGAGATGTGGCCGAGCGCATGACGGGGTTTGCGCGCTGGGGGCGCATCTTCCGCATTGTCCATTGATTCGGTTCAGAAACGGCGTCAAAGAAAACGCCGGACAACTCCCGCAACGAGCGATAGGAATGACAAAGAAAAAGACGCGAGCAGGCAAAGAGCCGTCCGAGAGACGTCCGGAGGCGGCTTCAGAACCCGCCAGGGTTGAAGAAACGCCATTTGAAGCCGTGGCCAGCATCTGCTCGGTGCTGGTGGTGGGCTTGTTCATTCTCACCTTTATTGCACAGAACTTTGTTATCCCTTCGGGATCAATGGAAAAGACGCTGCTGGTGGGCGATCATCTGGTGGTGGACCGCATCACACTGGCGCCGCCCGCGAAATGGATGCCCCTGGTTCACTACCGCGAGCCAAGGCGCGGCGACATTGTGGTTTTCATCAAGCCCGTTGCCGAGCCGGAACCGGATGCCGACGGCAAGCCGCAATACTTTTTCCTGGTCAAGCGCCTGATCGGCGTGCCCGGCGATCACATCCACTTGCACAACGGCATTGTGATTCTGAACGGAGTGGCGCAGCCGCAGCCGAAACGCGCAAATGACCACGGCCGATAATTATACAGGAGTTTCTGGACGAGTTCCCGTCCGTGCCGCCGTGCATTGGCGCCGGGCGGCGCAGCACTGAGAGTTGGGCTGTCGAATTTCCCAATCACATCGTCAATGGCGATCTGGTGGTTCCCCCGGGCATGTACTTCATGATGGGCGACAACCGGCATAACAGCCTCGATTCGCGCTATTGGGGGTTTGTGCCGAGGCAGAATATTATCGGCCGTCCGCTGTTCAATTACTGGTCGTTCAAAACGCCGGAATCCGAATACGAACAAACGGGGCTCGGGCAGCGCCTGGCCTGGATGGGGCACGTGGCGCTGCACTTCTTCACGGATACGCGCTGGAGCAGGACCTTTCACCGTACGCGGTGAAGAGAGCCAGGCAATGGCCGTAGCTAATCGCTTTTTCCGTGCGGAATGCAGACTCCTGCGCGCGGCCACTCCTCGTCGCAGTGTCAGATATGCCCCCGGTTAGAGCATTTTCGGAATACACGTAGACTTTTTAAGGGCTGTAGAAGGTGGCTTTTTCTTGAGGAAAAAGCCACTTAAGTGTATAGCTTCGGTTTACAGCAATTCCGAAAATGCTATAAAAATGCGAGGTATGTGACCGGTTCGTACCCCTCAGAATCGACCCTCCCCCCTCCATGCCTTCTGAAAATAAGTGCTGTAGTTTCATTGGGTTGGCGGGTGTATTTCGCTGCAAAAATGCGAAAACAAACGACTTATTTGCAGAAATGTGAAGACAAAAGAGTTATGGGCAGGAAAAAGCCGTGATTCGTGGTTCGTGGCGGTGGCGATAAATGCCTGGATGAACGCTTATGAATTGATTGTGCGCCAGAAGGGGAAAATGATCTGCAAACTTGCGGAAAAAAGTTTACCGCGTGTTTTCTGTGAGTTGAGGGGATTTCGCGCGGTTGAGGGCTTGACGAGACAACGACTTGAAGGAGAACGGGTGTTGGGAAAGGCAATGCCGAGAAGGGGCGGCGCTGGGCGCGGTGGCTTGCGAAGCGCAGAGACCGCGCGTAGAAGGTGCGGCGGCGCGGGCCTGTTCAACTACTGCGTGAAAAGGCGGCGCCAGCGCTGCTGCCGGCGATGGTGAAGCTGAACGAGCCGCTAAGAAATGAAGGCCAGAAGCTAGTGCCTGTTAATTCACTTTCCCGCAGAACGTGCGATCCTTCGACTCCGTATGGCCGGAAAACCGGCCAGATCGCTCAGGACGACAAGGCTTTCGACGCGACTTTGGTGGACAGTCACTAGAGATGTTCAAGATACGACTGACAACAAGGTACTTTCCTCAGGGGCTACTGGTTCCTGCATAAGTCCTGCGCCGACCCTACGGGACTCCGGAGTGCATTTGTGATACCGCATTTCTTTATCGCTAAAGCGCGGGGCTAACAGACACTGCGCGTACGGCGCGGCTGCCAGGAATTCCTTATGCAGGAGTCAATAAAGCCCGCGTATTTTCCTGCTTCTTCGGCCCGGGTAAAGTCGCCCCAGCGGCGAAGACCTGTCGCTGGGGACCCCGGTACGCCGTGCCCTTGTTACAAAAGTATTTTTGAAACACGCTTAACAGGCTCTAGAATTTAGATAGACGATGACAAACGAGGCGGAGAGCAAGGAACGCGTGCGAGGCGGACTGCGGATCGCACTGGCGGCCATTGCGGTTCTGGTGCTTTTGTTCGTTGTGCCTCCGCTGATCGGCGTCAACCGGTACAGAGGCCAGATCACGCAGATCATTTCGCAATCGCTGGGCAGACCGGTGCGTCTGTCATCGGTTCAGGTGCGGCTTTTGCCGTGGCCGGGATTCGAGATTTCCGATCTGAGCGTCGCGGAAGATCCGGCTTACGGCGCCGAGCCCGTGCTTTATGCCAACAAGGTCACCGCGTCGATCCGGCTGCTGGCGCTGTGGCGCGGCCGTGTTGAGATCGGCAAGATCAGCGTGGACGAAGCCAGCCTGAACCTGGTGCGCGCCGGGCCGGGCCGCTGGAATCTCGACCCGATTTTTCGCACCGCCGCCGCCGAGACTGGATCGGCGTCAAACGCGCGCCGCGCCACGCCGCTGCCATACCTTGAGGCCACCGACTCCCGGATCAATTTCAAGAACGGAGTGGAGAAGCTTCCGTTTTCGCTGGTCAACGCCGATCTATCGTTCTGGCAGGAGAATCCGGGCGAGTGGCGCCTGAGATTGCGCGGCCAGCCGGCCCGCACGGATGTGAGCCTTTATCTGGAGGAGACAGGCGTGGTGCGCGTGGAGGCCAGCATGAGGCGCGCGCCTGCGCTGGGCCAGATGCCGTTGCACCTGGATCTGGATTGGCGCGAAGCGCAACTGGGCCAGCTTGCCCGTCTCGTCACCGGCTCAGACCCGGGCTGGTGGGGCGCCCTGACGGGAGAACTCCACCTGGACGGAACCGCCGATGCGGCGAAGGTCGCCATGCGCCTGCGCGCGACTGGCGTGCACCGCGCCGAATTCACCCCCGCGTCGCCTCTCGATTTCGACGCCAACTGCGGCTTCGTGTACCACTATGAACAACGCAGCGTGGAAGACCTGGTCTGCGACTCGCCGCTCGGCGACGGCCATGTGCACGTTACCGGAGAAAAACCGGGCGAATCGACCCCGCCACAATTTTCTGTTGAACTCGATCGAATTCCCGTGGCCGCGGGCCTGGACGCGCTTCGCACTTTCCGCAGCGGCCTCGCGCCGGAGCTTGAAGCCAAGGGTACGGTGAGTGGAAGGATCGGTTATGACGTTAGCGCGCCCGGAGGCGCAGAGCAGGCCAAGGCTGCGCCGCCGGTAAAGGCGGAGAAGAACCATTCGGCGAAGGCCGGCCCGGAAGAAAACGGCCCGCTCACCGGCAGCTTGACGGTCGAGGGCCTGATCCTAAGCGGAGGCGGCCTTAGCCGGCCGATTGAGGCGCCAAAGTTCACTCTGGAGCCGGAATCGATTCCGCCTGCCGCTCCGCGCCAGGCGGGAGCGGAAGCTTCGGAGACGGAAGGAGCCCTTGAGGCTTTGGCCGGAACGGTGACCATTCCTGCCGGCGGGGCCGTTCCGCTCACGTTCAACTTGCGCATCGCGCTCTCCGGCTACCAGGTTGGGGTGCGCGGCCAAGCCGGCATTTCGCGAGCCAGGGAACTGGCCCAGGCCGCCAACATTCCAGTGACGGCGGAACTTGCATCTCTTGCAGGCGAGCCCATCGCAGTGGAACTAACCGCAGAAGGGCCATGGATGCCGGCGGAGGAGAATCCACTCGAAAATGTAACGGCTGCCGAAGGTGCGCCAGTGAATGGCCCGGAATCTCCGGCTCAGGATTTGTTGTCCGCGAGCAAGAATTCAACCGCGGGCGGCGATACCCTGACCGGGACCGTGACCGTGCGCAACGCCAACTGGAAGGCCGATTATCTGGCCGGTCACGTGGTCGTCGATGAGGCCGTGCTTCATATCGAGAACGGCGATCTCCGCTGGGACCCGGTGGACTTTACGTATGGTCCGCTGAAGGGAACGGCGAGCCTTACGCTGCCAGCGGAGTGCCCGGCGCTGACGCCGCCGGAGCCGTGCCCAGCACAGTTCCAAATGCATTTTGCCGATCTTGACGCTGCAGCCCTCGAAGGCGCGTTGCTGGGCGCACGACGGAAAGGCACGCTGATCTCCGACCTCATTGAGCGCTTCGATCCCTCCTCGGCACCGCCGTGGCCGCAGCTTGAGGGAACGGTGACCGCTGAGTCGCTGGCTCTGGGGCCGGTGAGTTTGAAGGGGGTGTCGGCGTCGCTGCACATTCAGCCCACCGGCGCTGAGATCACGAGCCTGGATGCCGGATTTCTGGGCGGCAGCGTGCATCTGAGCGGAACGGTCTGGAAGCCAGCCACCGATCAGGACAAGCCGGGGTACACCCTCAGCGGCGACTTTGAAAAGCTTGAGGCCGCGGAAGTGGGCGGCTTGCTGGGACTGCGATGGACCGGCGCGCCTTTGAGCGGCAGCGGAAATGTGGAGCTTTCCGGGTACACGGATAGCGATCTGGCCGCATCTTCGAAAGGGGCTCTGCACTTCGAGTGCCGGCAAGGCAGCATCTCGGGTGCAAAGACTGCAATTGCCGACAAAGCGCAAGAACATGCGCCGGTTCCTGCCGCGCTGGCTCACTTCAATCGATGGTCGGCCGACGCCTCCATTGCCAACGGCGCCATCGAGCTCGGCCAGAACGCGATCATCACGGGCGGCCGCAAGCGAACGGTTGCGGCGACGGTCGCTTTTGGTGAGCCGCCGGAGGTTCGCTTTGGCTCAGCGCGCGAGGCGCACGCGGAGAAGCAACGGTAATTCATAACAGACTCGAGAATCAAAATATGGCCTTATCGACTGCATCTTCTTCTGTTCTGATTCGCTGCAAAGGCATTCTCTTCGACATGGATGGGATTCTGATCTCGTCTATCGGGTCGGTGGAGCGTAGCTGGACCCGGTGGGCCAGACTGCGTGGAGTCGATCCCGCAGTGGCGCGCAGGACCGCGCACGGCCGGCGCGCGATTGAGACAGTGGCCGCGCTGCGGCCCGACCTGGACAGCGCAGCGGAGCTGAAGGTGATTGAAGACATAGAGGCGGAAGACATCGAGATTGCGGAAAGCGAAGGGCTGGAAGTTCTGCCGGGGGTGCTGGAGCTGCTGGCGGCGCTGCCGGCGGGTAGTTGGACCGTGGTGACCAGCGCTACCGAGCGGCTGGCGCGAATCCGCATGGCGGCCGGAGGGCTTCCTTTGCCCAAGCATCTGGTTACCGCGAGCCACGTGACGCGCGGAAAGCCGCATCCTGAGCCATTTCTTGCGGGGGCCAAGCTGCTGGGAATCGCGCCTGAGGACTGCGTCGTTTTCGAGGACTCGGCATCGGGAGCGAAGGCCGGCCGTGCCGCGGGATGCACCGTGGTGGCGACCACGTTTTCTCATCCAGCCGAGTCGCTGAATGCGGCCCACTATCTGGTGCGAGACCTGACGGGAGTGCGCGTGGAGAGCGAGGACGATGGGCTGGTGTTGGAACTGTGGCCGTTGGCGGGTCTGTGACCCGTCGATCCTGGCCTCACGCTTTACTCGTTCGCTTCGATTCTGCGGCCGTGTGGATCCTGGATGGGCCGCGTGTTCATTTTGAAAAGACTTGCGAAGGCGCGCACCTGCTCCCGGCTCATGCTCAAATCCTGTTCGAAGATGAACCAGCGCACACCCTCGGTGCAAGGCGGCGTGAGTTCGGAGCCCATGTAGGTCCAATAGCCAGGGTCCTCGGGTATCAGGCCTCCGGCGCTGACCATGTCAGTGATTTTTTGAGTGGTTCCGGGTTTGGCCGGCAGATGCTGCCAGAGCGTGGCCAGCAGAGCGTTGGGAAAGCCGCGGTCCTGGTTGAGGCGGACGGCGACAATGGCCGTCTTACCTTCGTCGCTGCGGAACAGCAGGTCCGCCTCCATATCGCTTAGCTTGCCCTTCACCGGGTGCTCGCCGGGGTGGTGGAAATCGATCTCAACCATGTGATAGCGCACGCCGCCGGCCACCATGACGCTGACGGGATCAACGTGGGCGACGATGCCGCGCCCGGTGTTTTCGAGGGTCACGGGTCCAGCGATGAAGTGAAACTCTAGAGGTTTGAGCGCCCTGTTGAGCCGGGCGCCGCGAATGTCGAGAGGGGATTGCTCGTGCCCCCTGGAGCAGGCTTCATACGCGGGGTCGAGTTTTCCCCAAACAAGCGGCCCGGTTTTGCCCTCATAGTTCCAGTAAGCGCCGTCCTGGGCAATGGAGGCAACGGGGAAGAGGCAGATGCAGCCGAGCAAAAATGCAGGAATGGCAGAAAGACGCATGGGTTTCTCCACGAAACAAAGACGCTCAGGTATTCCGAAGCATTCTAAGTCATCGGCACCGCACGGGGAAAAGGCAATGGGACCCGATGGATAGGGCCCATGGTTGAATGGAGCAATTCCGGAGGTTCGGCACTTGCTATCGCGCCTTCGCAGTCGCGCCCACTCCGGCCTGTTCGGCCAGCTTGGCAGCTTTGCCGGTCGACTCCCAAGTGAACTCCGGCTCGGTGCGGCCAAAGTGGCCATACGCCGCGGTCTTCTGGTAGATCGGCCGGCGCAGGTTCAGGCTCTCAATGATGCTCTTGGGTGTGAGCGAGAAGTTCTTGCGGACGAGCGCGGTGAGCTGCGCTTCGCTGAGCTTTCCCGTGCCGAAGGTTTCTACCAATACGCTGACCGGCTCGGCCACGCCAATGGCATAGGCGAGTTGCACTTCGGCTTTGTCGGCCAGTTTCGCGGCGACGATGTTTTTGGCGATGTGGCGGGCCATATAGGCTGCCGAGCGATCCACCTTGGTCGGGTCTTTGCCACTGAAGGCGCCACCGCCGTGCCGGCCCATGCCGCCGTAGGTGTCCACGATGATTTTGCGGCCGGTGAGGCCGGTGTCGCCCATCGGCCCGCCGATGACAAAGCGGCCCGTCGGATTGATGTGGTACTTGGTGTGCTCGTCGAGCCACTTGGCGGGCAAAACTGCCTGGATCACGTGCTTGAGAATGTCGGCGTGCAGATCCTCGTTGCTTACAGCTTCAGAGTGCTGAGTGGAGACGACTACGGCGTCGATACGCGCCGGCCTGCCATTCTCGTCGTATTCCACCGTGACCTGACTCTTGCCGTCGGGGCGCAGGTAGGGTAGTTTGCCGTTCTTGCGGACTTGAGTGAGCTGGCGGCAGAGCTTGTGCGCCAGCGAGATGGGCGCGGGCATCAGCTCGGGAGTCTCGTTAGAGGCGTAGCCGAACATCATGCCCTGGTCGCCGGCTCCGCCGGTGTCAACGCCCTGGGCGATGTCACCCGACTGCTTGTTGATGCTCGAGATTACCGCGCAGGTGTTGGAGTCGAAGCCATAAAGCGCATTGTCGTAACCGATCGATGCTACGACGCCGCGAACCAGCGACTGGAAATCGACATATGCCTTGGTAGTGATCTCGCCCGCGATGACGACAAGGCCGGTAGCCGTCAGGGTTTCCGCCGCGACGCGGCTGTAAGGATCCTGATCGAGGCAGGCGTCGAGAATGGCGTCGGATACCTGGTCGGCAATCTTGTCCGGGTGGCCTTCGGTGACGGATTCAGAGGTAAACAAAAAACGGTCGCTCAACTTCAAACTCCTTCCCATGACTGGGATTCAATTCAATCGTTTCCGGTATAGGCGATTTGCTCCGGCGATGGCGCCCCAAAAGACGCCCACTCCCTTATTCCGCCGAGTGGAACGTGCCGGAACCAACTGGCGTGCCCGCACGCGCAGGCTAAAGCCCAACGGCACATCTATCTATGGTAATTGCGGAGAGGGCCGGGAGCAAAGGCGTGCAGCGTACGGCAAGCAATCGACGCTAAACGGCGGAATGGAGGCCCTGAACCGGATGGCGGCTACAAACTAAATTCCGGAAAGGAGGCGCGCGACCAAACCGCGGGTTGAAGCCCAGGCGCCGATTAACGCAGTGGAGACCCGGTGCATGGGAATGACCGTTCGCCACCAACCCTGGCGCACGCCAATGTAGCGCACGGTAAGGAAAACGGCCGCAGCCGCAGCCAGCAGCAACAGGATGGCGCCGACCCAGCGCATCCGGTTGGCTACGGCTTCGCGGCGCAGAATCCGCGCCTTGCCGACGTTCGATGCGAAGGTTGTCCATCCGCTATCTTCATCCACCGTTTGGCCTGAGGAGCCAGAAGCCTGGAGAAAGCGCTCCGTCCATTCCTGCTGGTCGAGGCCAAGGGCCCCCGCGTAGCCGCGCACAATGCCCTTGCTGAGGATGCCGCCCGGGAGCAGGCGAAACTTCTCCTGCTCCAGCGCGATCAGATGACGTTGGCTGATTTTGGTGACAGCCGCAATGTCTTCCAGCGCAACGCCGCGCGATAAGCGCTCCTTGCGCAGGTCCTCTCCAAAACTTCCCATCGGCGACCGCAACTGGGCGACAAACCCATGATGAAATTCATTTTCACGATAAACCCGGTTTCATCCCGGGTCAAAGCGAATCGCTGGGATTTAGCGCTCTTATTGCGGTATTGAACCCAGATTTGAAACAGGGCCAAGCCCGGATTTATCGCTGAATTGCGGTTTTATTCTGTCTGCGGCGGGCTGTTACCCTGATGACGAGGGTTCACGGCGAAGCAATCTACGCCGGATCCACGCTCGAACATGAATAAGCTCATCTTTGCCAACCTGATTCGCCGCCCCATGCGTTCCATCATCAGCGTGTTGGCCGTGGCGATTGAAGTGATCATGATTTTGTCGATTGCGGCCGTTTTTATGGGCATGCTGGACAGCCAGAAGCAGCGTACCAACGGGATCGGGGCGGACCTGATGCTGTTGCCGTCGAATGCCAGCATGTTCAATGGCCTGGGAAGCCCTTCAATGCCGATCCGGGACATGGAAGTGCTGTCGAAGCTGCCGCATGTTGCAGTGGTTTCGCCGGCCATCCAGAAGATCACGACGACGAGCAACGTGGAGATTCTTTACGGGATCGATTACACGAGCTTCGAGGCGCTCAAGCCGTTTGTGTTTCTGGCCGGCGGGCCGTTCCAGGGGCCGAATGACGCCATCATCGACAACGTCTTTGCCGGGACGCGAAACCCAGCCACCGGAAAGCCGTACGCGGTGGGCGATACGGTGAAAATTCTCGGCCAACCGTTTCGCGTCTCGGGGATTGTCGAAGAGGGCAAAGGCGGACGCAAGCTGATACCGATCGACACGATGGGGCAGTTGATGGACGCCGAAGGCAAGGCTTCGATCTTCTACATCAAGTGCGATAACCCGGCGAACGACGATCTGGTGATGCAGGAGATTCGCTCAACGAAGGGCTTTGGAAACAACACACTGGTAACCGTCGACAGCTGGCTGAACGAGTTTACGCCGGATAACATCCCGGGCTTCAATATCGCGCTCGAAGTGGTAACCAGCATCGCGGTGATCATCGGATTCCTGGTGATTTTTCAGTCGATGTATACCGCGGTACTGGAGCGCACACGCGAGATCGGCATTCTGAAGTCGATGGGAGCTTCGAAGGCGACGATTGTGGGCGTGGTGCTGCGCGAGTGCGCGGTGCTGGCCGTGGCTGGAGTCGTGTTGGGCATCGCCGGCGTGTTTGCACTGCAACTGGTGTTGCGTCATGTTTCGACGTTGGAATTCGAGATCACCGGAGTGTGGATTTGGCGTAGCGCGGGGATCGCATTTGCAGGGGCGATCTGCGGGGCGCTTTATCCCGCGTGGGTAGCGGCGCGCAAAGATCCAATCGATGCGCTCGCGTACGAGTAACCGTGGGCTGTGAACCGTGAGCGACAGACAGGCGGGTTGAAGCCCGAACATCATGACGGCAAATCTCGTATCCATCGAAACCATCCGCGCCGCGGCCGCGCGCATCGCGCCCATTGCCGTCAAAACACCACTGGTGCGCGCCGCGTTCCCGGGCCTGTCGGAGCATGGGACGGGCAGGGAGATCTGGCTGAAGGCGGAGAGCCTGCAGCCCATCGGGGCCTTCAAAATCCGCGGCGCATCGAACAAGATTC
>CAWGGA010000021.1:0-38464 GCA_963822015.1 uncultured Acidobacteriaceae bacterium
GCTCGCCGATCAGCACCACTGCCACTGTCGCGCACAACACTGCGCCGCCACTCGTTCCTCCGCCGATTCAGCCGCCACGCCGGCCAACGCATCGCTGCTGCGCAGGGGCGTAGCCTTCGCAAGCAGCTCGGGCAGGCTGCCAAAGTTGTAGCGCCGGTTGCCTATCGAGCGAGCGAAACTCAGACTGTTGAGCTAACAGCAAGTTCAGAATAGCCACAAACCGGCATCGGCGAGCGCTAGACGAACCCCATGAGGCCTTTACTCCGGCACTCCGCCCGCCTCATAGCCGCCATCACGGGTAAGAGCCGCGGTCAACCGCTGGCGCGCACCCCGGCCTTCGCGGCTGGCCTTTTCGTTTGTTGGAGATCCCACGCGCCCTAGAATTTCACGCTGGCCGCCCGCAGCGAAACCCCGCTCATCTCCGCCGCACGCGCTTCGGCATACGCAGCCGCACCCATCAGCGCCGTCCGGCTCTCCAGAATCACCCGCACCGGCATGTTCACCAGCAACTGGCTCAGCCGCCCCTTGTCGGTGAACGCCTTCAAAAACGTCCCGTCCTTCAGTTTCTCAAGAATGCGCGGCGCGATGCCTCCGCCAACATACAGCCCGCCTACCGACAAAACCTTCAACGCCAGGTTGCCCGCCTCGGCGCCATAGGCCGAAACAAACATGTCCAGCGCCTTTTCGCAGATCTGGCTCTTGGCTTTCAGCGCGCAATCCGTGATCACCGCGTTCGGATCTTCCTTGCCCATCCGCTCAGCCAGCCACACAGGTTCTTCCAGTCCTCGCACCTCGCGCAGAAACTCGTAGCAATTGGTCAGCCCCTGCCCGCTGACCACACGCTCAAAGCTGATGCGGCCTTCGTATTTCTGCCTGAGGAAGCGAAGCATGTCGATCTCGTCTTCGCTGCGCGGCGCGAAGTCAGAGTGCCCGCCCTCTGAAGGGTAGGGAACGTAGTCGCGACCGTCCCACACCATAAAGGCCTCGCCCAGCCCTGTTCCCGCCGAGATCAGCGCACGGTTGCCCACCTGACTGGAATCGCCTTCGCTCAGCGTGAAAACCTGATCCGCATCCAGCTCCGCGATCCCGTATCCGTTCGCCTGCAAATCATTGATAAGAAATATGTAATCAATCTTCAGGTTCTTGGCCAGCTCGCGGCTGTCCAGTGTCCACGGCAGGTTAGTCAGCCGCAACCGTCCCTCCCGCACAGGGCCCGGCACGCCAAAACATGCTGCCGTCACCTTATCTGCAAGCACAAACTCTTTCACGATCTCTTCCAGCCCCGCGTAGTCCTTCGCTGGGTACTGTTTATCGCGCGCGTGCTTCAGGTTGCCATCGGTAAAATCAAAAAGCGCCAGATGAACTTTGGTGCCCCCTACGTCCCCCGCCAGAATCATTCGGTCCTCTCCAAAACCCCGCAGCCTTCGCCATCAGTCTCCGGCAGCAGCGAAGCCGCCGCCCGGTCCAGAAGCAACGTTAGTATACCGCCCACAGGGTTAATCATCTGGCTCGGCAGCCGCTCGGGGTCGCGCGCGCCCTCGAATACCTCGTTTAGAATCACTGCTTTCTCCGCGCCCTCGATCAGAAAGAACACCTCGTGGCCGCAGCTGATCACCGGCCTGGTCAGCGTGATTCGCCAATTGTCCTTCACCGTCTCCACATGATTGGCTGTCACCAGTCGACTGGTTTCGTGGAGGGCCGCAGTATGGGGAAAAAGAGACGCAGTGTGTCCATCCGGTCCCATCCCTAGCTGCACCACGTCGAACCGCGGTAACTCCGCCCCCTCCAGGTTGAAGCTGTTTCTAAGCTCGGCTTCATACCGCATAGCCGCCGCTTCCGGCTCCAGCTCGCCCTCCATGCGATGGATCTGCTCCGGCTTCAGCGGCACATGGTTCAGCAGGGCCTCGCGCGTCATGCGATAGTTCGAGTCGGGGTGGTCCGGCGGCACACAGCGCTCGTCGACCCAAAACAGTTCGAGTTTGTCCCAAGGCATCCGCTCCCGCCACGGCTGCGTGGGGTCGGCCAGCAAAGCAAACGCCGCCTTGGGCGTCGATCCTCCGCTGATCGCGATTCGCGCCCGGCCTCGCGCCGCCGCAGCCTGCTCGGCCTGCTCCACAAAATACTGCGCCGCCCGCCGTGCCAACGCAGCCGCGTCCGGTTCAACGCAATACACAACTTTGAGATTCTGCGCCACAGGACGCACTCCTTCCCTCTACGTTGTATACGATGACCAAATCGATTTCAGGGTAGTATGCCGCGATTCTGCAGGGCCTTTCAACGCCCCAGATACGCCCGGTACTGCTGCTCCAGCACGCCCGCGGCACGGGCCAGGCCAAGCTTCGACACGTTGTATTGGTAGAGGCTCTCTACCAGGTTGTTCTCCGCGGTGGCCAGCGTGGCCTGCGCCGTCACCAGCGGCAGATTGTCGTCCACTCCGGCGTTCACACGGTCGGTTTCGTCGCTCAGCGCGCGCGTGGCCAGGTCAACGTTCGATCGGGCCACCTCAACCAACTGCGCGCTCGCGTTCACGTCCAGCAGCGCCGCGCGCACCTGTTCCTCAATGTGAACGCGCAGGTCGTCGAGCTGCGCGTCCACGGCCTGCATCTGCGCCTTAGAAGCATCTTCGTCGCCGCGCAACTTGGCCTCGCGGAAGATGGGGAAGCTCAGAACCCCCATGGCAACAAAGTTACCGTGAGTGCCCGCGCCGTCCACGGTGCTGGTGCCGTAGTAGCTGGTGAAGCTCAGCGTCGGCAGGCGTTCGCTGCGATACACATCGTGCAGCGCCTTGTACCCCACTGCCTGGTTCTCGAGGTTCTGGTAGTCCTGCCGGTTTTGATACGCAATCGCCGTCACCTCTTCCGGCGTCTGCTCGGCCAGGTCGCTATAGGGCGCTGCATCGGTCAGTTCAATCGTCTGCCCGGGATCGATGCCAATCTCCCGATGGAGCAGGATCAGGTCCTTTGCCTGCTGATTTTCGGCCGCGATCAGCACCTGCTGCTGTGCCTTCAACTGCACCTTTGCTCGCAATTCGTCCAGATTCGCCGCCGTCCCCACCGTGTGCGCCGCGTGCGCGTGGTCCTCGAACAACTGCGCCTGCGTCACCAGCGCCCTGGCGTTCTCCACGTCGCTTTTATCCGCCAGCGCACGCAGGTACTCGACGGCCACCTGCTGCACCACCTCGCCGCGCGCCGTCATTTTGGCAAAGTGGGCTGCCCGTTCCGCCGCGCCCGCCGCCTTGAATCCGGCGATCACCGGCCCGGAAAACAGGATTTCGTTGTAGTGAAGCTGTCCTTCGGTCAGGTCGTCGCGCGTAAGCAGAGACAGCCCAGCCGGCGGCTTTCCCCCGGGGAAAAACGACGAGAACTCTCCAATCACCTTGGAGTTGAACCCCAGAGCCGCCAGGTCGTGCATGTAATATCCGGTGTCGCCCGTAAGCGTGATGGTGGGCAGAAACAACTGCAGCGCCTCGTTCTTTTCCGCGTGGTATGTTTTCTCCGCGCTCTCGGCCTCTTTCAGCCCCAGGTTGTTTTTGAGCCCCCGCTCCACGGCATCGTTGAGCGACAGCTTCAGCGTCTCGCTCGTTACCGGCTGCGCCGTCACGCTGCCCCAAAAGGGATTGTCGGCCGACGAGGGGTTTTGCGCCAAGGCTCCTTGGACCAACGCCGCGCCGCCTATCGCAGCCGCAATCAAGGCCGTTCGCGCAGCGGACAGCCTAAAGACAAAATGTGCTTCCTGGCTCACTGTCATCATTTTCTCAGATGACCTGCCAGGCTAACAGGATTCAGCCTGCCGCTCGTGCACAGTGCAGGACCGTCTTGGCCCACTCCGCCGCATCCGGGCGCACCGAACCGACTGCGCATCGCCGGACCGCGGCAATTGCACATGTATCGCCATGCGCACCTTCCCGCCCCTTTATCGGCACGCAAGTCGAACTTGAATTGAACCCCGTGGTCTTTCAGACCGATCGGGCCAGCTCAGCGCGTTCCTCACTTCTTGAACTGTGAAAACCGCCTCTCGTCGCTGTCCGCCCCGAGGTTCATGACAGACTCTACCCGCCCATGAACATTCCGCCGTTCACGTCGAGCACGTGCCCGGTGATATACGATGCAGCGTCCGATGCCAGAAACTTCACCGCCTGCGCAACGTCCTTGGCCGTTCCCCGTCGTCCCAGCGGAACCGTGGCCAGCATGGCCTTGGTCACTTCCTCGCTCAGGACAGCGGTCATTGGAGTCTCGATGTATCCCGGCGCGACGGCGTTCACGGTGATCCCGCGCGACGCAACCTCCCGCGCCAGCGAACGAGTTAAACCGATCAGCCCCGCCTTCGACGCTGAATAGTTCACCTGGCCCGCCTGCCCCGCGCGCCCCACCACACTGGCGATGTTCACGATGCGTCCCCAGCGGTTCTTCAGCATTGGGCTCAACAATGCCTGCGTGAGCAGAAAAGCGCCCGTCAGGTTGATGCCCAGTACCAGATCCCAGTCCGCGCGCTTCATGCGCAGCATCAGGTTGTCGCGCGTGATGCCTGCGTTGTTGACGATGATTTCAACCTTGCCGAACTTCTCCAGGATCGCTTTGGCTCCCGCCGCGATCGACTCCTCGCTCGACACGTTCACGGTGAACGCAGTCGCGTCGATTCCCTGGGCCTTCAGCTCCGCCACCGTTTCGGCCAGCTTGGCCTCGTTCACATCCGCCAGCGCCAGCACTGCGCCGGCCGCCGCCAGCTCCTCGGCAATCGCGCGCCCAATCCCCTGCGCTCCGCCCGTCACCAGCGCAATCCTGCCCTGCAAATCTCCCATGTTTTCCCTCGACCTCTGCGCGCTCTTTGCCGCAAGCCGCGCCTTTCCACCGCTCATTATAGATGGGGAAATTCGGGCGAACGGCGGAGCCTCAGAGGCTTCTTCGGCCCGCCTCGTGCGGCCAGATCCCGCCAGTCTTCCGCGGTCCTCACACGAAGAAAGGCGTACCCCCGCCCGCAAATGCCGAAGGCTGACATCTGATAGCTGTCCTTCTACGTCGGCGTCGCCGCCACCGTCACCGGACGCGCCGCCAGCGCCAGCCGCACCAGCCCTGCCGGCCACACATACACCGCCAGACGCCGCGAGTAGTGCAGCACGGGCTCCTGATTGGGCAGTTCAATCCCTACAGCCGAGGCCAGATCGTTGCGCTCAATCTCTGCCTCGGCTTCTTCCAGTGGCCACGGAACGTGGTACAAGTTTGTCCGGATCGGCTGCCCCGCTCGGTTGCTGCTGAACACGCACGGCCGCTCCGTAAAGAAATACTCGAGCGACCCCGGCCGAATCTCCACCGTCTTCCGTGTCGGCCCCAGCCCCCGGTACCGCGCCTTAAAGATCACCGGCTGCCGCGAGAACCGCCGCCGGCTGTAGAACGCGAACTCCCGCTCCGAGCGCGCTTCCATGCGCATCTCCGCGAGACAGTACGGCAAGTGGTACACAGCGTGCGCCGCCGCCACGGCCAGAAGATTGCTTGAATCCACTGAAAAGCAGTAAAACCCCGGCGTCCCGGTGAACCGGTCGCGAACGTACGTCCTCAAATTCAGGTCGGGAAAGTTTCGCAGTCCCGGTATCGTGGGAATGTCTCGAACCTTGATGCGGTCGAGCCAGAACGGCACCGCCCCCAGCCATGCCGACCCCTGGAACGAGTCGGCTTCCAGCCACTCCGGCAGCAGCGCCTGAATCTGCGGCGCGGCAATTGGCCAGTGCGCAAACAGCAGATCGTTCCAGCGCTGGGTCATCGCCCAGCGCCCCGCCGGCAATGGCCGCGGCTTGTGCGAAGTCCGCACCAAATACTCCCGCATGGCTGCTCCTGCGCTTCCGGAGTTCCGCTCTGCCGGCGAATCGCTGCCCGGCCCCGGCTGCCATCGCCGAGCGCAGGCGCTCCCTTATGCCGTATTCTGTCCGCGAGACCATCCTCATGTCCAGTGAATCTTCACTCCCCCCCTCCGCGCGGAACCAAACTGAAGTCATCGCCGTCCATGGCGCCGATCCCGAGATCCTTGCCTTCGCCATGGCCAAATACTCCCGCTCCGCGCTCTCCATGCGCGAATCGCTGGCGGAAATCAGCACCCAGCGCGCCGAACAGTTCCTCAACACCTTTTATTTCCAGTACGGCCACCGTTCCATCGCCGACCTGGCTCACATCGCCTTCGCCGTCGAGCGCCTCAGTCTGCTCGCCGCCATCGTTCTGGTGGACGAAACTCGCTGGGACGGCCAGGAACGCTCCACCCGCTACCAGAACTTCCTTGAGTCCGGCTGGTACTTCCCCGCCTTCGCCACCGATACCGCCTGCGAACACCTTTACGCCCAGACCATCGAGAATCTCTTCGCCAACTACCAGCGCACCAGCGCTGCCGTCCTCGATCTCCTTCGCCGCCGCGTCCCGCGCCCGGAAAATCTCAAACCCGAGTCCTACGAGCGCACGCTCCGAGCTCGCGCATTCGATGTCGCCCGTTATCTGCTCCCCCTGGCCACCAACACCTCGCTCGGCCAGATCGTGAGCGCCCGCACCCTGGAGACACAGGTCTCCCGGCTGCTGTCCCATCCCGCCGCAGAAGTCCGCCTGCTCGGCGAAAGGCTCCGCGACGCCGCTACCGGCCCTGCATGGAACTTGAACGCCCGCGCCGCCCAGGCATTCGTCGAAAGACTCGCCTCGCTCCGCGATCCCGGCGCGCCCTCCCTTGCCGCGGAGGCCGCGCAATTATTCACTCGCGAGGTCCGGAGCGCTCCCACCCTCGTCAAATACGCGCAGCCCAACGGCTACCTCGTCAAAACCCAGGCCGATCTTGCCCAGGCCGCAGCCGAAATCCTCAAAGACAGCCCTCCCGCCGCCGCGCCTCTGGTCGACCTCGTCGAGCGCACTGAGTCCCTTGAAGCCGAAATCGCCGCTACGCTCCTCTACTCCGTCAGCCACCACCCCTACAGGCAAATCCGCGACTTGCTCGCCGCCCTGCCCGCCGCGCGCTCCGCCGAGATTGTCGATCTGGGCCTCCGCAATCGCGGCGCCCATGATGAGGCGCTCCGTGCTTTCCGCTCTGGAGCAGCCCTGCGGTTCGATCTGCTCATGGATATCGGCGGCTTCCGCGACATGCACCGCCATCGCCGCTGCACCCAGATTATTCAGGGGTTCACCGCGCAGCACGGGTACGAATTTCCCGGCTCAGGCGATCTGCCCGCGGGCGTTGACATCCTGGCCGAGGCCGGCGTTCTCTCCGATTACCGCGCCGCCGTCGACTCCGCCCATCTCGCGTCGCAGGTCATCGCCGCCAGCCCCGCGCCTGAGGGCGCGCAATCCGCCGCTTATCTTTACCCGCTCGCCACGCGCATCCGCGCCCTGTTTAAAATGGACTTTGCCGAAGCGCAGTACATTGCCGAGCTCCGCTCCGCCCCCGCCGGTCACTTCAGCTATCGCCGCGTCGCCTGGGAGATGTTCCTCAAGCTCGAGCGCCAGTTCCCCGTGCTCGCCCGCCACATCCGCGCTACTGACTTCACCCAGCCCATCGACATCTTCCAGCGTTGAGCCATCTCACGCGGATTCGAATGTGCGAAAATCGTTCTTTGCACACGCAATCCAACTTCCGTCTGCTAGTGGTCCGCTTGGGCGCCATGGGCGACATCCTGCACGCATTGCCCGCGGTAACAGCCCTGCGCTACGCTCATCCCGACTGGCAAATCGGCTGGGTCGTGGAACCCCGCTGGCAGGCACTGCTGGTTGCGTCGGGAATCAGAGATCAGATATCGGAGAACAGGGATCAGGAATCTGGGATCAGCGCCGTCCGCAATTCCGCAATGCCCATTGTCGACCGCCTGCACTTTGCGCCTGCGCGCGAGTGGAAGAGACGTTTGCTGAGCGCGAAGACTGCGAGCGAGATCGGCACGCTGCGCCGCGATCTTCGTGCCGTCGGCTACAACGCGGTCCTCGATCTCCAGGGCGCAATCCGCTCTGCGGTCATCGCCCGCATCTCCGGCTGCTCGCGCCGCATCGGCGAAGCCAGTCCGCGCGAGTGGCCGGCTCACTGGTTTTTCACGGAGCGCGAGGCCACGCACGGCGCGCACGTCATTGAGCAGGATGTGGAGCTGGCCTCGTCCGTCGCCGGAGACGCTCTTGCCGCCGCCGATCCGCTGCTTCCCGTCGATCCCGAGGCCGAATCCTGGTGCTCGACCTGGCTCGCCAACAATCTCTCCGGCGAATTCCGCCGCATTGCGCTCATCGCTCCCGGCGCAGGTTGGGGCGCAAAGCGCTGGCCTCCCGAGCGCTACGCCGCCGTCGCGCAGGGACTCGCGCGCCGCGGCTTGCATGTGGTTGTGAACGCCGGGCCCGGCGAAGTGCCGCTTGCCGCAACCATCGCCACAAACGGCGTTGCAGTCCCGCTCATCGCCACGCTGCCGCAGTTGATCGCGTTCACTCGTCGCATCGCCTTGTGCATCGGCGGAGACACAGGTCCGCTGCATCTGGCCTGCGCGCTCGGCCGTCCGGTCGTCGGCATCTACGGGCCAACCGATCCCAGCCGCAATGGGCCATACGGCACGCGCGCCCGTGTGCTGCGCAGCCCCGAAAGCCGATGCGACCACGCCCGCCGCACCGCACCCGATCCAGGCCTGCTCACCATCACACCGGAAGATGTGCTCCGCGCTGCCGGCGAGTTGCTGGCAGAGGAGAATGTCTGATGGCTGGCCCAAACACTCCTCCAAAGGGCTGCTCCATGCAAGACCGGGGTCCCCAGCGACAGGTCCACGTCGCTGGGGTGGAGTGGTGGCAAAGGATCGCGCGCCGCATCCGCGTGCCGCTTGGCTTCTTAACCGCAGCCATTTATCTCGTTGAGGCTGCGCGGAACGCGCCGCACCGGCTGGTAATTGCATGGAGCCTGGCGCTGGTTCTTCCCGGTCTGGCGCTGCGCGCAGCGGCGTCCGGCATAGTCAGGAAAAATCTTGAGCTCACCGTAACTGGGCCTTATGCCTACACGCGCAACCCACTCTATCTCGGCTCAACGCTTATTGCCGCCGGATTTGCGCTGGCGCTGATGAGTTGGCCGGTGGCTGTTCTGCTTGCGGCTGGGTTCGCAGCCGTCTACATTCCCGTGATTGCATCCGAGGAGCAATTCCTGCGCGCCGCGTTTCCTGAATTCGACGCGTATTGCCGCAACGTACCCCGTTTTATCCCCCGGCTTACCGCCGCCAAGACCCATGACGGCACGGCTTTACCGGCCGTTTCCCAGTCAGTTACCCGCGAGCCCATTTGCGGTTTCTCCTTCGCGCTCTACCTCAAACACCGCGAGTACAATGCTGCATTAGGGGCCGCACTGCTGTATCTGAGCCTGTTCTATCTGCGGCCGGCGCTGGAGATCATTTTGCGCCGGTTCTGGTGAGCGTTTTTGCGTCGAGGAAGTCCAACCAGGAGGCCAGGTTAATCCATAAGGAGCCGCGCCGAACATTGAAGATACGCGCGAACGCAGTCACCCTATTGTGCGCACTTGCTTTGGCGGCGGCTTTGCGCGGCCAGCAGGGTGCGACGCTCTTGCCGCCGCGCCTAGGCTTCAGCTTCCCCCAGAAGCAAACGCTCACCTATTCGGTTGACTGGCGCGTGTTCCCCGCCGGAATGGCGGTGGTACATTTTGAGGCCGCCGGCGACCGCGAGCGCATCGTCGCCTCCGCATACACCAGCGGCGCAATCAATCTGCTCTTTCACGTGACCGACAACTTCCAGTCCGACTTCAACCGTGAGAAGGGGTGCACCTACGACTTCGACAAACAAACCGTGGAGGGGCGCCGCCAAAATAACTCGACACTCCACATCGACTACGCTGACTCCAAATCCATTCTCAGCGAAAAGAATACGGTCAATGGCCAGACCAAGCATGTTGTATCGCCGGTGCAGGGCTGCCTGACCGACCTTCTGACCGGTGTGTTTTACCCCGCGTCGCAGCCCCTGGTGATTGGTCACAGTTTTGTTATTCCCGTAGCCGACGCCCAGCGCACCGTCCTGGTGACCATGAAGGTGGAAGACCGCGAAGAGATCAAGACTCCCCTGGGCACTTTCAAGACCATTCGCGTGCAGCCCACCGCGGATGCGGGCGTGGTGAAGAACCGCGGCAACATCTGGATCTGGTATACCGACGACGACCGCCATCTCCCGGTGCAGATGCGGGCGCGGCTTTTCTGGGGGACCATCACCTTCCGGCTAACGGGCGACGAATACAAGTAGGCCGCGCCAAAGGAGCTGGAAGCTGGCTTTCCGATCCAAATCTCGCAAGCCCCGTACCTTCCTCGATGAGGCCGGGCTGTACAACTACGCAGTGAAGGCGCTGGGCCGGCAGATGCGCACGGAGGCCGAGCTGCGGCGGCTCATGACTGCGCGCGCGGAGCCGGGTGCGCGCGGAGCGGCTGCAGTTGCTGCTGTCCTGGCAAAACTGAAGGAGATGCATTATCTGGACGATCAGTCCTTTGCCGAGACCTACGCCCGGCTGCGCCAGGAGAACGAGAAGCTCGGCGCGCGGCGCGTGCGGCAGGCTCTTGGCCAGCGAGGCGTTGCTCCCGAGATTGTGGATCGGGCCGTCAGCGCGCGCTACGGCTCGGCGAATGAAGAAGCGCTCGCCCGCGAACACCTGGAGCGCAGGCACATTCGCAAGCCGGAGAATGAAAAAGAGACCGCGCGGGTGATGCGGCGGCTGGTGACGGCGGGCTTTTCGACAGGTACGATCTACAAGATTCTGCGGCAGTGGAACGTGCCGGACGAATCGCTTGCCGCGCTGGACAAACTAGACATAGAGCCACACGAAGAGTAATAACCAGCCGTCTTATCCTATCTGAAGCCCACAACTCTGTTTAAGCTTCTGCGGCACGACTGAAGCCGCGACACAGGACACCCAGGGTCAGGATCGTGCGTTCCCACCTTTTTCGCGATGAAGCCGCGAAAAGGATGGGGCAACCGTCGAGCCTGGATGCGCAAAGCGCTATTCAGGTTAGAGGATCAATCAGGCCTTCGACGCGAGAATATCAAGCATCTCTATTTGCGGCGGTTTGGCCAGCAGCTCGCCGGCTTTGGCAAGGAGCGCCTTGGCGATCGGGCCGGAGAGGTGCGCTTCGCGGCCCGCATTGTCGGGAAAGGTGTCGAAAATGCCGAACCTGGCCGGGCTCAACTTGACGGCATACCAGGTAGTGGTTGCGGGTTCGGAAACCGCCAGCGGCTGGGCCGACTTCAAGAATGCCTCCAGATCCTTCTCTTTTCCCGGCTTGGCCTCAACCAGGGCCAGAATCGCGCGTGTGTCCATTGGCCCGCCTCCGAGTTCCTGAATTGGATGACGGAAGCCGGGAACTGTTTCGTGAGGGGGTTTGGTGAGCGCCGGCCATTACACTAAAAGAGCCATGCAATTCCGCTCGGGAAACAAGATACGCGAGCTGTTTCTGCGCTTCTTTGAGTCGAAGGGGCACCGGCGTGTGCACTCTTCCTCGCTGGTGCCTGCAAATGACCCCACACTGCTGTTTACCAACGCTGGGATGAACCAGTTCAAAGACCTGTTTCTGGGCGCGGAGAAGCGAGAGTACGCGCGGGCGACGACGTCGCAGAAGTGTGTGCGCGCGGGTGGCAAGCACAACGACCTCGAAAACGTGGGCTTTACGCGGCGGCATCACACTTTCTTCGAGATGCTGGGAAATTTTTCGTTCGGCGACTACTTCAAGCGCGATGCGATCCGGTTTGCGTGGGAGCTGGTGACGAGCGAGGAGTGGTTTGGCATTCCCAAGGACCGGCTGTACGTGACCATCTTTGAGGGGACGGCAGACGTTCCGCGCGACGACGAGGCGGAGAAGTACTGGCTCGAAGTAGGCGTGCCCAAGGAGCGCATCGGCGAGTACGGGCTGAAAGACAACTTCTGGCAGATGGGCGAGACGGGGCCGTGCGGGCCGTGTTCAGAGATCTTCTACGACATGGGAATCGAGGCAGCCGAAACCCCCGGCGTCGACAAGCCCTTTGGCCAGGACGATGCGCGCTACGTGGAGATCTGGAACCTCGTTTTTATGCAGTTTGAGCGTTCCGCGCGCTCCGCGCCTTCAGGTTCTGGAGGAGTTCCTCAATATACCCTCACCCCCTTGCCGAGGCCCTCGATCGACACGGGGATGGGGCTGGAGCGTGTGGCGGCCGTGCTGCAAGGCAAGGTGAGCAACTTCGAGACGGATTTGTTTACGCCGCTGATTGACCGCGCCGCCGAATTGTGAATTTCGAATATGTCCGATCAACTGCGATGCTCAACCGGTGCAAAGAAGATTTGGAGAACGAGTTAACGCAGCTTGCGCATTATTGCGGACCATGCGCGGGCGGCGACGTTCCTGATCGGCGATGGCGTGGCGCCGTCGAATGAGGGGCGCGGATACGTGCTGCGCAAGATTCTGCGGCGGGCGATCCGGCATGGGCGGTTGCTGGGACAGGAGAAGCCTTTTCTGTTCGAGATGGTTTACGCGGTGCGGGATCTGATGAAGGGTGCGTATCCGGAGCTCGTGGATTCGTCGGAGCGCGTGGCGAGGGTGGTGGAGGCGGAAGAGAAGCAGTTTGATCGTGTTTTGAAATACGGCCTCGCCAAGCTCGATGAAATGATTGCATCGAGAGCAGAGGCCAAATTTGACGAAGTGAAATTTCAAACTTGGAGGGATCGAAGAAAGCCAATAGGCAAGTACTACTGGCTGCGGGGCTAGGGCTGCGAACGCATACCGGTTCCAACAGGGCTTGCCGGGAGACCAGGCATTTCATCTCTATGAGACATACGGTCTCCCATTTGACTTCATGGAGGAAGCCGCTCGCGACGCTGGATTCTTTATCGAGTGCGAAGGATTCCAACGCGCCGAGGAAGCTGAGCAGGCCCGCGCCCGCGCTTCCTGGAAGGGCGGGTCGCAGAAGACCGCCAGCCCCGCGTTTCGCAATTTGCCGAAGACAGTTTTCGAGGGATACCAGCAGCTCAACTCGACGAACTGCGAGGTTCTGGCCATCGTGAAGGGTGGCGTTGGAGTTCCGGCGGCAAAAGCGGGCGATGAAGTCGAGATCGTGCTGGACCACACCAGCTTCTACGGCGACTCGGGCGGGCAAGTTGGCGACACGGGTTTTTTCCTGGCTTTGGATGGAAATTCTACGGTTGCCGAAATTACCGGCTGCGTATTGCCGGTGCAGGGCGTGCGCGCACACAAGGCGATCCTGAAACAGCCACTGGCTGTGGGCGATCACGTGAATACGCTGGTGGATGGGCGTGCGTCGCGATGCGATCAAGCGGAATCATACCGGAACCCATTTGCTGCACGCGGCATTGCGGCAGGTGCTGGGAACGCACGTGAAGCAGGCGGGATCGGCGGTGCATCCGGACCGGCTGCGGTTCGATTTTTCGCACTTTGCTCAGGTCGCCGATGAAGAACTCCAGGAGATAGAAGACATCGTGAACCGCGAGGTGTTGGCTAACGCGAAGGTGGAGACACTGGTAGACGTGCCCATCGACGTGGCCGTGAACGAGTACCACGCGATGGCGCTGTTCGGCGAAAAGTATGGCGACAAGGTGCGCGTGGTAAAGCTTTCTGACGGCTTCTCGACGGAGTTGTGCGGCGGCACGCACACGGCGGCGACGGGCGAGATCGGGTTGCTGAAGCTGACCGGCGAGGAGTCGGTTTCGTCGGGCGTGCGGCGCATTGAGGCGATCAGCGGGATGGGGTCGCTGGACACGTTCCGCAAGGACTTTGAGCTGGCGCAGGTGGCCGGACAGTTCGTCCCTGCGGGAGGCAGCATTTCGGACGGATTGCGTGCCAGATTTGCTGCGCAGGAAGACGAACTGAAAAAGCTGCGGCGCGAGATTGAAGAGATGCGGATGAAGTCCGCGGCCGGAGGGCTGGACGATGCCGTGGCGCACGCCGTGGAAGTTGGTGGCGTGAAGGTGCTGACGCATCGCGCGGACGGGCTGGAGCGCGGGCAGTTGCGGACTCTGGTCGACAATCTGAAGCAAAAACTCGGTGAAGGTGTTGTGGTGCTGGCCTCGGCGCAACCCGAAGGCAGGGTTGCGATTATCGCGGGCGTAACGCCAGGGCTGGTGAAACGGATTCAGGCGGGCAAGATCGTCGGGGCGGTGGCGAAGCTGGTGGGCGGCTCAGGCGGAGGGAAGCCGGAGATTGCCGAAGCCGGCGGCAAGGATCAGGCACAGATTGACGCGGCGCTAAAGGCCACTCCGGAAATTGTGGGAGAGATGCTGGGGTAGGACACGCCGGTGGACTTTGGATAGGGAGCCGTGGATCGTGGGCCGTGGTCAGTGAACAGACTCCGGGCCTGAAGGCCCGGAGTCTGTGGGATTTCCCGCCGAGTTAGCGGATCTTGAAATTGTACCCGATGCCGATGGAGAAGATCGGGTAGACCTTTAGCACGTTCAGGTCTTTGTTGTACTTGGCTATCTGGGCCTGCGTGTCGGTGGTCAACGTGGGGTCGCTGGAAACGCTGGTGCATGAGGTGTATGTATCGTCGGTGCAGACCTCGCCGCTGACGTAATTAATGTTCATCGTGGGCGAGCCAACAAAGGCGGCGCCGATCTCAAAGGGTACGGAAAAGTGGCCGCCCTTGCGAGAGATGAGGTTTCCCCATCCAGTGGTCATGGTGAATGCAGGATTGGTCTTGTTGAGCGCGATGCCTGCGGAAAGGCTCACGGGATCGGACGGATCGGAATAATACTTGTCGCCGTTCATGGTGAATGAGTTGCCGCCCGTAATGGTCCCGGAAAGGCTTGCGCCGTTCTGATTATAGAAGAGCACACCTGGGCTCAAACGCCAGCCATGATTGGGAAAGGGGTAGAAATCCGCGGTGATGCCGCCAGTGGCCATGCTGAGTGTTCCGGAGGCCGTGACGCCGTTGGACTTGACATTGTTGAGCGTGTAGCTGAAGTAATTTCCGACGCCACGGATGTTGATGTAGCGGCTGGCCTCGACAGCGACCTGGAAGTTGATGCCGTTGGCGCCGATTCCTCCACTCAAGGCCAGGCGCGAAAAGGGCGCGGGCGGAGCATTTTTGAGGGTCTTCGTCATGGGGGGCGCTACGGTGGATTGATCGGCGGCCGATTGCGACGAATCGGTTGAAGAAGAGGTTTGAGCACGCAGGCCGGTGGACGCGGCCAGCAGAATGATCGTCAAGTACAGTGCGCTTGCTTTCAAGTTGCCTCCAAACATGGCTTACAGAGAGGTGGATTGCCTGTCCTTCACCGGCAGATGATCCAGATAGCCCAGGGAATACACGCACAACAGGTCTGCCAGCACGACATCCACCAACATTGGGAATTGAGTTCAGATGCTAGCAGAAGATTTTTTCCGGGACAATACACTTTTTGGCGGGGTCATACATACTTTGTTTGATGGAACATCGCAAGTTATCCCCGGCGTGATTGCACGGAAGGCGCGGCCGGGCGAGTGGCTTAATCTGAGCCTATGGCGAAGTTGGACGAGGAAACCGGGAAGCCACTTCAACGGCAGGTGCCTGTCACTGGGGATCCAGCGAAGATCGCAGTGCTGCGAATGCGCTTGCTGAAGTGGTATGAGCGCAACCGCCGCGACCTGCCGTGGCGGCGCAACAGCGATCCCTATGCGATTTGGGTAGCGGAGATCATGCTGCAGCAAACGCGCGTGGCGGCCGTCGTAGAGCGGTATCAGGCGTTTCTTGAGCGATTCCCCACGCTTATCTCGCTGGCGCTGGCGCGGGAGCAGGAAGTGCTGGCGATGTGGAGCGGGCTGGGCTACTACGCCCGGGCGCGCATGCTGCACAAGGCGGCGCAGTTTGTAAGCGCGAATCTGGGAGGCAACCTGCCTGTGAAGGCTGAACAACTGCGTGTTCTGCCCGGCATCGGTGTTTATACGGCCGCGGCGGTGGCGAGCATTGCTCACGGAGAGCCGGTGGCCGTGGTGGATGGAAACGTGGAACGGGTGCTGTGCCGCTTCAGCGGCTGGGGGGCTGGCAGCCGCAAAGGCGGGGGCTCCGCACTGCGGCGCAAAGTTGAAGAACTGGCACGCAAGCTTCTGGACCCGGCACGAGCCGGCAGTTTCAACCAGGCGATGATGGAACTCGGAGCAACGGTTTGCACGCCCCGCAATCCGCAATGCCCGGCGTGCCCGTTGACTGCAGAATGCAAGACTCGCGGCGAGCACAAGACGGCCCGGCGCGCCCCAATGACCAGCCGCGCGGTGAGCTATGCGCTTTCAGTTCGCACCAGCCCAGCGCCCGGCAAGCGCCGCGGCCCGAGTGCGCGCGAAGTGCTGCTGGAGCAGCGGCCCGCACATATGACGGTGATGCCGGGGATGTGGGAGCTGCCCACGCTGCTTCATTCCGATGTTCCCGCAGAGGATCTGCGCATGACGCTGCGGCACGCCATCATGCAGGTGAACTATTACGTGCGGATCCGCCTGGTTTTTGAGGACGATGTGCAGGCGATGACCGTAGAGGGCGGAGAACGGCGCTGGGTTCCGCTGCCTGAAGCAGCGGGCGTGGCTCTCACGGGCCTGGCACGCAAGGTTCTTGTGCGCGCGCGGCTGCTGGCTTCGCCGGT
This sequence comes from uncultured Acidobacteriaceae bacterium, assembly GCA_963822015.1. Lineage (GTDB taxonomy): Bacteria > Acidobacteriota > Terriglobia > Terriglobales > Acidobacteriaceae > Telmatobacter. The sequence continues at coordinate 16,558 of CAWGGA010000021.1, forward strand.
GGTGAACGCAATTGAGCGGCAGCAGGCGTAATTCCCGTTCCGAATGGTCAAACGATCCAGCCGCTGTTCCGTATTTCGCGCGCCGGCAGGGGCTCTGAGGAAGAACCCATGCGTTACAGGTTTATTCCGTCTTGTTTAACCGCCGCCACACTGGCCGCCATCAGTAATAATCCGCGCAACTGAGGTAATAGCCGCAATGGGCGCAGACCAGCTTGCAATGGTGGCCGGTGAGGCGATGGCCGCAAGTGGGGCAAATCTGGCAGTGGTGGTCGATGGGTGTTGTTTCTTCGGCGGGGCCGGGCGCACCACTTTGTGAGATTTCGGCGGGAGAATCAGCGGCAAAGTCGGAATTCAGGGCGTGGGGAAGCTCCGGCAACATGCCCGACAGATTAGCATGGAAATGAGGGGTTCTGCTCCTCGGCATCCCCGCAGATGCCCAAGGCATCAACAGAAGAACGGCGCAAAGTATTTTCCCCGAAGGCATCGCGCCATCAACCCATCTACAAACACAGGACTTCAAATCCCCAAGGAGGGACCATGGCAAGCAAAGCAAGTGCGGTTTGGACTGGATCACTGAAAGAAGGCAAGGGCACGATCTCGACGGCGACGGGCGTGCTCCACAATGCCAACTACTCGTTCGCTACACGATTTGAGGGCGCCAGCAGCGGCACCACGCCCGAGGAGATGATTGCGGCGGCTCACGCGAGCTGCTTTTCGATGGCGCTGGGCGCGCAGTTGGGCGGCGCGGGCCTGACGCCGGCCAAGATTGAAACCCAGGCGGCGGTGACACTGGCCAAGGTTGGCGAAGGCTTCGCGATTACGAAGATTGGGCTCACTACGACGGCCAGTGTTCCCGGAGCGACAAAGGAAGTCTTCGAAAAGGCCGCGGCGGATGCCAAGGCAGGCTGCCCGATTTCGAAGCTGTTCGCGAACAATACGGAGATCACTCTGGACGCGAAGCTGGTGTAAGCGCGCAGCGGATGCAGCGGCCGGGGAGCAACGCCCCGGCTCGTATTCGCGAGCGGAATTTGACACCGCGTACCGCATTTGCGAGACTCAGGATTGCTGCCTGCTCGGCGAGATCCGCCTGAGCTGAGTCCCGTGCCGAAGTGGCGGAATTGGCAGACGCGCATGGTTCAGGTCCATGTACTCGCAAGGGTGTGGGGGTTCGAGTCCCTTCTTCGGCACCAATCATTAAAAACAAAGAGCTTATGGCGGGTTTACCTACCCGCTGTACTACTTTCCGGACGACGTTCCGCTCAATCAAATTTGGTGCGGGCGGAGGGACTTGAACCCTCACGGACCTTGCGATCCAACGGATTTTCTTGCCATCTGCGGCTTTCGCCGCCCTTGCCGTAAAGCGTCAAAGAGACGCTTCGGCAGGTTTGTGGTCTGGACTATACCTTCACCATAGCCGTGTGGCCGCAGGTGCTGCCCGTCTAGTCTCTACACCTTCCCGTCCGGAGTTGTCCGTCCGGGCTTGGCTCGGGATTGCCATGTCAAAGGGTTCCCCGAATTTGAGCAGTTCTGCATCGCCGATTTCCCGGCGAGCACTCAAGTTGCCCTAAGTCCGATGCGTCTGCCGATTCCGCCACGCCCGCGTGGTGGTAATTACCTCCATCATAAGGCAGCCGTGCTCATTGTCACTTCGGTTCCCAGCATCGTCACGATCAACGCCCCGGGGCGGCAGAACGGTCAGGAACCCGGCCGCGGATAAATTCGCAATCTTGATTGCGACAGGAATTCCGCGCCGGGAGCAGTCCGGCCGCAGTTGATCCAGAGCCTAAATAGGCCCGTCGCGCTGATGCCGGCCTCTTTTCCGATCTCTCGCGCACTGGTAAGATAGAGAGGTTGTGGGGCTGTAGCTCAGCTGGGAGAGCGCCTCGTTCGCAACGAGGAGGTCGCCGGTTCGATCCCGACCAGCTCCACCAATCCTTCCTGCAAAACGCGCGAAGCGATTGGGGTGCTGGTCCCTACGTCCCTTAAGTCCCTGTTCTTTAGCTGAACAAATCCTTCATCTTCTCGATCAACCCCGGCGAGGTCGGCTTGTTGTCCACGGCCATGGTCTCGGCCAGCTTCGCCACCAGTTCGCGCTGCGCGCGGTTCAGCTTGCGTGGAATCTGCACCACAACTTTCACGATCAGATCGCCCTGGCCCTTTTCGTTCAGGTGAGGAACACCGCGGCCGCGGATGCGCAGCTCCTTGCCGCTCTGCGTGCCCTCGGGAATTTTGATGCTCACCGGCCCGTCGATGCCGGGAATCTCGAATTCCCCTCCCATGGCAGCCTGCGGAAAGCTGATGGGAATCACGCAATATAGATCTTGGCCATGGCGCTCGAAGTAATCGTGCGGCCGGATGGAAAGAATCACGTAGAGGTCGCCTTTGGGCCCGCCCAGCCGGCCCGCGTCCCCTTCGCCCGCATAGCGGATCCGCGTTCCCTCTTCCACGCCCGGCGGTACCTTCACATTCAACTTGATTTCTGTGGCGGCGCGCCCCTCGCCCCGGCAGCCAGTGCACGGGTCGCTGATTACTGTGCCCGTGCCGCCGCACGTGCCGCAGGTCCGCGCCACTGAGAAGAATCCCTGCTGATAGCGCAATTGGCCGCGCCCCTGGCATTGGCCGCAGACGCTTGGGCCACGCCCAGTGGCGCTACCTCGCCCCTGGCAAACGCCGCACATCTCCAGCCGGCGAATCTTCACCTCAGTCTGTGCGCCAAACACCGCGTCTTCAAAGTTGATGGTCAGGTCGAACCGCAGATCGTCGCCACGCTGCTGGCGTGGGCCGCGCGATCCTCCGCGCTGCGCGCCGCCCATCGTGAACATTTCGCCGAACAAGTCGCCGAAGATGTCGCCAATGTCCACGCCGCCGGCAAATGGGCCGGCTCCAAACCCCTGTGCGCCCAGCCCGGCATGACCATAACGATCGTATGCCGCGCGCTTGTCGGCGTCGCTCAGCACCTGGTAGGCCTCGCTAGCCTCCTTGAACTTTTCTTCGGCCGCGTGGTTGCCCGGATTGCGGTCAGGATGGTACTTCAGCGCCTGTTTACGATATGCGCTTTTCAATTCCTGATCGCTGGCGTCGCGGGAAACTCCGAGGACCTCGTAATAATCTGCTTTGCTCACTGTACCCATTCTTATTAAAACCCCTGATCTCCGAACGAGCTTTCAGTTCTCATACCTTTCGACTCTCCGCCCGCCGGCGAGCTCAATTCGCCCATCTTCGTTCTGTCCCGGCCGCCGGTTCTCTCTCCACAAAGTTGGAAGCTGAGAGCTAACGGCTGACATCTGCTTTTCACTCGCTCACCTGCTTCGGATTGTGCGCCACGCGCACCAGCGCCGGCCGAACCAGCCGTTCCCGGATCCTGTAGCCACGCCGGACCTCTTCGGCCACATGCTGGTCGGGCACATCGTCGCGCTCTACCGTTCCCAGCGCTTCGTGGATGTAGGGATCGAAGGCCTCGCCCACCGTTGGCACCGCCTTCACGTGCATTTTCTCAAGGGCCTCTTCCATCTGCTTCACGATCAGCTTCACCCCGTCGCGCAATTGCTGCGCCGAGCCGGTCGATTTGAGCGCCAGCTCAAAGTTGTCCAGCACCGGCAGGAACTGCTCCACAATGCTTCCGGCCACAAAGTCACGGTATTCGGCCCGCTCGCGCTCCGCGCGCTTGCGAGCGTTCTCGAATTCCGCTTGCAACCGCGCCAGCCGATCGAGCAGCTGGTCGCGCTCCGCCTTCAACCGATCAACCTCCGCCTCGGCAGGCGGCGCGGCCACACCCCCGCCATCCGCCCGATCGGCGGTCTCAGTCTCGCCAGCGAGTTCCTCCTCGGCTGTCGGCGCCGGTAACTCAGCCGATAGGTCGAGAACCGCTTCGCCCGCGGTGGGCTCGGCGGACTCGGCCTCAGTCAACTCTGTCTCCCTCTTCCACATGATTCAGCACTTTCCTCGTAAAGATCGGTCATCTCTCTGATTGGATGATATTTCTCTCGCACGGCTGCAGTCTTTGCCGCCGGCCCGCTTGCGCCAGTCTCAAATGATTGACCGGGTCGCCGCCGGCAGCCCGCTCCTGCCTACGCCGCAGGAACGTCAAGGATCCGCTCGGACAGCCGCGCGATATAACTCACCGCCTGGATCATCTCCTGATATTGAATCCGCGTGGGAGCGATCACGGCTACGGTACCCAGATTGGCGCCGCCCAACCGCGCCGGCGCGCCGATCAGCACCAGGTCCTGCATGGCGGGTGACGCTTCGCCGAGCCCCACCACCACGCGCACCTCCTGCTGGCGGCCGTCCACATACGCATTCAGCAGCTCCACCAGCTGCTGTTTCGCCTCCAGCGCCAGCAGCATCTGCCGCAGCCGCTCGCGGTCCTTCTCGGCGCTGATCAGGTTCGCAATCCCTTCCACGAAAATTGTCGCACCGGCTTCCTCGCCGGACAGCGCGCCCCGGCGGCATAGCTCTTCCACCGACGCCAGCAACTGGTGATAGGCTTCCCGCTCCATCTCCACGCGCCGCGCCACCTCGGCGCGAATCCGCTCGACGGGCCAGCCGCGGAAATTCTCGTTCAGATAGGTACCGGCTGTCTCCAATTCCACCGGCGTCATCTCGCGATCGACAGTCAGCACCCGATCCTGAACAGCCCCCGCCTGTGTTACCAGCACGGCCAGCACGCGGCCCGTTGAAAGCCGCGAAAAATGGATGTGCTCCAGCACCTGCCCTGTGGCCGAACTGGCCAGCGCCACGCCCAGCCCGCTCGAAATCAGCGCCAGCACATGCGACGTGCGCTCCAGGTATTCATTAGAGCTCGCTACGCCGTTATAACTTTCTTCGATCTGACCGCGGCGCGCCTCGCTCAACCGCGACTCACCGCTCCTCGGCTCCGAACCTCCCGCGGAACCCGAGGCCGCTCGGTCAACCTGAGTGATCTGCCCCACGTAATACCGGAACGCAGCCGCCGTCGGTACGCGTCCGGCCGAGGTGTGAGGCTGCTCCAGCAGCCCCGCCTCGCCAAGCACCGCCATCACGTTGCGCAGCGTCGCCGAGCTCAGCCCCTCACGGTCGGCAAATAAGCGCGCAACTGCCTGGGAGGCCACCGGTTCGCCGGTCGAAATATACATATCGATGATGGCGGTCAACACCAACCGCTCGCGCGGGCTCAGGTGCACATCGGGCATCTTGGCTGCTCTCCATCCTCTTCGTCTCGCGGCCCGAGCCGCGCGACAAAGCGCGTGCTGCCTACTAAGTTTCAATTATTCTTACACTTACAAAGGGGGTTCGGCATGCCCCGCCCTTTTGATCTTACGGAGCGCAAGCATTTACTGTCAAGGCGCCGATAGGTTACCCAACTATGCACTGGCCCTTCGCGGCCCTCCAAACTGCGCTCCTGGAAACCTCTGCCCCAAGCCGGCCAGGCAAATAAAAATATCACTCATTTTCCTGTTCTCAAATCATTGATTTTCCCAACCTTGCAACCTTATTCTTCATTACCAAAGGCACCACCAATGGCGACCCGGCAACCCAAATCAGTGGTAAGTTGGAACCCACCGCGCTTGTCGCTAGCTGAGGCGGGACGAGCGGCACGGGCTTCGCGGTTGTTGGTTTTTCTCGGGGGAGGGCCCTATGAACTGCTTTCTCGGAGTATTCCACCGCAAGTCGACCATCCACATCCTGGCTGTTCTGGCGTTGATCGCGGCCGCGCCCGTCTGCCGGCCTGAGTCTCCTGCACAACTCCAAAAGCACGCCCGGAAAATTGAAAAACGTCTCGGCAAGTTTCGGCCCGGCACCTACCTCGACTTTGAGTTTCGTGATAGTTCTAAAACCTACGGCTCGTTAGGCGAGCTCTCCGATGCGTCTTTCCAGTTTACCGACGCCGACAACAACAGAACCGAGACGCATCTATACTCCGACGTAGCGCGCGTAAGCAAAGCCAATGAGTACATCGGCGAGGGTTCTGAGCCCGGCCATCATGTGCGCCTCCTGGTTCCGGTAATAATCGGCGCGGGGGCTGCGGCTGCGGCAATCGCTGTCGTCGAAGTCGTGCACTGATCCCGCGCTGCGCGCGGGTGAATCTAAACCAGCGTCGCAACGCCTCTGTGTCAACGCCTCACTCCCGTGCGCAGGCTCGCCGCGTTCTCTTTTCCTCTCTCCGGCTGATAGATTCGTTAAGGGGCCGCATTGCACGCGCCGCCCCTGATTTGGTTCACGCCGGAAAGAGCTTATGTTCCATCCCACTGAAGATCTTCGAATTCAATGGACCAAGGTCGTGCTTCCGCCGGTCTTCCTTGAGGAGGAGCTACCCGTCACCGAGGCCGCTTCGGCGACCATCTATGGCGGGCGCAGCGAAATCACATCTATACTGAAGGGCCAGAACGACCGTCTGCTGGTGCTCGCCGGGCCCTGCTCCATTCACGACGCGAAAGCGGCGCGCGAATATGCGGGTTTTCTCAAAAGCGCCATCGGCGAGTTCGCCGCCGACCTGCGCATCGTCATGCGCGTCTACTTCGAGAAGCCCCGCACAACCATTGGATGGAAAGGCCTCATCAACGATCCGCACCTCGATGGCACATACAAGATCAACGACGGCCTGCGCCTCGCCCGCCATCTGCTTGATCGATCTGGCCGAGATGGGCGTGCCCGCCGGAACCGAGTTCCTCGACATGATTTCGCCGCAGTATATCGCCGGTCTCGTCAGTTGGGGCGCAATCGGCGCGCGCACCTCCGAAAGCCAGGTGCATCGCCAACTCGTCTCCGGCGTTTCTTGCCCGGTTGGCTTTAAAAATGGCACCTCAGGCGACGTGCAGGTCGCCATCGACGCGGTGCTCTCTGCGTCTTACTCGCACACCTTTCTCGGTCATACGCACCACGGGCAATCGGCTATCTTTGTCACCACCGGGAATCCGGACTGCCACATCATCCTGCGCGGCGGCCGCAAATTCCGTCAACTACACTGCGGAGTGCGTGGCCCAGACTGCGTCTCTGATGGAGCGTAGCCGGCATCCAGCCGCGCATCATGATCGACTTCAGCCACTCGAACAGCGGCAAGGATTATCGCCGTCAGGCCATCGTTTGCCACGATGTAGCCGCGCAGATCGCCGCCGGCAACCGCAATATCATCGGCGTCATGATCGAAAGCAATCTCGTCGCCGGCGCGCAAAAGCTCGTTCCCGGCCAGCCCCTCGTCTACGGCCAAAGCATCACCGACGCCTGCATCGATTGGAAAGAAACGCACGCGCTGCTCAAGGAGCTGTCCGCTGCCGTCCGCTCTCGGCGCAGCGCCTGTTGAGCTGCCACCGATTTCGCTCCAACGAGGTGCGGCTGTGTTGATTGCGATCGCCTACAATTTGGGTAGCCGGGGCAGAGTATCGTGCTGTCGATAAAGTTGAATGGGGAGGGTTTCATGGGAACGTTAGACCGTCGGCAATTTCTGAAAGCGGGGGCTGTAGCCGCCGCGAGCATAGGCAGCGCTAAGGCAAGTTGGGGATCATTCTCCCCGGGAGCATTCCCCAGGCCGGCCGGCGCGTCGGCGGAAGCACCGGATAGCGGGAAAAATCTGATTGCGCACGGCGATTCCATGGAGGGAGTGGCCGGGGCGCTTCCGGAGGGGTGGTCCAGCTTTGCTGGGAATCCGGTTCTGCAGCCCTCTTTCAAGCTGGTGGCCGGCGGCCCGGACGGCAAAAGCCAACTGCTCGGCGAAGGCAACGGGAGGAAGGAGTGTTACGGCTACGTGCGGATTCCGGTGCGCATGACGCCGGGCAAGTGGTACCGGATGCAGGTCAGGTTCCGTTTCTCGGGATTCGAAAACGTCAATCGCAACTTAGTCCATGGGGTCTTTTCCACCCCCGATACCCTGCAATACAACAACGGAATCTTCCACTATCGCAAAGATGGGGAGTGGGCAACAGGAGAGGCGCGCTTCCAGGGTCCGCCTCGGGTGATGGATACGGAAGTGCGGCTTTATTTCCGCTACAGCGCGCAGGGCCAAGTCTGGTGGGACCAGGTTTTGCTCGAAGAGGCCGAGCCTGTCCCTTCACGGCCCGTCAAGGTGGCGGTGAGCTGGGGACACGGCGGCCTGAAGCACTGGCAGCCGTGGCTGGACGCGGCGGGCTCGCGCGGCGCGGACGTGGCCTTGCTGCCGGAACTTTTCAATGGAATCTGGGATCCCCTGAAAGCCGAGCTTCCCGGCGGGCCGTCCTGGCAGTTGTTGTCCTCGAAGGCGCGGCAGTGGAAAATGTACGTCAGCGGTACCACGTATATCCGGCGCGGCGATCTGGTTTATAACACTGCCCCGCTTTTCGATCGCCAGGGGAAATTAATGGGAACATACGACAAAGTGATGCTGTACGATACAGAGCTCGACCAGGGAGCGACTTCCGGCGATCGGTTTCCGGTGTTTGACACGGACTTCGGCAGAATGGGGATCATCACCTGTTACGACAGTTGGTTTCCGGATACCTCGCGCTTGCTGGGGCTTCAGGGGGCGGAGTTGGCCCTGCTGCCGAATGAGGGCTATTACATGGAACTCATGCACGCGCGGGCGGCCGACAACTGCATGTGCCTGGCCGTCAGCAGCGGCGATAACCCGGCAGGTGTGTGGGATTCCGGCGGCAACCAGGCCGGCGAGGAGCGCCCCGATCCGAGCTGCGCCGCGCCCAATGCCATCCTCTCTTATGAAAAGGATGAAGACATCCGGATGATCCTGGCGACCGTCGACCTTTCCATCAAGAGTTCGCCGAATTATTGGGGCGGTCCCATGCGCTCCGCGCCGGGCGGTCGCCGCTGCCGGGAAACTTCACCCGTCCCCCTCGAAGGGCGCGTGAGCGAGCTGGAAGACCTCTGGTACACAGTCCCAAAGAGCCAGGCATAGATTGGGGCTGGTTCCCAGCGCGTCGAAGGGGCGCAGAGACAAATCGCGAAAAAGAGCTTCTCTATTCCTGCGTGACGGAAGCTCTTGATCATGTGAGGGGTGTAACGCTACACGATACTTCACGCAAAAAGAAGCTTTTCTCCCCGCAACCCCGCTTCCGATCTTCGCTTGTTCCTCACGCGTACCCCATCACAACCGTGTGCGGACTCATCGGGATCGGATGCGCCTTGGTCGCCGAATAGCCTGCGTCCTTGTGCATGGCCGTGAGTTCGCTCAGCGTATACGCGTCGCCTTCCGCGGTAGTGGTCAGCATGGTCATGGCAAACGCCGCGGGCTGGGGCGGCGACACACGGTCTTCATTCGGCACGAACTCCAGCGTTGCGGTGCGCCCGCCGGGCTTCAGGGCGGCGCGAACTTTCTTGAGCAGGCCCACGCAGGTTGCGTTGTCGAAGTGGTGCAGGAAATTGGTCAGCAGCACGGCGTCGTACGGCCCGCCGAATTCCACCTCGAAGGCACTTCCCGGCAGCATGTCGTAGCGGTCGTGAACGCCTGCCTTGCGTGCGTTCTTCAGGGCCACGCGCAGCACCGGAGCCCAATCGAGCCCGGTAACATGCGCCTCCGGATTCTGCTTCGCGATCTCGATACCGAACAGCCCGTGCCCGGCGGCGATATCGAGCACGCGCATGGGGCCAGTGTGTCCCTCAAGCACAACCGCGCCCAGCGGAGCGGCCATGGAGCCCATCATCGGCGCCATCTTCTCGGCGAACACAACCCAAATGGGATTCTCCGGCTCAACCGTGCCTTGGCCGGGAAGATTTGTCCTCCCGGCGCGAACGATATCCGCAAGGCTGGCGTCGGCTTGCATAATCGCAGTCTCGCTCAGGAATTGCGCCACCGAAGCCATGCAGGCGGGTGAAGCGGGGTCGAGAAATGCCGCGCTCGAAGGCGTGTGCCTGTAGCTCCCGTTCTCCTTCTTCAGCACGCCGTTGATCACCAGGAAATCGCACAGGATGCGGATGCCGCGTTCCGATGCTTTCGCGTGGCGGGCGATGGAAGCAACATCTCCCGGGCCCTCGCCGACTGCGCGGAATACATCGAGCTCAATCGCTGCTTTCATGGCCGCAGTGCGCTGGTGAGCCTGCACCATGTCGAATACGATGCCTGGATTGAGCGGAGCTTCACCAAGGCTTTCCGGTTGCATAACGAACCTCCTTGTTTTGCCTACGGGCTGACTGAATTTGGCGAACCTAGTAGCCGGGGATGCTATGAGCTTTGGGGCAATGCGAGTCTACCACCCAACGCGTAGGCACGGTACATTGAAGGGTTGTGCATTTCCGCTTCTCGATCTTTCGCTTACGGCAAAGCTCGTTGCCGCGCGCCATTGCGCTTTCGGTCGGAGCTTTCCTCGCCAGCCTGCGCCTGGCCGGCTTTCCGAACATCGAAGACCTGCACGGCTCGCGATGGCAGTTTCTTGCCTTGCTGGTTGCCGCATGGGGCATGGCCGAGACCGCCCGTTGCCTGCGGCGCCGATGGAGCCTCTACCACGCCGGCGTGATGATCCTCCTTTATTCCGACCTCATGATCCTTGCGGCAATCGTGGTGTTGCTGGCCGTGCCTTGAGCGGATTGCTTTGCGGTGCGGAGTGCAGAAGCAGCGAAGGATTTTGAGCGCCTGGGGAGTTTCGCCGTGTAGCATGAGCAGAGCGGCTAATCGGCTATTCTGGCCGCGGGCAATCCCTGGCGCTTGCCGCCCGCAATGCCGATTGATCCGAGAAAGTGCTGGAGGACGCGATGCTGAAAGGATTTCGAGATTTCATCTTCCGCGGAAACGTAGTTGACCTGGCCGTGGCTGTAATTCTGGGCGCGGCATTCAACGGGATTGTGGCTTCCCTGGTCGGCGACGTGTTGAATCCGCTTATCGCCGCAACCGTCGGCAAGCCCGATTTTAGCGGCGTGATTCTGCATGTCGGCGGCGGAGCCATTAAAGTGGGCAACTTTCTCAACGCCGCCGTTTCATTCCTGATCGTGGCCGCGGTGGTCTACTTCGCCATCGTGCTGCCCATGAACGCGCTGCAGGCGCGTTTGAAGAAGCCGGAGCCGCCCGCCGCTCCCACTACGAAGAATTGCCCGGAATGTTTGAGCGAGATTCCGTTGGCGGCGAAACGCTGCGCGCACTGCGCACAGCCGGTAGGCTGATCGAAAGCGCACCTCTTTCAAAGGGCCGGTTCAATGAATCTCCGTGCAGTACTTGCGCTTCTTCTTTTTGCAGGGACTTTGTTTCCGGGCCTGTCATCGCTCCCACCGTCCGCACAGACCGTGCCGGAGGGCGGCTTTGGCTACATCGATTTCAGCGCCGAGACCAGGCTTGAAGAAGAATTCCTCGCCGTGCCCGATCCCAAACTGGCCGGCGAGGAACTCAAGGCGCTCACCGCCGCGCCGCATCTCGCCGCCACGCCCGAGGACCACAACACCGCGGAATATGTTGCGCGCAAATTCCGTGCCGCCGGGCTCGATACCCAAATCGTTCCTTACCGCGTGCTGCTGAATTGGCCGAAAGCCGTCCGCGTCGACGCCTACGATGAGGCTGGCCATCTGCTTATGAGCGGCCCCACGCGCGAACACGTCGAGGGCGACCCGCAGCCGGACGATCCGCGCGTCGTCATGCCGTTCAATGGTTCGTCTGCCTCAGGCGACGTGACCGGCGATGTCGTTTACGCAAACTATGGGCGTCTCGAGGACTTCAACGAACTCGCGGCGCATCACATCGATCTGCATGGCAAGATCGTCATATGCCGCTACGGCTCCAACTTTCGCGGCGTCAAGGTTTTTCTTGCCCAGCAGCGCGGCGCCTCCGGCGTGCTCCTCTACTCCGATCCGCAGGACGACGGATACTACAGAGGCGATCAGTGGCCGCTCGGCCCCTGGCGTCCCGAAACCGGCGTGCAGCGCGGCTCCGTGCAGTTTCTGTTCAAGTATGCCGGCGATCCTGAAACTCCCGGCGTCGCTTCCACTCTCGACCTGCCCGACTCCTCCCGTCTCAAAGATGTCACCGGTCCCGAGGGCAATCAGCCGCGCATCATCTCTATTCCCCTCAGCTATCACGATGCGGCGCCGATTCTGCAGGCGCTGAAGGGGCCGAACGTGCCGCAGGGTTGGCAAGGCGCACTGCCTTTCCGCTATCACCTTGGCCCCGGCGGAGTCAGAGTGCACCTCGTCTCCCAGCAGGACTACCAGCGCCGCATCATCTGGGACGTGATCGGGAAGGTTCGGGGCTCGCAGGATCCGGATTCCTGGGTCGTCGTCGGCAATCATCGCGACGCATGGGTCTTTGGCGCGGTCGATCCCTCCAGCGGCACCGCCGCCATGCTTGAGGCAGTTCACGGCGTCGGTGCGCTGCTTCGTCAGGGCTGGCGTCCCAAACGCACCATCCTCTTCTGCAGTTGGGACGCTGAGGAGCAGGGCCTCATCGGTTCCACGGAGTGGGTCGAGCAGCAGGGCCCCGCCCTCGATCACGCCGTCGCCTACTTCAATATCGACGTCGGCGTCTCCGGCCCGGATTTCTCTGCTTCCGCTGTCCCTTCGCTCAAGGAATTCATCCGCAACATCGCTCGCTCGGTTCCCAGTCCCGTGGAGGGATCGGTCTTTCTCCAGTGGAGACTCAAGCCTTCCGCCGGCAGCGACGAACACACCTCCAATGCTCCGGCCATCGACGGCGAGGAGGTGCGCGTAGGCGATCTCGGCTCCGGGTCCGACTACACGCCCTTCCTGCAACACGCCGGTGTGCCTTCAACAGACATCACCTCCGGCGGGCCTTACGGCGTCTATCACTCCGCTTTCGACGACTTTGCCTGGTACACGCAGAACGCCGACCCCCACTTTTTCTATCTGCAGCAGATGGCGCGCGTTTTGGGCCTCGAGGCGATCCGCATGGCCGATGCGGACGTGCTGCCTTACAACTACGTTACTTATGCCCGCGATATCTCCGCATATATCGACGCGGCAAAGCACAGTGCTGCTGACGATGGCCTCGGCTCGCTCGACTTCGCCTCCGCTGAAGCCGCCGCATCGCGCTTCATTACGGCCGCGCAACGCGTCTACGCTCTCCAATCCGCTCCCTCCGGCAATCTCGCTGGGCTCAATCTGGCCCTCCGCCAAACTGAGACCGCTCTGCTCTCCGATGCCGGTCTTCCCAGCCGCCCCTGGTATCGCCATACAATCTACGCTCCCGGCATGTTCACCGGCTACGCCGCCGTTGTCATCCCCGGCGTCAACGAGGCCATCGACGCCCGTGACCCGGCGCTCGCTCAGCAGCAGTTGACTGTGCTGGCTCAGGCCCTCGACCGCGCCGCCGCCGTTCTCGACACAGCGCCCTGATTAGCGGCTGCGCTTATTACGCTGGTAATGTCACCCTGCCTCGGCAGCTTGTAGCCGCCTACTCCCGCCAAATGGCCATGCTCTCCCACTGAGGAGTCATTCCCCATCGTTCCGCCGGGGCGCTATTGTCCTCCTCAAGCTGCTGGAGCACCTTTAGCGCGCGCCGAAATTGCGCGGGACCGATGCCCGGCAGCCCATTTGGGAAATGCTCCACATGATTGACTTTTTGCTTGGGTTCGCTTTCGTTGCGATGATCCTCTCGCCATCGATCGTGGCGTCAGTTCACCGCGGCAATTCACACGGGCATCATCACTGAGGTGATCTCTATGGTTTACTTGGTATTTGAACTGACCTTGATCGCCGCCATCCTGGCGCTGGCGATTGCGACCTCGATGCAGCCGGCCAAAGCTGTTCAGCGTTGCTACTGCGGCCGGCTTGGAAACGCTCGCCGTATCCACTAGAGCCTGTTATTCCTGTGCTAACTCCAGCACCCTTATCCAGGGGCGTTCCCATTCTTGCGCCTCCGCCTCGCTCCCTTGCTCCTTCGTTCCCTTGTTTCCTACCCCTCCCCGGTTGACCCCGCGCCTTCCGGCTCGTATCGTTAGGGGTGGAGCATCATGAAGATTTCCCCGAACAACCTTCGCATCGGCATTGCCGTCGCCGTCATCCTGGGCACCATTGGCTGGTTGGCCTATACGGGTTACGGCTCCAGCAAGAGTTACTACGTCACCATCGCCGAACTCGGCGGAATGGGCGACAAGGCCTACCATAGCCAGTTGCGCGTCGAGGGCTTCGTCCAGCCCGGCACCATTCAGCAGGACGGAACCCACGTCGACTTCGTGCTCAATGAGTATGAGAGCCACTCTCCGAAAGCTGCGGGTGGCCGCCTCCTTAAGGTCAGCTATAAAGGAACCGAGCCGCCTCCCGACACATTCAAAGACGACGCGCAGGCGCTCGCCGAAGGCACTTACGGCAGGGATGGCATCTTTCACGCCACCGTTCTCCAGGCCAAGTGCGCCAGCAAGTATGCTCCGCAGCAGCCCGGCGCATCGCCTTCCCCGCCCGCCACTGAGAAGCCTGCCAGCGTCTCTGGCGCCGCACCCTTACCCACCACCCAAACCGCCGCAAACTGACGGGAATGAAAGCCAACACCTCCGAAGCCGGCCGCTCTACGCAATGTGCACGGCTTGATCAGGTGTCCAAGCTCTTCGGCAGCTTTGCCGCGCTCCGTCAGGTCTCGCTCACGCTTGAGCTGGGCCGCTGCTATGTTCTTCTCGGAGAAAACGGCGCGGGTAAATCCACGCTATTGCGCATTCTTGCCGGCCTCTTGCGTCCCACTCACGGTACAGTGCGCGTCTTCGGCAGCTCACAGCCCCACGAGGCGCGTGCCCGCATCGGCTACATGAGCCATGCGCCCATGCTCTACGACGAGCTCACCGCCCAGGAGAATCTTCTCTACTTCCGCCGTCTCTATCCCGGCCGCGACTGCCTCGCGCCCGCCGAGGCGCTGCGCCAGGTCGGCCTCGACCCCATACTCAACCGCACCCTCGGCCAATACTCGCAAGGCATGCGCCAGCGTACTTCGCTCGCCCGCGTCCTGCTTTCCTCTCCCGAGCTGATCCTTCTCGACGAGCCATTCTCCAACATGGATGTCGAGAGCGCGCGGCAAATGGTTGCGCTCCTTGCTGGCTTCCGCCAAAGCGACCGCACCATCGTGCTCACCACCCACCAGCGCGAGCTCGCCGCCCCCATCGCCGATTTTGTCGTCACTCTCCACGCCGGTCGCGTTGCATCGTTGGATCCCGGGAGCCCCTCCTTATGAAGACCAACGGCGCGCGCTTCCTTGAATCCCTCGGCATTCCCTTCGATCTCCGCGATTACGAGGTCGATCCCGACGATCTTTCCGCCATCGCCGTTGCTCAAAAAATCGGCATGCCCGCCGAACAGGTCTTCAAGACCCTGCTCACCACCGGGGTCCCCAGCGACAGGTCCTCGTCGCTGGGCTGGGAGTACGTCTTCGCCGTCATCCCCGGCGACGCCGCCCTCGACTTTAAAAAACTCGCCCGCTTAGCTGGTTGGCGCAAGGCAGAGATGGCTCCTCTCAAGGACGTCCAGCCTCTCACTGGCTACATCCGCGGCGGCGTCACCATCTTCGGCGCCAAAAAGCCCTATCCCGTATTCGTCGACGAGACCGCTATCCTCTTCGATCGCATCAGCGTTTCTGCCGGAATGCGCGGCACGCAGTTAATCCTCACGCCTGACGATTATCTGCGTGCTGCCGCCGCGCTCGGCGAGCCCGTCCAAGCCGCCGATCTCACCAAAAATGCGGGTGCCCCATCCTTGCGCCAGTCTTTTGGTGCAAGGGTGGGAGGCCATTTTTCAGAACCCAAGACCCATCCCGGGAGGGGCACGAATGACCCGCGCCCTCTTCACTCATCTCGCCAAAGATCTCCGCATCGAGTGGCGCACCCTCGACGCCATGATCTCCATGCTTTTCTTCTCCGGCCTCGTCGTTGTGCTCTTCTCCATCGCCTTCGATCCTCGCGGCGCCTTCTCGCAGCAAATCGCCGGCGGCGTGCTCTGCGTGGCGACCATGTTCGCTTCGGTCAGCGCGCTCAATCAGGCCTGGGCGCGCGAAATTCGCCACCAGGTCATGGACGCGCAGCGCATGGTTCCTGCGCCTTCGTCCGATCTTTACCTCGCCAAAGTTCTCGCCAACTTTCTCTTCGTCACCATCGTCCAGGTCATCCTCGCGCCCTTTTTCATCGTCTTCTATAACCTTCATATCGCCGGCCCGGCCTGGCAGTTGGCGCTCGTCCTGCCCCTCGGCACCTGGGCTCTGGTCGCCAACGGAGTCTTCTTCGCCGCACTCTCCATCGGCAGCCGCAACCGTGAGCTGCTCCTCTCCCTGATCCTCTTTCCCATCTTCATTCCCGCGCTTCTCGCCATGGTCCAGGCCACAACGGCGATCTTCACCGGCGATAGCGACCCCACCCTCTGGATCAAGATGCTCCTCGGCTACGACATCATCTTCACCACTGCCAGCCTTCTGCTCTTCGACGTTGTCTTCCACGCGGAATAATCGCGCCAACGGCAGCCCTTCGCCGTTTGCCCCACAGTCAGCGAGTGCCCCAGGGCCGGATTCTCGGACCCGGGAAACCACTCACACAAACAAAAGCGGGAGCCCGCAGGCTCCCGCTTTGCTCTCGGATTGCGATTTGTTCACTCCGGATAGGGCTCGTTGCTCGCCGGTGAGGGCCTTGTCTTGAGCGTCGGCTGCGCGCTCTCGTCCGGCGTCTGGTTCGCGCTCGCCGCCGGAGCCTCGCCGACAATGCCGTTGTCGCCGTCGTTCGAGCTTGCCGCCTGCTGGCCGACCGTCGCGGCATTGTTATTCGCCGTCGCCATCGCGTCAAGTTCCGACTTCCGGTACTTCGGCGCGCTTACGTAGCCATGAATATGATCCTTCGAGATGTCGTTGATCACGATCTCGATCGGCTGCGGGCTGTCCGGCTCATAAAACATCGCCGGCTGGTAGAGGTTCACGTGTTTCTGCTGCAGGTTGCGGTCATCCACCATCAGCATCAGGTCGGCATAGCCGCGCTTGTTGTTGGCCTTCCGCAGGCTGATGCCCACCGGGCCTTCGCGTTGGAACTGCTTCGATCTCGTCAGGTCGAACTCGAAGTAGTTCTGCTCGCCCCGCTTTTCCAGCACCACCAGCTCGCCGTGCGTCCGCGCAATCGAGCCCGTCAGCTCGGTCCGCGTGTTCGTCAAATCGTTGCGCGCGTCCGCAATCTCCTGGCCCTGCGCGTCGATTTCCTTGCCCTGCGTATCCATCTGCGATTGCAGCTTGTTGAATCGCGGATCAGGGCGCGCGGCGCGGCGTTCTCCCGTCCGTCGTCCGCCCGATCTCTCCGTTTCGGTTGCAGCGGGCGCGGGCTTCGTCTCGTTGGTCACCAGTTCGTTCACCTTCGCGGTCAGGGCGCTCACTTCGCCCTGCGTCACGCTGAGCTCCGTTGACATTTTCTCGTTCTGCATGGCCGCTTGTTGCGCGGCGCCGTGCTCGTGCACAGCGTAGCCAATGCCGCTACCGGCGATCACAACGGCGGCCACGATTGGAACCACGATCCTGGCAATCGATGGGTGCGTTGAAAGCAGGGAATCTTCCATCATCGGGAACCTCCACATACAACTCCGCCTATTCTGCAAGCACGCTACATTCCAAATGCCCGATGCCGTAAGTGATTGACCGCTCGTGGCCTTCATCCCGCCCGGCCGCGCCGCACCTGGCAAAAACTTCCCATTCCGGCAATTCTTTCGTACTCGGTGCCCCATCCACGCCCCTACCGGTGCTTATGCTTCGCCCACGTTATCCACCCACTCCGGCTCGACGTTTTCTACGCCAGCGTACCCTCGACGCCCTGATCCCCATGCTTTTCTTCTCCGGCCTCGTCGTCGTGCTCTTCTCCATCGCCTTCGATCCTCGCGGCGCCTTCCCGCAGCAATCGCCGGCGGCTTGCTCTGCGTGGCCGCCATGTTCGCTTCGGTCAGCGCGCGGCTTCAAAGCCTGCCCCGAGCGCAGCCGAATCGTCCCACAAAACCACGAGTTGTGGACGAGAAATGGCTCAGCACATCGAACTGCAAGGTGATAAAACCAGCTTGAGAGGAACAAAAAAATCATGGAGATCAAACGAGCAGGCACGCAGCCATCCGCTAGGGGCCCTTCCGATTGGTTCACAGGTACGGTTCGAATCGATCCGCTGTTTCAGGCGCCGGATCCGGCATTCGTGCAGGGTGCCAGCGTCACCTTCGAGCCCGGTGCCCGCACTGCCTGGCACACGCATCCCCTCGGCCAAACCCTCATTGTGACGGCCGGATGCGGTTGGGCGCAGCGCTGGGGTGGGACTATCGAAGAAATTCGCCCCGGGGACGTCGTCTGGTTCGCGCCGGGCGAGAAACACTGGCACGGCGCCGCGCCGAACACGGCCATGACCCACATCGCCATCCAGGAAAGACTCAACGATAAAGTTGTCGACTGGATGGAGCACGTGAGCGACGAGCAGTACAGGAAGTGACAACCCACTCCCGCAGATCCTCAAACGCGGCAAGCCGGGAGCTCGGAGCCAAGAGCGAACAGATGCTAGCTGCTCTTCACGCTTTTCCGATCACCTTCGCCAAAGTCGCGCCAATCTCGGCGGGCGAGACCACGACGTGTATGCCGGCCGCGGTCATAGCCTTCATCTTGTCGGCCGCCGTTCCCTGGCCGCCGCTGATGATCGCTCCGGCGTGGCCCATGCGCCGTCCTGGAGGCGCGGTCTGTCCCGCGATAAAGCCCACCACCGGCTTCTTCACGTGCTTCTTCACGAACTCAGCCGCGGCCTCCTCAGCCGAACCGCCAATCTCGCCAATCAGGATGATGGCTTCGGTGCCCGGATCGTCGTTCAGCAGCCGAAGCGCGTCGATGTGTGTGGTCCCGATAATCGGATCGCCGCCAATGCCGATGGCCGTCGACTGGCCGATACCGCGCTGCGTCAGTTGATGCACAGCCTCGTAAGTAAGCGTGCCCGAGCGCGAAACAATCCCAATCGAGCCTTCCTTGTGGATGCGTCCCGGCATAATACCGATCTTCGCCTTTCCCGGCGAAATCACGCCCGGGCAATTGGGGCCGATCAGCCGCGACTTCGATGTCTTCAGCTTGGCCCAAACCTTCACCATGTCGAGCGTCGGAATGCCTTCGGTGATGCAAACAATCAACGGAATCCCCGCATCCTCGGCTTCGAGAATGGCGTCGGCTGCGAACGGCGGCGGAACAAAGATCATCGTCGCGTTGGCGCCGGTCTTCTCCACGGCCTCCGTCACGGTATTGAACACCGGCCAGCCTTCGTGCATTGTCCCGCCCTTGCCGGGCGTCACGCCACCAACCACTTTGGTGCCGTACTCCGCGCAGCCCATAGCGTGGAAAGTGCCTTCTTTGCCGGTAAGTCCCTGAACAATCAGCCGCGTGTTGTTATCGACTAAAACTGCCATCCTTATGCTCCTGCTCCCGCCGCCGCGGCCACAACCATCTCCGCCGCTTCCTTCATCGTTGCGCCCACCTGGAAATTCAAGCCTGACTCCTTCAGAATCCTGCGTCCTTCTTCCACATTCGTGCCTTCCAGCCGCAGCACAATCGGTACCTTCACGTGCAGATTGCGCGCCGCCGCCACCACGCCCGTGGCCAGCCGGTCCACGCGCAGAATGCCGCCGAAAATATTGATGAAGATTGCCTTCACGTGCGAGTCGGAGAGCAGTATCTCGAACGCGTGCTCGATCTGTTCCTGCGTCGCGCCGCCGCCCACGTCCAGGAAATTCGCCGGGCTGCCGCCTGCGTACTGGATAATATCCATCGTCGCCATGGCCAGCCCCGCGCCGTTCACCATGCACGCAATCGAGCCGTCCAGCTTGATGTAGTTCAGCGCGTACTTGCTCGCCTCCACCTCCAGCGGGTCCTCTTCGGCAATATCGCGCAGCGCCTTGATGTCCGCATGGCGGAACAGCGCGTTGTCGTCGAAGTTAATCTTGGCATCGAGCGCAAACAGCTTGCCGTCGGTGGTCGTAATGAAGGGATTGATCTCCACCAGCGATGCGTCCGTCTCGATAAACGCCCTGTACAGGCTCTGGAAGAAGCTCACCGCCTGGTTGATCTGCGTCGCCTTCAGGCCCAGCGCGAAAGCCAGCTTGCGCGCCTGCCAGGCGCCGAATCCCACCGCCGGGTCGATCGTCTCCTTGAAGATCGCCTCGGGTGTCTTCGCGGCTACTTCCTCAATCTCCATGCCGCCGGCCTGCGATGCCATAAACACCAGCCTGCCCGTACCGCGATCCAGCACAATGCCCAGGTACAGCTCGCGCTCGATGGCCGCGGTCTCTTCGATCAGCAGCCGCTGCACTTTCTGTCCCTGGGGCCCGGTCTGGTGAGTCACCAGTGTCATGCCAAGGATGTTCTTGGCGTGCATCTCCGCGTCTTCGCGCGTCCTGGCCACCTTCACGCCGCCGCCCTTGCCGCGTCCTCCGGCGTGAATCTGCGCCTTCACTACAACGCCCGGAGCGCCTTCGGTAAACAACTTGCGCGCCACTGCCGCGGCTTCTTCGAAGTTGGCCGCCATCTCGCCCTTCGGCACGGCAACGCCGTACTTCGCCAGGATTTCCTTTGCTTGGTACTCGTGAATTTTCATCGTGGGTTGAATTCATCCAGGAAGTAGTTGTGGGGATTCACGGCACAGGCCGTCGAGTGCAGGGCCAGCGCGACCTTTGTAGCCGGTGAATCCATACTATCTTGGCGCACGAAGCAGGGGCAAACCCGGTTCCCTGTGGCCTCCGCCTTTACCATGAGAAGGTATATGGCGCGGTTGAAGGAATTGCTCAAGCCATTGGCCGAGGACGGCGCCTCGCTCACCCGCGAGCAGGCGGCCGGCGCTCTTGAAGAGATCCTTACCGGCAGTGTGCCGGAAGTGGAAACCGCCGCGCTGCTGGCCGTGCTCGCTACGCGTGGCGAGCAGGCTCCCGAGCTGGCCGGCTTTGTCGATGTCATGCGGCGTCATGTCGTCGCAATGCCCTTCTCCGAAGAGGAAAGAGCGAGACGACTCGTCGACTGCGTGGGCACGGGCGGCGGCGGACCGCAGACCTTCAACATCTCTTGCGGCGCCGCGCTGGTGGCCGCGGCCGCCGGAGCTCACGTGGCGAAGCACGGCAACCGCGCCGTCACCTCGCTTTGCGGCGCCGCCGATGTGCTCGAAGCTCTTGGCGTACCCATTGATCTGTCGCCCGAGCTGGCCGTCCAATGCCTGCGCGAAACAGGCTTTGTCTTCCTCTTCGCGCCGCTCTATCACCCGGCGATGAAGACCCTTGGGGCCCTTCGCCGCGCGCTGGGCTTTCGCACCATCTTCAACCTCGTGGGTCCGCTCACTAACCCGGCTCACGCGCGCACGCAGGTCATCGGAGTGCTCGCCCCCAGCCGCGTTCTTCTGGTGGGGCGCACACTTCTAGCCCTTGGCGCCAAGCGCGCATTCGTCGTCCACGGCACCGATGGCATTGACGAGCTCACCACCACGGGCGAGTCGGTCGTGGCGCGCGTTGAAGAAAATGCAGACGAGTCCGGATCCGGCGAGCCGACTCTCAAAGCCGCGCGTATCACGCCGGAGATGGCAGGCCTTCCGCGCGCCACGCTCGATCAGTTCACTGGCGGCGACGTGGCCACGAATAAAGCTCTCCTCTACGACGTGCTCACCGGCATTCCCGGAGCGCGCCGCGACATTGTCCTGCTCAACGCTGCGGCTACGCTCGTCGCCGCCGGTCTCGCCGGCGATCTCAAGCAGGGCGTGCAAATGGGCGCCGAAGCCATCGACTCTGGCCAGGTCGCAGCTACCCTCGAAAAACTCCGCCGCTTTGGCGCCGAACACGCGGTGAAGCAATAGTCGAATGCCGCACCAATAGCGGATGTCGCCACCTGCCAGCCCGGCAAACCGGGCGTCTCGGCCACCTCGGGTATTTCCTGAGGGTGAGTGCCAGGATCGTTCGTCGCTCAATCCGGGATTCAGGAGGGATTGGCTCGCTCCGCCAGTTTGACGGAAAGGCCCCATGCGAAGAAAATGGAACAGTGCCCTCCTCGTGTGGGCCTGTGGCGCAGTTTGGGAGCGCGCTT
>CAWGGA010000022.1:0-30423 GCA_963822015.1 uncultured Acidobacteriaceae bacterium
CCTCCTCAGTGCGCGCGATGCCCTTGAGCACCAGTACCAGCGCCCGCCGCGCGCCGCAAATATTGATGGGCTCATAGGACGCGTTCAGCACCAGGACCGGCATTTGAAGAATATGCACGTGAGCGTGCTGAACGGATCCGTGATCGGCCGCCTGCACCACGGCCTTGGCAATCGCCTTTTGCTTGCGCGCATGAATCATAGCTTTTCCCAACGACATCTCTTTTCCCCCGGTCAAAAAGATGGTTGATCTCGCAAGGACGATCAACGTGATCGCGATCCGTTGCAGAGTGGCCGCGCTGGCCGCTGATTCCACTTCTTCCACGTCAGCGAAGTCGAATTGTTTTCAAATCCCGCCGCGCGCTGCGCCCGCGCCAGCGTGGCAACCCAAACTAAGCAGCCCCGGCTCCCAACAGCACTTGCGCCGCGGCGCGCGCTGTTGCGCCAGTGGTCAAAATGTCATCGACAACCAGAACATGCTTTCCCGCCACCTGCGATGGATCCGAAACCGAAAATGCTCCGCGCACGTTCAGCCGCCGCTGGCGCGGCGTCAGGCCGGCCTGGCTGCCTGTGGCGCGCAGCCGCATGAGCGTGCTGGGGGCCAGCTTGAGCCGCCATTGCGGATGGCTCTTGCCCAGGAATCGAAGCGCCTCAGTGGCAAGGGACCGCGACTGATTGAATCCCCGCTGCGCGTACTTTGACCGATGAAGGGGCACTGGAACCACCAGCATCTCGGCCGGAGCCTCACCGGCCAGTTGCGCGATCGCCCGGGCGAGCATCCGGCCCAGCCCGCGCGCTGCCGGGTGCAGCCGATCGTATTTAAGCGCGTGAATTGCCTCTCTCATCCGGCCCTGGTAGACGCCATAAGAAACAGCCCGCACGAAGGCGGGCGGCGCCAGTCTGCATGCCCGGCAAAGTGCTGAAAATGAATGCCCTTCTGGCACATGAGGCGCGTCGCCGCAGTGCGCGCACACCGGGCCGGTTTGGGTCGGGAATTCCGACCAGCAGACTGCGCAGATTGGAACGGATGAAAGCTGCGGCAGGGGCGAGCCGCAAAGAGCACACGAGGATGGGAGCAGAGCGCAACTCAGACTACCGATTGGACTTCGAAGCACGCGAACCACCGCACGCCACCGCGTGGTTTCCGATGGCGGAACGTCGGTTACTCGAAGGCCGGAGTCGCTGTGGAAGACGCACCTCGCTCGGCGGCGCGGCGATTGCATGCCGCCCTTTGCGCCAAGTATACCGCATCGCAAACATTGTGTACTTTGACGGGTGACTGCGGTTCAGACTCGGGTGATTTGAGCGAACGCAGAACACCCCCCTATGAGCGAGACAATACCCACCTACAATGCCCCCTGGAGGATTGCCGTGTTCGAGAGGCGTTAGAAGACGCCGGCCATGTATGCTTCCGCCGGACGCAGGTTCTCTGACTTCGACCCGCACTCGGCCAGCACCACCGGCGACAGCGTGATAACCGGGCACGGAGTGTGGGCCAGCGTTTTGTAAACCACGCCGTGGCGGGTGATGGCGGCAAAGGCCGAAGCGCCCTGCGCGCCGAGCACGATCAGATCAGCATGCTGCGCGCGGCCCTGGTAGAGCAGTTCTTCTGTCGGATCGCCGGGCACTACGACGGTCTGGATCGCAATCCGGCCCTGCAGTCCGGTGGGGATTAACGCGAGCATGCCCGCTTCCACCTCGTCGAGCGAACGGCCGGCTAGAAACTCTACGCGGTCCTGCGGCCGGATCACATGCTGCAGAATCAGGCGCGCCCCGTGCTGCGCGGCCAGGTCCGCGGCAAATGCGGCCACCACGGTACTGGCTTCGTGCAGGCTCACAGCGCAGAGAATCGTGCGTGTGGCAAAGTTGCGATAGCTGCCGTCCACCACCTCGGGGCCAATGATGCAAACCGGCAACAGTGCGGTGCGTAACACTGCTTCGGCCACTGAACCCACCAGCAGCTTGCCAATGGGGCCCGGAGAGTGCGTCCCCATTACAATCCGGTCGATCGCGCGCTCGTGCGTGTAGGCCAGAATCTCATCGGCGGGAAGCCCCGGCCTCACCACAACCTCGCAGTTGAGGCCCGCCTCGCGGACGCGTAGCGCGAGCGGCTCCAGGTGCTGCTTCTCACTTCGCGCCGCTGCGGCGTAGTCGTAGTAGCGAATGCCCGAGGACTCTGACGCGGCCACTACGAGCGTGTCATAAGCGTGAAAGATAATCAGATCGGAACCGAACTCCCTGGCTTGCGCAAGCGCGAACGAGAAGGCCTTCTCGTTGGCCGGTATCTCGGATGCGAAGAGAATCGTGGAAGGTTTGCTCCAACCCGGCTTCAATACGGCTGCCATGGGAACCTCCTTCAACTGCGCTCAAATGGTTGCAGATTCAGCACTGCCTTTGCGGTGCTTTACCGCACATAACAAGGTGATCTTACTCACCTTATGCCGATTGACCGCTACGCTCGCCAAGCGCGGCCATCCCACACTGTCACTACCGGCGCGGGCCCATGCAAGTGGCCTTGCAGGTGACAAAATTGTGTTCCCGTTTCCAGAATTTGTCCAGCACGACGCCTTCGCCGTCCCGATCAGGGCACGTAAAGTGATCCCAATCACAGCCTAGCGCACCCGAAAACTGGTTTTCTGGATAGGAATCGTGGCTCTCGAGAAAGGCTCTCGTGCGCGTGGCTTTGCCGGCAAGTTCAGTCATTGCCACCGGTTTTTCGCGAGTAACCTGTCCCATCCCCCGGACGTCGGGTCAATCGGCGAGCCAGGAAGCCTCGATTCGACCGGGAGGTTCCATGCCGATGCAGCCGATGCACAACATTCCCGCCCGCGGCGGAATTAACTACGACGAATCGCCCTTTCTCGCCATTTGGGAAGTCACACAGTCCTGCGACCTGGCCTGCAAGCATTGCCGCGCCGCCGCGCAGCCTATCCCGCATCCTGACGAGCTGACGAACGCCGAGGGCAAGGCGCTTATCGACCAGATCGCCGCGATGCACATTCCCATCTTTGTCTTCACCGGGGGCGACCCGCTCAAGCGCAAAGACCTCTTCGACTTGATTCGCTACGCCGCCGGCAAAGGGGTGCAGGTTGCGGTCACACCCAGCGCTACGCCGCTGCTCACGCGCGAAGCCCTATTCCAGCTCAAAGAAGCCGGCATCGTACGGCTGGGCATCTCGCTCGACGGATCGACCCCCGAGATTCATGACGCCTTCCGCGGCCTGCCGGGCGCATGGGCACGCACCATCCAGGCCATCGAATGGGCCAATGAAGCCGGCATTCCCATCCAGGTTCACAGCACCATCAGCCGCCACAACGTTCACGATCTCGACAATCTCTGCGACCTGTTCGAAAAGCTCGCCATCGTGATGTGGAACGTCTTCTTTCTCGTTCCCGTGGGCCGCGGCCAATTGGACGACCTTCTCAGCGGCGAAGAGTTCGAGCAAGTCTTCGGCAAGATTTACGAGCTCTCGCGCCGCGCGAACTTCCAGATCAAGACCACTGAGGCGATGCACTATCGCCGTTACCTGCTGCAGCACAACCTGGAAGAGCGCCAAATGGCCCACGGAAACGGCCATCCGCACGCGACCGCCCAGGATTCGAATGGCCACGCATATGAGCCCGGCGCGCCAACGGCCGACGCAGCCACGCGCAATAAGAGCTGGGCCACGCGCCGCGTCAACGACGGCAAGGGATTCGTCTTCATCTCCCACGTCGGCAACGTCTACCCCAGCGGATTTCTGCCCATCCACGCCGGCAACGTGCGCCAGACGCCGCTGGCCGAGATCTACCGCAACGCACCCATCTTCAAGGCTCTGCGCAACACCAGCCGCCTCGAAGGCAAATGCGGCGCATGTGAGTTTAAGGAGATCTGCGGCGGCTCTCGCGCCCGCGCCTACGCCCTCACCGGCGATCCACTGGCCCAGGAGCCCTGCTGCATCTATCAGCCGAAAAATTGGGATCCGCTGCTCGAAAACGAGGCCGAATCGTACCGCCAGCCGCTGCCCGCGGCAACGCTGGTTTCGCTTTAGAGCCTGTTATGAACTTTCCCGCGGTTTGCGTTGCGAGCGAAAATCGGCTCAGATGAGGCGGAGGACGAAGACTTTGGCCCGTTCCAAGGCGAGGACGACAACGAAGTATGAGCCAATTTGCGCCGCAACCCTGGGCCCCAAACGCATGGTCTTTGTGCGTTTGGGTAGAAGCCGGAGGGCTGGGGCCAATTTTCCCGATTTCCGCGTCACTCGTCGCTAGGAGACGCCCGGTATCCGTCGCTCCTCGCTTCTTGAACTCGGAAAAATTGGCTCCCAGCGCAGGCCACGCGAAAGTTCATAACAGGCTCTAGGCTTCGCCCCAATCCGCATTGCGCTTTTCGCGCGGTCGCCGAGCGTTGTAAGTCACTGCACGATTTCATAAGCAGATCCATGTGCGCCTGCGCCCTCCATCGTTCCGCAGCCGCCGGCCGGAGGAATGTCGCTTTTCCAGCCCTGTTCGCAAGCCGGCAAATGCTGTCAAGATGGAGTGAGGTCATTGGATGCGGATTGCAATCATTGGCGGCGGCATTGCCGGGCTGGCGGCGGCCTATGAACTTGAGAAGGCTCGCGCTGCGGGCGCATCCGTCGATTACACGCTCTATGAGGCGCGGCCGCGGCTGGGCGGATCGCTGGCCTCGGAGATTGTGGATGGCGCCGTGCTGGAGCGCGGTCCCGACTCGTTTCTCACCGAAAAACCCGCTGCGGCCGAGCTCTGCCGTGAGCTGGGTCTCGGCGGCGAACTGCTGCCCTCAAACGACGCGGCGCGCAAGACTTACATCGTCGTCCGCAATCGCCTGGTTGCCCTGCCTGACGGCCTCATGTTTCTGGTGCCGACCAAGCTGCTTCCCACCGCGCTCACGCGCCTCTTCAGTTTCCCCACCAAGATTCGCATGGCGCTTGAGCTGCTGCACCCTCCGAGGCCCGCCGGGCACGACGAGTCTGTTGCGGCTCTCGTCCGGCGCCACTTCGGCCAGGAGGCAGTCGATCGTCTCGCCGATCCGCTGCTGAGCGGCATCTATGGCGGCGACGCTACCGAGCTAAGCGCGCAAACCGTCTTGCCGCGGCTCGTCGAGATGGAGACGAAATACGGCTCGCTCACCCGCGGCATGTTGGCCGCGCACCGCAAGATGCGGGCCCGGGCTAAGACCTCCTCCAAAACGCAAAACGGCGGAGCCGCTATCTTTACCGCGTTGCGCGGCGGGATGAGCCAGTTGATCGACGCCCTCACCGCGCGTCTCGACCCGGCCTGCCTGCGGACCGCGACGCCGGTGAACGCGATTCTGAGGAGCGCGAACCGCTGGACGGTTGAGGCTGGCGAAGCCGTTGAAGAATTTGACGCGCTCATCATGGCCGCGCCTGCGTGGGCGGCCGGCGCTCTGCTGGCTCCGGTCGACGCCGCGCTCGGCATCGCCCTCGAGCGGCATTCCATACTCCTCGTCGATCACCGTCAACCTGATTTATGACGAGTCGAAAATCGGCGCGCTTCCCGAGGGCTTCGGGTTTCTGGTTCCGGCCGTCGAGGGCCGCGCCATGCTGGCCTGCACCTTCGTGCATCGCAAGTTCCTTGGCCGCACGCCGCCGGGCAAAGCCGTCTTTCGCGCCTTTCTGGGGGGGATGAAGCGCGAGGCGCTGCTCGCCGAGACCGACGACGCTCTCGTCGCGACCGTCCGCCGCGAGATGGCTGCGATTCTGGGCGCGAGACGTATTCAGCGCCGACTGTCGAACCCGAGCACGCGCAGGTCTCGCGCTGGCGCCGCGCCATGGCGCAGTACGCCGTGGGTCACCGCGCGCGCATGGACCAAATCACAGCAAGCGTGGCCGCGCTGCCCGGCCTGCGACTCGCCGGCAACGCCTACGACGGCATCGGCGTTCCCGACTGCATCCGCCTTGGCCGCCAGGCCGCGCGCGAGCTGGTGGCGGCTGGCGCGCCCGTGCACGCAGCCAAGCTCTAACTTCGTTCCCCCGTATACTTGAGCCATACGCATGGCTTCCCACGCTGGCACATTTCTCTCGACGATTCTGGCTTCTACGCGCGCCACACTGGCCGCGGCGAAAGCCGATGTCCCTGTCGCCGAGCTGGAGCGCCGCGCCGCCGAACATCGCCCGCGTGGTTGGGCCGCCGCGCTGCGCCGCCGGGCCGCCACAGGCCCCGCCGTCATCGCCGAGATCAAAAAGGCCTCGCCTTCGAAAGGCCTGATTCGCGCCGACTTCGATCCCGCATGGCTCGCTCGCCGCTACCGTACCGGCGGAGCCGCGGCGCTCTCCGTGCTCACCGACGAGCCGTACTTCCAGGGCAGCCTGCGCAATCTGGAGCTTGCGTCGGAAGCCGGGCCGTTGCCCTGCCTGCGCAAGGACTTCATTGTCGACGAGTACCAGATCGTCGAGGCCCGCGCCCATCGCGCCGACGCCATCCTGCTGATCGCCGCCGCGCTTACCAGCGCCCAGCTCAAGCGCTTCGCTCAGGCCGCACGCTCGCTCGCGCTCGACGTGCTGGTCGAGGTACACACTGCGGACGAACTGACTCGCGTGCTGGATGTGGGAGTCGCCGCGTTGGGCGAGACCGGGGCCCTCGCCATCGGCGTGAACAATCGCGATCTCAAGACGTTCGAGGTGAGCCCGGAAATCTCGCTCGCACTCGTCGATCGCATTCCGGCGAGCGTGGTGCGCGTGACGGAAAGCGGCATCTCCACACCCGAAGATATTGCCCGCCTGCGCAAGGCCGGCTTCCATGCATTCCTGATCGGCGAAAGCCTGATGCGTCAGCCCGATCCCGGCGACGCACTGGCCGCGCTGCTGAAGGGCACAGGGGGGAAATGAGTCTCTGGATCAAAATCTGCGGGAACACCACGCTTGCCGGCGCGCAACTCGCTTCGGAGGCTGGAGCCGACGCGGTGGGATTCGTTTTCGCGCCCAGCCCTCGCCGCGTGACGCCGGAACAAGTCGCCGCCATCGTGCCGCATCTGCCGCCAACGCTCGAGAAGATCGGCGTCTTTGTCAGCGCTTCCTTTGACGAGATTGCCTCTGCCCTCGTGGCTTGCGGCCTGACCGGCGTGCAGTTGCATTTCGACGCTCCGGCTGAGATGCCGGCAAAGCTGCGCGCGCGATTCGGTCCAAGCTTGCGGATTCTCCGCGTGGTGCACTTCGGCGCGGAGAATGCGGGGCAAGAAGCGGCCATGGCTTGGGACACGAACGTCGACGCAATCCTGGTCGATTCAAAAACTGCCAAAGCCATCGGAGGCACAGGAGTCGCGTATGACTGGGCCCTGGCCAGCGACACTCTTTTCCAAAACGCAAATGTGCGCGAGAAACTACTCGTTGCTGCCGGCGGCCTTACGCCGGAAAACGTGGCCGAGGCAATCCGCACTCTGCACCCCTGGGGCGTCGACGTCGTCAGCGGCGTGGAAGCTGCGCCGGGCCACAAAGATCCCGCCAAGGTTCGCGCTTTCATCGCCAACGCTCGCGCGGCGCATCCCGGGGCCCCCAACGACAGGTCTTAGTCGTTGGGGTGAGAGGATGTAACCTCCCGGCCGAAGTAGACGTAAACCTTAACAGGAAATTGGCGCGCCCAACTCCTGTTCTCGAGCATCGAATAACTGAAAAGAGAATTCCCCGGAGGTTTACCTCATGGATACGTTTCTCGCCCCGATTGAACATCCGGCAAGTCCCATGTTGAAAATGGTCTACGCCATGTCGCGCCGCCAGTTCGGCAAGGTCATGACCCCGCTCAAAGTATTTGCCGCTCGGATGCCGCTGGCCTTTGGCGCTTTTATCGGTAAGATCGCCAAGCTCGACAAGAAGCTGGAACTGCCCCGCGAGGCGCAGATGCTCGTTCGCGAGCGCGTGGCGCGGCTCAACGTGTGCCTCTTTTGCATCGACATCGGACGGTACTTCGCCATCCAGTCGGGAATGAACGAGGCCAAGTTCGATGCTCTCAATGACTACGCCACCAGCCCGCTCTTTACCGAGGCCGACCGCGCGATGCTGGACTACGTGACCGAGCTGACCCGCGACAAGAACGTGAATCCCGCGACCTTCGCCCGGCTTGCCAGCCACTACTCCGAGCGCGCCATCTGCGAGATTGTCTGGCTTGTGGCCAGCGAGCATGTCTACAACATCTCCAATATCGGCCTCAACATCCACTCCGACATGCTGTGCGACATCAGCAAAAAGAAGAAGACGGCGTGAGGATTGACCGGCTCCTTGTAAACTAAGAGTTCCCCGTTTATCGGGCGCTCAAGCAGGAGTCTCGTCATGGCGTCGATCATTCTTCCGGCAAATCCATCGGAGTCGCGGCCCGGGCGCTTCGGCGTTTATGGCGGGCGCTACGTGCCGGAGACGCTGGTGGCCGCGCTGGATGAACTCGAACACGCCTATGAAGAGGCCAAGGCCGACGCGGCGTTTCAGGCAGAACTCTCTTCCTTGCTTGCCGACTACGCCGGCCGGCCGACGCCGCTCTACTTCGCCAAGCGGCTCACCGAATCGCTGGGCGGCGCGAAGATCTACCTGAAGCGCGAAGACCTGCTGCACACCGGCGCGCACAAGATCAACAACGCACTCGGCCAGGGACTGCTCGCCAGGCGCATGGGCAAGAAGCGCGTCATCGCCGAGACCGGCGCAGGCCAGCACGGCGTAGCCACGGCGACTGTTTGCGCGTTGCTCGGCCTGGAATGTGTCGTCTACATGGGCGACGTGGATATGGAGCGCCAGGCGCTGAACGTGCTGCGCATGAGGCTGCTCGGCGCGGAAGTCCGCGGCGTCAGCTCCGGCTCGAAGACTCTCAAAGACGCCATCAGCGAAGCCATGCGCGACTGGGTCACCAATGTCCGCACCACGTATTATCTGCTCGGCAGCGCTCTGGGCGCGCATCCTTATCCGACCATGGTGCGCGACTTCCATCGCGTGATCAGCAAAGAACTGAAGCAGCAAATCCTCGAGAAAGAAGGCCGGCTGCCCACGGCGATCATTGCCTGCGTCGGCGGCGGCTCGAACGCCATCGGCGCATTCTATGAGTTCATTCCTGACCGCCAGGTACGGCTCATCGGCGTAGAGGCCGGCGGGCGCGGAACCGCGCTGGGCGAGCACGCGGCCCGCTTCCAAGGTGGCGCGCCGGGAGTGCTGCAGGGCACCTACTCGTATGTGCTGCAGGACGAGAACGGCCAGATCGCGCTTACGCATTCCGTCTCCGCGGGGCTCGACTACGCCTCCATCGGACCCGAGCACGCGGCGCTGCACGACTCCGGCCGCGCCGAATACGTCTCGTGCGACGACGCAACCGCGCTCGATGCGGTCGTCAAGCTGGCGCGCACTGAGGGCATCCTGCCGGCGCTCGAAAGCGCGCACGCCGTTGCCGAGGCAATCCGCCTTGCTCCCACGCTCACCGCCCGTGAAATACTGGTGGTGAACCTCTCTGGACGCGGCGATAAGGATATGGGTATCCTGGCCCGCGAGCTGAAGCTCTAGAAACGGCGACCGTACTCCAATGCCGATTCGTTTCGATCACAAGCCGGGCCTCGTCGTTTATCTCACGGCCGGCGACCCGAGCCTGGGTGCCACGCGCGAGATTGCACTCGCGGCCATCGACGCCGGCGCGGATGTGATCGAACTGGGCGTTCCCTTCAGCGATCCCCTCGCCGACGGCCCTATCATCCAGCGCGCAAGCGAGCGCGCTTTGGCGCACGGCACCCGGCTCAAAGATGTTCTTGGCCTCGCGCGCGAGATTCGCGCTGCCCGTCCCGTCGCAGGTCTGGTGATTTTCAGTTATCTCAATCCGATCCTGCGCTACGGCCTGGGCAAATTTGCCGATGATGCCGCCGCAGCCGGCGTGGACGGCGTGTTGGCCACCGACATGATCGTGGAAGAGGCCGCCGAGTATCTTGCCGAAATGGGCCGCGTGGGCCTTGCGCCGATCTTTCTTGCCGCGCCCACCAGTCCCGATGCGCGCCTTGAAGCCATCGCCAGCCACT
The DNA here is from genome assembly GCA_963822015.1 of uncultured Acidobacteriaceae bacterium. GTDB lineage: Bacteria > Acidobacteriota > Terriglobia > Terriglobales > Acidobacteriaceae > Telmatobacter. Next base: position 9,991 of record CAWGGA010000022.1, read on the forward strand.
CCAGGGGTTTTGTTTACGCAATTTCGCGCGTGGGCGTCACCGGCACGCAGCAGAGTGTCGCCGCCGATGCCGCAGCGCTGGTCGCGCGCATCCGTCGATGGAGTCAGCCTGCCGGTGGCCGTGGGGTTCGGTATCAGTAATGCGGAGCACGTCGCGCAGGTGGCGGAGTTCGCGGATGCCGCGGTTATTGGCAGCGCCATTGTCGAGCTGGTAGAACGCTCGACACCGGAGACGGCGCCAGGCGAGGTGGCTCGATTTATCAGGGGCCTGCGCTTGCCTCACGCTGCGCTGGCCCGATGAAAACTTCAGCCAACAGCAAACAGTTCACAGTGAACTGCTCTTCTGTGGCCATCGCGGCTCCATGAGGCCTACATCGTCTGGATCGAACTGTTTGCTGCCTGCTGTCAGCTGTTTGCCGTATGAGGATGCAATGACCATCGAAGAATTGCGAATCCGAATCGATGCCCTGGACCGCCAGCTCGTTGAGTTGCTCAGCGAGCGGGCGCGCGCCGCGCAGAGGATTGGCCACCTCAAGGCCGCCACTTCGCTCCCGGTTTACGAGCCGGAGCGCGAAAAGATCATCTACGCCAACGTGCGCGCGGCCAACAAGGGACCGCTGCCCGACATCGAGCTGACGCATATCTACGAGCGCATCATTGACGTGATGCGGGCGTTGCAGCGAAACGAGTTGGCTAGCCAGAGAAACGCCCAGGCCGCACCCGAAGCGGGCGCGCCGACGGGCCACGCCGCGGGCGCGCAGCTACCCCAGCGACAAAGACCTGTCGCCGGGGGCCCTGCGCAGACGCCCGAGACAGGAAATAAGCAATGATTGTCGCCATGCAGGAAAATGCAACCGAAGAACAGATCGATGCCGTCATCAGCGCCATGGGAGAGGCCGGCGTGGATGTGCATCGCACTACCGGCGAGTTCCAAACCATTCTGGCCGGCGTTGGCCCCACCGCGGGCCTTGACCTGACCAAGTTCGAAATGCTGCCGGGCGTGCTGAACGTGCACCGCATCAGCGCGCCCTACAAGCTGGCCGGGCGCGCGTTTCGCCCCGAAGGTACGGTGGTTGAGTTTCGCACGGGCGCAACCATCGGCGGCACGCAGGTCGCGGTCATCGCCGGACCGTGCGCCATTGAGAACCGCGAGCAGATCTTTGCCATCGCCGCGTGCGTCAAGGCCGCCGGCGGGGGCTTTTTGCGCGGCGGAGCATACAAGCCGCGCAGTTCGCCATACTCCTTTCAGGGTCTCGGCATTCCCGGCCTCGAGTTGATGCGCGAAGCTGCCGACGCTAACGGTCTGCTCGTTGTCAGCGAGGTCATGGAGATCGCGCAGATCGAGCCGATGCTGCCGTTTGTCGACTGCTTCCAGGTCGGCGCGCGCAACATGCAAAACTTCAACCTGCTGCGCGAGCTGGGCCTGGTGCGCAAGCCCATCCTGCTCAAACGCGGCATTGCGGCCACCGTCGAGGAGCTGCTGCTCTCGAGCGAGTACATCCTCTCCGGCGGCAACTACGATGTGATTCTCTGCGAGCGCGGCATCCGCACCTACGAAACTGCGACACGCAACACGATGGACATCGCGGCCATTCCGGTGACTCAAGAAACTTTCGCACCTGCCCGTGGTCGCCGACCCCTCGCACGGCACCGGCCGCCGCGACATGGTTCCCGCCATGGCCAAAGCTGCTGTAGCCGCGGGCGCCGACGCGCTGCTGATTGAAATCCACCCCAACGCAGACAAAGCCGTCTCCGACGCCGCGCAGACCCTCTACCTCGATCAGTTTGAAAAGCTGGTCGGCGAGCTGCGCGTCATCGCTCAGGCCGTCGGGCGAACGCTGTAAGATGAAGCGAGTCAGCGGAGCGATCTGACTTGCTAATCATGATCTCGCGCATCTCCATCCTGGGCACGGGTCTGCTGGGCACATCAGTGGGCCTCGCCCTGCGCGCTGCGGGCTTCAAAGGCACAATTGCCGGCTGGAACCGCAGTCCGGAGCAGGGCCAGCTTGCGCTCAAGATGGGTGCGCTCGATTCCCTCGCCTCCGACCCGATCGACGCCGCGCGCGCGAGTCAGATCACGCTTCTTGCCGTACCCATCTACGCCACGCTCGATTTTATGGACAAGCTGGCCCCTGTACTCGGTTCCGAGCATCTGGTCACCGACGTGGGCAGCACCAAGCGCCTCATCTGCGAAACTGCCTCGCGCCTCTACAACACGCCCGATCGCGCGGCGTTTCTCCCCGGCCATCCCATGGCGGGCAAGGAGCGCGGCGGCGCGGCCCTTGCCGACGCCAACCTCTTTCGCGGCGCGGTCTGGCTGTTTACTGACGATCCCGCGGCGAAGCAGTCCCCGCAATCGGCCGAGCTCGTGAAGGGCTGGCGTGAATTGGTCGCGGCCATGGGCGCAAAGACCCTCGACCTCGACCCCATCCGCCACGACGAGCTGGTCGCGTGGGTCAGCCATCTGCCGCAGTTCACGGCCACGGCGCTCAGCGCGCTTCTTCAAGATGAGGTCGGCGGCGCGCCCGAGCTTAAAGATGTCGGCGGCCGCGCGCTGCGCGAGATGACGCGTCTCGGCTCCAGCCCCTACTCCATGTGGCGCGACATCGCATACACCAACACTGAAGCCGTCGAGCGCGCCCTCTTGGCTCTCGAGCAGCGCCTCTCCCTCCTGCGCGAAAATCTCCGCAGCCCCGAGTTGCGCAATCAGTTCGAGCAGGCCAACAAGTTCCGGCGCGAGTAGCGCGCGACGTCAGCGCACAAAGCTCAGCCACGCCCAGCCAACCGCCAGCGTCAGCAGCGTCACCGGAATACCCACGCGCGAGTAGTCCCAGAAGCCGATGTGGACTTCGTCATGCGCCCGCTCGACGACGATCAGGTTCGCTACCGAGCCGGTAATCGTCAGGTTGCCCGCCAGCGTGCTGGCCATGGCCAGCACCAGCCAGCCCGTCTGCGCATCGTGGAACGACGGCACGAGCGACTTGAGCACCATCACCGCCGGCACGTTGCTCACCACGTTCGACACCAGCGCGGTAACCGCCGTAAACACCCCCGCGTTCTGAAGGTTGAGCCGAGCGGCTACGGCGAACAGATCGCCGGTCAGGCCGGCGTTCTCCGCGCCGCCGACGATCACGAATAAGCCCACGAAGAAGACCAAAAGCCCCCAGTCGACCTCGTCGTAGACCAGCCGCGGGTTGCGCGTTCGCGTAATCAGCATCAGCGCCGCGCCGATGGCGGCCATCATCGCCGGCGGCACGCCGCCCAGAAAGCCTGCCAGCACCAGCGCAACCACGATGGCAGGCTTGCGCAAATCGCTGAGCGCGATGTGCGCGACCGCAGTCGAGATCCCCGCCGCCTCTTCCGGTACGTGTTCGCGGCCGAAGAGCCGGCGGATCAGAAGCCAATCGATCAGCAGCCCAATCAGCGCTACCGGCCCCAGCCGCAAAAGGAAATACCGGTAGCTCAGCCCTGAGAACGAGCCGATGAGCATGTTCTGCGGATTGCCCGTGATCGTCGCCACACTGCCGATGTTCGACGCGGTGGCCACGGCCAGCAGATAGGGCAGCGGTTTCAATCCCATGCGCCGCGTGGCCGCAAGAGCGAAGGGAGCCATGACCAGGCAGACGATGTCGTTGACGAAAAACGCCGACAGCACTCCAGTGATGAAGATGACCGTGGGCAGCAGGTGCCGCGGCTTGAGGCGCACGACGATTTGGCCGGTGATCCACTCAAAGAAGCCGGCCAGATGCAGGCAGCCCACCACCACCATCATCGAGAAAAGCAGCACCAGCGTGCCAAAGTCGATGAAGCGCAGCGCCTGATTCGCGCGCACGATGCCGAAAGCCACCATGAGCACCGCGCCGATGATCGCCATGCCGGGCCGGTCGATCTTCATCCCCGGTAGCTTGCCCAGCGCGAAGACAAGATAGCTGACGGCGAAGACGATATAGGCCGCAGCCACCTGCGAATCGGCAAGCAGGTGCGTGGGAAGCGGCGGCGCGATAAGGAGCAGAGCCAAAGACATGCGGAATCAGTGTACGAGGGCGGGCAGGGCGGGCGTAAAGAAGGCAATCGGCGGGGCTGCTTGTTACAGGAGTGTTACGCCGGCTTTCGGTGCTATCGTACTTCTGTAGATCCAATCTCTTCCGAATTGCCCCTCGGAATATCGAAATCACCCTGGAGAAAAAGAAGATGCGAACCATGCGGATGATGTTGTTCGCGGCGCTCGTATGCCGGATCTCTGCCGGCCATGGCGCAGGCGACTTGGGCCGTAACCAAAACCATACACATTGGCGGCGATGGCGGGTGGGACTACGTCACGGTCGATCCCCAGACGCACCGCGTGTTTGTGACGCGCTCGACACACACCTTGGCGATCGACGGGACAACGGGGAAGGTGCTGGGCGATATTCCGGGCCAGATCCGTTCCCATGGAACTGCGATCGTGCCGGCGCAGAACCGCGGCTTCATCACGGACGGCGGCGGGGATGGCGCGATTCTGGTGTTCGACCTGAAAACCTATGCCGTCTTGGGCAAGCTGGCCGCTCTTCCCGATTCCGATGGAATCATCTATGACCCTGGGACGGACCTGGTCCTGGCGGTTTCAGGAGACAAGAACGAGTTGATGACCATCAAGCCGGATATCGATTTGACGAGCGGCAAGATCGATCCGCCGATCGACCTGGGCGGGTCGCCGGAGTTTCTCGCGGCCGACGGCGAGGGCAAGGCGTACATTAACTTGCCTGACAAAGATCAGGTAGCCGTCGTCGATTTGAAGACGCGCCAGGTGGTTGCGCGCTGGCCGGTGGCGCCAGGCGGCCATCCGGTGGGAATGGCTCTGGACCGGAAGAATCACCTGCTCTTTATCGGCTGCCGCAATCCGCAGATGATGATTGTGATGAGCACCGAAGACGGCAAGGTGGTGGCCAGCCTGCCAATCGGCGCAGGCGTGGACGCGACCAGGGTCGACCACGGACAGGCGTTCGCAAGTTGCCGCGATGGGTCATTGACCGTAGTGGGCAGGAAGGATGGGAAGTACGTGGTTGAGCAGGTGGTAAAGACGGCCGAGGGCGCGCGAACCATGGGTGTCGATCCAACCACGAATACGATCTATCTGCCAACGGCGGAGTTTGAAGCGCCTGTGCCGGGAGCAGCCCAAGGAACGGTTCAGGGCCGGCCCAAAATGAAGCCGGACACCTTCAAGATGGTAGTGGTGGAGCAGCAGTAGCCGGACGACTTCGGAACAGGCCGATTCCGGAATGGCGCCAGCCACGCAGGACGGCCTGTTCTCATCGCTCAGCCTTCATTTCTCTTGCCCCGCGCCAGTACAAACCAGGCCGATCAATATTGAAACCGTAGTGCCCAGGACCAGCTTCAGCTCAAATCCCAGTTTGTTCGCCGAATCGCCCGGCGGCACAAGCGAAACGAAGATTCCGAGGAGCACCACCAGGAACCCCATCCCGCCGCAGATCCACACGCCCGTCATTCCGCCCGGTATGAGCACCGCGTGAGGATTCTCTTTGCGGTCCCGGCGTCGCGCCAGTTTGATGACCGCCGCGAACATATATAAGAACGGAATGAAGTAGAGAATGATGCCGGCGTCGATGAGAAATTGATATGCGCCGAGCGTGGTTTCGCTGATCTGGCTCAAAAGCAGGATGGCGCCGGAAAGCACGGCCTGCACCAGAATCGAAATATACGGCGTCTTCCACTTCGGGTGAATCTTTCCGAACGCCGCGGGCAGATAGCGGTCGATCCCCACCTGGAACGGCACGCGAGCAACGCCGGCCACGGTCGATCCCACTCCACCCGCGTTACCCGCTGTCACCAGCACGGCCGCCAGTACGCCGAGGAACCCGATGCGCAGCGTGGCCGAGCCCACTGCGATAGCCTGAAAGACGCCGCTCTTCGGATCGAGATTGCCGGCGGGTAGCCAGAGCCAGCACGGCGAAGGTTCCGGCGATGTACATCAGGGCGATCAGCGCGCCGGCGCCGAAGACCGCGCGCGGAAGCGTCCTGCGCGGATCGTGCACTTCCTCGGCCATGCACGAGACCAGCTCCAACCCCGTAAACGCAAACGCAATCTGCGACCAGAAGTTCACCGTGTCCCAGTTCCAGGTGGGCATCATGTTGGCCAGCGTGAAATGCGTCACCGATCCATGGCGCACGCACACCACAATGGCCACGCCCGCCAGGATCATCAACGGCAGATAGGTGCCCACGCCGCCCGCGTTCTGCAGCCATTTGCCGATGTTCAGGCCAATGATGTTCAGCACCACCGCGACCAGAAGCAGCGCCATTGAAAACCAGAGCAGAAACGCCCGGCTTTGCGCCAGCGCCGCGCCGTGGCTCGATGAGATATATGCGGACATGGATGCGCTGGCCAGAAGCAGGCCGGGGAAATAGAAGACGGTGTATATCCAGTAGCTCCATCCGGCGATGAAGCCATGAAACGGGCCAAATGCATCCCGCGCCCAGGAGTAGATCCCTCCCTCCTCGGGAAAACGCGACGAGAGTTCGTTGATGACCAACGCCCCGGGCACGAAAAAGAGAAGCGCGGCCAGTACCCAGAGGCTGATGGACGATGTGCCGTTGTGTCCGGCCGCGGCGATCCAGCGCGGCCCCAGCACCGCGGCAATGTTGAACAGCAGCACATCCCAGAAACCCATGGTCTTGCGCAATTGCGGTTTGGCGTCGCCTGGATCCTCGTGCGCGGGGTTGTCATGGAGTTCCCCTGGGCCTGCGCAGAAGATGCAGCCTGTACTCGGAATCATAGCGGACGAAAACGCAGAGGTGGCCGAAGGGAGACTTAGTCAGCTCGCATCCAATACTCGGTGCGGCCAAACAATGGGATAAGAAAATAGCCATGCAGCCGAAGCTTTCGTCCGCCGTCTTCAAGAGCGAGGGATGCACGGTAGATTCTGCCGCTTTCCGGATCGAGCACCTGGCCGCCAGACCACTCGCCGCCATACCGTTTGAATCCCCAAAGAACCTGAAGTCCAGCCAGAGGCTGGTCTTTCATCGCGCCGCTGCAGAGGTAGCAAGTGGGATGGGGAACTGGAGGATCGAACAGCTCCGCGATGGTTCCGTAGAGCTTTCCGTTGTCTTCGCGGATAACGACGATCGATTTTACTTTTCCCGTGACGTCGTCAATGGTCTTCCATCGTCCCACCGGGAAGGTTGCGAAGAACTCGAAGCGTTGCGGTCTGCGCCTGGCCTTGCGGTGCCAGAGCGAGTGGCACGGTGACGGCAGCAAGCGACCAGAAGCGCCTGAATACGGTGAAGGGGGAAGGACATATTCTTCGCGCATGAACTTGGACTGACTACGCGTACATAAGTTTCCCGTGCGATGAGCGGCTCGCGCGCACAGGATTACTCTGCTTCGTTGGCCGCTATGGATTCCTTCGCCGGCTCAGTTTCGGGCTCCGGCAGATTCGCGGCATCCATCGTCTCGAACCCCTCCGCATTGGCCGCATCCACAAGGGACGCCGATGCGGAGATGAAGGTGATCGCGGTACCGGGGAACATTTCGCGGGCCGTCAGTGCGGATCCCAGTTGCAGAGTGTCAGGCCAGCGCAGCGCAGTGCGGTCCAGCAGTTGCCGCGCCGCTTCAAGCACGCCGGGATTCAGCGGCTGCTGCACCATGCGCGCGGCTTCGATACGCAGCATCTCGAGCGCGGCGACAGCGGCTTCCGGCGCAATCTGCCCTGCCCGTTCCCGCCTCCGGATGGCCGCATATACCTCCAGCGGCGTCACGGCCGAGATCAGCTTGCGGTTGTCCTCAACCGATTCCATCAGCCGGATAAGCGCGTCGGTGCCGGGTTCACGCACAAACAATTTGGCGAACGCCGTTGCCTCAAGAAAATAGAAGCTCACTCGCTCCCCCGATCCTCTTCAATCGCCGCCGCCACCGGCTCACCCTGCATTTCAACAGGATGGAAGCGCTGCGCCTCCTCGGGAATACCGGCTTCGGCGCGGTTGAGGCGGATGGTGGTGGTGGGATAAGCCGGAGTCTTGGGATTGGCAATCTTGCTGGTCAGCACGACGCCGCGCTGGATGGCCTCTGCCAGTACCGTCTGGCGCGTCTCAGGATGCTGGTTCCAGCGGAAGGCTTTGCGCGGCAGGAAAGAATCGCGGAACCACTTGAGGGCGATAAAGGCATGGCCGCCGCGCTCGGCTTCGGCCAGCGCCGCGCTAAGCTCCTTCACGCGCGCGTCCATGTCGGCAGGCGACACCTCCTGCTCTTCGTTCTCTTCTTCCGCGGCCTGGCCGGTCACTGCGCGCGGCATGTGGCTCAGGCGCGGAACCGGCTCCTCGCCGTCGATGCGCTCGAAGTAGATACGGACTTCGTCGTCCTCCGGCGACCAGGTTTCGGCCAATGCGTTGCGGCGCTTGCTGCGGCCGTTCTCGCTGCACAGCTCGACAATGGCCTGATACCCCTGAGGCGCCAGAAAACGCAGCGCCCGCGACAGACCAGGATCTTGCGAATAGGCCAGCTCATTCAACGCATCTTCAATAATTTCTTCAGCCGCGGGAATCGTCAGGGCGCTATTTTCCAAGGTATTTTGCGCAGCTCTCGTCGATTTCATATCTTTCTCCCTATATTGCCGCTTGCGCTCGCGGAACCAGCGGATTCACCGGCCGGATTCGTCATACGGCTCGGAGCTGCGCCGCTCGCACCAAGCAGCAGCCTTCGATTTAAGAGACTCCGGGTTGCTCTTTGGAACGAGGAAGACGGGCTTAAGCTCCTCTATTCTGAGCAATAAGAATGCGATATTCGAGTCGTGGCGGCTGGTTCCGTTTCAGTCTGCACCTCTCCAGCCAGATGCCAAAAAAGCTCGCGAAAACACTGAAAGCTACAATTAATGTTTCATCATAGGCACGCTCTCCCGGCCTGACAACATTTATTTCCCCTTGATTTTGTGGAAGGAATCTAACCGGAAACACCCCTCTCCGGCCAGCTTTGGCTCTAAGTTCTCTTCTTTGCAGCGCGCTTGCCCGGCAGTGCCGTTTACACGCTTTCGCTAACGTCAGACGCCGGAATTCGTAAAATAGAGTACATGCGCCGCTTTTTACAGTTGCTTTTTTGCTTTTGCCTTGCAGCTTCCCTTCTGCACGCCGAAGGCCAGCCGTTCGATCTTTCTGGCCCGGATGTGGATGTTCACGTCAAGCGCGGGAACATCACGCTTCCCATCTCGGAGGTTCCCAATCTTCTGCCTGGAGACAGGCTCTGGATTCATCCTGACCTTCCGGAGAGCCAGGCCACCCACTTTGTGCTGGTGGTCGCCTTCCTGCGCGGTTCCACCAACCCGCCGCCCCCGGAGTGGTTTACCCGTGTGGAAACCTGGACCCGCGACGCACGCGACGAGGGAGTCTTTGTCAACGTGCCGCCCGGGGCGCAGCAGGCGCTGCTTTTTCTCGCGCCGGAGACGGGCGGCGACTTTAACACCTTACGCAACGCGGTGCGCGGCAGGCCCGGTTCGTTTGTGCGCGCCGCCCAGGATCTGCAGGCGGCCAGTTGGGAACGGATGCGGCTCGAGGCCTATCTGGCCGACGTGAAGGTCACCAGCCGGTTCGATCCCGCGGCGTTGAAGACGCGCACCGAGATGGCGGCGCGCAGCCTGGGAATCAAGATCAACGAGAGCTGCTTCGAAAAACCCGCCGAGGAGCAAGCCTCCTGCCTTTCGCAGAACTCCGAGGGGATGGTGCTCGACGACACCAATGCGCAATCGCTGGTGGAGCAACTGGCCAACGGGAGCACCCTGGACCTGATGAACCAGCTCAGCTACACCGCGATGGCCGGCGGCGGCATCTACAGCCCCTATGTGGGCGCAGTGGTGGATATCGCCAAAATCCTTTCCTCGTTGCACACCGCGCATTTCCAGTACATTCCCGCCCTGGCCTTGCCCAAGGCCGATAGCCTGAACCTGCGCCTCAATATGCCGCCCTCGTTCCGAAATCCCAAGTCGGTTGTCGTGGTGGCGCTGCCTCCCATCGGAACGGCCCGGCCGGAACCGCTCCACCCCGTTGATCCCGAGGACTGCTTCTGCGCGCTCAAGCCGGGTTTAGTGCTGCCCGCCGAGGGAGCGCCTTTGGTCTTCGCCACGGAATTGGCTCACGATCTTGTTCTGCATGTGCAGCCCGCGGATGCGAAGGACAAGCCAGTGGACATTCCCCTGACCGTCGACGCTGGCGAGGGTGGCCTGGTTCCAGACACGAAGATTCCTTCACTTCCCGGTGGAGAGTTGACTGCCGAGGTCCGCGGCAAATGGGGCTTTGACGATTGGCAGGGCCCACAATACCAACTGGTAAGAGCCGAGCCCGGCAAGTGGAGCGTAAACGCAGCCGATCGATCCGCTCTGGTTGTGGGCCGCGACGACACCGTGCAACTCGACGCACAGACCTCCGATTGTGTCGAAAAGGTGGAAGCAAAGATCGACGAAGACCCTTCGGTGCCGCTAACGTGGAAATCGGTCAAGCTTGGCCAACTGGAGGTCACGATCCCGCTTAAAGACGCCGGGCCGGGGCCAGTCAGCATCGAGGTCTATCAGTACGGGCAGGACAAGCCGGATCGACTATCCATGGTGGCTTATGCCGCTGCCGCGTCGCTGGACGAATTAACTTTGAACTCCGGGGACCAGGCTGCTTTGCTCACGGGGACGCGGCTCGATGAAGTGGCAAAGGCTGAAGTTGGCGGCGTCACCTTCACTCCCGCAGCCTTGAACCGCGTGGAGAATCTCGATCAGTTGCAGATGATCACCGCCGGGGCCACGTTCGGTCTGGAAGCCGGCAAACCGGCTGTCGCCCTGGTGGAACTGAAGGACGGCCGCGCGCTGAAGGTCCCGGTCACCGTCGATCCTCCGCGCCCGCAGGTCACGCTGGTCAGCAAAGGCGTGCAGCAAGATGACACCGCGCCTGAGCCCGTGCAGCTCGGCAGCCCAGACGACCTGCCCGTGGATGGCCGCCTGGTCTTCTTCCTCAAGTCCGATGTTCCGCCTGATTTTCCGCGGACGGAAAAAGTGGAACTTGCCGCGGCTGACTCAAGCTTTCACACGCTGTTGACTCTGAGCGACGGCAGCATGATGCTCGAGGATGCAACCACCGCCGAAGCCAGCGTGGAACCGCTCACCCGCTTCGGTCCTTCGGCCTTCGGGCCGGTGCGCCTGCGCGCCATCTCAGCCGATGGCGCAGCCGGAAGTTGGGTTCCGCTGGGCACGCTGGTGCGCATCCCCGGATTCAAGGATCTGCGCTGCCCGCGCGCTGTGTCTAAGCCCTGCGTGCTGAGTGGAACCGATCTTTTTCTGGCCACGTCGTTTGCCGCTGCTTCGTCGTTCGACAACCCCGTGGACGTACCGGCGGGGTTTACCGGAACGCAGATCGTCGTTCCCCACCCCGTGGACGGCGTCCTTTATCTCAAGCTGCGTGACGATCCGGCGACCGAGGAGACGCTTACGCTTCCCGTGACGCCAATCGCGCCGGCTGCGCTCTTGAAGCAGACGGCAAAGGCGTTGCCGCCCGCGAATCCGCCTGCTACGGCAGCAGCGCCCGCCGAGCCGCAAGAGCCTGCCACGTCTTCGGGTCCAGCCGCCAAGCCGGCGCCGCCTTCCACCGAGCCGGCTCCGCCTTCCCAAACTTCGCCTTCCGAATCCAGCCCTTCAGGCAAGCCGGCAACGCCGTCTGCGCAGGCTCCGCCCGCTGTGGGCGCGCAAACCCAGGGGCCCGCGCCGAACCCAAATCAGGAATGAAATTCTCGGGATGCAAGGAGTCCCGGCGGGTGAAAAATGCTCCCTCGCCCACAGCGGCTCCAGAATTGCTCTACCCAGGGATCACTCTGGCCGAGTGGCAACTTTCTTAATCGGGGTTCTGGCGGACAGGTCTTCGTCCGCGGGGCGAAAGAAAATGCCGCCCTTTGCTGCTTCAAAAGCAGTACGTGAATTCTGGGACCGCTCTAATTGAAGTACGCCTTGTTCTTCTCAGCGAATTCTGCCTTATCGGCGGGCAACTCATCCAGCGAAAAGATCGCGCTCTGTGCGCAGATCGAGGCGCAGTTACCGCAATCGATGCACTCATCGGGATTGATGAATACCTGGGAGACGGTCGCAGCCGCGGGATCGCCCTCGGCGGGCGCAATAGCGGCGGTGGCACATTCGGCCACGCAAACAAAATCCTTAATGCAGGCATCGGTTACAACATAGGCCATGGAAATCAAGCTCCTCGAACGCGGACGCGCTCTCTGTCGTGCCCGCTACTTTAAGGCTAAAGGCGGCGTCCAGCCCTCGACGGTGATCCGAATCACGATCCAATCGCCGCCGGGAAAGGAATCTCCCTGATTACGGTATGCGGGCCATCTCAACCCTTCTGTAACCCTGCCTTGACGCGCCGTTCTCACGGGGCACTCGGGTCACCGAAGCTCCCGTTCCTCCACGGCTGAGTTGCGCGTTTAAACTAGACAAGTTATGGCCACCCTGAAAGCCGTGCGCGGGACGCGCGATCTTCTGCCCCCGGAGACGGAGCTATGGAACCGCATCGAAGCGGCCGCGCGCCAGGTCTTCGCCCGCTACAACTTTGGCGAGATTCGCACGCCCATCTTCGAAGACACGGGGCTCTTTTCCCGCAGCGTGGGCGAAGAAACCGACATCGTCTCGAAAGAGATGTACACGTGGGAGGATCGTGCGCGGGCGCAATCGGAGAAACCTCAATCGCTGACCCTCCGCCCCGAAAACACCGCCGGCGTGGTCCGCGCCTACATCGAGCATGGGCTGGGCGAGACCGGCCAGTTGCAGAAGCTCTACTACATTGGTCCGCAGTTTCGCCGTGAACGCCCGCAGAAGGGCCGCTACCGCCAGTTCTGGCAGATCGGCGCCGAGGTCATCGGCCCTCCCTCGGCGGGCAGCGAGTCGCCTCTGCGTGACGCCGAAGTACTCGAGATGCTCGCCACGCTGCTTGACGAGCTCGGCATCAAAGACTGGACTCTGGAGCTCAATTCCGTCGGCTCGGCCTCGGACCGCGCGCGGTACAACGAGACTCTTCGCGCCGCGCTCATCCCACTTGCCCCAAAAATGTGCGCCGATTGCCAGCGCCGCGCCGTTACCAATCCGCTGCGCGTGCTCGACTGCAAGGTGCCCGAAGACCAGCCCATCATCGCCACGCTGCCCGTGATCGCCGATTCGCTCGACGAAGACTCGCGCGCCCACTTCGCCCAGGTCACCGCGGCTCTCGACGCGGCCGGCGTGCCCTACAAACTCAATCCTCGCCTCGTCCGCGGCCTCGACTACTACACGCGAACCACCTTCGAGTTCACCCACGGCGGCTTAGGCGCCCAGAACGCTTTGCTCGGTGGCGGCCGCTACGACGGGTCTGAGCGAGGCGATCGGCGGGCCTAAAGGCGCCCGGCATCGGCTTCGCCATCGGCCTCGACCGGCTGGTGCTGACCCTGCAGGCGCAGGAGTCCACACAGACTGCCGCGGCGCAGGCGGTGAAGGCGGATGCGTATGTTGCGCCGCTCGGCAAAAGCCTCAATACGCGCCGCGCTGGTTCTGGCGCGCGAACTGCGCCGCGCCGGCCTGCGCGTCGAGCTCGGCGACGGCAGCTTCCGCCTCAAGAAGTCCTTTGAGGCCGCCGACAAGATCGCGCGCCGCATCGTCATCCTCGGCGAAGACGAGCATCGATCCGGTATCCTGACAGTGAAGGACTTCGCCTCAGGCACACAAACAAAGGTTCCTCGCGCGGAGCTGGCGAGGGCTCTTTCAGAGCCCAGTGGTCAGTGATCTGTTCTTTGGCGGCAGCTTGCTGCGAGCGCGGTGAAGGACACCCACATTCTGAGAGAGCAAGGGTGAAAGGTTAGAGTAGTGCTCGACTTTTTAGGCAATCTGGAACGCACGCATCTCTGCGGCACGCTGCGCGCCGCCAACGCCGGCCAGCAAGTGGTTTTGATGGGCTGGGTGAACCGCCGCCGCGACCACGGCAACCTCATCTTCCTTGACCTCCGCGACCGCTCCGGCATCTGTCAGATTGTTTTGGATAAAGAGCTCACGCCCGAGGGTCACGCGAAGGGCGAACACGTGCGCCCTGAGTACGTGGTCGCCGCCGTGGGAAAGGTGCGGCTGCGCGATCAGGACGCCATCAATCCCAAAATGGACACGGGCGAGATCGAGATCGAGGCCACCGAGCTGCTCGTCCTCAACGACGCGCGTCTGGCGCCCTTTTCGCCCGCCGAAGAAGCCATCCAGAACGAGGAAGTCCGCCTCAAATACCGCTACGTTGATCTGCGCCGCCCCGAGATGCAGCGCAATTTCCGCCTGCGCCACGATATTACGTTGGCCGTCCGCGAAAGCCTGAGCAATCAGGGCTTTCTTGAGATCGAAACGCCGATCCTGACCAAATCCACGCCCGAGGGCGCGCGCGATTTTCTCGTTCCCAGCCGCGTGCATCCCGGCGAGTTCTACGCGCTGCCGCAGTCGCCGCAGATCTTCAAGCAGATCCTCATGATCTCGGGCTTCGACCGATACTTCCAGATCGCCCGCTGCTTCCGCGACGAGGATCTCCGCGCCGACCGCCAGCTTGAGTTTACGCAGGTCGATCTGGAGATGAGCTTTCCCAAACAGGAGACGGTCTTCGGCGTGGTCGAGCAGTTCATGAAGGCGGGCTTTGCCGCGGCCGGCGTCGATCTGCCGATTCCCTTTCCGCGCATCTCCTATGACGAATCCATGCGCCAGTACGGCACTGACAAGCCTGACCTGCGCCTGCCCGGCCTTACCGACGTGCGCCCGGCGTTCACTGACTCCGCGCTGGCCACTCTGCAAATCGATCCCGCGCTGCCGGTCGTGGCGCTGCGCGTTCCCAACGTCGGCGAGCTCAGCCGCAAGGAGCGCGAAGACAACCATCCTCTCTTCGACCAGAAGAAGGGCGCGAAGTTTATCGACGACTTCAAGCGCCTGGCGAAGAGCTTCCCTGAGTCGGCCGTGAAGGTGCGCGAGCTCGCGGGCGCGGCCGAAGCGGACTTCGTCATCATCGTGGCCGGCGATCCGGCCCATCCCGTAAAGGCCAGCGATACCAAATTCCCCGGCCGGCTTTCCGAGCGCGAGATCAATGTCTACGCGGCCGCGGGCAACTTCCGCGCCGAGCTGGCGAAGAAGTACGCTGATCGCCATGGCGCATTCCGCATCACCGATGAAGCGGTCCAAGCGCGCACGCGCAGCGGAGCTCCAGGCGCGATCGACGGCTCAAAAGCCTTCTATCCCATCTGGCTCACCGACTTCCCGATGTTCGAATACGACCTAGCTTCAGGCAAGTGGGTGCCGGCGCACCATCCCTTCACCGCGCCCATTGAAGCCGACATGGCCAATCTCGTCAGCGATCCGGCCAGCGTTCGCGCCAATTGCTACGACCTGGCGATGAACGGCCTCGAGCTCGGCTCCGGCTCCATCCGGATTCATCGCAAGGACGTGCAGCAGCAAATCTTCGCTTCGCTGGGCATCAGTGAGGAAGAGGCGCGCGAGCGCTTCGGCTTCTTCCTCGACGCGCTCGAATACGGCACTCCGCCGCACGGTGGCATCGCACTCGGCCTCGATCGCATCGTGATGTTGCTCGCCGGCGCGGCCAGCCTGCGCGAAGTCATCGCCTTCCCCAAGAGCGCAAAAGCCATCGACCTGATGGCCGAAGCGCCAACGCCCGTGAGCGAACAGCAGTTGAAGGAACTGCACATTCGCGTGGCGCTGAAGAGCTAGAGCCTGTTATTGACTTTCCCGCGGGTGGCGATCGTTCACCTGCTGAATCGTTGGCTCCGCTAACTCGGCTAACTTGCTCACCCGTGTACGCCTACCAGCCCATCTGACGCATGCGATCAAGAACAATCGCGCTGTAGTGATTCATGCGCTCGGGCCGCCGCCTCAGCGGAGCCGGCAGAATCGCGGCCAGCCGCGCCCCCTGTTCGCGGTCGATATTCCGGGCGTCGGTTCCGTACCATGCATGAGCCGCCGCCTCCGCGCCATAAATTCCGGGCCCCCATTCGACTTCGTTTAGGTAGAGCTCCAGAATGCGCCGCTTGCCGAGGACGAGTTCGGCCACCGGAACCAGCGTGAACTCCGCGCCCTTGCGGAGAATCGACCGGCCGGTTCCGAAGAACAGATTCTTGACCAGTTGCTGCGTAAGGGTGGAGGCTCCGCGCACGCGGCCGCCGTCCATATCTTCTTTGGCGTCGATCTCGATCGCCTGCCAATCGAATCCATGGTGCTGGTAGAAGCGCGCGTCCTCCGCGGCGATGACGGCATGCTGGAAGTCGGGCGAAATCTGGCTGAGCGGAACGAATTTGTAGCGTTCGTGATACGGCTTCGAATGAATCCAGGCCTGCAGGCGGCGCTCGATGTGCACCGCGGTGGTCGGCGGGTCGATCCACTTGGCGGCCACAAGCATCAGCGCGGCAAGCAACCAAAGAGCCGCCACTCCAAGGCCAAGCCACTGCACTAAGGCTCGAAGGGAAAGCTTCCGGCGCGGGGCTTTGGGGTGTGAGTCTGGAATTGCAGTCACAGTTCAGGATAAGAGACGCGGGCGGTTGGCGTTGTTTGCCGCGCCCGCGCCATGGGCAAACGACGCGCCCGGACTTGCCTGCACTCGCTGACCGGCTGACTCGCTTCACGCTCCCGCCTTCTTCTCAATCTTCGCCCAGGCGTCTTTGAGCGCCAGCGTGCGGTTAAACACGAGCTTCCCCGGCGCCGAGTCCGGATCGACGCAGAAATATCCCACGCGCTCGAATTGGAAGTGGCCGCCGGCACTCGCCTCGGCCAGCGACGGTTCCAGCTTGGCTCCGGTTAGGATTTCGAGAGAGTTGGGGTTGAGATTCGAGAGGACGTCCTCGCCTTCCGCGACGTCGTAAGGATCGGCCTTGGTGAACAGCTTGTCGTAAAGCCGGATTTCGGCATGGATGGCGTGCGCGGCCGAGACCCAGTGCATGGTCGACTTCACCTTGCGGCCGTCGGGTGAATTGCCGCCGCGGCTGGCGGGGTCGTATGTGCAGTGCACCTCGACGAGACTGCCGTCGGCAGACTTTTTGACGGACTGGGCAGTGACGAAGTAAGCGTTACGCAGACGAACTTCTTTGCCCGGAGACAGGCGATAGTACTTGGGCGGAGGAGTCTCGCGAAAGTCGTCCTGCTCAATGTAGAGCTCGCGTGAAAACGGCACCTGGCGTGTGCCTGCTTCAGGGTCCTCGGGATTGTTGGCCACCTCGACCATCTCCTCCTTGCCCGCGGGGTAGTTGTCGATGACCAGCTTGAGTGGATGCAGCACGGCCATGGCGCGGCGAGCCCGGTGATTGAGGTCATCGCGCTGGAAGTGCTCAAGCATTTCAATGTCGGTCGTCCCGTTGGTCCGCGAGGCGCCGATGGCGAAGCCGAAGGCGCGCAGGGCCTCGGGTGTGAACCCGCGCCGGCGAATGCCGCAAAGAGTCGGCATGCGCGGATCGTCCCAGCCGTTGACGCGCTTCTCCTCGACGAGTTGCAGCAACTTGCGCTTGCTGAGGATGGTGTAGGTAAGGTTGAGGCGATCGAATTCAATTTGCTTCGAAGGAAAGATACCGAGCTGCTCGATGTACCAGCGGTAGAGGGACTGGTGGTCGGCGAACTCAAGCGTGCACAGCGAGTGTGTGACGCGCTCGATTGAGTCGGACTGGCCGTGTGCGAAGTCGTACATGGGGTAAATGCACCACTTGTCGCCAGTGCGGTGGTGCGTGGCGTGGAGGATGCGGTACATCACCGGATCGCGCATATTCACGTTGGGCGACGCCATGTCGATTTTGGCCCTCAAAACGCGGCTGCCGTCAGGGAACTCGCCGGATTTCATTCGCACAAAAAGGTCCAGATTCTCCTCAATCGTCCGATTGCGAAAGGGGCTGTCTTTGCCGGGCTCGGTGAGGGTGCCGCGGTGCTCGCGGATCTCTTCGGCTGTCAGGTCGTCTACATAAGCCTTCCCGGCCTTGATCAGATGGATAGCCCACTCGTAAAGCTGGCCGAAGTGGTCTGACGCGTAGCAGAGGCGATCCCAATCGAAGCCGAGCCAATGAACGTCATTCTTGATGGAATCGACGTATTCCTGTTCCTCTTTTTCTGGATTCGTGTCGTCGAAGCGCAGGTTGGTTTTGCCGCCGAACTCGTCGGCGAGGCCGAAGTCGATGCAGATGGCCTTGGCGTGGCCGATGTGGAGATAGCCATTGGGCTCGGGTGGAAAGCGCGTCTGAATAACGGCGTCGCCGTACGTTTTGCTGCGCACATCTTCGGCGATGGCGTCGCGGAGAAAGTTGTTGGAGGGAGTGCGAGCGTCAGGGCTTTCCAGATTGGCGTCGGTCATGGCTTTCGTTCATTATTCCACCGGAGGGCTGCACCGACGCAGCTAGATCAGTTAGAAACAAATAACGACGGGTACATTTTGGTCAGGAATGCGAATACTCCGGACCGAGGAAGCACTCGATCGACTAAGAATGAATCAACTGCCCCCGAGGCGGGGCCCAAGGCAAGCCCGAGCGCCGGAATATTACCGATCAATGTGGTTACGGCCAATCGCACAGCCTTGCCGCCGGAGCTGCTCGCGAGTGATCCAAGCTTGTTCCTCACCCCGGAAGCCTGAGCCCGAATTTCAGAATCGCTGATGTCCGCCGCCGTGGAAAGCCACCTCCGGAAATCTCGACACTCCGCACTTTCCCTTATCTTCAGGAGCTTTTCAACATCGACCTTCTGGCCGGGCTTGAAGTCTGGCACGTCTGCCACCTCGATCACGCGCTCGAACTGCTCTTCACCAAGCATAGGATTTAGAGGCGAGATTATCCCAGCAAGTTTGCCAAAGAGCAGGGGCACTTCGGTTTCCCGGAATCCTGTCAATGCAGAATACGCCGCCATCTCCGACAGTCTGTGCTCCAGGTTTACAACGGCAGTTACAGATCGTTGGAGCAAGTGATGGGTTTCTTCGGGAGACTTGCCGAACCCCTTGGCGATGCCGTTCTTGATATGGAACACCCGCTCCCGCGGCTCTTCAACATTGATTTCGAACTGTCTGCTCGCCAAATCCGCCTGATTGAGGTTTTTTCCGAGCTGGTCCAGGATTGCAGCCCTTAACACTGGTGTGTTCGTGCGCAGATCAGTGTCGATTTGCCTCAGCAGGTCTGCGCCAAATGTCTCTGGCGGGCGGACTAGCGAGCTCCATACAGCCTCTTCTATCGCGCTACGTTCGTTATTCTTGAGCCCCGGTACGCTTTGCAGCCTTACCAGTTCTTTCCTCAAATCTCCATCGCGATCCGCCGCAGTAGCTATTCCAAATGTGAAATGCTCTAGTGGCTCAGATCGGACTCCGTTCCGATGAATGTCGGTGATGATGGTCGTGAATTCACAGCAGAGCTTCAGCGCTCCCGAGCCCAATAATTCCTGGACCCCTGCCTTTCCGAAAGTCCGCACGAGTATTGGAAGTTCGCGTAATCGGAAGGATTTCACAACGACTCGATCGAAGAGAATCAACCGGCGAATCAGCGCGCCAAGATCGACAGATGCCAGTTCCTGATCAGAACGAATAGCGATTTCGCCGAGAACCGCTTGCCGAATATCCACGTCCATGCCTCCGGAAGGCCCTGACTTTGAAACGGGCTTTATTGGCTGACGCTAGCACTCAGCGCTGCCTCGGGGTTTACGCGAGCGATGCAAGGCCGGTTTCGGCCTGGCGGATGCGCTCAAGGCAAACCTCGCGGCCAAGCACAACCATGGTTTCAAAAAGCGGCGGCGCGTTCTTGCGTCCGCAAACGGCGACCCGGATGGGCTGGAACATTGGCCCGGCCTTGAGGCCAAGCGAAGCCGCGGCTTCGCGCAGAGCTTTGTCCAGCGAATCGTGATCGAAAGCGGTTTCCGGCAAAACCTCCAGCGCGGTTTGCAAAACGCGGCGAGCCAGCGCCGCATCGCCCTTTTGCGGGATCAGCTCGGCAGGATCGTAAGGCGGAAGTTTGTCGACAAAGAAAAAGTCCGCTGCCGCCACGGCATCGCGCAGCAGCTTGATGCGCTCGCGGATCAGCGGCGTGACAACTTCCAGCTTTCCAGGTTTTGGATGGAATCCTGCTTGAGCGAAGAACGGCTCGAGGTCGCGGCTGAGCTCCTCGACGGGCAACGCGCGAATGTGCTCGGCGTTGAGCCACAGAGCCTTGGGGTCGAACGGGGCGAGATCCGAAGAGCTCAAGGCTGCTTCGTCAAAGTTGACGACGGCGTTGGCGCGGTTGACGCCTTCAAGAGTGAACAGGTCGCGAATCTCATCCAAAACCAGAAAATCACGGTCATTTTTGGGCGACCAGCCGAGCAGACAGAGAAAGTTGATGAAAGCCTGGGGCAGAAATCCGGCATCGCGATAGGTGGTGACGCTGACTACCGGACCGTGGCGGCGCTTGGAGAGCTTGGCGCCGTCGGGAGCCACG
>CAWGGA010000023.1:0-111626 GCA_963822015.1 uncultured Acidobacteriaceae bacterium
GGATGCGCTCGAGGCACACGTCGCGGCCGAGAACGATCATGGTTTCAAAAAGCGGCGGCGCGTTCTTGCGCCCGCAGACGGCGACCCGGATGGGCTGAAACATTGGCCCGGCCTTGAGGCCAAGCGAAGCCGCAGCTTCGCGCAGAGCTTTGTCCAGCGAATCGTGATCGAAAGCGGTTTCCGGCAAAACCTCCAGCGCGGTTTGCAAAACGCGGCGAGCCAGCACGACATCACCCGTCGATTCTCCTTTTTTTAGGGGAATCAGCTCGGCCGGATCGTAGGGCGGAAGTTTGTCGACAAAGAAAAAGTCCGCCGCCGCCACGGCATCGCGCAGCAGCTTGATGCGCTCGCGGATCAGCGGCGTGACAACTTCCAGCTTTCCAGGTTTTGGATGGAATCCTGCTTGAGCGAAGAACGGCTCGAGGTCGCGGCTGAGCTCCTCGACCGGCAACGCGCGAATATGCTCGGCGTTGAGCCACAGAGCCTTGGGGTCGAACGGGGCGAGATCCGAAGAGCTCAAGGCTGCTTCGTCAAAGTTGACGACGGCGTTGGCGCGGTTGACGCCTTCCAGCGTGAACGCGGCACGAATCTCATCCAAGGTCATAAATTCGAGGTCGTTTTTGGGCGACCAGCCGAGCAGGCAGAGAAAGTTAATGAAAGCCTGGGGCAGAAATCCGGCATCGCGATAGGTGGTGACGCTGACTACCGGGCCGTGGCGGCGCTTGGAGAGCTTGGCGCCGTCGGGAGCCACGAGCAGCGGCAGATGCGCGAACTGCGGCGCCGGCGCGCCCAGGCCCTCCCCCAACGCTTCAAAAATGAGCAGATGCTTGAAGGTGTTGGTCAGGTGATCCTGGCCGCGAATGATGTGGCTGATGCGGAGATCGGCGTCGTCGACGCATGAGGCGAGATGGTAGGTGGGCATTCCATCTGACCGCAAAAGCGCGAAGTCTTCGACCTCGTCGGCAAGTTTGGATTGCGGGCCATAAACCCCGTCGGTAAAACGCAGCACCCGATCCGTCCCGCGCGGCACACGATAACGCAGCGCGAACGGCTCGCCCGCTGCGGCGCGGCGGTCGCTTTCTTCTCTCGACAGCTCGCGCATTCCGGGATTCGAGAGCCACGCGCCCTGTGCGGACGACTGGTTGTCGTCTCCGGCATGCGCCGGCGTAAAGTCGCGATAGGCAAGGTTTTTTTCTTGGATTTGAAGATCGCCTGCCTGCTCGGTGAAGTGCAAGCCGCTCGGATTGCTTGTACTCTTCGTCCCAGTCGAGGCCCAGCCAGCGCAGCCCCTCAAAGATGGATTGCACGCTGGCCTCGGTGTTGCGCTCGACATCGGTGTCGTCCAGGCGCAGCACCATGGTCCCGTGGTTGTGGCGGGCATAGAGCCAATTGAAGATAAAGGTGCGCGCGCTGCCCACGTGCAGAAAGCCCGTGGGGGAGGGCGCAAAGCGAACGCGCGGGGATGGCGGGAGGAAGTCGTGAATCGGGCATCGTCAAGTTCTATCCACGATGCTATCGCAAGGCTCCCTCTCCGGCTGTGATCGACGTCTCAGGACTGGGGCGGAAGCGGCGGCATTCCCGAATGTGCCACGGGCGCTACCTTCCACTCCGCAAAGGCCAGCACGTAAAGAAGAACCAGTGTGCCGAGTGAGGGAATAATGCACAGCAGCGCGAGCCATGGCGTGAAGCCCGCTTTTTTCAGAATGAACCAGCACGGGATCATGATGATGATAACCACGACCAGGTATAACGCGAGCATGATGGGAAGGATCATCATCATGATTCGATGTACAAGCGCGAGATCCGGCTGGCTCTGCAGGAGAAACGCTAATTCGTGCATACAGAACGCTCCTAGGCTGCAATCAAGATTCCCAGTCAAGGTACATCCAATTGCATGAACCTGCAATGAAAAACAGCGGCGGATGGTTCTACGTAATGTCTTCGGTGTCGTAGACCGGGTCGACACGCTTCTTGGGCACGCCGTGTACGGAGCTGAGCAGGTCCTCGACCACGTCCTCAAGCTGGCGCTGGCTTTCGATCACTTCGCTCATGCTCTTCAGCTCTTCCGGCTCCTGCACCCGCTCCACCAGGGCCACGGCATGGCATTGCGCCACGTGGTCCAGGTTCAGGCCCTCGGGAGTTTTGGCTTTAATGCTCACCTGATCGATGGCGATACCAAGCAGGTCGGCAACCCGGGAGCACATCTCGCCCGCGATGGGCGCGATTTTGGGCGCAGCCAGAATCAGAGTGGTGTCGATATTGACGATGCGATAGCCGGCGTGTTGCAGCTCTTCGAGAGCGAGATTGAGAAAGATGGCGGAATCGGCATCCTTCCACCGCGGATCGCCGGGCGGGAAAAAGCTGCCGATATCGCCGGCGGCCACGGCGCCCAAGAGGGCATCGGTAATGGCATGCAGCAGCACGTCGCCGTCGGAGTGGCCGGCCAGGCCCTCGGGATGGTCCAGCGTCATGCCGCCGAGACGCAGCGGTACGCCAGACTTGAATTCGTGCGAGTCATAGCCAAATCCGATGCGTGTGTCCATGAGTTGTTTCCCCGGCCCGTGTCCTTGCCCTGCCGACTCTCCGCGCTCGTTTCATGGGTGAACCGGCCGCGACCCTGGTGTCTTATCCGGATGTCCTTAATGCGTTCGCTGCCGCAGATAGAACTCTGCCAGTTCCAGGTCGCCGGGCTGCGTAATCTTCAGATTAACCTGAGAACCGTGCACCACGGCCACCGGAATGCCCGCGCGCTCGGCCAGCGAGGCTTCGTCGGTGCCTACAAAGCCGTCGGCATTGGCCTCGGCAAAGGCGCGCTGCAGCAGGCCGTAACGGAAGCCCTGCGGCGTCTGCGCCTGCACCACGAACTCGCGCGGAATGGTCGCGGTAATCAGCGCTCCGTGAGCCGTGCGCTCCACCTGTTTGATGGTGTCTGTGGCGGGCATGCCCACGATGGCCGCGCCGTACTCGGCCACGGCATCGATGGTGCGCTCGATGGTGGCCGCATCGATGAGCGGGCGTACGGCATCGTGGACCAGAACAATATCGTCTGCCTGGGCCGGCAGCGCGTTGAGCGCGTTGGCCACGGATTCCTGCCGCTTTTCGCCGCCCTCGACCACGTGCACGCGACCCGCAAATCCGTATTCCGCCGCCTGCGCCTCGGCGCGCTCCATCTCCTGCCTGCGCACGGCCACGTAAATCGCCGTCACCCGCGGCGCCGCGGCAAAGGCGCGCAGCGAGTGAATGAGGATCGGTACGCCATCGAGCGCCAAAAACTGCTTTGGCTGCGGATTGGGCTGCGGCCCGGCCATTCGCGTGCCCAATCCGGCAGCAGGAAGGATCGCAAACACTTGCATAACTCGTGGAGTATAGCACCGGGCAGGCCAACGGCTAGGCGAGCCTGAATTCAATGCGTTCGACCCTTGGTCAGAATGATGTTATAGAAAAAGTAACTTCCGGGTTGGCGACTATGCTCCCGAATCTCAGGTTTATGCTTACACTTTGACGGCAACCGGTGTTCTACTCAGGCGGCCAGCACGTCCCAAAAGGAAATCGTCAGGGACTCAAAACGTGAGGCTGTTCGCATGGTTCGCGTCTACGCGGCCCAAGAGGCGGTCGGAATGAGCAATCACATGGGGAAGAATGAAAGGCGCTGGCTAGCAATCTGGATCGGGGGCTACAACTCTCTGTTGCTGCTCCTGTTTTTCTTCGGAAGTTTTACGCAGGTTAGCTCGGAAGGGTTTGGTTTTTTCCCTCTTATCGCGCTTACATCGCCTTGGAGTTGGCTGCTTATATGGTTCTTTGATAGCACTGGCGTTTTGGACCTCGATATTTGGGGCAACGGGTTTATAGGGACATTTCTGATTACATTTGTGGTTTGCAATTTACTTTCTGGGCTCACAAATAGCTGGATTCTTTATTTGCTCCTACGGAGACACCAGAGGAGGGCAGCGGAAATCGAACAATGGGAAGCAGCTAGACGCCGCCGATGATCTGCAAGAGTCAATGTTCCCATAAGAGCGCTCCGGCCGAGTCACCGCCGATTCGGAAGTTACCACTTTGGCAATGGAATTCGCTGCGGCTTGAAACAGGACCGCGCATCGAGGAACTGAAAGGCTGGCGGGTCGGCGCAGGAGCGCCCTTCCTACCCGAGAGCACCAACCAGCCTTGTGAGACACAGGATCAGCAAAAAGCCGGCGAGGCCTAGCGATAACACCAGACTGCGGCTTGCGCGTCGCCAGGCGTCGGGAAGCAGACCGAAGAACGCGGTAAAGAGAAAGGATCCTGCGGCAAGGCTGAGAAAGACCATGACCAGCGCATCGGAGACTCGGAAGAGATGGGCTGCGATCAAGCCGCCCGCGATGGGAGCCAGGGCATCGAGCGCCAGAAATCCGTAGTCGGTCCATCCGGGTTTTTCTGCGCCGGTGGCCAGCAGAATCGTGTTCAATCCGTCGCAAATATCGTGCGCTACAACTCCGAGCCCCACAATCAGCCCCAACTGCAGCGAAATGGTGGACGCAGCGAAGATAGCCGTTCCGTCGAGAGTGCTGTGCACAATGAGGAAGCAGGCACTCACTCTTCCGGCCGCGCGGTTCCCGGCACTGTGTGCCCGATAACGGGACGCCGCCTCGCCGATGCAGAAGATAAGCAGGCCGCCGAAGGCAGCGATGGGAAAAACCAGTGCCTTCGATGTTCCTGAGCTTTCCGCAGCAGACAATGCGGAGGGGAGCAAATCCAGCAGAGCGGCGCCAACGAGCACTCCCGTGCCAAAGGACATGAGCAGATGGACTCTCCGCTGCAGCAGAACGGCGCAATAGCCGCCAACAGAGGTTGAAACGGCCGCCATTGAGGTGAGAAGCAGAGGGTTCATCCTGTGACTCCGTGAAAGTTCTGAATGTCTCTTCGGTTTCGATCGATCCGATATCGATGGAGGGAAACGAGGAGGCTGGCGAGGCGATCTGTTGATAATGATATATTATTATCACTGAAAGGGCGAACGGGTGCCGCAGACATCCATCTCTGACCCCGATCGCCAGCCGAGACCGGGAGAAGGCGTTAATCTGCATGCGAGGGATTGAATTGGACGGGAGAGAAAGGCGAAACACCAGGCAGAAGACCGCCATTCGAGAGGCCTTTGCCGGGGCCAATCGGCCGCTGTCTCCTGAAGAAGTTCTCCGATCAGCGCAGCAGCACCACCCGCGTGTTGGGATTGCTACGGTGTACCGAAACATCCAGACGTTGGTTGAGGAAGGGTGGCTGCAGCCGGTCGATGTACTTGGCGACGCCAAACGTTACGAAGTGGCCGGCAAAAAGCATCATCATCACTTCCAATGCAACGAATGTGGCAAGCTGTATGACCTCGAAGGATGCGCTGCGCAGAGCAGGCCAAAATTGCCCAAGGGTTTTCGCGCGTCCGGACACGAATTTTACGTTTATGGCACATGTGCGGCGTGTGTCCCCGCCAAATCGTAATGCGAAGTCTGAATCGGCGGTATGAACCATCAAGAGCGAGCATTGAAACTCAGCGCCAGGGTTCGATCCGATGGTCCTTGAATTCGCGCGGCAACTCCAGCAGATGTCCAGCATCAACGGATCGCACCGCCCACTCAATCAGCGAGCGATATTGGTCGAAATGGGTGATATTACCCAGCCATTGCGAACCGGCCTCTGAATTCACCACCACGACATTTGGAACGTCGCACGGGCCGACGCAGCCACTCACGGTGAGCTGAAACCGCTTTAAGAGGCCACGCTTTCGCCACTCATCCTTCAGCCACTCGACCGGCACCTCGGGGCGGTCTTTCTGCGTTGCCCCGCAGCAGCAGCCGTGGCACACAATCATCTGGCCAATCACGAGGCGTTTGGTCTCCAGCATGGTTTCGCTCCTTGCCTTGCATTCTCATATAGTATAGGGGAGTATATTACTAGCAAAGGGAGAACGAATTGTCGCATATTTCGAAAAACAAGACGAAGACTCTCTCTCGCGTCCGGCGCATCAAGGGCCAGGTGGAGGCTATCGAACGGGCCCTTGAAGGAGAAGGCGAATGCGAGGAGATCCTGCAACTGGTTGCTTCTTGCCGCGGTGCTCTCAACGGTTTGATGGCGGAGTTGATCGAAGGCCACTTGCGATATCACGTGCTCGACCCCGCGCAGAAGATACGCCCAGCGCAGCAAGCGGCGGCAGACGACCTGATCGCCGTGGTGAAGCGCTATTTCAACTGAAAACTCCAGGAGATCTCATGGCCGCCACTCAGAAACTGCGACGCACGTCCACGAGCACAGATACATTTCAGACCACCCGCCACAACAGCATCCCGATGGCCACGATCATGAACACGACCATGAGCACGCATTCGAGCTGGTCGAGGTGCTCCGTGTTCTGTTTGTGGCATTGGCGGCGGCAGCGGTCTGGTTTCATCTGTGGGAGCCATTCCATCGCGTCAGCGTGATCGGATTGGCAGCCACACTGATCGGCGGTTACCCGATCTTCAAAGAGGCTTTCGAGAACATCGTCGAGCGGCGCATGACGATGGAGCTGTCGATGACGATAGCGCTCGTCTCCGCTCTGGCCATCGGCGAGTTCTTCACCGCTTTGGTCATTACTGCATTTGTTCTGGGCGCCGAGATTCTGGAGGGACTGACCGTCGGCCGGGGCCGGCGCGCCATCCAGGACATGCTGGACTTCCTCCCTCAAGTGGCCAGCGTGCTGCGCAACGGCCAGATTGTCGAAGTGCCAACGCAGACCATCGATCCCGGCGAAATCGTTGTCATTCGTCCCGGCAGCAGAATTCCCGTCGATGGCCAGGTTGTGCAGGGTCACTCGTTTGTTGAAGAGGCCGCAATTACCGGCGAGCCGATGCCGAGCGAGAAGACCGCGGGCAAGGAAGTATTCGCGGGCACCATCAACCAGGCCGGCAGCCTTCAGGTGCGCGCCGACCGGCTCGGAAAAGAAACCACATTCGGCAAGATCATTGAAGCCGTTGAGAAGGCCGAGCATTCGCGCGCGCCCATTCAGAAGATGGCCGACCGGCTGGCCGGATACCTGGTCTACTTCGCGCTCGGCGCTGCTGTACTCACGTTTCTCATCACCCACAATATCCGCTCCACGATCTCGGTCATCATTGTTGCCGGAGCCTGCGGCATCGCCGCCGGCACTCCGCTGGCCATCCTCGGCGCCATCGGCCGCGCGGCCCGGCACGGCTCCATCATCAAGGGCGGAATCTACCTTGAGGCGCTTGGGCAACTCAATACCGTCTTCCTCGACAAAACGGGAACTCTCACCTTCGGCATGCCGTCGGTCACCGAAGTCAACCCTGCGCCCGGCGTGACCGAGAGCTCGCTCATTGAAGCGGCTGCCAGCGCTGAAAGCAGTTCGGAGCATCCGCTGGGTCGTGCGATCGTTCGCCTCGCGGAGCAGCGGAGCATTCCTGTCTCCCAACCACTCATTTCGAATACCGGATTGGACGGGGAGTGCTGGCTGAAGTGGAGGGCGAAGAAACTGTTGCCGGCAATCGACCGCTCTTCGCGGAATTGGGGCTGACGCTGCCCGAGCGCTCTGCCGCTGAGGGCACGGAGATCTTCGTTGCACGCAACGGAAAATACATTGGATCGGTTGCCGTGGCGGATCAGTTGCGGCCCGGCTCTGCTTCAGCCGTCAAGGCTCTTCAGGAGATGAAGATCGAAGTCGTCTTGCTCACGGGAGATACCAGGCAAACCGCGCAAGCACTGGCCGGTCATCTTGGCATCCGCAATGTTCATGCCGAACTTCTTCCCGAGCAAAAAACCGCGCAGATCGCGGAACAGGTGCGGGAAGGACGGGTGGTGGCCATGCTGGGCGACGGCATCAACGACGCACCCGCTCTGAGTGAAGCCACAGTCGGTGTGGCCATGGGTGCGGGAACCGACGTCGCCCGCGAGAGCGCGGATGTGGTGTTGATCGGCAACGACCTCATGAAGTTCGTTGAAACCGTTCGCGTGGCCAAAAGCTGCCGCGGCATTATCCTGCAGAATTTCTACGGCACTTTGATCGTCGATACCATTGGCATCGGTCTGGCCGCGGCCGGCTATCTCAACCCGCTGCTCGCGGCATTCATCCATGTTGCATCCGAGTTGACTTTCATCCTGAATTCGACCCGTCTGCTCCCGCCAAGAGAATCGCAACATGTTTCGAGCCGGGACGAGGCACCCATCGCAAGCTAAAAGCCGAATGCAATGCATGGATTTGATTAAGGCATTTTCAACGCAAAACGACGAGGCGCTTATCGACCCAGAAGTCGAGTTCCGGCCGTATCACCGGCGATTCGGAAGTTACCAGTTTGACAATGGAATTCGCTGCGGCTTGAACAGGACCGCGCATCGAGGAACTGAAAGGCGGGCGGGGCGGCGCCGGCGCGCTATCATCCTCTCGTGCGCAAGCCGTCAAATCCCAAGCTGGCCTCTGGCCCGCCGCTCGATACATCGCTGCTCAAGCCCGGCATGCGGCTGGCCGTGGCGCTCTCCGGAGGCGCGGATTCGGTGGCGCTTTTGCGCATTCTGGCGGCGCGCAGCGGCGAGCTGGGCCTCGTTTTGCACGTCGTGCACCTGCACCACGGCCTGCGCGGCGCCGAGGCCGATGGCGACCTGGAATTTTGCCGGGAACTGGCCGCGAAGCTGGACCTGCCTTTTCACGAGGCGCGCGTCGACACGGCCCGGGAAGCCCAGGCCGATCCCAAATCGGACAAAGCGGCGGAGACGATCGAAGAAGCTGCGAGACGATTGCGTTATTCGTGGTTTCGAGAACTCTTGTCCAAAACTCCGCTCCACGCAGTGGCCACCGCGCACACCCTCGACGATCAGGCCGAAACAGTTTTGGCCAAATTTCTGCGCGGAGCGTGGACGGAGGGTCTATCGGGCATCCATCCAAAGCTTGAAAGCCCGGAGGGCGCAGGTCAAGTGTTGCGCCCGCTGCTGGGGGCGACCCGCGCGGAAATTGAGGCGTACTCTGCGCGCGCTCGGCCAGGACTGGCGCGAGGATACATCGAACCGCAACCTGACCTTCACGCGCAATCGCATCCGGCACGAGCTGCTGCCGCTGCTGGAAGGCTGGAACCCGCGGCTGCGTGAGCACATGACGCAGATGGCAGCGATCGCTCGCGATGAGGAGGCGTGGTGGCAAGCGGAGCTGGCCCGGCTTGCCCCGCAGTTGTTGCTGCCTGGCAAGCCGGCGCGCGGAGGCGGACGCAATGCGGGCGGAGGGCCGGATGCGGGGTTGGCCATCGAGGTAACTCGTCTGGCCTCGCTTGCTCCGGCGCTGCAAAGGCGGCTTGTGCGCTTCGCGGCAGGGCAGTTTGGCGCAGCGCTCGACTTTGCCGCAACCGAAGCGGTGCGGTCTCTGGCGCTCGACGGGCGGGCTGGGCAGAAACTTGCGCTACCGCAAGGCCTGCGCGCCGAACGAACTGCCCGCGAGCTGCGGCTGTCTGTCGAACCCGAATCTCCTCCAAAGGGAGGAAGCGCGGAGGCGCCGGTCCCTGAGTATATTGTTGCGATTCCCGGTGCGAGATCGATGCGCCGGCGTTTGGCGTCCGGCTGCGCATCACGGTTTCTGGCGCTCTGGCGGCCGCTCAAGCCTTGAACGGGTCGAGCGGCAATGCCTCGGGAAAAACGGCCACGCTCCGCAACTGGAAGCCCGGCGACCGGGTCAGGCTCCGCTACTCCGGCGCGCTGCGTAAGGTGAAGGAAGTGCTGGAACGTCTGAGGGTTACGGGCGCCGAAAGGACCATCTGGCCGGTCCTGGAATTCGACGGGCGGGTTGTTTGGATGCGCGGCGTAGAACTAGAGCCCGGGCCGGGCCTCAAGATCTCTGCCGTCTTCGACAATGCCGGCGCCGCCGAACCCCTTTCCAGCGCTGGAAAGGCGCGCACGTGATTATCCGGGTGCTGCCTCTTTCGTAGCATACGGATTCCTCGAACTTTGTCAGCCCGGGTAGTACAATCTGGGTACTGCTCATCAGGCGGCGCGCTATGCGTGTCCCTGAAGGCCGTTATGTGGTTTTTTGCCACTTTCGCGGGCGCGCGGACGTCTAACAAAGTGGCGCTTGGCCAGGCATCGATCACGGGGGTCGCGGTAGCTGTTTCTCCTCCGCAGCGAAAAGGAGTCGTTGGTGAACTCGAGTGTAAAAACCATCTTGTTTTGGGTCTTCATCCTCGTGTGTCTCGTGATGTTGTGGACCGTGGTGGAAAGAAGCACCAGCATGGGCAAAGAGCAGGAGTACGCCTACTCCGACCTCTATGACAAGGTGGTCAACAATCAGGTGCAGGACGCTACCATCCAGGCCGACGAGCTGCACGGCCACTTAAAAGTCTCGCCCAAAGACGAGTTCCACACCACGCTGCCCTCGAACTACGACGACTTGTTGAAGGCAATGATCGCCGCCAAGGTCAACTTCTCCATCAAGGAACCGCAGAACAACGTCCTGATTCCCCTGCTCATCAACGCGGGGCCATTTGTGCTGCTGATTGCGGTGTGGTTCTTCATGCTGCGCCAGATGCAGTCGGGCGGCAACAAGGCTCTCTCATTCGGCAAGAGCCGCGCGCGCCTCCTTTCGATGCAGCAGAAAAAGGTCACATTCAAAGACGTCGCCGGCGTGGACGAGGCCAAGGAAGAGCTGAAAGAGATCATCGAGTACCTGCGCGAGCCGCAGAAGTTCCAGAAGCTGGGCGGGCGCATTCCCAAGGGCGTCCTGCTGGTCGGGCCCCCGGGAACCGGCAAGACCTTGCTGGCAAGGGCTGTGGCCGGCGAGGCCAATGTTCCGTTCTTCTCGATTTCGGGTTCGGATTTTGTTGAGATGTTCGTCGGCGTGGGCGCAAGCCGCGTACGCGACCTGTTTGAGCAGGGCAAGAAGAACGCTCCCTGCATCATCTTTATCGACGAGATCGATGCGGTGGGCCGTCATCGCGGCGCTGGCCTCGGCGGCGGGCACGATGAGCGCGAGCAGACGCTGAACCAATTGCTCGTTGAGATGGATGGCTTCGAGTCGAATGACGGCGTGATCCTGGTAGCTGCCACCAACCGTCCCGACGTGCTCGATCCGGCGCTCCTGCGGCCCGGCCGCTTTGACCGCCGAGTGGTGGTGGGGCTGCCCGACATTCGTGGACGCGAGGAAGTGCTCAAGGTCCACGTCAAGAAGGTTCCCGTCTCCGACGACACCAATCTGAACGTGCTGGCGCGCGGAACGCCGGGTTTCAGCGGCGCCGATTTGGCCAACATGGTGAACGAGGCGGCGCTGAACGCGGCGCGCCTGAACCGCAAGCAAGTCACCATGTACGACTTTGAGCTGGCCAAGGACAAAGTGCTCATGGGCGCCGAGCGCAAGTCCATGATGCTGAGCGACGAGGAGAAGAAGGTAACCGCCTATCACGAGGCTGGCCACGCGCTGGTTTCGCTCAAGCGCGACAACTCAGACCCTGTACATAAGGTCACGATTATTCCCCGCGGCATGGCGCTGGGCGTCACGGTTCACTTGCCCGACGACCGGCACAACTACACGCGCGAGTATCTGGAAACGCGGCTGGCCATGCTTTACGGCGGCCGCGTGGCCGAGGAGATCTTCCTCAACCAGATGTCCACCGGCGCGGGCAACGACATCGAGCGGGCAACTGAGCTTGCCCGCGCCATGGTCTGCGAGTACGGCATGAGCCGTCTTGGCCCTCTCACCTTCGGCAAGAAGGAGGAACAGATCTTCCTGGGCCGCGAGATCGCGCAGCACCGCGACTTCTCGGAAGAGACGGCGCGGCAGATCGACCAGGAGGTTCGTCGCCTGATCGATGAAGCCTACCAATCGGCGCATACCATTCGTGGAAGCGAACCCGGACGCCATGCACCGCATTGCGGCGGCGCTGCTGGAGCGCGAGACGATCGATGCCGAGGAGCTGAAGCTGTTGCTCGAGGGCAAGGCGCTGCCGCAGATGCGGTCGTTCACTGGCCGGAGGGGGCGATTCCGACGGCACCCGCAACAGGTTCTCAAACCCGAAAGCCGCGCGGGCCGAGCGGCTGGCCGAGGGCTCGCCTTCGCCGGCGTACGCTCAAGCCTTGCGCCGATAAAAACGGTCAATCTAGAGCAGCTCTCTGCTTTAGTGGGACGCTATTATTCAGATGTCCACCGGCGCGGGCAACGACATCGAGCGGGCAACTGAGCTTGCCCGCGCCATGGTCTGCGAGTACGGCATGAGCCGTCTTGGCCCTCTCACCTTCGGCAAGAAGGAGGAACAGATCTTCCTGGGCCGCGAGATCGCGCAGCACCGCGACTTTTCGGAAGAGACGGCGCGGCAGATTGACCAGGAGGTTCGTCGCCTGATCGATGAAGCCTACCAGTCGGCGCATAACATCGTAGAAACCAACGCGGACGCTATGCACCGCATCGCGGCCGCTCTGCTGGAGCGCGAGACGATCGACGCGGAAGAGCTGAAACTGTTGCTTGAGGGCAAGGCGTTGCCGCAGATGCGGTCTTCACTGGCCGGAGGGGGCGACTCCGACGGCAATTCGCAGCAGGTTCTCAAACCCGAAAGCCGCGGGCCAGGTACTGGCGGCGGCTTGCCCGAGGGCTCGCCTTCGCCGGCGTAACCACCTCCACCCCAAGAAACAACGATCGTTCCTTGGGGACCCGGCCTGCGGTGGGGCAGGCGCGGCTTCGCCGCTAAAACAGCAGCAATCGACAAAGATCAAGGGCCGCTCAGAGAGCGGCCCTTTCTGTTGTCCGTAGAAATTCTCCCAGCTCATTGAACCTTCCGCACGGTTGATGCCGGTCGGGAGTGGCCGTGCTCTCAGAAGATTCTGTAGCTGATGCCCACGCTGCCGCCGTAGGGGTAGAGCGTGGGGTCCACGCGCCACTGCTGGTACTCGAAATCGCCCCGCAGCGAGAACCTGCTGTGGCCTAAACGGTAATCCAGGCCCCCGCCATAAGCCAGCACGAAGGTGTTTCCGGTGAGGAAACTCCCGTTGCCCATCCCCACGAGAACTTTGCCATAAGGCGACAGGCCGTGGAAGTTGACAAATCGGAATGCGCGGACCGATCAGATAGGTATTCTCGTTGATGCCCAGGTACGTGTTGTAGTGCAGCCAGCGGCCTTCGGCTTCAATCTGGACCCAGCGGCTGAAACGCGCATCCACGTAGGCGCCGACGCCATAGAGCCGGTTGGGACTGGTTTGTGCGATTCCCTCTCCGGCGTAATCCGGCTGAAAGCCCGAGCCGAGTGCGCCGGCCGAAAGCGAGAAGGTGTGCGAAGTAGCTGCGGGCACAACCTGAGCTCGCGCGGAAACGACGGCTAGGGAAAATACGATGCAAAAAATGGCTGAGATCGCTCTTTTCATGATCGCAACACACATCCGCTTCTTGTGAACCTTCGTTTAGACAGGCAACGAATAAAGGATTCACAACCCGGGCCGGCTTTGGTGCGCTCGTTCGAAGCGGGACACCTTTTTCCGGCCCCGGCCGGATTGATTTTATCTTACTGCTGCGGGTTCTGTGCCGCCGCCGGCGGTTGGTCCGGCTGTGGCGCGGCGCTGCTCGTGGGTTGAGCCGGCTGGGCGTTGTCTGGCGCGGCGGCCGGCTGTTCTGTGGCGGGCTGCGCAGCAGGGGCGGCTTCGGCCGGCGTCATATCGGCCGCTTCGTAGCGCTGCAGCTTATAGAAGATCGGCGTTACCTCGAACGGCATCTTGTCGCGGGCGTTCATAGGCGCATACCGCTTGGCGTTCAGCATGTGCACCGTGTCGTCCCACGGATCGGTCTTGAGCCAGCTTCCCAGCGGCAGCGCAGGTGTCTGCGCCAGGTCGTCCCAGTTCAGCTTGGGAGCCATATGTTCCAGCGATGCCATCCACGGCGTGCCATCCGGCTTCAGCAGCGAGTCGCCCAGCAACGGCGTGTTCAACGCTTTCAATTCCTTGCCCCGGTCGGCCAGTTGCTCGTAGTAGAGGCCCGCATTCGCCAGCCGGTCCTTGTACATGGAATTCTCGAGATACTCCATCGCTTGCTTGGCCGCGGTCCCGTTGTCCACGTCCGAGTGGTTCATGTTGATTCGCCGGAAGGTCGCCTCGTCGGGAAACAGCAGCCGGTCGTTGAAGGCGTAGCGGGTATCGATGTGATGGCCAAGCGCGATGTGAGCCAGTTCCATGGCGATCACCGAGGCAATTGCCTCTTCGCTGGGCAGGCTGTCGATCAGCCCTTTGCTCAGCAGAATCGTATTTCCCACGGTCGTGGCTTCCACGGTATCGGTGAGCAGAACCCGGCAATGCACCTGATCGGTGAATGCCAGGTTGTTCGGCACCACCAGGTTGATCACAATCTGGTCCAGAACTTTGCTCTCATAGCCGCCGGGATCGAGCGGCGCCACCAGGCCCGCCTCCACCAGACGGTCGATCACGTTGTTTTCGGCCTGGGTAATCCACATGCGCGAAGCCTGCAGCGGGCTCACATCCTGCGAGTCGTCGCTCTTGTCCACGGCTTCGTCAACCTTCACGCTCACGTTTTCGCTCTCGCGGGTGGGCAGCTTGAGCGAGTAGCCCCAGAAGTGCGTCTGCGCCTTCAGGCCCACCGACTTGTTGGCCTCGGTGCGCTGCGTCTCTTCAACGTATACCGCAACGGGCAGCCAGATCCCCGGCTGCACGTTCATGCGCCAGCTGTCGAAATGGAAGTAGTACTTCGAAGCGTCTTCTGAGGTGGGTCCGGTGTACGTGCCGTTGAAGCGAACAATATTGCCGCCTTCATCCTCGATCCAGATGCGCCCGTAGAAACGGCCATAGCCTTTCACATCGACCTTGGGATGCACGTCGAAGACCCAGGTGCGCACCGATCCCAGAAACTCCCGGCGCACGTAGCTGAACACATAATGCTGCTGATCGAATCCCGAAGGGTCGATGAACATCATCTCCATAAACCCGTTCGGATTGTAGGTGAACTTCTCCAGACCCAGCGCCTTGCTCAGCCCCGTCATAGCCGCGAATGAGCCCTTGAAGAAACCGTGGGTGGCCACTTCCTTGGGCTCGTAAGTCTTGTCGAAAAACCCTTTGCCGAAGTCCACACGGCTGAGCATGTACTGGTCATCCACCGGCACTTCGTAGAGCTTCACGTCCGGCCGCGTGTCCTGGATGTAGGTCTCCACGAGCGGCGTGCGCAAGCGGATGTTCTTGATGAGCACCTTCTCCTGCGCGATGGCCCTTTGGACCAATGCGGCCTGGTCGGCGGTGAGCTGGCGCGCCTGTTCGTACTTTGGCTGCTTCTTTGCGTACGCGCAGGTAACACCCATGGTCAGAATCAGGAAGGTTAGGGGGATCTTCCGAAACGTCATGTGTGACTCCTATTTGAACTCTTTCCGGCTTTGTTCGCCGCCGGCGCGCCTTTCAGAACGCGCGGCTGAGAATCCGGCCATTTTCATCCTTACCATCGTGATGCTACGCCAATTGGAGCGCGATTCTACGCCAGTTGGAACGTAATGGTAATCTTCGTTGTTACGTCCACAGGCTGGCCATTACTGGTCGCGGGACGGAATCGAATCTGCTCCGCCACGCGCTTGGCTTCCTCATCCAGCCCGTGGCCTAATCCCTGAATCACGCTGTGCACCACCACCCGGCCAGTGGCGAGAAACGTTACGCTCAGCACAACGTCGCCCTGGACGTGCAGCGCCCTCGCTTCGTTCGTGTACCGCACCGGAGGCTTTGAGAGAACTTCCACCTCGGTCGAACGCACGGCTTGCGTGGCCATCTTCGGCGCCGCGGCCATCTGCGTCATCGCCGGAATTCCCGCCGACCCCACGCGGCCATAGTTGCGGCTCATTCCGGCGCCGGTCTCGCCGGGAATGCCCGCCGATGCCACCCTGCCGACCATCCCGGAGTTCGAGCCGTACCGGGTGCCGTTTCCAATGCCCGTCGAGCCCACCACTCCATGAGGCGCAACTGCCGGACCCTGCATTCCGCCGTAGGGATTGCCGATGGCGGCAACCGTGGCCGGGCGCGTCGCGTTGGGGTTGGGGGTCACGCCAAAGACCTGGCCTAGATGCACCGGCGCCGTCGACGGCCTCACTTGCGGGTTCTGCGCCGGCATGGCGGCAGCCAGTGCTGCCTTCGGCTGCGGCGCAAGAATAATCTGCGGCTTAGCCTGGATCTGAGGCACCGTCAGCTTCGCTTCCATTTGGACGGGTTTCGGCTCCGGCTTCGGCTTGGGCATCTGGATTTGTTGCTGCTCCAGCACCACCTTGGGCGGCTGCGGCGGCGGGGGCAACTCTTGCGGCGGCGGCTGCTTGATCTTCACGGCTGGCGGGGGCGTGCTGGGAACGATCAACTCCGTCATCTCGTAATGCTGTTCGAGCACGTGCTTGGCGGTCATGCCGACGTATACGGCCACTGCCAGAATCGTCACGTTGACGATCGAGCTCGCTATAAATCCGAGAGTCTGGCCTTCAGGTTCCGGCAACAAACCAAATGTCTGTCCAGGGGAATATGTCGCCATTTCTCTAGTCCTCGCTTACGGCAGCCGCCACCGCGGAAAGCCACCTTCGGAAAATAGCAAATCCAGGGAAGGCAAACGGTCTGGCAATCCGACTGCTCCGCTCTTCCATCTTTCTTACGACGTCTTACCGCTCCCAATCGCGCACAAATTGCGCGCGCCACTGGGTGACGTGCGGAAAAATTGCTTCTTCAGGCAACTGAATCTGACGTTCCGTGCTGCGCAGCCCTTGAACCGTCCTATGGCCCTGATGGCTGCGCCGAATCTTCCCATCGCTTTGAAATCCAGATTCCGCGCAGGAAAATTGGGAAAGTTTCATTACCATTATACGAAGCGCTTGGTTACTCGCAGATCACCCAAACTGTGTATGAACGGGTACCAATGGCACGGGTCGACCGGCAAAATTACCTTGCCTGAGCCATTTCCGTTGCCCTGGGACATTCGATCCCTCTTCATGAATCATCCAAGGCGCTTACAGGGAATCGGCCGACTATATCGCGGCAAGATTTGCACTGATTTCATGCCAAATCGGGAAGCCTCTAAATGGCCCCCCATGGCGAGCTCACTGCGCTGTGTCCAAGCCTCCGGCGTGACAAACTGCCCACACGGAAGATCGAGGCCATGCGGCTCGAATGGCCGCACGGTCGAGCACTACACTTATAGACTTAAGGTAAACCAATCTGTAGCAGAGAGGATACTTTTTTTGTGAAGATTTTTGTAACCGGAGGCGCCGGGTACATTGGTAGTACAGTTGCGGGCCTGCTCCTCGAAAATGGACATAAGGTAGTCGTATTCGACAATTTAAGTCACGGTCGGCGCGACTTGTTGCCACCCGGCGTCGAGTTCATCCAGGGAGAATTGGCCGACCGGCAGGCGTTGGAAGCCATCTTCACGGCGTCCCGGCAGCAGGACCAGCCTTTCGACGCCGTGCTCCATTTCGCCGCGCTCATTGAGGCAGGCGAGTCCATGGTCCACCCCGAAATCTTTTTCCGCAACAATACAGCCTCAACTCTCTCGCTACTCGAGGCGATGCTGGCCTGCGGCCCCAAACGCCTGGTATTCTCCTCCACTGCTGCCGTCTACGGCGAGCCGGAATCCCTTCCGATTCAAGAAGATGCGCGCCTGGCGCCGGCCAACCCCTACGGCCAGTCCAAGCTCCTTGTGGAGCAAATGCTGGCCTGGTTCAACCGCATCCACGGCTTGCGCTACGCCTCTTTGCGCTACTTCAACGTGGCTGGCGCGCACCAGGGCCCCTCGGGCATCGTGCGCGGCGAAGCGCACCAGCCGGAGAGTCACCTGATCCCTCTGGTCCTCGACGTCGCACTCAATCGCCGCCCCTCGATTCATATCTTCGGCGACGATTACCCCACGCCCGACGGCACCTGCATCCGCGACTACATCCATGTGTCCGATCTCGCTGACGCGCACCTTCTCGCGCTCTCTGCGCTCGTTGCCGGGGTCGAAAAACAGGGTCCGCTCATCTATAACCTCGGGAACGGCAAAGGTTTCAGCGTGCGGGAAGTGATTGAGTCGGCGCGCCGTGTCACCGGCCATCCCATCCCCGCCGAAATCCATCCGCGCCGCCCCGGCGATCCCGCCGTGCTCGTTGCCAGCTCCGAGAAAGCCATCCGGGAGCTGGGCTGGAAGCCGCGTTACACCCAGCTCGACGAGATCATCCGCACCGCATGGATCTGGCACCAGAAACGGTATCCGAGGTAAGACCATCCTCCAGGGATTCTGCAACCTGCGACCCGTCTCGCTGATCCAATAGGAAATAGAAGGCCGGTCTATCGGCCTGAGGGTGTTTGCGATGGCCAACGACAATGGACGAAGCTTTTTGCGGGCATTTCTTGATTTCTTCATCCTGTTCAATGGCATTTCCACGGCGTCGAATTTGGCTCGCACGCAAGGCCGTCCGCTGCGCCAGCGCGGAATTTTCCTCTTCCGGCCACGCCCAGAAACATCCGCCGCTGATACGCCATGCAGCGGTTGAGCCGCATCTGAATTGGTAGAATCGAAACCATGCCGATCACGCGCCAGCAGGCCCTGGATTACTTCCAATCCCCCGACCTGATCGGACTGGGATTCGAGGCCGACGCCGTGCGCCGGCGCCTGCACCCCGAGGGCGTGGTCACCTACATCATCGATCGCAACATCAACTACACCAACTATCTGCACCGAGTACTGCACATTCTGCGCCTTCTACCGTCCGCTGCCCCGCCCCGGAAAGCCCGACCCGCGCTCCGACGAGGGCTACATCCTCGACTTCGAAACCATCTATAGCAAGATCGCCGAAACCCTCGAGATGGGCGGCACCGGTGTGCTGATGCAGGGCGGCATCCATCCCGATCTCAAGATCGACTGGTTCGAACGGCTGTTTCGCGGCATCAAGCAGCGCTTTCCCGCAATCTGGCTGCACTGCCTCTCGGCCTCTGAGGTGCTGGCCATCGCCGAGTACTCGAATCTCGACTTGCGCACGACCATCGCGCGGCTGCGCGACGCCGGCCTCGACTCCATCCCCGGCGGCGGCGCAGAGATTCTCGACGACGAGGTCCGGCATCGCATCGCGCGCCTCAAGTGCGACACCGGCGACTGGGTCAGCGTGCACCGGACTGCGCACGAATTGGGCATGCGCACCACCGCGACCATGATGTTCGGCGTGGGCGAAAGCTACGACCAGCGCATCAATCACTTTGAAGTCGTGCGCCGCCTGCAGGAAGAGACCGGCGGATTCACGGCCTTCATCCCGTGGAGCTTCCAGCCCAGGAACACTGCCCTCGGCGGCCGCGGCTGGGACGAGGCCACCTCCGTCGAATACCTGAAAGTCCTCGCCATCGCGCGGCTCTATCTCGACAACATCGAGAACGTGCAGGCCAGTTGGGTCACGCAGGGGTTGAAGGTGCTCGAGCTGGGCCTGCACTTCGGCGGCAACGACGTGGGCTCGGTGATGCTCGAAGAGAATGTCGTCCGCGCGGCGGGCACATCGAATTGCACCACCGAAGAAGAGCTGCGCCGCATCATCCGCGACGCGGGCTTCAAGCCCGTGCAGCGCGACACGCTATACCGGACGATGTTTTTGAACTGAGTGCAAAGCCCTGCGCCGCTTTCGGGTCCAGCGTCCCGGATCGTAAAACGCCCACCCATCCACACCGCATTTTTCGCACCACTTTGGCCACCCCGATCATCTATTTTGGTGACATGACTCAGACCGCTTCGCTTTCTCTGCGTACCCTCGGCAACTCCGATCTGCAAATCACCTCCATCGGCTTTGGCGCATGGGCCATTGGCGGGGGCGACTGGCAATTCTCCTGGGGCCCCCAGGACGACAACGATTCCATTGCCGCCATCCATCGTGCGCTCGATCTGGGCATCAACTGGATCGACACCGCGGCCATCTACGGCCTTGGCCACTCGGAAGAAGTCGTAGGGCGCGCCCTGAAATCTACGTCACGCAAGCCTTACATCTTCACCAAGTGTTCCATGCGCTGGCACGCCGATCGCACCATCTATAACTCTCTCAAGGCAGCGTCGTTGGCCGAGGAGGTCGAGGCCTCGCTGCGCCGGCTGGGCGTGGAGACCATCGACCTTTACCAAATTCACTGGCCCAACCCTGACGACGAGATCGAAGAGGGATGGGCGGCACTTGCGCGGCTGCGCGAGCAGGGCAAGATCCGCTGGGCCGGTGTCTCGAATTTTTCCGTCGATCAGATGAAGCGCGCGCAGAAGATCGCGCCCATCACCAGCCTGCAGCCGCCCTATTCCATGCTGCGCCGCGCGGTCGAGGCCGAAATTCTTCCTTTTGCGCTGGCCAACGGCATCGGTGTCATCAATTACTCACCCATGCTCTCGGGCCTTCTGACCGGCAAAATGACCGCCGAGCGCGTCGCCGACTTCCCGCCGACGACTGGCGCCGCGGAAACACCGAATTCAACGAGCCGCGGCTGAGCCGCAACCTGCGCCTGGTGGACCTGCTGCGCGAAATTGGCTCCGCCCACGGCGTAAACCCCGGCGTAGTTGCCGTTGCGTGGACGCTGCACAACCCTGCGATCACAGCCGCAATCGTGGGCGGGCGCAGCGCAAAGCAGGTGGAAGAGACAGCCCCCGCGCTCAGCTTCCGGCTCCGCGAAGAGGAATACGAGAAAATCAACGAATTTCTAGGTTGTATCGTATCCATTCGGGCAACTCCATACTTCCGCGTGGTAAGGCGCTGTGCTGAAGTGTAGGGATGAACACGAACGGATTGGTTGCAGCGAAGCGCAGGCTGAGCCGGATGGAAGCAGAGCATCTGGTTTGTGAGTTCGATCAGAGTGGGCTTAGGCGCAAGGAGTTTTGCGCGAGGCGTGGGCTGAACCTGCATACGTTTGATGCATGGCGTAAGCGCATTGCGCGGCTTGGATCTGCCGAGAAGATTGTTCCCGTTGAGATCGTTGAGGATCATGAAGCGGGCAGGGGCTCGATGCGGGCAGGAAGCTTGGTGCCGAACGGCCAGTTTCGGATCGTACTCACTGATGGGCTTCGGATCGAGGTCGAGCCGGGCTTCGATGCAGCCGAACTGCTGCGTCTGATTGCAGTGCTCGACGGTGGGGATTTGCGCAGCCGCTTATCGCGGCCGGTGTAGCTGGATGCTCGGCTTGGGCGCGGCCACGCGCATTTTCGTAGCTACCGGCGCAACAGACATGAGGTTGGGTTTCAACGGTCTCTATGCGCTGGTAGTTGGCCGGCTCAAGCAAGATCCTCAGAGTGGTCATCTGTTTCTCTTCGCTAACAAACGAAGAGACAGGATGAAGATTCTCTTCTTCGACAACTTCAGCCTATGGGTCTGCGCACGGCGCATGGAGAAGGGACGCTTGCACTGGCCCAGTTCCGAGGAAGGGCGTGTGCAGTTGACGCGCGAGGAGTTTGCGTTGCTTATCGGTGGCATCGACCTCAGCGCGACGACGAAGCGGAAGTGGTATCGCAGAACTGTTGCCGAGGCAGTAGCCTCATCGCAAAATGTCGCATAAACACAGAGGATTCGATAACTTATCCACATCATTATTTGCGATGATGATCACAGATGAATCCCACATCCGAATTCACTTTGCCTGCAGCGCTCGACCCGGTTGTTGCCGCGGTCATGGAGCAGTTGCAGCAAAATGTGAATGCGAAGGAGCAGGCTCTTTTCGACAAGGATGCTGAGCTTGCGCGCAGCCGGCAGGCGCTTGCCGCGGCAGAAGCGATCATTCAGCAGTTGAAGGAAGCACTTCGTCTGGAGCGCATCCGCAAGTATGGCAAGCAGAGCGAGAAGTTGTCCGACCTGCAGTTGGAGCTTCTCGATCGTGAACCCGCTGTGTCGAGCGAGGAGGTCGAAACCGAGATCGCCAGCGGTCCGCTCAGCGAAGAACAACAAGAACACAACGCGTTATCGGGCGCGCAGCAGCAAAAGAAGCGCAAGCCGCATCCCGGCCGAAACGAGTTACCCGCGCATCTTGAGCGGATCGAAGAGATCGTCGCCTGCGCGGCCGAGCAGTGCACCTGCGGCAAGTGCGGACGCGAGACTCAGGTCATCGGCTACGAAGAGACCGAGGTGCTCGGCATGAAGCCTGCGGTGCACTTCGTGCGCGCGATCAAGCGCGAGAAGCGGGCATGCAAAAGCTGCGCAGACTGCGGTGTTGTGACCGCCCCGGCGCCGGCACGCATCGCGCCGAAATCGATCTTCGCCGACGAAACCATTATCGAATTCATCGTCCGGAAATATTGTGATGCGCTTCCACTCTATCGTCAGCGCGCGATTCTGATGCGCGATCTGGGCATCGATGTGGCGCTGACCACGATCGACGATGCTGTGCTGCGCGTGGGCGAGCTATTGATTCCGATCGTCGAGTTGATGAAGCGCGATCTGCTCACCGGCGGCTACATCCAGGCCGACGAAACGCACGTAGACGTGCAGACTCCCGACAAAAAGGGCTCAAACCATCGCGCCTTCTTCTGGCAGTACAGTGCGCCGGGCAAAGGCGTGGTCTTCGATTTTGAGATGACGCGAGGTAAAACGGTCGCCACGGAGTTCTTCAAAGACTATGGAGGAATCCTCCACACAGATGGGTATGTCGCGTATGAAAAAGACATCGGCACGAAAGGTATGATCCACGCTTGCTGCATGGCGCATGCCAGGCGCGGATTCATCGATGCCATCAAGGTGCAAAGCAGAGCCCAGACACCCGACGCGAAGTTGGAACGCGCCGTCGCGCTCATGGATGGTCTGTTTGCGATCGACCGCGAGGCGCGCGAACAGAACCTCTCGCTCGACGATCGTCATGCACTGCGCCAGGAGCGCGCGCCCGAGTTGCTTGACGAGTTACATGCGCTGCTGTCCGCTATGCAAGGCTCGGGCACGATCCTGCCGCAGTCGGTGGCGGGCAAGGCCATCAACTACACGCTGAAGCGCTGGGTGGAACTGACACACTTCATCAAACATCCTGTGATCGAACTGTCGACCAATTGGGCGGAGAATTCAATGCGTCCCGTTGCGATTGGAAGGCGGAATTGGCTGCACCTGGGCAGCAAAGAGGCCGGACCCAAGATCGCCGCCATCTTCAGCATCGTAGAGAGCTGCCGCAAACTGGGCGTTCCCATTCGCCAATACCTGGCAGACGCTCTGCCTGGCCTCGCCGATCGCTCCATCCACGGGCTGGCCGACCTTACCCCCGCAGCCTACGCCACCACCAAGGCAAAGTAGCCTATCCCGCCTGTCCGAACCCGTCAACCATGGCTTTGCTCGAACGAGTACGTTGTATCGCCATATAGGGGTGGCGGCGCTGGAGGCCGATTTTCTCGGGTTCTAGGAGAGAGGAGCGACGCATACACCGGGGCCCCCATGAACTCAGTTCATGGGGTGGATACCGGGTGTCTGCTAGCGACGAACGACAACGAAACCGGGAAAATCGGGCCCAGCCCCACGGGTTGCGGCGAAACCTCGTTCATACTTCGTTGTCGTCCTGGGCGGTGGGCCCGCCACAGCCGTCGTCCTCCGCCTCGTCTCCACCCCGCGGACATAGACCTATCCGCGGGGCCCCCGGTGTCTGAGCGGGGTTTCGCAACGCAACGCCACATATCCCTATATGGCGATACAACCTTGCGTCGATGCAGTCTTGAAGTTGCGCGGACCCGATGCAGCGCAGGTCTGAGCCGGCGTGCTCTAGGCCGGCTCACCCGCATAAGCACAAAAGCAAGAACCCCGGCCTGAGCCGGGGTTCTGTGTCTTCCGGAAAATCCGTTTTACATCGCCGCCACAAAGTCCGGAACCATGACAGCAGCGTGCTCCTGCAGCAACTGCGTCGTGCGGGCGGCCATGCCGGTATACATTGAAGCGGCACGATACGCATTCACGCGAACCCCTTCGCTGGCATGACGGAATCCATATTGAAC
The DNA here is from genome assembly GCA_963822015.1 of uncultured Acidobacteriaceae bacterium. Lineage (GTDB taxonomy): Bacteria > Acidobacteriota > Terriglobia > Terriglobales > Acidobacteriaceae > Telmatobacter. The sequence goes on from CAWGGA010000023.1 coordinate 23,873, forward strand.
CAGAGCCGTTAAAACGCAAAGACGGATTTGCATGGCGTCGCTGTGTAATGTCTCGATCAGGAGGCGATCCACGCCGTCGCAGTGCTTGGCGGCGAAGTCGGCCATCTGCTGCATGACCTGCGCGTTCTGGTACATCACCCAGAGTCCCTTCGGACCCTCCATACGCTGCCATGCATCTTCAGGGGTGGCGCTCAGGCCTTCCTGCCATAGGAAATGATCACTCAGCTCACGCGCGCTCCATTCGTGGCGGAGCCGGGCCACCAACGCCTCCCATGTTTGCGCGTTGCGGCGTTTCATGTTCCCGCGCCAACGCACTAGATAGGATGCGATTGCAACCAGGGCGACAATTTGGAGTACGTGCAATGCCATCAGTGATCCCCAAAATCACATTATCGGCAACCCGAACACCGGTGACCGAACCCGGAACACTTCTTTGTACTCACTACTTGTAGCAGATTCCAAACTGTTTGTCTGCGGTAAAAAACGGCTCCGGAATGCCTCTTTAGTGGTATAGATTGTCTCTCTATCGGACAATGTCCGAAAGTAATGCATCCTCGCCGATGACGGAATTCACCGCGTAAAACGGCCTTTTCGCGAACTTCGAACCATGTGCAAAACCTGTTCAAAAATAACGCCTCGCACTCGCATGCACCCGGCGGAATCTGCTTTCGCGCCCTCGTTGCAGTCTTGCCGGCCCGCGCTCAAACCCCTCCACTACAATGAAATCGAGAGAGATTCTCCCACGAAGGAGCGCATTTCGATTGCCCCAACGCACGTTTAGCATCATTAAGCCGGACGCCGTCCGCAATGGCTTCACCGGCGCCATCCTGGCCGAAATTGACAAGGCCGGCTTCCGGATCGTCGCTATCAAGAGGGAATTCATCACCAAACGCGAGGCCGAGGGCTTTTACGCGATCCATCGCGAAAAGCCGTTCTTCTCAAGCCTCACCGACTTCATGTCTTCGGGCCCGCTCGTCCTCATGGTCCTGGAAAAGGAGAACGCGATTGCCGACCTGCGCAAGCTGATGGGCGCAACGAATCCCGCCAGCGCCGAAGAAGGTACCATCCGCAAGAAGTTTGCCGGCTCTCTTCAGGAGAACGCCATTCACGGCTCCGATGCGGAAGAGACGGCGGCCTTCGAAATCGGATATTGGTTCGCGGGCTATGAGCTTATCTAGCTCTCTGTGCGGGTTGTGGAAGCGCGCAATGACGACGGCTGCTGCGCAATTCTGAGATTTGGACCGCCCAGCGCTCTCGAGAGCGACGCTACTTCAGCGAGCTCATATCGATCACGAAGCGATACTTCACGTCCTGCTTGAGCAGTCGCTCGAAGGCTTCATTCACTTTCTGAATCGGAATCACTTCGACGTCGGCTGTAATGTTGTGCTGGCCGCAGTAGTCGAGCATCTGCTGCGTCTCGGGCGTGCCGCCAATCGAGGAGCCGGAAAGCGCGGCCCGCTTCGAGATGAGATTTCCCACGTTGATCGCGGGCGGCTTGTCCGGCAGGCCAACCAGCGTCATGGTCGCATCCAGCTTCAGCAGATCGAGTGTAGGCGTCGAGCGAGTGCGGCGCTGAAACAGCGTCGATGATGAAGTCGAACGAGTTTCTGTGGGCCTTCATCGCGTTCGCATCGGTCGACAAGACCACTTCGTTCGCGCCCAGGCGCAGCGCGTCGTCCTTCTTCTTGATCGATGTGGTGAATTGCACCACGTGCGCGCCGAAGGAATGCGCGAACTTGAGCGCCATGTGGCCCAGCCCGCCCAGGCCAACGACGCCCACCTTCTTGCCGGCGCCCGCGTTCCAGTGGCGCAGCGGCGAGTACGTCGTGATTCCCGCGCAAAGCAGCGGCGCCACTCCGGCCAGATCGAGATTCGCCGGCACGGTGTGCGCGAAGCGCTCGTCAACAACGTAATTGTTCGAGTAGCCGCCCATGGTGATCGACCCGTCAACGCGGTCGGGCGACGCGTAGGTCAGCGTCATGCCATTTTCGCAGTACTGCTCTTCGCCACGTGTGCACGGCACACAATGACGGCAGGAGTCCACCATCACGCCGATGGCCGCAACCTGGCCCACCTTGAATTTTTTCACCGCACTTCCCGCCGCGGTCACTCGGCCCACAATCTCGTGTCCCGGCACCATGGGATACACCGAATTGCCCCACTCGTTGCGCGCCATGTGCAGGTCAGAGTGGCACACGCCGCAAAAAAGCGTCTCAATCGCGATCTCGGTGGCTCCGGGCTCACGGCGGCTGAATGTGGTGGGAGCAAGAGGGGTGTGGGAGTCGGGTGTTCCGTAACCTTTCGATAAGGGCATAAGGAATTCCTTTCAGGGAAATAGTAAAGCAACACCCTTGAATGAAGGTGTGACCGGGATCGCAGTGCGATGCGGGAACTTTCGCTTATTTGCTTGCTTTTCAATGGCTTCGACCGGCCGCGACGGGATTCACGGCCTGCGCGCCGAAGCCACGCGGGGAATGTTTTGTAAATCGGCTGTGAATTCGATCTGTTGGAATCCCGCGCCCGCAAGCAGATCTCCCACATCCGCCTGCTGGCCGAAGCCGATTTCGAGCGCCACAAAGCCTCCCTCAACGAGCGCGCCAAGTGCCGCCGGAATCAGACGGCGATAAGCGTCCAGCCCGTCTGCCCCCCGAACAGCGCCCGTGCCGGCTCGATAGCTCGCGCACCTCCACTGAGAGCGATTCGCGGTCGCGCTCCGCCACATAAGGCGGGTTGGAAACGATGATATCGAACCGCTCACCGGCGACCGGCGCAATCAGATCGCCCTCGTAGAACCGCACGCGCTGCGCAACGCCGTGGCGCTCGGCGTTGGCCCGCGCAACGGCCAGAGCCGGCGCGGAGATGTCAGTGCCATGAATCTGCGCGTCAGGCAGCTCATGCGCGAGCGCGACGGCAATCGCGCCCGAGCCGGTGCCGATATCGACGATCCGTGGCCCCGCGAATGTGGCGGCGATCTCAATCACCTCTTCCACAAGATGCTCCGTCTCCGGCCGCGGAATGAGCACATCGCGGTTGACGCAGAAGCTCAGCCCGTAGAACTCCGCCTCGCCGGTAATGTATTGCATGGGTTCGCCGGCACGGCGGCGCTCGACCAGCGCGCTCAACGCAGAGGTTGCGCCCAGCGCCGGCGTCTCGTTTTCGTGCGCGATCAGCCACGCCAGGTTCGCGCCTGGCGCATCGTTTCTCAGCGCATGCAGAAGCAGCGTCTCCGCGTCGCGCCGCGCCCGCTCGGGATGCGGTCCAGCAGCGAGCACGCCTTCCGCCTCGGCAAGAAGCGTACGGATGGCGAGACGAACGATCGGCGCATGTTGCATCGGAGTTAAATTGCGAACTGAGCTCCGTTTTATCTTGCGCCGCCGTCCCATTGCAAGGCACGAAACCGAAAACAGGTGTCCTATAATCAGCCTTCGGAAACTCGCGTTCCCCGATGCGCGCCGAAAAGAGCCGGCAGCGCTGACCGGCGAGTCAACTCACGGATAGACAAACATCCGATGGCGTGAAAGCGGATGAACGCATCGACCGCAAGATCGATGGGTTCAAGATCGGCGTCCAGGCTCCTGCCTGCCGGCATGCTGGAATTCCCTCACCGGAACTTGGAGGACTATGCAGCGAAGGCGCAGTCTTTCCTTAATTCGATCCCCGCATTCGCTCCTCGTCTCACTTTGTCTTGGTGCGCTACCGGCCGCGGCACAGGGTCCGCAGGCCACGCCCAGCATTCTGGCGCCTGCTTCCACGCCGGCGCATGAGATCTACAGCCTCTCGCTCTTCGTGCTCACGGTTACCGGCGCCATCTTCGCCGTGGTCGCGGGGCTGCTCATTTTTGTGATCTTCAAGTTCCGGGCGCGAGAGTCAGACGCGCAGCAGGAGCCGGCGCAAATCTACGGCAGCACGCAGGTGGAGCTGGCCTGGACCGTCATTCCGGTGCTCATTGTGGTGGTTCTTTTTCTCACTACGGCGCGCATCATCTTCGCCATTCAGGACGCGCCCGAGCCCAATCCGCGCTCGACGTCACTGTGATCGGCCATCAATTCTGGTGGGAGTTCCGCTATCCCAAACTGAACATCGTCACCGCCAACGAGCTGCACATTCCTGTAAGCACGCGGCTCGATCCCCAGCCAACCTATCTGCGCCTGCTCTCGGCCGATGTGGATCACAGCTTCTGGGTGCCACAGCTCGCCGGCAAGACCGACTTGATTCCCAACCACCCCAACGAGATGTGGCTCGATCCGCAGGAAACGGGTCTCTATCTGGGCCAGTGCGCGCAATTCTGCGGCATTGAGCACGCCAAGATGCTGATTCGCGTTTATGTCGATACGCCGCAGCAGTTCGCCAAATGGGTGAAGAACCAGCAGCAGCCGGCCGCCCCGGATTCCGGTGTCGACGATTCCGCGGTCGACGCGGGCCGTCACGTTTTTGAAACCGAAGCCTGCGTCAACTGCCACACCATCGTGGGCACTCCTGCTCACGGAACCTTCGGCCCCGACCTGACGCATCTGATGAGCCGCGCGACGATCGCCTCGGGCTCCGTGGCCAACACGCCCGAGAACCTGCGCGCGTGGATTCAGGATCCAGACACTTTCAAACCCGGAGTGCTGATGCCTGCCATGCAGCTCAGCGATGAACAAGTCGACGATTTAGTGGCGTACCTCACCACGTTGCACTGAAAGGCAAGCGATGGCCGACCAAACCTTTCCGATTCCCGGCACTCTCGACGCAACACCCTCGCGCGGCGCCGCGCTGCTCGAGTGGCTGCATAGCTGGGTGGTGACCGTCGATCACAAGAAGCTGGGAATTCTTTACGTTGTGTATGCGCTCTTTTTCCTGCTCGTCGGCGGTGTCGAAGCCATCGCCATGCGCATTCAGCTTGCCGTCCCCAACAATCACTTCCTCTCGCCCGAGCTCTACAACGAGTTCTTTACCATGCACGGCACCACCATGGTTTTTCTGGTGGGCATGCCGATTCTGTTCGGCTTCGCCAATTATCTGGTGCCGCTAATGATCGGCGCGCGCGACATGGCCTTCCCGCGCCTCAACGCTTTCAGCTTCTGGATGACGGCATTCGGCGGTCTGCTGCTCTATTTCAGCTTCATCGGCGGCTTTGGCCTCTACGGCATGGGCAGCGCGCCCGACGTTGGCTGGTGGGCCTATGCGCCGCTCACCGCCAAAGCGTTTTCGCCCGGCCACAACACTGACTACTGGGCTCTGGCCCTCATCGTGAGCGGATTCGGCACGCTGGGCACGGCCATCAATATTATTGCCACCATCGTTTCCATGCGCTGCCGCGGCATGACGCTCTTCCGCATGCCGCTCTTCGCCTGGCTCATGCTCGTGGTCAGCGGGATGACGCTCATCACCATCACGCCGCTGACTGCCGCGCAGGTGATGCTGCTCATCGATCGCTACCTCGGCGGCCACTTCTTCGACACGCAGGCCGGCGGCTCGGCCGTGGTCTGGATGCACTTCTTCTGGATCTTCGGCCACCCGGAAGTGTATGTGCTCGTGCTGCCGGCCTTCGGCATTGCCAACGAAATCATTCCCGTCTTCTCGCGCAAAGCCATCTTCGGCTACCCGGCCATGGTTGCAGCCACGGTGGCCATCGCTTTCGTAAGCCTCGACCGTGTGGGCGCACCACATGTTCACCGTCGGCATGACGTCCGTGGGCAACGCATTTTTCGCTCTTTCCACAATGATGGTCGGCATCCCCACGGGCATAAAAATCTTCAACTGGCTCGCCACCATGTGGGGCGGCAGAATCCGCTTCGCCACGCCGATGCTTTTCTGCACTGCATTTGTCATTCAGTTCCTCGCTGCCGGGCTCACCGGCATCATGCTCTCGGTGGCGCCCTGGAACTGGCAGTTGCACAACTCCTACTTCGTCATCGCGCATTTCCACTACGTTCTCGTGGGCGCAATCGTCTTCTGCATCTTTGCCGCGATTTATTACTGGTATCCCAAGGTCACCGGCCGCATGTTGTGCGAAAAGCTCGGCAAGTGGCACTTCTGGCTCTTTTTCATCGGTTTCCACCTGACCTTCGACCCCATGCATTTTGTCGGCATTCTGGGCATGCCGCGCTCCATCTACACCTACGAAGCGGATCGGGGGTGGAACACGCTCAACATGTTCATCTCGGTGGGCGGCATGATTCAGGCGATTGCGGTGCTGCTCTTCGTGTGGAATCTGATCGACTCCTATCTGCACGGGGACGAGGCCGGCAACGACCCGTGGGATGCGTGGACGCTGGAGTGGTCTACACCCTCGCCGCCGCCGCCCTACAACTTTGCCGCTGACCCAGTGGTGCGCAGCCGCCGTCCGCTTTGGGACATCAAGCACCCCAACGATCCCGACTGGAAGTACGAGCCATGAGCACAATCCCCATCTTCGCCGACGAAAACTGGCGTTTGCCTTCGCGCGGGCGCGTGGCCATGCTTTCGCTCATCGTCGGCGAGTCGGCCATCTTCACCATCTTTGTGGTCGCCTACATCTACTACATCGGCCGCAGCACCTACGGGCCGGGGCCGCAGATTCTCGATGTGCCCATATTCAACACCGTCTGCCTGCTTTCGAGCAGCCTGACCATCTGGCTCGCCGAGCACGCCATCGAGCGCGGACGGATTCGCGTCTTCGGCGCGTGGTGGGCGCTCACCATGCTGCTGGGCATCGTCTTCCTGGCCGGCACGGCAATGGAGTGGGACCGGCTGATCGTTCACGATGGCCTGACCATCCGGACGAACTTGTTCGGGACAACTTTCTATTCGCTGGTGGGCCTGCACGCCACCCACGTCGTTATCGGCCTCATCGCTCTGTCTCTTGTCATGCTCTTCACGCTGCTGGGCCGCGTGGAGCAGCGTCACGCCGAGCGCATTCAGGTGCTCTCACTCTACTGGCACTTCGTCGACGCGGTGTGGGTGGTGGTCTTCACCGTGGTCTACATCGTGGGAAGGTGAAATCGATGGCAGAGAGCCCACATAGCGAACAGCAACATTCCGGCGGCGGCACGATTCATCTGCCCGCGCCAACCGCATGGCCCATCGTGCTGGCCTTCGGTTGCACTCTGGCCGCGGCAGGCCTGGTAACCAGCGCGGGCATCAGCATTCTGGGCGGCGTGCTTCGTGCTGGCCGGTTGCATCGGATGGTTTCGCCAGGTCTTGCCGCATGAGCAGCACGAAGAGGTTCCCGTCGTCGATCAGCCGGTTACCATTGCATCCTCTCGGGCGCTGGTGGAGCGCATCCGGCTCAGCCCCAGGCACCGCGCGCGCCTGCCCATCGAGACCTATCCCGTTACCAGCGGCATCAAGGGCGGCATCGCCGGCGGCATTGCCATGATTGTGCCCGCGCTTGCCTACGGCTGGATTGCTCAGCACAGCATCTGGTACCCGGTGAACCTGCTCGGCGGCGCGGGCGTGGCGCACTGGAGCAACCCCACCACGGCCGACATTGCCGCTTTTCACTGGCAGGGGCTGCTCGTCGCCATCTTGATTCACTCCATCACTTGCCTGCTGGTCGGGTTGCTTTACGGCGCCATGCTGCCTATGCTGCCGCGTCATCCTATCTTTCTTGGGGGCATTCTTGCGCCCGTGCTGTGGACGGGAATTCTCCATTCTTTTATGGGCATCATCAATCCCGCGCTCGCCGATCGCATCGCGTGGGGTTGGTTTTTGGTTTCGCAGGTCACCTACGGCGTCACCGCGGGCATCGTCGTTGCGCGCCAGGAGCGCATTCCAACCGGCCAGTCGATGCCCTTTGCCGCGCGACTGGGAATTGAAGCTCCCGGGCTCATGGATTCCCGGCAGGACGCGGGTCCACCGCGCGGACGAGAGCCTGTCCACGGGCCGATTCACCGCGCGACAAGGAGCGTGATGCGTTCTTTCGTTACCGCTCTCCTGGCTTGCGCGATCGCGCTGATTGGCGGCTGCGGACATGCGCCGGGCTATCCGCCCAATCCGGTTTTGCGGCCCACCGCAGTGACCGACTTCGCAACGCTGTATGGCGAGAACTGCGCAGCCTGCCACGGAGCGAACGGGCAGAACGGTCCGGCGATCGACCTCGCCAATCCCGAGTATCAGGCGCTGGTGGACGACGCGACTCTGCGCAAATGGATCTCCGGCGGCATGCCCGGCACCGAGATGCCTGCGTTTGCGCAATCGCAGGGAGGAATGTTGACCGATGCGCAGGTAAATGCGCTTGTCGCCGGGATGCGCGCGAACTGGCTGCAGCCGAATGTCTTCAGCGGAGCCGCGCCGCCGCCCTACGCCGAAGTACAGGCGGGCGATCCGCATCGCGGTGAGCTGGCCTACCAGGCGCGTTGCGCTTCCTGCCACGAGCCTTCGCATCAGCAGATCACCAGCCCGGTTTATCTCGCGCTCGTCGGCGACCAGGCCTTGCGCAGCATCATCCTCGCCGGCCGGCCAGACATCGGCCAGCCCGACTGGCGGCACGACGGCCCCGCCGGCGCGGCAGCCGCACCGCTTTCCGCCGAGGAGGTCGACGACATCGTCGCGTATCTCGCCGGCTTGCGGAGCGGAGCGCCGCAGTTGGCCGCGAACTCACCCCCGGGGCAATCCGCATCGATTGCGCCGGAAAAGAGGCAAGCAAAATGAGCCACGAAGAACACACATCGAGCCAGCATCCGCAGCAAAGTCTGAGCGCGAACGGCGCCGGTGAGACGGCAAGCCCCAACGACCCTCGCCTCGTTTCCCGCCGGTGGCTGCTGCTCAAGGCGGGCATCGCGCTCAATGGACTCGTCGGGCTTGTCCTCGCCGTTCCCATACTCCGCTATCTGTTTGCGCCGTGGAGGAAAGACTCAAGCTACAACTCCTGGGTGTCGCTGGGCGACGCCACCGCATTTCCCGCGGGCCAAACGCGCCTCGCATCCTACAAGAATCCCTCCGCCAATCCCTGGGACGGCCAGACCGACAACGTCGCCTGCTATGTGCGCAACGAGGGCGGCAATCAATTCCGCGTCTTCGCCATCAACTGCGCGCATCTGGGCTGCCCCGTGCGCTGGTTTCCGCAGTCGCAGCTATTCATGTGTCCTTGCCACGGAGGCGTCTATTACGCCGACGGCTCGCGCGCTTCCGGCCCTCCCGAGCGCGGCCTCTTCACCTACGACTGGAAGATCGTTTCCGGCGAGTTGCAGATTGACGCAGGCCAGATGCCCACTCTCTCGAATACTGCAAAGCTGGTAAAGATTTCCAATCGGCCCGGGAGATTGCTCATGCCAGGGATGAAGCCAACCGCAATCCGCGTCTACGCCTGGTTCGAGCGCCGGCTGCAGCTCGAAGCGCCGGTGAAAGACGCGGCTTTGCACCCGGTTCCGCGCAACACCGCAAGCTGGTGGTACGTCTTCGGCAGCGCCGCCTTCACGCTGCTCTTTTCCAGGTCGTCACCGGCATTTTGCTGGCCCTGGTTTATGTTCCCTCGGCCGGCGAAGCGTGGAACAGCCTCAACATTCTCAATCACCAGGTTCCGCTGGGCTGGTATCTGCGCGCGCTGCACGGCTGGGGATCGAACTTCATGGTCGCCGTCGTCCTCATCCACATGGCGCAGGTATTTCTCTTCGGCTCCTACAAATTTCCCCGCGAGCTCACGTGGATAGTCGGCGTTTTTCTGCTTTTGATGACCCTCGGCATGGCCTTCACGGGCCAGGTGCTGCGCTTCGATCAGGACGCTTATTGGGGCCTGGGGATCGGCGCATCCATCGTCAGCCGCGTGCCTTTCATCGGCGGCGGCCTGGTTCACCTGCTCCTCGGCGGTCCCATTATTGCCGGCGCCACGCTGTCGCGCTTTTTTGCATTTGCACGTCTTCATCATCCCCGGCACATTGCTCGTGTTCGCGTTGGTGCACGTTTGGATGGTGCTCAAGCTCGGCATCAACGAGTGGCCCATGCCGGGACGCCTCGTGCACCGATCGACCTACCTTGAGGAGTACACCCGCCTCACCCACGAGGACGGCATTCCCTTTATTCCCGGCGCGTTCTGGAAGGATCTCGTCTTCTCCGGCGCAATTCTGGCCGCCGTCGCCGTCTGCGCCTTCGTATTCGGCCCCTACGGCCCCAGCGGCCAGCCCGATCCGTCGATTATTCAAACCGTCCCCAAACCGGACTTCTTTTTCCTGTGGATCTACACCATCCTCTCGTATCTTCCGCCCGCGATGGAGACGCCATTCATTCTCATCGCGCCGCTCGTCGCCATCGCCGGCCTGCTGGCGCTGCCGTTCTTTGCCGCGGAAGGCGAGAAGAGCTGGCATCGCAGGCCGGTTGCTGTGCTGCTCGTCTCCACCATTGCTGTCTCGTGGGGCGTGCTCACGCATCTGGGAACCACAACGCCGTGGAGCCCGCACATGAGCGCCTGGAGCAGCGATCCCATCCCGGTGCGCTACCTCAAAACCGCTACGCCGCTGGTGCGTCAGGGCGCGGCTGTCTTTCAGGCCAAGCAGTGCCGCAACTGCCACTCGATTGGCGGGGCCGGAGGCGAGCGCGGCCCTGCGCTTGACGATGTGGCCACGCGCATGACGATGGACGAGATGCGATTCAAAGTTGTAAGCGGCGGCGGCAACATGCCCGCCTACGGCAAGAACCTTTCGCCCGCGGAGATCGAAGCATTGGTCAGTTTTCTTGAGACGCTGCATCCGGCCAATGAGCCGCCCGCATACGATGCCGCGCGGCGCGCAGTCGAAGCCGTGCAGAACTCGCCAGCAGTTCAGCCTCGCCTGCGGCTGTTCCCGCGCAAGGAAATCCCAACCCATGATCGATACCACCACAGTCGCGGATCTCTTCACCGAGTGGGATATTCCCTGGGCCGTGACCACCGCGCTTGCGCTCACGGCGCTTATCTACGCACGCGGCTGGACGCGCATTCGCCGCACGCGCCCCGCGCAGTTTCCGGCCTGGCGTCTGGCGGCGTTTCTCGGCGGCATCTTCGCCCTCTTCGTCGCCGTCGCCTCGCCGCTCGATACCTTCAGCGAATCGCTGCTCTTCATGCACATGGCGCAGCACTTTGTGCTCATGTCCATCGCGCCGCCGTTGATCGTCCTCGGCGCGCCCGTGGTTCCCATGCTGCGCGGCCTTCCCCGATTCGCGATTCGCCGCCTGCTTCGCCCGCTCTTTGTTTCGCGCGTTCATTCATCGCGCCGGAGCATTTCTCACGCGCCCGCGCGTCGCCTGGCTGGCCATGAACGCCGCCTACATCGGCTGGCACATTCCACGCGCCTACGAGTTCGCGCTCGCCTCAGAAAACTGGCACAACTTCGAGCACGCCTGCTTCTTCTTCACCAATCTCATGTTCTGGTGGCCGATCGTTCAGCCGTGGCCCAGCCGCGCCGCTGCGCTCGCGCTGGGTCTTGATTCCCTATCTGCTGCTCGCCGACGTGGTCAACACGGGAGTCTCGGCCTTCCTCTGCTTCGCCGGCCGCTTGCTCTATCCGAGTTACGCGTTGGTTCCGCGTCCCTTCGGCTTCGCCGCGCTCGAACGACCAGGTCGCCGCCGGCGCCTTCATGTGGGTCTGCGGATCGATGGTCTATCTGATTCCGGCGGTGGCCATCGTCGCGCAGCTTCTTTCGCCCCACACCAGCGCGCCCCGCGCAGTGGAATCGCTTCACGAATCGAAGGCCTGACCGCCGGATAAACCCAGTCAGATTGGGTATCGCTCCAGCTCGATGCATTGCCGGGCCACGGCGCGGCTCAGCGCGACCGCATCGGCAGGTGCGAACCGCGCCAGCCTCCGCAGAATCGCCAATTGCGTACTCAGCGCGTCGCCTTCGCCGCATGCCGCCAGCACACGGCGCGCCGCCTGCTCCGCGAACCCCATCGATCTCATCGGCCAGCAGCCCCGTCATCGCCGCGGCAGCTTCAGCCGTGTTGCGCCCCGATATTGCAATCTTGCGCGCGCGCAGCAGCGCCGACTCCAGCGCATATACATGGCTGATCATGATCGGCCAGGTCGGCCATGATCTCCTGCTGCTCCTCAAGGCCCGTCATGAATCGCTGGCTGGCCACGCCTGCCGCGAACAGCGCTATCTTCTTCACCGCCGCCAGCACCGCGGCTTCGCGCGCAAGAGGCTCGCCGGCATCTGTCGCCGCCATCGAACGCAGGCGGCTCCGTCACTTCGTCCATCACGCGCTTGATCGCCGCGAGCAGCGGCAGCTTTCCACTCATCGCGCGCTTCATCATCCATCCCGTAATGATCAGCCGGTTGATCTCGTTCGTGCCTTCAAAGATGCGGTTGATGCGCGCGTCGCGGTAGGTGCGCTCCGCCGGATACTCCTCGACGTAACCGTAGCCGCCCATGGTGGCGATCAGCTCGTCCGCCACCAGCGTGAGCATCTCCGAGCCGTAGACCTTCAGAATGGAGCACTCCACCGCGTACTCCTCAATGCTGCGCGGTACCTCCAGGCCCGGCCGCGCTTCGCCGGACCGCGCCTGCCGTGCCGCTTCCAGCCGTGCGTCAATCAGGCCCGCCGTGCGATAGGCCATGCTCTCGGCCGCATAGAGCCGCGCCGCCGAGGAAGAAATCTTGCGCTGGATCAAGCCGAACTCCGCGATCGCCTTGCCGAACGCGTGGCGCTCTTTGGCGTAGCGGATCATGTTGGCCAGTGCGTGCCGCGCTCCGCCGATGCAGGCCACGCCTAGCTTGAAGCGGCCCACGTTCAGCACGTTGAACGCGATGTGATGGCCCTTGCCGGCCTCGCCCAGCAGATTCTCCTTGGGAATTTTGCAATCCTCGAAGACCAGCGGGCAGGTGGACGAGCCGCGAATCCCCAGCTTGTGCTCTTCGGCGCCCACGGTCAGTCCCGGCGTGTCGCGCTCGACCAGAAACGCCGAAAACTTTTCGCCGTCAATTTTGGCGAAAACCGTGTACAAGCCCGCTATGCCGCAGTTCGTAATCCACTGCTTTTCGCCGTTCAGAATGTAGTGCGTGCCGTCGGCCGAAAGCGTTGCTCGCGTGCGGATGTTCATGGCGTCGGAGCCGGAGCTGGCCTCGGACAAGCCATAAGCGCCGATCCACTCGCAGGTGGCGAGCCTGGGCAGGTAGCGCCGCTTCTGCTCCTCGGTTCCGTACCACACCAGCGGCAGCGTGGCGATGCCGATATGCGCGCCAAACGCCGTCGAAAAACTGGCCAGCACGGAGATGTGATCGGTGATCAGCGTCGAGCTCACCTTGTCCATCCCCAGGCCGCCGTACTCTTCGGGAACGTCGACCGCGGTGAATCCAAGCTCGGCCGCCTTGCGCAGCAGCGCCGGCATCGCGCCCGGCTCTTTGGCCTCGATCGCCGCCACGCGCGGCAAAATCTCTTCGCGCGCAAACTGCTCCGCCGTCGCCGCGATCTGGCGCTGCTCCTCGTTCAGGTCTTCGGGGGTGAAGATTTCATCCGGCGCGCGCGATTCGACGAGAAAGCTGCCGCCCGCGGCGGCAGCAATGGGGGATGCGGTGACGGCGTCCATCGGCATGAAGGCCTCCTGTCAAATAGGAACCCAAAGAGGCGAGCCCAATGCGCCAACCTTACGCCAGCGCTCAAGTCTCCGCAACCGGCAGTCATCGCGTGGCTTCGAACAGGAACCAGGCGCGCCGCTCGGCTTCGTCGATCCAGACCTCGATCAAACTGGTGGTCGCGTAGTCGTTGGCATCGGACGCAACCTCGTGCGCCTCGCGGAGGCTATGCACCAGCGCTTTGTTGTCGGCCTGCAGTTCCTCCAGCATGCCGTGCGCCGGAACAAACTCGTAGTCGTTGTCTGCGATCCGCTGCAGCCGCGCGATGTGGCCGATGGAGCGAATCGTCTGCCCGCCGATCTTGCGCACGCGCTCGGCAATATCGTCGGTGATGTTGAAGATCTGATCGGCCTGCTCGTCGAGCAGCAGATGATAATCGCGAAAATGCGGCCCGCTCATGTGCCAGTGGAAGTTCTTGGTCTTGATGTAGAGGGCAAAAACGTCGGCCAGAAGCGCATTGAGCGCGTCCGACAATTCCTTGACCTGCTCAGGCGCGAAGCTATCCGGATTGCTTGTCTTGGCCGCTTTTGAATTCTGACTTATTTGTGTTGCCATCTAATCTCCTTTGTGCGAGAGCGGCAGGGAAACCGCGGAACGGCGAAGTCCGGGAGGGAAACGCTGCGTGTCTCGCGTACTGACTTTGATGCCAAGAATAGACCGCCGGTTCAGGCGAAGCGACTGGGCAGAAGGTGAAAAGTTGTGGAGAATTCCACAAACGCAAAACGGGCGCCACAAATTCAATGGCGCCCGATTGAGTCTATCGGTCTCTTCAAACAAAGTTTCTATACCTTTACCGCCGGGTTCGCCGCGTAATGCAGCAGCACGGCCACGGCGCAACTGGTGAGCCGCGTTTCCGCGGAGTCGGCGCGGCTGGTCAGGATCGTCGGCACGCGCGCGCCGAGCACGATGCCGGCCAGTTGCGCGCCGCCCAGATATTCCAGTTGTTTGGCGAGCATGTTGCCGCTCTCGAGATCGGGGACGACCAGAATATCGGCCTGGCCCGTTACGGGAGAAACCAGCTTCTTGATGGCCGCGGCCCTCTGGCTTACCGCCGTGTCGAACGCCAGCGGACCGTCGAGAATTCCGCCGGTGATCTGGCCGCGCTCGGCCATCTTGCACAGCGCCGCTGCATCGAGCGTGGACTGGATCTTGGGATTCACGGTCTCGACAGCCGAAAGCAGAGCGACCTTGGGCTCGGGGATGCCGAGCGCATGCGCCAGATCGATGGCGTTCTGCACGATGTGAATCTTGTCTTCGAGCTCCGGCGTGATGTTGATGGCCGCATCGGTGATCAGCAGGGTGCGCGCGTAGGCCGGCGTATCCATAATGAACACGTGCGAGATGCGGCGCGCGGTCCGCAGGCCGGTGTCGCGTTGCATAGCCGGCTTCAACAGTTCGTCGGTGTGCAGGCTACCCTTCATCAGGGCCTGCGCGTTGCCGGCGCGGCACATGGCCACAGCGATCTCGGCTGCCTTTGACTCGGTTTCGGCCTCCACGACGGGAAACGTGCTGATGTCAACGCCAATCTTTGCTGCCAGCGCCTTCATGGCCGCTTCCGGTCCGATGAGCGTGGGCTCGATGAGGCCGGCAGACGCGGCTTCCACCGCGCCGCGAAGAGCCACGTCGCTCAGCGGCCAAACCACCGCCGTGGTGATGGCCGGCAGATCTTTGCAGCGCTCGATGAAATTGTGAAATACGTGGTAGTCCGGCGGATGGCCCACCAACGGGTCAACCGCTACGGCTTCGGCCAAAGTGGCAAGGTCGCTCATCATTGCGTCTCCCGGCCCGCTAAGCGAACTGCTTGCCGGGCCCTACTCGATTATTGTGCCGTCCCTTTCCCGTTCCAGGTGTGCCTTGGATCACACTTCGGACCTGCGTCTCTGCATATGGGACCAGCAGTTCAACCCGGTCTCCGCACCACCCGGCCGACTATCTCCCGAAGATCGTTGCGTTTTCCCGGGCCCGATCCCACCTGCAATGGCGATGTTTCGCCCGGTGCACCGGCCGTTGACTCTGTCGGAAATTCCGGCCTATACTCTCCCATACCGGGCCTTCCCCCCAGCCACAACGGTCAATGGCGTTATCCCGTGACGCCGCCATCGAAAAGGAGAGTCTTATGCAAAGACTTCTCGCAGTGGTCTTTTGTGCGTTGCTTCTCTGCGGAGTTTCGGCGCCCAAATCCTCGGCACAATTCTCCGATCTCGGCAGCGCCCTTTCCGGAAAGAAGAAGGGCCAGGACTCGAATGGCCAAACCGACCTGAGCAACGTGGACAAGGACAAGATCGCCCGCATCGAGCAGATGCCGGAGGTCCAGGACGCCATCCAGCAGGAATGGGATACGCTGCGCAGAAATGACATGCAGTTGGCCTATGGCATCAACCTGACTGAAAACATGGGGTTGTCCCAGGACAACGTGTCGCCGGATTCCTTCGACCGGCAGCGCCTTTACTCGAATCCCGTGGTGCAAAGCTACGTCAACCATATCGGCCAGAAGCTTGTCCCCAAGAATTCCAGCAACGTTTACACGTTCCGGGTCCTGTACGATCCCATCCCCAAGGCGCTCACGCTGTCTACCGGGACAATCTACCTCTCCACCGGGCTGATTTCGATGCTCGGCAGCGAAGCCGAGCTGAGTTATGTCCTGGCGCACGAGATTGCTCACATTGAGTTGAGGCAGGCCTACCTGCGCATTCGCGACAAGAACGTTGAAATAGAGCTGGCGAAAGAGAAGGCCGAAAAGGAAAAAGTGATCAGCGACGTGGCTTCCACGGTCATGGGGGCCGGGTTAGGCGGCGCGTTGATTCCGCTCAGGCTCGGGGGCCTGATGGGAGGAACCGCCGGACTGGCCACGGGAGTCGAGGTGGGCCACTACTTCATCCATCCGCAGATCGAGCCGGTCCTTTGGGCCTCGAAAGAAGAGGACGACGCCGACGACATGGCGACGCAATTGATGCTGAACCAGGGCTACGATCCGCGCCAGGTATCCCACCTGTACGCGACCCTCAATCAGGTTGTTACGGCGGACTCTCGCATGGGCCTGGGGTTTATGGGGAGCGCGCCGCGCGTGAAAGGACGCGGGGCCCATTTGGATGCGCTGATCAATGGAGCGCTGAAGGCGGAAATTGAGATGAAGGCCAAGGCCAAGAGCTTCGTCACCGCCAGTCCCGATTTCGGCCCCATGATCTCCGCCGTTCAAAGAGATAACGGAATCCTCTCCATGGACTACGATCTCTTCGCCGTGGCCAGAAGGAACCTGCAGGATGCAGTCGAGGCGCGGCCCAACGATCCCTACGCGCACTTCTATCTGGCCAAGCTTGAACGCCTCACGGCGCGTACGCCCGAGGAACGGCAGGATGCGCTCAACCACCTGACCGCGGCATTGACCCTCGATGCGGACCGCGGCGCGATTCCCGCGGCGCATCTGGAATATGCTGTCGCGCTCATGGAGCAGCAGAACCCGGCGGATAACGATCAGATTGCCAGCGAATTGAAGGCTTACGTGGCCCTCTCCGAACGCGATCATGCGGGAGTGCCGTCCAATATGCCGCTCATCTACGACTATCTGACCGGCTCCGGCGATAGCAAGTGGTATCTGCCTCCGCAGTGGTATGCGGCCCAGTTAACCAACAACCCGGGGTTCACCACCACTGCGCCCGACGCCGTGATTCGCAAAGCCACCATGCTGGAGGGTCCGTCGGCGCTGCCCGCGTCTGCGCCGGCCATGGCTGCAGTGGCCACGCCGGCCACTCACGCCAGGTCGAAATCCGCTTCATCGCATGTCAAGAAAGAACCGCCCAAGTAGCCGCGCGCACCCGTTCTAACCAAATTCGGATCTGGCCCGGCGCCATGCGTTACCCTGAGTTCTTACGGCGGCTCTCCAATTCCCGTGGAGTCTTAAGGGCGGGGCGGTGTGGCGTTTTCTTAAGGGAAAACACCACTCAAGGATCGCGGCCCCGCCCTACGCCAATTGGAGAGCCGCTCAATGGGCCAGATCCGCATCCTTTCCGATCAGGTTGCCAACCAGATCGCCGCGGGCGAGGTAGTGGACCGGCCTGCATCCGTGGTGAAGGAGCTGCTGGAAAACTCGCTCGACGCGGGGGCTGCGCGCATTCGGGTCGAGATCGAGGGCGGCGGCAAAAAGCTGATTCGCGTCTCTGACGACGGCCACGGCATGAACCGCGACGATGCCCTGCTGGCCTTCGAGCGCCACGCCACTTCCAAGCTGCGCACCACAGACGATCTGCTCTCCATCGCCACGCTGGGCTTTCGCGGCGAGGCGCTGCCGTCCATCGCTTCGGTCGCGCGCGTTACGCTGGAGACCGCCGCCGGTGAAGAAGCCGCGGGCACGCGCCTTACAGTGGCAGGCGGCAAGATCCAGCGCGTTGAAGACGCGGCTCTGCCCCGCGGAACCACGCTCGCCGTCGGCGATCTTTTCTTCAACACCCCAGCGCGGCGCAAATTCCTGCGCGCCGAATCCACTGAGATGGCTCACGTCACCGCGCTGGTCACGCACTATGCGCTGGCTCATCCCGAAAAGCACTTCGAATTGGTCTCGGCGAGCCATACCATCCTGTCCGCTCCGCCCGTTGCGCGCACTGCCGAGCGCATCTACCAGGTCTTCGGAAAGGAGACGCTTGCTCAACTGCTGCCGTTGGCCGCCGAGGCTCCGCTCGAGCGTGTAGGCTTGCCGGAACCTCCTCCGTGGAGAAAAAGTCCGGAGGACCCTCCGCGCAAACCCGGCACGTTGCGGCTCACCGGCTTCTATTCCAAGCCGGAACTGCAAAAGCTGAATCGCAACTCCATCTACATCTTCGTGAACAAGCGCCTCATCCGCGACCGGCTGCTGCTGCACGCCATCACTGAGGCCTATCGCAACGTGATTCCGCCCACCAGCTTCCCCGTGGTGCTCTTGTTCCTTGAAATGCCGCCCGAGGAAGTGGACGTGAACGTTCACCCTGCCAAAACCGAGGTGCGCTTCCGCCAGCAAAGTCTTGTCCACGACTTTGTTCGCGACAGCCTTCGCACCGCGCTCATTAAGGCGCGGCCCGCCGCTGGTTTTTTGGCGGCTCTCGACTCGCAACCCACAGCCAGCCCTTCGCTGATGCCGCCTGCGGCTTCGCCTTTGCCCGGTGCGCCGGACAGCCGCGCCGATTCGATTCGAACGGATGCTGCCGTGCCCTTGGACTCCGATCCCGAACCACCCGCCGCCGCGCTGGCCGACGCCGCTCCGTTTCACCTGGCCCCGAGGGCACCCTCGCCTGTCCCCGGCACGTTGCCATTTGACGGCCGAAGCTCTTCCCGGCGGGTCACGCCCTCAGCCATTCGGCCCTCGGAGTTTCGACCGGCAGGCCTGGAGCGAAGCTGCCAGCGCCCTCTTCACTCCGCCAGCCGCTCCCGATTCCAGCGAATGTAGCCCAACCTTCAACGGAGCAGCACCTTACGGGAGCAACCCGGCAGCAGCTACGGCCCTGGTTGAAGCCGAGCAGGCCGCCACCAGCCTCAACCGTCTCGCTTCGCTTAAACCCCTCGGGCAGTTGCGGGAATCCTTCATTCTGGCCACCGGCGACGATGGATTGTGGATCATCGACCAGCACGTTGCACACGAACGGGTGCTTTTTGAGAAGATCCTGCGCGATCGCCAGGTAGAGCGCGTCGAGCGCCAGCGCCTGCTCATGCCTTTGCTGGTGGAGTTGAAGCCCGAACAGATGGTAGTTTTCGCGCGCATCGCCGCGGAACTTGAAGGCAACGGCTTTGAGGTGGAACCATTTGGCCCTCATACACTTGCGGTCAAAGCGGCTCCGGTTGGCCTGGAGGGAGCTTCCCTGGAGCGGACTCTCGCCGAGGTCATCGAGCAATCCTCTGCGGATTCGGATGAACCCGTTAGGAATGAAGAACTTACCAGAGTCCGCGCGCGCATCGCCGCTTCCATCGCCTGCCACTCGGCCATCAAGGTGAATACCGCTCTTGATCCAAAGCGTATAGAATGGTTATTGTTAGAACTTGCGAAGACCAGCCACCCAACCAGTTGCCCGCATGGACGTCCAATCGCTTTGTTGTATTCTTGGAAGGAGATCCAGCGGGCCTTCCACCGAATTTAGGGCCGATTAGCAGATCTGCGGACCCTTGGAAGGTGGCCGACGCGCTCTCAGGAGCGCGGGTTGCTGACGGAATTGCCAACCTGGAAGCGAGGTTTTTCTTTGACAGCGGAACAATTGGAAGCATCGCGCGCCGAAAGGATGCGCCAGAATGGACTTGGGACTCTGACACTGGATGAGGCCCGTACTTGGCTGGAGGAGACGGGGTTGTGTCTCTTCCTGCCTCGCCGGCAGTTTCCCGCCTTTATCGCCCCAACCTTCGTTGAAGCCGTAGCCGGTGAACGGAATCAGACTCCCGGCGCCAAAATCGTAGCTCTGGCGGAAGATCTGCTGGTTCGCCTTGAGGCGGAAGGCGTGGCCGTTCGCATGAATCTGTCCGGACAGCCCAGCGAGCAACCCGACTTTGTTGTCGCGGGGTGGGTCTTGCCCTATGTCTACGCCCTTCGCGGCGACCGCGACTGGCGGCGCAGCCCGCAGTTGACCGGCTCGCGCCAGGTATCTCAGCTGGCCATTCAGGCCTACAAGCACCTTGAGACGGGCGATGCCACAATCCCGCAGTTGAAGCACGCACTTGGCCGCGAGGTGTCGGAGTCCGCTGTTCTGCGCGCCATCACCGAACTATGGCAGCAGTTGCGCATCATCCCGGTACTGCCGGCTCCCGGCAAAACGCCGCAGTGGCAGCTTCTGCGCCTGCGCTTCCAGAAAGCTATCGCAGAAGGCGCCTCCACATCGCAGGTTACCGCCATCTCCGTTCTTGCCTCCATCTACTTGCAGGCGGTCATCGCGGCCAGCATGGAAGAAGTGGAGTTGTTCCTGGCGCCGCTTACCGCGCGCAGCAAGGTGCGTGAGGTGCTGCGTGGATTGGTGGCCACCCGTCAGGTGCATAGCCTCGCGCTGGGCCATGCCCCGCATTTCTACGTCGCCGGTACGCTGCCCGAGTTCGCCCCCCCTGCCACGATTTACTCCAGCTCGGCCATGCCGGCATCCACGGACTTCCTGCGCTCGTATGGGCGTGATGGAGAATTCGGCGAGCCCCTGTTCACCAAGTCCGCTCCTCCATCCGCTGCGGCGCTCGCGCCGCAGCGCAAGCCGTCCGAGCCCGCGGTGGAACGCGCGCCGCAGCCCAAGGAAAAACCGCAAGCCGCCCGGCCCCGCTTCAGCCGTCCGCCTGCTCACGCCCGCAGCCGCAAGGCGGCGCAGAGCTCCGCGAACGGCCGCGCGGCGCGCCGTCCCAGCCGCGAGGTTCGCAGCGCTTCACCGCGAATCGCCGCAGCGCATTCGAACGGCGGCAGCCGTCATGCGCACGCTGCGCGTTGGGCTGAAAGTGCGTCGAAGAACGGCCATGCCAAGCACAATGGGAACGGGACGCATAACGGCAAAAGCGCCTCCAATGGAAACCGCTTCCATGCGAACGGCAACGGCGCTTCGGGCTTTCGCAAGGCCAAGCCTGCTGTGGCGCGGAATCTGCGCAACGGCCACTCGGCAAGTGGGAAAGCCGCCGCAAAGCCTGCTTCGCGGCGCGCCGGCGCCTCTCGCAAAGATTCGCGCTCTGCCGCACGCACCGCGCGCGGCAGCCGCAAGCCGGCGTTGACAGCCTCCGCCAAGACAGGCAACCGATCGCGGTATGGCTTTACCGCTTCCTCCGGGAAGCGGTCGAAGAAACGCGGATGAGCGCGGAAGCCGGCCGCAGCGCAGCTCCTCAGCCCGAGAGCAGAATGATCGTCGCTATCGACGGCCCCGCGGGGGCCGGAAAAAGCACCATCGCGCGCCATCTGGCCAGGCGCTTCGGCCTGCTGAATCTTGAGACCGGCGCCATGTACCGCGCACTTTGCTCTCAAGGCCCTGCGCGAACAACTCTCATTGGACGACGCCAAAGCGCTTGAGGCGCTTGCCCGCGCCACCGCCATCCGCCTCGAACCCGGTGAAGAAGAGAATCGCGTTCTGCTCGATGGAGAGGACGTGAGCGGGTTCATCCGCAACCCCACGGTCACTGAAGCTGCATCGCGCGTGAGCGTCTTCCCGGCCGTCCGCGCCTGGATGGTCGGCCTGCAACAGCAACTTGGCGCGCGCGGCGGACTCGTCATGGAAGGCCGCGATATCGGCACCGTTGTTTTTCCCCATGCCGAGGTCAAGATCTTCCTCGACGCCGCTCCTGAGATCCGCGGGCAGCGCCGCTTCGAGCAGTTGGGCCAGCACAGTTTCACGCCTGCGCCCCCTCCCGATGAGGTTCTTCGCGATCTTCGCGCCCGCGATCAGCGCGACCGCAATCGCGCCGACTCCCCGCTCAAGCCCGCGTCCGATGCCATCATCCTCGATTCCACGCACATGACGCTGGAACAGGCGCTTGCCGCCGCCGAGGCCATCGTCGCCCAAAAGCTGGATTCGACGAAGATGGCCTCCTGACTTGCCGTATTCTCATGCCCTCATCTCGCGCTTAGAGCCTGTTATTCACTTTCCCGCGGGTGGCGCTGGGAGCCAATTTTTCTCAGTTCAAGAAGCAAGGAGCGACGCATACCGGGCGTCTGCGAGCGACGAGCGACAAAGAAATGAGGAAAATTGGCCCCAGCCCTTCGGGTTGCGGCGCAAATCCGGCCATACTTCGTTGTCGGCCTCGACCTTGGAGCCGCCAAAGCCTTCGGCCTCCGCCTCGTCTGGCCCGATTTTCGCTCGCAACGCCACCGGCGCGAAAGTGAATAACAGGCTCTAGGCCGAATGCGATAGGCTTCTAGGTATGGAGCTGACCTGCAGTCGTTGCCACCAGACAGTACGGCCCGAGGACTGTTTCTGCCCGGTTTGCGGTCTGCCCCAGCTTGTCTACACTGCGGAGGGATCCGCCGGGGCAAATCAACCGGAACGCTGGACCGATGCGGTTCGCGACGCGGGCGCCATTGACTGGAAGTCAGCCCTGCGCTCCTCTCTTACGCTGGCCGTCCCCTGCGGCATCCTTTGCGCGGCACTCACTCGCGTGGGCCTCGTCGGCGCGCTTTTGATGCCCATTGCCGCTGCCTGGGTGGTCGCGCTCTACATGCGCAGCCGGAGGCCAACGTGGATCACCATCGGAGCCGGCGCTCGCATCGGCCTTGTCTCGGGCATTCTGAGTGGCTGGGCTGCCGCTTTGACCACGGGAATCTCGCTCTATGGCGCACGCTACTGGCTGCACCAGGGCAAAGCATTCGACGATGCATGGCAGAGCGAAATCACCCTGGTGACCCAGCAACTGGCGTCCATGGGATTCGATCCTCAAGCCATCGCGGAGAATAAAGCTCTGATGCTGTCGCCGGAAGGGCGTGCGGCTTCAATGCTCTTCAATACCGTTTTACTGGCCACCATCCTCTTAGCCTTTTCCGTTGCCGGCGGCATGTTGAGCGCGAGATTCCTGGGCCGCCCGCGCCGGACCGAGCAGTAGACCCCGCCTTCACTTGACCAGACCGGGGAATGTTGGTAGATTCATAACTATGAGTTTGACCCTCAAGCAGGTTGTTGTGTCTGGCGTGTTGCTGCACGTCACACCGGCCTTGTTGTTGAACGGATTCAGACTCAGCCGATTCACCTTAAGGCCGCGGAACAGCACAGTTGCTGGCGCGGCTTTTGTGTTTTTAGCCCATTTGACGCGGATCGACATAACAATGACACTTCTTCCCCAAGCGCGGCTCCAGCGGTTCCACAATCGTCAGACCCAAGCCCGCAACAGCCAAGTGCTTTTTCAGCAGAAACCATGATCGCTCTTCGGCCGGAATTCGGAACCGCCAAGCCCCTGCCTCCCGGCGGGCCGGCTGTTGCTGTTGTTGTTGTAGCCTCTAGCTCCCCGATCCTTTTTCCTAATTTTCATTCGAAGCGAGTTCGAGCCTTCGTGGGCATTTCCCCGGGGCGCGCTCAATTCCTAAGCCTGCCAAATCAGGCTCGGCCAATCTTTCAGGAGATATAGATGACGTTTCAGCAAAAGCTTTATCGCATTCTTCTCGTTCTTCTCGCAGCGGCAGCGGCGGTTGGCGCCACGTCGGCCCGCGCGCAGATAGTCGGCGCTACCATCGGCGGCACAGTACACGACTCGACCGGGGCCGCGTTGAGCGGCGCTACCGTAACCGTTCGTCAAATCGACACCGGCTTCACGCGCACGCTCGTCACCGGATCCGACGGCCGCTACTCCGCGCCTTCCGTTCCGGTCGGCCCCTACACCGTCTCCGTCGCGCACGACGGGTTCCAGCCGCAAGAGCGGACCGGCATCGATCTTGCCATCGGGCAGAACATCCAACTGAACTTAACGTTGAGCGTGAGCACGGTGCACGAGCAGGTGATAGTGAACGCCGGCGATCCCGTCGTGAACATCACTTCGCAGCAAACCTCCGGCCTCATCGACGAGCGCCAGGTAAAAGAGCTGCCGCTGAACGGGCGCAGCTACGACGAGCTGCTCACGCTGAATCCGGCTACCGTCAATTACACCAACCAGCGCTCGGGCGGCATCGGCACCTCGAATTCGTCGGTGGGCAACATGTTCTCGGTTGAAGGACGCCGGCCTCAGGACAATCTTTTTCTGCTGAACGGCATCGAGTATACCGGCGCGTCGCTCATCAACGTCACCCCCGGTGGAACCAGCGGCGAGCTGCTCGGCGTGGATGCGGTGCGCGAGTTCAATGTGGTCACTGACACTTACGGCGCAAGCTACGGCAAGCGCGACGGCGCGCAGGTCAGCATCGTCACCTCTTCGGGAACTAACAAGCTGCACGGCACGGCATTCGAGTTCATTCGCAACAGCGCGCTCGATGCCCGCAACTACTTCGATCAGGCTGCGATTCCCGAGTTCCAGCGTAACCAGTTCGGTGGAACGCTCGGCGGGCCGCTCAAAAAAGACAAGCTCTTCCTCTTCGGCAACTATGAAGGTTTCCGCCAGAACTGGGGCCTGAGCGATGTTACGCTGGTTCCCGACAACGAGGCGCGCGCGGGATATGTGCCGAACTCCTCCGGCGTAGAGAAGTACGTGGGCGTGAACTCCGCGGTCGCGCCGCTCCTCAACCTGTGGCCGGTCCAGAACGGGCCTGAGCTTCTATCGAACGGCAACCCCAGTGGCATCGCGGAAGCCTTCAGCCATCCCCCGCAGCACATCTCCGAGGACTTTGGCACCACGCGCTTCGATGACAACCTGGGCGGCAAAGATCTGCTCTTCGCCGTCTACACCGTGGATTCGAGCTCCGCTAACACGCCCTCGGCAAATCCCTTGAGCCTGGTGAACGAGAGCCTGCGCGAGCAGGTGGCGAGCATTCAGGAGCAGCACGTCTTCTCGCCTACGTTCCTCAACACGGCGCGCTTCGGCTACTCCCGCGCCAGCTATTTCTTTACCGGCATCGTGCCGGTCGACGTGCCAGGCTGGGTCTCGGGCGATCCGGTCGGCGCCATCGTCATCAGCGGCAGCACGGCTTCCAACGGCGCATCGGCCATCACCGGCGCGGGCGCAAACACCGGCAGCAACAACCACACCGCGCGCAATCTGTTCACTGAAGACGATCACATCTATTGGACGCATGGCCGCCAGCAGATCGAGGCCGGCGGCTGGCTGCAACGCGTGCAGGCCAACGATCTGCTGGCGCAGGACCAGTATGGACAGGCCTCGTTCAGTACGCTCACCACTTTCCTCGAGGGAACCGTGGCCACCTTCACTCTGGTCCCTGCGCCAACCGAGTTGGGTTGGCGTTCGCTCGAGGGCGCAGGCTTCTTCGAGGACACCATCAAAGTCACTCCGCGCCTTGAGCTGCGCGCCGGCTTCCGCTCGGAGTCCACCAACGGCTGGAACGAGTCGCAGGGGAGGGCGTCGAATTACGAAATCGTGAACGGCGTCCTGCAAACCACGCCCATCGTGGGCGGCTCCGGTCTCTGGGTCAACCGCGCCAAATTCCTCCCGAATCCGCGCCTGGGCTTTGCCTGGGACGTGTGGGGCGACGGCAAGACGGCGGTGCGCGGCGGCGTCGGGCTTTATCACGGCTTGCTCGACACCCTCGACTACCGGTTTGACCAGACCGCGCCTTTCAACACCGCCGAATCCATCAAGAGTATCGCGGTTTCGAACCTGAACTTCACGCCGGGCGTGCCGCCGCCATCTACCGCCAAGGTGTCGCCGAGCAATGTGCAACCCAACCTCTCCACGCCGGCCGTCGTCACCTGGAGCCTGCGCATCGAGCAGCAGGTCGCGCCGCAAACCTCGCTCACCTTGGGCTACGTGGGATGGCACGCCTACCACCAGATTCTCTCTGAGGACATGAACGAGCCCGTGCCGGCCTACGCGGCTACGGGGCAGGTCTACTACCCCAGCACCGCGCTTGCCAATCCCAGTCTGGCCAACAGCACTTCGTGGGCCTCCGGCGGTGCGGGCCTCTACAACGCGCTGGAGGTCGACGTACGCCGCAGCTACGCCAACGGCGTACAGCTCCGCGGCAATTACACCTGGTCGAAGAACCTCGACGACGGCTCGGCGTGGAACACGAGCGTCAGCGGAAACACGCCGGCCTATGTTGAGTTCCCGCTGCAGCCAAAGCTGGACTGGGGCCCGGCATCGACCGACGTCCGCCAGTCAGCCTCAATCAACGGTAGCTACGATCTGCCCTTCGGCCCCAATCGGCGCTTCCTCAACAACTCTCCGCGGCCGGTCGGCTTCCTCGCCGGCGGCTGGACCACGAGCGCCATTCTCACCCTGCAATCCGGCTTCCCCTTCTCGCCGCAACTCGGCTACAACCCGCCCGGCAATGGCGACTCGCGCAATCCCGTCCGGCCAAGCTGGAATCCTGCCTTCAGCGGAAATCTCTATCCGCATATGCCTGGCGAGTACTTCAATCCCAACGCGTTCATCCAGCCCACCGTCAGCATCCCCAACGGCACAGGAGGCAACACCATCTACGGAACCTACGGCGATGTTTCACGGGATTCTCTGACTGGGCCTGGGCTCGCGGAACTCGACTTCTCCGCGGTCAAAAATTCGCGCCTGACGGAGCGTCTCAACCTGCAGTTTCGCGCCGAGTTCTTCAACATTCTCAATCACACCAACTTCCTCACGCCAAATGAGGTCGTCTACTCCTCGGCGCCAACCATCACCTCCTCAGGAGGAGTGGAAACCGTAACTCCTTCGGCGGTTTCGCCCACGGCCGGCGTGATCACGGCCACCGCAACCACCTCACGCCAGATTCAGTTCGGAGCGAAGCTGCAATTCTGACGCCTCTTCCGGCGGAGAGGCAGAAGGCCCATCAACGAGGCCGGGTCGCCTCTCCGCCACCGGAAGCACCCGCATCCGGCGCTTCCGAGGGGTCGGGAGAATCCGCTGTGTCCAGATCCACAAACGTTCTTGCGCCCGGCGTCAGACCTGGCGCGTAGCAGTTGCCGTCCGCAGCCTGGTTGGCCGGGCAACTGGCGCTGAATTGCTTTCGCCGTGGCGACTGTGCATATTGCCACACCGTAGCCATATCCGCTACCTTCGGCGGAAAGGCGCCGGTTATCGGCGGGGCAGCCAGCCTGCAACCTGGCGCGGGCGGGCATTCGTCATTCGCAACCCACAGCGCCAAGTGGCCCTCCGGACCCTTGCTTTTGGGCCAGCGATGAGCCGCTATGCGTCTGCTCTCTCGTTCCGCAATGTCATCGGCTGTGCTGATTGTGCCGCCGCTATCCGCAACCTCGATTCCGGAGCAGTAAACCCCGGCCCGCGCGCCCGCGCCGCGCACCGCGTCAATCCAGGCAAACAGGTAAGCTGCCTGCTCGGGTAGCAGCCGTCCGCCCTCCTCCTGGTCAAGAAAGATCAGCACATTTTTCTGAAAGCCTTCCCGCGCTGCAGCGTCAGCCGCCGCTCTCCCATCCTCCGCGCCCAGAGCGCCGGCATCCTGGCCCAGGGCTGCCGCCCTTTTGATCTCCGCATCGGTGCGCCCGTTGAAAATCACCAAAAATCCAAATCCGTGTTGGCGCAAAATCGCCCTTTTCCCGCCCAACTGTCGCCTGTTTCGCCTGGAGGATTGTTAAGCCAATAGCCCACATAATCGAAGCTCTTGCGCAGTGCGGCAAGCGCCTCATCCCCGGGATAGTCGTTCCTGTCGAAGCCCAAATACGGCTGCCCCGAGTCCTGGCCCATGCCCGGATAGAGACGTTGCGGAGAAACTGCTCCGCGATCGGGTCGTTGCGCCGCGCATGAGCACGCCGCACAAACCAGCAGCGCCGCTATGCCCCGCGCAGTTCCCAGCCCCATCTGCCGCCCATTTCTAACCAGACCGCCCATTCGAACTCAGTTTAGATTGCCTGTACGTCTTTGCAGGACCCGGATGCGATCATCGGTAGGGGCTTGGTTTCGGGCCCTGAGGGGGACGATTCGCATGAGGGAAATTGTCGCGCTGATCTTCGGGCTGGCCCTGCTGGGCAATGCGGCCCTCTTCGTGCCGCAGGCGCTCGCCGTCTGGCGGAAAAAGAGCGACGAAGGCATCTCACTGATCACCTTCGGCGGCTTCTGCCTCCTGCAGGTCATCGGCGTCGTTCACGGCTTCTACGAGCACGACAACTCCCTCATCGTCGGCCTCGGCGCCAGCTTTCTCACCTGCGGGACCGTCACTCTCCTCACCATCGTCTATCGTGTCCGCCGCCTGCGCGCCCTTGCCGCCCATCTGCCGGGCTGACCCACGCGGCCGGACGCGAACACAAGGTTGTGATACCCGTCACATCTTAAGCTGTAAAACGACGCGTACGACAATGGAATGCAATCCGGCGTATACTGCTCTTCCACGGCGGCCACGGCCCCTGCGATCCACAGGGGCGCCCCGGTATTTCCCTGGCTCAGACCCACGGAGGACCCCATGAAGATCACAGACACCGTTGACCAGGTGCTGAAGCACAAGACCTTCAGTAAGATCCTGCCCATCTCCCCCGAGCAAACCGTTCACGAAGCGCTTTCGCTCATGGCCGAATACGACGTCGGCGCATTGATGGTCATGTCCGGAACGAAACTCGTCGGCATCCTCTCCGAGCGCGACTACGCGCGCAAGGGTATTCTGCTCGGCCACCACTCCCGTGAGACGCAGGTGCGCGAGATCATGAGTAGTCCCGTCCGCTCCGTCACTCCGCAGCACACCGTGGACGATTGCATGAACCTCATGACCGAGGGCCATTTCCGTCATCTACCCGTACTCGATGGCGACAAAGTGATCGGCGTCATCTCCATTGGAGACATGGTCAAGTGGGTCATCTCCGGCCAGGAGCACGCCATCCAGGCACTCGAGGGCTACATCACCGGCGCGTATCCGGGCTAACCTTTCAACGCCAGTGCCGGCCCGCCTGTCATCCTGAGCGACCGTAGCACTCCGGTGCGGCGCAGCGAAGGGGATCGAAGGATCTGCGGTTGATTCTCGCGCCGTATCTACCGAAACATTCTCTCGTCAAACCGGAACGGCTTCGCCGCGCCAATCCTGACCTTGCCGAACTCCGGATGCTTCGGGTTCAGCAGTACATTCCAGTCCCCGTCCACTACCGCCGACGGAGCTTTGAGCGCCGGCGACCGCAGACTTCGTGTCCACTCGGATCCAAGATCGCGGCAGCGCTCGTTGTTCAGTCCCCGCCAGTTGCGTGGAAGAACGTCGAGTCCGATCGTGTCGACGCACGCCTCGGGAACGGAAGCCTCAGCCATCAGCAGATCGTCCGGCGCCTCGATCGGCTGCAAATTGACGAAGAACTCCAGCGCCGCCAGAGCTCGCGACGTCGCCGTGTACACCATTGCGGTCCCCAGATGATTCCACCTGCCCGCCGCGTACAGGCCCCCTGTGCCGGTGAAAGCCGTGCTGCGGAATCTCTCAGGGAAGAGCCTCCACACCTGCATCAGCTATAGATCCCGTAGGCAATCCGGTGCAAAATCTCTTCCACCGATCGCACGCCGGGCTCGGTGTCCAGTTCGTCGAACGGCTTCCTGCCGCCCAGTGCCCGGTTCGGATTGCTCATCCAGCGCGAGGCCTTCTCATCCGATCCCAGAACCTCCCTGGCCAGCGCCACCACTCTGGCCATGCGCAGGGTCCGGTCGGATTCGTCGTGCGTCAGCCGCGACTTAGTCGCCAGCCGCCGGCTCAGCGTCCGCGGCGGAATGTTCAGCCGCTCGGCTACCTGCGCCCTTTGCACCGCCAGCGTTGCCGCCAGCAGCGCCACGGTCGATGCCGGAAGCCCTGCGCGCACCTGCCGCGCCAGATCGTCCGTGCTCCGCACCGCCCGCTTGAAGGTCCTCCTGCCGCCCAGAACTTCAACAATCTCCGCTGTGCCCATCTCTGCCACCTGGCATAATTTTCGCGCCATTTGGCGTGCAAGTCAAGTCTAGCTGGGCGCGCAGCCCCGATCCAGGCTTGCACGGCTAGAGCCTGTTATTAACTTTCCCGCGGGTGGCGCTGGGAGCCAATTTTGCTCAGTTCAAGAAGCGAGGAGCGAAGCATACCGGGTGTCTGCGAGCGACGAGCGACAAAGAAATGAGGAAAATTTGCCCCAGCCCGAAGGGTTGCAAGCGGAAATCGGGCCATACTTTGTTGTCGGCTTCGACCTTGGAGCCACCAAAGCCTTCGGCCTCCGCCTTGTCTGGCCCGATTTCCGCTCACAACGCCACCGGTGCGAATGTTAATAACAGGCTCTAAGCTCCATCTACCCCAGAAAAATCCCCGCGATCGACGCCGAGATCAGGTTCGCCATCGTTCCCGCCAGCATTGCCCGCACGCCCAGCCGCGCCAGATCGTTGCGCCGCTCCGGAACCAGCGCGCCGATGCCTCCGACCTGCATTCCGATCGATCCCAGGTTGGCGAATCCGCACAGCGCGAACGTCGCGATGGTGAACGATCGCGGCAACAGCGTCGCTTTCTGCGCGCCCAGCCCGATGTATGCGACAACTTCGTTCAGCGCCATGCGCGTTCCCAGCAGATTACCGATTGCCGGGCAGTCGCGCCACGGCACGCCGATCAGCCACGCCACCGGCGCGCCGATGAACCCGAGAATCTGCTCCAGGCTGCTGGGGATCCAGTGCATGTAGGCTAGCCCGTGCGCCCAGCCGAGCATCATGTCAAGCAGCGCCACCAGCGCCAGAAAGCTGATGAGCATGATGGCCACGTTCAGTGCCAGCTTGCCCCCGTCGATCGTCCCGCGTGCAATTGCGCCAATAAAGTTCTCGTCCGCGTGCATCTCGTCTTTGGGGATCACCACCTTGCCTTCCGTCGCCGGCGTCTCCGTCTCGGGAACCAGCATCTTGGCCATCAGGATCGTTCCCGGCGAGGTCATGATCACCGCCGAAAGCAGGTGCCGCGCCTCCACGCCCTGCGCGATGTACATGGCCATGATACCGCCCGAAACGTGCGCCATCCCGCTGGTCATGATGGTCATCAGCTCGCTGCGCGTGGCCTTCGAAAGAAACGGCCGGATGGTCAGCGGCGCCTCGGTTTGGCCCATGAAGATCGAAGCCGCCACGTTCATGCTCTCGGCGCCGGAGATGCGCATCGTCTTCAGCATGATCCACGCCATCACACGGATGATCTGCTGCATGACCCCGATGTGATACAGCACCGCGAAAAACGCGGAGATGAAGATGATGGTCGGCAGAACCTGAAAAGCGAAGATTACGCCCTTGTTCGCCCCCAGTATGCTGCCGAACACGCCGGAGTTGGGCAGCCCAAGCTGGCCAAACAACACCTGCGTCCCCGCGAAGGTTGCCGACAGCATGTTGGTCACCACCGCGCCCGCCCAGTTCATCACTTGCTGCCCGATGCTGAACCGAAGCACCAGGAATGCGAAGGTGAACTGCAGCCCAAGCCCCCACGCGATGGTCCGCCAGCGTATGTGACTGCGGTCGGTCGAGAAAAGCCATGCGGCCGCAGTACCGCAAGAATCCCCAGCACGCCTGTAAATCGACCCAAGAGTTTGCTCCTTTGGGGGCAAAAATGCTCGAATTGACTTTCGATTACCTTACAGCATTCCGCAGAGACCTCTCAGCATTTTCTCGGGTAAACACGCGCCCCACCAACGCAACTGCGTTGGGCGGACTTTTGGAAAAGCGCATTGCCTCTTTGAGAATCGCCACCGGCTCGGCCAGCATCTCCGGCCGCGTTGCGTAGACCGTTGCCAGCGGTTGCCCGCGCTCCACCTTCGCGCCACGCCGCGCATGAAACAAGATACCCGCGTGCGGATCGACCGGCTCCCCGGCCTTCTCGCGGCCCGCGCCCGTTCGCTGCACCGCCCAGCCCAGCGCGGTCGTATCCATATCCGCTACGAACCCGCTCTCCCACCCCTCCACCACCTGCGTCGCACCCGGCTTGTGGAACTTCTCCGGCTCGTCGAACACCTGGACATCTCCACCTTGCGCATCCACCATCTTCATAAACGCAGCCAGCGACGCCCCATCGGTCAAGGCTGCCTCCGCCATCGCGCGGCCGGCTTCCGGCGTCGTCGCCTTCCCGCCGAAATGAATCATCCATCCCGCCAGCGTCAGCGACAGCTCACGCAGGTCTTCACTCCACGCCGGCCTTTCGCCACGCAGCAGCTCCACACATTCCACCAGTTCGATCCAATTCCCCGCCGCTCGCCCCAGCGGCTGGCTCATATCGGTCAAGAGCGCCACCGTGCGCGTCCCCGCGGCCTCCGCCGTAGCCACCATCAGCGCCGCCAGAAACTCGCAGTCTTCCACCTTGCGCAGGAACGCGCCCGATCCGGTCTTTACATCCAGCACCAGCCCGTTCAACCCCTCCGCCAGTTTCTTGCTCAAAATCGATGCGCAGATCAGCCCCGGATTCTCCACCGTCGCCGTGCGGTCGCGCAGTGCGTAGAGCACGCGGTCAGCGGGCGCCAACTGGTCTGTCTGTCCGATGATCGACGCGCCGCACTTTGCGATCACCGCTTCAAACTCGGCCAGCGTCAGCGCCGTGCGGTACCCCGGGATCGCCTCCAGTTTGTCCAGCGTTCCGCCGGTGTGGCCCAGCGCGCGCCCGCTGATCATGGGCACAGCCACGCCGCAAGCCGCCGCCAGGGGCGCTACCAGAAAACTCGTCTTGTCTCCCACCCCGCCCGTTGAGTGCTTGTCCACCGCCTGCTTGCCCAGCCGCGCCGGCGAGAACTTCTCGCCGGAGTCGCGCATGGCCAGCGCCAGCGCCCGCGTTTCGTCCAGCGAGAGCCCTTTGAGCCACGCCGCCATCAGCCACGCCGCAAGCTGGTCCGCGGGAATCGATCCATCGGCCGCGCCGCGCGCCACAAATCCGATCTCGCGTGCCGAAAGCTCCCCGCCATCGCGCTTCTTGCGGATGATGTCGATCATGTGCAGCGGAGCAACGGAGGATTCGGATTCGGTCGAATCAAATTTCCGCATGGAAAACCGGGTCTCTGTATTGCCAACTCGTGCCAATGAAGAACTTTATTCTACGTCGTTGACTTTACTGAACATTATAAGGTACAGTGTACGAAGTAAGGTACGGCATGCCGGACGGGCCTCAACCACGCAGAATTCCGCTGATCTTCTTTCGAACGGCTTTGGGCGCTGAGCCCGTGCGGGATTGGCTGAAGGGGCTACCGGAAGTCGAACGCCGCGAAATTGGAAAAGATCTGATGAGGGCGCAATGGCGGTGGCCTGTTGGCATGCCTCTTTGCAGGCCCTTGAGCGATGGAGTGTGGGAGATCCGGACCGGGCTACCAACGGGGCGCATCGCGCGTGTTCTGGTCTGCTCTTTCCACGGGCATTTGGTTGCGCTTCACGGGTTCATCAAGAAGACTCGCAAGACCCCCGACGAAGACTTGGGAGTTGCGCGCAAGCGGAAGAAGGAGTTGGAGAGATGAGCAAAAAGCATATGGGGTCCAGCATTGACGATTTTCTCAAGGAAGAAGGAATCTTCGAGGAATCGCAAGCACAGGCCATTAAGGAAGTGGTCGCGTGGCAACTCGCCGAAGCCATGAAGGAGCGGAAAATCTCCAAGAGCAAGATGGCTTCGATGCTCAAAACGAGCCGCACGCAGATTAACCGGCTGCTCGACCCGAAGAACGATATCACGCTCCTAAGCTTGCAACGTGCCGCCGCGATCGTTGGCAGGCGCGTATCGATCGAACTGGTATAGGACCCTACTTCAGCTTCATCTCAAACCCCAGCGGCAGCAGCTCGTTGAAGGCGATCTTCTGCATCCCTTCCGTGGTGGGAAACACCACCGGCGCTTCCGGCTCGATGAATTCCGCAAGCACTTGCCGGCAGGCGCCGCACGGGGGACTGGCCTGGTCGTTCAAATTCGCAACCGCCGCGGCCCTGATTCGAATCTCCGGCCCGAATTGTGAGACCGCCCGCACCAGCGCCGCACGCTCCGCGCAAATGGTTAGCCCGTAACTCACATTCTCCACATTGGTTCCGGTTACGATCTCGCCGTTGGTCAGATGCAGCGCCGCTCCCACGCGGAACTTCGAATAGGGGGAATACGAGTTCCGCGCGGTCTCCCGCGCCAGTTCGAGCAGCTTTTCGAGAGACGGCTGAGTCAGGTTCGTCATCATCAATGCGCCCTCGCATCCACATACGGTGTGGAGATTAGAGGCTAATCCATTCCGCCGCCGGATGTACACACTTGACCGCCGCTCTCGGCTCCTTGCCTTCGCGAAGTCATTAAGGTCACAAACTCTCCGGAGATGACGCCCAGGCCATTTCCTGCGGCTGTTTTGGCGCGAGTGAACTCATACCTTTTCAGGCGTTAAGCCGCTTCATCGTCTCTCATGCGGCAGAGGCAGGCTGGTGTGTGATCGCGCTCCGGTTCCAAAGCTCAAATTCGGCCTCGCGGCGCGCCTTGAGCCCGGAATTCACCTCGCTGCCTGAGTGGTCCCAGCAGAGCAATTGCCCGGCCGCCGCGGCATAGTGGCCGCCATTCAACTCCCTCAGAAGCGTGGAGGCTGCCAGCCGTCCCGCGCCGAGGTTGAAGCAAAAGTCGACCAGCGCGTCGAACTGCGGCTGGGTAACAGGCACCCGCACCAGACGGGCGACGTCTCTTTCGGCCTCCCGCACATCGCTCAAAAGAATCGCTGCGGCTTGCGTCTCTTCGATCGCGCCGGTGAACGACTCTCCAGGCCTGATCCGGTGTCCATACCCGATGGTCGGGAATCCGGCTATATCCCGATATTCATGACTGCGAAAACCCTCTGCCGTCTTGATCAACTCCAGGCCCTCTGCGCTCAACTCCATGACAACACTCTCCTAAACCGGCCGTATCACCGGCCAAAAATGGCAAAGGCCTCAAGTGGACCCTCCCGTTGGCGGGAGAATTCCCCTGAGACCCTTACTAAAGGCTAGCAAGATCCGCGAATTAACCTGCAAAGTTCAAAAAAATATTTCGGGGCTTCGATTTTCGAATTAAGTATATGTTTTTCAATCATATATATCGAATAACTCGCCTCAAAACGCTCCTCTACCCACTTGCCTCCAATTTTGCGTAGGCGCATCTGGCCCAAATCGGGAAGGTGCATCATTTATGGTGCAATTTGTAACCCAAACGTAATGAAAGCCTTATCGCCTGCAACCCTCGGGTCCCGGGGCTTTTCAACAGAAATGCCCTTATCTATCTTGACAACGATTGAGGCCGCCCAGTAGCGGTTTAGTAAAATATCCGAATGGTTATTACAAGGAAAACACGCAACTTGAGACGAAAGGCGCCGCTATGGATTTGCCTCGTAGCCGGTGTCTCGACGGTTGCGCTGGTCGCGCTGGTAGTCCTGTTCTCGGCGCGGACGGTGCAAGCGGATGCGGGTCTTCCCAGACCAGCCCCCACCGCGCCTGTGGCTTCCCCTGCATCGAGTGCGACGCCGGTTTCACTCGCTGACCAGAAACTCGGAATTCCACAGGGTGCCCCAACCACTGCTGCACTGAACTGGCACGACAAGGTGCATGGCATCGCCTCCTGGTATGGAGGCGTCTTCAACGGACGCCGGACCGCCAGCGGTGAAGTCTTTGACATGTATGCCATGACAGCCTGCCACCCAACGCTGCCCTTTGGTTCAATCGTCCGGGTCGTAAACCGCGCAAACCACCGTTCGGTTGTGGTGCGGATCACGGATCGGGGCGACCTGGTCCAAGAGGGGCGGATTATCGACCTCTCCTATGGAGCGGCGCAGAGGCTCGGAATCGCCTGGCAAGGCCTTGCCAAGGTGGATCTGCAGGTTCTGTCGTTGGGCAAGCCGAGGACCAAAGGTAGTTAGGGGTCCTGAAGCTGCGCGGCCAGCCCGAGGGCTGGCCATTGTTTTTTACGAGCGCCAATATCCCCTACTGGATGCAGGAGCCCTGAGGTTGGGAGTAGGCCTTCTGCAGGTAAACGCGCGCCTGGTTCACCGCTCCCTGGGTGTTGTCGTTGGTCTGCACGGCCAGACGGTATTCGCTGACCGCCCGGTCGCGCTGCCCGGTGAGATCGAAGATTTTGCCGATGGCGATGTGGCTCCAGACCTCAGTCCAGGCCGGCTCATCGTCGCCGCGGAGGGCGTCGCGGAAGGAATTCACGCTGGCCTGATAGTTGCACTGCGAAAAGTACAGCTCGCCGATGCGGTAGCTGGCCAGCGAACTCTCCGGATTGGCTACGAGTGCCTTCTTATACTCGGTCAAGGCGTCGACAAGGTCATTCTGAGCCACCAATTGCTGCCCTTTGAGAATGTCAATGCGCACTTCAAGGTCGGGGCTGGCTTTGAGCACCCAGTCGTTGGGATCGATGCTGATGCGGCGCGGTCGGCCGAAGGTATCGACAACATATTGTGTGTCGGTGCCTACCACGTCGATTTTCTGGTTCACGGTTTTGCCGTCGGTCTCGATGCGCAGATCCACGGGCATATTAAATAGATCCAGGTCCTGATCGATCTCGCCGATGGTCCGGAAACCCTTGTTGTTGCCCAGGCGGTAGACCGCGTACTTGTCGGTGAATTGCGGGGCGCCGGTACCGTCGATCCACTGCGAAAAGAAGGGGAGCAATTGCTTCTGGCTCTGCTCCTCGGCGACCTTCTCGAAGTCCAGAGTGGTGATGGAACCGTGGGCATACTGGCTGAGAGCGCCTCTGAGGATGTCAATAAAGGCTTGTCGCCGACCTCCCAGTTCAACATGTGGAAGATCATGGCGCCTTTTTCGAGCGTCATGGACTGGAACTGGGGCGAGAACGGATCGAGGCGGCCGGCGCTGGAAAGCGGAATGGTGTCATAGGCGAGGGCGCCGGCGGCTACGTCATCAAGAGCCGCCCTTAAAGCGGATTTGCCGTCTTGATCTTCGACATACATCAGCTCTCCGTAGCGCGACATGCCATTGGTGATCCAGGCGTCGTTCAGCGTTTTGGGGCTGATTTCCAAACCCCACCACTGGTGGGCAATGGTGTTGGCCAGAAGGCGCACGCCCGATTTGTCGGCGATCCGCGAGCCCATGACGGCCGCAAGCTCCGGCGCGTAGACCGCCGGCAAAGTATCGTCAGGCAGCTCGACGATGTTGATTCGAGGCGTAGGAGGCAGCCCGAAGGTATCGGTAAAGAAGTTGTATTCGCTGGTGGCCGTTTGCGCGATCTGGTTGGCGGACGCCTGATGGCTGATGGTGACATAGACCTTCACGTTTCCAGCGCCCACTGAGACGGGCGGAAGATAGCGGCCGGCAATGACGGTTCCGGGGAATCCAGGCTTGTCCCAGTTAAAGTCGTACTCATCGCCGGGCTTGCCGTTGGAGAGGGTGACCGGCTTTGAGGCCCCGACGGCGCCACTGGCAAAGACCCGCATCCCCTGGGGCACGCGGATGTGCATCTCGGCGGTGAAGCGGTCGGTCATGAAGCCGGTCATGGGGAACCAACGCGCGGGATAGAGCAGATAGGTGATGGGCTCCTGAATGGCGGCCAGCTTGAGGCCTTCGACGGGACCGTCCTCGTTGCCGGTGATAATGCCGTCGTAGGTGAAGGTCCAGTGCTCGGTGTGGGTCGGGTCGAACGGCGCGTTCGGGGTGACGCGGATTGACCCGTCGGCCATGCGCTCGCCATCGAGGACTTTGCCGGAGTCGTCGGTGATTTTGGTCACCTTGAGCGCGGGGTGGAAGCCGAATGTGACGACATCGAGGCTTGCAGGAGCCTTAAAGCTTACCTGCGCGGTGGCCGCGAGGTGGTGCGTCGCTGTATCGATCTCGGCGTCGATAACGTAGCCCGTAATGTCGAGGCCGGGGCGATTGAACTGCGCGAAGGCAGGCGCAGCGATTCCGGCCACGACCATGACCAAAAGGCCAAACGCAGCGCGGATCGCAAGACAAAGGCTCCGCCGCTCAAAACGTCTCATGCTTTTGCGCATCTCCGTGCTCATTGTCTTGCCACCGCTCTCAATCTGGTTTTGGTTCCCCGGGGAAAATCCAGTGCTTTCACTGCCGTGCCGCCTCAGCATGCGCCCGATTAACTGCTTCGACCTCTTGAACCACGATAGCGGCTACCCGCTCAATGGCGCCTGGCCTCTGGTTCGGTTGCCTGGCCGAAGGCAGGCACAGTGCTTCACGAACAGCCTCCAGCTCACATTTCATGGACTCCCGAGCCGGCCCGTCGGGTAGCAAACCGCTAAGGTGTTGGACGATATTTGCCGCCGTGAAGTCATTTTGGATGAGCTCGGGAACCACGCGTCTGCCGGCGATAAGGTTGACCATGGCCACGTGGGGGACCTTGACCACCCGCTTGGCGATGGCATAGGTCAGGGGGGAGACGCGATAGATCACGACAAAGGGATTGCCGATGAGTGCGGCCTCGACGGTGGCGGTTCCGCTGGCGACGACTGAGGCGCGGGCATGAAAGAGAGCGGAACGGGCATCGTCGACCAAATGCACAGAAAGCCCGCGGCCGTGATGCTCAATGAGATCCTTGACGGCGGCGCGCTGGGCGGCGTCAAGGGTGGGAGCGAGGGGAATGACAAACTCGAGGCTCTGCGCGGGACGGGCGGGATCGGGCGCGGTAAGATTGCGCGCGGCAAGGAGCATTTCGGGCAAATGATCGGAGATTTCGCGCGAGGCGGCTGCCGGGCAGCAGGGCGATCCAGGGTTTGGCAGGATCGAGGCGGTTTTCGGCGGCAAACTGCTCGCGGCTGATTGAGGGCTGGGGCAGATCGGCGAGGGGATGGCCGACGAACTCCGCCGCGACGCCGCGCTCGCGATAAAACGGCTCCTCAAATGGAAAGATCACCAACATGCGGCGGACGAATTCGCGCACCAGCCGGATGCGGTGCTGCTTCCATGCCCACAATTGCGGGCTGACGAAGTAGATCACGGGAACGCCAAGGCGGTGAAACTCCCTGGCGAGGCGCAGATGAATCTCAGGGAAGTCAATGAGAACGGCGACGGTGGGACGGCGCGCGCGGATGGCTCGCCTGAGCTTGCGGAACTCGCGATAGATGCGCGGCAGATGAAGCACCACCTCTGTGAGGCCCATGACGGCCATGTCTTCAGCGCGAACGACACATTCGACGCCGGCTGCCTCCATGCGCGGGCCGCCCATGCCGTAGAGCTCCGCTCTTTCCCCTTTTGGAGCAAGTTGTTGCAGGATCGAATTAGCAAGCAGGGCGCCGTAATGCTCGCCGCTGGCTTCGCCTGCCGAGATGAAGACAATCGGGGTCATGGATGGTTTGGCGCCGGGTTCACGGTTGCACCCATCATATCGGCCTTAGGTTGTATCGACGGCAATCGAGCGGTGGTACGCTTCCAATTGGGCCGGGATGAGGGCTGCAATGCGAATATCTCTGAGGTGGTTGGCAGTTGCGATTTTGGCGGTGGGATGCGTTGGCGTAACGATTGCGCAAGCGCAGGCGGTGCAGCCGCGGAGTGGCGGCGCGGCAGAGGCGGACGGCGCGCGTTCACTTCCGGCGGCCGACAATCCAGTGGCCGATCCCAGGGCCGTAGTGAAGATTGGGCATGCGCGGTTTACGGTGCTGACGCCGCAACTGATTCGCATGGAGTGGTCGGCAGATGGAAAGTTCGAGGATCATGCTTCGTTTGTCTTCATCAATCGGCGGCTGCCGGTGCCGAAGTTCGACATTTCGCACGGTAGCAGTGACACACAAGCACGGACGCCGTCATGGGCTGACCATCAAAACATCCGCTCTGACGCATCTAAAACTAGCTATTGCGGCGACCGAGGCTGGCCGACAGGAGGCCACTTCACCGCTGACAATCTCTCCATCACGCTTCAGCCGTCGACGGCAAGCAAGTCGATCTGGCATCCGGGCGACACCGACCCTCAAAACCTGCAGGGCACCACGCGGACTCTGGACACGGCGCGGGGCAGTCATACCGAGGAGCCGATCGGGCAGGGCCTCGTCTCGCGCTCGGGCTGGGCTCTGGTGGACGATTCGACGCGACCGCTCTTCGACTCCGCCGATTTTCGATTTCTCGATGGCGAAAACAGCCCCTGGCCGTGGGTGATGGAGCGGCCGGCGGATGAAAAGCCGGGCTCGTACACGGACTGGTACTTCTTCGGCTACGGACATGACTACCGGAAGGCGCTGGGCGACTTTGTGCGCGTAGCCGGGCGCATTCCGCTGCCGCCACGGTTTGCGTTCGGCGTGTGGTGGTCGCGCTACTGGGCCTATACCGACCAGGAATTCGACGATCTGGTGCGTGGCTTCAGCGAGAACGATACGCCGCTGGACGTGCTGGTGATCGACATGGACTGGCACATCAGCCAGGAACAGCTCGAAGCCATGGGCGAGCACGATCAATCGGGCCAGTTGCTGGGCTGGACCGGCTACACGTGGAACAAGGTGCTGTTTCCCGATCCGGATGCGTTTTTGGGTAAGCTGCACGAGGACGGGCTGAAGGTGACGATGAATCTGCATCCGGCGTCGGGCATTCAGCCGTGGGAGCAGGCGTATCCGGCGATGGCGCGCGCCATGGGCATCGATCCGGCGACGAAACAATACGTGCCCTTCGACCCCACCAACAAGAAATGGGTGACGAACTACTTCAATCTGGTTCTTCACCCGCTGGAGAAAGAAGGCGTCGACTTCTGGTGGCTCGACTGGCAGCAGCAGCCCATGACCAAATTACCCGGCGTAAACAATACCTGGTGGCTCAACTACATCCACTTCACCGATCAGCAGCGCGAGGGCAAACGGCCGCTGCTTTTCCATCGCTGGGGAGGGCTGGGCAATCACCGCTATGAAATCGGCTTCAGCGGCGACACGATATCGGTGTGGGCTTCGCTCGCATTTCAGCCATGGTTCACGGCCACCGCGGCCAACGTGGGCTATGCCTATTGGAGCCACGACATCGGCGGACACATGCCGGGAGCGGTCGATCCCGAACTCTATACCCGCTGGGTGCAGTTCGGCGTGTTCAGTCCCATTCTGCGCACGCATACGACCAAGAACCCCGACGCCGAGCGGCGCATTTGGGCCTACCCCGAGCCGTATTCGGCCGTGATGCGCAACGCATTCCAGCT
Source organism: uncultured Acidobacteriaceae bacterium (assembly GCA_963822015.1). Classification (GTDB taxonomy): domain Bacteria; phylum Acidobacteriota; class Terriglobia; order Terriglobales; family Acidobacteriaceae; genus Telmatobacter. The sequence continues at coordinate 64,869 of CAWGGA010000023.1, forward strand.
TCGCGAGGCCATGCAGCCGTATCTCTACACCGAGGCGCGGCGGACATACGACACGGGCGTGGCGTTCTTCCGCCCTCTCTACTACGACTGGCCCGAGGACGACGACGCCTACACGAGCAAGAACGAGTATCTTTTCGGCGACCAGTTGATCGCGAGCCCGGTGACCGAACCCGGCGACAAGATTTCCGGCTTGGCAACGGAAAAGATTTGGCTGCCTCAGGGGGATTGGATCGAGTGGCCGACGGGGAAGCACTTTACGGGGCCGGTATCGGTTGATCGCAGCTTCAGCATTGGTCAGATTCCCGTGTACGTGCGCGCTGGCGCGATCATTCCCATGCAGCCGCCGATGCTGCACACGGGTCAGAAACCAGTCGATCCGCTGATCCTGAACGTGTGGCCGCTCAAGCCGGGCGCAAGCTCCAGTTACTCCGTTTACGAGGATTCCGGCGTTTCAGTCGAATATCAACGCGGCGTTTATGCGCGCACGCCCATTAGCGCCACGCAGACGGGAGACACGCTGCGCGTTGAGATCGGGCCGGTCGAGGGTAGCTATCCGGGCATGTTGAAGAGCCGCGGTTACCAGCTGTGCCTGCCCGCCGACTGGCCGCCGGAGTCAGTAACGGTGAATGGCAAAACCGTTGAGTTTGCAAAGCCGGGCGAGCCGGGCGGCTGGAACTTCGAGGGCAACACGCTGACGACGGTCATTCCCGTGCCTGAGAACAGCGTCGCGCAAAAAGTTGTGATCGAGGTGCGCCGCGCATCCGGCCTGACCGCTCACCGTACCGAGATTGACGGCTGGGCCGGCGACATGACGCGGCTGCGCGGAGCCTACGACGCGCTGCAGCAGACTGGCCCCGTCGCAGGCCCCTCGAACGCGCTGGTTGACGCCATGCAGAGCGGCGACCGGCTCAGCTACTATCCGCAGCACATCGGGGCCGAACTTGCGCACTACCGCCAGGCGCTCAAGCAGGCGCAATCCGATGTCGCGGGGCTCGACAAGGTCTTCGAACAGTGGCTCAGCGATGCCTCGCGGCGCATTGGCGGGTCGACCCTCGCTCCGGCCAACATTGAGAGCGAGAAGCAGAAGCGGCGCGACGCGCTGCACCGTGCGGAGGCATTGCTGGCCGAGGTGGCGAGGTAGCCTTGCGCTGCTTCCGGCTCTTACGCCACTTGCGCCACTTGCGCCGTTTCTTGCATGAATACCGGCGGCTCGTCGGCGCTTGGCCCCCAACTTGCCGGAACCGCAACATTCAGCATGCGCAGATACACGCTGAACTGCCCGCGGTGCTGGTACACATGGCTGAACATAATGTTGCGGAGAAATTTTTCGCGCGGCTGGGCAAACACTTCGCGCTCTCCGGCCATCATGCGCCAGGTTTCCTTCATGGCCGCGTCGTCAAACTTGGGCAACAGGCTGCGCACTGACTGCCACGCTCTCGTCAAATGCCTTCAGGATCTCCTCGCGGCTTGCGGGCTGCGGATAGTTGCCAAAATTCGGGGCCTGCGCCGGATTGTTCTGCACAAAAGGCAGAAGCCTGCCCGGACCAAGGCGATATGCAAAGCAAGCTGGCCGGCGGTCATCGATTTCTCGTGCGGCTTCCAGGTCAATTTATCGGCCGGCAGCCGTTCAAGGTACCTGCGCGTGATGGTCGCTTGCGCTTCAAACTCCGACAAGAACTGCTGTGCGATTGGCATGGTTAACCTCCTTGACGTTTGCGTCACGGGAAAATTGAGTTGCATGTGCCTTGAAGTGCCCTACGCTCGTTCCGCGCGCTGGCGCACCTTCTCGTGTATGTGGGTCCAGCCCGTGACCACGCCCTTTTTGTGGTCATCCTGGATCAGGCCGAAGGCCGAATGGCTGAACTTGATAAGCGTCTCATCGCCATCCTGGCTCAACCGGTACTGCACGTTGTTGGCCACGGGATATGACATGAAGAGCGGTCCGCAAAACTCAAGCAGCGTTGGCCGCTTGATGGCCTGCACCGTGGCCCACCAATGGCCATTGCCATCGCCCAGGTCGCGGAACCATCGCCCGCCGGGCACCGGCTCAATCTTCATCTTCATCGGCGTTCCATCGGGGTGTTGGTTTGACGGACCCAGTTCTTCCAGCAGCGCGGCAAACGTCTCTTCAAGGGCCGCGCGTACGCGGATCTCCTGCTCGATTTTGAGCGTGAGGTCTTCGATTTCGGGAACGGTCATCGTTGTCATACATCCTCCTTGGGGAATTTTTCCGGTTTGCGGGCCGGGTTACTGTGATGGGGTTTTGGGGGCCGTCTGCGCCTCGGCGCGCTCTTTCACGCGGATCAACTGGTGCTGCCAGTAGCGCGCGAAGGTCTCGGTCCACTCGTGCAGCGGCCGGATGGCTACGGCGTTGGTCTGGTAGAGCCGGTGGCGTCCGTTGCGCCGCACGCGCACCAGATTGACCCGGCGCAGCACGCCCAGGTGTTTTGAGACAGAAGGCTGGTCGAGCCCGATTGCCGCGACAATCTCGCCCACCTGCCGTTCATCATGCGCCAGATAGTTCAGGATTTGGCGGCGGCGCGGCTCGGCAACGGCATTAAATGCATCGGAGGTTGTGGCAGCCCTGGCCATGGAAAGAACAATACATTCTCATATGGGAATATGTAAAGAGAAAAATTTGACCAATCCGTTTCGCGCGGGCGCGGCGCTTTCGGGTCAGTCTGCCGTCCCCAAATCGGCTATAGCATTTTCGGAGTTGCTGTAAACCGAAGCTATACACTTAAGTGGCTTTTTCCTCAAGAAAAAGCTGCCTTGTACAGCCCTTAAAAAGTCTACGTGTATTCCGAAAATGCTCTATAGTTCTGCGCAAGGGTATGGGAAAGGATGGTTCCGCATGACTCTCGACCGCCGAGGCTTTTTGAACGCGTGCACGCGAGCCGGCATTGCGTCTCCGCTGATGCCGGGGATCCTGTACGCGCTGGCTGCTGCAGGCACAGGAGCCGGCTCCGGGCGCGCCGGCGAGCCCCGCGGCGGGTTCCGCGCCGAGCGAGGCGGCAAGCCCGGGTACGGGCAGCGAAGCCAAGCCGCCCGAGCTGCCCAAAATCACGCCGGAGATGATCGACCGGGCCGCGGAGCTGGCGGGCGTGGGCCCGTTCACCGGCGAGCAGAAGAAGATGATGCTCGACGGGCTGAACGAGCAGCGCGAGGCCTACGCGCAGATCCGCGCCCTCAAGCTCGCGAACAACGTGCAGCCGGCGTTCGTGTTTCATCCGCAGCCGGCGGCCAAGCCGGCAGAGAGCCGCGTGGCCTACACCGCTGCCGCGCCGCAATTGCTCTTCGACGACTCAGTTACGGGTGAACCCACGGCTCCGGCGAACATTGAGGATCTGGCCTTTGCCACCGTGCTCGAACTCGCCAACCTTATTTACCACCGCAAGGTTACTTCGCTCGCGCTGACGCAGATGTATATTGCGCGGCTCAAGCGCTACGATCCGGCGCTGCATTTTGTCATTACGCTCACTGAAGATCGGGCGCTGGCGCAGGCCAGGGCCGCCGATGACGATCTTGACGCCGGACTCTACCACGGGCCGCTGCACGGCATCCCCTGGGGGGCAAAGGATCTGCTGGCCGTCAAGGGCTACCCGACGACGTGGGGCGCGGGAGGATTCGAGCAACAGACCTTCAAGGAAGATGCGACCGTGGTGGAGCGGCTGGACGCAGCCGGAGCGGTGCTGGTGGCGAAGTTCACGCTGGGCGCGCTGGCGATGGGCGACAAGTGGTTCGGGGGACAGACGCGCAACCCGTGGAATCCGGCGCAGGGTTCGAGCGGGTCTTCGGCGGGGCCGGCGAGCGCGGTGGCCGCGGGCTGCGTGGGCTTCGCGATCGGGTCGGAGACGCTGGGATCGATCTCGTCGCCTTCCACGCGCTGCGGGACAACGGGATTGAGGCCGAGCTTTGGCCTGGTTCCGCGCACCGGCGCCATGGCGCTGAGCTGGACGATGGACAAGCTGGGGCCGATTTGCCGCTCGGTAGAAGACTGCGCGCTGGTGCTCGACGTGATTCATGGACCGGACGGTAAAGATCTGTCGGCGGCAGTGAGCGTGGACTTCAATTGGGACCCGCAGTTCGACTGGAATTCGTTGCGCGTGGGCTACGTGAAGAGCGAGTTCGACCCGCAGCCGCCGCTCGAGCTGAAAGAAGCCGCGCCCGGCGAGACGGCCGACGAGGCGGCAAAACGCGAGGACGCGAATGCCGCCATGCAGGCCGCGCGCGCCCGCCGCGACTACGATCGCCAGTACGAACAGGCGGCCCTGACGAAGCTCACCGCGATGGGCGTCAACCTGATTCCGGTGGAGCTGCCCAAGCTGCCGTGGGACGCGATGGTTCCGCTGCTGACGGCCGAGGCCGCGGCGGCCTTTGACGACCTGACCATGAGCGGCCGCGACCGCCTGCTCACCCAGCAAGGCCCGGAGGACTGGCCCAACTGACTTCCGCATCGCGCGCTTCTATCCCGCGGTCGAATACATCCAGGCCAACCGCGCGCGGACGCTCGGCGTTGACCAGATGAGTGCGCTCTTTGAGCAGGTGGATGTGATTGTGACGCCGACAACGGATGAGCAACTAACCGCGACAAACCTCACGGGGAATCCGGCGGTGATTTTGCCCAACGGCCTGCGCGGCGCCGATGCGCCCGCGCCGCCGGCGATCGACGACGGCGAACACGACGATATCGGCGGGCCGGGTACGCCGGTGTCGCTGACGTTTTTGGGCGGGTTGTACGAGGACGCGAAGCTGGCGGCGCTTGCACACGCGTACCAGGAGGCGACGGGATTCAATAAGGCGCACCCCAAGCTCGACTGAGCGAAAAAATATTTTTGATCAAGTTTGCAGATAATTTCGGCCCTTTGGCGCACAATTGTTCCATAAGCATTCAATCAGGCCCTTCGCGCGGCGGGAACTCTCCGCCGCATTTGCGTCTTTGCGGCGGTTTTTCGCATGAAATCGCGGCAGGACCGTCGGAATGGCGCGATCAGGTGCGGAATAAGTCTCTTGCGGCCAGGATTTTGCGGGTAACCCCAATGGATCGTGAGAACTGGAGCGTGCGGGGTTTCGCAACCCGGTCCAATCAGGAATCTACCCCGAACATGGCTCCCAGGGGATAGGGGAGGGTCCGTTCACGCATCGTCGGCCGATCCAACGGCCGATACGATCAAAAGGGGAAGCCGGCAACTTGCAAAATTGCAAGCTGCTGGCAACCGGCTGCCGGCTCAAAGCCGCAAGCTGTCTTCCCATCGGCTTATGTCCCTGGTCGAGGTGAACTCGGTCTCGAAAAGCTATCCGCGCCGGGTGGGGTTGCGGAGCCAGGAGCAGACCGTGGTCGACAATGTTTCGCTTTCGATTGAGGCGGGCGAGGCGTACACGCGGCAATTGATCGCGGCCACGCCGGAGTTGCTGCCGGCGCGGCCTGAGCATCAAAACCCTATTTAGGCTGCGGCTGCGCGGGCGCTGTGGGCTGCGCGGTTGTAGCAGGCTGCGCGGTTGTCGCAGGCTGCGCGGGCGCTGTTGCCGCGGGATGAGCGGGCGCGGCGTTGGGCTGCGTGGTTGCACCGGGATGCGGCTGCGCGCTGGGCATCGGGGGATACTGATGCTGCGGCATGTCGGTCACATCAACTAGCTCCACGTCGAATATGAGGTCCGACTTGGGGGGAATGCCCGGATGATCCGCGCGGTCGGGAATGTTACGCGTCCCGTAGGCCATTTGCCAGGGAATGAAGATGCGGCGCTTGCCGCCAATCCTCATGCCCTCCAGCCCGTAGTCAAATCCCGGTATCACGCGGCCCATGCCCTGCGGGAACGCAATGGGCTCGGGATCGCCCATCGTGGGCTTACCGTCGGGGCCAAGTACCGGCTTGCCGTCCTTACCCATGACCGGCCGCCTGTGGTCCTCCCAGGAGTCGAATTTGACGCCATCGCCGCGCCAGCCGGTGTACTTGATGTGCCAGAGCTTCCCGGGCTCGCCCACCGGGCCGGTGCCGATTTTAATGTCTTCGTAGTGGAGCGCGAAGGGCATTTTCACGGGACCGTGTACGACCCTGGGCACGCCCGGAGGAAGCTTGATCCATGGCGCCGGCGCGGAGGGGGTGGTGGCGGCGGATTTTGCGGCTGTTTTGGCAGTGGACGCTGAGTGCGTCGAGGAAGAGCTTTTTTGCAGTGGTTTGGGCGCTTGCGGCAACTGTGAATGCCGCCAGGGAGAGAGCAAGGATTATGCGATTCATAGCCGAGAAATCTCCAACATATTTCCAAACGGGAGTGTATCAGGCGGGGCGTGCCGGAGCCGAGTGCATCTTAGGGCTTCGTTTACACCAGGCCATGGATCGCGAGTGTGAACAGGCCCTAACTCAACAGCATGCCCGCCAGGAGGGCCGTTCGGGGAGCAAGGTGCTCCACGACGACCGACTCATGCCGTGCGTGCGCGCCTTCGCCGACTGCGCCCATTCCGTCGAGCGTAGGTATGCCCAGGGCAGCGGTAAAGTTGCCGTCGGAGCCGCCGCCGGTCGAAGCCTCGTGGAGCGCGAAGCCCAGCTGGCTTGCGAGCGCCTGTGCAGTGCGAAAGAGGCGCACGGTACCGCGGCTGCGCTCCATGGGCGGGCGGTCGATGCCGCCGGTGACGGTGAGCGTGCAACAAGGGCCAGATGGACTGTGCGGCTTGAGTGGCTTGAGCGCGGCAAAACGGCGTTCGATGCGCGGGCCGTCGGCAGCGCGCACGATGCGTGCATCCACCTCTGCCCAGGCATGGTCGGGAATCACATTGCTTTTGGTGCCGCCACCGGCTACGCCTACGCTCACGGTCAGGCCGCGCTTCAGGTCGGTCCAGCCGCTCACCGTCTCCACCACCCGCGCCAGTTCGCGGATGGCGTTGGCGCCTTTTTCAAAGTCCACGCCGGCGTGAGCGGAGACTCCTTTTACGTCGATCCGCCAGTTGCCGATTCCTTTGCGCGCTGTTTTGTAGGCCGTCCCCTGCGCCGGCTCGAGGACGTAGACAGCGGCACAGGATTTGGCGACCTCCTCCGTGATGGGCCTTGAGGCCGGGCTGCCGACTTCCTCATCGCCGTTGAGGAGGAGCACGATCTCGCGCGCGAGCAGGTCCGCTTCAGCGAGCAGCTCGATAGCCGTAAACGCCATTGCCACACCGGCCTTCATGTCGAGCGTCCCGGGGCCCCACAGCCGGCCGCCGCGCAGATGGCACGGCATGGACTTTAGTGTGCCGGCCGGCCAGACCGTGTCCAGGTGGCCTAGGAGCAAGATGGGCCTGTCGCCGTTCCGTGCCGGTGCGCGCGGGTCAAAGCGCGCTTCGAGTATGTCGCCAAAGCCGCGCCTGCGGTGGAGCTTAACCCGGCCGCCCAGCTGCCGGGCGTGCGCAGCAGCCAAGGCAAGGCAGGCATCCACGGCAGCCTTGTCATCGGAGGGCGATTCAGCCTGAACCAACTGCCGGGTGAGGGCAATCAGATTGGACTGCTTACGCCGGGCCCCGGCAAGCAGAGCACGCATTGGCGTGGGGGTATCGGCAACTTTGGACATGCGAGTTCTCTTTCGACCGCCTAAAGGCTTCTTGATTCTACGACGTTTACGGCGTTTCTCGGGCTCCCACGAAGTTTCCTGTGCGACGCCACTTGGGTACACCGGCCAAGCGCCGCGCTAGCTGGAGTAATGCTGTGAAATGAGATGCCAGGAGCGTTATCGGAAAGATTCCAGTGTACTTAAAGGCGCAGTGTGTGGCAAAAATGCCACACAACGGCATTCCTGCGTCCCGTCTATTCTAGACAGAGGAAAGACTCCAATCGACGGAGAGAAAAATTGGCCCAGTCGACTCACCAGGAACAGACAATTGCGGCGCCCCTGGAATTCTCGGGTGTGGGGCTGCACTCGGGCGCTCCGGTGACGATGCGCCTGCTGCCTGCCGCGGCCGGCTCGGGCATTGTCTTCCGTCGCACCGACCTGGACAACTTTGAGATTCCCGCCGTTGGCCGCAACGTGGCCAAGGTGAGCTACGCGACGAGCTTGATGCGGCAGGGCGTACTCATCTCGACCACGGAGCATCTGCTGTCGGCCTTCATCGGCATGGGCATCGACAACGTGATCGTGGAGATCGACAATTTGGAACTGCCGATCTTGGACGGCAGCGCCCTGCCTTACGTGGAAGCGTTGGTAAGGGTGGGCATCCGCGAGCAACGGAGGCGGCGCGAGACGCTTCGCGTGCTGCAACCGGTGGAGGTACGCGAGGGCGATAAGTTTATTGGCGTTTATCCCGGCTCCGGATACCGGGTTTCGTACACCATCGATTTTCCCGCGCCGATCGGCCAGCAGAAGACCTGCATCGATCTGGCGGCGGAGACCTATGGGACCGAGATCGCGCCGGCCCGCACGTTCGGCTACAAAGCAGATGAGCGCAAGCTGAGGGATATGGGTTTGATCCGCGGCGCGAGCGCGGAGAACGCGATCATTCTGGGCGCGAACGGGCCGGAGAACGGACCGTTGCGCTTCCGCGACGAGTATGTGCGCCACAAGGTGCTGGATTTGATCGGCGACCTGGCGCTGGCCGGACGCAGGCTTGAGGGTCACGTGGTGGCCGTTCGCGCGGGCCACGCCATGCATACTGCGTTCGTGGCTCGGCTGCTGAAAGACCGCTCGGCATGGGAGCTGGCCCACGTGCCTGTCGCCGCCCCGGCAGCCATCGAGCACCACGCGGACGCCGATGGCGAAGTTGGCGAAGCCGCTTTGGCGGGCACGTAGCAAGCGGCGTTCTTCCCGCGCTCGTTCGCGACGGGAGTTCCGACTCAAAATTTGCTAGCGGATGCGCTCGACGGCGATGGCGGTGGCTTCGCCGCCGCCGATGCAGAGTGACGCGACTCCGCGGCTGAGCGAGTACTTTGCGAGGGCCGCGAGCAGCGTAACGAGGATGCGCGCGCCGGATGCGCCGATGGGATGGCCGAGCGCGCAGGCGCCTCCGTGGACGTTTACCTTCTCGTTGGGAAGGCCAAGATCGCGCACGGCCGCCATCACGACCACGGCGAAGGCCTCGTTGATCTCGAATAAGTCGATATCGTTGGCCGTCCAGCCGGTGTGCTGCATGAGGCGGCGGATGGCGCCGATGGGCGCGGTGGGAAAGAGCGCCGGCGTGCTGGCGTAGCTGGCGTGAGCTACGACAGTTGCCAGCGGATTGAGGCCGCGGCGGGCCGCCTCGGAGCGCCGCATAAGGACCAGCGCAGCTGCGCCGTCGGAGATGGCGCTGGAGTTTGCCGCGGTCACCGTTCCGCCTTCGCGAAACGCGGGCTTGAGATGAGGAATTTTATCCGGGGTCGCCTTAAGAGGCAGCTCGTCGTGGACGATAACGCGCTCGGTTTTGCCCGCACGCACCGTGAGCGGAACAATCTCGGCTGCAAAGCTGCCATCGGCAGTGGCTTTCTTCGCCCGCGCGAGCGAGGCCAGAGCGAATTCATCCTGCGCCTGGCGGGAAAAGGCGTAGCCTTGGGCGCAATCTTCGGCGAATGTGCCCATGAGGCGGCCCTTATCGTAGGCGTCTTCAAGGCCGTCGAGAAACATGTGATCAAGAATGCGGCCATGGCCCATGCGGTAGCCGGAGCGGGCGCGATCGAGGAGATAGGGCGCGTTGCTCATGCTCTCCATGCCGCCAGCGACCGCGATGGTGGCGCTGCCGGCAAGAGGCAGGTCATGGGCGAGCATGACGGCCTTCATGCCTGAGCCGCACATTTTGTTGATGGTGACCGCGCCGGTAGAAGCGGGCAGACCGGCGGCGAGCGCGGCCTGACGCGCGGGCGCCTGCCCCAGGCCTGCAGGCAGCACGCAGCCCAAGAGCGCTTCGTCGACGGAATCGAGGGGGATCAAGGCTCGCTCGAGCGAGGCGCGGATGGCGGCAGCGCCAAGCTCGGGAGCGGTGAGTGACTGCAGATCGCCCTGGAACGCGCCGATGGGCGTGCGCGCGAAGCCGACAATCACGATGGGGTCGGAAGCGAGCATAGTCCCCCTCAAGTCTCCACTATCAGCGTGACGCCATGCGGAGAGCGCCGTCGAGCCGGATGGTTTCGCCGTTGAGCATGGTGTTCTCGCAGATGTGCTTGACGAGGGCCGCGAACTCGGTGGGGCGGCCCAGACGCGCAGGAAACGGGACGCTTTTGGCGAGCGACTCCTGCACTTCCGGTGAAAAACCGGCCATCATCGGGGTCTCGAAGATACCGGGCGCAATGGTGACGACGCGAATTCCAAAGCGCGCAAGCTCGCGAGCGGCAGGCAACGTGAGAGCGACGACGCCGCCCTTTGAAGCAGCGTAGGCGGCCTGACCGATCTGGCCGTCGAATGCGGCGATGGAAGCGGTGTTGACGATAACGCCACGCTCGCCATCCTCGCCGGGATCTTGTTTGGCGATGGCGGCTGCGGCAAGGCGGATCATATTGAAGGTTCCGACGAGGTTGATGTTGACGGCGCGCGAAAAGGCGTCGAGGCGGTGCGGGCCGTCGCGGCCAAGGATCTTCTGAGAGGGGGCGATTCCGGCGCAGTTGATAAGGCCGTGTAAGTGGCCGAAGGTGGCAAGCGCGAGATCGACTGCGGCCTGCGCATCGGGCTCGCTGGTGACGTCAGTAAGGGCGAAACGAGTGGAGGCGCCGAGTTCGGAGGCCAGAGCCTCGCCGGCCTCGCGATTTGTATCGGCGAGGACGACGGAGGCGCCTTCGCTGACAAGCAACCGTGCGGTGGCCGCGCCGAGACCCGATGCGCCGCCGGTGACGAGGAAGACATGATCGCTGATCTGCATGGGGACGACCGGGACCGACGACATCCCGAGCGCAGCATATCATCGCAAGACGATCTGTGATAATACGGATCGGATACGGGGAGGCAAACGGCGTTGAATCCAGTCTCGACCGGCTCGCCGATTACGCAACTGAGCGAAGAGGAGACGCTCTTCAGCCAAAGCGTGCGGCAGTTTGCCCAGGATGAGGTTGCGCCGCTGGTGCGCCGCATGGACGAAGAGCAGCAGATGGATGCCGCGCTGCTCAAGAAGCTCTTTGCGCTCGGTTTGATGGGGATCGAGATTCCCGAGGAGTTTGGCGGAAGCGGGGGCTCGTTTTTCGATTCAGTTCTGGCGGTGGAGAAGCTTTCGGCCGTCGATCCCGCAGTGGGGCTGGTGGCGGATGTGCAGAACACGCTGGTGGCGAGCGCGCTGCTGAAGTGGGGAACGGCGGAGCAGAAGCGGAAGTATCTGCCGCGGCTGGCGGCGGACACGGTGGGCGCTTACGCACTGAGCGAGGCAGGAGCGGGATCGGATGCGTTTGCGCTGGAGACGCGGGCAGAGAAACGCGGCAGCGAGTATGTGCTGACGGGGCGGAAGCTGTGGATCAGCAATGCCAAAGAAGCAGGGTTGTTTATTGTGTTTGCGACCGTGGATGCGAGCGCGGGCTACAGGGGCATCACGGCGTTCCTGGTGGAGAAAGGCGCGGCGGGATTCAGCGTCGGCAGGAAAGAGGACAAGCTGGGCATTCGCGCATCGAGCACCTGCGAGCTGATTCTGGAGGAGTGCGCGATTCCGGCGGCGCAGGTGCTGGGTGAAGCGGGCCAGGGCTACAGGATCGCGATGGAGACGCTGAACGGCGGGCGGATTGGCATCGGCGCGCAGATGCTGGGGCTAGCTGAAGGCGCGTGGGGACATGCCGTGAAGTACGCCAAAGAGCGCAAGCAGTTCGGCAAGCCAATCGCGGAGTTCCAGGCCATGCAGTTTCAGCTTGCGGAGATGGCCACAGAGATTGAGGCCGCAAGGCTGATGGTCTACAATGCGGCGCGGCTGAAGGACACAGGGCGAGAGTTCCGCAAGGAGGCGGCTATGTGCAAGTACTTTGCGTCGCAGATGGCGGAGCGCGTGGCGAGCCTGGCGGTTGAGGTTCTGGGCGGGGCGGGATTCGTGAAAGAGTCGCCCGTGGAGAAGCTATATCGCGATGCGAAGATCGGAAAGATTTATGAAGGGACGTCGTTCATGCAACTGACGGCGATTGCCAAGGTCGTTCTCTAACTTAGCTATTCTCTAACTTATTTATTGGTCGTGGATGGTCCGGAATCCCTTTGCCGGGACGTTGATCCGCAGGCCAACCCCAAGCTCAACTCCAGCCAAATCCCCGGAAGATATTCCATAACTATTTGATTATTAAATATTTATTATGCTTCGTCCGCCTATCGGGTTGACGCCAAAGGCGAGAGTCTTTGCGCGCAAAAAGCCCGAATAACACAAATGCGGTATTACCGATTCGGTACAAGAGTAACCAAAAGTAATGTATAGTAACATTCAACAGTACCCAATATAATGGTTATACTTACCCACGTTAGTAATCTTTATATGATTACTTTTGTGCGCCTTGGCGATAAGTTTCGTACGCGCGCCGATGAAATTGTCGCGCGCGTTCGGAGGGTATATGCGCCACTTGAAGCAAAGAAATATTGGGCTGCTCTTCTTTTTGTTTTGCAGCCTTGCCCTGAGCGGTTGTTCCGGGTCCATTGTCGAGAAAACCCTGGCGACGGGAACGCTCACCGTATCGTCCACTACGGTCAATTTTGGCCAAGTTGCGGTGGGCAAAACAGCGAGCACAAGCATCACGCTTTCGAACAAGGGTTCAGCGCCGGTTGAGATCACTGAGCTAAATCTGACCGGGCAGCCCTTTTCCGTTAGCGACGCAAACAGCGTGCCGCTTACGGTGGGCGCCAACGGGAGCCTGACCTTTACCGTTCAATTCGACCCCACGGCCTCAGGGTCGGCGACGGGCCAGTTGACCATTGCCAGCAACGCGTCAAACGCAGCTTCGGCCGCCGTGGCCCTGAGCGGCATAGGCGTGCCTGTGCTGGCGAATCTGACGTGCGCAATCGGATCGATTACGGGGGCGGCGACAGACGATTGCACAGTGACATTGAATGCGGCAGCGGGCAGCGGCGGCACAAGTGTGAGCGTGACAAGCAACACCAGCGCCGTAGCTACGCCTGCTACAGTGATGGTGCCGGCAGGAGCATCCAGCGCGGAGTTCACGGTGAACGTATCGCCGGTTACTTCGCTAGAATCGGCGGTGCTGACGGCCAGCGTTGGGGGCGTGGCTGAGACATTTGCGCTGCAACTGGGAGCTTCAGTGCCTACATTGGGCCTGAGCACCTCAAAGCTGACGTTCGGAAGCGTGGCGGTAAACGCAGCGGCTTCGCAATCCGTGGTTTTGTCTTCGACGGGCACTGAGAACGTAACCGTAAGTGCGGCGGCGGTGTCCGGGAGTGGCTTCTCGATCTCAGGGGAAGGTCTTCCGGTGACGCTTGCGCCTGGTCAGACAGCTACTTTGAGCGTGGAATTCAACCCCACAGTCGCCGGTGCCGCTTCAGGACAACTGATGGTCACCAGCAACTCCTCAGCGGGAACCTCGTCCTCGATAACCCTGAATGGCACGGGCGTACCGGTGCTGAACGCGTTGAGTTGTACGAGCGGGTCGCTGACCGGAGCTGGGACCGATAGCTGCACGGTGACGCTTAACGCAGCCGCCCCGAGCGGAGGGTTCGCGGTGAGCTTGGCCAGCAACAACAGCGCTGTCACGGTTCCGGCCTCGGTGACCGTGACGGCAGGGTCAACCACGGCCAGCTTCACGGCCACTGTTTCCTCGGTCAACTCTTCACAGGCGGTAACTCTGACTGCTTCCGCCAACAGCGTGGCGAAGACCTTTGCCCTGCAACTGGGCGCGGCGCTGCCCGTGCTGAACGCGTTGAGCTGTACGAGTGGGTCGCTGACCGGAGCGGGAACCGACAGCTGCACGGTGACGCTTAGCGGAGCCGCCCCGAGTGGAGGGTTCGCGGTGAGCCTGGCCAGCAACAACAGCGCTGTCACGGTTCCGGCCTCGGTGACCGTGACGGCAGGGTCAACCACAGCCAGCTTCACAGCCACTGTTTCCTCGGTCAGTTCTTCACAGACGGTGACCCTGACCGCCACCGCCAACAGCGTGGCGAAGACCTTCGCCCTGCAACTGGGCGCGGGCGTGCCCACGCTCACCGTCGCTACGACTGTGGCCTTCGGCAATGTGGACTTGAACACCCCGGCCACGCAGTCGCTGACCCTGTCCTCGACCGGGACCGCGGCAGTGACCATCAGCGCCGAGACGTTTACCGGAACCGGCTTTACCGTTTCCGGCGCGACCTTTCCGTTGACCCTGAACCCTAATCAGACGGCAACGCTCAGTGTAGAGTTCGATCCGACTGCAACGGGGGCGGTGTCCGGCCAGATTACCCTGACCAGCAACTCTTCAACGGGAACCTCGACCGTGGTCACCCTGACCGGGACGGGCGTTTCGGCAGCCTACGAGGTCGTATTGAACTGGGATGCGCCCACAACTTCGACCGATCCCGTAGCCGGCTATAACGTGTATCGCTCACCCAGCGGCGCCAATTCGTACACGCAATTGAACACGGCGGTAGTTACAACGACCACCTATACCGACACGACCATCGAAGACGGGCAAAATTACGACTACATCGTGGAGAGCGTCGATGCTTCCGACGTGACCAGCATTCCATCCAACACCACCACGGCCGACATTCCATAGGCCCTTACGGCTCCGAAATGCACCGGAGAAGCCGCGGCGATCGCCTGATCGCCGCGGCTTTATTAATGGCCCGCAACACAGCGGAAGAAGAGCTGCTATGGGAAATTTGTACCCGGTTATGAATAAATTACATGCACTTTATTCCCCTTTTCTTGCGCGCCGATTGTGCATTTCTTTTTTCGTTGGGCTTCAAGGTGCGTTCTATGAGGGGGTTGGAAGACACGGTCCCAGTCGTCTCGTTTGGCACCGGGATTGCAGAGTAGCTTTATTCGCAACTACTAGAAGCCAGAGCGCTTTCTGAAATGAGCCGGTCAAGCTGGTGCGGTAATTCAAGCGGATCGGGCTGAGTAAGTACGATGGCTCGACGAGATCTTTTCCACATTTGGCGCAATTAATCCTTGACGATTTCAAGCGGGTAGTGAGAATTTAACTTACCCCCCAACCGAACCAATCTTGAGTACGCTCCTCAGGGCCCCAATTGCATAGGTAACGCAAGATGGTCACAAGAAAGTGGAGTGACCTACGGCACTGTATATCGTCGACGGTTAGCTCTAAATGAGGCTAGCTGGTTCAAACGAATTATGGATCAAGTCCTGAGCAGCTCCCCGGCTGCGGGACATGAAAAGCAGACGTTTTGAAGGTTTTCACTGGTGATGCAGTTGCGCGACATTTTTTTCCGCGCGCCGTTGGTACAAGACTTTGCAACGGCAGCTGATGGCCGGTTCTCAAAGCTGAATCGTCCCGAGAGGTATTGGTGCGCCCGCACCGCGAGGCTCGACGGCTCGATTGCGTTGCGCCCTTTCATCTTTATCTTTCTCTCCTGCTGCCTGCCACTCGCACTGAGTGGTTGCCTGGGCGGCAAGCTGATCGGTCCGTCGGCAAGCGCAGGATCACTGAAAGCCTCACCCAGCAGTATCAGCTTTGGCAGTGTGGCGCTCGGTCAAGCCGCCAACGCGAGCGTTTCTCTTGTGAATCAGGGATCGGCAGCGGTGCAGGTTTCGAATATCAGTTTGACAGGCAATGCCTTCTCCGTAAGCGGAGGCGGTGACCTTCCCATTACGGTTGCAGCCGGCAGCACCTTCAACCTGAATGTAGGTTTCGCTCCGACGGTAATGGGAGCCGCGACAGGCCAGTTGAAAATCACCACCAGCGCCTCAGCGAGTGGAGCGCTCGTAATCGGGTTGAGCGGCACTGGAACTGCGGCCGGGACAACGGGCACGGTGAATTTGAGATCCTTCAGTTGCGCCAACGGGTCGATGAGCGCGGCGGGGACCGATAGCTGCACGGTGACACTGAGCGGAGCCGCCCCGAGCGGAGGGTTCGCGGTGAGCCTGGCCAGCAACAACAGCGCTGTCACGGTTCCGGCCTCGGTGACTGTTGCGGCAGGGTCAACCACGGCCAGCTTCACAGCCACTGTTTCCTCGGTCAATTCCTCGGAGCCGGTAACTCTCACTGCTTCGGCCAACAGCGTGGCGAAGACCTTTGCACTGCAATTGGGCGCGGGCGTGCCCACGCTCACCGTCGCTACGACTGTGGCCTTCGGCAATGTGGACTTGAACACCCCGGCCACGCAGTCGTTGACCCTGTCCTCGACCGGGACCGCGGCAGTGACCATCAGCGCCGAGACGCTTACCGGAACCGGCTTTACTGTTTCCGGCGCGACCTTTCCGTTGACCCTGAACCCTAATCAGACGGCAACGCTCAGTGTAGAGTTCGATCCGACTGCAACGGGGGCGGTGTCCGGCCAGATTATCCTGACCAGCAACTCTTCAACGGGAACCTCGACCGTGGTCACCCTGACCGGCACAGGGATTGTGGCCGGGCCAGCCTACGAAGTGATACTGAACTGGGATGCGCCCACAACTTCGGCCGATCCCGTAGCCGGCTATAACGTGTATCGATCAATCAGCGGCGCCTCTTTGTATTCGCAATTGAACACATCGGCGATTACTACAACCACGTATACGGATACCGCGGTGCAGGACGGGCAAAATTACGACTACATCGTGGAGAGCGTCGATGCTTCCGACGTGACCAGCGCTCCCTCGAACACCACCACCGCTGCGATCCCGTAGGCCGGGGTTGCATGCAACCGAATACAGGAAAGGCCGGGAACACGGCTGGACGGGTCCATCCCCGCCAACCGGGGCTACCGGCCTTTGACTGCGCCACCCCGAATTTTGCCTTACTCGCTTATTTCTATTTTGGTCAGCACCTGACGATGTTGGACGCCTCGATACCTTTGGTGGCGTTGCGGGTGTCGACCACCAGGCTTGCTTTGGCGACGATTGCACGATAGTCGTACTGCGAGTGGTCGGTCACGATGACCACGCAATCGAATTCGGGAATCTTCTCAAGCGGGGTACTGGCCATGTTCAACGCGTATTTGCGGCCTTTTCCCACAGTCGGGAAGAAGGGGTCATTGTAGGCGACATAAGCTCCGCGCTTTTGAAGCAGCTCAATGATCGTCAGGGAAGGCGACTCGCGAAGATCATCGATGTCGCGCTTGTAGGCAAGCCCGAGAACCAGCACGCGCGATCCACAGAGCGCCTTGCCCTGGCGGCTCATGGCTTCGACGATGTTTTCGACCACGAAGTAGGGCATGCCGTTGTTGATTTGTCCCGCAAGCTCGATGAAGCGCGTATTAAAGTCGAACTCCTTGGCCTTCCAGGAGAGATAAAAGGGGTCAATGGGAATGCAGTGCCCGCCAAGGCCAGGCCCGGGATAGAACGCCTGGAAGCCGAAGGGCTTGGTTTTGGCGGCGTCGATCACTTCAGCCAGATCAATCCCCATCCTCATGCATAGCTGCTTGAGCTCATTGACCAGAGCGATGTTGACGCAGCGGTAGATATTCTCAAGCAGCTTGGTCATTTCAGCGGTTGCCGGCGAAGAGACCGGAACCGTGCGGTTGAAGATGGAAGCGTAGGTAGCGGATGCTAGATCGCGCGCGACGGGGCCGCATCCGCCAACGACTTTGGGAATGTCGCGGCGAGCGACGGAATCGTTTCCCGGATCTTCGCGTTCCGGTGAGAATGCGACATAAAAGCCGGTGCTCGAGCCATCGCGCGCAATACGCAGCCCGGTGGGGTTTCCCTTTTCCAGCAAGGGAACAACAACTTCCTCAGTGGTGCCGGGGTACGTTGTGCTTTCGAGGATAATCAGTTGGCCGTCGTGGACGTATGGCGCAATGCTGTTCACGGTGCCGGTAATAAAACTCAAATCCGGCTCGTGGTGCTCGTCGAGAGGAGTAGGCACGCAGATAATGACTACATCCATATCGGCAATCCGGGCGTAATCGCCGGTCGCCGCGAAACCATTCTCGCGAGCCAGATGTATCTCATGGGCGGGAATACGAACGATATAAGTTCCACCGTTGTTCAACGTATCGACCTTTTGCAGGTCGACATCGAAGCCGGTTACGCGGAAGCGCGCGTCGCTAAACAGCAGCGCAAGCGGCAGCCCAACATAGCCCATTCCAACAATGCCGATTCGAGCACCGCGATCTTGAATGCGACGAGTCAATTCGACGGTTCTGTCAAGAGAAGCCAGGGACATCATTCACCTCAGAATAAGAGCCAAGTATCAAAAGCGTACCAATAAACCCGTTGATGGCAAACAGGCTCCCCTGTTCCTACGCGGGCCAAAGCGGAGACTTAGGGATACAGTGACCATTCCTGAGCGCCACGACGCTTGCCGATTTCATTGTCCCCGAGGCAATAGCGACCTCGGGGGCAAATCTAAGCGAGTCTGGACGTAGCCTACTCCACCACGAGAGTGACCGTTGCGGTGTGTTGCAGGTTGCCGCTGGATGCGGTAACGGTGACTGTATAGGTTTCAGGAGTCGAAGTCTGGCTGGTTGAGTTAGTGTGGCCGCCGCACCCAGTGAGCAGCGTGACCGCGCCACCGGCGAGCAGAAGCACCACGTAGAACGCACGACGCAAGTTCCTCCCATGGCGGCGCATACCGCCAATACCAAGCAGTAACAGAAATGCCAATGCAAACGGCTGGAGGCGACGGCCCGCAGGTGTTTCGGGGGCGGCCTGATGCAGCGCACTGGTCAACGCCGTCTGGACCGTCATGGTAACCGTCTGCTGGCCTCCATTGGCTGCAATCGTCGAGGGGGAGAATGTGGCTGTTGCTCCCGCAGGCAGGCCGCCGGCCACGAAGGTCACTGTAGCCGGATAGTTTCCGAAAAGCGGCGCAACGGCCAACTGATAGGCCGCCGAACCACCCGCATTGACGGTTTGGCTGGTTGGCGCCTGGGGAGTAATCGAGAAGTCAAGCGACGACACCACGATGGGCGTGGATGCCGAAGTGGTGCTGGTAAGGAAGTTGACGTCACCGCTATAGACCGCCGTCAACTCGTGCGTCGTTCCCGCGGAGAGCGATGTAGTGGCGAATGACGCTGTCCCTCCGGAAAGCGCTGCCGTGTTGAGCAAAGTTGCTCCGTCGTAGAAATTGACCGAACCGGTCGGTGTACCCGTTGTTACCGACGCAACCTGGGCAGTCAACGTGACGCTCTGGCCCGGATTAATGGAGCCGCTGCTGACGTTGAGGGAAGTGGTTGTTCCCGCCTGCGCAACGGTCAGCGTGCCGTCTTGAGCGGTGACCGAATAGTCGGCGAGGTTGGTACCCGTTACGCTGGGAACAATCTGGTAGGCCCCGGCGTTCGAGTTGGTTGTGGCCGAAGTAGAAAAGCTTTCGGTGAAGGTATCGCCGTTCACTGCGCCGGTAACGCTGCCGCTGAAGCTGGGATTCGCGGTGCCGTAGACACGGCTGGCGTTATTGGCCGATACAGCCAGCGAGGCCGGACCGACGACGATCAATTGCGTGACTTGCGTTGCCGCGGTGTAATCCGCATTGCCCGCTTGATTGGCATCAATCGCGATCGTGCCCACGCCGGTGACGGTCAGCGTGCTTCCACTGAGCGAGGCCGGACCGGAAACGAACGAGAAGGTTACAGGACTTCCCGAGGCACCACCCGTAGCAGAGAGCGTGATGGGCGCCACACCATAGGTCACCGGCGAGGATAGCGAGAATGTGATGGCCTGCGCGGCTTTATTTACTGAGAAGGTCTGAGAAGCTCCCGTTGCCGCCAGGTAGTCGGTCGTCTGGGTCGCGGCTGCCGCAAGTGTGCAGGTGCCTACGCCAACGAAGTTGACCGTTCCGCCCGTGACCGTGCAGACGGCCGGCGTGGTGGAAGAGACCGACTCGGTCGGAGTCCCTGTACCCGAGTAGGTGTAGGTCGGCGTGAAGCTCCCGTTGTAAACCGCGCTCGACGGGAGGTTGCTGATACTGATGGTCGCCGTTGCCTGGCTGACCGAGAACAATTGCGATGTTCCCGTTGCCGCCAGGTAGTCCGTCGTCTGGGTCGCGGCTGCCGCAAGCGTGCAGGTGCCTACGCCGACGAAGTTCACAGTTCCGCTGGTTACCGTGCAGACGGCTGGCGTGGTGGAAGAGACCGACTCAGTCGGCGCGCCGTTCCCTGAGTAGGTGTAGGCCGGCGTGAAGCTCCCGTTGTAAACCGCGCTAGACGGGAGGTTGCTGATGCTGATCGTCGCCGTTGCCTGGTTGATTGTGAGTGACTGGGGACCTGAAGTCGCCGAATTGTAATTGCTGTCGCCTGAGTACGAGGCCGTAATCGAATACGATCCCGCCGACAGAGTTGAGCTTGAGAACGTTGCGGTACCGCCGCTAACTGTAATCGGAGCGCCCAGCGCAGTGGTTCCATTGTTGTAGAACGTCACCGAGCCGGTGGCCGCCGCTGGTACCGTCGCCGTAAACATGACCTGCGTGCCGTAGGCGACGGAAGACTGCGACAGTGACAGGCCTACCGTGGGCGTAGCGATTCCAATGTCGAAGGTGTTGCTTATGGCGGAGATCGCGACCGCCGGCGAGAGCGCGCTATTGAGCACGAGGTTGGCCGTCAGAGTGTCGCCCGTACCAACGGTGTCAACCTGCAGCGTGTAACTTGCGACGCCGGCCGATGTCGCAGCCGAACCGCCGCTCAGAGTTCCGGTGCCAGTGAGCGTGAGCGGAATAGTGGCCGTTGGCTGGAATGGATTGCCGCTTTCGGTGAGCGTCACGCCCGCTGCGAAGTCGGTATTTGCCGCTGTGCTCAAGGGCGGCTCCGTACTGAAACTGAGAGCATAGTTGGTCTGCACCGCCCCGGCATCCACGCACGCCGAATAGCTGGGGTAGGTTGAATTGGTGTTGGGCAGGCCGCGCTGGTCCGTGGTGAGGCCCGAAGGAATGCCGGCGGCAAGGCCGGCACAGATCGCTGGGCTGCCGGGGAACGGAATCAATGTTTGCGTCGGCCCGCCGTAATTGCCCAGTGGAGCGAGGTTGATGGCGGTTGCGTTCACAGTCGTGCCGTTCACGACGCCGACGACGTTGCCGCTGTTACCGGTGTATGCGGTGCCGACGAAATCGTCGGCGATGCTGTTCGAGGTGTTGCCGGAAACGATGCTGTTGGCGAGAGCCACCGTTCCGGAGCCGGTGTTGTCGATGCCGCCACCGCTGGAAGCGGTCGCAGCACCGTTCCCCGACACTGTACTGTCGGACACGGTCAGCGTGGCGCTGTTGTAGATTCCGGCGCCCGAAGCGGAAGAGGTATTGCCGGAGACCGTATCGTCGCTCAGCGTGAGGGTTCCGCTGTTGGCAACACCGCCGCCGTTGCCTGCCGCAACGTTACTCGACACCGTGCTCGCACTCAGTTTCAAGATGCCACTGTTGCTGATGCCCGCGCCCGATCCGGACCCGGAATTATTGGCGACTGTGTCGGAGGTCAGCGTCAAAGTGCCTGCGTTCTGGATGCCGCCTGCGACGCCGTTGCCGTGCTGGATCGCCAGGTTGGCAATTGACGCGCCCGTGACGCCGGAGCCTACTGTAAATACGGTCGACGCATTGCCCCCGTCAACTGTTACCAGGTTAGTCAGCGTTGCGCCTGTGCCTGTGGTCGGCCCGGCAATTGAGGTTATCGAGGGTACCGTAAGCGTTCCGTTCGACAGTGTGATGGTCGTCGCGGAGGCGAACTTGGTTGAGTCGAATGTGATGCTGCCGCCGCCGGTGGCCGCCGTCTCAAGCAGCGCGTCGCGCAGGCTGCATGAAGCATCCGTGCCATCGCCCGGCGTGGTTTGCGGTGTGCAGTTCGAAGCCGTTCCCGCATCGTCGCCGATTGAGGTGACGATGTAACTGGCCGGGTCGACGATGATGGTGTTCTGGACTGGCGTAGCGGCCTGGTAGTCGGTGCTCCCGAGCTGGCTGGCGTCGATGACCAGGGTGCCCGCACTGGTGATGGTCAGCACGTCGCCGCTAAAGCTGCCGGTGGCTGTGCTGCTGGGATCCAGGCTGAAGGCGACCGGCAGGCCCGAAGTCGAGTTTGCCGACAGCGTGATGGGAGACACGCCGTATGTGACGGGCGAGCTGGGCGGAGTAAAGGTGATGATTTGCGACGCCAGGTTGGCGGTTACGCTGGTGGGACCTACCGAGCCGGCAGTGTAGTTCGAATCAGTGGCCGCGCTGGCAGACACCGCACAGGCTGTCGTGCCGCTGGTCATGGTCACCACGCCGAGGCTGTTGGTGCAACCCCCGGTGGTGCTGTATGTGATCAAGCCTGTCGAGTTGCTGGTAACTACGACCGTGAACTGGCTGTTGTACACCGCGGAGGTAGGCGGGGCCGTGCTCCAGGAAACGGTCGGACCCGCCTTGGTCGCGGTCGCCGAAGTCTGCACCTCGGTCGCCGCGCTGTAATTGCTGTTCCCGGCCTGGTTGGCGTCGATCGTGCATGTTCCCGTGCCACTGTTCATCGTCACAGTGCCGCCGGAGATTGAGCACACACTCGTGCTTCCCGCATCCACCGTCAGCGCCACCGTCAGACTTGAACTCGACGTCGCCGCCACCGGGAACGTGCCGTTGTAGACAGCCGTAGATGGCGCTGGTGTTGTGATCGTGACGGTCTGGCTCGCTTTGGTCGCCGTCGCCGAAGTCTGCATCTCGGTCGCCGCGCTGTAATTGCTGTTCCCTGCCTGGTTGGCGTCGATCGTGCATGTTCCCGTGCCACTGTTCATCGTCACAGTGCCGCCGGAGATTGAGCACACACTCGTGCTTCCCGCATCCACCGTCAGCGCCACCGTCAGACTTGAACTCGACGTCGCCGCCACCGGGAACGTGCCGTTGTAGACAGCCGTAGATGGCGCAGATGTTGTGATCGTGACGGTCTGGCTTGCTTTGGTCGCGGTCGCCGAAGTCTGCACCTGCGGTCGCCGCGCTGTAATTGCTGTTCCCTGCCTGGTTGGCGTCGATCGTGCATGTTCCCGTGCCACTGTTCATGGTCACCGTGCCGCCGGAGATCGAGCACACACTCGCGCTTCCCGCATCCACCGTCAGCGCCACCGTCAGACCGGAACTCGACGTCGCCGCCACCGGGAACGTGCTGTTGTAGACAGCCGTTGAAGGCGCAGATGTTGCGATCGTGACGGTCTGGCTTGCTTTGGTCGCGGTCGCCGAAGTCTGCACCTCGGTCGCCGCGCTGTAATTGCTGTTCCCGGCCTGGTTGGCGTCGATCGTGCATGTTCCCGTGCCACTGTTCATCGTCACAGTGCCGCCGGAGATTGAGCACACACTCGTGCTTCCCGCATCCACCGTCAGCGCCACCGTCAGACTTGAACTCGACGTCGCCGCCACCGGGAACGTGCCGTTGTAGACAGCCGTAGATGGCGCTGGTGTTGTGATCGTGACCGTCTGCGCCGTCAGGGTGGTTCCGGTTCCAGATAAGTCAATCGTTTGCGGCGAACCCGTATAACTGTCGGTTAGAGTAAGGGTTCCGGCAATGGCCCCGATTGCCTGCGGCGTGAAGCCGACGCCGACGTTGCAGATGCTGCCAGCTGCGCTGCCAGCCAGACTCGTAGTGGAATTGCAGGTTGTGCTGGCATCGGAGGTGAAGCTGCCGCCCGCGTCCGGCGTGGTGGTGGCTACGGCGGGGTTGGCCGAAAGGGTGACCGCGGAACCCGAGCCAGTGCCAATGTTTTCGACAATGAGCAATTGCGGACTATCGGCGCTGGTCGCGAGGTAGGGAGTGGAGAGAAAGTTCAGCGTCGGCGGATCGACATAATCCAACTTGAGGACTGGATTGTTGCTCGCCAGGTTGTCTGAGTCGAAATAGACGTTCCTGCCAAGGTCGACGGCAATCCCATAGGGGGCAGCGAGGCCCGTTGCCAGGGTCGTGACGGATCCTCCCACCGGGAGTTCCTGCAGCTTACTCCCGCTAATGAAAAAGAGATTGGCGGCGCCATCCACGGAAAGACCCGTTGGTGTTGTCAGGCCGCTCACGAGCGGCCCGGCAGGCGCAGCAAATTTGCTGGCTATTGTGAGCTTATAAATGGCGCCAGCTCCGGAGTCTGCCACATAGAGATTCCCGTCGCCGTCAAAACCAAGGGAATCCGGGCTGCTAAATGTAAACGTGCTCGCAATTTGATTAACAATTGTGTAATTGCTGGCCTGGAGGATCTCGTAGATGGCCGCTCCTGATCCGTCCGCGACAAAGATGTTGTCGCTGGCGTCGACAGCAATCCCGAGGGGATCAGCAAACGTGAAGCTGGAGCCGCCCTTGGTCAGGCCGGTGAATGCGACGGCCGTACCCCAGGTTGCTCCGTTATAGGGAATTTCGCTAATCGCCTTGCTGCCGGAATCGGCGACAAATACGTTGCCCGCGCCGTCCACTGCGACTCCGGCTGGGTGCGTAAAGGACCCGCCAATGGCCGTCTTGGTGCTGCCGGCGATAACGTCCACTGTGCCGGCTGTGCTATCGGCAACAAAGACGTCACTGCCATTGCGGTTGACGGCGACGCTCAATGGCAAGCCGAAGGTGCTGTTCAGAGCGGCTGGCACGTCCGATGCTGGCGCGACGTAGATGAGCTGCGGTCCAGTGCCCCCCCCGTAAAGATAACCCTGGGCAATGACCGCTCCTGAGCTGTTGAGCAGGTCGACGGCCCCATAGAGTGAGCCGGATATCTTAGGGGTGAAATTGACAGCGACCGTGCAGGTATCTCCAGAAGCATACGAGTGCGCTGTACCCTGGGTGGTGCAAGTGCCAGACCCGGCGTCGACGAAATCGAGGCTCGTGATACCTGAGGTGAGAACGAGAGGCGCCTCGATTGTACCTGCTGTGTTGAATTCGAACTGGAGTGTTCGGCTAACGGTGCCGACGTTCGCCTCTGGCTGCCCACTATTGATGCCATCCACACTGACTTCTTCGATAGCATCGTTGCCCGCGTCAGCTATGATGAAGTTCCCATTGCCGTCCGAGAATACATCGAAGGGGAGATCAAGCTCACCCGCGCCAACGGGGACCGAAAACTCACCCTTGCCAAATTCTTGCTGTTCGGTGTAACCGCTCGACGCCAATAACTCTTCGAGCGCATTCACATCGGGGTCGGTCACCCACAGATTGCCCACGGAGTCGATCGCTACTCCAACGGGAGTGTTGAGGGTTATTGTGCCGAGTACGGCCGCCGTGGTGTACGGCGAAGCGAGCTTGTAAACGTCCTTACCGGTGCTGCTAACCACGTACAGATTGTCACTGGCATCCACAGCGATCCGCCTGGGGCTTGGGACGGAGCCGCCCAGCGTCGTGGCCGAGGTCCCACCGCTTGTCACTTCGCTGACGGTGCTGTTCGTAAAATCCGTGACGAAGACGTTTCCACTGCCGTCAGCGGTGACGCCATAGGGAGCCGCCCAGGTACCGCTCGTCCGTGGGACGGCGACCGGAGTGCCATAGGTCGTTCCCGAAAGCGGGATCTTCCAGAGGTTACCGCCAGGTGAGCTATTGGCGGTGCAATATGCCGAACCCGATGTTGGCGCTGCGCCGCAGCCGTAATCGGTGAACCAGATGTTGCCATTGGAATCACGGGCGATGCCATAAACGTAGGTGTAGGGACCGGTGGCGCTGCCTGCGGCCAGCGATACCGGTGCGTTGTAGCCTCCTGCCCCATTGGGCGTCAGTTCCCACACGTTGGAGTACCCGCCCCCGACGCCGGTCGCTTCGTTGCCGGAATCGGCCACAAAAATATCGTTGTTTACGTCCATGACAACACCCACCGGATTCACGATGGTCGAGGAGTCGCTGTAAAGCGTCGTCACGACGCCGCTGAAGTGCGCGGTTTGCGCTCGAAGGCCAGTCCCAAAAAGGCACAACGCGGATTGGACTAGAAAAGCAAACACAGCCACGGAGAACCACGAAATCTGGCCGGCATGGAAGCGAAGACGGAAAGGTGCAAAGCGATCCGCGGAGGAACCAGGCAGTTTATTTTCAGAGGAAACGATCATGACACTTTCTCCAAGGTTGAGAATGCGCAGGCGAGTGGGGTACCAACAGGTGGGCGATCAAGCACCAGTGCACACCGAATAATCCAGAAGCTGTGTAGCTATGGAAAAGAGATTTTCTTCCTGGCTCAAATCTGCGTTGAATTCTACCGAGCCCAAACTTCAAAGCAATACGCCTATCGGGGGATTCGTGGGGAGATCAGAGAAATTAGCAGACTTGCAACTTCAGGCCAGCTAAATTGCGACTTACCTTTGATGCTGGCTGGTCAAAGTGGAAAAATACATCCGCGCAATCGAGCTGAAAAACAATAACTTGGCGTGAATGTTATCCGAGGTACATGAAATCCGTATTGAGTACCGGGAAAGCAGCGAAGGTAACTGCCGCCGGTTACTTCTGTTTTGGTTTGTATCTGCAGCGCTGTGGAATTCCGCGGAGATGGAATGACGCGCCCTGAATTCAGACGCCGGGAGCAGAACCAGAAACGGCCGTCCAGGGGCAAGTTGCCGCCTCCCAGAGGGGTATCCCATTCATCGATCTTTACCGCGGAAAAGATTCCGCCTAGCAGACGATGAGTGAAATATGAGCTCGAAGTGAAGCTTCACTCCGGGCTGCATCACAGGCGGGCATACAATCGATCTCCCAGCCAGGATGTTACGCTAAGTGGCAAACGACGCCACATCGCCTTGGCCATACCCGCCAGATGAGATTCGTTGCCCTCAGTAGAATGCTGCCGATCGGGAAAATTAGGGTAGTAATAGCGGTGGAGACGTACCGCTTCAGAGCCCCATTTGCTTTTGAATCGAGCCAATCCTTCATCGCCGTCCGGCACTTCACCGAAATCCAGGACGCGGAATCCATCGCGGCGCGCATCGTTGATCGCCTGCAAGAAGATGATGTCGTTGGGGCGAAGGCTTAGATCGCTGGTTTGAGAAGCGCCGAACGCATAAGTCACGGTTTGACCGAGGGTGAAGAAGATACAGCCGCCGATGATTCTCGACTCAGATCCTGTCTGCTGCTCGGCCAGCAACAGCCGCATGAGCCCCTTAGGGCGCATCAGCTCCCAAAGAGCGAGGAAGAAGCGGTAGGGCCTGGCGGGCACAACATTGCGCCGCATGGTTTCGAGATAGAAAGTGTACCAGGCGGCAAGATCGGCCTCAGTTGTCGCGAGACGGGTGCGCAGCCCGTTGGCAGTCGCTTTGTTGACGGCCCTCTTGATGCTGGCCCAATTCTGGCTGTTGGCAACGCGAAATGGCTCGCCTGAATTCTCAGGCAGTTGCAACAGGTAAGTGAAACGCCAGGGCTTGGCAACCAACCCATCGACCAGCCCGCTGAGCTCCGCTACCTGTACCTTGATCTGCAGACGAACGCGCGGCTTACCCGACGCTCGCCTGACTGCCTCCTGCAGCAAGAGCACTGTGGCGCGCGGATCGGAGGTAAGCGGTCCGGCAAGGGGTGTGCGGGGAAGCGACGCCAGCCGCGGCCCGGAAAGCGGGTTCCACCTACTGAAAGGTAGGCCCTCGTGTATACATGAGCGGGAAGAGGCCCACAAGCTGCTCGCTGGAGTCTTCACATATAAGGTAGACGCATTGTTGCCGATACTCACGCTCCAAGGCCAAGAGCCAAGCCGGATGATGATAGACCAAGGCGTCCGGATGATGCATCACGAACTCTTCCCAGCGGGGATCGAGACGAGGATTCGTTTCCCTGATGCCGAAACGCAGAGAGCCCTCCCCTGCAACGGGGTTCACGCGATCGACTATCCCATTTACAACGCTCACAGTTTGACTCGGATCTTCAAAATACCGCTCAGCTGCTCAGCGTTCCACGACCGGCGTAAGATCCGGTTTCGGCTCACAAGTATGAAAATTTTCTGTGGATAAGCGGTCAATCAGATCCAGGTACTCCTTTCGCGCTTGCGCCCAGCCGTTCTTTTCGACGCACTCCAGGCCACGAGCACCCGGCGACTGCGGAGAATCTTGATTCTGGCTTACGCTCGACATCGCGTTCGCGGCCGCGTGATCGTCGCCGGCCAAAAAGCAAGAAGAATCATCACTAATATCCGGCAGGACGGAACAGCGGCCCGTATCTACGGACCGCGCAATTAACTTCTCGCGCCACAGATAGTTTGAAACGATCACATGATTGACGAATTTGACCGATTGCTTTTCGATGAGGCGCAATGGCCAGACATATAGTGCCTTGAACGGAGAATCGAACTTGTTCTCAAACAGCTCAGGCATGGCGTCGTGGATGTGAAGAATGAGCTTCGCGCCGTTGAATTTCGGGTACCGGGCGGCAAAGACCAGGAAGTTGGGGGCGTTGTGGATGTGGATGACATCGTAGCGATTGTGTCGGTGCAGTTTGTGAATGACGGCTCTTACCTTGACCATAAAACAAAGCTGACGTAGCGCGGAGGCCCACGGACCAGATTCGTTACGACCACGCTGGAAGACGCGATACACCGTCACGCCATTGATCTTGATTTCGCCTTCTGCGGCGGGCTCCTCGGCGAGGGAGATGACATCCACCATATCCCCGCGCCGCGCGAGTGTCTCAGCATATTGGCGAACCCGGCAGTCCAGCTCGTACTCCGAGTATGCGATCATGCAGATTTTGCGGCGTGTGTTGCGGCTCCCCACAGGCAACTTTTCGCAATAGTAGCGCGCAACCTCGCGGGGCAAGGCATGCCAGAAGGCTCCGCTGTATTTCTCCCGCGCATAACTGAGGAATTCTTCGTAGTAGGCAAGAGGATATTCATCGCGCTCGAAATTTCCGTTAAAGCACATGTAGTCGGGGTGGGTGTTGATCAGTGCCATGCCCCCCTGTTCCGCAACCCAGTCCAGTTTCTTCTGCCAAATTTCAATGTTCGTTTCACCGAGCACTTTAAAGAGGGAAAAGTCCTGCACCAGGCTGTACGGAAGCTCGACGAAACCTG
The DNA here is from genome assembly GCA_963822015.1 of uncultured Acidobacteriaceae bacterium. GTDB lineage: Bacteria > Acidobacteriota > Terriglobia > Terriglobales > Acidobacteriaceae > Telmatobacter. The sequence goes on from CAWGGA010000023.1 coordinate 93,712, forward strand.
TGCTGTCTCCCGTAGACACCCAGAAAGGAAAGATTGTCGACATCCCGTCAGGCTGGGGTTCGTAGGGGTCAACATCAAAGGTTGAGGCGTCATATTCGCAGCCGAGCTCGTGGATCCAGCCCAAGCGATGCTGCATGAGTGGCGAACGGAAGCCGCAGGCGCCCCAGTTATCGAGAACCTTGCGAATCTGGATTGCTTTCGCAGCGAACTCTTCCTTCGACTGGTAAAGCTTTCCGTCATGCTCGAGCCCGTGAACGCCGGCCTCAAAGCCAGAGCGATCGAGAAGATCCAGTAATTGGCGGCTAACCTGATACTCGCCCTTGGGGACAAGGTTGAACGATGCGCGGAAGCCATATTTTTGGGTCAGTTTTATAAGTTGCGGAATGCGATTGTGGCCTTTTTTCCCCTCCACATCATGGGTCAGGACAAAAGCGAATTGCTTGCCCTCGGGCCAGCCAGGCCACCCGAAGGGTGTAGTTCCAGCGGTCCGGTCAATCGGCCATACCGCTGCGAACGCTTTGCGCCTGCGTTCTGCACGCATTTTGCGAAGCAGTACGCGAAGACGCCACGGCAAGATAGGCTTAAGTTCGTAATAGATATCTGTCAACATGACTTACCTTGTGTTACAACAAACTATTTGGTCAGAAAGCAACGAACTCCTAGGCATACCGGCCAGAGCGGCCGCGGAAGCGGATCGATCATCCCATGTGTCGGTAAAGCAGACTGCCAACCGCCCGCAGGACGAAGTTGGGCGTCACGGCAGTCGCGGTTTCACCGGCCCTTTTCAGCCACGGCTTGGAGGTGCTCAATTCCCTGCCGGGATAGTTCCAGTACTGGAGCGTGGATCGAGAGGCGCCCCAATGCTCCTTGAACGCTATCAGGCCTTCGTCGTCGATGTCCGACCGGCCCATATCGAGCTCGTCCTGACCGTTGTCCTTGGCTTCCTGAATGCTCCGCCAAAACAGCATTGGCGTACCGCCGAACCGGCTGGCGGTCTGGTCGCTGCAGCCGTACTTGTAGACCAGCGTACGACGATGTGAGATGGTGAGGATGCTAGCGACCGCGACGTCGTCCTTTGACGCGATGCGAATCTTTAAGTCGCTGCCAAAGGCGGTCATCAGAGCCCGGAACCAGCGGGGAGGCTGCGGAGGCAGGCCATGGCGGCGCCGCGTCATGGTCATCAAGCGGAGAAACTTCTGTAGCAGCTCCTCTGAGTTTCCGTCTTCATACCGCAGATTCTCCCGCTCGGCGCGGCGAATCTTGCGCTGGATGCAATCCTTATGAAACCCGCGATAGATGGTCTCGATCGGGGGCCGCAGGTCGAGCCGATGGAGCGCGAAGGTCTGATCCTCGCGAAGCCCGGTTGCCTTACCCGGCTTATAGTTGACGGGACGGAACTGCACGCGCCTGAATCGGCCCGCATCCACCTTCTGCCTGGCTTCGAGGAAAAGAGGATCCAGATCACCAAGTTCGCTTGAAAGCGGCTCACAGTGATCCGAAAATGGCAGAGACACGAGGCGCCGGCCCGTGAGCCAGGAAGTGACCTCGCAAAACACAACCCCGTTACGCAGCGGCGTTCCCGGGGGCGATGTGGTGAACGCCACCGCGCGATATCCATATGCCTGCTCGAGTGCAAGTAACCATCTGGGGTCATGAAATAGCGAAGCCGCCGGATGGCTGGCCACCAGCTGCGTCCAGCGCGGATCGGAGACGGGATGAATCCGATAGGGACTGGACGCCGGCCGGAAAACGCGGTCAACTTCCGCGAGGAGATTCTGAGATGGGGAAGCGCCTTTCGGTTTTTCCGGTTGCGGTGGCACAGGCGAAGATGCCTCGGCAACGGTATTTTGAGTTATCGATGAGTTGGTCAACAATAACACTCCATAATCCGGATCAACTTACTGTATTTATCGCGGCCGCAGAAGCAATCGTCAATGCTCGCGGCAAACTTGGCCAATAGCGCGCTTTTGATCTTGCCGACGGCAAAGAATGTGCTCTGCCGTGGGCGCGGGAAAAGAAGCATGAGAGCGGTACCCGCTACGAGACCTACGGGCGTGCAGACAAGCAACTGGACGAATGGATGAGCTTGGCTAACTGTTCGATAGACAAGGGCAGTGGCCAGAAAAACTGCAATCCAACAGGGGATATGGGAGAGAAAGCCAATCCAAAGGTCGCGCGTGCGAACCGCACCACTGCGGCCAGCGATGAAGTAGACGATGGGCAAGCGAATAAAAATGCCCACGGCAGCGCACGAAGTTACGACGCCCAGCGGCCCCCAATGCAATCCAACCAAATAGGAAGCGATGGTCACCATACCTGCGGCAGTGTGATTCCGCAATTGGTCGCGGCCGCGACCCTGGCTTTCATAAAGCCAAGCGCAAATTTCGCCGAGCGGCCAGGAGACGGCTACGATCGCAAACGCCGCAAGCATCGGAATCACGCCAGTCCACTTCGGGCCAAGAACCACCAGCACGATTGGCTTCGACAACGCGAAGCACAGCGCGGAGAACGAAAAAACCATGAGCGCCAGGCCGTCGTATGCCTGCATGTAACTGCGCCTGTAACGCTGCGGATCAGATTGCAACCGGGATAGGACAGGGATCATCACGGAGTTAGTTGGCGTAATGATCTGCTGAATCGGACGTGACAACAATACCTGGGCGCGAGTGTAGAGGCCAAGTGGCGCAGCACCGAAGAATCGGCCAATTAGAATGCTGTCGGAGCTAAAGGTTAAAGAACTGATAAAATCCGCCAGGCTTAGATGCGCCCCAAAACTCACCATAGGCCGCACGCCGCTGTTTTTCGAAGGCAGGTGAGGCCGCCAACTTGAGATCACCCACGTCATCACCAGACCGGCGGCTGCAGTTAGCACTTGCTGCGCCACCAAGGCCCAATATCCAAACCCGGACCAGGCAAGGACGACTCCGCTTACAAACCCGATCGCCATGGAGGTCACATCGATCACAGCCAGCGCCTGGAAGCGCATCTGCCGAGTCAGCAGGGCCTGGTGCTGAGCAGTGGAGCCGGCGAGCACAAACACGAGCGACATGCCGAGCATGATGCCGTCGACCCGCGCATCGCGATAGAACCACGCAAGGAACGGCGCAAGGGCGGCGCAAACTCCCGTTAACAGCACGCCGAAGCCAACATTGATCCAAAACAGGTTCGATACCTGCTTTTGCGTTATTTCCTCGCGCTGGACCGTCGCTCTGGAAAGTCCGAGATCTTTAAATACATTTACGATGCCGGTAACTCCGAGGACCATTCCTACTAATCCAAAGTCTCTTGGATTGAGCAACCGCGCCAAGATGGCGGCAGCACCGAGGTTCATGGCAAATTTCGCGGCCTGTGCTCCAAAGGTGACGAAGCCGCCGGAGACGGCGCGACGCCCGATGTTATGAATGAGATGATCGGTACGGAAGTGGTCGGCGTGCGAAGTCTCCGCAGGGTCGCTCGCCTTCGTGTCTACGCTACTTGTCAAAGGATCCTCTTTGAGCGTTGAACAGATGTTCCAGATTTTCTAGCAACTGGAACCATGTGATTGCACATTTACCAAGAATCGGCAAGGCGCAGGGGTGAACCTTTCATACGGGCCGGCCAGCATGCGGCCAGGGCTATATCGAGTGGAAATGTTCAGCGATCGAGCGCACCTCACGGCGTCGAATCCAAACTGCCATCTGATAGTTCCGGTACATGGAGGCTCCAATCGCAGCTCCAATACTATTGGTTAACAGGTCCGTCATGCTGGAGTCTCGGGTCGGCAAAAAATACTGCACAGACTCAATGAGAAAGCTGACGGCGATTCCCAGGAAAAGCGCTGCCATCCGCGGTCGCGATGTGAATCGAATCAGAGAAAACCATGCTGCGAAGAAGTACCCGAAAGGAACGAATCCGGCAATGTTGACGGCAACGTCCGACCAATAGCTCGTCGTTCGCCAGCCGTCCCATCGGCTGCGAAATGGATCCCATAGCGGCGTCAGGTATTTCGGATGCACGAGGCGGTATCGCGCCGGGATATTGAGTGCATCGTTCGCATGAGCTGCCTCATCGTACACGGTGCTGCCGGTCCCTTCGTTGAACCGGTATAAAGCGGCTGGAGGAGAACCGCCATCGGCGACTGGTGACTCCTGCTGTAACCATCGAACTGAATGATTCTCAATCTCGGCCGGAGTGAGAAGCGAATTATAGATCGCGAGACCTGAAATTTGTCCGCGCCATCCATCGCGGACTACGGAACTTCCCAGAACCAGCGTGCCGGCCATATCGACCGACATATTGGCGTGTTCTCGGGAAATGCCCGCGAGGACGCCATCGACATAGAGAGTACCTTTATCCCGCGCACTAGTGATGGTCAGAACAGTGGGCTTTGTCGCGGTAAATACGCCTCGTGTTGCCCACCATTGCCGGACTAGTGTTCCTTGCGGATCGTAGGCAGGCCGTTGGACCGCCAGAGTGCCGTCGAACTGGCGTAGAGCAAAGACGTAATTTGGATTGGCGAAATCATTGAACGCAAGAATCGTGCCCGATCCTGACAGGCTCGCGGGCAGTAGACAAATTTCAAGCGTTACCGGCCCCTCCGGCGAAAGCGCCTGGAAGGGCCGCTCCCCAAATGCAATGCCGCGGCCGCCGAAACGTAGGCCGTTCTGACCTGAGAGCCACGCCACTTGGTTTTTGGGGGCACAAAAGGGCCAGAATCCGGCGAGGAATATGGCGCACAGGATACAAGCACAGCCAACTCCCCAAACCCAGGGCAAAATTCCCAAGTGCGATTGAGGCACAGCAGTCATAGGGTTTGACAACGCGCGCCTCACCGGTGACGCACGCCAAGTGACAACTCTGGTCCAGCCCTGGACATGCGAGCTATTAAAGAGCAGCCTCTGAAACTGAGCGCAGAGTACCCGGGGTGCGACTCGATCGCATTCCGGCGATGAGCCGCAACATCCCGAGCCCGTTTATTGTGGCACAACCTGATTCGTAAGATTGATCGGCGGAGCCGGAGCTACTCCATTCCCGTAGCAGGTATTCGCGTTGAAAGTGTACGGACTGCCGGCACCGCCATCGGTTCCATGCATTACGTTCAGGAAACACATTTCTGCCGGGTTGCCGTAGCTGTGTCCACCGGGACCGTTTCCCCCACTAACATCGGGCCCCGTGGATGGAAAAGCCAGCGAGCCCCACCATGCTGGTTTTCCCGAGAGATAGAACGAACTCGGCAAGGTTTGCGTCAAGCCCGAAACCCAGGTGAGTAGAGCGCCGATATTGGTGAAGTTTCCGTGTAGCAGATCGGTGGCTTCGTTGGTGGCAGAGTCGCATGGTGCTGTTCCGCCGTCACATCCGTTCGCTGCGCCGGTATCGCTGGCTTCGCCATAGCCAAACGACCATCCATAAGCAACCTCATCGTAGCTTCGCGTGGCGGGATACTCGATCGAGGCCACCTGGCCCATGGTGCTTGTACCGTAGGCAATCAGGGATTGCATCTGCGTACTGCCGACGACGTTACCGGCAAAGTTGTTCATGGTGGAGAGATACGCATACTCCATTGCTCTGTCAGCCTGGAAGCCATAATGGCCGTTGCTGCCGGAGCAGGAGACGGTGCCTCGGCCTGTGTATGGAGTGCAAATCATGTTTGTGCCGATGACCCAGTTCCGGAAAGCGGTGATCTGGCTCGATGTGCCCCAGACAGAGTCGGCGTTGACTTGTGTGAGGACGTTACCCTCAAGCAAATTGAATTGCGGATGGGCTCCGTGGAAGCTGACTCCGCCGATTAAGAAGTTGGTTGAGCCGGAGTCGAACTCGCCCTCAGTGTAGTTGTATCCGATAACATTTCCGGCCGCGCCCCACTCCATCATGATGGCGACGTGAGTCCGCTCGATAATGTTGTTTTCAACCAGAGTTGCACTGGTCTTGTAAGAAAGATCGATGTCAGAATCGCTGGTGCCCGGCTGATGCAGGTAGGCATTGGAGAAGTAGCTGTCGCGTACTTCGTCGCGATACCCCCATTGGACGTCAACGAGATCGCCGTCCGAGTAGTTGCTTTCCACGCCCTTAACCCAGCAATAGGCGCATTCGATCACGCCGAAATTTCCGGTATAGCCCGTATTGTTGGCGTAGACCTGCAGGTCTTCCACTCCGGCGTTGCTCTCGGACATGGTGAACGGAACAGCAATGGGGGAGTTCGTATAAGCGCCGTATAACCCCGGCGAGATGGTGACGGTTGAGCCGCTGACTGACTGCACCGCAACAATCTGGCCACGAGCCAGGCTGCCGTTGCTCGTCCAGCCGTCGCACCATGAACAAAGGCCCTCGCTCCCCTCTGAGGAAACGAAACTGGGGTTGTTGGTTTCTGCGATCACGAGATATTTGCCTGCGCTCACCCCCGAAACGCTGCTGAGCGTAATGCTTGTCGAACCGTTGGTGGCTCCGCCGGTGATGCTGATCGGGCTGTAGTTTGGAGAGCCCCCACCGAGAGATACAACGTAGCCGCCTGAACCGGTGGCGTTCAAAATGGTCTGGTTGGCGCCGGCTCCTCGCAGCGTAACGTTTGAGGGAACATTGATCGTACCGTTAATTGCGTACGTGCCTGCCGCAAGAAAGACGGTTTCACCGCTTGCGCAGGATGCCAATGCCGAATTGATTTGGGCCAGAGTGGCTGTCGAGGTCAGAGTGGCGCAGTTGGTGGTCCGTGCCGGGATTCCCCCTGCCAGTCCGTAGGTGACGCCGGTTTGCGACCAATTAATCGCCTGGCTGTTGCTTAAGATTGCCGACCACGATTGAGCGTGGCCACACAGCGCAACAGCAAAGAACAAAAAGGAAAAGCTTATAGCACAACGTTTCATGATTGCCTCGCGTATCCTCATCCCCCGGCCTAGTTCTTATTGATTTTAAATCATTTAAGGCTTCGTTCAGGGACGACGTGGTTTAGGACAAGCGATCAAGGCAAACCGCCAACTTCTCTACTACTAGGGGCAGTATAGCCATCCAGCATGAGGCCGACAAGGTGCCCGGAGTACCAAAGTTTCGCGTCCCTGCCGGGTGAAGGCTGGGAAAGGAGGTTCGGAAAAACCGGCTGATCGAAGAACCCAGCCTCAGGAACGGACGATCTGTGTTTGCGCCGCATTTTTGTGGTGCTTCATCGTGAATACTTTCGCATAGGCTGCAAGGAGATTCTCGACTGAATACTCCCAAGCCAACTGGGTTTCCACTCGCATCCTCCCTAACGCGCCCATCTTCTCCCTAACTTCGGGATGGTCGAGCAGCCAGAGAATCTTGTCGGCAAAATCAGCCACTTGGCTCTTGGGGTCGGTATCGCAGTAAAGCGATGCGTCCTGCGCGCTGATCCTGCCTTCTTTCAGGTCGAACTGGACAATGGGCTTGCCCAGAATCATATACTCCATGATCTTGATCATGGTGGAAATATCGTTCATCCGGCACGGCTTATCCGGATTGACACAGACATCCGCCGTGGAGAGGATTTCGATCATCTCGTCATCCGGGACCCTGCCAGGAAAGTCAACCATATCCTCGAGATTTTTTTCCTGAATGATCTCCAGGAGACGAGGATAATCCGGTCCTCCACCGACGCAATTAAAATGAACGTCCCGCCGGCCAAGGCTCCGTATATGCTCCGCCACATCCAAAAGAATATCCAAGCCATCCTGGGCGCTCATGACGCCAACATATCCAACGAGGAAGGGTTTACCATGCTTTAGAGAGAGATTTGGAGCTACGGCCTTGAAGGTCTTCAAACTGGGCCCGTTGCGAACCACAAATACTCTGTCCGGCGACATATGTCCGCGTCCGACCGCGACCTCTTTGTAACTATCGTTTGTCGCGATGGCTACATCACAAGAACGGAACGTCATCTTCTCAAGCCAGACCAGGACGTTGTATAGGAAATCCTTTCTGTCGTACTTGGCCAGATAGAGTTCGGGGTTTACGTCGTGATGGTCGAAGATAAATTTGACGCCCAGGAGTTTGAACGGCAGGGCCACCAAGAAAATGGTGTCGGGAGGATTGCAAGCCTGAATGACCTGGAACCCGCGGCGCATATAAATCCAACAGGAATAGAAAAACTCCCAGAATAGCGCCCAACCGTATTCCCAGATGTAAGAGAACGCGCCATTGCCTTCTTTAGGCATTGGATGCCGGTAGATAGGAATTCCATCAATGAATTCGTAGCCTTTTTCAAACCTCTTCATTCTGGGACACAGGATCGTTACTTCATAGCCCGCCTCGCGGAGCGCGATCGCTTCCTTCCATACCCGGGGATCGCCGGGGGCGGGCGCATTTTCAATGATGATAAGGATTTTCCCTTTCACACGGTCCTCATTTGTTGCGAGAGCTTTTGATAGAGTCCTCCGAGCGCGCAAAGCATTGTGGCCTGGCCCCAGTGCAGAGTTGGAGTCTTATTGACCAACCACCGCGAATAGCGGCGATAGTAAAAGTGTCCATCCGCATCCTGCATATTGGCGATCGTCCAATGCGCAACCTTTAGCGCCAATGGCAGGGCCTCGGGATCCTGGCCGGAAAATAATATCAGGGTATCAATAGCCTGCGAGCAGCATTGGATATCGAGCGGCAGAGTTTTGAAGTCGTAATATCTTGGCGTTCCATCGGGAAGGAAAAAGGTGCGCTTCCAGAATTCGTAACCTCGCTTGAGGGCATCCTGAAATCGACGATCGCCCGTGCTGTCGGAGTAGTGCTTGAAACTGTCGAGCACATAGCCCGTATGGAAGTTGTCTACCCAGTGCAAGTTCGAAGGCTCTCCGTAAAACCACGATCCGTCGGGGCGCTGACGCTCTGCCGTATATTGCAGGGCTTTCTGTGCCATTGTCTTGTACGCCTCGTTTCGAGTGTAGGCATAAGTGCGGCCGAGAATCGAGGCGCCGAGTGTATTCGCATTATGAACGCCCGACATTTTGGCATCCGGGGTATAGCCGATGCACAGACTTTCCCCATATGGGAAAACGACCCAATGGTGCGCGATATGCTCGCATATGTCGACTGCGACCTGCAGGTATTCATCCCTATGGAAACGGTCGTACCCATCCAGGAACGCGTGTCCGATCAGTGACGTCCAGACAACGGTGGGCACGTTATAAGGGATGCGGCCGCTTCGTGAAACATACTCGAAGTGGTTGCCCCAGGAGGGCCCAGGGTAGCCGTGCGCCTGATTGTCCATAAGCCACTGCAGGCAGAACTGCGCTCTTTCCGCCCAAATCGGATCTTCCGTTTCTTCAGCAATGCGAATGAAACCGCGCGCCAAAAAGCCCATCCCCTTGCTCGAATAGGATTTCTTAATTCCGAGCAGCGGACGCAGGTTCAGAGGAAACCGCCGAACTCCCTGTTGCAACATAATCTGGAGATACCTGTTCCCGAAGGTCAGCGGAAACATCAGTTTCGAACTGAGACCGTCAAACGTGTCGTACCCGCGGTATTCATTCTTTTCGAGCCAGTCAAAAAGGCGAAGAATGGAATCGTAAATCGGGTTTGCCGCGCTATCGCCGTTCCGCGTCGCGAGCACTTCACCAGCAAATGCCATCGTAGTTTCCATGCATACTCCTCTGGTTGCTCACGCGTACAAAATCCACCAGCCTCTGGTTCCCAAAAAGCCGTTCCGGGATGTCCTCAAAGTCAGGATCCTTGTTGCCGATTACAACCGTTTCAGCGTGCTGCAAAACTTCATCGATGCTGGGCGCCATCAGTCTCGATATGTGAGGAATGCGGCTCAGAATGAAATCTCGATTGGCGCCGACCAATTTTGCCAGATTCACATTCTTGTCAAAGACGCGGAGGTCATAGCCCTTCCCTATTAAGACGCTCAATGACCTCAATCATGGGGCTTTCGCGCAGATCGTCGGTGCCTGCCTTGAAACTAAAGCCCAGGACACCTACCCGCGTATTTCCCTTGTCGATGATCATTTGCAGGCCGCGTGAGACCTGAAGCTCGTTGCTGGGCAAGATGGAAGCCAGAATAGGAAGTTCGAGATCATGTATCTTCGCGTGATAGGACAACGCGCGCAAGTCTTTGGGCAGGCAGGAGCCCCCGAACGCGAAGCCCGGCTTCAGATAGGTGGAGGAGATATTGAGCTTGGTGTCTTTTGAGAAGATCTCCATCACCTTGTGGCCGTCGACCCCGGAAGCCTTAGAGAGGTTTCCGATTTCGTTGGCGAATCCGATCTTCAGGGCGTGCCAACTATTGTCGACATACTTGACCATCTCAGCCGTCTCAAGAGTGGTTCTGATCAAGGGCGCATCCAGATTCGCGTAAAGCGAGGCGACCGTGTCGCCGCTCTGGCGATCGATCTCCCCGATCACGGTCTTGGGTGGGGAATCGAAATCCGATACCGCCGTGCCTTCGCGGAGGAACTCAGGGTTGTTGCATATACCAAACCCGGCGCCGGCCTTCTTTCCGGAGCGCTCCTCAAGGACCGGGATAATCAGCCCGCGCATCGTGCCCGGCAATACCGTGCTGCGAATTACAACAGTATGACGGCCAGGCTTGTCTTTCAGTGCATCCCCTATGAGTTCACAAGCGCGCCTGACAAAGCTCGTATCCAGGTTGCCGTTGGGCTGGCTCGGGGTGCCGACGCAAACAAACGATAGTTCTGTATCGCGGATTGCCTGATTCTGATCGTCGGTTGCCCGCAGGCGTCCCGCCTTGACGACCGAGGCCAGGATTTCTCCGATTTCCGCTTCGATGATCGGGGATCTGCCAGAGTTGATCAGATCCACCTTCGTGCCGAGCGGGTCCACACCGATGACCTCGTGGCCGTTTCGTGCCAGGCACCCCGCGGAAACCGTTCCCACGTAACCCAAGCCGAAGACGCTGATTTTCAAAATGCGCTCCTTGTTCAAAGCCCCAGTTGGCGAGGAATTATCAGCGCCGCTGCACCCGCTTGGTTTGCCAGCCTTGCCAGCGCTTCAGCGCGTTGATAGCTTCGACGATCACATTCGGAGAAGGTGTACGCCAGCGCACACGCTCTCATGAATTTTGAATGCATATTTCCATGCTGTGAAGCCGGCGGCACACCCGGCGCGAACAGACGCTGCAAAGACCTCAAATGCCCGCGAGTTTCGAGCCGATCCTGAATACGTCCGCAGTCTGCAGAGAGGATTTCTCGACTTTCTCGTTTATTGGCGATTGTACCAATTTCTCCTTAGGCCGCCGCTGCGGCTCAGGGGGCACACACGTGACCGCAAGAAGGAACCCAACCCAGATCGGGCTCATCATGCGAAAGCCGGCTTCCGTGAGACTGTAGATGAGGCCGGCGGTAAAGAAAGCAAGGCGAAGGCGGCCGGCATGAGGATCTTCTCGGAAAACGGTCAGAGCATTTCGATATCCGGTAACGATGATGCCAGCGAGAAACGCGAGGCCGACCCATCCGAGATTGAGATAAACCTCAAGATAGCCGTCATGCGCTTCCTGGATTCCCTTCACCGACATCTGCCACACGCGCTCCAGCCGGTCGCCCATCCAAAAGCTTTCAAAACCCGTACCCAAAAGCGGATTGGAATGCATGGCGAGGACTGCTGTCCAAATTTCCCTTCGCCCGGTTAGGGTCGAGTTCCTGCCCAAAGACGGGAGCAGGGCAGAGGGGTCAATGAAGAGGCCGCAGAGAGAGAAGATGATAGCCCCCGCAACCAGGCAGTGCACCACTTTGACCCGCGTTGCATGACGGCTCTGCGACGTGAAAACGATGAGAGTGCCCGCCATCAGGAGGCACGACAACGAAGTCATTGAGTCCGCGGTATGGATGAGCCAGACTGCCATAAGGATCATGGCGCCATGAGCCAACATGTGGCGAACGCGATATGGCATCTTCTTGTCCCGGTACGCTCCCATGAATGACCACAGCGAACTAAGACCGCAGACCAGGCAAGTCATTCCGAGGAGATTCTTGAAGGTCGTTACCCCGGTATACATGGGGGTCCAGGTCCATTGATTGTAAACACGTCCTAAATCCGGATAGTACTTGATGAACAACACCGAGATCGGCAACAGCCAAAAGGTCGCCCGGGAGAAAAACCGCTTGGCCGCGACAAGCGGATCGGGATCCGTGAGCACGATCAGCACCATGACCAGGTCCCCAATCGCCTTGATCCACCGCTTGAACGCAACAAACGAGTAATCGGACCACGCGATGCTGAGCAAGCAATAGGAAAAGAACAGCAGGATCGGCCAGTTGGCCCGCAGAAAAGACTTGACCTTGCGCGACCGCATACACAGAACGGCAATTCCCGCCAGGATTAGCACACCGAATACCGCTGCGTCGACCGGACTTCCCTCGGTATTTTGCTGTTCGATGGCGACAGTCGGACCCGATTGAAGCCACACTGATACCGGCCGCGAAGCAACAATCAGCAGCCAGAGCACCGGGATCCATAACCCTTTGGACACACGCGACACCCGGTCGCGGTCAAGGTAGAACAGACCTGCGATGCCAGCGACGTAAATGATGGTGGCAAGCTGTGGATTCATTGGGAGTCAATAAACAACCGATGCACGAGCTCGAGCGTGAGGATCTTGTGAATCGCCAGGGTGTGATTCTGGCCGCCTTTCAGGTGTCCCTGTACCATATCTTCGACTGCCCGCCGCTCGACCCAGGGCCTGGATAGCGTGCGCGAATCGAGCAGCATCTCCCGAACATAATTCGCCAAAGAATCCCGGAACCAGACGCGGAAGTGATAAAACTTGTGCCGCCCGAGGAAGAGCCGCTCGAAATGGAACGCTCTCAGCGCATGATCGACCTTGGCAACCGACTGCGGCATTCCGTAATCGTATGCGTACTCGGCCTTGAAGGTAAACGCTAGGTATTTCTCCAAGCAGATACGCGGGCAGGCGGGGCAAACTCCCGCCATATCCCAGATCGGTGCGGATTCTCCGCAGAGCTGGATTGCCGTCCTGGATAAGGCGCAGCGAAATATCGTTGCTGGTCAATGCCGATTGCGGCGCTTGAAAAACCGTCTTTACAAAGTCGTTGTCAATGTATGGCGAGCGCAGGGTGAGCTGGCTCTGCTCAAGAGAAAGAAGGCAGTAATGATGCCAGGGAGCCTGACGAAAGACCGCAAACGAGAGCGGGTGCGCATTGAGCTGCCTATTGTAGGTTGCAATGGCGCCCTGGAAACTTCGCGCGAGATCCGGATTGTAAAGCCCCGGCGCCGGCGGAAAAGGCTTGAATGCCCGAACCCTGCGCAGTACCTCTCCCCCGTAATTGCCCGTCATGCGCGCGGGAGCAATTTTGGCGGCGCGCTCATTGACGTATAGATCAGTGGAATGCACGACCCCTACGTAGCCGTCCGTCAGATACACGGTGCGTTCACAATACTTAGGGAATTGGGAAAGATACTCCTCGCCCACGGGAATGACCTGGTGCTGCTGACCGTAAGCGTTGGCCACCCTTCGCGCGACTTTCACATCCTCGCACTCGCGGAACGGCCCCCCAAACGAATAGCATGGCAGGGCTCCCGGGGCAGCCTTGTACCAGGAAAGAATCATTCGTGAGTCAAGCCCGCCCGTCAGCGAGATGCCGAGTTTCTCGCGTCCTTCGAAATATTTGGGCAAAATGCGCGCGAAGGTTTCCCGCAATTGCTCGTAATAAGACTCCTCGTCCAGGATGGACTGCTCTTCCCATTCTTTTGGATCGAAGTACGCTGCCTTGCGTTCCAGCGCGCCATTGCGGAAGGTCCACGCGGAAGCCGGAGGCAAAACACCAACGTCCTTGAAGAGCGATTTGTTTTCCAGCGTGCAGCCGCAGGTGATGTACTCCGCAAATCCTTCCGGATCGAACGCCCTCAGTTCGGGTTTGACCGCCAGGATTGCCTTGGCTTCGGCTGCGAAGTAGAACGCATCTTTGGCTTCGTGATAGTAAAGCCGATGCATACCATAGCGATCGTTAAAGAGAGTTACCGCGCCTGAAGTGCGATTCGAGAGGCACCCATGAAATCGGCCATTCAGACCGCGCGGGAAATCGGCATCCTCTTCCGCCTGATGGACGAGATAAGAAGCGGTTCCCGGGTCGAACGAGTGACCCCGATCCCTCAGGCGGGACTCGGCTCCCGGATCGGGGTAATCCTCTCCGGAAAAAACCAGCGTTAGGTCGCCTTGCTCGTTGTGCAAGGGCATGGTGTCCGCGAACGATCCCTTGCGCGCCACCCAGCCAATGTAAAGAGACTGGTGCTCATCGATGCATGTTCCGGAAACATAGAAGGACTCGTGTTGAAGCGCGCGCACCATACTTCGCAGCTGCGCCTCCGCATCCTGGCGTCCCATCTTCGTAATCAGACCAACAATTCCTGGCATATCCCGTCCTGTTGAACCTCTAGGGCCTAATTGCTTTCCGGGGCCGACTGCATCTGCCTGCTTAACATCGATTTTCGGATGTCGCGCAACTTCACAATCATCCACTCTGGAATGTGTTCCGAGATGCTCTTGTGCATGCCGAGCTTGAGGGCCGCCGCTCCCAGGGGATTTAGCGGAACGTAATAGCGGGGCAAATCAACCCGCTCGAACCCATTGCGCACTTTGAAATCGCTGAGCGAGTCGCTGGTTCGCTTTCCATAGGCAAAGTTCGAGTAGACCAGATATGGCGTTTTTCTTTCCGCGCACACCCGGACTGCATGAGCCACCAGAGCATTCGTGGGAGCTTTATCGCGTTGCTCAATAAGCGAAACAATATTCAGTAAGCCCGCCTGCGAGCCATCATAATCCCACAGCAGCTTGATAAACCCGACCAGACGGTCGCCGAGATAGGCCCCAAGGAAAGCGCTGCGATCAAGATAAGTAGCCTCTTCTTTGTAGACGGTTTCGAGATCCTTGCCGTAGTGAGGAAACTTCCTTCCCTGGCGGATAGGCGTTTCGTTGTAAATCTCCCAGATGCCCCGCACCAGCTCATCGCTGAACGGAACTTCCCGAATCGCAATCCCCTTTTTCTCAGCCTGCTTGGCTTTGTTGCGGCCCTTGAACCCCAATTGGTCGTTCCACCAGTGATCGAATGTTGAGATCGGTAAAACCGCCAGGTTATCCCACTCCATTGGGTAAGCGTATTTGGGTTTTGTCTCCGATACTTTTTGGATGAAGGTGAAGAGATCGATCCGTTGCTTCGCCCGGCGAAGGGCTTGAACGATCGGATCCGGATCGTCGGTGAAAAGGAATTTCTCGCCATCGAGGCGCGCGGTTTTCACGAACGAACCGTAAATTTGTATCTTTGTCCCACCAACATCAATCATGCGAAAGTAACCCTGACGGCGGCCGCGGCGGCCGGCTATGAAAGTTTGGCGGAGAGGGAAGGGATTCGAACCCCCGGGTGGTTGCCCACCGCGGCCGATCGACTGGCCGGTGCCTTACCAACGGCGACCTCTCCGTATAAAAAGTGTTTTAAGAACGCTTGGGATTTCTGGCGTCCGGCGCTCATGTTCCGCTTGTCTGTGCTTTCGCCAAGGGTTCGTCGAGCACGTATTCTTCCCGAACCGGATTGATTCCAACCAGAAAGAGCAACTTGCCCAGATGATCGCAAAGGCTGACGAGAAGCGTCATGAAGTGCTGCTGGCCCGCAAGGAACGCAAACGGCAGCGCCAATGTGTAAAGTGGAACTGCCACCAGAGATTTCACAATCCCGAGCCAGTTTGTCCGCAGCGCCGCGGTAGCGCCGCGCAGCAATGCCTTGCGAAGGAGATATTTTTTCTGCCAGCGAGCCGGGGGAACCGTTTCATAGGCCTCAGCCTCAGCGCACCAGACGAAGTTCCTTCCTTCTGCGATCTTTCTGCGGAAGAAGTCCTGATCTTCGCCGGCCCGGTGTTCGGGACGGAACGGCATAGGATCGCCAAGAACCAACTCGCGCTTGATGAGGACATTGCCGGTGCGTGCCTCTTCCCAATCCACTTTCATGCCGGTTGGATTGACGCGCCGCACATAAAACTTGCTCTTCTCAAGCCATTTCGGCGGAGTTTCATCGAAGTGCCGCAGCACCGGACCCAGCGCGCCATCGACATCGTACTTTCTGCAGGCTTTGAGAAGTGTAAGCAACCACGCGGGCACCGGAAATTCGTCGTCATCGATAAATGCCAAATAGTCCCCGGTGGCATTTGCGACTACCTTATTCCTCGCCAGCGCGATGTTTTGCCTCGGCTCGACACAATATTTCATCGGTATCGCAGTGGCGCGGCCAAATTCAGCCACGGTTGCTTCGGCCGATCTTTCCTCGTCGTTATCAGCAACCACTACGGATAAAGTAAATTCTCCGCCAGTATCCTGCCGGATCACTTCGGTCAGTAAACGCCGGAGCAGTTGCGGCCTCTTATAAGTGCAGATACAGACGCTGATATTCGGGATATCTTTGCCGGCAACGGGCTCCCTAAAATCTTCATGATCACGCACCTCGACCATCACGCCACCTTCGAATTTTCGCTGCGCAGGCGATATCCATGGGAGACTCCCACCGCGCCCGCGTAACGCACCAGCTCCTCGCCAACAAGGAAACTGTATTCGCCTGGATTCACCGGATGCGTTTCCACCTCAACGTCGGCGCGAAGAGCGAGATTGAAGATTTTCTCCAACCGGGTGGGCGGCTCGAGAGGCGGCAAAGAGAAAAAGAAATCGGTCATGCGGTGACGCCGGGCGACCCGCTTATCCTGCCGCGCGCGATACCACCGGTTGACAGCGCTTTTTTCTCCCGGCTCAAACGAAAAGCTTCTGCGCACGATCGTACCCGCGGGCAGGAGCTTCTGGGCAATTACGTTCGCACAAAGGTGCATGTGGTGGTGACCGTCGATGCGACCGGCGGGAAACCCATACAAGCGCTCAAATTCCTCCAGTTGCGCTCGAGTGACATATTCGAAGGAGCTTGCAAGAAAAGGATGATAAACAGCCGACGCAAGACGGTGAGACCTGAGAAAACCAGTGAGTCTGGATTGGTGCTCCTGGAGCTTGGAAGAAACTTGCGGAGCGGAAAAAGGTGTTGTCAGGTTCAAGTGCAGGCCGCAGTCGACGCCGTGCTCCCGCGCCAGGGCAGCGGAGCGTTCGGACCATTCCATGAAGACCATCGCGCTGACGGAAGAAACGGCCCCGCGAAGTACGCACTCCAGGGCAAGATCGGTGTTCTGGCGATCCCGCCCCCAGTCGTCGGCATTGATAATGACCCCGCGCCGGAGATCAACGCAACACTGCTCGACATCTGCGTCTGGCTCCGGGTCATTGCGTCCGCCGAAGAACGGGATCTTTGCCCCATGACAGATTGCGGAAAAGTTTCTTCCGGAGCCGTTGCAACTGCTCGCCCTGGTGAAACCGAACCAGTTCACGCGACACGGGCCGTTTGGCGCGCGCGAGCAATGCCCAGAGGTAGCCGGTTCCGAGAGCAAGGCCGCCCAGGATAAGGGGCGGTTTGGTCATCTGATATATGGTCCGAAAGAGTTCCCATGCGGGATGGTTCCCGATGGCGTAGTCTTTTCCACCGTACTTGAAGCGCGAACGCAAAGACCCGTCCTGCGCCGTACCGATTGCGCGGTGATGCAGGCTGATCTTCTCAGTGAAGGTTCGAGTCTTCCACCCCTTCATCCTTGCCGTGATGACCGCGATATGGTCAATCGAGCCACCTTTTACCGGAACATATCCGCCAATGGATTCAAAGCACTCGCGGCGAAAGACCTGACATGCGCCCGATACATGCTCGATGCTCACATAGCGGTAATCGTAGGTCCCATTGTTCGCGGTATCGCGAAAGGGTGTGCCGACAAGCCCAAGACTTGGATCGGCAGAAAGCTTCTCCAAAAGAAACGCAAAGTAGTCTTCTTCGAAGGTTATATCCGCATCGAGGCTCACAACCACCTGATAAGGCAGATCATTAACTCTGCCCAGCCCTGCATTAAACGCATAGACTTTACCGGCAAAGTTGCGTTCCCGGCGCTCCGGCATGCGAAGC
>CAWGGA010000024.1:0-21815 GCA_963822015.1 uncultured Acidobacteriaceae bacterium
GTAATCGTCGCCGGTGCTACTGTGCTCACCGACATTCCCGAGTCTGTCGTGGCTTATGGCACGCCATGCCGTGTCATTCGAAGGCGTGAACCTGAAGATAGCTACTACTAACCTCGGCAAAATTTAGATCAGGAGAGATGGCAATGACCTCAGCCGTAGGCACGCTCGTCGGAAAAGGCGTGCCATTTCGATTCATCAAGCCGGCTGTTCCACCGATCGACAAGATTCTGGAGCGTTATCTTCCCTCGTTTCGAGAGGGGATGCTCACAAACGGTGACGCCGTTGCCCGGTTGGAATCGGAAGTGGCGGAGCGCCTCGGGATTTTGCACGGTGTTGCCGTTTCCAGCTGTACCTCTGGCCTCATGTTGGTACTGAAGGCGCTCGGCATCGAGGGCGAGGTCATTCTCCCCAGCTTCACCTTTTTTGCGACAGGCCATGCTGTTCTTTGGAACGGCCTGAAACCGGTATTCGCCGATTGCGATCCGAAGACCTGGACGATCGACCTGGCAGATGTGGAGTCGAAGATCACCGGACGGACTGGAGCCATTCTTGCAGTTCACCTGTACGGAAATCCTGCTCACATTTATGAGCTCCAGCGGATTGCGGGCAAACATGGGTTGAAGCTCATCTTCGATGCCGCGCATGCCTTCGGGAGCCGTTATCATGGCCATCCGGTTGGCGGCTTCGGCGATGCGGAAGTATTCTCGCTATCTCCGACCAAGTTATTAGCTGCCGGAGAAGGTGGGCTGGTATGCACCAATGACGCAACATTGGCGCGCACGATCCGGGCCGCCAGAAACTATGGCGACGCCGGCAATTACGATCCGGAGGTTCTCGGGCTTAACGCACGGATGACCGAGTTCAACGCCGCGTTGGCCTCGGCCGGACTGCGATTCGTCGACCGCAAGGTAGAAAGGCGCAACGAGATTGCGGCATTGTATACAGATCTCCTCAAAGCCACGCCGGGCATTCATTTTCAACAGCTTCAGCGCGGCGGCGATTCGGCCTGCAAAGACTTCTCGGTCCTGGTTTCAAAGCCCGGGTTCGGTATGAACCGTGATGAGGTCAGTGCCGCTCTGTCGATCGAGGGCATACCCACAAAAAAGTATTTTTATCCACCGCTCCATCGTCAGAAGTTATTCGCAATGAATGTTGCCGATCGCTGTTTTCTGCCTAACACTGAGAGAATCTCGCGCAGCGTCTTAAGTCTGCCAATCTATGAATCGCTCCCCGACGAAGTTGTGACCGAGGTGGCTCGGGCGATTCGCGGCCTTTGCTGCGCCTCGCCGAGCAGGAACACTGAGAATGAATAGCCTCAAATGGCGGGAAGCAGCTCCTCGCATCCTTGCCGATTTTATTATCGTTCACCTCAGTATGATTGCGGCTCTGGGAGCTTCGGTTGTATATCGAACCGCGCTTGGAAACGGCGTCGGCGCCGCCGCGCTCACGGCTGGTTTTGCCCATTACTACACTGCATTTTTCTGGGTGCTCTCCCCGGTTTTTCCAGTTGTGTTCACGTTGAATGGCTTCTATACCCACACCAGGGCATACGTTGGAAGGCACAAGACTTGGGTAATCCTGCGTGGCGTGGCGGTTGCGATCCTGGTGTTCTTCGGCGCGAACATCATGTTCTTCGGGCACTCTGAAGTCGGCCGAAGCGTGGCCTTGCCATTCGCAGTCTTGGCCGGAACCGGACTTTCTGCCGCTCGTTTGATCAAAGCGTTCGTAGAGCGGCGCTTTGATATCAAGCCGAAAAGCGGCGCGCCTATTGCCGGCTGCAGAGCTTTGATCTTGATCCTGGGTGGCGCCGGATACATCGGCTCACTGCTTGTGGAGCGGCTCCTTGAAAAAGGCTATCGCGTGCGGGTGCTTGACAGCCTGCTCTACGGTGACGATGCGCTCAATCCAGTCAGGTACCATCCGGATTTCGAGCTGATCGTTGGTGACTGCAGGAATATTCAGGACGTGGTCAGGGCGGTACGCGGTGTCGAGTCCGTCGTTCACCTCGCGGCGATTGTCGGCGACCCGGCCTGCAATCAGGACCACGGCTCGGCCCTCGAGATCAACTATGCAGCCACGAGGATGCTGATTGAGATCGCCAAGGGGCATGGTGTTAGCCGCATCCTGTTCGCATCCAGTTGCAGTGTCTACGGCGCTGCCGATATTGAAATGGATGAGACTGCGGCAGTTCAGCCCATCTCGCTTTACGGGCAGACAAAGGTTGATTCCGAGCGCGCCCTGCTGGATGCAAAGACGGGCACGTTCCATCCGACGGTTCTTCGTTATGCCACCGTATTTGGCCTGGGCTATCGGCCGCGCTTCGACTTGGTGGTCAATCTTTTGGCAGCCAAGGCCCTCCAGGAAGGCGTGATCACGATCTACAACGGCCAGCAATGGCGGCCGTTCATTCACGTGCGTGATCTGGTTGAGGCGACCGTCCAGGTGCTGGAAGCCCCGGTCCATCTGGTGAGTGGAGAAGTTTTCAACGTCGGCGATACGCGCCTGAATTACACCCTCACCCAGGCCGCCGGCGTTATCCTCGATGTTTTCCCGAACGTCCGGGTTGAGCACCTGGAAAACTCAGACCGCCGGAACTATCGCGTTAATTTCGATAAACTCTCGAAGCTAACCGGGTTTCGGGCGCGTTACTCCTTGCGCGACGGCATCGAAGAAATCAAGAAAGCCTTCGACGAGCGGTTGATTACGGATTACATGGATCTGCGGTACCACAATCAGAGGTACTTGAAAGCCAGCGGGGGGCCCGCTCACAAGGATGAAGTTGACGCGCTGATCATGGCGGCATTTTCGAATCACCGATCGAACCTGGCGAAAGTGCCTGCCGTCGTTACCCCCTCCGCCTGATCGATGCCCCCTTGAACACTGCCCATAGCTAAGCCGCCCGGTCTACCGCCGGCGGACAACCGGTCTCATAAATACCGCAGACCTCGTTTCGTCGACTGTGAGACCCGCGAACAACGCGGGGCTCATGCGCTCTCCATGTTGACTCGGATGGTTTGTGAGACCGGTTCAAGTTAATAAGGCCACGTTGCGCATTCGAATGTGCTCAGCGTGGCCTTTCTGCATTTATCGGTGAGTTGAAGGGGCTGGCCTCGCCGCATGTCGTGGCCGGCCATTTTATGGGCGCGCGGTCTGCAAATTCCAAAAGCCATGTGCGCTTTCGACCGAGGGACCGGCCTTGGCGACCGGCTTCCTCAGAACCTCGATATCCCCAAGCTCCACTTCGAGCGAAAAGCCCTGCTGCACTGCAGCGAGGGCAAGGATCACTTTACATTGCTGGCGGAATTCCGTTACAACCCCCTCGACGCCTTCGAAGATACCGTTGCGGATCCGCACCCTTGCCCCAACAGCAACGCTCGGGTGGGGGCGTAGTAAAAGTCCGCTGGCCAGTCCCTCCCGGATTTTGTCGAGTTCTGCGTTGCTTACCAGATTCCCATTCTCATCGCCCAGCGAGCGCGCCACACCCGGAATGCTGATAACCGTGATCCTGGACTCATGTGTGAAACGCGCAAATACATACCCGGAAAAGAGCGGCCGCTCAGTTATCACGGTTCTATCCGACCATTTCACGCGCTCGCGATACAGGGGCAGGTAGTGCTCCACGGCGCGCACCGTTAGATGCTGCGCGACTCGTTTTTCAAAATTCGAGCGCACCTGCAAAACATGCCACGGCATCCCCGGATCCTGCCGTTCCCAGGGATTGCCGGGTATTTGAACGCAACATTGCTCTTCCCGCGACAAAGTAACAGACCCCCTACCGTCCGGTGATTGAAGAAATACCGAGCCGTATGGCCGAACGCTATCAGGCAATTGGCCAACGCGGCCTGGCCAATGGTTGCCACTCTGTTACAAAATGCGCCAATTCACGACACCCGTGCGCCATGCAACTCGATCCGGTTTTCAAAGTCCTTCCAGACGGGCTTGCCGGGGAGACACAGGCACATGGGTGTATGCACTCGGCCGAGAGTTTTCCTGTTGAAATCCGCAATGAGCGGGGAGCCCAAAGAATCGCCTGTGGAAAACGTAGAAGAGATGTGGAAAAACACAATATATTCCCGTGCTTTCATCGCGCTCATGTTACAAACTAGACTTCAATTCCCCCTGGGGCGCTGGACGGCCAGCTCCCCCTCATCGCAAGCAGAATCCTCAGCGAAGCGCGTAAATCCGGCCCCTGCACCGAATCATGGAGACCAATGCAATGGTCCAGGCAAGAACAGGCGAGCCCATTCGACAGGTGCGAATCGACACCTGGAAATCCATTGCTCGATACCTCGGGCGAAGCTCGCGTACTGTCCAGCGTTGGCATCGCGAGTATGGCCTCCCCGTGTATCGCCTTGGCGTGGATTCCGGCTCGATCTTTGCTTTTGCCGACGAATTGGATAGTTGGCTCCGGAACCGCAATCAGTCTCCGAACAGCACGCTCATTGAAATGCCCAGGCCGGCGCCCCTGCGCGGAGCTAACCTGGAAGCGGAGTCTGACCGATGCGATGGGGCTTTCGATCTTCCCCGTCTTCCCGCTTCGCGAACGGCGAATTCGGCCGCGCTGGTCGCCTTCGCACACAAGCTATGGAAGATCCTCTCCAATGAAAATCTAAAGCTGGTTGCAAGATCCTTCCGCGAAGCCCTTGATCTGGATCCCGGCAATGCTGAGGCCTTCGCTGGCTTGTCGCATGCTCTCATCGCCGAGGGCCTGATGGGCAACCTGCGCACTCCAGACGCCTATATCTCCGCAAGAGCGGCCTTGGAACGGGCCATCGAGATCGATAGTGAACTGCCGGAAGTCATGTGCGCGGCAGCCTCGCTCAAGATGGTATTGGAAAGAGATTGGCAAGGTTCGCGGCGTCAGTTTCAAGATTGCCTCGTTTTGTGCCCTGCCAATATTCGTGCCCTTGTTGGGCGGGCTTTACTTCACATTGCTGAGGGATCGCCCAGGGAGGCTTCGTGCCTTCTGCGAGAGGCTGTACTATATAACGCGCTAAACGCGCCCGCTGCAGCGTTGCATTGCTGGAGCGTCTATTTGGCAAAGGACTTCTCCGAAGCGCTCAACCTCGTTGAGGAGGCTCGCGCCAGCGGGCAATCCGGGCCGGTTTTGGACGCTGTAGAAGCTCTTGCAGCGATTCATTGCGAGAAACCCGGCGTTCACATTCCACGCATTCAGGCCCTGGTCGCCGATTCACTTCGCTCTGACTTGACGCTCGGCGCCCTTGGCTATGCATTCGCGGTGAACGGCAAGCCCCAAAGGGCGAACGAGGTTCTCGCGACGATTACTCACTCGGCCACGGGAGGAAGAGGTGCCAATCCTTATGCCATCGCTCTGGTTTTGATGGGCCTCAATGAGAAACACGACGCTGGTCAATGGCTGGAACAGTCCTATCGCAGTGGCTCGCTCTGGAGCCTTGGATTTCCATGCGACCCGATCCTCGAATCGTTGCGGGACGAACCCAGCTACCGGGTCTTTCTGAGCAAGGTGAGCTACCCGCTTCCCGGCCGCCGGAGTCCGATGAGCGTGGGATCGCGGGCCGCTTTGGCGGACGCATTGAAAGTTTCCGGCGCCTGATTCAAGATGACGGCGTGGCCTAAAGCCGTTTCATCGCTCCGCATAGATCGCATCGCACCGTGAGGAACTCCGAATCCGACCGTCGCACAGCATCGAGAAGTGTGCCGTCTATTTCACAGTAAGCCGCGCGGTCACGGTGTGCGTCAGCGGTCCCGAAGCTGCGGTTACGTTAAAGGAGAAGTTTCCTGGTGTCAGCGTGGCGCCGCAACCCATCACGCCCAGCGCCAGCGCCGCGCTCAATGCAGCCAGAATTGCCAGCCGCGCTCCGCCTCTGCGCAGCCTGCGCGCGAACGGCAGCAGGATCAGCCCCAACGCCACTGGCAGTGCCCCGCCAAACGGGCCGCGCGGAGGACGCGCGTTTGCCGACGTGCTCGGCAGCGTCACTTCCAGTGTCACCATGGTCGATTCTGAGCCTGCTGAAACCGCTGCCGGGGAAAACGTCGCCGCCATTCCTGGTGGAATATTGGGCACCCGTAAGGTCACCGTCGCCGGCAGTGTGTCGCCGCCCACTGGCGTAATCGTCAGCCGATAAACCGCCTGTCCCCCCGCGGAAACGCTGGCTGTGCTCGATCCGCCATTCGCGAAGGACAGCGTGAAATCCTGAATGTTCTCGGCCAGCGGATTGCTTGTCCCCGGCCCAAAGTTGCTGTCGCCGGAATAGGCCGCCGTGATCGAGTGCATTCCCGTCGTGAGCGACGCCGTGCTAATCGTAGCCGACCCGCCCGCGATCGCGGCTGTGCCGATCGGCGTCTCCCCGTCGTAAAAGGTCATCGTGCCGGTCTCCGTGCTCGCGTAAGCCGGAAGGCTTGCGGTGAACGATACCGGGTTCGACAGGAAGACCGGGTTGGCGGACGCCAAAAGCGCAATCGTCGGAATCACCGGGATTACGTTTAATGTCACGCTTCCCGTGGCTGTGGTGTAGTCGGTGGTATCGGCCGGCGTAAAGATAGCGGTCAGCGTATGTGGCCCCACGCTTAGCACCGTCCCGGCCATCGGAGAATAGCTGAAGCTGCCTGCCACAGGCGAGCTGGCGTCCAGTTGCACCGCGCTCAGCGGCGTGCCATAGACGATCGGCGCCGGTGTCCCCCATCTGATCTGGGGTACTTGCTGGAAAATCACGTTATCTGAGGCCGTCACGTTACTTGAAAATGTCACGCTCGAAACCGTCGCCGTCAGTTGTCCCGTGTAGCTCGCCAATGTCGTGTATGCCTCTGTGCTCAGCGTCAGCGTCACGGAATCGGTCACGCTCGCGCCCAGGCTGTTGCTCCGCGTGCAGCTCAGCGAGCTCACCGTGCAACTCCATCCGCCGGTAGAATCGGTCATCGCGGTTACCGTCATCTCCGGCGGCAGAGTGAACAAGAGTTTGGCCGAGCTGGCGATCTCCGTCGTTGTGCTGGTGTTGGTAACATTCACGGTCACCTGATCGGCTGTATCGCCCGGCTTCACAACCAACGGGCTCGGGTTGAATGTCACATTCAATGTAGGCACCACGACGGGTTGCACGAACGTCGAAAGATCGAAGAGCGCGTATTCCAGCATCTCCTCCTGCGCGCTCATCGTGGTTTCAGCGGAGCACTCGGCAGGAAAGATCGTGCCGCTCGGCACTGACAGGTTGATCACGTGGTAGTCGTTGAACATCACTCGCCCGCACTGGCTCGCTGCCGGTGCGCCCACCGGCGTATTGAACGTCATTTGCATCACCGGATTGCCCGTCTGTCCGGAGTATGCGCCGCTGTTCAATGTCAGCCAGGCCTGGCTCGGCGGAATCACCCCACTCACATCGGTGCGCAGCGTGCTGATGTCGATCTCGTTGTCCGATCCGGGCACGGTGGCGTCCGCATTCTGCAGCCACTGCGCCAGCGTTGCCCCATCGCTGAAGTCCATACTCACCGTCCCCACGCCTGACTCTACCTGCTGTTCTGAGGTTGTGGTCCAGTCCGCGACCGGCGGAAACTGCGCGTCGATCGGCGCATTCGGATCGAGATACACATAGCTGTAATGCGTCGTGAACACACGGCCGCCGGCATTTGCGTAGTTCTCTATATTTGTGAGCGGCGTAGACGGCTGAAAGTACTCGCCGCCCTGGCAGGGAAACATCACCAGGTCGTAGCCGTCCAGTGTTACCGGATTGCCGGTCAGCGTCGACTCCACCGGCGTCGACGAACTGATCTCCGCTCCGGGGCTTCCGCCGCCCTGGTAAAGATGGATATGGCCGCCGGCATTCACCGAGCCGGTGTCGTCGGTAAACTCCGACTGGTCGATGCCCATATGAAGCAGAACGCACTCCACGCCATCCACCTTGCCGGTGACGATGGCGATCATGGGAATGTCGCCTTCCGCGTGATTCGCCGGCATGTGCAGAACCAGCCCGGTAAGCGGGCCCGTTCCCACCTCTTCATTCGGGAACTGGCGTCGCCATTTGCCCGCCTGAATCACCACCGTGTACGTCGCGTTCTCAGGAATATTGGGTAATGTGAAGGTGCCGTCCACGGCCGTGTAGGCGTAGCTCACCACACCCGTTGGCGCCTGGTACGTAAGGCACTGCACGCCGGCCGGAAGCGGCGCTACCGGGGCCGTCGTCGCATACACCAGCACGTTGGGCAGCGGCAGGGCGTTCGTCGTCCGAGGGTCATATACCGTGCCGCTAATTGTCGTGGTTTGGGCGGCCGCAACTCCACACATTGCCAGAACCGCCCACGCGAAGATTCGCGCTGCGTCATTCCAGCGTCGCGCGCCGTTGGTGATATGAGCCAGCGGGGAAGCGTCAATAAATAATCGATTCATGACGGCGGATCTTTACACCACGGCCAATTCCCTTCAGTTAGAAAGCACCCATACTCTGCCGCATTGCGCCCGGATCGGCCGCCACTGGCGTCCCTCCCACGATGACCGGCCGGCAGCCGCCCCATCTTTCTCTCTGCGCCAGATGCGCTTTTCTTTGTGCTCAGATTGCCTCGTATGGCAATAAATCCTAGGACTCATGATACACAGTTCACGAGCCTTCTCCATCAAGCGCCGGAGCTTCGCTCGACGGACCTGCGAGGAGTCCAAAAAGAGTCTCGCCGTCGCCTATAAACTACCAAATATAAACAAGATATTGTGTGTTTGCGCGTCATCCGCGTTGCCCGCAACTCGTGCTTGCCGGCCCTGTTACAACGTTTGCGCCTTTTCCGTCCCTATTTCGGGTTATCGCCTTTTGCCCGGCTCGCCAAACTTCTCTCGTTCCACCCAAAAGCGTTCTCAAAGTGCTGAATCTCAGGTCCCTCGCCCTGCAAAAGATACACGCTCATCACATCGAAGCGAACTTGCGGGGCGGTCTGGTAAGGCAGATGGCGCACATATTGCCGGGCCAGCCGGCGCAAAACATTGCGTTTATGCCAGTCAATCGTGACCTCGGCGGGCGTCAGATCGTGGACCGTTCGGGTCTTCACCTCGAAAAAGCAAAGCATCTGCCCCTGCCATGCGATCAGATCCAGATCTCCGGGCACATTTCCTGCCGTCCACCGCCGCGCCACCACGACGTAGCCGTTCCGGCGCAGGTATGAGCAGGCTGCTTCCTCGCCTTCAAGACCCGTGAGCAGATGCGCAGGCAAATCCGCGCTGCGGCCGCGTCTTGCGGCAAGCCAGTCCAGGCCGGCCATCGTCCGATCCAAAAGCCCATTCCGCACCTGTGCCGCCCATTCCATCGCCAACCATTTTCTGCTCGGATGCGAAACCGCGCAAATCGCTGTATCAGGCGAGCCCCGCAATCACGCCGTCGCGCCCGCCATTGCGCTGTGCTCGTATTCCTTCTCCGCGGCCGTCAGCGCCTCTTCTAAAATGTCCAGCGCAACGGTGGCCTCTTCTTTGCTCACGATCAGCGGAGGCGAAAGCCGCAGCGAAGTTTCGCCGCAGCCCAGCACCATCAGGCCGCGCTCGAAGGCCAGCGTCTCGATACGGTTGCGCAGCTCTGCCGCCGGCTCGCGAGTCGCCTTGTCCTTCACGATCTCGATGCCGATCATCAGGCCGCGTCCCCGCACGTCGCCCACCGCCGGATGGCTCTGCATCCAGCCGCGCACCCGCTCTTGCATGAACTCGCCCACGCGCGCCGCGTTTTCGATCCCCTCGCGCTCGATGATTTTCATGGTCGCCAGCGCCGCCGCAATCGACACCGGATTCCCGCCGAAGGTCGAGGCGTGCGAGCCCGGCGCCCAGTCCATGATCTCCGCCTTCGTCATGCAAATGCCCAGAGGCATGCCGCTCGCGATTCCCTTGGCGAGGCACACCATATCCGGCTTCACGCCCGAGTGCTCGATCGCCCACCACTTGCCCGTTCTCCCCATCCCGCACTGCACCTCATCCGCAACCAGCAAAATTCCGTGCCGGTCGCAGATAGCCCGTAGCTCGCGCAGAAAATTGTCCGGGGCCGGCACAAAGCCGCCCTCGCCCTGGATCGGCTCTACAAAAATCGCGGCTACCTCCTCCGGAGGCAGAATCGTCTTGAATAGCTTCTCCTCGATATATCGCGCGCAACCCAGGCTGAAGGCCTCCTGCTCCTGCGGCCCGCCCGTGCATCCGCGATAGACGTACGGATAGCGCACGTGCGTCACACCCGGCACCAGCGGCGAAACGCGCCGCCTCTGCTGCGGCTTCGAGGCGGTCAGCGAGAGCGCGCCCATCGTGCGCCCGTGAAATGCGCCGAAAAATGAAATGATGTGCTGCCGTCCGGTGTGATACCGCGCCAGCTTGAGCGCGCACTCAATGGCCTCAGCGCCCGAATTGCCGTAGAAAAACCGGTGCGGGCCCGGCATCGGCGCCACGGCTGACAAACGCTCTGCCAGATCCATCAGATGCTCGTAGTAAAAATCGGTGCCCGAGATGTGAATCAGCTCCGCCGCCTGCTTCTGAATCGCAGCCACCACCTCGGGATGGCAATGGCCGGTCGAAACCACGGCGATTCCCGCGGCAAAGTCGAGAAACTCGTTCCCGTCCACGTCTTCAATCCGCACCCCACGCCCGCGCTTCGCAACCAATGGATACGATCGCGTATAGCTGGGCGAGATCAGCCGGTGGTCGGCCTCAACAGCGGCCCTTGCTCTTGGCCCCGGAAGCGGACAAACCATTTTCGGTCCGTACTTTGCATGCATCTCTTGTTTCGTCATCGCAAACTCTCCTCGGCAGATTCGGTTGTCGCGGCCCGGCGCTTAATCCATCCACGCTTTAATCGGCGGATACGGCGCGGCCACGGATCCCGGTTGAGCGGGACCGTTCAGTCCTGCGGACCCACGCAGGGCCCATCGAAGGCGAGGATCTTCGGCGGAGGGTTGCTAATCGCCGCCGAAGAGGCTAGGTCGAGTCCGGCTGGGCAGCACGCGCAGGTGCTTCCGCGGGCAGATGCGTTGCGCACGCGACCGCGACCAGCGCTTCGCGGCTGGTGCAAGCGGCAACTCTCGGCTGGCGCCCGTATGCATAAACTCTCCGTAAGACTTGAGGATAACACGCCGCGCGGCGTCGTTGCACGCCTGGGTAGTGGCTCAGTTTCGCGGCGTTTTGAAAAGAACACGGCCTTCCGCGGCCCCGCTGGAACCAGAGCTGTTTCAAAAATAAGTCTTGTAACAAGGGCACGGCTTTAGCCGGGCCGAAAAATGCAGGAAAATACGCGGGCTTTAGCCCCTGAGGGGCGGCAACGAAAATCGACGCAACCATTTTTGAAACAGGCTCTAGGAGCTTATCTCCGCTTCCAGCGCACGCCGTCCTTCGAATCCTCGAGCAACACGCCCTTTTCCGCCAGCTCGCTGCGAATCTGGTCGGCGCGGGCGAAGTTGCGCTGCTTCTTGGATTGCGCCCGCTCGGCCACCAGCGCCTCAATCGCCTCATCGGTCAGCGACTGGGCGGCAATCAGCTCCGGCGCAACGTCGCCCATGCGGCCCGTCTGCTCGGCCCACTCGAGCGCCCGCCGCGTCGCCTCGGCGTCGCGATCCTCCATCACGTCGAAGACCGCGTCAAATTCCTTCAGCACCGGCAGAATCGCTTCCCTGTCCCCCGCGAAAAACTGTCCTTGATCGATGGCCGTATTCGCCGCTCGCACCAGCTCAAAGATTGGCGCGCGCGCCTCGGCAGTGTTCAAATCGTCGGCCAGCGCCGCGCGATACTCGTCCTGCGCCTTCTTCGCCGCCTCCTGCATCTGCCCGCTTTCGCCGGGCGCAAAGTCTCCCGACGTTAAACGCGCCTGAAACGTTCGCAGCCGCTCGATCGCGCTTGCCGCCTCCGCCAATCCCTCGAAGGTGAAGTTGAATTGGTGCCGGTATGGCACCGAAACCAGCGCCAGCCGGATCGCCGAAGCCTTATAGCCCTTCAGCAGCAGGTCGCGCAGAGTATAGAAATTACCCTTCGCTCTTCGACATCTTGCGCCCATCCACCAGCAGGAACCGCACGTGCATCCAATGCCGCGCGAACTGCTTGTGCGTCGCCGTCTCGCTTTGCGCAATCTCGTTCTCGTGATGCGGAAACATCAAGTCCTCGCCGCCCGCATGCAGATCGAAGCTCTCGCCCAGATACTCCATCGCCATGGTCGAGCACTCGATGTGCCACCCCGGCCTTCCGCGGCCAATCGCAGTCTCCCACGAGGCCTCGCCCTGCTTGGCCGCCTTCCACAGCGCAAAGTCGCGCGCCGAGTCCTTCTCGTACTCGTCCACATCCACGCGCGCGCCGTCCTCCATGCCGCTCAGGTCTTTCTTGCTCAGCTTCCCATACTCGGGAAACGCAGCCAGCCGGAAGTACCACGAGCCGTCATCGGCCTTGTATGCCGCGCCCTCCGCAGCCAGCTTCTCCACCAGCGTCACCATCTGGGGAATGTGCTCCGTGGCGCGCGCGATCTGCTCTGGCCGCTCGATCCTCAGCGCTTCAAGATCCTCGAAAAACGCCGTCACATACTTCGCCG
The DNA here is from genome assembly GCA_963822015.1 of uncultured Acidobacteriaceae bacterium. Lineage (GTDB taxonomy): Bacteria > Acidobacteriota > Terriglobia > Terriglobales > Acidobacteriaceae > Telmatobacter. The sequence goes on from CAWGGA010000024.1 coordinate 12,495, forward strand.
TGTACTCGCCAATCGGAACTCCCGCCTCGGCCGCGTTGCGGATGATCTTGTCGTCCACGTCGGTAATGTTCATCACGTGGCGCACGGCAATGCCGCTCAGCCGCAGGAACCGCCGCAGAATATCGATCTGCAAAAATGTTCTGAAGTTCCCGATGTGCCCGTAGTCGTAGACCGTCGGCCCGCAGGCGTACATGCGCAGCGTCTTGCCATCGGCAGGCGCCAGCGCATCCAGTTGTCCCGTGAGGGTATTGAACAGGCGGAGGGTCATCGCTCAGTTATTTCGTGCATCGCCCGGCTTGCGCACCGCAGGCCCAGGCACCGCCTGGATCGCTCGTCGCGCATCAACTTTTCGCCGGCTCGTAGCCTAATCGATTGTAGCAGCGCGGCTTCGCGCCCAAACCCTCGCCGCCATCGCCGCGAGTCCCAGCTCAACTCATCGTCGCCGCCCAGCCAACTCCAATCAGCACGAACAGCGCCCACCAGCCGAACACCGCAATGTAACCCGTGCTTCGCTTCGTTCCGGCAACAATCGCGGTTCCTATGCCCAGCAGTACCAGCGTCCATATCGTTACGGCATCCAGCGAAGTCGCCAGTGTGTACAGCGCCTTGTTTGTCTCCACGGGGTCCAGAAACGCTCCAAAATTTGTCGGCGCGAAGTTTTTGATGTTGAACGACTCCGGCGCCAGTCCCGAATAGATCACAATCGTTCCCAGAATTGGTTTGACGATCTGCGGCAGCCAGGCATAGTAAAACAGAGCAAAAATGCTTCCGTACTTTGCCCTGCCGCCAAACCCAAAATTGATGGTCGCCACCAGGCCAAGCGAAAACAAAGCGACGCCCGCTATCCCTATCAGCGGCCCGGCGAGAAACGCTCCCTCGGTAATTCCGATGGCGATCTTGTTCCCCATCTCGCGCTGTTGAGGAGTGGCCGTCGCCATCCGTTCCTGCGCCTTCGCATCCATCCGGATCTGGTTATCGATCGCCTGCTGCATCCCAATCTTCTGCGCAACCGCGAAGAAGAAGATATACGTGAAAAATGCTCCGATGATCAGCGGTAGCCACCAACTCTTATTTCCCCGTTTGATGTCTTCGAACGTCTTCGACGGCGCGGTGAACGTGTATGCCACGCGCTGCCACTGCGTTAATCCCGCGCCCCCGGCCACGGGCGGAACTCCCATATCGCTCATGATCTCGCCTCTCAGGTTTGGCTCTCCGGAGTGATGCTCAACCTCACTTCGGTACAGGAAAGCCCTATCGCGAACCGCCGCACCCCGATCAACGAAGACGGCTGACCGCGGAAGATTCATATCGCCCGCGCCGGGCATCCTGCATTTGCCCGCGATTGTACTCCCACCAATGGGAGTCCATCGAGTGAATTTTCTTTGGGATTAGGTTTCCGCATCGCCGGCAGCGACCGCGTCATGCTCCCTGGTCGGCCACCGCGCCCAGGCTGTCCGGCGTGATTCTTTGGGTCTTTGCCGGGTTGGCCTTCCCTTGCGCCGCGCGGCTCGTCTTCCGCTGCGGCGCATAGCTCTTATATACGGTGATGTGGAAGCACGCCTGCTGGAACTCTTCTTCCACATCGATCTTGCCTTCCGTCTGCAGCGCTGCCAGCTGGCGCCGCATCCACGCAATCTCGTCCCGGCTCAATCCATCCTTCGCAATGTCGATCGTGGCGCCGGTCTCGTGCGGGCTCACAATGTTGCCCTGCGCCGGAGCCGCATTGCCGTTCGTCTCCATCAGCCGCCTCTGGTAATCCGCTGGCCGCACCGCCGAGCTCACCTCCAGTGGCCGCTGGAACGCCGCCTCATGCGCCCTCGCCAGGTCGGTCAGAAACCGCGCCGTCCACGGCCGGCAATAGCGGTGCAGCTCCGGCAGGTCGGCATTCACCGTCAGCGCGCTCGAAACCGGCAGCGGCACAAGCAGCCCATGCTCGATCCGCTCCCTCAGGTCAGCTTCGTTCTCAATACGCTCCAGCCCCTCCGCATCCAGACGCGCGTTTTGCCGCTCCAGTGAGGCCAGAGATCCCCGCAGCGGCGCTGGCATCCCTCCCCGTGGAACGTCCAGCGATGCCTCTTCGCTATCCTCGTCGGGATTCTCCGCCTTGGTCGCATCCGTTGGCTCATTGCGCTGGCTTGCGCTGCTCTCCTGCGATTCGACTGCGTCCGCGCCTTCCGTCTCCGGCTGCCGTTCATTGGCGGCGGCCTGAGCTGCTTCCGGCTCAACTGCGCGATCGTCTTCAATGTCTTGGGGAGGACTAGGTTGCGCTGGTTCACCCGCTCGGCGCGATTCCATTTCGTCGGCTGCGTAAGCTGCGTGGGATCTCTCTCTTCGTAGCGCAGCTCGTTCAATCTCCGCCCGGCGAACCGCGCGCACCCGCTCCACGTATGCCGCTCTGTGGTACGTCACGCGCCCTTCCGCAAGTTGCCGGCGAATCTCAAGCCCGGCGCTGCGTCCAACTTCTTCGGGAGTGCGCCTGCCAGCCACGCTCACACGCGTGCTGCTACCTGCGCGGAGCCTCGTCCGCGCGGTTGCCCTTTCGTGTACGCCGCGCGATCGTGCCACGGGCCGCACTACACGCGCAGCCGCCACCGAGGATCTCCGGTGCGTCTTCGCCGTTGGGGCCGCTTGGGCCCCGCGAGCGCCGGCCACTGCAAGCACAGCCAGCGCAACCGCCATCGCTGCGGTCCGGTACATGGGGGAGAGTGCGGACAATCGAGAGCTTCTCCAGTCTACGTCGATCCGCGGCCTCCTCCGAGTGCCTTCGCGGATTCCGTTTTGTCTGATAATTGGACGCAAAACATGCGCGGATGGGTTTGTCCTTGAAACGGAGTCGCCCCTAACTCGCTGGCGTCGCTGTCATACCGTTCATCGGAACCACCGGCTTGGCCGGCGGTTTCAGTTGAAACCCCTTGCGAATCAGCGCAAATCCCGGCTGTGGCAACTCCGCCTGCAGAAGCTGATTTTCCGGCCCGGAAAAAAGAGCAGTATTCGCCCCGGCAATCGTCGCCACCAGGTGGTGAACCGTAATCGGCTTGCCGTCGAGAGTGCCCGCCTGGTCGGGGTACGTTGCCAGTTGCACCGGCTCGACCGAACCTGTTTCTTTCGGCAATATCGCCCAAAGATCGCGGTTGTTCCGTGTTACCGCCATCGCCAGCAGTGTCTCCAGCGCGCCCGCGTCAAAGTCGGGCAGAAACACTGCGCCTTGGTGCGCGGCCAGCCGCGTAGTCGAGCTCTTCCCATTCGCCGAGATATTCAGCAAGAACTGAGCGGCATCGGGCGCACCAACCACGTTCACCGCCTCGCCGTTCACGGTTGCACTCAGCAGCACGTGCTCCAGTTCGTTCGCCGTCGTCAGCTGCTCGGTCTTTGAAAGCGCAAACTCCAGACCCTGCATCGCAACCTTCACCAGCGACGTCGAGTCGTACCCCTGCTTTGTCGCAGTGAACTGGAAGCCGGCCGTGCCCACCGTCTGGCCATTCTGCGCAATCTCAAAGCTTCCCGACTGCGCCGCAGCGCCAACCGGCAAAGCCGCTACAATCAAGGCAACAAGTCCCGATACCGGGAAGAAACGCAAACTCCGCATGAGGTTCTTCAGACCCCTCTGCAAGTTAGACTCGAACCGCGGAAAAGTGTTGCGCGCAGCCACTCTTCCTGACCCCTGAAAACTGACTTCTGACCCCTAGCTTTTCTTTACCTCATGCCCGCCAAACTCATTGCGCATAATCGCCAGCATGCGGTCGGTAAAGTTGTTGTCCTCGCGCGACCGGATGCGCCGAATCACCGACTCCGTGATCACTGGCGCAGACACGTTCAAATCGATCGCCTCGAACACCGTCCACCGTCCCTCGCCGGAGTCCACTACATACGCCTGCAATCCGTCCAGCGTCGGGTTCCCCGCCAGAGCATCGGCCGTCAAATCCAGCAGCCAGCTCCGAATCACGCTGCCAAACCTCCATATCTGCGCGATCTGCGGCAGGTTCAGGTGAAGCTCTTCCTTCTTTTCCAGCACCGTGAACCCCTCGGCATACGCCTGCATAATGCCGTACTCGATGCCGTTGTGAACCATCTTCACAAAGTGTCCCGCGCCCGCCGGGCCTACGTGCCCCCATCCCTTGTCCTTGGCCGGCGCCAGCGCCTCGAAGATCGGCCGCAGATACTCGACGGGCTCCTGGTCCCCGCCGATCATCATGCTGTACCCCTCTTTCAGGCCCCACACGCCTCCCGACGTTCCCACGTCGACAAACTGGAATCCCTTTGCGGTCACTTCCTTGTAGCGCCGCATCGAGTCCTTGTACATCGAGTTGCCGCCGTCGATCAATATATCGCCGGGATTCAGCAGCGGCTCCAGCTTCGCAATTGTGTCGTCGACAGGCTTGCCCTGCGGCACCATGATCCATATCGCCCGCCGGCCCTTCAAATTCTTCGCCAGATCCTCAAGCGACGAAACGCCCACATTGCCGGCCTTCGTCAGCCGCGTCACTGCATCGGCGTTAAAGTCGAAGCCCACCACCTGGTGCCCTGCCAGCTTCAACCGCTCCGCCATATTCCCGCCCATCTTGCCAAGGCCGATCATTCCAAGCTGCATTTGAACCTCCTCTTTGTTGTTGAACGGGGAATTCCCAATCTGCCGTACTCTCAATTCAGCACTTCAATGGGGCGCCTCATCCTTGGCGCGATTTTGTTTTTTGCGCCAAGGGTAGGAAAGCTCAAACCCAAATCCGCCGCAGAAGAGCCAGAAGCTAGCAGCTGGAAGCTGCCCTTACAACACTCCCAGCCTCTCAAACTCTGCCCTCAGCGCCTCCGCGCCCTTAAACTGAATCGCCTTCATCTTCGCTGCCGCGGCTGCCGCCACATTCTCCTCCCGATCGTCGATAAACAGCGTCCGGTTCGGCGCGGAGCCCAGAATGTCCAGCGCCAGGCGGTAGATCGCCGGATCCGGCTTGCGCATTCCCACGTAGCACGAACTGATCGCGACCTTCAAGTACCTGCGCAGTCCGAACTTGCCGAAGCGAAACTCGTTCGTCTCCCGCGCCTCGTTGTTCAGCGCGCCCAGCATATACCGTTTCGATGCGGAAAGTTCCGCAACGATCTCCAGCGCCCCATCGGGCAGCAGCTGCGACTGACTCAGCATAACGTCAAAGAACTCGTCGCGTGAAAAACTTCGAGGCTCATAAAACACCGCCGCGTCAAGATACTGCTTCAGGTCGATCTCTCCGCGCTCCCAGGCATCCGCCACCGCCGCGTGCCTGGTATCAAGTTCCTGTGCATTCAGGTGGAAGCGGTTCACGGCGGCCTCCCGCTCGCGCTTGTCCCACCCATTGGTCAGCAGCACTCCGCCTACATCGAAAAGGATCACGTCGAAGGAGGACATCGGCGTCTCTTTCCCGCGCTGTGCGCGTTTTTGCTCAAAGAATCGAGGGGGTGAAACGGCAGGGTGTCGGCGATGCCGACCCCGTGGAATCGCCTGCCTGGAGCTGCGAACATTTCAACTTAAATTGCATGGGAAATCATTTCGATTTCAATTCAATGAAAACGGAAAAGCCGGAACTGAACGCGCGCGTCTCTGCGCACCTTCCATCACGCCATCTCAGCGGCGGTACTTCTCCTCGATCGCCAGCACTTTCTTCAGCCGCCGCTCAAAGCGCGCTTCCCGCGCCTGAAACTCGGCACCGGCAAATGCGTATGCCAGCTCAAACGCAAGCGCGGAGCCGATGATTCGCGCGCCCATCACCAGCACGTTCATGTCGTCGTGCTCCACGCCCTGGTGCGCGGAATAGGTATCGTGGCAAATCCCGGCGCGAATTCCCGGAATTTTGTTCGCCGCCACGCACACGCCCACGCCGCTGCCGCAAATCAGGATTCCCCGCTTGGCGACTCCTGCCCGGATCGCTTCGCCCACCTTCTCGGCATAGTCGGGATAATCGTCCTCCGGCTCGCATCGGAACGCCCCCAGATCGACCACCTCGTGCCCGGCCGCTGTCAGGTTGGCCCGCACATCTTCCTTCAGCGCAAATCCCGCATGATCCGAACTAATGACGAGCTTCAACGTGTCTTTCCCTTCACCATACTGGGTGCCCCAGGTCTCGATTTTGAGACATGGGAAGCCATAATTCTTCACAGCCGTGGCGCTAGCTCCGCTACTTCAGCAGCTTCTTCGCTCTTCCCGCCACATTCTCCGCGGTGAATCCCAATTCTTTCATTACCACCGGTCCCGGCGCCGAAGCGCCAAACCGATCCAGCCCCACAACGTCGCCGTTCGATCCTACATACTTCCACCAGCCCAGCGTTGCGCCTGCCTCAACCGCCAGCTTGGGCACGCCTGCCGGCAGCACGCTCGCTCTATACCCGGCCGATTGCTCCTCGAACAGCTTCCAGCTCGGCATGCTCACCACGCGCGCCCTGATTCCCTCGGCAGCGAGCAGCTTTGCCGCACCCAGCGCCAGCCAAACCTCTGACCCCGTCCCAATCAGCGTTAACTGCGGATTCGCTGCGTCTTCCAGCACATACGCGCCCTTGCTTACATCGGCGTACACATCGTGCGTCACCGTATCGATCACCGGCAAATCCTGCCGCGACAGCGCAAAGAAGCACGGGTGCTTGCGTTCGAGCGCCAGCCTCCAGCACGCCGCCGTCTCGTTCGCGTCTGCCGGCCTGAAGTCCGTCATGTGCGGCACCGCCCGCAGCGCCATCAGGTGCTCGATCGGTTCGTGCGTCGGCCCATCCTCGCCTACTCCAATCGAGTCGTGGGTAAAGACAAATAGTGACGGCGCCTCCATAATGGCCGCAATCCGCAGCGCCGGCTTGGCATAGTCGGAAAAAACAAAGAACGTCGATCCAAACGGCCGTACGCCTCCGTGAACCGCCATTCCGTTCACCGCCGCGCACATCGCCAGTTCGCGCACTCCGAAGAACACGTTGCGTCCCGCCGGGTCGTCAGCAAAGTGCGGGCTCTCTTTGAAGATCGTCTTCGTCGAAGCCGTCAAATCCGCCGCTCCGCCGAAAAGCTCCGGCACAGTGTCAAAGATCGCATTCATTACCTGCTGCCCGGCATTGCGCGTGGCCACGGGCTTCTCCGTCGGGAAGCTCGGAATCGATTTCTCCCAGCCTGCCTTCAGCTTGCCCGCTTGCCTGCGCTCGAATTCCGCCGCCAACTCCGAAAACGCTGACTGATACACGGCGAAGGAATTCTCCCACTGCCTCCTCCTGCGCTGCTCCGCGTTTCACCGCCTCGCGCCAGTTGGCCAGGGCATCCTCTGGCAGGTAGAAGCTCTCGTCCTCGGGGAACCCGAAAAATTTCTTGGTCGCCGCCGTGTCGGCCGCGCTCATCGCCTCGCCGTGCACCTTGTTCGTGCCCGCCTTCGGGCTGCCGTAGCCGATCACCGTGCGCACCGCGATCAGCGATGGCCTGTCCGTTTCCGCCCGCGCTGCCTCAATCGCCGCCTCAATCCCGTGCAGATCGTTCCCGTCCATCACGCGCTGCACATGCCAGTTGTACGCCTCGAAGCGCTTGTAGACATCCTCCGTAAAGCTCCACTTCGTCGGTCCGTCCAACGAAATCAGGTTGTCGTCGTACAGTGCAATCAGCTTGCCCAGCCCCAGCGTCCCCGCCAGCGAAGCCGCCTCGTGCGAAAGCCCTTCCATCAGATCGCCGTCGCCGCACAGCATAAACGTATGGTGATCCACCACGTTGAAGCCCGGCCGGTTGAACTCCGCCGCCAGATGCCTCTCCGCGATGGCCATGCCCACCGCCATCCCGAATCCCTGCCCTAGCGGCCCGGTCGTCGCCTCCACGCCGTCGGTCAACCCATACTCCGGATGCCCCGGCGTGATCGATCCCCATTGCCTGAAGCTCTTCAGATCATCCAGCGTCAGCTTGTAGCCGGAAAGAAACAGCGTCCCATACAGCAGCGCCGAAGCGTGCCCGTTTGACAGCACAAACCGGTCTCGGTCCGCCCACTTCGAGTGCGCCGGATTGTGCTTCATCACCTTGTGAAACAGCAGATACGCAATCGGCGCACACCCCAGCGGCGCCCCGGGATGGCCGCTGTTGGCCTTTTCCACTGAGTCCAGTGCAAGCAAACGCAATGTATCGATCGAAAGCTGGTCGAGTGAGAGTGACGCAACGCTGGAAGCCATAGCTTTATTCAAAATTCCTTTCCTTCGAAGTGCCCAATACTCATTTCGATTCTGCCTCTGCGGCTCGCGGCAATGTCTTATCCGGAACTGCGCGACGTAGCAGATCCCGGAAATGCTCGTTGTGGGAGTTCTCGTTGTCTTGAAAGGGCGCGACTTCAGTCGTGCCGTAAACGCTCCAAAATGAACGCGGGCTTTAGCCCCTGAGGGATGGTTTCCCTAATCTTCGATTCTTACCGCGGGACCTAGGGCGCTTCCACCTTGACTCTCACATTGTATCCAAGCCAGGCTTCCGCTTCCGGCCAGTGCATTGTCCATTCCACCTCGCCGCTCCCGTCCGCAGGCGCAATGTCCGCATGGAATCCCGCGCTCCCCAGCCCTTTGCTGCCCGTCCGGTTTACCGTCTTCCACCCATCGTCGCTCCACACAACCTCGAAAAATCCCTCATCCAGGATTCGCAGCGTCTTCCCTGCGTCCATCCGTTGAATCGGCCGCTTGCGGCTGTAAATCTCCACGCCGTGCCTGCATCGCTTGCGCCCCTCCGCCTCGCAATACCGCTGGTACACCGCCTCAATCCGGTCGAAAACCTTGCCATCCACCGCCGACCGCAGCAACTTCAAGTACTCCGCGTGCGCCCACACCAGCGGCACCGCCGACCCAGCCGGCTGTCCCATTCGCAAACTGCGCTCCGGCCGGTCTGCCTCGTCCCAAACCTGCTCAGGTAGCAGTTTCCCGCAGTTCGCGAACCGCTCATACACCCCGATCAGCTCGCCCACATCCTTCCCCGCCGCCAGTTCATAGTGCGCGCGTTCGCCCGTCAGCAGTGGCCAAACACGCCCCTGTCCCCATCCCTCGAACGGCCCTCCATCCGGCCGCTGCCCGTAACCGTCCCCGTTGTAACGCAACCATCCCGGCCCCTGCGGCAGCTCGCGCTCCAGCACCGCATCCACCACCTTAAGCGAATCCACAATCAGCGGGTCGTCCGCACGCCGCACTCCATACCGCACCAGCTCCAGAAACCCTGCGTCGATAATCTCCCTCGCCTCGAACTCCGTCCCGCGTTCCCGGCGGCCGGTTTTGCAGCCGGATCAGCTCCTTCCCGCAGCTTTCATGCGCATACGCTTCGCCGCACTCCGGCGGACGAATCCTCATGTAGTGCCGCTTGATCTCCGGATGCAGCACGCC
>CAWGGA010000025.1:0-31188 GCA_963822015.1 uncultured Acidobacteriaceae bacterium
CTCACGTCCTAACCCCTAGACGATAGCGCCACTTTGTTGAGTGGAATTAGCGGAAGCAGCAACTCCCTTACTTTAGCAACAACCCGTTCCGCTGCCAAAGCTGTCATAGGCTGCAAACAGCCCCTTCAAATCCCCAGCTTGCGCACTTCATCGTTGTAGTACTTGCGGTACAGAATGTCCCACTCCTGCGAGCCTTCGAGGATAATCTTGCGCTGGTTGGCGATCTTGAGCCGCGCCGAAGTGTCGATCCTCGCCTCCTCGGTGAGCAGAACCTCAAGCGCCTTGCGCGCCTCCTGACGAATCGTGTTGCGATCCTCGAGAAATCCCACCTGGTCGATCTCGGCCAGCGTGTCGGCCACGGTGTGCGCCAGCTTGTTCAGCTTGTCGCGGCTGATCCTCATAGCACCGCCTTGTACTTCTTGGCCAGCTCGGTCTTCACCTTCTTGAACATCTCGGCGTATTGCGCGCCGCTCTTGCGCATCTCGTCGGAGTAGGCTTCCAGAATCACGCGCACCTCTTCGTTGATGCGGTCCTCAAGCGCAAGCTCGTCCACGAGCGCCGCGTTGACGCGCTCTTCCGTCACCTTCAAGTCGCTGGTGGTGATCATCTTGGCGTCAATCAGGTGCTTGACCGTGCGGCGGGCGAGATACCCAATGTAGTCGCGGGAAAAGATCATGGGTTAAAGCACAGGATAACGCATGGCGCTGCCGCCTGTACACCTCGTAAATGGCACAGCCGGCAGTGTTTTGCGGCTCGCGGCCGGCTCGTGCCGTAAACTCACCCGCTCCCGATGCCCTGCGCGCTGCTCTGCATCGCCGCAAAATACGGCTGGTTCGAAAGGGTCGCGTTAAACGCCGGTTCCAGCCGCGTTGCGCCGCTCTTTGACGCCAGTTCGAAATAGTATTCGAGCGAAAAACCGGACTGCGTGTAATCTGCCGGAATAGCCCCTGTAAAGGTTTCTCCGTTCTGCTGCACCTCCGTTTGCTGCCAGCGCTCGGCCTGATCCACATGCCGGTAGTGGAGGCGAACCGAGCCCACCTCATCCGCAACCAGGGCCGTCACCGAAAGCACCAGCGGCGCGCCGGCCCTGAAATTCGCCGGCGCCTTATGAACGCACGCCAATATCGGACGAACGGGCCTGCCCGTCGCCTCTTCGGCTGCTCCCCGCGAGTACTGTGTTGACATGTCAGAGCGTCCCACGTTACTCACTTGCTCCGTCAGAGCCTCAATGTCCTTGTCGACCGCTCCCAGCCGGTCGCCCCAGTGGCCGCGCCGTATCGCTGTGCTTCCATACGCAATGTCCGGCGTATAAACAGCCGCGGCCCGGGTTGCCATGCTGGCCCACGCCTCGCGCGCCATCCGGTACTCGTCCAGCGCCTGCCGGCCGGCTTCTATATCCTCCGATTGCTGAAAAATGGCATACAGTACGCCGCCGCGCAGCTTCGACGCAAAGAACCGCCCCAGTCCGATTTGAATTTCCACATCCGCTTCAACTCTGCGAAACGCGGCAGACCGCCGTGCGATTGTCCTTTGCCGGGCCTGATCGAGGGCCGCGCTCGACGCATTGGCGCAATCCTCCATCCATTGCGCTACCTCGACCGGCGAATACATCGCGTTCGAGACGCTCGCAAGCAAATCCGCGGCGTGCGTTTCAACCGTCGAAAAAAGCTGCGGATCGAGCGGGCTCACCGTTCCAAAGCACCGCGGCTCCGGCGTGTCGCTGTAAGGCGAGGGTTCGCTTCCGCGTACCATCGGCATGTTGGTATAGATCTCCGGCCAGAACGAGTGATTCGATGCGGATGGCAAATGCGCCGAAGTCAACAGCGGCAGAATTCGGCTCGCGTTGGCCACGGCTGTCTCCACGGCAATCGCTCCGGCGCCGAAGCTCTTGCGCAGCCATCGCCGCCATACCTCAGGATGTGCGTCGGGATCGTAGAGTCGCCGTCCCCACACCCGATAGTAGAGTTCGAATTTCTCCGAATCGTACGCGGGATTCAATGTCGCGTCGGCATACGCGCACCGCCCTCCGGAGTGCCCTGAGCCTTCCCTTCCCTTGAATGTCAGCGGCTCCATCAAATCCAGGCCAACCGCTCCGCAAAAATGCGCCGTCCTTCCGTAAGCCGCCGCCATCTCCGGGTCCGCGCTCAGCAAATGCCGCTGCGTCCCCGGCCACAGTCGAAACCACAGCTTGTACCGGCTACCCGCCTTCAAGAAATCGCCATACCCGTACCGCGTAAACGAGCGCGCGCCAGAGCTCAAACTGAACGGCCCCGATCCCTCGTGATCCGGCTTCGGTATCTCCAGCGCGCGAATGTCCGCCTGTTGGTACCCCAGGCTCTGGTGCTCGGCGGAGTATTTTGCGCCCAGCTTCACCGGCATTCCGGTCGCCACTGCAATGTCGATCATCGTCTGGTCAACACCCTTCGTGTGCATATCGATCTCGACCGTCCGCCCGCACCCCTGAATTGCCTCGAACAACGTCCTCCAGAAGTCGTAGTTTCCCTCCGGAATCCCGCTCTCGCCGTGCACGCGCATCGTCAGCCCCTGAATCTCAGGACACTCTTTCAGCAGCATCGCCAGCGCGTCACGGCAATATGCTGCATGCGTCTCCGGTGTTAGGCCCTCGATCCGGTGATACGCTTTCGAGCTGTCGGTCCATTGGTACGCGTGCGTCCAGATTCCCAGTTGGAAATGCAGTCCGCGCGCCGCCGTCTGTGCGGCAATAAATTTCAGCGCAGCCAGATTCATCTGCCGTTCGCGACCGCTGAACGGAACCGGCACAGGCAGCACCGTTCCATCCGCGGCGGCAAGCTGCATCACCCGCACGTCGTATCCCGGAACATCCACCAAATATGGGTAAGGAAAGTGCAGATAATCGCTGGTCACGCCTACGGGAAAGTCGTATTCCAATCCAAACGCCAGGCAAAACCGATTGAACCGGCAGGCAGCGAGCAAGTCAAGATAGTTGAGCCAGAAATCCCTGTCATAGAGCCAGGGTTTATCTTCAACTTCGCTGCAAAAGTAACGGCCTACGCTGCGCAGCTCATTTGCAGGCTTCTCTTCCATCGCCTGCACCAGATGCAACGAGACTCTCGGATCGACGCCGAACTGCACACGCTCCTTGAGCTCCAGCAATCCGTAGACATAGCCTCGCACACCGCTGCCTGAGACAAAGATCGCCGGCATTCCCGCAAACCGGCCCGGCGTCAGGCGAAAACTCTCTGGGCCCACCGTCTCTGCGCCTGCCTTCGCAAAGCCCCTCGCCACGACCGAGCCCAATGCCGTCACGATCACATAGAACCCGGTTCCACGAACGCGTTCGGCCGGGTTCACAACCTTGCACAGTCTGCCCTTGTCCGCAATCGCTCCGCGTAGCTGATCCGCAGCCCATTGCACCGCCGGCGCGCCGGCCACTGGGTCACTCCCGTCGATGACAATTGCAAAACTGCGCCCCGCTTGCGCCATCGCTCCGGGCACAAGGCTCGCCGCCGACGCCGCACTCGCCACCTTCAGGAACTCTCTCCGCTTCATTCCGCAACCTGTCCCCGGACTTCTCGTTCCCTCGCCCTATTTTCCGTTCCCTGTTCCCTACGCCCTGTTTCTAACTCCGGTGCGGGCAGCTCTTTGTGTTCAGGCACTCGTCGGCGATGCGCAGCCGCTCCACCGGCCGGCCGCCCACCAGGTGCTCCCGCACGATTTCTTCCGCATCCTCGGGCTGTACGTTGCCGTACCACACTGCCTCGGGATACACCACCACCGTTGGCCCATGCTCGCACTGGTCAAGACACAGCGATTTGTTGATCCGCACTCTACCGGCCAGACCCGCATCCTTGGCCAATTGGCTTAGCCGCGTGTGCAGCTCGCTCTTCCCATCGCGGGTGCAGGAGGGCCGCGGCGCATCGGACGGACGGACGTTATGGCAGACAAAAACATGGCGCTCAAACGCAGGCAAGCGGCGATCCTCCTCGAAGCGATCCTCTCCAGAGTAGCAACTCCGCGCCCCCGAAACTATCAGCCGGCGAACAACCGATCGGCTGCGCGATCCGACAGCACTTTTCTCGATCCTGCCGATCGGCAGATCTCCAACCGCGGCGAGCCGGCTTCTACATTGGTGATCGCCTCCAACAGCCCAGACCACCCTCCCCGCCGGTCCCCGCCAATCTATCAAAGATTTCCTCCGTCCCATGCCCGCCCTTATCTGCGAGAATGGGTGTTTGACGATGAGCTCCGATAATCTTCTCTCTCTGAAAGACGACATGGTGGCCTTCATTAAAGGCCACGGTCTCCGCCTCCTTCCCGGCTACATAACCGAGGACATTTCTTCGGTTCTTTGGGAGGGCGAAGGTAACCCTGACGCGTGGAAAGACTTTGTGGAGATGGCCAAGCACGTTGGCTCTCCCTTCGTCACCTTCAGCGAGATGACGCTGGATCGCGAAGAACTCGACTCGCTTATCGAGGAAGCCGGCGAGATGAACTTCCCCGACGAAGAGGCCGCGGAGATGGTGGAGGCCAAGTGGCTGCGCAAGTATGCAGACATGTTGGGCTACATTCAACTCGGCTTCGTCTATCAGGGCCTCGTCTTTTTCCACGAAACCGCCACCGAGTGGTATGAGCGCTACCAGAGTCTCCTTGAAAACATCGAGAGCTTCCACAACATCGTCATTGACGACGCTCACTCGCACGATGACGAGGACGAGTAAGCCGCGTGAGCGCCGGCGGGGCCGGGAACCAAGCCATCGACGCGCAACGTTATCTTCCACCGCAGCGCTGGCTTCTTTCCGAGCCGCACTCTGAAGAAGCCGGCTCCCTTGCCCGCGAAGCCCGCCTGCCGCTCGTCCTTGCCGAGTTGCTCATCGCGCGCGGTATCGCCTCAGCCGCCCAGGCCTTTGCGTTCCTTAACCCCGAACCCTCGCACCTTCACGATCCCTTCCTCATGTTGGGTATGAACGCGGCCGTCGAGCGCCTGGAGCGCGCCATCGCCGTACGCGAGCCAATTCTGCTCTACGGCGACTACGACGTCGATGGCACGGTTGCCGTCGTCCTGCTCAAAACCGCGATCGAAATGCTCGACGGCCCCGGCGGTCTCGTCCGCTTCCATGTTCCTCATCGCCTGCGTGACGGCTACGGCATGCAGTCGAGCGTGCTTGAGAGCGCCCACGCCGAAGGCGTCCGCGTTGTCGTCACCGTCGACACCGGCATGCGCGCCTTTGCCGAGGCTGAAACCGCGCGCCGCCTCGGCCTCGATCTCATCATCACCGATCATCACCTGCCGGATGCGCACGACGCGGTTCCCATCGCGCTCGCCATACTGAATCCAAATCAACCGGGCTGCTCATACCCTGAGAAGAATCTCTGCGGCGCAGCTATCGCGCTCAAACTCGCTCAGGCTCTGCTCGAACGCCGCGATCCGGCCCGTACCCGCGAGAAAACCCTGCCCAGCTTCCTTAAGATGGCGGCTATCGCCACCATCGCCGACGCCGTACCCCTTCGCGGTGAAAACCGCACCATCGCCGCGCTTGGGGTTCGCGAGCTGCGCCGTCCCGTTGGAGCCGGCCTGCGCGCGCTTTTCGCCGCTGCCGCCCTCGATCCCGCCTCGAAGCAGCTCACCGGCTTCGATGTCGCCTTCCGCCTCGCGCCGCGCATCAACGCCGCCGGCCGCATGGACGTCGCCTCCGATGTCATTGAGCTCTTTTCCACGCGCGACTCGCTCCGTGCCGCCGATCTCGCTGCCAAGCTCGATCGTCTGAATCGCGAGCGTCGCGACGTAGAGGCCGCCGCGCTCGCTGCCATCCAGGCCCGCCTCGATACCGACGCCGAACTCGCCGCCGATCGCCTTCTCGTAATCGAAGGCAACGGCTGGCATCGCGGCGTCATCGGCATCCTCGCCTCGCGCGTCGTCGAGCGCACCGCCAAGCCCGCCATCGTCGTCAGCGTCGAAGATGGCCCCGATGGCAAAATTGCCCACGGCTCCGGCCGGTCCGTCGACGGCTTCCCGCTGCTCGCCGCCATCGAATCCTGCGCCGACCTCTTCACCCGCTTCGGTGGCCATGCTTTCGCCGTCGGCTTCGCCCTGCCGGCCTCGTTGCTGCCCGAGCTCAAGCGCCGCCTGCGCCTTTACGCCGAAGACCATTTATCTGGCCGCGAGCCCGAGCGTCTCCTGCGCATCCACGCCGAGCTGCCGCTTGACCGCATCACGCCTGTCCTCGCCGGGTGGCTGCGCAAACTTGAGCCCCTCGGCCACGGCAATCCCGAACCCATCTTCGTCGCCCGCTCCGCGCGCCTGCTCGCTCCGCCACGCATCATGAAAGACCGTCACCTTTCTCTGGAACTCGCCCAGGATTCCGGCTCATCCTCCGGCGCATCGTCCAACCGATTACCGGCCAGCGCCACACCCACCGCGTCAATCCGCGCCGTCGGCTGGAATCTCGCCGAGCGCTCCATGGAGCTTCATCTCGAGCAGGGCTCGCTCATCGACCTTGCCTACCGCATCCGCGAGAATGACCACCCCGATTTCGGCGGCCTTGAAATTGAAATTGTGGGCATGCAATCAACGCAGGCATGAATGAAGCAGCGGTACTCGAAGAGGCTGCGCACAGCCGCTGTTTTGTATCAGGGTGCGAGTTCACTCGCGCCGCGAGTACCGCAGAATAGACCCTGGGCTTCAGCCCCTGCTCGCCTTCTTTTTCGCCAAATAGCCGTAGCAGTATGGATACTGCCCCGGCGATTCGGCCAGCCCTGCCTTCACCGGGTTCTGGGCAATATACTCCCGGTGCCGCGCAATGTTTTCCGGCTGTCGCATCGCACCTCGGAAAATCCAGGCTGCCATACCTCGCCCAAATATCCGAACTCCTTCTTCAGGCGATAGGAGAATCTGCCCTTGATGAGTTGCATGGCCTTCTCAATCGTCATCTGACCCTGAACTGCGATGAGCAGATGTATGTGATCCGGCATCACTACGAAATCGTGCAATTGGAACTTTCGCGCCGCCACATAGGAGCGCAGAATGTCGATCAGAAGCATTGCATTCCGATCGGACTGCAGAATGCGGCGGCCCATGTGTGTTTTTGTGGTGGCGAAGAAGGTGCGCGCTGAACTGAGAATTTCGTCCGAGCTGGCATTGCGGGCTGGTCTTGCCATCGCAGGGGCTAAAGCCCCGTTCCTTCTTCTTGAAGCTCTGCGGCTTGGCTAAAGCCAAGCCCAGATACAAAGCCTATTCCTGTGCGTTCCATGCTGATACAAAGCCTATTCCTGTGCGTTCCATGCTGATACAAAGCCTATTCCAGCGCGTTCCGCGCTTGTGTGCTGTCTCAGATCGTACGCCGCAGCCGACAGGACACTATACACGCGGCTGTTTTGTATCAGGGCACGGCTTCAGCCGTGCCGAATACGTCACAAAAATTGACCTGGGCTTTTCGATGCTGCTGAAAAACTCCTTCGGCGTGTTGTTTTGTATCAGGGCGCGAGTTTACTCGCGCCGGAAGTTACGCAAAATGAGTGTAGGGCTTTAGCCCCTGCGGGCTGTTCTCTCGTGGCCAGCCTGCCGCAAATTCGGCCTTTTTCCGCAGCCTGTTTAGTCCCTGGAGAAGAGCCTTTGCAAGCCGATCCACCGCCTTACTGATTGGGCAGCGCGTAGTGCTGCTGGCGTTGGCCTACCCGGAGTACGTTCCCGTTTGGAACGGCACTCGCGGGAAGGATGCCGAGCGATACGCCGTAGACGCCCACAGGAGGAGCCGAGGTGAGCGTGGTCACGCTGAACGTTGGATTTTCGTTGGCATCCAGCGTCCAGGAGATCTCCGTGAGAACGGTCGTTCCCGCGGTCTGGTTGGTGGATGCGATCACGACGTCATTCCCCGAGGGATCTGCCGCCATGCGAATTGCAGTGGAGGGGATTCCCGTGGAAACGTACGTGCCGAGCTGGCGCGCGCTCCCCGACGTCATGTCGAGAAGGGCGAACTCCATCTGGTATGCCGTTGTGCCGTCCGGGTTGTTTCCCCCGGTCAGCACTGGTGCGAGCACCGCAGCTTTGCAGCCGCTGTCCCACGCCACGACGTACCGTGCGAGGTTGGTTGTGAGATCGCTCGCCGGAGAGAATGCCGAGAGCGAAACGCTGTCGACCAACGACGCTGTTACGGTGCCAGCGGAAGCATTCCCGATGGCATCCGAACGATAGAGCGTGGATCCCGCTTGATCGTACGAGAAAAAGCTTGCCGCGTTAGAGTTCGGATTGCAACCTATCGAACCCACGATCGTTGCTGGCGCGGTTCCCACATTCTGCACATTGGCGAGATTAACCGAGTTGGATTCTTCTAAAGAGAATGAAGCTTCCTCGTCTGTGGTGGTATAACCGACGATGCCATTTTTTGCGGCAATATCAACGATAGTGCCACCAGAGTTGTCTATGCCATTAGTGAATGCTCCTGTTGTGGCATTGTTTATGTTTGCACCTCCATTGCCGAGGCCGCCAGTGATGAGATTATTTCCATCTACGATCGTTATCAGTCCGACAACTGGCAGACAGGCGCCGTCCGGCGTTCCGTCAGTCAGTTTATATTTGCAGGTTGCATTACCTGCAAAGTCGGCTTGGAATTCGTCCGTGGAGTTGTACCCCGCCCACATGTTCCATGGGCTGAGGATCGGAATGTACTGGTCGTTGGAGCGGGCACCGTCCGTTCCCGTCGCGTATTCATGATACCCGCCGGGGGAACAAGCGCCTGCAACGCCAGGATCATTGCCGATTCCCATACTGATGGGCAAAATGCTCGGTGGAGTGCTGGTGTACGTTGCTGATGGATAAGGATCGGCGTGGATCGTATCTCCGCTGACCATTCCCATCTGCGCCGTGTCGAAGAGGACGATCCCCGCACAGTTCGGCAGCCAGATGTTTCCTGTGGGTGCGTTGAGTGTGATCGTGCGGAGCGTGACCGTGAGCTGCACTGAATTGCAGACGTTGGTGTAGCCCGCCATCGTCGAGCATGCCGTGGCCGTCGGCGTTTGCGCTCCCGTGTTGAACGTGGGAGTGAAAACGACCGGCGTTCCCGAGGCGATATTCTGTGAGGCGCTCAACGTTCCGGCCGATGCCGGCGCGAGCGCAAGGTTCACCGTGTTTGTGAACGGCGCCACGCCTGTGACCGTTGGAGTGCAGCTCGTTGTCTGCACATTCGTGATGGATGTCGATGTGCATACGAGGGAGACGTTGGTGATCGTTCCCGCCGGAGGGGTCACAACGACCTGGACGCTTCCAGCGAGTGCGTTGTAATCGGCTGCGTCGGTCGGCGTGAAAGTGACGCCTTCAGAATCCGTGCCCACCTGAGGAACCGTGCTCGGAGTGGTCCAGGCAAATGCCCCTGCGGTCGATGCCGTGCCGCCGGTGAGGGTCGACGACGCGAGCGCTTGGCCGTACGTGATGGCGCTCGCCGTGGGCCACGCAGTGACCGTCGGCGTGGTCTTTACGGGAGTCTGCGCTCCCCCGCCGCCGCTTCCCCCGCCGCCGCAACCAGCGAGGGTGGTCACCGTACTGGCGGCGCCAAGGCAGAAAAAAAGAAGCACAAAAGTGGAACACGGTTCACAGGGGCCCGGGGCATGGTCGTTCCTCCGGATTGGGGGGAAAGGCCATCATAACACCAGCGCAACAAAGCCGGCGACAAGTCGCCGGCTTTATCGATTGATTCGATTTTCTCTATCCAACCACTTCAATCCCCATCGATCGCGCCGTTCCCTTGATGCTCTTCACCGCCGCATCGATCGACGCCGCGTTCAAATCGGGCATCTTCTGCGTAGCGATCTCGCGCACCTGCTTCTCGGTCACTTTGCCCTTCTTTTCCTTGTTGGGCGTGCCCGAGCCCTTATCGATGCCCGCCGCCTTCTTCAGCAGCACCGCCGCCGGCGGCGTCTTGGTCACAAAGGTGAACGTGCGGTCACCGTAAACCGTGATGACAACCGGAATAATCAGTCCGGCCATCTCCTTGTTCTGCGTCTTGGCGTTGAATTGCTTGCAGAACTCCATGATGTTGACCTGTGCCTGGCCCAGCGCCGGGCCTACCGGCGGCGCGGGCGTGGCTTTTCCGGCCTCGATCTGCAGCTTTACGTAGCCGGTAATCTTCTTCGGAGGTGCCATGATTGTTTCCTTCGGAAACAGCTACTAGCCCCTGGCTTCTAGCTCTTAGCTGGTTCATTCTTCCTGCAAATTTTGGCGTTGCCGCCCGAGCGTTCGCTATTAAACCAACGGTCGCCAGGTGACCCGCCGGCTAGAAGCTAGTAGCTAGTAGCTGGAAGCTGCAACTACTCAATCTTTTCTACCTTGCCAAACTCAAGCTCCACCGGCGTCGAACGCCCGAAGATCGTCACCATCACCTTCAGTGTCTCGCGATCCTCGTTGATCTCGTCCACCACCCCGTTGAAGTTGGCGAACGGACCATCGGTGATGCGCACCTGCTCGCCCTTCTCAAACCGGATCTTTAGCCGCGGCTTGTCCTTGGCCGTCTCCGAGCGGAAGAGAATCGAGCTCACCTCTTCCTCGCTCAGCGCCACGGGCTTATCGCCGGTGCCCAGAAACCCCGTCACCTTGGGCGTGTCTTTCAGCACATGCCACAGGTCGTTGTCCAGCTCCATCTCCACCAGCACGTAGCCCGGCAGAAATACCCGCTCTACGGTGCGTTTCTTCCCGTTGATAATTTCCGTCACCGGCTCGGTGGGGATCATCACCCGTCCCACGCGCTCCCTCAATCCAAATGCCTGCACGCGGCTCTCGATCGATTCACGTACCTTGCGCTCAAACCCCGAGTAAGCGTGCAGGATGTACCACCGGAAGCGTTCGTTCCGTACCGGCGCCGGCTCCGTCGCGGCCGCTGGCACTTCCCCTGCGCCCGAAGGCTCGGCCTCGGCTGCCTGCGTCGCCGCCGGCACTTCCACCTGCGTCTGCGCTTCCGCGGGCTGTTCTAACTCATCTGTCATTCCCATCTCGATTCTGTGCCTCGCCGGCTACTGCGTTCCGCCCAGCCGGCCAAGCAACCCATACACCCCAACTTTGAAAATGAAGTCCACGACAAAAAAGAACAACCCAAAGAGAAAGGTTGCGACAATCACCACTCCGGTCGTCACCTTCACTTCCTTCCACGAGGGCCATACCACCTTGCGCATCTCCGCGCGCACATCGCGCAGAAAGCTTGTAAATTCGGTCCACTTGCTCAATGCGCCCCCGCCAAACTCAGCCAGTGCTCCCGGTTCCTGCCGCTTGGCCGACCGCTCTTCGCCTCGTTCGATTGCCGTCTTCGCCGCCATACTGCCACATCCTTCGCAGCCGGCATTCACCGGCCGTATTCCTCTAAACAGCTTTCAGCTTCCAGCTCCATCCTACTTGCGCTCGCCGCATCAGCTCAATCCACCGCTGCCCAAGCTAACGGCTAATGGCTAATGGCTGTCTTTAAACTGGCAGGGGCGGAGGGATTCGAACCCCCAAGTCCGGTTTTGGAGACCGGCAGTTTAGCCGTTGAGCTTACGCCCCTGAATGCAGAGTTCAGTGGTCAGGGACCAGAGATCAGCTTCATCTTGCTTCTGCCCGCCTGTACGTTGCCGCTCCGGCTGCATCTTCTGATCTCTGTTATCTGATCTCTGTTCTCTGCCCTACTTCGTTTCCTTATGCACCTGGTGCTTGCGGCAGCGCTTGCAGAACTTCTTCAACTCCAGACGGCCCGTCACAGTCTTCTTGTTCTTGGTCGTGGAGTAGTTCCGCTCCTTGCACTCCGTGCATTCCATCGTGATGATTTCCCGCATGTCAGCTTCCCTTCGGTCAGCAGTGAATCAGCGAAAAAGTGAACAAGTGAACCCGGCAATCCGCGCCATTCACTCTTTAACTTCCCTCTCACTCCTTCACTTCTTCACAATTTCTCTTCTTCACTCTTTCACTTTTTTCTTCACTTGCTTCACTCACTTGATAATCTCCGAGATCGTGCCCGCGCCCACCGTCCTGCCACCCTCGCGGATCGCGAACCTCAGCCCCTTCTCCATGGCCACCGGCGTAATCAGATCCACCACCAGCTGCACGTTGTCGCCCGGCATGACCATCTCCACGCCCTCCGGCAGCTCCGCCACTCCCGTCACGTCCGTCGTGCGGAAGTAGAACTGCGGCCGGTAGCCCTTGAAAAACGGCGTATGACGTCCGCCCTCTTCCTTGCTCAGCACGTACACCTCGCTCTTGAAATGCGTGTGCGGCGTGATCGATCCCGGCTTGGCCAGCACCATCCCACGCTCCACGTCTTCCTTCGGCGTGCCCCGCAGCAGGATTCCCGCATTGTCTCCCGCCAAACCTTCGTCCAACTGCTTCTTGAACATCTCCACGCCCGTGCACACCGTCTTGCGCGTCTCGCGGAACCCTACGATCTCCACGTCCTCGCCCACCTTCACCTTGCCCCGCTCGATCCGGCCCGTCACCACCGTCCCACGCCCGGAGATCGAGAAGATATCTTCAATGGGCATCAGAAAAGGCAGATCCACCGAGCGATTCGGCTGCGGCACGTTCTTGTCCACCGCCTCCATCAGCTCGTCGATCTTCGCCTCCCACTGCGCTTCCCCGTTCAACGCCCCCAGCGCCGACCCGCGAATCACCGGCACGTCATCGCCAGGAAACTGGTACTTGGTCAACAGCTCGCGCACTTCCATCTCCACCAGGTCGATCAGCTCGCCGTCTTCCACCGCGTCGCACTTGTTCAGAAACACCACGATGTACGGCACGCCTACCTGCCGCGCCAACAAAACGTGCTCCTTGGTCTGCGGCATCGGCCCGTCGGTCGCCGCCACCACCAGAATCGCTCCGTCCATCTGCGCCGCGCCCGTGATCATGTTCTTGATGTAGTCGGCGTGGCCCGGGCAGTCCACGTGCGCGTAATGACGGTTCGGCGTCTCGTACTCCACGTGCGCCGTGGCGATCGTGATGCCCCGCTCCCGCTCTTCCGGCGCGTTGTCGATCGAGTCGAACGAGCGAAACACGTTCTTCGGGTTGTGCTTCTGCAGTACCTTCGTGATCGCCGCCGTCAACGTCGTCTTCCCGTGATCGATGTGCCCGATCGTCCCCACGTTTACGTGCGGCTTTGAACGATCAAACTTTTCCTTCGCCATAAAACTCCCAAATCCCTTTCATCGCTCTTACTGCCTGTTGCTTCTCGGAGCGCCCGCGGCCGGGCTCCAGCCCCAAAACCTTGAAACCAGCCCTTAGCCTTTAGCTCTTAGCTCCATCTCGCTTACCCCGCCTCAGCGGCCTATTCCACCACCGCCCGAGCTAAAAGCTAACAGCTGTCCTTGTCTCCAGACCGATTGATTCGG
The DNA here is from genome assembly GCA_963822015.1 of uncultured Acidobacteriaceae bacterium. Taxonomy (GTDB): domain Bacteria; phylum Acidobacteriota; class Terriglobia; order Terriglobales; family Acidobacteriaceae; genus Telmatobacter. The sequence goes on from CAWGGA010000025.1 coordinate 13,315, forward strand.
CTGCCCAAACAGGATGCTCGTGGCCGCAACTGCACGTCCAATAGCCAATTTGCCTCATCCGCCGAGCCTCCTTTCTTCACTTCCCGCCACCCAAGCTAAAAGCTAACAGCTAATAGCTGCCTTCCTCAGTAGTACGCGTACACCTTCAAGTATCTCTGCCTTAACTCCAGCGGCACCGCTTCCACAAGTCTCAAATACCGCTCTCGCGTCAGCGCCTGGTCTGAAACCGGCAGCGCCTGGTACAAACCGATGGCTTCCTTGCCCAGCAGCCCGCGCTGCAAGACCCCTTCATAATCCCGGATCCGCAGCTTCGCCTTGCTCACGCGATTCAGAAAAACCTCCACGTCGCGCGCATCGAACGCCGCATCTAGGAGCGCGTGGAGCTGCGCGTATCCCTGTTGATCCGTGACCGCAATTGCTGCCTGCTCAAACATCCTTCGTAATCCTCACTTCAACTTTCAGCCGTTAGCTCCTAGCCGTTAGCCTTTAGCTCCATGCCGCTCGCGGTTACCGCATCGGCCCATCCGCCACCGCAAAAGCTAAATGCTAATAGCTATCAGCTGTCTTCTGGAGCGGGAGACGGGGTTCGAACCCGCGACCAACAGCTTGGAAGGCTGTGACTCTACCACTGAGTTACTCCCGCCCGTAACAGCCGTGAATCGTGTTTCGTGAACCGTGTCCGGAGCATCGTGAAGATCCACGAACCACGGCCCACGATCCACGGAATTTCTGGAGCTGATGACCAGGATTGAACTGGTGACCTCTCCCTTACCAAGGGAGTGCTCTACCAACTGAGCTACATCAGCCCTCAAACTCAAACCAGCCTTCAGCTCTTAGCCTTTAGCGATTACCTTCATCTCGCCAGTGCAAGCCACATTGGCTCCATCCAGCACGCTCAAGCTAAGAGCTAACAGCTAAAAGCTGTCCTTCTCCCCCGCCCTGCGAATTTTCTCCGCATGACGGGCTAAAACCGTTCTCAACGCCATCCCGCCAATCACAATCAGCGGAATCAGCTTCAACTCCACTGGCCTGCCAAACACGAGCACCGATCCATCGCCCATTGTCAGCAAGACCAGCACCGCCAAGACCGCGAACATTCCCAGCGCCGCCCAAAACTTCCGGTCCAGATCCGAGCCGGTGCTGTGAAATCGTGCAAACATGCGCCGTTGAGCGGCTGTGCCGGCATTTTCATACCATCGCCGATCATCGCGCATTCCAGTTCCTCAAACCCAGTTCCGAGCCAACACCGCCAACTGCCCACTGTTCATGGTGCACAGGGGAGGATTCGAACCTCCGTAGCTCGCAAGGAGCGGCAGATTTACAGTCTGCTGCCATTAACCGCTCGGCCACCTGTGCCCTTAAAACAACCCTGGGTGCCCCACCCTCGCCGCGCCTCTGTTCTTGCGGCTAGGGAAACTTAACGTCCCACCAAACTGCCGGCTCACCCCGCTTCCGCACACGCCGCAACGCCCGGAGAGCCTCCGGAGCATCGGAGCATGCAACTCAGTGGGATCGCCGCGGAGCTGAGTCCCGGCGCTCGCGAAAAAACCGTGCTCGCCGTTAAATCATGGCCGCTTCCGTCGCTCCAGCCCGGCATCCGTCTTGTGGAGCTGGCGAAGGGATTTGAACCCCCGACCCTCTGATTACAAATCAGATGCTCTACCAGCTGAGCTACGCCAGCTCTCCGGCGTCCGCCGCGGCGAACCGCCATTCCACCGGAAACCCTTCCGGAGTCCGAAAAGTGCGCGGACACACTCCTACTTTCCGCGTACACGGCACAGAAACCAAGGTTAGCACACACCCGCACCCCGGGCAAACGCGGAAAAAACCCGAAATACCCGGCTTCACCAAAAAGAGATGTACACAAGTCACGGCGCAAAAATACCCGGTTGGGTTGATGATACTGGCGCAATCCCTAAACACCTTTTCTCGTTCGAAACGGTAAGGAGATTCTGAAATGCGCAAGCGTGTCTTCGCGGCATTATTTCTTGTTTTTGCCCGTTGCTCATCGAACAGCAATAGTTATCGCGATCGGCCAGCCGAGGAATTCGCTAATGTCTTCGTTCGGCAGCGCTACTGGCGCTCTTATCGCCGCTGCGGTGCTGCTTTTGTTCACTCGCGCATCGCCCGCCGCATTAGCCCCTCGCGGCGGGTGCCGCGTAAAGGTACCAGCCTCAAACCTTCCCCCGGTACCCTTGCAGAATTTCTCCTTTTGAGGAATCATGGGCTGTTGCTCCCATATCCATGTTTCTGCGCCCAATCGAATGGGGGAGGAATCTATGTCTCGCTATCTTTCGGCACTCGTCTTTCTGGCCTCGGTTTCTCTTCTCGCCGCGCAGCAAACACCTGCCATTACGCCGGCTGTCGGTTCGAATGCTCCCATCCAGGTCTCAAACGGCCCCGGCCCGGCCTTCCGATTTACGAAAGACGACCTGAAACTTCTCGACGAATCCAACGCCATCGACAGCGAGTTCGAAGAGAAGGGCCTGGTTCTGCACGATCCCGGCGTGCAGGCCTATGTTGACGCGGTGGGCAAGCGGATGCTCGCCAATCGAGCCGCGCCGGACAAAGTTGCTTATCGCTTTCTCGTCTTGCGCGACCCCGAGGTCAACGCCTTCTCGTTGGCCAACGGATCCGTCTACGTCACCACCGGCCTGCTGGGGCTGCTGAAAAACGAAGCGCAGCTGGCCGGCGTGCTCGGCCATGAGACGGCGCACGTTTACGAGCGCCACGCGTACCTCGAGAATCGCAGCATCGGCAACAAGAACCTGGCCATGGAAATCATCGCGGCAGCCGCCCATTGGGTACCTGGCGGTTATGCCAGTTTGCTGGCGGTATCCGCAGCCGACGTTACTTCGCTGATTCTGGTCGAGTCGGTCTACGGCTATTCCCGCGACAAGGAGCAGCAGGCTGACTCGGACGGCATCGCCGCCATGGCTGCAACGGGCTTTAACCCTCACGCAATGACTGCGGCCTTCGAACTCCTCGACAAGGTCAGCATCCTCGAATATGAACCGCGGCCTGCGTTCTATCACGATCATCCCAAATTCCAGGAACGCGAAGCGGCGGCCATGGAATATGCCAACGCGCACACGCCCGCCGGTGCGCAAATCGGCTCTGAGCGGGAGTATTTGGATGCGGTTGCACCGGCCATTGCCGACACTGCCGAAAGCGAGCTTGAAAGCCGCCGGTTGCGCTCGGCCGTGGCGTGCGCCACGCGCCTGGTGAATGCTTTCCCCGCCAATCCCGGCTATCAGATGCTCCTCGGCGAGGCGTATCGGCAACTCGGCGCCAAAACCACCGAGCCGACTGAGGAAGAACTCACCCATCAAGGCGAAGCCAACCAGCGCAAGCTCATGCTGAACATGTCGGAAGAGCAGGAACAGCAAAAGCTGCTCGCCACCGATCTTGGCCGAGCGACGCTCAAACAGAACCAGGCCGTTGCGGAGAAGCTTTTCCTCGCTGTCATTCAAGAGAAACCAGACTTCGCGCCCGTTTATCGCGAGCTTGGTTCTCTTTACGAAGATGAAGAGCGATTTTCCGACGCGGCAGTAAATTACCAGCATTATTTGGATCTTCTGGCTCCGACCAGCCTTGACCGCTACCGCATCGAGCGGCGCCTGGCGCAGTGCCAGAGCCGGCAAACCGCACAGGCGCGCTGAGAGCATTTCGCGCGGCTGAATCCCGGCGAAGCAGTTCTTAAATTCATTGGCGGAGCGTTTTTCTAAAGGGGCAATTGGATGAGCGGCAAAAGAACAAGTTTCGTAGCGGTTGTGGCAGTGGCATTTGTGGCCTGTTCCTGTTTGAGCGCCTCTGCTGAATCGTCGTGGAGTCAGCGCAAAGTATCTTCTCTCCAGTTCCCGATCCGAAGTGCATGCTTGATGCCGGCCGAGGCCGAACTGGACAAGCTGGGCGTGAAAAACACCGAAAAAATGACCAGGGAATCGAATGACTGGGAGGTGGCGCTCAAGGGTCTGATCGAAGCGCACTTCAAAACCGTAGGCATCGAAATCAATTCCGCCACCGATGCTTTTTCCAGCGGCGCATCGGACAACGATATTCAGCAGGTGATCGAACAGATTCAGGAAAAATACAACTCTCTCTCACCGCAGTTGGCGAGAAAACCGAAGGGGATCAGCAAGGGAGCATACACGCTGGGTGACCAGGTGGCAATGCTGCCGTGCGCCGCGAATTCCGATGTGCTCGTCCTGATCCGCGGTGCGGGCGTGATCCCGACCCTGGGGCGCAGCGAGATGGCAGCCCTTGCCGGGGGCGCTTTGGCCCAGAGCGCGATTGTCACGGTCACGCTGGCTGACGCTAAAACCGGCGAAATTCTGTCCATGATCCGATTCCGCAACGATAGCAACTTTCTCAATGACGCAGAAGGCGGATTCAGCGTCCCGCTAAACGGTGGGCTGTTTGACATCAATCTCGGAAACGCGCGCAAACTTGAGCGGGAAGGCATACTCCCAGTGGTCCTTCAGCCCTAGATCGCGCATCGCCCGCCGCATCCGCTCCTCGCGGCGGGCCCTTTCATGCGCATCTCCCGCTTTCGTCGCACCGCGTCCCCAAAAAGTCACTTGCGGAACCCCTTCCCCCTGATAGATCATGCGTTTATTGCCCCATGGAAGCTTCATGGTCCGTCCCGTTTCCCTCAAGGAGAAACTGCATGCGCAAGGGCTTTTTCGCGGTTTTGCTGCTGGTCATCTGTCCGATTCTCGTCGCGCAGGCGATGAACAACGATTCCATCGTCAAGATGGTCAAGGCCGGTCTCTCCGACGATGTCATCGTCACCACGATCAACTCTTCTGCGGGAACCTACGACACTTCTCCCGATGCCCTGATTGCCCTCAAGCAGGCCGGCGTCAGTGACAAAGTGATCGCGGCCATCGTCAACAAGGCCACTGCCTCGGCGCCCGCCGCATCGCTCCACCGCCGCGCACTCTTCCCGCCGGCGTCGAAAGCATCGGCGCCTATCACAGAGACGGCAACGGCAACTGGCAGATGCTTCCCGATGAAGTCGTCGTCTTCCAGTCGGGCGGCCTCATCAAGCACGTCGCCACCGCCGGCCTCGTGAAAGAGGATCTCAACGGCCTCATCGGAGGCATGCGCAGCCGGATCGTCGTCACCTCACCGGTGATCTTTATCCTCCACATCCCCGGTGGCCGCTCGCCCAGCGACTACCAACTCCTTCGCCTTCATGTCGTCGGCAATAATCGCCAGTTCCAATCCGTTTCCGGAGGCCTTGAGCGCGAAACCGGCGGCGCACCGCGCGACGATATCGAGTTCACCAGCAGGGAAATCGCTCCCTCCACCTTCCAGATCGTCCTCAACGCGGATATCGGCGAAGGCGAATTCGGCTTTCTTGAACCCCAGGATGCAGCCTCGCAGAAAACTCCGCCCAGCTCCGGCAAAATCTTCACCTTCGCCATCGTCGAATAGACCGGCTTGAAACACCGGCCGAGTACATTCCGAAAAATTCCAGACGCAAGCCTAGCCCGGAGCGCATCGGCGCACGCGCGGAACACTTCTGACAGTATCTCTGAGCCCGGTCTTGCACGCCGTGCCAGTCCTCGCATGCTCGAACGTGCCGCCCGGTGATGCAACAACAGTCTCTTGCGTAAATTGGCGATTGGGTAGATCATTCCGGTACGATCCCAAAGCAGTTTCTCTCGCTCCGAACAGCAAGGGGCGGTCGTGTGTTGAAAGGGGAAAAAGGTGAACAAGCTACTCGCAATTCTTCTTTGTGTCCTGTTTCCATTGAGCGCCTTTGCCGGCGAATTCGGCTACAAAATCATCTTTGACGGAGGTTCCCTCCCTGACTCCAAGCCTGGAACGGACATGAAGCTGTCCATCGAAGGCACAAACATTCGGATCATGCGCGGCGGATCCGAGGTCGTGGTCATACCGGCAGCCTCAGTCACTGAAATCAGCTATGGGCAGGACGTGCACCGGCGCGTAGGGGCGGCCATCGGTGTCGCCGTGGTTTCATTCGGCATCGGCGCTCTCTTAGCCCTTTCCAAATCGAAGAAACACTTTGTCGGCATCACCTGGGACAACAACGGTCAAAAGGGCGGAATCGCGTTTCAAGCCAATAAGAGCGACTATCGCGGCCTGCTTGCCGGACTCGAAGGGATCACAGGAAAGAAAGCCATCGACTCCGACACGATGACTGTGAAAAACTGACGGCAACTCCGAAGATGGCCCCGCCTTAGGAAATTTTGCCGTTCGGAAACCGAGGGAGAAGCTTCATGCGCAAAAGCGTTCTTGCTGTATTCTTTCTGGCGACCTGCACGTTCCTGCTCGCCCAGCAGGTGATGAACAACGATTCCGTCATCAAGCTGGTAAAGGCCGGACTGTCGGATGACTTGATTGTCACCACGATCAACGCATCGCCGGCAGCCTACGACACCTCCACCGACGCCATCATCGCCCTCAAAACTGCGGGCGCCAGCGATAAAGTCATCGCGGCAATCATCGCCAGAGCCGCTGCTCCTGTCGCGCCCTCTGCCGCTGCTCCAGCGCCTGCCGCTGCCGCAACCCCCGTCAGGCCCGCGGGTATTGACGACGTCGGCGTCTACCACCGCGACCGCAACGGTGCGTGGGTCTCGCTCGAGCCCGAGATCGTGAATTTCAAAACCGGCGGCGTCCTTAAGAGCATTGCCAGCGATGGCCTCGTCAAAGGAGACGTCAACGGCCACATTCAGGGCAAGACCTCAAAGAATGTCCTTACGTTCCCCGTAGTTCTGGCGGTCTACGTCGCTGAGGGCGTCGACATCGCCGAGTACCAGTTGCTGCGCCTGCGCGAGAGCGGAAATGCGCGTGAGTTTCGTTCCGTTACCGGCGGCGTCTTTCACTCCTCCGGCGGCGCGTCGCGTGACGATGTCCAATTCCAATCCGTCAAGATCGCCCCACGCGTCTACCAGATAACCCTCGGCCAGTCGTTGGGAAAGGGCGAATACGGGCTCCTGCCCCCCGGTGCCGTAAGCAGTTCGAACATGGCCAGCGGGGGCAAGATCTACTCGATCAGCATTCCGGAATAGGTTCGTGCGCGCCCCCAGTGTTACGCTCATTCCTGACGGTTCCTGTTTACCCACGGAATGAGCCGACGCACACGCAGAACGCTTCTAATTGTTGCCGCGGTCCTCTTATTGCTGGTCCTGGCCGTCTTCCTGCGCTCCAAGGCCCCGCCTGAGGCCGCGCGTCTGCTCCCCGAGTCCGACGGCATCGTTTACATCAACCTGAAGGCCATCCGCACCCTCTTCCATAAGGATTTCAAGCCGCCCGATCGCGTCCCCGAGTACCAGCAGTTCATTGACGCCATCGGCATCGACCCCGAGCGCGACCTCGATCAGGTGGCCATCGCCCTGCACCGCATGCCCGATCCCAACGGCCCCAACGGCCCCGTCGCATATTCCATGGTCTTCGTCGGCAAAATCACCGGCCAGCACTTCAACGATTGGCTCGCCGCTCACGCCGTCTCGCGCGAGTCCTACGCAGGCCACACCATCTACAGCATTCCCTCCGAGGGCCGCACCGTCCGCGTCGCGCAAATCGGCTACGACATGGTCGCCGTCTCCAATACTCCCACCCCCGAGCAGATTCACTCCATCCTCGACCGTCATCGCGCCGCCGCCCTGCCCTTCGCCGGCTCCACGCTCCTCGAACGCCACTACCACGACGTTCCGCTCCTCTCGCTGGCCTGGGGCGTCGGCCAAATAGGCCTTCCCTTCTCTGAGAGCGGCGCCATTCACGTCTTCGGCTTCGCCCTGCCCCTTGAGCCTGACTCCACCATCATCGCCAGCGTTGCGCCTGCTTTCCCCGTGCCCGGTTCGCTCGCCGTTCTGCGCTTCAAGGTCGAAGAGATCGCCCCCAGCCAGGACAAAGCCGCCAGCCAGGCTGCCGATCTGGCTACGCTCGTCACCCTCGCCCGCGCCCTCGCCCAGCCGCTTGCCGCAACCACCGCCAACAACGCATTCAGAGACATCCTAAAAACCGCCGAAGTCTCGCAGCATGGCGAGCGTGTCGTCGTCACAGCCACCCTCCCCGTGAGCTCGCTCGCTCATCTGTAATTCAACAGATTTTCACCAGCTGCGCCGGAACCCGAACCACTCCGCGCGCATCAAAAATTTGAGCTTGTTGCGCCATCCGCCGCTCACCTCGCGCCTGGCGCCGACTCACACCCTTCGAGAGGTTGAATGACAAAATCACAAAGATTCCTCGCCGCCTCGGCCATCATTGCCGCCTTCTTAATCGCATCCGCCCTCATCGGGCGCGCCGCATCCGACGCCGCAAGGGCTGTTCCCAAGCAGCCGCCCGTCCTCACCGGCCAGGCCGCATTTACCGACGCGGCTCACGAGGCCCCCGGCATTCGCCGCCATCTCACCGTCGCCGATCTGCCCGAGCCCGCGCCCGATCAATCCGTTGACAACGGCCCCTCCATCGTTCCCCGCCCCGCCAACGCCTGGCCCATCGCGCCCAGAGGCTTCAAGGTCGAGCTTTACACCACTGGCCTCGACAACCCACGCCTCATCCGCTTCGCGCCCAACGGCGATCTCTTCCTTGCCGAAAGCGAAACCGGAAAAATCAAGGTCTTCCGCGGCGTCGACGCAAGCGGCAAGCCTGTTCAGACCTCCGTCTTCGCCACCGGCCTCCACCAGCCCTTCGGCATCGCCTTTTATCCTCGCGGGCCCAATCCCCAATGGGTCTACATCGGCGACACTGACGCCATTGTCCGCTTCCCTTATCGCAATGGCGACCTCACCGCACGCGGTCCCATCCAGCAGATCGCCGACCTGCCCGGCGGCGGCCGTCTCCGTGGCGGAGGTCACTGGACCCGCGACCTCGCCTTTTCGCTCGACGGCAGCAAGCTCTTCGCCTCCGTCGGCTCGCACTCTAACGTCGATGACCCCGACACCCACCCCGAAGAGTTTCACCGCGCCGATGTCCTTGAGTTCACTCCCCAGGGCAAATTCATCGAGATCTACGCATGGGGCCTGCGCAACTGCGTCGGCGAGGCCATTCACCCCATCACCGGCCAGCTCTGGTGCTCCACCAACGAGCGCGACGCGCTCGGCAACAACCTCGTCCCCGACTACATCACCCACGTGCAGGAGCACGGCTTCTACGGCTGGCCGTGGTTCTACATGGGCGGGCACTGGGACCCGCGCCTGCAGGGCAAGCACCCCGAGCTCAAATCGAAGGTCATCACGCCCGACATCCTCCTTGAGCCTCACTTCGCATCGCTCGAGATGACTTTTTATGAGGGCTCGCAGTTCCCCGCCGAGTTCAAGGGCGACGCCTTCGCCGCCGAGCATGGCTCCTGGAACCGCGCCCAGCGCGCCGGTTATGAGGTCATTCGCCTGCCCATGCGCAACGGACACGCCACCGGCGAGTACGAGGACTTCCTCACCGGCTTTACCGTGGGCAACGGCGATGGCGATGTCTGGGGCCGTCCCGTGGGCGTTGCTGTCGCCAAAGACGGATCGCTCTTCGTCTCCGACGACGGCTCCCGCTCCATCTGGCACGTCATCTATACCGGCAAATGACCGCGAAGGAGCACAAAACGGAGTCTCCCATGTGATACCCTGACCGAACTCCGATCTTCCCGAGGGAGTCCTCAAGGAATGATGGGCCGCCGCGTTCCCGTCTGGGCGATGGGCCTCACAAATTTGTCCTACGGCCTCTACGGCGGCGTCATCGCCTTCGCCGTTCCGCAGGTGCTCAGCAGCCGCCATGTTGCCGAGCAGGTCATCGCGGGAATCACCGCGGTCAGCATCTCGCCCGGTTTCTGGGCCTTCCTCTTCAGTCCTATCCTCGACGTCCGCTTCAGCCGCCGCTGGTACGCTGTCGCGCTCGCCTCCATCGCCGCTGTCTCGCTGGTCGCAGCGTTCATGAGTCTCAATCGCCACGTCCTTCTTGAAATCATCCTCACCACCGGCTTCTTCGCCGCTTATCTCTTTCAGAGCGCGCTTGGCGGATGGCTTTCCACCATCACGTCCGCCGAAGAAGAAAACGCCGTCAGCGTCTGGATCACTATCGCCAACGTCGGCGGCTTCGGTATCATGGCCATCTCCTGCAACCAGCTCGTCCGCCATCTTTCTCCCCTCGCCGTCGCGCTCATTATCGGAGCATCCGTCATGCTCCCCACCCTCGCCTTCCCCTTCATGCAGGCTCCCGGTCCCGACCGCCGTCTCGCCAGCGAATCCTTCTCACAGTTCTTTCGCGATCTCGTCGCGCTCATCGAGCGCCGCGAGGTCCTCATTGCCGTCGTCCTCTTCGCCGCCCCCGCCGCAACCTTCTCGCTCACCAACTTCCTGGGCGCCCGCGGTAGCGACTTCCACGCCTCGCTTGGCTTCGTCGGTCTCATCGGTGGCGCCGGCGTCGCAGCCGGCGGCATCGTCGGTTGCTTTCTCTTTCCGCCGCTCAGCCGGCTTATGCCGCTACGCCCGCTCTATCTCACCATCGGGGTCGCCGGCGCGCTCTTCACCTTCGGCCTCATCCTGGTGCCGCACACGCCCGGCTCATTCGCTTTCGCCCTCATCGGCGAGAACCTCTTCCAGTCGCTCGCCATCACCAACTCCACCGCAATCATCTTCGAGACCATTGGCCGCAATAACCCGCTGGCCTCCACAACCTTCTGCTTTATCGGCTCGGCCTATGGCCTTCCCATCGCCTATATGCTCTATGTCGATGCATACGGATTCACCCGAGGCGGCATCGACGGCAGCTTCGCCGCCGACGCGATCGCCGGGATCGTTGCCAGCCTGCTCCTCGGCGCCATGCTCCTCTGGCTCGCGCGCAGATTGAAGCTCCAATCGGAACCGGGATAGCGCGCACCCATCCCATCGGTGTGCTCTGCGGTTGCGCGGTTCTTCAGTGGCGGATCAGTTTGAAACACCCCCTTTTGTTACGGAAACGAAACCGAAAAATTCGTAAAGTCCCAGGTGGAGGCGCTTGTGGACGAAGTTTGGGAATAGAAGCCCACCACGCCGCCGCCGGATGGCGGGGTGCCTGTCACCGTTCCCACCTGCTGATTGTTGACGAACAGCGTCGCCGTGTTTCCCTTGGTCTGTACCCGTAGTGCGTTCGTCACTCCCGTGCCCTTCACGATTGCGGCATTGGCCGTCCAGGCAACAAGTAATGTCCAACTGCTCGCCGTGCTCGTTGGCGCCATCTGGTAGACGGCGTATTGGCCGTTTCCCGGCTGGATCTCGAAAAGGTAGAAGCTGGCGTAATTCACCCCCCAAAAGACAATCCCCGCAAGCTGATCCTGTGCCTTGTCCGTCGCCGGAGTGCCCGCGGTCACGCACACGTCAGCATCCCCATACTGCGTGCCGCCATATTCAAAGGCTCGCCATGCGTTTGCCTGAAGATACGTGACCTCCGCCTTGCCGCTTTGTATCGCCACCTTGCTGTAGGCCGTCGGCGTCACATCGAACGCGGCGTTGGCGCTCGTGAATCCATCCTTGAACAACACATTCCCAGGACATGCCGCCGTCGCAGCGTGCAGCATAGGAACCAGGCTAAGCATCACAACTGCTGTCATTAAATTGCGCATCTCGAATATCCCTTTCCCGCGCCATTGGCCGCAGTCAGATCTCAAGCGCGGAGCCACAGCATCACACCTGCCCGCAATCTGGCCGGCAGCGGCGTTTGTTCAACCAATTTTATGGAGCCCTCTCCCGCAGGGAACGGGAGCGGCCGGGGTAACCTCTCGGATGACGCTACCATACCTCGAAACCGCCGCACTATTCAATGAATTCTTTGTTGACCCGCTGCCGCTCCGGTTCGGCTCGCTGACCGGCCGTCTAATCCCTGACACCTGAACCCTGTTAGGCTCATTCCGTGGGCTTCAGCGAATTTCTCGGCAACACGGCCACCGTCACGCACCTGCGCGAAAGCATTCGCTCCGGCCGGTTTCCTCACTCAATGATCCTGGCCGGTCCCCGCGGAGCGGGAAAGTACACGCTCTCCCTTATGCTTGCCCAGGCGGTCAACTGTCTCCATCGCCAGCGAGACCGATGGCCTGCCGGACTTTTGCGGTGTCTGCTCCAACTGCGTTCGCATCGCCGCATCAGCCAACCTAGAAACCCTGGTCGATGAAGCCGTCGCAGCCCGCGACGACTTGCGTGAGACCGACAAGCGCGAGACGCGCATCCTCATCCAGACGCATCCGGATGTGCTCGTCATTCCGCCCGACCCGCCACAACTGATGATCAAGCTCGGCCAGGTTCGCCAGGCCATTCACGTCGCCTTCTACCGCCCGCCCGCCGAGGCCCAGCGCGCTTTCACCATCTTCACTTCGTCCGCATTCATGAAAGAAGCCGCCAACAGTCTGCTCAAGCTTCTCGAGGAGCCGCCCGAGCACACCTCGCTCATCCTGCTCACCGAGAACCCGCAGGAGCTGCTTCCCACCGTTCGTTCCCGCGCCGTCGTGCATCGCCTCGGCGCTCTGCCCGCATCGCATCTCGAGGCCTTGCTCGCTCAGCGCCGTCCCGAGCTTAAGCCGCAGGATCGCGCTCTCACTGCGCGCCTCGCTCAAGGAGCCGTTGGCCGCGCGCTTTCGCTCGATCTCGCCACATACATCGCCAGCCGCGAAGACGCCCTCGTCATTCTCCGCACCGCAATTCTGGAGCCTGATTATTCCGCGCTCTTCCACGCCACCGAGAGCCTATCGCGCCGGAGCCGATGGCCAGGAAAAGACCGTCAACCTCCTTCGCGCCCTCTCGAGCCTTGTCGAAGATCTCCTGCTCATCGTCGCCGGAACGCCTGCCCTCATCCGCAATCTCGACCTCGCCGCGGAACTAACACGCCTCGCCGAAGGGCTCACCGCCGGAGGCCCGGCTATCGACTGGATCGACGGAGCCGCCGGCGCCCTCGTTCAGGTTGAGCAGGGCATGCGCCGAAACCTGCTTCGTTCGCTCTCGCTTGACGCCATGGCCGTCAGCCTGGCCGCGAATGGCGCTCGCTGATCTCTGACCTCGTTTCCTTGGTCCCTCGGTCCCTGCCTTTCAAGACTTGACGCTCAGCCACGATCGCCTCAGAATAAAAGAGCAACCCCCAATCGGCCCCAGGCATCTCTCGAATACGAGTACCCCCACTAAGCGCACGGACGCCGGGGCATACATCTCCCGTATAGGCGGGAGTACGGGGCACGTCTCTCAGAACGTGGGACGGAAGATTTTCGTACCTGCATTCGCGGCGCGAGCCGGGTTTGCGGATTGTCAGATCGGGTTTTTCCTCAGGTCGCTGCAAGCTGGGTTTTTTCATTTTTTGCGGAGGAGTCTTTCCCATGAGTATTCAGCCGATTCTGCCTTCATCGCGCGTCCTCGAACCCAGCCGCCTTCCGGCACGCACCAGAAGGAATTTCGCCCCTCCGCTTCCCTTTCGTTTTCCGGCGCAGACCGGCGACCGGGACGCCCCGAACCACCACGCCGAGCTCTTCTACCTGCAAAAGCAGATTCAATCCCAGACTCCGATGGTGATTGTGCTCGAAGATGGCGAGCGCCTGGACGGCTGCATCGACTGGTACGACCGTAACTCGCTCAAGGTCCGCGGACGCAACAGAACCCTCATCTACAAGTCCGCCATCAAATACATGTACAAGCTCGGCGACAACGGGTAAAAGAGGGGTCAGGGTTCAGGGATCTGTTGTCAGTTTCCAACGGACAATGGCCAGTTCATAGTCGCTTGCTTTCAATCCTCATTCGCCCGCCACGAATGGCCATTATCTTGTCTCTATTCGCTGGCACCGGAAACCCGATTCCTTTTCCCTGCCTTTTTCAGCCGGTCCCGGATGGCCGCGCCAATTCCATCCGCCTTCGGCAGCGGACAGAGAATCACCGTGCACCCGGCAGCATCCAGCGCGCGTAAGCCGGCATAAAGCTCCTGCGCAAGCGTCTCCGGCGCATTCCACCTGCCCCATGGGTACACCTGCGCCGCCACGATCTCTTGCCCCGCCGTAATCCCCTCCGGCAGCATCACGCCCAGCCTCACACCGAGCTCCGCGCGCGCCGCTTCCGCCAGGCACTCACCCAGCTCTCCGTCCCGCGCCTCAATCAGCACCAGCCGTGCCCGCGGCGCATAGTGCCGCAGTCCCACGCCCGGCGAAGGCAGCGCCTCTGCCGGCGTGTCCATCAACTCCTCACTGCCCTTGTAAAGCTCAACCGGCCCGGCGATCTCCCGAATCTGCTCCGCCGTCACCGCGCCCGGCCGGTAGATCACCATCGGGCTCGGCGAGGGATCGAGCACCGTGGATTCCACGCCGTGCAGCGCCGGACCCGCATCGAGCACCGCGTCGATGCGTCCGTCCAGATCGTCAAGCACGTGCGCGGCCGTTGTCGGGCTCACGTGCCCAAAGCGGTTGGCGCTGGGCGCGGCCACCGGAATTCCCGCGCGCCGGATCAGTTCGAGCGCCACTGGGTGCGACGGCATGCGCACGCCCACCAGCGGCCGTCCTGCCGTCACCACGTCAGGAACGGCGCTTGTTCGCGGCAGCAAAAGCGTCAGCGGCCCCGGCCAGAACGCATCCATCAGCCGCCGCGCCGCCGCTGGAACCCGATCCACCAGCCCTTCCAGCATCTCCCGCGACGCCACATGCACAATCACCGGATCCCATGCCGGCCTCGATTTCGCCGCGAAGATCCTTTCCACCGCCGCCCGGTCCAGCGCGTTCGCGCCCAGCCCGTAGACGGTCTCCGTCGGCAGAGCTACCAACCCTCCGCTGCGCAGAATCCCCGCGGCGCGCTCCAGAGCCTCTTGAGCCTCAGGCGTTTCCAGATGGTCGGGATCAACGACAAGCCGCTGCGTCTTCACACTTCTATTCTCACCCTTAGCTGCAGCCAGGCGTCCCAGTGATTGGGTAGTCGCTCAATTAGGAATCCTCTTGAACCGTACGGGCTTCAGCCCGTACGTTGAACCAGCCGGCGGCGCGGGGCCTTAGACCCAGCGGGATGTAGCTTTGCAGACTGACCCGCTGCCGGCCTTATACTCGCTGGTACACGATGCCCATCGAAACCGAGATCAAATTCCGCGTCGCCGACCTCGCCGCTCTCACCGGGCGGCTGGAATCCGCCGGCTTTCACATCGAAACTCCGCGCAGCTTCGAGAGCAACATCCTCTATGACACGCCCGACCGCCAGATGCGCGCTCGCACCGAGATTCTTCGCATCCGCAGCTACGCCGGCCGTTGGACTCTTACACACAAGCGTCTTCCCGGCGCCGGCCATCCGGGCGAAGACCGGCACAAGCATCGTATCGAAACCGAGACCGGACTCGCCCACGGCGACGCGCTCGCCGAGCACTTTCTCTCGCTCGGCCTCGTGGCCGCATTCCGTTACGAAAAGTGGCGCACCGAGTTTGCTGACGCCGAGGGCCACTGTGTCATCGATGAGCTACCCATCGGCAACTACGCGGAACTCGAAGGCCCCGCCGCATGGATCGACCGCGCCGCCTTCCGCCTCGGCGTCGATCCCGCGCAGTACATCACGCTCAGCTACGGCCGCCTCTTCGAACAGTGGCGCGAACAGCGCCGCAGCCTTGCCCAGGATCTGACCTTCGCCGCCATCTCGCCACTTGCACTCCGGAAATGAACGCGGTTCTGAAAGGCAATCGGCACACCTCACGCTGCCATTGCTCTTCTTCGGCTGATTCCATCTGCGGGTCTCTTTACTCCAGCCCTGTCAATCGCTTAGCATTCCTCACCATGCACCCCTTTCGTCCTCCCCCGAAAGAGTCACAGCAGGTCCCATCTGAGCATTGAGATCGAATATCATAAGCACTTGGGAGAAGTCTATTGGCTATGCCGTACATCCCAAGGGAGACCACCATCCCGGATGAAACCACTCTAACTGTCGCACTTCTCGGACCCGACGAGAAGCGCCGCAAAGTTGTCGCCGGCGCACTCATCAAACGTCCCGGTCTCCAGCTTCACGAATTCTCCTCTTTTCCCCCAAAGCTGGAGGACCTGCCCCAGATGCTGGCGCAGGTCTACGATGTTGTCGTCGTCGACGTGGACTGCGAGCCGGATTACGCCTTCGCCCTCATCGAGAGCCTCTGCGCCAGCGGCCGCACCTACGTCATGGTCTACACGGCCGATGCCGATATGAAGCAGGCGGTCCGATTTATGCGCGCAGGCGTGCGCGAGCTCCTTACATTGCCGCTTGACCCCGCCGAAGTCTCCTCCGCTCTAATGCGCGCCTCGAACCGCCGCGCGGCCCCACTCCAGGATGAAAAGAAGACTGGCAAGCTGTTTGTCTTCCTGGGCACGAAGGGCGGGTGCGGAGTAACCACTCTGGCATCGAATTTTGCGCTCGCGCTGGCCCAGGAATCTGACAAAAACGCTCTCCTCATCGATCTCGGCTTGCCTCTGGGCGATGTGGCCATCAATCTTGGCATCATCACCGAATACTCCATCGCCACGGCTCTCGCGAATCCAAACCGGGTCGACGCCAACCTTCTCTCCACGCTGGTCGTCAAGCACAGCTCGGGTTTGTCCGTGCTGCCGGCCCCTGGTGAGATGACCGAAACCCAAGCCACTAAGGAGGCCGTCGACAAGCTCCTGGCAGTCACCCGCGATATCTACGATTTTGTCGTGGTCGATATTGGATCGAGAATCGATCTGATGGGTTCCATCCTGTTTGATCCGTCCTCCACCATCTTTCTCGTCACTCAGGTGGGCATCTCGGAAATGCGCACCGCCAACCGGATGATCGGGAGGTACCTGAGCTCGCGGGGCGAGAACCTGCAAATCGTGCTCAACCGTTACAAGAGCAGCGAGTTGCTTTTTGACGACACCCAGATCACCAAGACCTTGACCCGGCCCGCACAGTGGAAAATTCCCGACGATTACGCCAACGCGCGAAGAACCCGCGAGACGGCAACTCCAATGGTCATGAGCGACTCGGCCATTTCGCAGACCATCCGCCTCATGGCCAAAACAGCTGCCGGCCTGCTCCCCGAGAAAAATGGAAAGAAAGGCTTCTTCAGCTTCCTACGCTAGACAGACTCTAGGTTGTATCGACATATAGGAACCGGCGTCGTTGCTGGCGAAAATCGGGCCAGACGAGGCGGAGGACGACGGCTGTGGCGGGCCCACCGCCTAGGACGACAACGAAGCACGGCCCGGTTTGCGCCGCAACCCGCAGGGACGGGGCCGATTTTCCCGATTTTGTTGTCGCTCGTCGTTAGCAGACACCCGGTATGCGTCTCTCCTCGCTCCTAAAACTCGAAAAAATCGGCTCCCGTCGCCGCCTGCTTCTATATGTCGATACAACCTAGCCCACGGCTCCGTGGCATTTCTTATATTTCTTACCGCTCCCGCATGGGCATGGATCGTTGCGTCCCACTTTTTCACCCGTCCGGCGCTGCGTCGGCTGGCTTGAGTCGCCGCCGCCTTGCCGGCTCGCAACTGCCAGTTCGCGTTCCTTCTTGCGATGGAACTCTTTCTCCAGCTGATCGATCGTCGTCGAGGGCTGGCGCGTGGGAATCGTGACCTCCCTCGGCGCGCCGTCGCCTAAATACGGCTGCGCGGCGCTGGCCACCGGTGGCGCCTTGGGAACCGTCCGCTGCGGTCGCGGCGCTGCATTCACAGGCTGTCCGTCCTGCCCAATAATCTGCATGCGGAAGAGGTACCGCACTGTGTCTTCCTGGAACTTCAGCATCATCGCCTCGAACATTTCGAAGGATTCCCGCTTGTATTCCACCAGCGGATCTCGCTGCGCATACCCGCGCAGACCGATCCCCTCTTTCAGGTGGTCCATCGAGAGCAGATGGTCTTTCCAGAGACCGTCAATCACGCTCAACATGACCATCCGCTCGTGATAGCGCATCGTGGCCGCGCCCAGAATTTTCTCCTTAGCCTCGTAAGCCTCG
>CAWGGA010000026.1:0-22379 GCA_963822015.1 uncultured Acidobacteriaceae bacterium
CAGGCGATGAGAATGTTTGTGGAATGGGAGCGGGCGGCGAAGCCGTCATTCCTCGCCGCGATGCGCGATCACGTAGTCCTTGATGCGGTCGTAAACGTCGCTGGGAAGCACGCCGCGGTCGAGCAGATCCTGCTTGGTGCGATAGGGGCGAAAGCGCACGATGCGCCCGGCCCAACTCGCCTTCATGCCGGGAATTTTGAGAAGTTCATCCAGGGTGGCGTGGTTTATGTCGATGCGGGCCTCCGGCGGCGGCGCCGAGGCAGACGTTTTGGGTGCGCCGTTCGTGTCTCGATCCTGATATTGCGCCGGTGCGGCCAGGCAAACGGCGAGCAGAGCGAGCGCAATAAGCGCGAATCGGGATCGGATCGGCACGCATTCATTCTCTGCCCGCTCTCGCGCCAGCGCAAGAAAAGGGTTTGACAGCGCAAAGGGCTTACCTGTAGTTTTGAATGCAGATGCAGAGCTTCCGCCATCACGGCCATCACCATCATCATGGGGCAACCATGCCGGCGGACTGCTATGGCCTGAACTGATCGGCCAGAGAGATCGAAAAAGGATCACCCAAGCCCGCCGGCGAATGACGCTGGTGGGCTTTTTCGTGTTCCGACACAAAATTCAAACCAAGGAATGAAACCGTGGAACGGATTGATTTTGACAAGATGGATGGCCTCGTGCCAGGGATTGTGCAGGACGCGCGCACGGGCGAGGTACTGATGCTGGGCTTTCTGAATGCGGTCAGCTACGCGAAGACGCAGGAAACCGGCTTCGTGACCTTCTGGAGCCGCACCCGCCAGAAGCTTTGGATGAAAGGCGAAACCAGCGGCAACCGCTTGCGCATCGTTTCCGCCTCAACCGACTGCGACAACGACACGCTGCTGTTCCGCGTGCAGGTGGAGGGCGACGGCCTGGTTTGCCACGAGGGCACGGTAAGCTGTTTTACGCGGCCCATTGCGCTTCCACCCCACCCCCGCTCCCTCTTACCCCGGAGCCGCGGAGGTGAGCCGTGGGTAACAAACTTCGACTCGGAATTCCCAAAGGCAGTTTGCAGGATGCGACCATTGCGCTGTTCAAGCGCGCGGGCTGGAACATCTTCGCCGACGGACGGTCGTATTTTCCTTCGATTGATGACAGCGAAATCGAGTGCATGCTGATTCGCGCGCAGGAGATGGCGCGCTATGTGGATCACGGGGTTCTCGACGCGGGGCTGACGGGCATCGACTGGGTCGTCGAGAGCGGTTTGGATGTGGAGAGCGTCACCACGCTCACCTATGCCAAACAAAGCCGCCGCAAGGTGCGCTGGGTTCTGGCCGTGCCGGAATCGAGCGGCTACGAGAAAGCCGAAGACCTTGAGGGCAAAATCATCGCCACTGAGCTGGTGGAAACCAGTAAGCGCTACTTTGCCGCGAAGGGCGTGAACGTCAAGGTGGAGTTCAGTTGGGGCGCAACGGAAGTAAAGCCGCCGATGCTGGCCGACGCGATCGTGGAAGTGACGGAGACAGGAAGCTCGCTGAAGGCCAATCACCTCAAGATCATCGACACGGTGATGGAGAGCGAGACGCACCTGATTGCCGGCAAGGCTACGCTCAAGGACGAGTGGAAGCGGCAGAAGATCGGCCAGATTGCACTCATGCTGCGCGGAGCCATCGATGCGCAGGCGCAAATTGGCCTGATGCTCAATGTGAAGCGCGAAGACCTTGCGGCGGTGCTGGCGGTGCTGCCGGCCCTGAATTCTCCAACTGTCTCGCAGTTGAGCGATTCCGAATGGGTTGCGGTGAATACGATTCTGGAAGAGCGCGTGGCGCGCGACGTGATTCCGCGTCTCAAAGCGGCGCGAGCGGCCGGCATTGTGGAATACCCGCTGAACAAAGTGGTGCTGTGACGAGAGACGAACGATGAAGCTGATCCGAACAACTGGACGAAGCGCACAGGCCGCCGCGGAGACGTTGGCTGCGCTCAGGAACCGCGGCGGCGCAGCGCTGGAGGGGGTGTTGCCCGCCGTAACGCGCATTGTGGCCGATGTGCGCAAGCGCGGCGACGGCGCGTTGCTTCGCTATGCGGCGCAGTTTGACGGGCTCGCCGGGCCGGATAGGCTGCGTGTCACGCAGGAAGAGATGGGCGCGGCGTGGGAAGCTCTCGATCCCGCGCTGCGGGATGCGCTCACGACGGCTGCGGGGCAGATTCGCAATTTCGCGAAGCGGCAGATGCCGGCATCGTGGAGCGGTTCCCCGATGGAGGGCCTGACAACCGGCCAGCTTGTGCGCCCAATCAACTCCGTCGGCTGCTACGTGCCCAGCGGACGCCATCCGCTGCCTTCCACGCTGCTGATGACGGTAATTCCCGCGCACGTGGCAGGAGTTTTGAGGGTGGTGGTGGTTTCGCCAAAGCCCGCGCCTGAAACCCTTGCTGCCGCGCATCTGCTTGGAATCGACGAGTTCTACCGGCTGGGCGGCGCGCACGCGGTTGCGGCGTTGGCTTATGGAACCGCTAGTCTGCTGCGCGTAGACAAGATCGTGGGGCCGGGAAATCTGTATGTAACCGCGGCGAAACGCCTGGTCGCCTTTGACTGTGCCATCGATATGCTGGCCGGCCCGACGGAGATTATCATCACCAGCGAGCGCGGCAACGCGGCCGGCATTGCTTCCGATCTCGTGGCGCAGGCCGAGCACGATCCTGAGGCGCTGGCGATCTTTGTTACAACGCGAGTAGACCTGGCAAAAGCAGTCATCGCCGAAACCAGGCTGCGCAGCCGCAAAAATCTCGTGGCGCGCCAGGCTCTCAAGCGCAACGGATATGTATTCGTTGCCGGGTCGTACGAGGAAGCCTGCGACATCACCAACTGGCTCGCACCCGAACACCTGACCGTGGACTCCGAGCGCGATCTCGAGTGGGTCACGAATGCGGGCTCGGTTTTTGTGGGGCGGTGGTCATCGCAGCCCATGGGCGATTACATCTCCGGCCCGAATCACACCCTGCCCACTGGCGGCATGACGCGCGTGCGCGGCGGATTGAGCGTGAACGATTTCGTAAAACTCATCACGGTGCAGGAGTACACGGCGCAGGGCATGCGTATGTTGGGGCCGAAGGCTGCGCTGTTGGCCGAAGCCGAGGGGCTTGTGGGCCATGCCGAAGCGATTCAAACGCGCCTCGGCAACAAAGCTGGTGAGAAAGGGAGGGACCGTGGCTGACGGTACGACAACGGTGGCTCCCGCGCCGCGCGCGCGTGTGCGGGCGATGAAGGAGTATCACCCTCCGCTGGGCAGCCGCGATGCGCTGCGGCTGGACTTCAACGAGAACACGCTTGCGTGCTCGCCAAAGGTGCGCGAGACGCTGGCGCGGATTTCGGCCGGTGCGCTCACACGCTATCCCGAACGCGAGCCGGTGGAGGCGATCCTTGCCGCGCATCTCGGGCTGCGCGCGGAACAGGTGGCGCTGACCAACGGAGTGGACGAAGCGGTTCATGTGCTCTTCGAGACGTTTCTCGACGCCGGCGATGAAGTGCTGATGCCTGTTCCCACTTACACCATGTATGAGGTGTACGCTTCGGCGACGGATGCGCGCACCGTGACGGTGCAGGCCGCGGATGATTTACAGTTTCCGTTCGATAGGCTGGTTGCGGCGATTACTCCGCGAACGAAAATGATTGCGATCGCCAATCCCAACAGCCCATCCGGTTCCGTGGCCACCCGCGCGCAGCTAATCGAATTGGCGCGGCGCGCGCCGCAGGCGGTCGTGCTTGTCGACGAAGCCTACTTTCATTTCTACGGCGAGACGGTGATGGACCTCGTAGGCACGCTGCCCAATCTGGTCGTTGCGCGAACTTTCTCGAAGGCATACGGTCTGGCGGGGCTGCGATTGGGGCTCCTGGCCGGGCCGGTGGATCTGATGCGTTGGGTGCGGCGCGTGCTCTCGCCGTATAGCGTGAACTCGCTGGCGCTGGCTTGCCTGCCGCCTGCGATCGAGGACACTGGGTATCTCGAATGGTATGTGAGCGAGGTGCTGGCCGCGCGTGCCGAATTTGAGGCGGCGCTCGATGCGTCCGGAGTGCGACGCTGGCCAAGCCGGGCGAATTTCATCCTTGTCGACATCGGCGAGCGCCATGCGGAGTTTGTGCGGTTGATGCGCGAAGCCGGAGTATTGGTGCGCGAGCGGTCGAGCGATCCAGGGTGCGATGGCCGCGTGCGCATCACCATTGGAACACGAGATCAGATGAGGCAGGCTGTTACGGCTCTCGACGCAGCCCTGGCCGCGCTGCGTACGGGAGGTTAGAACCGATGAAAGCGAAGAAGATCAAACCACCTAAGCCGGGTGCCCAGGGTCTCGATTTTGAGACCCGGGAAACCACGAATGTAAAAAAGCGGAAAGCGACAATCGTGCGCAACACCAACGAGACGCGCATCGAGATCGAGCTTGTGATCGAGGGCCAGGGCCGCTACAAAATCTCCACCGGCATTCGTTTCTTCGATCACATGCTGGAGCTGTTCACACGGCACGGCGCCTTCGACCTCGACCTCGCCTGCAAAGGCGATCTGGATGTTGATCAGCACCACACGGTCGAGGATGTGGGTATTGCGCTGGGCGAGGCGTTCGATCGCGCGCTCGGTGACAAGCGCGGCATTCTGCGCGCCGGATATTTTGTGATGCCGATGGACGAGACGCTCGCAATTGCGGCCGTGGATCTCAGTGGCCGCGCCGCATACGCTGTCGACACAAAGGTGCGCACGCGGCTTGTCGGCGATCTGCAGACCGAGCTGGTGACAGATTTTTTTGAGGGCTTCGCGCGCGGTGCGCGGGCTAATGTTCATGTCAAGACGATGTACGGCCGCTCGAACCACCATAAGATCGAGGCGATTTTCAAGGCATTCGCGCGGGCGCTGCGCGTGGCCTGCTCGCGTGACAAACAGTTGGGCAAGATGCTGCCGAGCACGAAAGGGCTGCTCTAACTTCGCTCACTCGTTCACTCATTCACTCTTTCACTTGTTCACGTTCGCTCATTCACCTGTTCACTTCTTCACTGATTCACTCGTCGCAACCGAGGCTTCGATGCAAGTTACAGTAATTGACTACAAAGCCGGCAATCTGACGTCCGTGTTGAAGACGTTGCGGCATCTGGGCGCCGAGACCGTCGTCACAGATGGCGATTTGTCGCTTGTCGAATCCGCGGAACGGATCGTGCTGCCGGGCGTGGGACATTTTGCGGCGACAGAACGGCTGGACGCAACGGGCCTGACGGGTGCGATTCGCAATGCCATCGCGCGCGGCGTGCCGTTTCTCGGCATCTGCGTCGGCATGCAGTGGCTCTACGCGGGATCGACGGAAGCGCCACAACAGGCGGGGTTGGGATATTTTTCCGGAATCGTGCACGCGCTTTGCTGAAAGCACGGAAAAGGTGCCGCACGTCGGATGGAACTCCCTCGAAGTGCGCCCCATAAACGGAATTGCCTCGCGGTTGCTGGCCGGTGTCGAGCCCGGCGAATTCGTTTACTTCACGCATTCGTACAAAGCGCCGGTTACAGCGGACACTGCCGCGGTGACGCAGTATATTGAGCCGTTCGCCGCAGCCGTCGAGCGCGGCAATGTGATGGGTGTGCAGTTCCATCCGGAGAAATCGGGCGAAACAGGGCTGAAGATTCTGCGCAATTTTCTCGCCTGGCAGGCAAGAGGCGCCGCATGTTGACCAAACGCATCATCGCCTGCCTCGACGTGCACGCGGGCCGCGTGGTGAAGGGCGTGCAGTTTGTCGATTTAGTCGACGCGGGCGATCCGGCCACGCAGGCGGCGCGGCACGCGCGCGAGGGCGCGGACGAGATTGTGCTGCTCGACATAACGGCGACGCACGAAGGCCGCCAGACGCTGCTCGATACGGTGCGGCGCACGGCGTGCGAGCTATTTGTGCCCTTTTGCGTGGGTGGAGGCATTCGCTCGGCGCGCGACGCGGAGCAGGTTTTTAAGGCCGGTGCGGACAAGGTGAGCATCAATTCGGCAGCGCTGGCCGACCCCGCGCTCATCGGCGCCATCGGCAGCGCCTTTGGCTCGCAGGCTGTCGTTGTCGCAATCGATGCGCGGCGCGATCCCGCGGCCGCCGATCCGGTTCGCGACGCGCAGGTGTTTGTGCACGGCGGGCGCAAGCCGGTGGGCCGACGCGTGGTCGAGTGGGCGCGCGAAGCGGAACAACGCGGCGCCGGCGAGATTTTGCTCACTTCAATGGATTCCGACGGGACGCGCGCTGGATTTGATTGCGAGCTGACAGCGGCGGTGAGTGCGTCCGTTGGCATTCCGGTGATTGCCTCGGGCGGCGCGGGAACCGTGGCCCACTTTGCCGATGTCTTTGGCCGCGGCAAAGCCGACGCCGCGCTTGCAGCGAGCATTTTTCACTTCGGCGTAAAGAGCGCGCGGTCTCTCAAGGAAGAACTCGCGCAAGCAGGCGTCCCTGTGAGGCTGCCATGCTGATTCCTTCCATCGATCTGCTGGGCGGGCGAATTGTGCAGCTCGTGCAGGGTGAAAAGCTGCGCCTGGCGTTTGACGATTTTGAATATTGGATCGAGAGATTCTCGCGCTTCCCACTTGTACAGCTCATCGATCTGGATGCAGCGATGCGGCAGGGCGACAACTCCGCGCTTGTGGAGCAGATCGCGAAGCGGCTGCCGTGTCAGGCGGGCGGCGGAATTCACTCCATCGAGCGCGCGCGGCAGGTTCTGGATGCGGGCGCAAAACGCGTGATCATCGGGTCGGCGCTTTTTTCCGCGGAGGGCGCGGTCAATACGAAGTTCGCCTCGGAACTTGCGCAAAGCGTGGGCGTGGAGCGAGTGGTGGCCGGGATCGACACGAAAAATGGCCACATCGCCGTGAAGGGATGGAAGTCGCAGGTAGAGCTGACGCCGGATGAGGCGATTCCGCAGCTTGAACCTTACGCCGCGGCGTTTCTCTACACGCATGTTGACACCGAGGGAACGATGCAGGGTTTCCCGATAGAAATCGCGGCGCGCTTGCGCAAGCTCACCGGGAAGCAACTGATCGTAGCCGGTGGAATTCGCAGCCAGCAGGAGGTAGATGCGCTGGATGCGCTGGGCGCGGATGCCGTGGTCGGGATGGCGGTGTACACAGAGATGCTGGCTGTGTGAAGAAGGCAGCAAGCTGCGAGTGAACAATTTGCGAGTGCGCTGGCGCGGGACTGTTCGCGTCTGGCCTGGAGTAGCATACATTCAAGGAGCCCGAGGCCTGCCGCGCCGCGAACCCCTATGTTGCGAGTCGGATACCCAGCCACTCTATCTGCTGAGTTGTTTCGCGATTTCCCCGAGGGAATCGAGCTGATCCCGGTGTCGGGTGAATTAGACCACGACGTTGAGATCGATGTCTGGATCCCCGATCCCTATTCAACCAAGGCCCTCCGGGCATGGCCGCGATTGCGCGGTGTGAAGCTGGTGCTGGCGATGATGGCGGGGACGGAGTGGATTCCCGAGACGGTGGGGCCGCACGTAACCATCTGCAATGCGCATGGCGCGCACAATATCCCCACGGCCGAGTGGACGGTGGCGGCCATTTTTGCGATGCTGAAGTACTTTCCGCTGTATCTCGATATTCAGAGGTCGGGCGTGTGGAAGCGCCGTTTTGAGGCCAGCGCGCACTATGCTGCCATGACCGGCGATGCGCGCGCTTTCTATCCACCGGTGATGCTCGAAGAGCTGACCGGAAAGACGGTACTGCTCGTGGGGTACGGCGCGATCGGCAAGGAGATCGAGCGCATGCTCGCGCCTTTCGACGTAAAGCTATTGCGCGTGGCGCGCAGTGCGCGTACTGAACCCGAAGTGCACGCCGTGCGCGAATTGGACAACTTGCTGCCGCGCGCCGAGGTGGTGGTATTGATCCTTCCTTCCACTCCGGAATCGCGCGGGCTCATCGGCAGGCGCCAGCTCACTCTCATGCGGCAGGGCGCGCTGCTGGTGAATGCCGCGCGCGGGCCCATTGTGGATACGGATGCGCTGGTTGAGGCGCTGCAACAGGGGAGGATTCGCGCCGCGCTCGACGTGACCGACCCTGAGCCATTGCCCGAAGGCCACCCGCTATGGAGCTGTCCGAATCTGCTGCTCACGCCGCACGTCGCCGCCTCGACACCGCAGTTTGCGCCGCGCGCGCTTCGCACCGTGGCCGATGAGCTGCGGCGATATATGAGCGGCGAGCCGCTGCGGAACGTGGTGCAGGCTGCCGTTTAAGCGGCCGCCGGCGCGGTTCGGCTCCATTCGCGCAGGCCGAGTACGGCCAGCGCAACCAGCCCCGCGTAGAGCAAGGCCGTCAGTTGAAGACCCTTGTAGACATACTCGCCAATGTAAATCAAATCAACGGCGATCCAGAGCCACCAGTTGGCGATGTGCTTGCGCGCCTGCCACCAGGTGGCGACGAGCGAGTAGCTGGCAAGCGCCGCGTCAAGGTGCGGCAAAGCGGCATGGAGATGTTTGGCCAGCGTACCGAGAACGAAGCTGCCTGCGATGCCGAGGGCAACAGCGATGACTAGGCTCTGCAGAGGCAGCGGGACCACGCGCACTTGGCCTTCCTGCCGCACGCCGCGCCACCAGTGCCACCAGCCATAAAACGTAAAGACCGCGAAAAACACCTGCAGCAGCGCATCGGAAAGCAGCCCGGCGCGAAAGAAAACCACCATGTAGAGAAAAATCGAGATTAAAGTGACGGGCCAGCAAATGAGCAGGCGGCGCGTAGTAAGCCAGATTCCGAGAGCTGCAGTGATGGCTCCGGCGAGTTCAAGGCCGTGAGCGGCAAAGTAGGCGCCAATCGCGGTTTCCGTCATGGGCGCGCCGCCCCGAGCGGCCGCCGGGCATCGCCGCGGCGGCGCAACGCATCCGAGCAGCTTGCGGCCGGGTTTGCTTGAGAACCAGCGCGCGTGGCCTACGAGCCAGCCATCGTAGGCCATGGCGGCCTTTTCTTCCGAGTGCAACGCGCCGAGAAAGTAATCGGCCTCGGAAAGAGCGAACTCGGCGTGGCAGAGAGCGGTCATCGGGGCCAGCGCCGCGGCTTCTTGCGCGGAAAGTGGCCGAACGGATTCGTAGCCATCGAGCAGCGCATCCAGATGGTCGAGATGCATGGGCACGTCATTCGGATGCGCGGGATCGTTCACCAGAACCAGCCACTCGACGATGTTGCGCTCGATAGCGTGGGCGATGTCGTGAACGGCGTTCGTGCGGTCGGCGAGGCCGAAGTCGATGATGGCCGTGGCGTGCGCCTCGCGATCGGAATCGGCGCCTGCATCGCTCCAGAATAGATTCGATGCGTGAAGGTCGTTGTGGGTCCAGAGCGGCGCGAGTTCCGGCAAGAGCGGAACAAGCTCGGCATGAAAGGGCGCGAGGAGTTCCAGGGCCTGATGGGCGCAGGCGTGGACGGCCGGGTGATGTGCGAGCGATGGATGGGCAGCGAGATAACAACCAAGCGCTGCGTCAGGATCCCGCCCGGCAAAGATGGTGAAGCTGGCGACCAGCGGCCGGGGTTTGCGAAGCGGAGCGGAGAAATCGTGGGCAGCGAGATGAAGGTGCGCGAGCGCCTGGCCGGCGGAGCGCGCATGAGCCGTGTTGCGAAACGGCGTCCACGAGATCGCGTCCTCATAAAGATCGACGCCCGGCGGCGTTTCGTGGATTTCGTAGGTTGATTCGTCGATTTCGATTGCCGTTTCGCCGGATGCCGAGGCGAAGACGCGTGGCACGGGCACACCGTGAACGAGCAGATGGGAAAGAAATCTGTGTTCCTCGAGCAACCCCTCGCGATTGCGCACGGCGCGATGATGACGCTTGACGAAGATGCGGGCGTTGCCGGCGGCGACCACGCCTGCCGCGGAGAATGGACGCGGGCTCGCGGAGAGAATGTGCGTGGGTTCGCCGAGTGCGGGAAATTGGCGGAAAAGCTGGCCGAGTTCGGCAAGCGTGAGCGGAGGCCAGTCGGGCGCGACCAGCGTGCCGTCCATTCCGTGCGCTTTTGCCGTTGCGCTCATCATCCAGCCCTAAGCTTCAGCGATAGCTTTTAGCTTCATCTCGCTCATGCGTGAAACATCAATTCAATTTATGAACATCCGCAGCTAGAGGCTAGTGGCTAGAAGCTAGCAGCTTAAAAAGTGTAGTGCGCGTCGAAGCGCACGGTCGGCGGCGCGCCCAGCCACACAAACGTGTCGCCGTAGCTGGCTCCGGTGTCGGACCAGTAGCGTTTGTCCGTAATGTTGTCGGCGTAAACGTGGAATGTGACGCGGCCCTGCTTCGCCTCCCGGCGTGTAGCGCGCGCCCAGGTTGAAGAGATTGTAGCTGGGCACGCTCACTTGCATCGTCGCGCGTGGCTTCTTTGCGCGTGGTATAGCTCCAGCCCGGCATCAGGTGCAGGCCGCGCATGTGCGGCACGGTCAGGTCGGCAAAAATATTTGTGTGCAGATGCGGGACGTTGATCACCTGCTTATTGTCGAAAGTCGGAGTGCCTGTGTCAGTCGAGGTCGCGTTCATGGCCGCGGCCGAACCGTTCAGGCGCAACCAGTTGGCGGCCCTGCCTTCGGCGTTGAGCTCGATGCCGTTGTGCGTCTCGCGGCCCTCTTGTTCGAAACAGAGATCGCCCGCGCTGCCGGTGGGGCAAAAGCTGTCCGGCCCGGCAATCATCTTCGGATAAAAGAACGGCGCGAGCATGTGGAAGATATCGCCGGCCAGCAGTATGCGCTCACCGGGTTCGTATTTTGCGCCGATCTCTGCCTGGCGCGTGAAAAACGGAGCGAGAAACTGGCTGCCGTTATCGGTCCAGAAGGGCGCCTCGGGGCCG
Organism: uncultured Acidobacteriaceae bacterium; assembly: GCA_963822015.1. Classification (GTDB taxonomy): domain Bacteria; phylum Acidobacteriota; class Terriglobia; order Terriglobales; family Acidobacteriaceae; genus Telmatobacter. The sequence continues at coordinate 10,792 of CAWGGA010000026.1, forward strand.
AGCGAGAGCACGACGCCGTAGTTCGAGTAGAGCGTAAGGCTCTTAACGGGATTGAATGTAACCGCGTATTGCGGCAGCCATACGGGCTTGTCGGAGGGCTCGGGGGCGCAGGGATTCGGATTGGTCACCGTCGATGGATCGAGCTCGGTTGGATCGCTGCAGCTCGCATAGAGCGAGTAGTTGTGATCGCGCAGAGAGTCGTAACGGCCGCCCGCGATGAGCTGAATGCGGGCAGGTAGATGAATCCGGTCCTGAATGACGCCGGAAGGTTGGTGACTGTCTTCCCACAGTCGGCGAGGGCCGGCGGACTGGAGCGTGGGTTCGAGGGAATTCGGGAGTGCCGGGTGCGGGAAGCGGCGCAATGGGCTGGTAGATGTTTTCCGAGCCGACATAGGTGTACACCGCGCCGTCCTGCACGACTCCATCCTGTGAATAGGGATTTGCGGCCGTGTAGAAGCCGGGCTGTTGCACGCTGCGCAGGAAGACCTCGCCGCCAGCCGTGAGGTCCTGCGTGACAGCGCCGGTGCGGATGTGGCCGGTCACCATGGCTTCGGCCTCTGCGTCAATGCGCAACTCGCCAGGATCGCGGTAATCGTAGATATCGTAGGTTCCGTCTGGCGCGAAGAAGAATGGATAAGGCGCCGAACCCGTGTTGCAATCCGTTTCGTAGTAGCAGCCGTAGGCGTAGATCACGTTGTCCTGGATGAGCGAATGGCTGAGGCCGGCGGCGGCGAAACCGAGCCACGTCGGTGAGAACGTGTGATCGAGGCGCGCGCTGGTGTTGTAGACATCGTAGGTGTCCGGCGGACCCCACGATTGATCGCCCAGCATGGTTGACCGGTAGATGCGGTTGATGTCGGGCACGGTTGTGCCGCCGAGCAGTTGATAGCCGCTGCCGTCGCGCTCGGTCTTATGCTGGTACTCGAAGTCGCCGCTGAGGGTGGTCGCCGGGTTCAGCTTCCAGTCGGCCGCGCCCGCGCCCACGGCGCGCCAGCCGTTGGTGTCGTTCATGTACGGGACGATTCGCTCGCCGGCAAGATTCACGCGCGCGCCCACTTGCTTCCGGCTGCCGAAAAGATGGCCGAGGTCGACGGCGCCGTACGCCGTGCCGCGCTGATCGGTGGCCAGATCGAAGGCCTGAATATTGGCTGGGCGCTTGGTCACGTAATCGATCAGCCCGCCGGCCGAAGCCACGCCGCTTTCCAGGCCCGCAAGACCATTCAGAATCTCGACGCTCTGCTTGTTTTCGAGCGGCACATCCTGCTCGCCGGCGATAGTCATGCCATTGATTTCAAGTCCGGTGGCGAGATCGAGGGGATAACCGCGAATCTCATAGTCGCCGTAGTAGCCGACGGGCACGTAATCGTCGTCAACGGAGGCATCGTTCTGGATCACATCGGAAAGCAGGCGCGAAACCTGGTCGTTGAGCAGGTCGCGCGTGATCACCGAAGCCGACAGCGGCGCCTCTTTGAGCGGCTCGCTGCCGAGCGTGCCCAAGGTAACGGACTCGGGAAGATAGTTGTCCTCCACTTTTCCGTGGACGGTGACGGTGGTGGTGACGGGAGCCGGTTTCTGCTGTGGAGGAGCCGGACTCTGTGCGCTGTTCTTGGGAGCAGGAGCGGGGTTCGGCGTAGTCTGAGTGGTTTGCGCGCTTAGAGGCAAAGCAAGGCAGAAGGCCAGCAGGAAGGATCTCGCAAGCGAGGGATGAGCGTGGCTCGAGGGTGACGTTGGAATGTGGGGAATGACGGAGTTGGGAGCGGCTGCCTGCATGGATCCCTTCATTTCGGTATTGCCTGAAACAAAGGAGCATGCGCCGCGAAGCGAGGTGAGGAAGAATGCCGCTCGGTCGAAGAAAACTTCCCACGCCGGTATTATCCGGATCGGGTTCGAGGGTATTTCTCAGCCCCACAACGCGTGGAGCACCCCTGTTTCAATAATTCGATTGAAACACCCCAGGGCGGGAAAGGCAAATGGCTGTGTGCGCGGTGCTGAGCTGGCGCCGATCGGGCTTCGGGGTCAGCCGTGGGATTTGCCCTCAGCTCTCCAGGTGTTTCGGCCGGGCCGGCCTTACCTGAGCGGCCATTGCAGCGACAGTGAATTTGGAGAGAACATCGACCATGGCCTGCTGCGCTTGCACCCAAACCGGATGCGCGGGACAGTTCGCCTTTCTAGCGCAGGACTTGCCATGCATGAGGCAAACATTCAGATAGATGGGGCCATCGATGGCCTCAATCACTTCGCGCATCGACGCTGTGACGCCGCACGGCGCTACAAGAAAACCGCCCGACTGGCCACGCCGCGAGTGAATGAGCCCGGCACGCGACAGGGCTTGCAGCACCTTGGAGAGAAAGCTCTCCGGCGCGCCTGTGGCCTGGGCCAGCGCAGGCAGCGAGGCGCGCGCGCTGGCCGGCAGCGCGGCCAAATGAATCATCACGCGGACACCGTAATCGGCCGCGCGCGTCAGTTGCATCGACGAATTTGGCCGCTTCATAGGGATTTGTTGCCGCAATGGTTTCTCCCTCGTCCGGCGGCTGCCAGCGCCCGTAGGAACCGTCGTTTTGGGGATCGCAACAATCATGACATTCAAGCGCCAGCCTAATTCAATCCGTCACAGCCGGATGTGCCTCTCATCACTGACCCCCGGTCTCGGCGGGCTATAAATTAAGCCGTTCCGGTTGAAATTGGAGAGAAACAGTCCAGAATACGCCGCGGCTGCTCGCTCGCCCTCCCGTTTTTTCACGGCCAGATCCCGCAAGGAGGGCGGCGAATGTGCGGGGTGCACGCCAGGGCGTAAAGATGACTCGTTTTGCGCCGATTGCAGAGTGAAAGGAACTTTAAGAACTGTATGAATCCTTATCCCGCGGTGGACCCCATTCCTTTGCCCGCGCCCGTCTGGCTCCTTAAGCTGCTGCACGTTGTCACGCTTTCGCTGCATTTTGTGGCTGTCGAGATGCTGCTGGGCGGGCTGCTGCTCGCCGTTCTGCTCAGCCTGTTCAGCAAGTCGGCGCATTCGCTGGTGACCGCGCGGGCGCTGGCGCGCCGGCTGACGGTCGTGATGACGTTTGTGATCAACCTGGCGGTGCCACCGCTGCTTTTTTCGCAGGTGCTCTACGGGCGCGCGCTGTACACCAGTAGCGTTTTGATCGGTCTCTACTGGATCGCGATTATCCCCACCCTGATGTTGACCTATTGGCTGCTGTACAGATTTTCGGCGCGTCTCGAACAGGGGAAATCGGCTTGGTGGGTGGGGCTGGTCGCCTGGCTGCTGGCCGGCGGCGTGGCGCGAATGCTCTCGACCAACATGACGCTGATGCTGCGGCCCGAAGCGTGGCGCGGTATGTATTCGGCGTCGGCAATGGGCGCATATTTGCCGACGGGCGATCCCACGCTTGAGCCGCGCTGGCTGCTGATGCTGGCGGGCGGCCTGGTGATCGGCGGATTGTGGCTGATCTATCTGGCGGGACGTAGCACCTTTACCGCGGAAGAGAAGAAGTTTGTCGCAGGGCTGGGCGGCAAGGTAGTTGCCGGATTCGGGATGGTGTATATGGCCGCGGGATTTTGGGCGGCGAGCGTGCAGCCTGACGCGGTGAAGGCGGGACTCGCCGGCCACTGTCTGTACCCGGCGTACAAGTTTGCCGGGTATGCCGGATACGGATGGATCGCGCTTGTGGTGGTGGCCGTGCTGGTAGGCGCGATCGCGGGATTCGGTAAGATCGCGGCGGCGTGGCTGGGCTGGGCTGGAGTGCTGGTCGCGGTGCTGCTCGAGATCATGCTGACGGTTTATCGCGACGGCGTGCGCGATGTGACATTGCTGAGCAAAGGATACGACGTGTGGGACCGGGCCGTAGTCACTAACTGGAGCGTAGTGGGATTGTTTCTCGTGCTCTTTGTGGCCGGCCTGGGAGTCGTTGGGTGGCTCGTGTCGGTTGTGGCGCGCGCACAGAAAACCATGGAGGGCGCGGTCTGACCGCGGGGAGACTGCCATGAGCGAAGCGGCGATTTCAGAAAAGATTGTTGAGGAGCACGCGGAGAACGGAGACGGGAAGACGCGGCGCGCGTTTCTGGCGGCCGCGGGCGCGGCGGGCATTTGTTATGTCGCGGCGCTGGGCTATCCGGTGTACCGTTACCTGGCATCACCGAGCGAGATGGCGCTGAGCGCCTCGGCTGTGACCGAGGTGACGCTGAAGGATGCGCAAAAGCTGCCGGCGGGATCGGTGCTGATGTTCAAATTCGGCCCGTCACCGGCCATGCTGATTCATCACGAGGACGGACGCTGGATTGCGTTGACAGCGGTTTGCACGCACCTGGGCTGCACGGTGCAGTACGAGCCGCAGATGGACCGCATCCACTGCGCATGCCATGGCGGAGTCTACAACGCCTACACCGGCGCCAACGTCAGCGGGCCGCCGCCCAAACCGCTCAAGCTCTTCAAGGTGGCAGTGAACAACATGGGCGTCGAAGTGTCGCGGACATGAGACGTCGGCGGCGAACCGTTCACCGTCCACGAACCCCGCAAGGACCAGAAATGATGACGACGAAATCAATCGCAAGTGATCTCTACGGCTGGGTCGATGAGCGGCTGGGGCTTTCGGAGCTGGCCGCATTCGCGCGCAAGAAAACTGTACCCGTGCATGCGCAGTCCTTCTGGTACTACTGGGGCGGCATCACACTGTTTCTCTTCATGCTGCAGTGCTTCACGGGAGTGCTGCTGCTGGTGTACTACCGGCCGGGCGTTGAAGCGTACGAATCGGTCCGGCAGATCACCTTCGTGATGAACTTCGGCTGGCTGATCCGCTCAGCGCACGCTTGGGCCGCCAACCTGATGTTGTTCGCGATCCTGGTGCACATGTTCTCTGTCTTCTTCATGAAGGCTTATCGCAAGCCGCGCGAGTTTGGCTGGCTGAGCGGCATGGTGCTGCTGGTGCTGGCCGCGTGCTTTGGCTTCTCCGGCTACCTGCTGCCCATGGACGAGCTGAGCTACTTCGCGACCAAGGTGGGACTGCAGATTCCGGTGGCGATTCCGTGGATCGGGCAGGCCATCGCCAACATGCTGCGCGGCGGGCCCGGACGTGACGGAGTTTACCGTGCAGCGTTTCTTCGCGTTGCACGTTGTGGTGCTCCCTGCATTGTTCATTCCCCTGCTTGCGTTTCATCTTTGGCTGGTGCAGCGCCACGGAAACGCCGTGCCGGAGCGCGAAGAGGCCAAACCGGCCGCTGAGCGCAAATCCATGCCGTTCTTTCCCAACTTTTTGCGCAAAGACATTGCGATGTGGATCATCTCGCTCAACGTTCTGGCGCTGTTGGCTTCGGTATTTCCGTGGGCGCTGGGCAAACCATACGATTCGCTCGCTCCGGCGCCGATGGGAATTCATCCCGAGTGGTACTTCATGAGCCCCTTCGAGATGCTCAAGTTGCTGGGCGCCGTGCTGCCCGGCGAGGCAGGCGAGATCGCGGGCATGCTGCTGTTCACCCTGGGCATTGCTCTATGGATCCTGATTCCGTTCTATGACAAGAACACGGAATCGGGCCGCCGCGCGCGCGATGGCGCACTACTTTGGGTTGATTGCGGTTTTTGCGCTCCTGTCCACCACCATCATTGGGTACTGGACGATTCGGTGAACAAGTGAATGAGTGAAAGAGTGAAGAAGTGAGGGAGAGTGAATCGGTGATGACCGAACAGACAAGGACGCGGGCTGCCAAACAATCGTTCCGTGACCTTCAAATCTGGCGGAGGTCGATGGAGTTGACTGTTGCCGTTTACCGCCTCACGAAGGCCTTCCCTCACGAAGAGAGCTTTGGCCTAACTTCGCAGCTAAGGCGCTCGGCAATCTCAATTCCCAGCAACATCGCCGAGGGTCACGGGCGGATGAACCCCCGCGAGTTCAGACACTTTTTGCTGATCGCACGCGGATCGAACTGCGAGCTGCAAACGCAACTCGAGTTAGCAACCGCGCTTCAGTTCGCCGATCCGCAATCGGTCAAGAACGCTCAGGGTTTGTCGCATGAAGTCGAGAACATGCTCTTTGCTCTATTAAGCCGGCTTAGAAACAACAGCTCCTAGGTGCCGCTGACCGGTCATTCACTCTTTCACTCCTTCACACTTCACACCTTCACTCCTTCACTCATTCACGGTCCAGACTCACGTTTCACGATTCACGACTAACGGTCCACGGGAGCACGCAATGAACTATCCATTCTGGGACATTCCTTATCTCGGCTCGGGCTGGGTGATCGGCATCATCGCCATCTTCCACGTCATGATCTCGCAGTTCGCCGTGGGCGGCGGCCTTTACCTGCCGCTGGCCGAGCGCAAGGCCCTGCGCGAGGGCCGGGCCGATTGGCTGGCCGAGCTGGTTGGCTACTCGAAGTTCTTCCTCGTCCTCACCGGCGTCTTCGGAACAATATCCGGTGTGGGCATCTGGTTTGCCATCGGACTGACGAACCCTGAAGCGACGAGCACACTGATTCATAATTTCGTCTTTGGCTGGGCAATCGAGTGGGTCTTTTTCATGATCGAGCTCGCTACTGCGGCCGTCTATTACTACACATGGAACAGGATCGACGCCAAACTGCATCTGGTCGTGGGCTGGGTCTACGCGGTTGCGTCGGTCTGCACGCTGATCATCATCAACGGCATTCTCACTTTCATGCTCACGCCGGGCGACACATGGCTGTCAGTGGCCGGTACCGGCCATGAGGCGAGCAAATTCTGGAACGCGTTCTTCAATCCGACGTATTGGCCGAGTCTGCTGCTCCGCTCCTGCGTTTGCGCATCGCTGGCCGGCATCTGGGCGCTCATCAGCGCCAGCCGCATCGACGGCGCAAAGAAGCCGCTACTCAAGTCATCGCTGGTGAAGTGGAGCGTGAAGTGGCTGGTGCCGTCGTTCGTGGCCATGCCAATTCTTTTCGCGTGGTATCTCTACATGGTTCCGGTTTCGCAGCGCGCGCTGCTTATGCTGGGCATCGACACCATCGGCTCAGGCACTTTCTCCATGATCACTCGGATTGCACTGTTGATCGTGATTACTTCGGCGACGATTATCGGCGTTGCGTATTACCTGGCGTACCGGAATCCCGTGGACTTCAATCCCGCGCACGCTGTGGCGATTCTTCTGCTGGCGCTGATCGCGACGGGAGCCGGCGAATACTCGCGCGAGATGCTGCGCAAGCCCTACGTCATCGGCCGCTGGATGTACTCGAACGGCGTGCGCGTGCCCTACGCGATCAAAATCGATGAGCAAGGCTATCTGGTCCATTCGAACTGGGTGTGGAATGGAGCGGATACAAGCTACTCGCGCGGCGAAGCGATCTTCCGCGGAGAATGCGGCGCCTGCCATACACTGAACGGCTACCGGCCGCTGGCGAAGCTGCTGGCCGGCCGCGACCGTGCCAACATCGAGAGCTTTATCACCATGCTGCACGAGTACAAGCCGGACTCGCCGTACCATCACTTCATGCCGCCGATGGTGGGCACCAGGCAGGACGTCGAAGACCTGACCGGCTTCCTGAATGTGCAGGTGAATCCGCCCGCAGCGAGCGGGCAGAAGCCGGTGCAGACGGCGCAGAAGTAATGGCGTTACTTTATCCCTCCCCCAGAACAACAAAGGCCCGCGCCATGCGGGCCTTTGCTGTCTCATCATACATTCAGCTTGCCGGCAGCATCGCGTCCCACTGTAAGTAGCAGCGAGCGACAAGAGCGGCCGTTGCAGTGCCTCTGGCCGGGCGGACGGACCGGTATATTTACGTAGCCGCCGGAGCCTTCAGAAACTCGAGCGCGCGAATCATATACGCTTTCAGATCGCGGCGATGCACGACGGCGTCGAGAAATCCTTTTTCCAGCAGGAACTCCGAGCGCTGAAATCCTTCGGGCAGCTTTTGCCGGATGGTCTGCTCGATAACCCGCGGGCCGGCAAAGCCGATCAACGCGCCGGGCTCGGCGATGTTCAGGTCGCCCAGCATGGCAAAGCTGGCCGTTACGCCCCCGGTGGTAGGGTCGGTAAGCACGCAAATATACGGCACGCGGGCGTCGTCAAGCTGCGCCAGCGCGGTGGAGATCTTGGCCATCTGCATCAGGCTCACCACGCCTTCCATCATGCGTGCGCCGCCTGATGCGGCAATAACAATCAGCGGCTTCCGTGTCAGCCGCGCGCGGTCCACGGCCCGCGCGATCGTCTCACCCACCACCGCTCCCATCGACCCGCCAATGAACGCATATTCCATCGCGCTCAGTACCACGTCGTGCGGACCCATCTTCCCCACTGCGTTCAGAATGGCGTCGTCGAGCCCGGTCTGTTCGCGCGCCTTGCGTAGCCGCTGCTTATACGGCCTCACGTCGGTGAAATTCAGCGGATCGGTGGAGACCAACCCGGTGTCAACCAACTCGTACCCTGGCTCCAGAAGAAGATCGATGCGATTCCGGGCGCTCAGCTTAAAGTGATATTGGCATTTCGGGCAAACGTTCAGGTTGGCTACGAGATCGGCCCGGTAAATGGGCTGGCGGCAGCCCGGGCACTTCACCCACAAACCCTCCGTACGCACGTTCTTCGCGCCCGTTTCGGGCCCATTTTCGCCGCCAGGACCGGCCGGCGCGCCCGGATATTCGCCACTCTCGCGCTTAAACCACGACATACCGAACCCAATTGTAACCGGATGACCTTCAATCCACAGGCCGATTGTTCGCGGGTTTTGCGGCCACTGCACCACGCAGGTAAGCGTCGTCGCCGTCAATCCAGTCCTGCCGTGGCGGATTGAAGATGTCCAGCGCCACTGAGTCTTCCAGTGCAGTCACCTCGTGCGGCACATGCGGCGGGATACAAAGGATGTCGCCCGCGCGCACGGCGACTTCCTCGCCGTCGACGAGGAAACTCAGCACTCCTTCCACCACATGGCTGATCTGCTCGTGAAAGTGCTGGTGCATCGGTACATGCGCGCCCTTTTTCAGCACAATCCTGGCAAGCATGGTGTTGGTGCCCGCCACATACTGGCGCGTAACCAGCGGATTCATCGGCTCAGGCGGAATATCGGCCCAGCGGTGGTGCCGCGTCTCAGGCATGGTCCCCTCCTCGTCTCAGTACTCGATCCCGCGCTGCGCCAGGATGCCCTTCTGATAGGCGTGCTTCACCTCGCGCATCTCCGTCACGGTGTCAGCCAGTTCTACCAGCAGAGGATGTGCGTTGCGCCCGGTCAGGATCACGTGCACCATCTCTGGCTTTTTCTTCAGCGCCTCGGCCACCTCCGCCGCATCCAGCATCCCGTAGCTGATGGCGTAGTTGATCTCGTCCAGTACCACCAGATCCCATTCACCGCAGTCGATGGCCGCGCGTGCTTCGTCCCACGCCGCCTGTACCAGCCGCACGTCCTCGGGATCGGGCTCCGCGCCGCCGATCTTCACAAACCCGCGCCCCATCTGCTTCAGGACAAGGCTCCCGCCGAAAGCCTCCACGGCGTCCAGCTCCCCGTAGTGCCATGAGCCCTTGATGAACTGCAACACCAGAACCTTCATGCCGCATCCCACGGCGCGCAAAGCCGTACCCAGCGCCGCCGTGGTCTTGCCCTTGCCGGGGCCCGTGTTGATCAGGATTAGCCCCCGCCGGGACGTTGATTCCTCGCTCATGATTTAAAACTCTTCGTCAGTGGTTCGCCAACCACGAACTGTGAACTCTGAACTGCTCACTGTCCGCTGCCTCTGTGGTACGGATGGCCCGTGAGAATTGTACATGCGCGGTAGAACTGCTCCGCGATCACCAGCCGGGCAAGTTGGTGTGCCAGCGTCATGGGCCCCAGCGAAAGCAGCCTATCGCGGCGTTTCGCCCCGGCTCTCACGGCCTCTGACCAGCCATCCGGCGGACCGACGGCAAGCACCAAATGCTGCGTTCCTTCATCCCGCCGAGTGCCCAGCCACTCTGCAAGCGCCTCCGAGCTCATTTGGCGCCCGCTGCCATCGAGCAGCAGGACAACGGGATCCGTTCGCCCCTTTTGGCGGCCAATCCAGTCAATCAGCGCCTTCTCGGTCCGAAACATTGCCGCCTCGCATCGCGCAAACCCAGCACAACGCTTGAGATAGTCCCGCACCATCCCCTCATAGACGTCCTTCGATCGCGCCTGGGAACCAATGTGGGCAAGCGTAAATTGCATGGAGAGGATAGTACCTCAAATCTTCTGCGCCAGAGCATCCCGCTACTACCCCCATCACTACCAGAATCTTGAGCTTGTGCTGAATTCTCGGTTTATTGGTAGAAGGGTGTATGGAAATTCATAGATACTTCGGCCTCGCGACCCTGCAATGCACTCTGGTGACACCAAAATGTGATGGACAACTCGTTTATATTCTGTTAACAAGATCGTATGAAGGTGGGTTCGTCAGAATGGCCCCCTGCGTGCAGTCCTAGCCCCAAGATTTTGCCCCTGATTTGCACGGCTTGGAGCTTGAACAATCGCCCGGCGCGTCGGGAGCATCTGATCTTCCTCAAATCTTTGCCGGTGTAAGGTGCTCTCCGTTCTTCACTATATTCACCGCTCGCCAGGCAACTGGTAGTAGCGTGCTGGTAGTTGGGGCTTCCCGTTCGAGAACAGATCGTCCCGTTCACTCTGGAGGTGGTAGGATGCGGCTCTCCCATTTTCAACTCGCGCTATTGGTCCTCACGTTGTTTGCGATCGCCATCACCGCCCCTGCGTTCAGCCAGGGCATCACGACAGGCACCGTCACCGGAACGGTTACCGACCCGTCTGGGGCCGTCGTTCCTGGCGCGCAAGTTGAGCTGACCAATCTTGCCACTGGCGTCAAGCTCGACAAGAAGGCAGCCGCCGATGGCTCGTTTAAGTTCTTCTTGGTTCCCATCGGAACCTACCGCGCGCTCATCACCGCAAGCGGGTTTGCCAACGAGGAAGTCAACAACGTTCAGGTTGTCTCCGGAGCCTCCAGTAATTTGGCCGAAATAAAACTCCAGGTTGCGTCCGCACAGGCACAGGAGGTTGAGGTCAACGGCTCCGCGGCCGCACTGCTTGAGACTACGGACTCGCAGGTGACGACGACGTTTAACGCAGAGACCATGGCGAACCTTCCCCTTAACAACGGCTTCGATACCGCCGTTGAGCTCATTCCAGGCGTGGTCGGCGTCGGTGACGACAACTTTTCGAACTCCAACGGCGACCAGTATTCCGTCAACGGCCAGAGCGGGCGCTATAACAACTTCGAAATCGATGGCCAGTCAAACAACGACAACACGATCGACGGCCCGCAGGTATTTTTCGGCAACCAGGACGCCATCCAGCAACTTCAGGTCATCACCAACGATTACAGCGCTCAGTATGGCCGTAATGCCGGCGCGGTAGAGAACTACATCACCAAGTCTGGAACCAACTCCTTCCACGGCAGCGCCTTCGATCTTTACCAGGGCCAGTTCCTCAGCTCGCTCTCGAACCAGGAGAAGAACCCGCTCTTCGGCTATTGCCCGCCCGGGGTAAGTCCAACGACGGGTTGCGCAGCGCCGTTTCTTCCCCGCTACGTCGAGAATCGCGCTGGGGCGACGATCGGCGGGCCTATCTTCAGGGACAAGCTTTTCTTTTTCTATGGCACCTATTGGGATCGG
>CAWGGA010000027.1:0-11337 GCA_963822015.1 uncultured Acidobacteriaceae bacterium
CCCGCGCCATCACGTTGGAGAAATCCTTGAGCGGCGTCTTTTTTACGGTGCCATTACGCGTGGCGAAGAAGATGAACTTGCCCTCCTCTTCCAGGTCACGCACGGGTAGGATGGCGCAGCACTTTTTCGCCGGACTGCAGATCGAGCAGGCTTTGCATCGACTTGCCTTTGCCGGCCGCGCTCGACGTCGGGGATTTCGTAGACCTTGAGCCAGTAGACGCGGCCGGTATTGGTGAAGCAGAGCAGGTAGGCATGCGTGGAGTTGACGATGAGCTGCGAGACAAAGTCCTCTTCACGCGTCTTCATGCCTATGCGGCCCGTGCCGCCGCGGCGCTGCTGGCGATAGATGGAGATGGGCGTGCGCTTCAGGTAGCCCTGATGGCTCACCGTCACTGCAACCTGCTCGTCCGCGATCAGGTCTTCAAGCTGAATCTCCGCGCTTTCGTCCAGGATCTCGGTGCGCCTTTTGTCGCCGTATTTGTCGCGAACGTCTTCGAGCTCTTTCACGATCACCGAGCGCAGTTTCGTCTCGCTGGCCAGAATCTCCTCGTACTCGGCAATCTTCAGCCGGATCTCCTTCAGCTCGTTCAGCAGCTCTTCAACCGAAAGCTGGGTAAGCCGGTAGAGCTGCAATTCGAGGATGGCGTCGACTTGGCGCAGGGTCAGGCCGCGTTCCTCGTGGCGCTGCAGCTCCCGGTCAAGCACGATCACGATCTCAGTGCCCTTGCCCCAGGCGAACAGACTCTCGCGCGCCTCGGCCCGAGAACTCGACGCCCGGATGATTTTGATGACCGTATCGAGATTGTCGAGCGCGATCTTCAGGCCTTCCAAAATGTGCTCTCGCTCGCGCGCCTTGCGCAGCAGGAAGACCGTGCGCCGCTGCACCACGTCGATGCGATGGTCGATGAACACCCGGATGGCTTCATCCAGGCCCAACTCGCGCGGCTGGCCGTTCACCACGGCCAGAAAGATCATGGAGAAGCTCTCTTGCAGTTGCGTGTGCTTGTAAAGCTGGTTCAGCACGATCTCGGGCTGCGCGCCGCGCTTCAAGCCGATCACCATTCGCATCCCATCGCGGTCGCTCTCGTCGCGCGTGCGCTCGGTGCCGATGTCGATATCGGAGACCACCTTGTTCTCCACCAGTTCGGCGATGCGCTTGAAGAGCGTGGCTTTATTCACCTGATAGGGCAGCTCCGTGACCACAAGCGCCTTCAGCTCCTTGGTCGCGTTTTCAATCGCCACGCGCGCGCGCATCAGGAACCGGCCCCGGCCCGTGCGATAGGCGTCGACAATCCCCGCCCGGCCGTAGAGGATCGCTCCCGTCGGAAAGTCCGGCCCCTTCACATGCTTCAGCACTTCCGCCAATCCGGCCTTCGGATTCCGTACCAGCTCAATCGTCGCTGTCACCACTTCGGTCAGGTTGTGCGGCGGAATATTCGTCGCCATGCCCACCGCGATGCCGCTCGATCCGTTCAGAATCAGGTTCGGTATCCGCGTCGGCAGCACCGAAGGCTCGGTCGTGGACTCGTCGTAGTTCGGCACAAAGTCCACGGTTTCCATCTCGATGTCGGCCAGCAGCTCGCCGGCGATGCGTTCCATGCGGCACTCGGTATATCGCATCGCCGCCGGCGGGTCGCCGTCCACCGAACCGAAGTTTCCCTGGCCGTCGACCAGCGGGTAGCGCAGCGTAAACGGCTGCGCCATGCGAACCAGCGTGTCGTAGATGGCAGAGTCTCCATGCGGATGGTAAACGCCCATCGCCTGCCCCACCACCTTCGCGCACTTCGAATATTTTTTGTTGTGCTCCAGCCCCATCTCGCTCATGGTGTAGAGCACGCGGCGATGCACCGGCTTCAGGCCGTCGCGGGCGTCGGGCAGCGCGCGCCCGATGATCACCGACATCGAATAGTCGAGATACGAGCGGCGCATCTCCTCTTCAATGTTGATGGGAATGAGATTCGTGCCGCCCGGAGGGTTCGATCCGTCGAGAGGAAGCTGGGGATTCTGGTCGTCTGCCATAGGTTTTTTAGCGGCCCGCGGGAGGGCGGCGAAACAGTCCGGTGAAAGCGGGGCCGGGTCCGCAGGTACCTGCCTCTATTCTAGTGGTTCGAAGCGGGAATAGGCAAGGCAGGGGTAAGGAAATAAAGCCTTGTTTTACAGCGCTTTATGGTTCTATACCCATTGGCTGTGGAATGCCGATGGCCCGGCGCGAAATACGCTTCGTTTCCACAGCGAATTTGGCGGTTTGCGGGGCTCGGTTTCAAGCCGCTCGCGCACCGCTTGCGCGAGTGGGCTCGATGCTGTATTTCCGACCTCTAGACCAACCCGGGCAGGCTCATCACGCACAACGCCGCCTGCAGAAAGACGATCGCTCCGCCGGCGCAGAGCGCAAGCCGTCCCCTTGGGCCCTCATACGCATCGGCAAACACGCCTCCCACAAACGTAAGCAGGAACGGCAGCGACCACAGCCAGGGACTTCCCGGCGCGCCTGTCATGACCAGCAACAGGAGCGCCATTGCGCAAAGCAGCGGAACCGTGTTGCCGAAGTAGCGCGACTTGCTCGCGGCCAGGTACAGCAACGCGGCTGCGCAAACGGCCACGGTCACGCCGCCATTGGAGAGCGTGCTGAAGAACCGCCGGGCAGGATCCGTCGAGAACCACAGAAACCCCGCCGCAGACCGGAAGACATAACTGAATGCGTCGGGCGAGAACCCATAGCAGGCAAACAGCAGCACCAGCGCGCCGCCCGCGGCCGCCAGCACCACAGGCAGCGCCTGGCTCCTGTGACCCTCGGCAATCCACAACATGGCCGCCAGCCCCAGCAACGCCGCAACGGGCAGCGCCGCAATATGCGCCGCCGCCGCCACTCCGAAAATCACCGTCAGCAGCAGGATCCGCGGACGCCATTTGCGCCGCGGGCCCTGCATGGCGTGAGCCACGCCGATCGAGGTGTACACCCCGCCATACACGCCCAGTGCGGCCCACACCTCAGCGCTTGGCGCTACGCAGGCCTTCAGCACCGGCGGCGAAAAGCAATAGAGCGCCAGCGCCGTGTAGCCGCCCAGGTTGCCATAGAGCCTCCGCGCGACCCACCAGATGCAGCCGCCCAGCGCGCAGCCGGCAAACAGAAATGGCAGCCGCATCAGCAGCAGGACGTGGGTCATCTGATGCCGCAGCTCCCACGTGCTCAGCCCACTGCCTGTCTGCTCCGCCCCGCGGACGAGACCCGTCCGTGGGGCCGCCGGTCTGCACCACCCGATCCTCAGGCTTGCGAAAGAGATCGAATCCGCGCTCGGCGAGCAGATTGAGGGTAAGCGGAAGCCCCGCGAGCCGATAAGCCAGAATCTCGTCGTGAATGTTGCCGCAGGAGGTGTAATAACCCGCCAGGGGCGATGGTTTTTCCCATGTCTCGCGGCCGCAGCGCGCATATTGGTAGTCGGTATCCGTCAGCGTCTGGCGGCTGACGAGCCAGAACCCTTGCAGGAGAAAGAGCGCCAGCAGCGCCGCCGCGATCCGTTGCGGCAGATTGAAGCGAAAGCGGCGAAGCATGCCAAACCGGTGGGCCATCACGTTCAAAGCAACCTTACCAGTCTAAACGGTGGCTTCAGAGGCCGGCGCTTACCGGCGCTGCAGCTTTCTATAAACTCTTGCGCCCCCGGCGGCAGAGTTCACTAGAGGCCCTGGATCTCATTGCTGCCGCCCGTCATGCGCCGCAGCCCGCAAACGAAGAAAGCCGCCCCGAAGGGCGGCTTTCTTGGCCATGCCACTGCCCTAGTTAAAGATTGCGCCAACGGTGTCGTCGAAAGTCAACGTCACTTCGCAGGTATTAGGTCCGGCCGCACTCACGCCCGAGGTCGCTATGCAGTTGTAGGACCAACCGCCGAATTGTCCCGCCCCTGCCGGCGCGGTCAGGGTGACGGTTGTGCCGATCGGATAGGTCGCCACGCATACTGACCCGCCAAACCCCGCGCCATTCGAACCCGGGCCGCAGTGCAGCACGTCTGGTGTCCCGGTCGCCGACGGCGCAGTAACCAGCCAGTCGGTTGTGTTCAGGCCCTCGTTGTAAACGGTTAGAGTTGCCAGCAATGCCGACGCCTCAGAACCCGGATAGCACGAACCTGCCGTAGTCGGCGTGGGAATGACCAGCGGGCAACTGAAGGTTGCGGTTGCCGTCTGGATCGAACCCGTAGTCGGATCCGTCGCTTCAGCGATAATCGTGGCATCTCCGGTACCGTATGCGGTCACGACTCCCGCATCCGCTCCCGAATTTGCCGTTCCCGACCCGTTGGTGTTTACGGGGAAGACACTGGGCGCTGAAGTGCTCCAGGTAACCGAGTTGGTCAGATCCCTGACGGTTGGAGAAGTCGAATACGTCCCGATCGCCAGAAATTGCCCCGTATCCAGCAAGTTGCCAACTGTGATCGAACCCGGAATGATTTGGAGCGAAAGCAGCGGTTCCGGCGCCGGTGTGAGTGTCACGTTAATTGTCGCGAAATTCGACACCAGCGAGCCATCGGGGTTCTCAAGCAGCGCGGTGACCGTGCTTGTACCCTGGCTTACTCCCGTGGCGATGCCGTTTCCCGAGGCAAGCCCGGTAGTTACCGTAGCCACCGACGGAATGCTCGATTGCCATGTGAGCTGCGGCGAGTTGGTCACATCCTCTTCCAGGCCGGTCGTGCCTGAAGTGGCAAGCGCGATGAACTGGCCGGTCTGGCCTGAGGCCGAGACCGCCTGGGAGCTGGGAATAAGCGTCACAGCGGTATATTCTTCCGTCGTCCCACCCAGAACTGTGAAGCTCGCCGTCCCGGTCAGCGTGCTTCCGCCCGACGCGTAGAGCGCGGTAATCGTCGTCGTGCCCTGGCCAACTGCCGTCGCAAATCCGGTGTTGGCGCCAATGGTTGCGATCTGCTGGCTGCTTGAGCTCCAGACCGCCGCGTTGGTTACGTCCACTGTTTGCCCTGTTGAAGTCGTTCCGATCGCCAGGAATTGGGCTGTCTGCGTCGGCACTGCCACCGATTGAGAGCTCGGAATCACCGCCAGGGATACCACTGTCGTCCCCGGCCCAACTCCGCCGGACGATCCCGACACCGTAAGAACCGCCGACGCCGAAGTAACGCCCGTGTACCCGTTAATGCTTGCCGTAATCGTCGTTGTGCCTGCACCAACGCCGGTCGCCACTCCCTGGGAACTCACCGTGGCTACACCAGGAACGCTGGATGTCCATGTCGCGGTGTCCGTAACATTCGATGTGGTGGAGGGATGATTGCTGCCATGGCCGACGGTCCCTGTGGCCGTAAACTGCGCGCTTTGGCCAACTATAACCGATTGCGTTGTGGGAGAGACGGTGAGGGTGTCAACCAGCGGATTGGTGCAGCCGGCTAGCGGCAGCGCGATACCGATGAGAAGAAAGACACGCGGCGAAAGAAGTCGATCATGCATGGTTGACCTCCGGAGCCTGCAAACTGCTTCGACGTTGTTTGGGCATCGTAATGGCAGACTCTCGCTGGCCTGTATGCCTTCGACTATAGGACATCTACTAACCGGACTGCCCTCACACGAAGGTGTTACTTTTTGTTTGGCATCAAGACAGTCAATAAGCCCGTCCGCGTTGCCTTTTGACCATCGCCGCATACCGGAAATCGATCCTCCGTTTTGCTGTAAACTTCTGCTCAGCATGGCCATGGCCCGCGACAACACTCCGGAACGATTGGTGAGCGCCGCGCGCTCCGACGAAGAGCAGGGTTTTGAGCTCAAATTGCGCCCCCGTTGGCTGCGCGAGTTCATCGGCCAGTCCAAAGCCAAGGAACAGCTCGCCATTGCCCTTGAAGCCGCCAAATCGCGGGGCGAGGCGCTGGATCATGTGTTGCTTTTCGGCCCTCCCGGCCTGGGCAAGACCACTCTGGCCACCATCATCGCCAACGAGCTCGACGTTGGCTTTCAACAGACTTCGGGGCCGGCGCTCGTCATCCAGGGCGACCTGACCGCCATCCTCACCAATCTGCGCGAGCGCCAGGTGCTCTTCCTGGACGAAATTCACCGCCTGCAGCCCGTCCTTGAAGAAAAACTCTACACGGCGCTCGAGGATTACAAGCTCGACATCATCATCGGTCAAGGCCCCGCGGCGCGCACCCACGTCATGGAGATCCGTCCCTTCACCTTTATCGGCGCCACCACGCGGCCCGGTCTGCTCAGCTCACCTCTTCGCTCGCGCTTCGGCATCCTGCTGCGCCTCGAGTTCTACACCGAAGACGAATTGCGCGTCATCGTCGAGCGTTCGGCCGAAGTACTGCAGATTCCCAGTCGATCGCGACGGCGCGGCTGAGATTGCGCTGCGCTCCCGCGGCACGCCTCGCATTGCCAACCGTTTGCTGCGCCGTGTCCGCGACTACGCCCAGGTCCGCGGCTCTGGATCTATCGACCTGCCCACGGCCAACGCCGCCCTTACCATGCTCGAAGTCGATGCGCATGGCTTCGACGAGATCGACCGCCGCCTGATGCTCACTATCATGCAGAAATACGATGGCGGGCCGGTCGGGCTGGGTACTCTTGCCGCCACGCTTGCCGAGGAAGAAGACGCGCTCGAAGAGGTTTACGAGCCGTTCCTCATTCAGATTGGATTTCTCGACCGCACGCCCCGCGGCCGCGTGGCTACGCGCCTGGCCTACGAGCACTTCGGTATCGCCGTTCCGGGCCGCCAGGCAGGATTGTTCTAGGCGTTGATCGCGTAATGCTGTTCAAGCGGAGTGCCCAGGCCTCGATCTTGAGACCTGGGAAGACAGCATCCTTACGCACCAAACCGCATCCATAACAAGGAGGAACATCATGTCCCCTACCGAATCCACCATGCTCGCGCCTGGAACGATTGCGCCGGATTTCGCGCTTACCGATGTGGTAACTGGCAAGACCGTTCGCCGCGACGACTTTCTTGGGAAAAAGGCGCTGCTGGTCCTCTTCATCTGCGCCCACTGCCCTTACGTGAAGCACATTGAGAAGTCGCTCGGAAAGCTCGGCGCGGATTACGCTGGCAAATCTCTCGGCATCGTCGCCATCAGCTCCAACGACGCGGCCACGTACCCGGCGGACGGCCCGGCGGGCCTAAAGCAGCAAGCCAAAGATAGCGGCTTTGTTTTTCCCTATCTCTACGATGAGTCACAGGCTGTGGCTCACGCCTACAAAGCCGCCTGCACGCCCGACCCGTATCTCTTCGACGGAGACTTCAAGCTGGTTTATCGCGGCCGATACGACGCGAGCCGCCCCGGCAACGGCATCCCGGTCACCGGAGCGGACCTGCGCGCCGCAATCGATGCTGTCTTCGCTGGGAAGCCTGTTCCCACAGCGCAGAAACCGTCCATCGGTTGCAGCATCAAGTGGAAGGCATAAGGCTCAAGCCGAGGCGATTGGCCGCTATGAGCAGAACGGCCGCATCGCAATGTCAACGCACACCTGGGTAAGCGCCGGTCAATTTGCAGACCATTAAAGCGCAGGCGATCCATTCCCCTCACGCGCTCACCGTCGCCGGCGCCAGCTTCTCCAGCAACTCGCGAATCTCAAGCAGCACATCGTCGGGCCGCGAAGCTCTGCAGCGGAAACTTCAGTACACCCTGCGGCGTGAACTGCGCGCCGCGTTTGGCGTTGCGCGAGACCAGTTGCATCAGGTGCGCCGGATCCACGCTCGCATTCTCCATAAAACGAATTTGCAGCTCGCTGCGCTTGCGGTCGATCTGCGCGATGCCCATGCGCTCGCACTCCAGGCGCAACAAGGCCGCTTCGAGCAGGTAAACGGTGGCGTCCGGCGGCGTGCCATAGCGGTCTTCCACCTCTGCGCGGACTTCGTTGATCGCCGCATCGCTGCTGGCGCCCGCAATCTTTTTGTAGAGCCGCAGCCGCTGGTTTTCCTCCGGCACATAGCTCTCGTCGATGCGCAGCGCGATGCCGAGATTGAGTTGCGTGGCCGGCCGCTCTTCGCCGGCTTCGCCCTTCAGCTCCTTCACCGCGGCCTCAAGCATTGACGTGTACAGCTCGAATCCCACCGCTTCAATGTGACCGCTCTGTTCGCCGCCCAGCATGTTGCCGGCGCCGCGCAGCTCCAGGTCGAGCGCTGCGATTTTGAAACCCGCACCCAGGTCGCTGAACTCTTTGAGTGCGGCCAGGCGGCGCCGCGCAATTTCCGTCAGCTCGTTTTCCGGCGGAATCAGCAGATACGCATAAGCTCGCCGGTTCGACCGGCCCACGCGCCCGCGCAACTGGTAAAGCTCACTCAGCCCGTGCCGCTCGGCGCGGTTGATCAGGATCGTGTTCGCCAGCGGAATGTCGAGCCCGTTCTCGATGATCGTTGTCGCCACCAGCACGTCGAATTCGTGCCGCATGAAAGCCAGCATCACCTTTTCGAGCTCGCTCTCGCCCATCTGTCCGTGCGCCACGGCCACGCGCGCCGCCGGAGCCAGCTCCTGGATGCGCGCCGCAATTTCATAGATCGACTCCACGCGATTGTGCACGAAGAACACCTGCCCGCCGCGCTCCAGCTCCACCTCAATCGCCGGCCGGATAAGCTTCTCGTCGAATCGCGCCACCACGGTCTGAATTGCCATCCGATCCTTGGGCGGCGTCTCGATGATGCTCATGTCGCGCAGGCCCACCAGCGACATGTGGAGTGTGCGCGGTATCGGCGTCGCGCTCATGGCCAGCACGTCGATCTGCTTGCGCATTTGCTTCAGCCGCTCCTTGTGCCGCACGCCGAAGCGCTGCTCCTCGTCGACGACCAGCAATCCCAGGTCCTGGAATTTGATGTCCTTCGAAAGCAGCCGGTGCGTGCCGATGAGAATGTCCACCTTTCCCGTCGCCACGCGCTCGATGATCTCCTTCTGCTCCTTCGCCGTGCGAAAGCGCGAAATCATCTCGATGTGGATGGGGAACTGCGCGAACCGCTGCTTGAACGTCTCGAAGTGCTGGAAGCTGAGCACCGTGGTCGGCGTCAGCACCGCAACCTGTTTGCCGTCCTGCACGGCCTTGAAGGCGGCGCGCATCGCCACTTCGGTTTTTCCGTAGCCCACGTCGCCGCACAGCAGCCGGTCCATCGGCGTCGGCGACTCCATGTCGTATTTCACGGCGCGAATTGCCGCGGCCTGATCGTCGGTCTCACTAAAGTCGAAGGCATCCTCGAACTCGCGCTGGAATTCGTTGTCCTTTGAGAATGCCGTCCCTTGCGCCGTGTGCCGCTCGGCATAAAGTTTCAGAAGTTCGGCGGCCATGTCCTGCATGGCCTTGCGCACGCGCGTCTTGGTCCTGGTCCACTGCTGCGAGCCCAGCCTGTTCAGGACCGGCGCGGGCCCTGTATCGGTCGACCGGTATTTCTGAATCAGGTCCAGCCGCGTCAGTGGGACATAAAGCTTGGCGCTCTCGGCAAACTCCAGAATCATGAACTCCACCGAGAGCCCATCCTGCTCAATCTCTTTCAGCCCCTGGTACTGCGCGATGCCATGCTCCACGTGCACCACGTAGTCGCCGATCCCCAGATCGCGGAAATCGGATACAAACGCCGCGGTCTTTGATTTCTTTGGCGCCGGGCGCGCAGCCACATCGGCTTCGTCGGAGAGATCGTTGGCCCCGAAGACGACCAGCCCCGCGTCCGCGAACACGACCCCCGACGCCAGCGGCGAGCGCACAATCACGGGCACGCGCGGGTCGCTTGCCAGGTAGCTTGCCTCTTCCAGCATGGTGTCGCCGCCTGCGCGCTCCATGCGGCTGCCCAGCCGGTAAGGAACCTCGTACTCGCGCAGCACTGTCGCCAGCCGCTCCACGTCTCCCTGGTGCGGGGCGGCAAGCACAATGCGCGTCTCCGTCGCCATCAGGCTCTTCAGTTGTTCGGTCAGCGCGGGAATCGAGCCATGGAACCGCAGCGTGGGCCGCGTCGGCAGTTCGATCTCGCCGAGTGTGGTGTCTTCCTCCAGCACGTCCACCGCTCCCAGCCGATCCAGATCGAGGCCCATGTGCGCATCGAGCGCCGCTTGCAAAACCTCCGGCCGCAAATAAATATCTTCCGGCCGCACCAGCGCTCCAATCCCCGACCGCTCATGCCGCAGCTCCACCTTGCTCCACCACCGGTCGATCTGGTTGCGCACCATGGCCGGCTCGTCTACAAACAGCGCGCAGCGCGGCGCAAGCGTGAGCAGCGAGCGCTCAGCTCCGGCCACGGGCGTAAAGAACTCCCATCCCGGAAACACGCTCACGCCTCCCGCTGCCGCGGCTTCAACCGCCATCTCCTCATCCTCGACCTCGACGCGCTGCCGGCTCAGCCGCCCGTTCACCGCGGCCAGCAGGCGCTCCGTCACCGGCGTCTCCGTCAGCGGCTGCAGTTGCGGTCTCGTCCAGTCCGCTCTGCGAGCGCTGAGTCTCAGGTTCGAATTTGCGGATCGTTTCAATCTCATCGCCAAAAAGCTCAATGCGTACCGGGCGGTCGGCGTCCGGCGAGTATACGTCCAGAATTCCGCCGCGCCGCGTGAACTGGCCGGGCATCTCCACGAGATCCACTTGCGTATAGCCCACGCTGGCCAGGTGTGCGGTCAGCGTTTCGATGTCCACCTCTTCTCCGCGCTTGAGCGTCACGGCCAATCCGGCGTAGTACTCGAGATCGAAGAGCTTCATCGCCGCCGACTCCACGGGAGCGATCAAAATGTCGACGGCTCCGGTCGACAGCTTCCACAGCGCCGCCGCGCGCTGCTCCTGCACGTCGGGGTGCGGCGAGAGATTTTCGAAAGGCAGCACATCGTGGGCGGGAAAGCGCACAACACGCGCCGGCTCTACGGCCCCGGTCAGCTCGCATCCAGCCTTCACGAGCGGCTCCAGCGCCTCGGCGGCCTTGTTGTCCGCTACGATCGCAATTACCGGCTGCTTGGCCGCCCGCGCCATCAGCGGCAGATAGAGCGCCCGTGCCGTTACCGTCAATCCGGACACACGCCGCCGTCCCGCACCCAGGCTTAGGTGCCTGCGAACGCGTTCAAATCCCGGGGCATGCTCCAGCTCCGCGAAGATTTCGCGGACAAACGGGAGGATCATCTACTTCTAGTTTAGCAGTGGAGAAATGAATGCGAATTGAAGAAGGAAGGCCGCGTTGCGCGACCGCGATCCCGCATGTGCGGGTCCTCGTGCGCGGCCCGCGCAGTCCGTCAGTCGATCCTCGGCGTACCGCGGCGCAGCACCAGACCCGCGATGCCGAACACCACGATCAGGATGAGGGCGAGAAAGAAGTAGTACGCCATGGGATGCGCCCATCCGGGCGAATACTTCAGGTCCTGGCCCACCCACAGCAGCAGCACCGTCGCAATCGCCGCAAACTGGCAG
>CAWGGA010000028.1:0-98442 GCA_963822015.1 uncultured Acidobacteriaceae bacterium
CAGCGCGCGGCGGAGCCTGGGCGAGGCAAAACCATGCAAAGGCAATGAGAATGACTGCCCTGCCAGGCGTGAGGCGGAATAACATGAGGGATTCTCCGCATCCAGTGTAATGCGGCGCGATTGCCGGCGGCGGCCGCGCAGGCCAATTTGAAAAAAGGCCCGCAAATTGAAAACGCCAGAGACCGAAGCCTCTGGCGTCTCAATCTTGATGTTCGCGTAGTACAACCGGCTGTCGCGTCCTCCAGCTACCCCAGCGGCGAACCTGCAGCTTTCGCTGCCCGCTCCCCGCTGGCTGCGCCGACTTGAGAACCTTCGGCTTGCGCCTACTGCCCCCATTCCGGCTCGACCGGCGGCCGACTTCCCCGGCTCGGATCGGCGTGGCTTCGTTCAGCTCGACCGGTGGCGTACTCCCGACTCGCATCGGGCGCAACGCGCTTCCGGACGACCAATGGCGATCCATCCGGTTTGCACCGAACGACCCCTCCACTGGCTAGGCCGACGATCAACTGCCGACTCACATCGGATTCCGATCCTTCAGCTCGACTGGTTGAACAACTCCCGGCTTTCACCGGTTTTTGCTGCAGCTTCCAGCTTGCGCTTTCTGCTGCTACAACCCTCAGCTTGCGCTGGCGGCTGCCACCTCTTAGCCAAACCGGCGGCGAACCTCCGACTCGCATCGGCTGTTCCACCCTCCGGCTTCACCGGCTTCGACTCACCTGGCTTGCGCCCGGCGCTTCTACCTCCGGCTGGGCCTTTGATGCGCCCCTAACTTCAACCGAACCTTGCATCGCCGGCTAAGCCGCCGATGAGTATTCGCTTTCCGCCGGTTCGCGCACCCTCCGGATCTGCCAGCTAAACAACTCCCGACTTGCGTCGGCTTTTGCATCTTCTGGCGCGGCCAGCGATCCCTCTCGGACTTTCGCCCCAGGTTTCACCCTCTGGCTGGGCTGACGGCGATCTTCCGATTCTCATCGGCTTTTCGTTCCACCAACCGTTCCGGCAATCAACTCCCGATGCCCTACAGGCTCATCAGTTGGAGTGACAGTACGTCCGCCGAATCTGTGGATGCAAGTGCAAAAATCAAGTAAATTTGTGAATTTCACCAGGGTTGGTGCAACCTGCGGACTTTTGTAGCGGTCGCGTCGATTCTGTGTCGAAGCGAACGAAGTTGGACAGCGCGGAGAGGCTTATTTTGACAGTTATTTGCACACCAATCCCGGGAATTCGCAGGGGGTGGAATTGGTTCGGTGAGGAAAATCGCTGAAGATGCCTGGCGCTGGCAGCGGCGCACCTAGCGGTAATCAATTGGAAGCGAGGTGACGCGCCATGATCTTATGGAAATGATCCTCGGTGACCTGGACGTAAAAGCGCACCAACCCCTACCCCCATGTCCGGCGGTAAGGACTGCTCTACGTCGACGAGGAACAGCACAAGAAAACTGTATGCAATGCTGACTGCCACGGCACCTCTTAATGCGTTAAGGTGAACCTATACTGGGTGGCGCACTATTTCTTAGGTAGAGATCGCATCCATACCCCCATTGACCGCGCATGACCTTATGTCCGAAAAGCGTGATCCACAAATGCTGGGGCGCGGACTGGATCAAGTGAAACTCCGACGGATTCAGTTGGCTCGGGAAAGGAGCGACAGCTCCAGATCCGCCGTGAAAAGCGTGATAGCAATTGACAACCGCGGCCACATCGGCAAAGTGGTCCACATCATGCTCAACCCACGCCAATTCGACCATCCGATGGAACTCTGGCTTAAAAAGATCGTAATAATTCCCATTGAGCACGACGACTGCGTTTGGCGACGCGAGCCTTGCCCTTAGGAAGTCGGGCTGCTCGCGGGCGGCCATATAAGTCGATCTCTGCTCCACCCGCACGACCAAGCTGATACCCAAAGCGGGCAACTTCGACAGGATCACGATCAGCAGCATGGCGAATGCGGGTACGGCGAGCCTGCTTCCAAACCTGCCCAGGATTAGCAGGCCAATCGGGACGGAGAATGCTACGAACATCACATAGAACGGTTGGTACGGAAAGAAGATGACGGCAAGGAGTGCAGAAGCCAACCCCGCCACGATCGGGAGCCACTCCAAGTGGCTCAGCTCTTCACGATGGAAAAATGACCAAGCCGCGAGCAAACAAAAGGAGAGCGCCCATGAAAGATATTCGATGGTCCCGGTCACAGGAAAACTAAAAACAGTCCCGCCCAACACGTCTAAGTAATCCTTAGCGGAATGGACAGACCGAATCACGCCCAAGCCGCTGCCGACCAGCCCGTTAGCAGCGAACCGCCCAAGGGAGTCGTGATCGATCGACCAGTACAGCCACGCCACGAAGGCCGGAACGGCAATGGCAGGCACGGCCATGATGGCGAGCTGTTTCAGCGTGCGGAGCCAGCGTCTGGGGCTATCCCACTCATGAGCAAGGCAGAGCGCACATCCCCAGACCGCGGAAACCATCGCCGCAAAAGGGTGCGCCAAAAAGACAAGAGCGATGAGAAGCCCGACAACTGCAGGGCGCGGGCATGGCTTCGCCGCATAAACGATGACTATGCTGAAGAGAATAAGCGCCACAACTTCTGGCCGATCGTAGGTGATGAAGGCGGGGGCAATGAGAGCAATCACCCAGGCCGTCCAATTGCGAAGCCTACCCGTGGGCTGCTGAAGAACCCACCAGAGCGCAACCGCAGCGGCCAATAAGCCCAGCAGGAGATTGTAGATGGTCCCCGTGTAGGCGTTGCGCGGAAATACAAGAGCATAGGCCGCAAACAACAGCGGACTAATTGGCGGATAATAGGCGAAGAGCCTTGGCATTAGGTCGTGCGCGGATGGCCCCGCGGCAGACTCGAATGAGCCCCATGCAGCCAGGTTCCAACCGGGATCCCGAAAGAAAAAAGCGTCCGCCCCGCTGAGCGACGGAGCAATCAGAAGAGAAAGAATGAGCCAACCCGAAGCACAGCTCGCAAACAAAACCCTGTAATGGAAAGCCCTCATTTATACTCCTCACCTGGGATTTTCTGTTCGGCCACTCGGGTCGCGTCCAGTATAGATTTGATCACTTCGGTCCGCGCTGTACTTTCGTTCTCCCAATCCCGCGCAACAACGGGGCCGAGGAATGGCCGTGAGCATGAAGGGGCACGGCGCGAGGAGGCCGACGGCTACGGCAGCGGCCCACCGGCCACAGGCGCCGCGCTACGGCTTGTCTCGATCCCGACCATGGCGGAATCATAGCAGTTCAAAAAAATGGGAAAAGAGAAGCAGGAAGCGGTCTGGAAATCCGATGCATCAGCGCGCGAACTGGCCAGGAATATTCCAGCCTGTTACGGATGGGAACCGAAGTTACGCGCGGCGGTGCGATGGAGATGAAATGCGATTTGACCGCGGTAGTACTGCACAATGCCGGGACGCAGCAGCGGTGGCGCCGCGGCGTCCGTAGACAGATCGAAGAGCGCCAGGGCCATCGTGCTGGCGAAGACGCTGACCGCCAAAGCGGCCGCCAGCCATTTGCGGCAGCGGGCAAATTTAGCCAGCATGGACTCGTCGGTAACGGTTAGATACAGTCCGAGAAAAGCGAGAAAATCGATCTCCGGATAAAACTCCAGCCGGTAGCGATAGACCATCCAGGCGAGGGTGAGCATGAGGATGCAGGGAGCCAGCAGACCGAGCGAAACGGCCGCCGCCCATCGGCCCGTCGCCGGCAGGCGAGTGGCGCGGCGCCTGAAAAGCGCAACTGCAAGAAGCGCGATGAAGCAGAGAGGCAGCAGATCGGTCAGTAGGAAAGTCGCGGGCGGCAGCTCGATGTCGCCGAAGAGCCGCGTCTGTGTGCTCTCAAACAGAAGCTGTCCGCCAGGGGCGTGCAGCACCCAGACGGGAAGGAAGTAGTAGACGAGCCCGAAGGGAATGCGGCGCGGGCTGAAGATGCCGTAGGTATGCAAGCTCGACACAAAGCTTGGCCAGACATTGCGCTGCAAGTAGAGGTCATAGTTGGCGAAGGTGACAGGGCTGCCCCAGCGAAGATAGTTGACCGCGCCTGCGGCGGCGGCGAATAAGGCCAGAATTGCCAGTGGGACCATTGTGCGGAGGCCGGCGAGGGTGCGGCCGAGCTTCGAAGCCAGCGGCGAATTCGCCGGAGGGTCATCGGCAGCGGGACTCAACGCAAGCGCAAGCAGTAGAAGCAGAAGCGCCAGGATGAGACCGGCGCCGGTGGAAACGCGCGTGAGGAGAGCCAGACCGGCACAGAGCGCCATACAGTTGAGCGAGCGCAGGTGAAAACCGCGATTCACAATGCCTTTGAGCGCGAGATAGACAAAGACAGCAGCGAAGGCGTAGGCCCAAAGCATCACCTCGTTCCAGACGCCGTCATTGAGATAGGCGACCGCGCTGCCGGCAAGCACGACGTAGGCCAGCACGAGGCCGATTGCCCAGTCGGCGACAGCGCCGGCGATGGCGTGGCGGCGCACCAGGAGCACGGCGCGCACTTTGGCCGTTGCGGCAATGCACACGGCGGCGATCGAGGACCAGAACGTAATGTCCAGGGTGCCTGCGGCCAAAGATCCAGAGCGGAAGGCGCAACAGCGCGCACCAGATGCCGAAGTAGGAGTAGACACGGCCGTTGCGCAGGAAGCCTTCAGTCTTTACAACCTGCGGGTCCACGTCGAACCGGCCGTGCAGCATGTGATTGAGCATGCTGTTGAAGGTGAGCCGCAGCGGATCGGACTCGGCAAGCCGCCGGGAGATCGCGAGCAACGCGCAGGACCAGAACAGAATGAAGACGAGCAGCGCGAGCTGCAGCCGGCGATCGTTTCGGCAGAGGCTGCGGGCCAGGGCCCGAAGCCGCCCCTGAGCTGTGGTCCGTACAGGCGGGTTTGCCGCGGGCGCTGCGCCGCGGTCTTTCACGCTTTCGGCCATGCCGGAATCGTAGCAGGAGGCTGGGCCGGCAATGGGTCGCAGGCTGGCGGAGCCGGGTGGATGCCCCCCTACGCGCCGAGCATACGCAGCGCCCCTGTATTTCTAAGGGTGGCACCCGGACTCCCCCTCCCCCCTATCCCCTCCCTGGCCTTTTGGGCTAAAGTCCTCCATTTAAAAGGTTCCGCATAGGTCTCTCGCTATAGATCTCAGATAATAAAGAGCTTATCCGGTAAAATCCTCGACCCAAAGGAGTTGCGGGCCAGGAACCGTGAACCGTGGACCGTGAGTCGTGGTTCGTGACGTTCCGTGGCCAGCCAGCGATCAAAAACCCGCGCAGAGACGCGAACGCGGCGGAGAATCTGCGCCGCGCGGATTGGCCTGCTTGAACGATCATGAATCGATTATGCGCCGGGAAGGGGAAATAATCTGCAAACTTGGCGGATGTTTTTCGCGAGCGTTTTCAGGGGTTTACGAGGGAGATGCGAGGAAAGGGTCTTGACGGAAAGGCGGGGGCTAGGGGGGCTAGGGGCTAGGGACTAGGGAACGGAACCCCACCCTGGCAAAGCCAGAATGGGGCACCTGGTCGTGATGGGGGTCAGTTGCGGGGCGATTTGCTTGTGGAGTTATTTGCCGTACACCTTCTTGGCTGCGGCTCCGGCTTCGGCGTCCTCAATGACCGGATAGGTCTCCAGCTCCAGAACGTCTGCCCATTCGGCCGCGCTCTCGGCGAGGGCCGTCAGGTCATTCGTTTCAATCAAGTGCCAGCCAAGCGTCGACCCTGGAACGTGCCAGCGGCCCAATGTTTTGGTCCCGGCCGGCACTACGCCGCCCGTCTTCAAGAATTGGTCAACGGCAGTCTTGTATTTACCGGGGACAGTCTTCCACACCACCATGAACTTCATGATTTTTCCTCCTCGGGGAAGGTTTTGTTGGTTGAGATTGCCTGGCCCGTGAGGCTCGGCGTGGGCCAAGGGGACCGGGCATCAGCCTACATCGGGTGGGGCGGGTGTGACAAAGGAATTCGTGAGGCGCGTCCCCCCTGAGCAGTGATCAAATACTGAAAGACGGCGCGGCTCAAGCCGCGTACTTTGTTTTTCGTATTGAACGGCACGGTTCCCAGGACTGCGCCCGCGCAAATTCGCGCCGGGCTTGTCCTGGGCTATTTTCCCGCGCTCCCTGCGGGAGCTTTCTGAGCGTTACGCCGGAACGATGCAGGCGGACGCTGATCCCTGAAAAGCAGGTCCCTCGGCTCCGCTGAAGCGCGCTCGGGAATGACACAAAGACAGTGGCCGGGGATCAGTGCTCAGTGGTCAGTGCTCAGGTTCGCCCTGCCGGCGAGATCAACGGCGGCGCGGCTCAAGCCGCGTACTTTGTTTTTCGAATTGAACGGCCCGGGTTCCCAGGGCTGCGCCCGCGCAAATTCGCGCCGGGCTTGTCCTGGGCTATTCTCCTGCGCTCCCTTTGGGAGCTTCTTGAGAGCTACGCCGGCACGACGCAGGCGGACGCTTGAAGTCGGCGGGCTCTACGTCGTACCAATTCTTGCTGAGATCGCTCCAGGTTGGATTGGCAGATTGGATGAGCGCAATCTTTTTGGCGCGTGTCCAGCCCTTCAGTTCCTTTTCACGCTGGATCGCAAAGTTCGGATCGCTGAAACGCTCAAACCAGACGAGGCGGTCGCAGTTATATCTGGCGGTGAAGCCGTCGTGCTCCTTCCATTTGTGCTCGAAGACGCGTTGGCGCAGGTTACCGGTGACGCCGACGTATAGCGTGTGGCTGCGGCTGGCCATGGTGTAGGTAAAGTAGCTGCCTTCGTGCATGGCGTGCATGATATCGCCGGACGCTATTTGCGGGCCGTGACGGGTGCGACAAGTGGGGGTTTAGGGGGTGGTTCTTGCTGGATTGAGAGTGCGAAAAGCAACCGCAGATCCTTCGCTCCGCTTACCCCATGATCGCGTTGCGATCACGGGGCCCCAAGCGCCCTCCGCTCAGGATGACAGTTCATTAGGATGGGATGAGTTCTGTGCGCACCGCGAAGGATGACAACTTGAAGCTGCGCGGAGCCATGGACGTTTACGCCGGTACCGCACCCTTCGCCAGCATGGCCTTGATGCCGCGGAGGGCCTGGCGGGCGTGTTCTTCGTTCTCGATGAGGGCGCTGCGCCGCGGCCTGTCCCGCTTTCGGCCATGTCGGAATCATAGCAAGCAGATCAAACGAGAATGCGGGAGCCTGTACCGCGAACCTGTATCGCAGGCCTACTGTGTCTCAACCCCGCGTTGGTCGATGCGACCTCCGCGAAAGAAGCGATGATCCGCCATGCTCAGGCCGAGCATAAGGAGTGCGGCTACGAACGCGGCGAGAAGCGCAACCTTGCAGATTGTGAACCAAGCCGAGTTTGCACGCGGGCGGGCTGCCGGTGTGGATGGGGTGGTCATCTCAAGCCGCTCCCCCTGCCGGTTCAGGCGCCTGATCCGGTAGCGCTCATTATGCCATCGAGCCTGCTTCGTGTCGATGCCAAAATGGGCCAAAATGGGCCAAAATGGCTTGTATCGCGGTCTGGGTGGTTTAAAGAGACAACAGCGGGCGAACCTGGGTATTCGCGCGGCCACTCGCGGGGATCTTTCTCGCCAGAGACAGGATTGCGTGGTCACGCGGGGACGAGCCTTTGGCCAGCATGCCGGAGGCCGCGGCGGGACAAAAGCAGTGATCAGGGGTCAGTGATCAGAGATCAGTCCCCCCTAGCGACAAAAACAAAGACGTCGTGCCCAGAGGGCGCCCAGGTGGAGCACCCGATTCGTTAGGCAGGGACCACACCCTTCGCCAGCATCTGCTTAATCCCCCTCAATGCCTGTCGCGTCCTTTCCTCGTTCTCGATGAGGGCGAAGCGGACGTGGCCGTCACCGTGGTCGCCGAAACCGATGCCCGGCGAGACGGCGGTTTTGGCTTCGGTCAACAAGGAGCTTGGAGAACTCGAGCGAGCCGAGGCTGCGGTACTGCTCAGGGATCTGTGCCCAGACGAACATGGTGGCTTTGGGCAGAGCGACCTGCCATCCGGCCTTGTTGAGGCCTTCGACGAGGACGTTGCGGCGCAGGCGGTAGATGTCGCAGATCTCGGCGACGCACTCCTGCGGGCCCTTCAAGCGCGGCGATCGGCGGCGACCTGGATGGGCGTGAAGGTGCCGTAATCAAAGTAGCTCTTGAGGCGGGCGAGGGCCGCGACAAGGCGTTGATTGCCGACCATGAAGCCGACGCGCCAGCCGGGCATGTTGTAGCTCTTGGAAAGGGTGAAGAACTCGACGGCGACGTCTTTGGCGCCGGGAACCTGGAGGACGCTGGGCGGCTTGTAGCCGTCGAAGGCGATGTCGGCGTAGGCGAGGTCCTGAATGAGATAGAAGCCGTGCTCGCGGGCGAGCTCGACGAGGCGCGCGAGGAAGGGCAGATCGACACACTCGGTGGTGGGGTTGGAGGGGAAGTTGACGATCAGGGCCTTGGGGCGCGGCGTCATGCGCGGGATGGTTTCCTCGAGCTGGGCGAGGAACTGTTCCTGGTTGTGGACGGGGACGCTGACGATATGGGCGCCGGCGATGACCGGGCCGTAAATATGGATGGGGTAACTGGGGTTGGGGACGAGGACGGTGTCGCGCGAGTCGAGGATGGCGAGACAGAGGTGGGCGATGCCCTCCTTGGAGCCGATGGTGACGATGGCCTCGGATTCGGGATCGAGATCGACGTTGTAGCGGGTTTTGTACCAGGTGCAGACGGCCTTGCGCAGGCGCGGGATGCCGCGCGAGACCGAGTAGCGATGCGTGGGCGGCTTGAGGGCCGCTTCAACGAGCTTGTCGACGATGTGCTTGGGCGTGGCGCCGTCGGGGTTGCCCATTCCGAAATCGATGATGTCTTCGCCGCGGCGGCGGGCGGCGGTCTTCATTTCGCCGGTGATGTTAAAGACATAGGCTGGCAGGCGCTGAATGCGAGAAAACTCTTCCATGGTGACTCCAGTGTAGAGCAGCGGTGTTAGCGGCGTTAGCGGCGTTAGCGGAGCTAGAGGCCGGGTATCAAAAGCGTGAACTGGTGAACAAGTGAAGAAGTGAACGAGTGAAAGAGTGAACGAGTGAGCGGGCCAGGTGCGGGCAAGGAAACTGATCGGCGCAGACTTTTGTCCACGGATCACTGTTTGCTGTTCACTGGGTTTTTCGATGAGGTGAGACGGCAGTTTATGCGGCCGGAGCCGCCGCAGCACGAGCCGCGCGCGCGCGGAGTGAGCACGCGAGAGCGAAGGAGCGAACGCGGGAGGGCTGCTGCATGGAACCGATTATAGCGGAAAGGCAGTTCGTAGGGTAGTGGATCGTGAGTCGTGGATCGTGGCTCGCGACTCGTGGTCCACTTGAGGTACATCCCGTCTTGATTCCACTCTTCTCTCATTCAGGGGCGACCGGGCTGCCGATCGGCATAGCGGCGAGCAGTGTCAAGAAGCCATCCACGAGTAAACCCTCATAACCGTGGGGATTGCCATTCCAATCCTTCCAGTCGTAGGTGTAGCCGTCCGGTCCGCGCCCCTGAAAACCGCCTTCTTCAAATGACTTGAGCATGGGATAAAGAATGGAGTCGGCATCCTTGTTACGACCGAGCTTTCGCAGCGCCTGAATTGTAAAAAACGCAAAGCAGGCGGTTAGTCCGCCGTTGCAATAGATTTGAAATCCATCGCTGCCATCCGCCTTCCTGGGCGCTCCGAAGCGCGGATTCGGGTCTACGTAGTCTTCCCGACGGATTGGGATCAGGTTGCCAGGCAAGCCAAGACCGAAGCGGTCAAAGCCTACTTCCTTCATTTTTTCAAGCAGTTTGTCCCAGATCCTGTTACCCTGCCGATCCGGGATCAATCCGTATACGACGGCTACGCCGTTCACGAACAGAAAGTAATAGTCATGCAACATGCCATCCGCGCTTCTCCAGCCTGCCAATACCCCTGTCGCGCGGTTGTAGAAAGCCGGGAAGTACGCGGCCTTCAACATTTCAGCGCGGTTGTTGTACTTCTCGGCATCGTCACTGTAGCCGGCCACACGCGCCATCTCGGCCATCGCCTCAAATGCTCGATATCCAAGAGCGTTCGAATAGGCATCCTTGTTGCCGAAACCGATTGTGTCCCACCAATTCGATGGGCGTGCCGTCATAGGGTCAGGCCAGGAACCGGAGTTGCCGCTGAGCGGATATTCCATCAACCCATCGCCATCTCGATCGCAATCAATCATCTTATCGGCCCAGCTCTTGATCACGGAGTAGTTGCGTCCGAGCCAAGGCGTATCATGCGCCGTCAGCACATAGTGCGACGTGGCGATGACCAACGACGGATAAGTATCCAATGAGTCGTATTTATTGGAACTGAGATCGTCAAAGCCACTCATCCCGTAACTCTTCATCCCGCCAACGTAGCGATCGAGTGTTTGGCGAACGATATCGAGTGCGCTCAGGCCCTGAGCGAGCAGAGGCATCTGGCAGGCCATCATCGAATACATGAACAAGGAGAAGGCACAGGGGTCGCTGGCGGAATTGTTGGCGAGAACGCGCCGCCGCGGGTTCAACTGAAGGATGCTTAGGAAATCCCGCCGGTACCCATCCAATCGAGGATCTTTTTCAGCCTGGGCTCTTCCAGCCTCAGGGTAGATATCCACAACCTCGAGCCGATACTCGATTTTCTGCTGGTACGCGTCTGCTGAAGGGAACGACACCTGAATGAAATTGCCGGAGCCGCGAAGGGCGTCGTAGGGAAGAGTAACGCCCTTCGTTGCGGTGGTAACGCGAAGGGTCCCCTGATTGGGGAAGTGCAGCAGCGCCGGCAGCCGGATGGTTCCGAAATCACTCAGAAGACCGAGCAACGTCGCATAACTGTCAATGCTGAATCCAAGCGCCAGAGGCGGAATTAAAGCTTGTAGCGAATTTGAAGACTCAATCAGCAGGCTCGAATCGCCGAACGTAAATGTCCATACTGGCCGATCTTCCGCCCCGGGGAGAGAATAGAGGACGCTTTGGCCCCTTCGGCGGACATTAAAATGCGTCCCGGACGATGCGAGCGGAAGCATCATGTTGCGATCGAGCTTGCCTTGTCCGAGCGAGTCAACCGCGAATGCGGTAAAGCCTGGCTGATCCTCTGCCATCTGAAAACGGAGGAAGGCGGACCTATAGGCCAGCTCAGGGTTGGGCTCGGTTGTCTAGGATTCTTTCCGCTCTGTGCCGGCGAATAACAGGGCTGCAGGAGACGCCGCGGCTCCCGCCACAAACCGGCCAAAGCTACGCCTTGAAATCTTCATTTGCGGCTCCAATGCCTCAGGGGACCAATGCCTCGGCCGAATGATTCTCCAACTCCGAGATGCTCATTCGATTGCGAATCGGTTCTGGATTGGATTTGGTGGCGGGAGGCGGGATCGAACCGCCGACCTACGGGTTATGAATCCGTCGCTCTAACCATCTGAGCTACCCCGCCGGAAAAGCGCTGTTGCGGGCCAAAGGAAGCACTGCTGTACTGCTTCGATGATACGGGCGCTGGAATTATGGGTCAAACGCAGCGAGAAGTGGGGGTGGCGCGCAACAATATTGTTACGCATCCCTTAATCGTTGCTTTGGGCTCCTTATTGCGGAGAGACGTCATGCCAACCCTTCTGCATATCGATTCCAGTCCCCGCGCCGCACCGGTCTCAAGCCGGCTCGCCGCTGCTTTCGTGGCAAATTGGAAGCAACAAAACCCGGACGGCACGGTAGTGCATCACAACACGTCGCTCGAATGTATCCCATACCTGGACGAGGCAATGATCGAAGCGATGTTTACGCCTGGCGCTGCGCTGACGGCCGAGCAGAAGTGCGCCCTCGCCTGCTCTGACCGCCTCGTCGACGAACTGCTTGCCGCGGACGTGATCGTTTTGGGCGTGCCGATGTGGAATCTCTGCATTCCCGCCTCGCTTAAAGCGTGGATCGACCTGATTGTGCGCGAGGGCCGCACATTTGCATTTACCGAAGAGGGCGTGGCGCCGCTGGCGCCGGCGGGCAAGAAGATTTTCGTCTTCTGCGCGCGGGGCGGAGCATACCGGCCGGGGTCGCCGCTCCATGCTCTCGACTTTCAGGAGCCGTATCTGCGCACGATCCTGGGACTGATTGGCCTGACGGAGATCGAATTTATCCACGCCGAGCATCAAAGCGAAGGCCCAGAAGCGGCGGCCGACGGGCTGGCGCGGGCCGAACGCGCATTGACGGCGCAGGACGCATAACGCGACTGCGCTAGGTTGTATCGACATATAGGGGTGTGCGTCGCTGGGGGCCGATTTTTTCGGGTTCTAGGAGAGAGGAGCGGCGCATACCGGGTGTCTGCTAGCGACGAACGACAACGAAACCGGGAAAATCGGGCCCAGCCCTACGGCTTCTACCCAAACGCACAAAGACCATGCGTTTGGGGCCCAGGGTTGCGGCGAAACCCCGCTCATACTTCGTTGTCGTCCTAGGCGGTGGACCCGCCACAGCCGTCGTCCTCCGCCTCGTCTCCACCCCGCGGACAAAGACCCATCCGCAGGGGCCCCGGTGTCTGAGCGGGGTTTCGCAACGCAACGCCACATACTCCTATATGTCGATACAACCTAGGTCCATGTAAACTCGTCTGCATGAGTTCCCCGCGCATTGCAGCCGTGATTCCCGCGCGGCTCCATTCCACGCGCATGCCGCGCAAGGTGCTGCGCTCCATCGGCGGCCGTCCCATGGTGGAGTGGGTGTGGCGCGCGGCGCAGGAAAGCGGCCTTATGAACCCCGTGATGGTAGCTACAGACGCTGAGGAAGTGGCCGAAGCGTGCCGCGCGCGCGCGATTCCTGTGGTGATGACCTCGCCTGCGTGCGCCAGCGGCAGTGACCGGGTGAGGGAGGCGGCGCGCCAGATCGATGCGGACATCTACGTCAACATTCAGGGCGACGAGCCGACACTGACACCCGATTTTTTTCCGCCGCTTTTGGATTTGTTCGCGCGTCCCGAGGTGGAAGTTTCCACGCTCGCCGTCCGTTGCCCGCCCGAGGAGTTCATGAATCCCAACGCGGTCAAAGTCGTCACCGCTCTTGATGGCCGGGCGCTCTACTTTTCGCGGGCCACGATCCCATTCGATCGCGATGCGACCGGGTTCGCCAGCTACCGCAAGCATTTGGGCATCTATGCCTACCGCAAGGCCACGCTGGAGCGGTTTGCCGATCTGCCGCCGTCGCCACTGGAAAAGCTTGAGCGTCTGGAGCAGTTGCGCCTGCTGGAAAACGGCATCGATATTTATGTCGCCGACGCGCCCAGAGACACGATCGGCGTGGATACCGAGGAGGATCTGGTTCGGGCGGAAAAGCAGCTTTTAGCCTCTAGCTGCCGGCCGGCTGGGAGGGCGTACTGGGTGCGCGGGCTTCGGGAAAGCCGCCTCGGGCGCTGAGAAGTTTACGGAAGCGCCGGAAAATGAATTGCACGCAAGAATCGGATAGCGTTAAGAACGGGCAGCGCCGATCATGAAGTCCATGAGCGCAACAACACAAATCGCAACCGCTGGCACAATGGGCGGGTTGGTCGTCGTGCCGGCTTCGAGCCTTGACGCGGGAGCAGCCTGGAAACAGCTCGTCACTCGCGATCCCATAGCGCAATTCGTCTACGGGGTTACAACAACGGGCGTCTTCTGCCGTCCAGGCTGCGCGAGCCGCAGGCCGTTGCGCGCGAACGTCCGGTTCTTCGCGACGGCGGGCGACGCTCTGGCCGCGGGGTTCCGTCCGTGCCGGCGTTGCCGTCCGGCTGCCGCCACTGCGTGGGGCGGAATTTCGGATGAGATTCGCAGCTATATCGAGGGCCATCTCGATCGGCCGGTGCGGCTGAAGGAGCTGGGGCGCCTGGCGGGTATGAGCCCGTTCACCGTGCAAAGGCTGTTCAAGCGCGAGATGGGCGTGAGTCCAATGCAATACCAGCGTGCGCTGCGCGCAAGCAGGCTGCGCGGCGCACTGAAGCAAGGAAATCGCGTGACCGACGCCATTTACAACGCGGGATTCGGTTCGTCGAGCCGCGCCTACGAGGGAAACCAACTGGGCATGACACCTGCGCGCTTTGCGCAAGGGGGCCGAGGCGAGAGAATCGGGTACGCTGCCGCGCGTTCACCGTTTGGGTGGATGGTCGTAGGAGCGACAGAGCGCGGCCTTTGCTGGTTGTCGCTGGCGGGCACAAAGGCCGAAGCTCAAGCCAGCCTGCGCGAAGAATTTCCCGAGGCGGAACTGCGGCGCAATCCCGCGTTGGCGCGGTGGGTTGACGCGGCGATCCAGTACGTCCGTGACGGCAACGACCTGGCCCAAAAGGTTGCCGCACCGCAGGCACCCGAGTGGTTGGATCTGCGTGGAACCGTTTTTCAATTGCGCGTGTGGCAGGCGCTGCGGCAGATTCCGCGCGGCGAGACGCGCAGCTATAGCCAGTTGGCGCGCGAGCTTGGCGATCCCAAAGCCACTCGCGCCGTGGCCCGCGCCTGCGCCATGAATCGCGTGGCAATTCTGGTGCCGTGCCATCGCGTAGTGGGCGCCGACGGCTCGCTCACCGGCTATCGCTGGGGCGAGGAACGGAAGCGAAGGCTGCTGGAAGCAGAACGAGCCTAGGTTGTATCGACATATAGGTATATGTGGCGTTGCGTTGCGAAACCCCGCTCAGACGAGGCGGAGGACGACGGCTGTGACGGGTTCACCGCCTAGAGCCTGTTATTAACTTTGCGCGAATGTCTTTACCAGGTTTGCGAGCATAAGGCAGGCAAATGCGAGATAGTGCAGTGCAGCCAGCGTTGAGGCCAGTCGTTCATAATCTCTTGCCAGCCTTCTAAATCGTGCGGCCCATGCAAAGCTGCGCTCGACGACCCAACGGCGCGGCAGGAGGACGAAGCCTCGCTTGGCTTCGGTGTGTTTAACGACTTCCAGCTGAACGCCGTGTTTTTCCGCAGCCTCGGCAGCGTTTTCACCTGTGTAGCCTTGGTCGACGTAAGCTAACTCCACGTTCTGGCCGGTAATCTCCTGCACGGCCGCAGCCAGTGTTTCGACTTGCGCGCGATCTTGCTGGTCGGCTGCTGTGACATGCAATGCCAGCAGGTGGCCCAGCGTATCTACCGCGGCATGCACCTTCGAGCCTTTGCGCCGCTTAGCCCCGTCGTAGCCGGCCCGCGCACCCGACTCCGGCGTCGATTGCAGTGTGCGGCTGTCGAGAATCACTGCCGTCGGTTGCCCCTTCCGGCCTGCGTACTCACGCAACAAAGTGCGCAGATCCTCAACCATCGTCTCGAAACAACGTGCCTCCATCCAGCGGCGCATCTGCTGATAAACCACTGGCCAGGACGGCAGATCATTCGGCAGCATGCGCCAGTGGCAGCCGGTCTTGACAATGTAGCGGAGCGCGTTGAACACCGACCGCAACGGATACTCACGTTGCTGTGCATCCTCGCGGCAAAGCGCCAGATACGGCGCCACAAAGAACCATTCCTCGTCGGTCACATCTGTCGGATAGCTGCGCCGATCCCGATTCCCCATCAAACCATCGTCAGCCGGCCACGGCGAAATACCTATCCCTTTGCAAAGAAAGGGATAAAGTTAATAACAGGCTCTAGGACGACAACGAAGTATAAACGGGGTTTCGCCGCAACCCAAAGGGCTGGGCCCGATTTTCCCGGTTTCGTTGTCGTTCGTCGCTAGCAGACACCCGGTATGCGTCGCTCCTCTCTTCTAGAACCCGAAAAAATCGGTCCCCAGCGCCGCACACCCCTATATGGCGATACAACCTAAGGCCATTATTCACTGTACCCATCGGAGACGAAGATGGTTTGACCCGTCAGCCATCCGCGCGGACGATTTTTGGAATGAATGGCTTAGTCGTGCCGCAGCGCCTCCATCGGAGAGAGCTTGCCGGCGCGCCACGCCGGAACCGCGCCGGCAATGAGCCCGGCGAGCACGGCAATTCCCACCGCTTCCGCCAGAAGCGGCCACTGGACGGACGCGGAAACGAGGCTGCCGGTTTGCGGCAAGGACGACAGCACGCGCAGGGCGGACCATCCAAGAGCGATGCCAAGAAATCCCCCGCCCAGGCCGAGCGCGGCTGCCTCAAACTGGATGAGAGCCAGGATTTGCCACCGCTTCCAGCCCATGGCGCGGAGGATGCCGATTTCTTTGGTGCGCTCGAAGACCGACATCACCATGGTGTTCGCGATGCCCAGAATACCAATGATGATGGCCAGCGCGGAGGTGCCCCATGCGGAAGCGTGGGCCATCTTGACAATCTGATTGTTGCTGGCGCGCTCCTCGGCGGGCATGGCGCGAAGCCCGGGCAGAGCGGCCTCGATCTGCGCCTCCGCATGCTTCATGTACTGATCCCATGGTTCGCCGGGAGGCGCGGGGCGCAGGCGCACATGGACCGTCGACGCCTTGCCCTGCAAGCTGGTCAGTTGCTGCATCTGATCGAGGGGCATGATAAGGGCGTCCGCCTCGAGCGCCGATGCGCCATGGTAGATTCCGGTCACCGTGAACTGCGTGCCCTGAATCTCCAGCGTGTCGCCGGGCTTCTTCTTCAGATCGTGGGCGAGCAGATCGCCGAGCATCACTTCCGGCTGGCCGTCGCGAAAGCGATGTCCGGCGAGAATCTGCAGCGAACCGAACTCAAAGGAATTGGCCTGCCAGCCGTAAACCAGCGCAGTCACATCCGGAGTCAGGTCCATAACGTTAAAGCTCATGGGCGCGGCCTCGGCCACAACGGGCAGACGCCCGATGACTGCCGCAGCCGACTCATTGAGCGAGGTATTCACAAAGGTTCCCTGAACGACGGTGACGTCGATTCCGCTGCTGGAATATATGCGCAACCACTGCTGCTCGAAGGCGCGGGAAAAGCCCACCAGGCCGACAAACGCGCCCACCGCCATGCCAATTCCGCAGAGCGTCAAAAGCGTCCGGAGCCGCCGCCGCCGCAAATTCTTCCATACAAATCCCGTGAACGTAAGTGAGGCAGCCATGCAGCCGGTTAGGGTCCTTCTGGATTCGGATTGCGGGGGTGAGCGGTAAAGGCATCAAAGAGCATCCGCTTCGCCCCATGGGAATTTGAAGTGCAATGAAGATTCTACCAATTCTTACCGGCTGGCGCAGGTGGCCCTCCGACGCC
The DNA here is from genome assembly GCA_963822015.1 of uncultured Acidobacteriaceae bacterium. GTDB lineage: Bacteria > Acidobacteriota > Terriglobia > Terriglobales > Acidobacteriaceae > Telmatobacter. The sequence continues at coordinate 17,071 of CAWGGA010000028.1, forward strand.
ACGCCGCGAAGAAACCCATACAATACAACCGAGGAGATAAGTCCGTTGGCGGCAATCGAGGAGGCAGTTGCATTGGCGCAAACCGCGGAGGCGAGGAGGTTGGCGCAAGCGAGTCGCAAGTTCCCGGTCGAATTCCTCTGCACGAAGCTTTAGCGCCCGCCGGCGCTTTGGCCGCGCTGACCTTCCTCATTCATCTGGGAAGCTCGCTGTGGGGAGCGCATCTCGGATATGGTTTTTTCCGAGATGAGCTTTACTTTCTGGTCTGCGGCCATCATCTTGCCTGGGGTTACGTTGACCAGCCACCAATGGTGGCGCTGCAGGCGCGGCTGGCCGAGTTGCTCTTCGGCATCTCGCCGACCGGAGATCGCGTTTTCAGCTTTTTGGCCGGGGGCGTCACTGTCGGGTCTTACCGGGCTGCTGGCCTGGCAGCTTGGCGGACGGCGGCCCGCGCAAATCCTGGCCATGACGGGCGTCCTCGCCGCTCCCGTCTTCCTGGGAACCTCGAACTACCTCTCGATGAACTCCTTTGAGCCCTGCTTCTGGATGGGCTCGCTTTTGGTCGTAATGCGCCTGGCTGACGGCTCAGCCAATCCCCGCGCGTGGCTGCTCTTCGGTCTCCTGGCCGGACTGGGAATTGAGAACAAGCATTCAACGGTCTTTTTTCTCGTCGCGCTGCTGGCCGGCCTGCTTGCTGAGCCCGCAGCGCCGCATCCTTTGGTCCCGCGCCTGCGCTGGCGGCGTGGCAGTCCTCATCCTCGTCGCCCTGCCCAACTTCATCTGGCAGTGGGTTCATCACTTTCCCACGTATGAGTTCCTGAAGACCGTGGCTCACTCCGACAAATACCCTGCACATTCGCCGCTGGTCTTCCTCTTTCAACAGGTTCAAGTGTTGCTTTACTCCACAGCTCCGCTCTGGATCGGCGGAGTTGTGTGGCTGGCCTTCTCCGGTAAGGCGCGCGCGTGGCGCTTCGTGGCGCTCGACTTACCTGATTTTCCTTGCCATGATGATGGCCATGCACGCCAAGCACTATTACATCGCGCCGATTTATCCCGTTCTGTTTGCCGCCGGCGCTGTCGGCTTTGCCCAGCTCACACGCCGGACCTGGGCGGTGAATACCTACACGGCCATCCTTGTCCCGGCACTCGATTTTCGCAACCGGCCCGGTGGTGCTCACCATCCTGCCGCCTGCCGAATACAACGCATATACCGCGCCCTTCGCTCCCGACTCAGTGAGGATGGAAAAGTTCACCAGCCCGCTGCCGCAGATTCTCTCGGACCGCTTCGGCTGGCCGCAGATGGTGCAGGGATTTGCCGCGCGCTACTACGCCCTGCCGCCCGACGTGCGCGCGCACACCGCAATCTTCTGCGACAACTACGGCGAAGCCAGCGCGGTGAACATTCTGGGCCGAAAATACGGCCTGCCTACCGCCATCAGCGGCCACAACAATTACTTTTACTGGGGCTGGAACGGCTATACCGGCGAGTCGGTGCTTACGCTGGGCGACAGCCGCGAGGAATTCACAAAGGAGTATGCCGAGGTGATCGATCTGGGGCCTTTCGATGCGCCATGGACGATGAACTACGAGCACAAGCACTTCTTCTGGCTGCGCGGGCGGAAGGAGCCGTTTAGCGCGGATTGGGCGAAGGTGAAGTTCTGGTATTGAGCGGGCGCGAAACGGTGACGTGCTCGGCAGACTTCGCGTGCTCCGCGGCGTTCGGAGCAGAATGCGACTGCATAGCCGGCTTGTAAGCGACGGCAAGGAGCGTTTGGAACTGCGGCGTTTCCGGTTCCTTGTCAACGACGGTGGTTTCGATGTTGGTGAAACCGGCTTTTTGGAGCATGGATTCGAGTTCGGCTTCAGAGAAGCCAAGCCACTCGTCGGCGTAGAGATCGCGCGCCTCTTCAAAGCGGTGCTTGACGAGATCGAGAATGACGACGCGGCCGCCGGGGACGAGAATTCGCGCCGCCTCAGCCAGTGCGCGTTCCGGGTGCAGAGCGTGGTGCAGCGACTGCGAAAAGAAGACGAGATCGACTTCGGCTGCTCGCGATGGGGATTTCTTCCATATCGCCCAGGCGATAGTCGATATTTTTGACGCCGTGACGCGCGGCCAGTTCGCGGCCGACCTCGATCATTTTGGCAGAGCTATCGACAGCAATGACACGCACGGCTCTTGGGGAGAGTAAAAGAGCGGAGCTCCCCTCGCCGGCGCCAAGATCGGCGACAACGAGCGGCGGCATGAGACGGAGCAGGGCTTCGGCAAAGCTCTTCCAGGATTTGCCGGGAACGTAATCCTTGCCGAGGCGGCCGGCGACACTGTCGAAAAACGCGCGCGTCTTGTCCTGGCGCTTCTTGAGGACGCGGCGCATGGCGGCCTGATCGGCCGCGGATTCGGGGATCTCCTGCTCGGCATCCTCGAGAATCTTCTCCAAAGGGCCATCCCACGCAGCGGGGCGGTAGAGATTGCTCTTTCCGATGCGACGATCTTCGACGAGGTCGGCCTGCTTGAGCTGCGAAAGGTGCGTGGAGATGGTGCTTTGACCCATGGCGAGAATTTCCTGCAGCTCCGCAACGGAAAGCTCTTCGTCCTTTAGAAGCAACAAGATGCGCAGCCGGTTGGGGTCGGCGACCACCTTTAACGTTTTGACGATTGACGGCATCAGGAAATTCTGCTACACATCAATATATCACGATACGTCGATACGAGGAGATTTACATGGCAACCGCAACCGTTGAAAAGGTCGAAACCGAATACAAAGTGGCTGACCTGGGTCTGGCCGACTGGGGCCGCAAGGAGATCATCATCGCCGAGCAGGAGATGCCGGGGCTGATGGCGATCCGGAACAAGTATGCGGCGGAGAAGCCGCTGGCCGGCGTGCGCGTGACCGGTTCGCTGCACATGACCATTCAGACGGCGGTGCTGATTGAGACCCTCGTCAGCCTGGGCGCGGAGGTGCGCTGGGCGAGCTGCAACATTTTTTCGACGCAGGACCATGCGGCGGCGGCCATTGCAGGGAGCGGAGTTCCCGTCTTCGCGTGGAAAGGCGAAACGCTGGAGGACTACTGGGATTGCACGTATCGTGCGCTCTGCCACAAGGGCGGCAAAGGGCCGCAACTGATTGTGGACGACGGCGGAGACGCGACGCTGCTGATCCACAAGGGCTATGAGCTGGAAGACGGCGACAAGTGGGTCGAAACGCCATCCGGCAACCATGAGGAGCAGGTCATCAAGGACCTGCTGAAGAAAATTTATGCCGAGGATAAGCAGCACTGGCACAAGCTGGTGAAAGATTGGCGCGGCGTATCGGAAGAGACGACGACGGGCGTACACCGGCTCTACAAGATGATGGAGCAGGGCAAGCTGCTGGTTCCGGCGATCAACGTGAATGACTCCGTAACGAAAAGCAAGTTCGACAACCTCTACGGCTGCCGCGAGTCGCTGGCCGACGGCATCAAGCGCGCGACGGACGTAATGGTGGCGGGCAAGGTTGCCGTCATTTGCGGCTACGGGGACGTGGGCAAGGGCTGCGCACATTCGCTGCGCGGCATGGGCGCGCGCTGCATCGTGACGGAGATCGACCCCATCAACGCGCTGCAAGCGGCAATGGAAGGGTTCGAGGTGGCGACGGTGGAAGACACGCTGGGCCGCGGCGACATCTACGTTACCTGCACCGGCAACACGGATATCATCACGCTCGAGCAGATGCAGAAGATGAAGGACCAGGCGATCGTTTGCAACATCGGCCACTTCGACAATGAGATTCAGATCGACCGGCTGAACGCGGCGCCAGGGGTGGCCCGAACCAACATCAAGCCGCAGGTGGATTTTTACAAATTTCCCGGCGGCAATGGAATCTTCATCCTGGCCGAAGGGCGGCTGGTGAATCTGGGCTGCGCGACAGGCCATCCCAGCTTTGTGATGTCGAACAGCTTCGCCAACCAGACGCTGGCGCAGATCGACTTGTGGAAGAACCGCGACAGCTACAAGGTGAACGTGTACACGCTGCCCAAGAAGCTGGATGAAGAAGTGGCGCGGCTGCATCTGGAGAAGATCGGCGTGAAATTGACGAAGCTCTCCAAGAAGCAGGCGGACTACATCGGCGTGCCGGTGGAAGGGCCGTACAAGGCGGAGAACTACAGGTACTGAAAGGCAGGGAACAGAGGCGACCAAGGGAACAAGGGATCGAAGCAGGGCTATCTTGTTCCGCTTGGATTCTTGATCTCCTTGATCTCCCAGATCTATGAATCGCCGCTCAGTTTCTCGTTCGAGTTAGGTCCGCCGCGCACGCCTGAGGCTGCAGATAAGTTGCCCGGCAGTGATTGCGCGGCTTGCCGAAGTCAAGCCGGACTATTTCTCAGTCACCTACGGGGCGGGAGGTTCTACGCAGGAAGGGACCTACGAGACCATGCATGTCGGTGATTGGATTGACCGGCATTGACGCCGCGCCGCACCTGACCTGCGTTGGCTCGACGCGCGCCCATGTGGCGGCACAACTCGCAGCGATACCAGCGACGCGGGCGTGAAGCGCATTGTGGCGCTGCGCGGAGACTTGCCGGCCACGGCCATGAGTCCCGCAGCGCCGGGCGAGTTTCACTACGCCAACGAGCTGGTGAGCTTCATCCGCAAGGAGCACGGCGATGCATTCAGGATCGAAGTGGCTGCGTACCCCGAGATGCATCCACAGGCGACGAGGCCAGGCGAAGACTTCGAACGCTTCCGGCGCAAGGTTGAGGCCGGAGCCGACGCGGCCCTAACCCAACTCTTTTACAACGCAGACGCGTACTTCGACTTCATGGAGCGGTGCGACAAGGCCGCGATCAAAATTCCCATTGTGCCCGGCATCATGCCGATCACGAGCTACGCTAACACCATGCGCTTCTGCTCGGGCTGCGGCGCCGACCTGCCGCGCTGGGTGCGGCTGCGCCTGGAGGAGCTCGAAGGCGACAAGCCGGCTCTCGTCGATTTCGGGCTTAGCGTGGTGACGCGTCTGTGCGAGACGCTGCTCAAGGGCGGCGCACCCGGCCTGCACTTTTACACCATCAATCAGGCCGGTCCGACGTTGCGGCTGTGGGAGAACCTGGGGCTGACGGTGCGGGCGTAAGCACGCAGAGCGCACGGACTGCAGGCGGCGTTATGATGCTTGCGGCGAAGTGACCTTGTGTGAAAGCGCCTCAAAGGAGAGCGAATGCTCCCATTGCGATGGAGTAGAAGCATTCTCGGGCTGCTCATCCTCCTGACTTGTTTTGCTGGAGCGTTGGCACAATCTACAGAGGACCCGCAGAGACCTGCTTGCACCAATTCTGTTTGCCGCGCGGCCCGCGCATACATAAAGACGCACTACTGCGGAGAGTCTCCTTACGGAAACGGGCCTGATGACGGGTGTGACATCATTCCAGTGAAGCATCTAGCTTCCGGCACGTCGCCCGTTGCACACTACAAGTGCGGGTGGGACGACAATACAAATAAGCCGACCTGCAAGCAAGTTGGAAGCCCGCCTCCTAAGTATCTCTCCGCTTTACTCGACAAGATGCACCAGCTCGGGCTACCGAAGCAAGACGACGGGAAGGTTCTTTTCTCTGACCTCACTTCGACCTCAGCAGGCTGGTCCGTGTTAGAGGCGTACTATCAACAGATCTCTGGCGAGAACATGGCGCTCTGCCAATTCATTGCGGCGGTTGGTCCTGATAAAAAGCTCTATGAATTGCGCAAAATTCGCTTCCAAACAACGGATGCTGAAAAACCCTTGGTCACTATGTGGTCTCCGATCGATATTGCCACAGTGAGTGGCCAGCCTGAGTTCATCCTGGAGGGAGACGCATACGAAAATCATTGGTTTGAGGCAATTGGAATTGTGGGCGGGGAGCTAAAGACGATTTTCTCTGGGCTCGGGTACTATCTGTAGGCGCCTACTGACAACTATCGGCTACTTCTGCTTGCGCCGAGTGAAGCGCTGCCAGAGCCGCCACAACCCGTTGTGGAGCAGGCGCATCTGCTCGGCTTTGAGAGCGTGGTAGGATCGCTCGACGTAGAGGTCGAACTCGGGCGGCCAGCCGATCGTGGAACGGCGCTCGGTGTAATCGCCCTCGGCCCACTTTGAGAGCAGAGCCTTATAGCCCACGACGTGGGTGACAAAGTCGAGCAGGCATTGCGGCATCTGCTCCTCGACGATCAGGTGGGCGTTTTCGATGATAATCTTCTCGCGAACGTCGTTGAGGGGCATGAAAATGGTGGTCATCCACAGCGTCCACTCTTTCAAGTCCTCGTCGCGGATGGGATGGCACTCCGTCTTGCCCTGCTTGTTCAGAAGGGATTTGTAGGCGATGTTGCCCGCGACCGTGGCCACATAGAGCGGCCCATAGAACTCATTCAGGCGCTGGTTGACGAGGCGCAGGCGGTCGGCGCGGCGCGCCATCATGCGCGTGCTTACGAAGGTGAACAGATAGCCTGCGAAGGCCAGCACAATGGTAAGGACAACGGCGTTTTGCAGGGAACTGGGAAGAAAGATCGATGAATCATCCATGACGCAATCCCTTAACCTCGCCGGAAAGTATACCCGCGCTGAGAGCGGTGAGACTGTGATGGCGGCGTGGTTGCCGACCGGGGAGTTCCGATTTGCTACTTTGCGTGGCCGACGGGAACGAGCTTTGTTGTCTCAGGAACGACCTTGATCTCAAACAACTTCGGCCAAAGCTTGCCCGTTACAAAGAGCCGGTCGTGTGCAGCGTCATAGGCGATGCCGTTGAGGACGGCCTCGGGATCAGAGACTTCACCTGGCGCCAACAGGCCGGTCAGGTCGATCCAGCCGAGCACGTTGCCGGTTGCCGGCGAGATGCGCGCGATACGGTTGGTGTGCCACACGTTCGAATAGATTTGACCGCGCACATATTCGAGCTCGTTCAGTTGGGTCACGGGCACTCCGTGATCCCTGACCACGATGTGCCGCACCTCGGCAAACGTCTTGGGATCCAAAAAGCGGAGGGTTGCGGTTCCATCGCTTAAGATCAGGTCCCTGCCGTCCTCCGTGAGTCCCCAACCTTCTCCCGGGTAGTGAAAGGTGCGCAGCAGGCGAAAGCTGAAGCGGTCGTAGACGAAGGCAATGCTGGACTGCCAGGTGAGCTGAATCAGGGTGCTGCCCCAGGGGGCAAGCCCTTCAGCGAAGTACTTGTCCGGCACCGCCGCGAACTGGAGCACGCGTCCGGTCGTCAGGTCATCCATGCGTAGCGAAGAATGTCCGTTGAGGCCGGTGCTTTCATACAAGTGCCCGTCGACAAAGACGAGCCCTTGCGTATACGCGTGAGGGTCGTGGGGATAAACGTGAACGATGCGGTAGGTGTCTGCCGCGAAGGCAAGGGATGCGGATGCGGCGGCGATAGCGAGGACTGCAAGTTTGCGACAAAAAGGGGAAATGCGCATCTGCTGGACTTTATGTTAATCCGCCGGCCCGGCGTCGTCAGCCATGGTGACCTGAACGGGCGGATTGCTGGTCAACTGCGTGTCCATGATGAGCGCGGTGCGCACTTCGCCTCCGACGAGAGGAATGGGCGTGGATGTGTACGCCGGCTTGGTGACGCCAGTCGGCGTGACCACCATGTCGACAGTCTGCGAGACAAAGCTGATGTATCCCGCCGATCCGCCGACGGGCAGATCGGTAACCAGAGGGATAGCATCTGCCAGGGTGGTTCCCGCCGGGACCATATAGATATCGACTGCGCCGGTCTTGGGCGCCTGGTTGAGGAAACGAAAGGCGGAGTGGTTGCTCGCCGCCTGCACCTGCTGATCTGCGAGGATGGTAACCGTATAGCCGTTGGGCGCCGCGCTGTTGTCGGTGAGAAAGACCGAGTGCTGATCGCCCGGCAGCAAGGCGCCGTTGGTGGCGGCCAGAACCGCGCCGCCGGTGGTGGCGGTGATCTGGATGAGAGCAGCGATGTCGGCGGGCACCGTGGCATAGGAAGTGATGGTTCCCTGGCCGGCATTTGTGGCCACGAGCTGGCCTTCGACGAGGACATTTGCGGCCGGAGCGATGTAGGAAGCGTCGATGAAGCGGACGAGGCTGGGTTGAATATAGGCGGCCACGTTCTCGCAGGCGGAGAATGAAAACGCCAGAGCCAGTGAGGCGGAAACCACGAGGACGAGCCGGGGCAGACTTAACTGCTGCGAGCTCCCCATCCGCCGGTTACCGCTGGTTTGCGTGGCATACATTTTGGCGAGTGGCACGAGCCTCCAACTCATGGTACAGGGAACAATTGAGTTGAGTTTACGACTTTTCCGCAGCTACGGATGGATAGGCAGTGGCGGCCGGTATGGACAGAATTGCGAGCCGGCTCACGATCCGCCATGGAATCGGCCGAAGGCGCGGGCGAGCATGACAGACATGACCAGAACACCGGCGCCAGCAGCCAGCACCTGCCAGATGTTGTGAAGGCTGAAGACGCCGACGCAAACGATGAGGACGTAAGCGACGGCGAGATTGAAAAAGCCCCACAGGACATTGACCGTCGAGGAGGACAAACCCTGCCCAGGCGGCTTGGCAAAAGGGCTCTGAAAAGCGCGGCCGGAGATTCCGTTGATGAGATGGGGCAGGGAGTTGGCGAGGAAGGCTCCGCCGAAGAAATACGCCAGATAGTCATACCAGTGCATGGTGCCTCCGATCCGGTGAACGACCAACATGGTAGCAGAGATTAGCTTGCGCCGATGTAGATGAATCGGGCCAGGAAGAGCGCGGCGAGGAGGTAAAGGAGCCAGTCCTGGCGACGCGCCCTTCCGGCGAACAGGTGCAGAACCGCCCACGCGATAATGCCGAATCCCAGGCCGTTGGCGATGGAATAGGTGAATGGAATGAGCACGAGAGTGAGGAACGCGGGAACGGCAACGAGCGGGTCGTGCCATTGAATCTCAGTGATAGCGGCGAGCATGAGCGAGCCAACAAGGATGAGCGCGGGGGCCGTGGCCGCCGAGGGCACAACGCCGATAAAGGGCGCCGCTCCGATAGCGCCGAGAAAAAGCAGGCCGGTGACGATGGCAGTGACGCCGGTGCGGCCTCCGGCAGCCACGCCCGCCGTGGACTCCACGTAGCTGGTAACGGTCGAGGTCCCGATGAGCGACCCGAAGACCGTCGCCGTAGCGTCGGCGAAAAGAATCCGGTTGAGGCGGGGAATGGAGTGGTCAGCCTCAATGAGGCCGGCGCGCTTGGTGACCGCTACCAGCGTGCCCAGGTTGTCGAAGAGGTCCACGAAGAAGAAGACAAAGATAATTTCGAGCAAGCCTTTGTTTACCGCGCCCATGATGTTGAGCTTGAACGCGGTCTGGGTAAGCGCTTGAATGCCGCCCGTCGAAGGCGTCCATTGCACCATGTGGAAGGCCCAGGCGACGCCGGTAACGGTGAGCACGCCGATGAGGATGGATCCCTTCACTTTGCGAATTTCGAGCGCGACCATGAGGATGAGGCCGAGGAGGGTGAGATAGGCAGTGGGATTGCGGATGCTGCCCATGCCGACGAGGGTATTGGGGTCGCGCACCACCAGGCCCGCGTGCTGGAAGCCGATGAAAGCGATGAAGAGACCGATGCCGCCGGCAACCGCGGCATAAAGTTGATGAGGAATGGCGCGGAGAATCATTTGGCGAATGCCGAAGGCGGTGATGGCGAGAAAGATGACGCCGGAGAGAAACACCGCGCCGAGCGCTGTCTGCCAGGGAACGTGCATTTTGATGCAAACGGTATAGGTGAAGTACGCGTTCAGGCCCATGCCCGGCGCCAGCGCGATGGGGTAGCGCGCAATGATGCCCATCAGGATGGAACCGAAGGCCGCCGAGAGGCAGGTGGCCGCTGTGACCGCAGGCAACGGCACGCCGGCATCGGCCAAAATGGCCGGATTGACCAGCACGATATAGGCCATGGTCAGAAACGTCGTGACGCCGGCCAGAATCTCCGTGCGCCAATTGGTCTCCAGACGGGCAAATTCGAAATAGGATTCGAGTTGCTTGCGCATAATTCCGAGGCCGCGTGATGACGAGACCAAAACAGAGGCGGGATGACCCGTGGACTCTTCTACATCCCTCGGCCGATGCAAACTGCCGAAGCACGCGGTCTCGCGCATAGGCGGGTTCTAGTTAGAAAAGCACAACGAGGCGCGAATACAAAGCGATTTGTGAATGAGAGTCTGTCAGCGGGCCGCGGACGAATGCGCTTGCGAAGGCAAATCCGGAAGCTTAGACCGGATTAGGAATTCATATATGGAATTCGGCGGTGTGCAGGGCGCCATTTTCTTGAGGAAAATGGCACTTGAGGGCATCAACTCTCCCTACGCCAATTCCTAATCCGGTGTAGCTGAGGATCGCGGTTGGCGTGGAGCCAGGACAGTTTCGGCGATGGCGCCGGCGGCAAAGGCGATCCAATAGACGTCGAGATAGGCGCGATGACTGGTGTGGGCCCAGAAGATCGCGGTGACCAGCATAAACGTGGCAAAGAGGAGGTAGATCAGGGCATCGTCGCGCCAGTGAGCGCGGTGACGCCACATTCCCCAGAGCCCGAGAACCATGACCGGTCCGTAAGAGAACACTTGCACAAGATCGAGCGCCAAGCCGCGGCGCGGGCTTGGCAGCCAGCTAAAGGCCGACGCAATCTTGTGGAAACCGTCAATGACCGTTTGCCGGCGATGCGACCGTATGTATTCAAGGCCCTTGTGAAGGTACCAGTGGTCTGTCAGCGCTTCGCTGTCCGCCAGCCGCCGTGCAGTTCTCCACGATCTTCGAGCGAGAGGGAATTGGTAGCCTCAGTCTTGCTTATATCGCTGCTTTCCTGCGGGTAATGACGAAAGAGGAAGCCGCAGTTTCCAGCCCAAAACTCAATTCCCGTTTCCGTGCTCAGCGTTGGATCGCCCAGCACGACATAGTTCCTCAAAACCCAGGGAAAGACGGTCGCAGCCAGGAAGACCGCGCAAACCACTCCGGCGCGGGTACGGCGACGCCAAAGGAGCCACAGCGGAGCCAGCAAGGCAAAGGGAGCAATGGTCGGACGGGTCAGGACGTCGAGGCCAAGCAGCAGGCCGGAAAACACGCCGGACGACAAAGTCCCCAGCCAGGCCGCTTGCTCGAGAACGAGCACCGCAACAATGGTGATAAGTGTGAAGACGCTGGTTTCCTGAAGCGCGGTGTCGTGGATGACGTAGTACGGATAAAAGGCAGTGATCGCGGCAGCCAGGGTTGCAGCCTTTTCCGCGGCCGGTCCCGCAAATAACCGGCGGGCAAGCAACGCGGCGCAGATCACAGTTCCGGCGCCGATTGCGGATTGGGCGATGACGATTGGCCAGAAGGCCCGGTGACCCAGCGTGAGGCCAGCGAGGAGGATCGGGTACAGCGGGACCCGGAAAGCCGTAGGCGGGCCTCCCACTGCGAAACCTTGTCCATGAGCGATGCTCTGCGCTAACTCAAAGAAGAAGCCGTAACCGTCGATCCAAAAGTCGGCGATGCCGGTGTACCAAAGGCGCGCGCCAATGCGCAGGACAAATGCCAGTGCCACAAACCAGTAGACTGCGCGGGGCAAGTTGAGCTTGTTGGGCCTTAGCGGCATAGGGGCATCATCGGGTAACAATTGCTTAAAACGAAAGCCAGCTATCCAGGTTAAGACTGAGAGTTTGAACGTGCGCCGGCCGCGAAGCCGGCGCCAGGGATTCCAGCCTCATGAAAGCAACTTGGCGGCGTCTTTGGCGAAGTAGGTGACGATAAAGTCGGCGCCGGCGCGGCGTATACCCACCAGCGATTCGAGCATGGCGCGCGCGGGATCGAGCCAACCTTTTTCGAAGGCGGCCTGAAGCATCGAGTACTCGCCGGAGACCTGATAAGCGCCGATCGGCACGCCGACCCGCTCGCGAGCCGCGCGCACCACGTCGAGATACGGCATGGCAGGCTTCATCAGGATCATGTCCGCGCCCTCCTCGATATCGAGATCGATCTCGCGCAGGGCCTCGCGCAGGTTGGCGCCATCCATCTGATAAGTCTTGCGGTCGCCGAACTGCGGAGTAGAGTCGGCGGCCTCGCGGAAGGGGCCGTAGAACGCGGAGGCAAACTTGGAGGCGTAACTGAGGATCGGCGTCTGCGTGAAGCCCGCGCCGTCGAGTGCGCGGCGGATGGCGGCGACGCGGCCGTCCATCATATCGCTGGGCGCGACCACGTCTGCGCCGGCCCTGGCCTGGCTGACCGCGGTGCGGGCGAGTAATTCAAGCGTGGGATCGTTGTCAACGTCGAATCCGTCGCGCGACTTTACCACGACGCCGCAGTGGCCGTGACTGGTGTATTCGCACAAGCAAACGTCGGCGACGAGGACCAGCTTTTTGGCGGCCGCGGATTGCCTGAGCGCGCGCAGCGCCTGCTGCACGATACCGTTTTCTTCCCAGGCGCCGGTTCCTTGCTCGTCTTTTGATTCCGGCAGGCCGAAGAGCAGCAACCCGCCCAAGCCGAGACGCGCAGCCTCTTCGGCCTCGCGCACTGCCTCGTCTACCGAGAGATTGAATACGCCAGGCATGGAGCCGACAGGGTTGCGCACGCCCTTGCCTGGACAAATGAAGAGGGGATAGATCAGGTCACCGGGCTCGAGCGCGGTTTCGCGCACCAAGGCGCGCAAAGGCTCGCTGCGGCGCATCCGCCGCATCCGGTTGGCTGGGAAACTCATGGTTCGATTGTAAGACAGGGGTCAGAGATCAGGGGCGTCGATACCAACGACAGCGCGACGCCCGGAGACTGCGAGCCGACGCCATGGCCCGGCTATAGCTGGTCGTAGAGGGTTGAATTCCGGTAGCCGAGCAGGATGACCAGCGTGGCGATGCCCAAGGCGGTGCCAAACGGGACCTTGATGAGGCTGATGATGGCGACAACGATGGCGAGGATGCGTCCCCACTGCGTGCGCTCCAGAAGACCCCAGCCGGCAACGCCGCTCAAAATCGCCCGGCCCGCCACGAACACCCAGGCAAAACGCAGAAGCGCCGGAAAGAACCACATCTGCGGCATCGGGCCATGCCCCCAGGGGCCGAATCCGCCCGAGAACATCGAGTGCAAGAAGAGCAATCCGAAGGTGCCGAGCACCAGCGACAGGCCTGCGTAGGCCAGCCACAGAATGCCCAGGACTCGCACCTTGCCGGCGTAGCGCGCCAATTCGAACTGGAAATTGGGCACAGGGGGTGGGACAGGCGCCGCCGGGGCCACCGGCCGGTTGCATTGCGGGCAAATCACCTGTCCCGCTTCCAAAGCACGGCCACATCCGCTGCAAAACATGCCGCCTCCTCGATATCGAGATAAGGATACGCAATTGCGGGGCGGAAGGTTCCGGAGGCTTCGATTGAGAAGAGCCGGACCAACCGGGCAATGCTTCTAGAACCCAAATTCTCCTGCATAACACTGGAGAATTGCCGTCGAAGACCATCCGGGGGATGGCCCTAAAGCAACAAGCTTTGTTATTTATTGCCGGGCGTCAGCTTAACCCAGCGCTCCTCGTGACGATTGTCGCTGAGGAGATAGCCTGTGACGCGCCCCTCGGCATCGCGCTCGAAGGTCAAGTGAGCGTTGTGCGCGCCGGTGGCATCGACGGGGCGAAGGAAGGCATCGGCCGACTCTGCCTCCAGGCCGGTCAAGCCGCCGCCGGGGCTCTTCTCAAAGAGCTGGTCGCCCTGGCGGAGGATGGTTTCGACGGCGTGCCCGTTAGGCTCGCGGTAGTCGCCGGCCAGGCTATCGAGCTCGACGGTGGACAGCTTGATGGCTGGTGGGTGGAGCGGAATCACGAGGCGTTCGGCCAGGACCTCGGGCGCCGCAGGAATGCGGTGGGCCAACAGCCAGGCCGGGAGCTCCGGCTCGTCGTAGGCGCGGGTCCAGCAGTCGTGCTTGATTCCCTGATAGATCCAGAGGCGAATGTCGCCGCCGTCTTGCTTGAAGGCGTCGTACATCAATTCGCTCTGGCGCGGGACGACGATGTTGTCGAGGCCGCCATGGAAGAGCCAGATGGGCGTGCGGCCAACGGCACGGGCGTACTCGGCAGGCAGGATTGACGCTTCCTGCCAGCGGTCCGGCTCATAGCTCCAGAAGACACCACCAGCGGCAATGACAATGGCAGCCCAACGATGAGGATGAAGGCGCGCCAATTCCCAGGCGCCGTAGCCTCCCATGGAGAGGCCAGTGAGATAGGTGCGGGAAGGATCGCCGTGAAACTCGGCCGACTCCTGGTCGAGCGCGGCCATGGCGAGCTGGAGCATGGCGGGATCGGTCCAGTGGGCGGTCTGCGGGCACTGCGGCATCACGATGACGAAAGGCCAGCGATCGGGGTGGTTGCGAACCGCTTCGGCGATCCCGATCTGCGTTTGCCACATGCCCTCGGAGCCGCGCTCGCCCCGGCCGTGCAGGAAAAGGATGATGGGCCACAGCTTGCCGTCGTCGCGCCGCCAATCTTCGGGCAGGTAGACCTGAAAGCGGTAGGGGATGCCCTGGAGATCGATTCGCCGATTGAGAAAACCGGTATCCTGCGGCGGCTCCAGCTTGCGCGGGTGAGACTTGGCCGCGGCAGCGCCCACTGCAAGCAGCGAAAATCGCAGCCTGGTGGCCTCGGTTGCGCGGGCCAAGCCGGGCGAGGTTGTACAAGCCAGCACCAGGCAGGTCGCAGAGATGCGAAACAGGCGGGACATCCTGTCAATCATCATAATGATTCCCGGCAAGATAGGCGGCATGATTCGGCGGGAACGGCGAAAAGCGGGCCTTTGGTATTCCCAGGCGGGCCGTGGCGTTCAGGCTCTCAAAGAGCCCGTTTGCAACACGATTTCAGGGTTCGGCGATCCTTGCAGTTTTCTTACAAATTGCATGCAAGAATCGAACCTGAGATGCTGACTGAAGTCATGGCGAAATTGGAAGCGGGAGAGACGCTGGACCACTACCGTCTGGAAGCAGAAGTTGCGCGCAGCGGCATGGCGACGCTCTTCCGGGCCACGGACCTGCGCAACGGGCGACAGGTGGCGGTGAAGGTTCCGCATGCGGAGATGGAGGCCGATCCAATCCTGCTGGAGCGATTCCGCCGCGAGGAGGAAATCGGCCAGGAGATTGACCATCCCGGCGTGGTGAAGACCTATGACGGCGAAGAGCGCAGCCGGCGTTACATGGTCATCGAGTGGGTGGAAGGACGGCTGCTACGGGCGATTCTGAACGAGGAACGGAAGCTGCCCGTCGACCGGGCAGTGGCGCTGACGGTGGCGATTTGCGATGCTCTCGACAATCTGCACAAGCACGGCGTGGTGCACCGCGATCTGAAGCCGGAAAACATCATGGTCTGCGATGGCGACCGCATTAAGATCATCGACTTTGGCATCGCCTTGAAGGAGGACGCGCGGCGCATCACGCAGTTGGGGCTGACGCCGGCGCTGGGCACTCCCGACTACATTTCACCGGAGCAGGTGAAGGGCCAGCGGGGCGACCAGCGCAGCGATGTTTATTCACTGGGCGCGATCCTCTACGAAATGCTGACCGGCCAACCGCCGTTCTCGGGGCCGAATCCGCTGGCGGTGATGAACGAGAGATTGTTGACCGATCCGGAACCGGCACGCAAGCTGAACCCGGAGATTTCGCCCGAGCTCGAAGAGATTCTGTTTCGCGCGCTGGCGCGGGACCCACGGCATCGTTACTCCACGGCCGCCGAAATGGCCTGGGAGCTGGAGCACCAGGAACTGGTGGGAGTAGAAAGCGGCCCAGGCCGGCCTGTACGGCTGGGGCGGTTTGCCATCAATCGGCGCAAGATCGCAATTTACACTGCGCTGGTGCTGGTTCCGCTGGCATTGTTTGTTGTCATGCTGATGCTGGCACGGCGTTAGAAGCTTCGCGGTGTTCGGTTCCGCCGCGACAGACGGGTGTGAGCGCCCGCTTCCTACCGGTAAGACTCGTCGCGGTGGATGACGAACTCGGGATAGGCTCCGCCGCCAAGCTCGTGCAGGTCCATGCCCATGCGCTCGCCATCCGGATCGACGCGGAAAGGAACGAAGCGGTTGAGCAGAGCGAAGAGCAAATAGATGAGCGGGAAAACAAAGCCGAGCAGCGCGGCAATGCCGACGAGTTGAGCGAGAAGCTGGCCGGGCTGCGGAGCAAAGAAGCCGGCGGCGACCAATCCCCACATGCCCGCTGCGCCGTGGACGGTGATGGCGCCGGAAGGATCGTCGATGGAGAGCGCCAGCTCGAGCAGCTCAATCAGCAAAGGCGTGAAGATGCCGGCAAAGGCGCCGACAAAGATGGATCCTCCCGGCGTAACGATGCCGGCGCACGCGCTTGAGGCAACGAGGCCGGCGAGCCAGCCGTTGGCGCAGAGGCTGGCATCGGGCTTGCCGAAGCGAACGCGGGTGACCGTGAACGTGGCCGCGAGCGCCGCGGAGGCCGAGAGCAGCGTGTTGATTGCCGTGCCGGGCAGCGCGGCGAGCGGAGCATGCAGCCAGAGCATTGCTCCGGCGGCGTTCCAGGCCAGCCAGCCCACCAGCGCCAGCAGGCAGCCGAAGAGCACATAGACGGCGTTGTGGCCGGGCATGGCCGTGGAAAGGCCCTCTTTGGGGAATTTGCCGCGACGCGGTCCGGCGATCCAGATGACGGCCAGCGCGCTCAAGCCGCCAAGTACATGCACTGTGGCCGCGCCGCCGCCGTCAAGAAAGCCCGCGCCCAGCGAGAAGTTGGCGCCCAGTTGCGCCAGCCAGCCGCCGCCCCAGATCCAGTGTGCGGCGAGAGGAAAAACAACGGCGGCAAGAACCGCGGCCGACGCGACACCGGCCGCGAGCCGCCAGCGATCCGCTCCCGAGCCCCAGGGAAGCATCGCGGCCATGGCTACGGCCAGGAACTCAAAGAGCAATGTGAGCTGCGCCTGCGGCGCGGCGGAGCCAAGGCCGCGCAACAGAAACGGGCCGAGCCCGAGCAGGCTCCAGGTCTTCCCGGCCGCGTGCAAAGCAACCTCGGCGTGTCCCAGGTGTTCCGGCCAATGCCGCGCCGACGAACGGCAAAGACAATGGCGGCCACCGCGACGAGCGCCAGATTTCCCAGCAGCGCCTGCGCGGCCGAGCGCGAGCGGCCCAGGCCGGTATTGATGAGCGCCACGCCTGCGATGGCCAGCGGCGCAAGCAACAGGAGCGCAAATGTCAGCGCGAAAACGGCATCGCTCATCGCGGGAACCTGCGTGGGAAGGACGGGAGGGACCGGATTCATGGGCGGCTCGCCTCGCGCGCAAGCATGTGGCCGCGCACCGCGACCGCCAGTCCCATGCGCCTCAACGGCCAGACCGCAAAGGACAAACCCCGCCCGCCGCGCCGGGTCGGGAAACAACACCAGCGCGGCAAGAGTGAGAAAGAATCCGGCAGGCATCACCAGCAGTCCGGCGTACTTCATAGTCTTTCCTTTTTCAGATCTCAGTTTGAGACGGAGGAGCCGCAATTCCGCTCCCGAGGATCCAGATCGGAGCGGGTCCGCAGATGCAAGAAATCTCGAAACAGGAGACGTAGCTGAGTGTAAATCCTGCATGAATTTTAAAACATTCGAACCGGCAAGGGCCGGGACCGGACGAGTGCCGATCACCGTGCCGGTTCACATTCCGGGAGCGCGTTCGAGGCCTTTATAGATTCCTTTCAGTGGCGCGGGCAATAATGAGCTTGTGAGCATCCGTCTTGACCGGAGCCGCAGGCTTTTCCCCTGTATTCTCGGCGCCGTTACGCTTGCGGGCGTCGCCGTGCTGCTCGGCCAGGATGCTGTGCCGCGGTTGTTTCCGGCGGGAAGCCACGATTTCTGGCGGCTTTTCGCCTGGCGATGATCGCCGCTTGCTTACTTGATTTACCAGATGGCGCACCGGCCTACACGCCGATGGAACTGGCCAAGGCGATTTTGCTGGCGGCTGCATTTCTGTTTTGGGCGGCCAACCAGTTCTGGCCGAATCTGCCGCAGGCGACGCTGTTCAACGACATTGCGATCGGACTTTTCGTCTTCGATGTATTCCTGGTGATTGCGGGCTGGCCGCCGGCGCTGGCGGAGAGCTCGCTTTGCTGAGACCGATGCGGCGGATCGACGCGATGAAAGCCATCGCTGATTGTTGCTGCGGGCGGATGGAATGCTGAGTGAGGCTGAGCGAGCGGATCAGCTCGAATTTTGCATGCATCGCCTCGCGCAGGTCGTCATGCGAACTGATGGCGAAGCGCGGCAATCTCGGTGTGATATTTTGTTGATGGCACATCCCAATCTCTGGTACGCAAGACGCCAGAGAAACGGTGGTGTTTACCCCGCAATCGCTCTTGTCACAAGCGATTTTCTTTTCAGACGGTTGCAAATCGGTTTCCCACAAAATTTTTTCGCGATGTGGCACGCTAGCGCTTGTGTGCGCGGGCCTGCAGTCTGCTATATTGAAATTTCGGGCTTCCCCGCCCCTCCCGTAAGTTCTATCGAAGAGCGTTTCTTGTACATCACCCATGTGACCGCCGGCACACGCGGCGCATACAAAACGAAAGTCAAACCGGGAATCGTTCATGGCGCAAATCTTCGACCGCAGCTCCAATGCACTGGCTCGCATGAGCCTGGTGTTGACGGGGTTGATCGTGATTGCCCTGGGGGTCACGCTGGACCAGCTGCAGCGCTCGCCATGGGTTACGCGGCAGGGCCAGCGCGCGGATCAGCCGGTGCCCTTCAGCCACAAGCATCACGTGCAGGGGCTGGGGCTGCAGTGCCAGTACTGCCACACCACGGTGGAGAAGTCGAGCTACGCGGGCATTCCTCCGACGCGGACCTGCATGAACTGCCACGCGCAGATCTGGACCAATGCGCAATTGCTGGAGCCGGTGCGGCAGAGCTGGTACACGGGCCAGTCGATTCCGTGGATCAAGGTGCACGACCTGCCCGACTTTGTTTACTTCAGCCACGAGATTCACGTGAACAAGGGCATCGGCTGCGAGAGCTGCCACGGGCGCGTGGACGAGATGCCGCTGATGTACGAGCAGAACACGCTGCAGATGGAGTGGTGCCTGGACTGCCATCGCAATCCGGCGAAGAATCTGCGGCCCACGAGCGCAGATCTACAACATGGCCTGGGAGGCGCCGGCGGAAGATCAGGCCGGTGTGGTGCGCGGCGAGCGGCGAACAAGCCGGGCGTGCCCACCGCGCAAAGCGTGAGCTGCACGACGAAGGATCCGAGCGGAGCGCCAGGCGCCGAGATGGCTTCGTTGCAGCTGCCGCGCGTCTGGACGCGAAGGGCCTGGCGGGCGACGTGGCTGCCGCGGCGATGCCGGCTGCTGCGCCGGCTTACCAGAAGTTCACCAGCCAGGATGATTTGGGCCACTTTCTGGTGGATCACTACAAGATTCGCACCCCGAAGGATTTGACCAGCTGCGAGGTGTGCCACCGATGAGCAGCGAACGAGAACAGAATTCGCCGAGCGAGTGGAGAAGGCCGATGGGGCAATGCCGTCGGAGGACGCTGAAGCAGCAACGCGAGTCGAAGCATCGTCGCGCGCTGGAATGCGCCGAGCCGATGACGCTTGAAGCGGTTCGCGCGGAGCTGAAGGGCGTGAAGGGCAAGAAGTACTGGCGGTCGCTCGATGAGCTGGCCAATACGCCGGAGTTTCAGGCGGCGGTGGAGCGCGAGTTTCCCTCGGCGGCGCAGGAGTGGGTCGATCCGGTTTCGCGGCGCGGCTTCCTGAAATTGATGGGCGCTTCGATGGCGCTGGCCGGGCTGGCCGGTTGCACCAAGCAGCCCGATGAGCCGATTTATCCCTACGTCAAGGCGCCGGAAGACCTGATTCTGGGCAAGCCGATGTACTTTGCCACGGCGCATCCGTTTTCGACCGGCGCGGTGCCGCTGCTGGTGAAGAGCGACGAGTTCCGGCCCATCAAGATCGACGGCAATCCGGAGCACGCGTACAACCACGGCGGTTCCGATCCGTATTCGCAGGGCACGCTGCTCGATCTCTACGATCCCGACCGCTCGCAGCATGTGACCTATCGAAGGCGAGAGCCGCGAGTGGGCGGAGTTTGCCGAGGCGCTGCAGCGACAAGGTGGCCGCGACGCAAGGACGGAACCGGCATTTACTTCCTGAGCGCGACCATTACTTCGCCGACGCTGGCGCGGCAGTGGCAGGAGGTGCAGAAGGCGTATCCGAAGGCGAAGCTGGTGCAGTACGATCCGGCGGTTGCCGGAACGTTGCTGGCGAGCGGGCATGAACGTTCAGTACGACCTGAGCGGCGCGGACGTGATCGTTTCGCTCGACGCGGATTTTCTTTCGGGCGCGAGCTATCCCGGCTTCCACAAACTGGTGCGCGACTATGCCGACCGGCGCAAGCAGCCGGAAAACGGCATGAACCGGCTGTATGCCGTTGAGAGCACGCCGACCACGACCGGCATGAAGGCCGAGCACCGGCTGGGATTGCGCGCGAGCGAGATTCCGGCATTTGCGGCGGCGCTGGCGCAGGCTGTGGGCGTGGCGGGAGTGAACGCGCCGGCCTATGCGTGGACCGACGAGCAGCAGAAATTTCTTGCTGCGCTGGCCAAGGATCTGAAGGCGAGTGCCGGCAAGAGCGCGGTGCTGCCGGGACTTTATCAGGATCCGTCGGTCGCGGCGCTGGCTCTGGCGATCAACAACGCGCTGGGCAATGTGGGCAAGACGGTGTTTGTTGCGCAGCGAGCCCGCGAATCCGCTGCCCAGCGATCAGCTTGGCGATTTCAAGGCGCTGGTGGCCGATCTGAATGCGGGCAAGGTGGATTGGCTGGTGATTCTGAATGCGAATCCCATCTACGACGCGCCCGCCGATCTGAATTTTGCGACGGCCTTCAACAAGGCGAAGATCGTGGCGCATCTCGGCTCGCACTACGACGAGACGGGCCAGCAGGCGCACTGGCACATTCCCGCCGCGCATTATCTGGAGTAGTGGTCGGATGCGCGCGCCTACGACGGCACGGTTTCGATCGTGCAGCCGATGATCGATCCGCTGTACGGCGGCAAGACGGCGCACGATGTTTTCCAGACGCTGCTGAACGAGCCGATGCTGAGCGCGTACGATGCGGTGCGCGAGACGTGGAAGCCGACGATCAAGGGCGATTTTGAGACGGGCTGGCGCAAGGCGCTGCACGACGGCTGGATTGCGGACACGGCGTACGACAAGACGGCGAAGCGAGCGCAAGCGCGGAGTTCAAGGGAACAGTTCCCGCGCCCGACGCCGAAGGATTCGCTGGAGATCATCTTCCGGCCCGATCCGAATATTTATGACGGCCGCTGGATCAACGTGGGCTGGCTGCAGGAGCTGCCCAAGCCGGTGACGAGCCTGAGCTGGGACAACGCGGCGATTGTTTCCGGCGCGACGCTGACCAAGCTGGGCCTGGAAGAAGACGACATTGTTGAGTTGACGCGTGGGCAACGGCAAGGTGAAGGCGCCGGTGATCGTGGCGCCGGGCCATCCCGACAACTCGGTGACGGTGTACCTGGGCTACGGCCGCGAGTTCGCGGGCCGCGTGGGCTCGGGGCAGGGCTTCAACGCTTACCTGATTCGCAACACGTGGGCGCCGTTTTACGCGACGGGCTCGATCCGCAAGGTCGATGGCAAGTGGGGCATCGCGATCACCAAGAGCCACTACCAGGATCACCGCGCGAAGCTTTCTGGCAGGGGCAGGGCACCGGCAACAACTCGCTCGAAGCCGATGAGGCGCTGGGTCCGCGCGGCATCATCCGCTACGCGACGCTCGACGAGTTCAAGGCCAATCCGAATTTTGCGCACGAGGGCGAACGCCACGACACGCCGAGCATGCGACACGTCGCTGTTCCCCAACTGGCCGTACAACGAAGCCAACGCCTGGGCGCATGTCGATCGACATGAACAGCTGCACGGGCTGCAATGCCTGCATCGTGAGCTGTTATGCCGAGAACAATATCGCGGTGGTGGGCAAGCAGCAGGTGCGCATCGGCCGCAACATGCAGTGGCTGCGCATCGACACCTATTTCGAGGGCGATCTTTCCGCGCCGCGCGCGCACTTCCAGCCGATGACCTGCCAGCACTGCGAGAACGCGCCCTGCGAGCAGGTTTGCCCGGTGGGCGCGACGGTGCACACGCCGGAAGGCCTGAACATGATGGTCTACAACCGCTGCGTGGGCACGCGCTACTGCTCGAACAACTGCCCGTACAAGGTGCGGCGATTCAACTTCCTGCTCTACTCCGATTACGAGACCGAGAGCCTGAAGCTGATGCGCAATCCCGACGTGAGCGTGCGCTCGCGCGGCGTGATGGAGAAGTGCAGCTACTGCGTGCAGCGCATCTACGGCAGCCAAGATCGAGGCCGACAAGGAGAACCGCAACATCCGCGACGGCGAGATTGTGACCGCATGCCAGCAGGCGTGCCCGGCCGACTGCGATCGTCTTCGGCAACATCAACGACAAGACAGCAAGGTTTCAAAGCTGCGGGCGCAGCAGCGCAGCTACCAGGTGATTGCCGACCAGAACACGCGTCCGCGGACGACGTATGTGGCCGAAGTTTTGAATCTGAACCAGGAACTTGAAGAGACGCCGGTGGAACACGATCCGGCGAAAGGGTTACAGGGACGAGGACGACGACTGGGACTGAAAGCGAGGCGACAGAAATAAAACCAACAGATCCGCGCGATCGATCCCGCAACCGGAGAATACCGGGTGATTGCGCCGGGGCAGACCTTCCGGTCGATCACCGAAAAGATCGCGCGCATTGTGCTGACGCCGCACACGCCGATGGGCTGGTTTGCGCTGTTCACGGCATCGCCGGCGGCGGCGCCGACGGTGCTGATGGTGGCGCGTGACGTGGCTGTTCCTGAAGGGCGTGGGCATCTGGGCCATCACGCAGCCGGTGGCCTGGGGATTCGCCATCATCAACTTTGTGTGGTGGATCGGCATCGGCCATGCCGGCACGCTGATCTCGGCGATTCTGCTGTTGTTCAAGCAGGGCTGGCGCAACTCCATCAGCCGCTTTGCCGAGGCCATGACGATTTTTGCCGTGATGTGCGCCGGCATGTTCCCGCTGATTCACGTGGGCCGTCCGTGGCTGGGGTACTGGATGCTGCCGCTGCCCTTCACCATGACCGTGTGGCCGCAGTTCCGCTCGCCGCTGATGTGGGACGTGTTCGCGGTCTCGACCTACGCGACGATCTCGGTGGTGTTCTGGTACATCGGCATGGTGCCCGACTTCGGCACCTTCCGCGACCGCGCAAAGTCGAAGATCGCGCAGTATTTCTACGGCATGCTTTCGCGTGGGCTGGCGCGGTTCGGCGCGCCACTGGATGCGCTACGAGACGGCATCGCTGCTGCTGGCCGGCCTGGCCACGCCGCTGGTGCTCTCCGTTCACACGGTCATCAGCTTCGATTTCGCGGTGGCGGTGCTGCCGGGCTGGCACACGACGATCTTCCCGCCCTACTTCGTGGCCGGCGCCATTTATTCCGGCTTCGCCATGGTGCTCACGCTGGCGATTCCGCTGCGCAAGTTCTATCACCTGGAGCAGCTGGTGACCGAGCGCCACATCGACAACATGGGCAAGGTGATGCTGGTGACGGGATTCATCGTGGCCTACGGCTACGGCATGGAAGCCTTCATGGCCTGGTACTCGGCCATCCACTGGGAGGCCTTCACATTCTGGAATCGCGCGTTCGGGCCGATGGGCTGGTCGTATTGGGTGCTGATTACCTGCAACCTGGCGATTCCGCTGACCACGCTGTGGTCGCGCAAGCTGCGCACCAACATCACCTTCATGTTCTTCATCTCCATCGTGGTGAACACGGGCATGTGGTTTGAGCGCTTCGTCATCGTCGTCACGAGCCTTTACGCGCGACTTTCTGCCGTCGTCGTGGGGCACCTATCGCGCGACCAAGTGGGACTACATGACCTTCGTCGGCACGCTGGGATTCTTCACGTTCATGTTCCTGTTGTTCGTGCGCTTCCTGCCCATGATTCCCATGAACGAAATTCGCATGTTGCTGCCCGGGGCCAAGATCAAGCCCAAGGCGGCAGGGAGGCTGGTGACTGATATGCCCGCACGCGAAGGAACCTACGGCCTGCTGGCCGAATTCGATACGCCGGGCGACCTGGTCCGGGCCGCGCGGCAGGCGCGCGAGGATGGCTGGCGGCGCATGGACTGCTATACGCCCTATCCCGGTGGAGGAAGCGGCGGAGGCGATCGGCTTCCATCGCAACAAGGTGCCGCTGGTCACGCTGATCGGCGGCTTGATGGGCGGCGCGGCGATGTTCTCGCTGGAGACCTGGATTTCGGTGCTGGCTTATCCGCTGAATATTGGCGGGCGGCCCACGTATTCGTGGCCGGCGTTCATTGTGCCCGCCTACGAGTGGACGATTCTGTGGGCGGGCCTTTCGGCGGCCTTCGGCATGCTGGCGCTGAACGGGCTGCCGGCGCTCTATCATCCGCTGTTCAATGCGCCCAACTTCCGCGATGGCGCGACGACGGACAAGTTCTTCCTGTGCCTCGAGGCGCTGGATCCGAAGTTCGATCTGGCGGAGACGAAGGCGTATCTTGAGAAGTTTCAGCCGAATTCGGTGGTGGAGGTGGAGTACTGATGAGCCAGCTTTCAGCGATCAGGGCATCGCAGCGATCAGCCGCCGGTTCCAGATGCGCCGGCTTGCGAAGACGCGGCGCGGCACTCGCTGGCGATCGCTTGCAGCGCTACTCTTGTCGCCGGCTGCCGGCAGGACATGCAGAACCAGCCGAAGATGATTCCGCAGCGCGGGACGGACTTCTTTGCCGACCATCGCGGGGCGCGGCCGCAGGTGCTGGACACCGTGGCCCGCGGCCAGTTGCACGAGGACAGCTACTTCTATACCGGCGTGGTGCAGGGGCCGAACGGCTACAGCAGGAGCTGAACGAGATGCCGTTCCCGGTGACGATGGAAGTGCTGAAGCGCGGGCAGGAGCGGTTCAACATCTATTGCACGCCGTGCCACTCGCGCGTGGGCAACGGACTGGGCGAGATTGTGCAGCGCGGCTACAAGCCGGCGGCGAATCTGCACGACCAGGTGCGCATGTCGCAGCCGATCTCGCACTACTTTTACGTGATGACGCACGGCTACGGCGCCATGCCCGACTACTCGTCGCAACTGCCGCCGGCGGATCGCTGGGCGGTGGCGGCGTACATTCGCGCGCTGCAATTGAGCCAGGCGGCGACGGCGAAGGATGTTCCGGCGGGCGTGACAGTCAGGAGCCTGAAGGAATTGGCAGCGGAAGCAGGGCATCCCGAGATACGCGCAGCCGTGGCCCATGCCCGCGACGGCGGTGCAGGCATATCCGCCGATTGCCAGCGAGGGAACGCCGGGCGATGGCTCCGGCCTATCCGGCGGATCCGAAGATTTCGATTCCGCAAGCAAACCGGCCGCCGAAGTCAGGCCAGGGACGAGGACGTAAGGAAGGAAGAGGAATGGCTCACGAACCACGCAGCATCGCACGCCAAGACGCTTCCCGCCGATCTCGGCGCGCCGGCGTTTGTGGACGGCTGGAGGACGCGCGCGCTGATGTGGGGCGATCTTTTCGGTGATCGCCGTGATTCTGGCGTTTCTGGGCCAGGCGCAGGACGGCTGGGCTGGGATCACGTGCTGCGCGCCTGGACGCTGGGCACTGATGGTGACATGGGGACTTTGCATCGGCGGACTGCCTGCTGATGGTGCAGTACTGCTCGGGCGGCAAGTGGGGATTGCTGCTGCGCCGGCCGCTTGAGGCCATGAGCCGCACGCTGCCGCTGGTTTTCGTCTACTGGTGGTGGTTGCGATCTTCATGAAGCGGCTGTACCTGTGGGCGAAGTACACCAGCGTGAGCGACACGGCAGCGGCACTGAAAGCCGGGCTGATCACGAAATTCAGGCGCACTGCCTCGACTTCAAGCGGCCCATGCTGAATCCATTCGCGTTTGTCTGGGTGAGCCTGCTTTGCTTTGCCATCTGGGGCTTCTACACGTGGCGGCTGAATTCGCTGGGCTTGAAGCGCGACAGCCGAGGGCCGGAGACACACGCCTACTGGATCAAGAAATTCGAAAACATCAGCGGCCCGGGCATCGTGATCTACTCCGTCACCATGACGGCGGCCGCGATCTACTGGGTCATGTCGATGGATGTGACGTGGTTCTCGACGGTCTACGGGCTGCTGTTCCTGGTGGGGCAGGGATACCTGGTGCTGGCGTTCGGCATCATCGTCGCGATTTCGCTCTCGAAGGCCGAGCCGTTCAAGACGATTCTGCGCCAGACCGAGCAGCACGACCTGGGCAAGCTGACGTTTGCCTTCGTGATGCTGAATATCTACCTGGCCTTCGGACAGTTCCTGATCATCTGGTCGGGCAACCTGCCGCACGAGATCAACTGGTATCTCGATCGCATTCGCGGCGGCTGGGGCATCATCATCACGCTCGATTTCATCTTCCACTGGCTGATTCCGTTCACGCATGCTGCTTTCGCGCGACCTCAAGCGCAACAAGAAGCGGCTGGTGCGGGTGTGCCAGTGGATGGTTTTCGCCGGGCATTCGACATGTTCTGGCTGATCGAGCCGAACTTCAAAGACGCCGCGCGCAACCTGCACTTCAGCTGGGGAATTCTCGAGTACATTGCGGTGCCCGTGGCGATGTCTGCTTCTGGCTGGCCTATTTCTGCATGCAGCTGAAGACGCGGCCGCTGGTGCAGGTGAACGATCCGCATCTGGCGGAGATTCTGGAGCCTGAACATGCCCACGCATAACGAACCGCGAATCCACGGGCACGAGCCGGAAGAACACGAGATCGATGCGTCGGCGGGCTACGAGCGCACCGACGCGAACGTCACGGGCATTGTTGTATTTCTTACCGCGCTGGCCATTTTTGCGGCGGTGACGGCGCTGCTGTGCTACGGCATCGGCAAAGTGATCAACGCGCGACATGAACAAGGAAGACGGGCCGAACAGCAAGTGGACCAAGACCGTGGACATCCGCCAGCTGGGCAACATGCCTTCGAGCCCGGAGATGCAGAACAAGGTTGCGGAGCTGACGCAGACGTTTCCCACGCCGCGAGTGCAGATCGACGACGGCGACCAGGATATCGCCGACCTGCACGCGCGCGAGGATCTGCTGCTGGACAACTACACGCTGGATCGATCAGTCGAAGGGGACGGTGAGAATTCCCATCGAGCGCGCCATGGAGCTGATTGCGCAGCGCGGGTTTGCCGGTGGCGCCGGCGGTGCAGACAGCAGCCGCTGATGGCGGGCGACAACGCTCCGGCGGTGACCATGCCGCTGACCAATGGATTTGCGCCGCACGGGCTATGAGCAGGAGCAGGCCGCGGCTGCAGGCGCGTGCGGAGCAGCAGAAGTAGGGCGAGAGTCGAGTGAGCGACTAGAAACAGCGGGACGACTGAGCGAGCAGGAACGGAAGAAGGAGCAGATCATGCAGTGCGAGAAGCACAATCCGGAGAAGCTGGCGGGCCGCGGCGATGGCCATCGCGGGCGCGATTGTGCTGTGGCTCGCCATTTCGCGCCGTTCGCTGCGGCGCAGGTTTCCAGCTACGGCGACAAGCAGGCGGGCGCCGACGAGCGACAAGCCGCCCGCGATCCTGAACAGCGTGGCATCGACCAGCATCTGAACCAGCAGTTGCCGCTGAACCTGACCTTCACCGACGATGCGGGCAAGCAGGTGACGCTGGGCAGCTACTTTGGCAAAGTGCCCGCCATCCTGGCGCTGGTTTACTACCGGTGCCCGATGCTCTGCTCAGAAGAGCTGGACGGGCTGGTGAGCGCGCTGGAGATGGTGCGATTCGTTCCCGGCAAGGATTTCAACATCATCGTGGTGAGCATCGATCCCACCGAGGGCACCGACCTGGCCGCGGAGAAGAAGAGCACCTATCTGAAGCGCTACGGGCATCCCGAGACGGCCAACGGCTGGCACTTCCTGACCGGCACGCAGCCGAACATCGATGCGCTCACCAAGGCGGTCGGCTTCCGATATGTGAAGATGACGGTGCCGGGCAGCAACCTGACGCAGTTTGCGCACGCCAGCTCGATCCAGATTGTGACGCCGGAAGGAAAACTGGCGCAGTACTACATGGGCGTTGAGTATTCGCCCAAGGATATGTTGCTGGGCCTGGACGAAGCTTCGTCGAACCAGCATCGGATCGCCGGTGGACAACATACTCACTTACTGCTACCACTACGATCCCACGACCAACACGCACGATCTGATCATTTCGCGCGTGGTGCAGCTGGGAGGGTTGCTGACGGTGGTGCTTCTGGGCGGATTCATGCTGGTGATGTTTCGCCGCGACTACCGGCAGCGAGCACGGCATGCGGACGGAACGTCACGGGAACACCAAAGAAGGTGAACGGATAACGGAATGGACCACATCAGCCCAGTACTTTGGCAGTTTCTCGTCAAGTGGTTGACGCACTTCTCGCTCTTTCCGCCTGAGGCGTCGAAGATCGCGCCGCGAGAGCGGACGCGCTCTATTTCTTCATGGTCCTGGTGAGCCTGGTCGGGCTGACGCTGGTCGTTCTGCTGATCGTGGCTTCTCGATTCTCTACAGCAAGAAGCGCCATCCGCAGGCGGTGCAGATCGAAGGCTCGACGCTGCTCGAGGCCACGTGGACCATCATTCCGCTGGGCCTGTTCCTGGTGATGTTCGTGTGGGGCGCGCTGCTTTACTTCCGCATCTACACGCCGCCGGCCAACGCCATGAACATCTACGTGGTGGGCAAGCAGTGGATGTGGAAGATCGAGCATCCGGGCGGGCAGCATGAGATCAATGCGCTGCACGTTCCCACCGGGCGGGCCGATCCAGCTGACGATCATTTCGCAGGACGTATTTCACAGCTTTTCGATTCCGGCGTTCCGCGTGAAGCGCGAGGCGATTCCCGGCCGCTACACGACGGTGTGGTTCGAAGCCACCACGCCGGGCACCTATCACCTTTTCTGCACGCAATACTGCGGCACCAACCACTCGCAGATGATCGGCGACGTGGTGGTGATGACGCCCGACGACTTCAAGAAATGGCTGGCCGGCTCGACGAGCGGCAATTCGCTGGCGCAGGACGGCGAGCGGCTGTTCGCGAGCCTGAGCTGCAACGCGTGCCACAATACGCGGCCCGATGCGCGCGGGCCGAGCCTGGCGAACGTCTACGATTCACAGCTGACGCTCTCGAACGGGCCAGACCGTCACCGCCGACGACGCCTATCTGCGCGCAGGCGATTCTGAACCCGTCGCAGCACATCACGCAGGGATATGCGCCGATTATGCCCACTTACCAGGGACAGATCAGCGAGGAAGGCGTGATTGCGCTGGTGGAATACATCAAGAATCTCAACTCCGACTATCGCGTGCAGCAGACACTAAACACCACCGATACTGCCGCCGAAATCGAAGAAAAGGCGCCGGCTGCGGGCCAGCAAGCCCGCGGCGCAGAAGGAGGTGAAGCCATGAGCGCTGCCACCATCGTCAGTCTTCCCGATCAGTCCACGGCCAGGATTCCGAAGATGAACTTCCTGACCAAGGAGAATGGCCTGCTGAGCTGGCTGCTGACCGGCGACCACAAGCGGATCGCCACGCTGTACCTGATCTCGATTACCTTCTTCTTCTTTATCGGCGGAGCGCTGGCAGGCCTCATCCGCCTGGAATTGCTGACGCCGCAGAGCGACCTGATGGCTGCCGACACCTATAACAAGGTGTTCTCGATGCACGGGCTCATCATGGTCTTCTTCTTCCTGGTGCCGTCGGTGCCGGCCACGATCGGCAATTTCGTTGTCCCCATGATGGTGGGGGCCAAGGACCTGGCGCTGCCCAAGATCAACCTGCTGAGCTGGTATCTCTACATCATCGCCGGCGGCATGATGCTCTACACGATGGCCGTGGGCGGCGTGGACACCGGCTGGACCTTCACCACGCCGCTCTCGACCCACTACCTGAACACGCACGTCGTCTCCGCCGGCCTGGCGGTGTTCGTGGCCGGATTCAGCTCCATCTTCACGGGGCTGAACTTCATCGTCACCATCCACAAGATGCGCTGCCCGGGCATGACGTGGTTCCGGCTGCCGCTGTTCATCTGGTCGAATTACGCGGCCAGCATTCTGATGGTGCTGGGCACGCCGGTGCTGGCCATCACGCTGGTGCTGGTCGTGCTGGAGCGCACGGTGCACATCGGCGTCTTCGATCCCGCGTTTGGCGGCGACCCGCTCCTCTTCCAGCACCTGTTCTGGTTCTACTCGCATCCCGCCGTTTACATCATGATTCTGCCCGGCATGGGCGTGATCTCCGAAGTCATCTCCACTTTCAGCCGCAAGCGCGTCTTCGGCTACACGGCGGTCGCGTTTTCTTCGGTGGCCATTGCGGTCTTCGCCTTCTTTGTCTGGGCGCACCACATGTTCATCATGGGCATCTCGAACTACGCGGCGCTGGTCTTTTCGCTGCTCACCATGCTGGTCGCGGTGCCCTCGGCCATCAAGATCTTCAACTGGGCATTCACGCTCTACAAGGGCTCCATCACCTTTGAGACGCCCATGCTCTACGCCATCGGATTCATGGGCCTGTTCACCATCGGCGGCATGACGGGCGTCTTTCTGGGCTCGACGGGCACCGACATTCACCTGACCGAGACCTACTTCGTCGTGGCCCACTTCCATTTCGTCATGGTGGGCGGCATGTTGATGGCCTTCCTTTCGGGCATCCACTTCTGGTGGCCGAAGTGGACGGGGCGCATGTATCCGGAGAAGATCTCGCAACTGGCGGCGCTGACCACGTTCATCGGATTCAATCTGACGTTCTTCCCGCAGTTCATTCTGGGCACGCTGGGCATGCCGCGGCGCTACGCAGCCTATCCGCCGGAGTTCCAGGTGCTGAACGTCTTTTCGACCGCGGGCGCGACGGTTCTGGGCGTCGGCTACCTGCTGCCGATTCTCTACCTGACCTGGTCGCTGAAGTACGGCGCCATCGCCGGTGATAATCCATGGCAGGCAACGGGACTGGAGTGGCAGACGCAGTCGCCGCCGCTGACGGAAAACTTCGCTGAGATTCCCATCATGGATCACGAGGCCTACGACTACGAGTGGCTCGAGCGGCAGCAACAGAAAGAGGTAGCCAGTGTCTGATAGCACCGCAATTGCCGACGGCGCGCTGGCGGAAGAGCATCACGAGCATCCGTCGTACCAGCGCCACCATTTCGAGACGGTCGACCAGCAGTTCGACGCCACCAACTTCGCCATGTGGCTCTTTCTGCTCACTGAAATCATGTTCTTCGGCGGCCTCTTTACGGCCTACCTGATCATGCGCAACTGGTACTACCCGGCCTTCGTCGAAGGCTCGCACCAGTTGAGCATCGTCTGGGGCACGGCCAACACCGCGGTCCTTATCTGTCTCGAGCTTCACCATGGCCATGGCCGTGTGGTCGGCGCAGATGCGCCGCAAAGGCGCGCTGCTGTCTTTCTGGGCCTCACTTTCGTCCTCGGCGTCGCCTTTCTCGGCATCAAGGGCATCGAGTGGCACGAGAAGTGGGTGAAGCATCACGTTCCGGGGATTCACTCATTACAGCGAGCAGGCGTTTCTCAATCCCGCCTCCGACCCGGAAGTCTACAAGGAATATCACGACAAGCCGCTGTCGCCGGAAATGGCCAGCAAGACGGAGAAGTATTTCTTTCTCTACTTCGCCATGACCGGCATGCACGCGCTGCACATGATGATCGGCATCGGCTTCTGGTATACATGTTCTTTCGCGCGCGAACCGGGGCTTACACCAACGGGCACTTTACGTTCGTTGAGAACTTCGGCCTTTACTGGCACTTCGTCGACATCATCTGGATTTTCCTGTACCCACTGCTCTATCTGATCAGCAGATATTGAAGGAATCACGCCATGAGCGAACACAACGAACAAAACGAGCGAACAGGACAGCACCACATTGTCAGCCCGCACTCTATGCGGCGATTCTTCTGGCGCTACTGTGCGCCACGGCGCTCACCTGCGGGATGTCGTATATCGACCTGGGCGAGTGGCACATCGCTCCGGGCGTCACACTTTTCTGGAATCCGGTGGTGGCGCTGGCCATCGCCTGCACCAAGATGACCCTCGTGGTGCTCTTCTTCATGCACATCAAGTACAGCCGCAGGCTCACCAAGCTCACTGTCGCCTCGGGCTTGTTCGTCTTTCTGGTGCTGATCGGCATGACACTGACCGATTACATGAGCCGGGCGTGGGGGCGGTGGTAGAAACTGGTTTCTGCCCTTCGTTCTTAGCTTTCCGCTGCTGGTGCGAAGGGTCGCCCACAAGCGGCCTCCGCGAATCCCACCCATCCGGTGAGGTTTATTTCAAAGCCTTTTTGATCTGAGAAACTGCCCAGCCGCCTGCCGCCCTCCCGAAAACGTCGCTTTTCTGCCACCACACTGCGGGCATTTTGAGCTGCGGCGTCAGCGTGGCGAGTGGCGCGTTGTCGCTGCGCCGATAGACGTTGAGCTGCATCGCGAGCAAGGAAGGGTTGGCCATGCTGCCCGTTCTTTTGTCGAAGAAGGTGATCTTGCCCTCGATCACGATTGCGTCCGCGGCGTCGGTATCAGGCCTACGGACTCAGGCGGCGCGACCTGAGCAGCGACGCCCTGCTTCTGCAACTGTTCGCAGAAGTTCTGGTAAAGCGCGTCGAGGAAACTTTGCGTATCGCTTCCGCCGGGAGGAAATTCGACTCCCTCGGCAAGGGTGAAGGGTTTAACCTGGGCGATTTTGTACTTGGGCGCATTGTTCTTTGCATTTGCCCCGGCCGGGACAAGGAAAACAAGTGCGGAAAGAAAGGCGCAAATCACAGGACGATTCATGAATCCTCCATGTCCTCATCCTTCAAGATCTCTTGAGGAATTCTGGGCAGCCCACTATAAACCCGGGCCATATCCGGTTCCACGCCGGATTCAAATGATGTGTTATCGGTCACACGCTGGCTGGAACGAGGCTGTCCTATAATGGGCCACAATCTCATTCCCGGAAACTGCGTGTTTCGTTGAGCGTTATCCGATGGATTCCGCGCTCATCCCCATTGGAAGATTCTCAGAATAGGGGAAGCCGGAGTTCGATTCCGGATCCGCGTGACGAATCGAATGTTCGATCCGAATTGCAGATGCCGTTTTTGTTGCGGCCGGGCCGAGAGTGGCAAATCGCACCGGGCCTTACCCTTTTCTGGAATCCCGTAGTCGCGCTGGCCATCGCCTGCACCAAGATGACTCTGGTGGTGCTTTTCTTCATGCACGTCAAGTACAGCACCAGGCTTACCAAGCTCACCGTGGCTTCGGGCTTCTTCGTGTTTCTCGTGCTTGTCGGCATGACGCTGACTGACTACATGAGCCGCGCATGGGGACGGTGGTAAGACGGCTTCTGCCCTTCGCTCTTAGATTTCCGCCATGTCCTATCCTTCAAGATCTCTTGAGGAATTCTGGGCAACCCCCTATAAACCGGGGCCAAATCCAGTCCCACGCCTGTTTCAAATGATGTGTTATCGGTCACACGCGGGACGGAGCGAGGCTGTCCTATAATGGGCCACAATCTCATTCCCGGAAACTGCGTGTTTCGTTGAGCGTTATCCGAGGATTCCGCGCTCATCCCCATTGGAAGATTTTCAGAATAGGGGAAGCCGGAGTTCGATTCCGGATCCGCGTGACGAATCGAATGTACGATCCGAATTGCAGACGCCGTTTTTGTTGCGGCCGGGCCGGGATGCGAGCCGAGCGCGCTGGGCAGCGAGTACGCCGTGGCCCGTGGGCGGTTGCGGCGCTGGCGATAAGCGTCCTGGCGTGTTTCGCGCCGTGCTCGTTGGCAGTGGCGCAGGCACGGAGCGAAGCTGCTCAAGCCAAACCGGCGGCAGCACGGGCGCAGCAACCGTCGCGCGTTCCCCCGCGAGTTCTTGAAGCGCAGCATTTTCTTGCCCAGCGCGGCTGGACGCCCGGCCACCGGCTGGAGCGATCCCCGGGTAAGTGTGTCCTGGCGGGATCCGAGCCAGATCGCCGGCTCCCTGTTGGTCGCGGCGACTCAGGGGCAACGGCTTCGGGGTACATCAACCCGGGAATCGCTGTAATCCCGCGAGCGGGCGCCGCACCGCCGTTTCAGCGTAGCGAGTGCCGGCGTTCCAGGCAGTGCAGCGGCAGGACAGGCTCAAGCGCAAGCAGCGCCACATCGGACAACACCTGGCAGCCTCTCGGACCCACCGCCGTCATCACTCCAAGCTTTGGTCTCGTCACGGGCCGCATTGCCGCCATTGCCCTCGACCCGTCCGATCCGACAGGGAACCTGCTCTATATCGGCACGACCGGCGGAGGGGTGTGGAGGGCCAACAATGCCGGTGTGTCGACGCCATCTTCCATCGCCTTCACTCCGCTCACCGACACAGTGGCCGCACTCAGCGGAGCTACAGACGCTTCCATCAGCATTGGAGCGCTCACCGTGCAACCGGGCGAGACTGGCGTGATTCTGGCCGGAACCGGCGATCCCAACGATGTTCTCGATTCCTATTACGGCGCTGGAATTCTGCGCTCGGCCGATGGCGGAAATACCTGGACCCTGATTCAGCAAACCATGGACGAGGAAGATGGACTGGGCGCCGTGGACGTCAACTTCATCGGGCAGGGATTTGCCGGATTCGCCTGGAGCACGGTCAATCCTCAGCTCGTTGTGGCTGCGGTTTCACAGGCTTATGAAGGCACTCTTGTCGACGCCAATTTTCCTCTTCTGAGTTACGAGGGGCTCTTTTATTCAGCCGACAGCGGCGCTACCTGGCACTTAGCCACGATTACCGATGGCAGCGGCGAAGTCTTGCAAGGCCCGGATGGTCCGCTGACGGGGTCGGGCAATCCTGCCACCGCGGTGGTGTGGAACCCGGTGAGGCAGTTGTTTGTGGCCGCGGTACGCTATCACGGCTATTACCAGTCGCCGGACGGCGTTACTTGGACGCGCATGGCCGCGCAGCCCGGCGCCGGACTGACCACGCAAATGTGCCCCCCTAACTCGGGACTGAGCGGCTCCATCGCGTGCCCCATCTATCGTGGCGCGCTGGCAGTTAATCCCCAGACCGGCGACACCTTTGCCTGGACCGTTGATCTGAATAACCAGGACCAGGGGCTGTGGCAGGACCAGTGCGCGATCAGCGGAGGCAATTGCACCAACTCAACGATCACTTTTGCCCAGCAGTGGAACGCCGCGGCGCTTGAAACCAGCACTCTCGGAAGGGCCTGCCACCATCCTGGATGGAACCTACAATTTGACGCTGGCCGCGGTTCCCTCGGGGCAGGAGACGATGGTGCTGGCCGGGGCCAACGACCTGTGGCAGACGACCTGCCCGGTGTCGCAAGGTTGCACGTGGCGCAACACCACCAACTCCACCACCTGCATGAGCGCGCAGGTGGCCGAATTTCAGCACGCGCTGGCGTGGAACGCCGCCAATCCGCTGGAGATTTTCGTGGGCAACGACAGCGGCCTCTGGCGCTCGACGGATGCGATCAACGAGAGTTCGATTACCAACCCGGAGCCGGTCTGCTCCTCGACCGATGCCAGCCATTTCCAGAACCTGAACGGCAGCCTGGGCTCGCTGGCCGAGGTGGTGAGCATGACTCAAGCGATCACGCCGTCCTATGGCCTGATGGCGGGTCTGGGAGTGAATGGGACCGCAGGCGTGAAAAGCGCTGCCGCGATCGCGGACTGGCCGCAGATTCTCACCGGCTACGGCGGTCCGGTGGCGATCGACGCCAGCAATAGCGATAACTGGTATGTGAATGACGAGCCGGGAGTCGCCATCTATCTGTGCTCGCAATCCGCTCCCTGCACGCAGGCCTCGTTCGGCGCCAGCCCGGTGGTCACCGATGCCGATACCGGCGGCGACGGCGACACCATGCCCACGCCAGCGCCGTTTCTGGTCGACCCGCTCGATGACTCGCAACTGCTCATCGGAACGTGCCGTGTGTGGCGCGGCCCGGCCAATGGCGCCGGATGGAGCGCAAGCAACGCCATCAGCCCGATCCTTTCCAGCGGGGCCACGGTTGCCGGCTGCAACGGCAACGGGCTGATCCGGTCCATTGCCGCTATGCCGCTGGCTACCGGCGGCGAAATCATTTATGTGGGCATGTACGGAGCGGCGAGCAATGGAACCAACCTGCCCGGCCACATTCTGAGCGCAGTCTTCAATCCCTCCTCCGGCACTGCGCCTGTGTGGCAGGATCTGACAGAGAATCCGGTCGTCAATGACGCCCACACGGTGAACTACTACAACTTCGACATCTCCAGTGTCGCCATTGACGCCCATGACCCCACCGGCAACACGGTATACGTGACCGTAGCTGGGATCGAAAGCCCGGAGATGGAGGTTCAGGTGGTGTACCGCTCGGTGAACGGAGGCGCGACCTGGACCGACATTACGGCGAACCTGCCTAACTCGCCGGCCAACAGTCTCGCCGTCGATCCGCAGGACGCCAATACGGTGTATGTAGCCACCGACCAGGGCGTCTACTTCACCACGCAGGCCGCGAGCTGCGGGCTATCGCTCCTGAACTGCTGGTCAGTGTTTGGCTCCGGATTACCCGGCGCTCCTGCTGTGGCCCTCAGCGCCGTCTCTGCCTCGGCTTCTGCGCCGATGCTGCTCGCAGCCACCTATGGGCGAGGCATCTGGCAAACCCCGCTATGGAGCGCGGGAACGAACCTGACCTCAGCGGCTGCCAGCCCAGCCTCACTTGCTTTCGCCAGCCAGGTCTACGGCACTTCCGGCAGCCCTCTCGCGGTGACTCTAGAGAACACTGGCAGCCTCGCGCTTACACCTGCATCCATCGCGGTGAGCGGCGACTTCAGCGAGACCGACAACTGCGTGAACCAAACCATCGCCGCTGGTTCGAGCTGCACGATACAGGTCACTTTTATTCCGGAGACGACCGGGGCTCTGAGCGGCGAAATGACCATTTACGCCAACGTATACGGCGGGCAACTGACGGTGGACCTGACCGGAACCGGAGCTCCGGCCGGTGCAGTAAGCCTTAGCCCGGCGACAGTCAGCTTCGGCCAGGTAGAGGTGGGAACCACGTCCGCTGAGCTCGAGGTGACAGCTGAAAACAGCGGCGCGGAGGCAATTCCAATCAGCAGCGTCTCCGTTACTCCTCCTTTTGTTCTAGCCGGCAACTCCTGCGGTAATAGCAGCTTGCCGGCGAACTCCGATTGCCAACTGGAGCTGGAGTTCGCGCCTATCCAAGCGGGTTCAGCATCGGGCCTGCTGACCTTTACCGACGGGGCAGGCACGCAGACTGTGGTACTGAACGGGACTGGGGCTGCTCCGCCGACCGACGTTTTGAATCCCATGTCGCTGATATTTCCGTCGACGCCGGATGGCCAGCTTTCCGCTACGCAAGCTGTCACTGTGACGAACTCCGGCGGCGAGCCGCTGACCTCGATTGCTGTCACGGCGAGCGTGCAGTTTCAGGCGTCGAGCACCTGCGGATCGCAACTGGCGGCCGGCTCGATCTGCGCCATCAACGTGACCTTTGTTCCCACACAAGTCGGCGCGGTCAGCGGCACTCTGACCATCGCGGACGCGCTGCGCACGCAGACTGTATCGTTGAGCGGAACGGGCCTGGCGCCGCCGTCGTTGAGCATCAGCCCCGCCAGCCTGACCTTCACCAACCAGCAGCCGGGCGTGCCCAGCGCGCCGCAGACGCTCACCATTAGCAACACCGGCGGAGCGTCTATGGCCAACGTAGGCTTTGCGATTACTGGCGCCGCAGCTTCCAACTACTCCATTGCCGGCACCACCTGTGGGGTGCTGCTCAACAACGGAAGCAGTTGCACGGTGCAGATCGTCTTTACTCCCAGTGCGACGGGCGCCATCGCGGCCACGCTGGCCGTCTCTTCATCCACTTCCGGCGTGGCGCCGGTTTCCGTGCCGCTCAACGGCTCAGGACAGCTTGCGACGGGCCTGTCAACGAATCCATCGCAGATTGCATTTCCCGTGGTTGCGGCAGGGCAGTCCAGCACGGCACAGGCAGTCACCGTCACCAACTCCAGCGGCTATGCCATCGGATCAGTTTCGCTGGCGGCTACGACGCCGTTCAGCGTCACGCAAAACACGTGCACCGGCAGCCTGGCGCGCGGGCGCCAACTGCACCGCCTCGGTTGTCTTTCAGCCCAGCGCCGGCGGTTCGGCTTCCGGAGCCCTGACGATCAGCTCCTCTGCCGTGGCCACGCCGGTCACGGTGGCGCTCACTGGAACGGGCTTCGATTTCACAGTTGGCGTCAGCGGTTCTTTCAGCCAGACCGTTGCCAGCGGCCAACAGGCAAGCTACACACTGGTTATTTCGCCGGCCGGGTCCGGCGGCGACTTTAACTTCTCGTGCGGCACGCTGCCCGCAGATGCACTCTGCACCTTTAACCCCACCTCCGAGACGCTTGGCTCGGGTGTTGAGGGCAATGTCCTGGTGCAGATCTCGACTGGCGCGGCGTTAACGGCGCAGCTTGAGAAACCGGCTCCTAATCGGCCCGGATTCTGGCGCGCGCTGCCGCTGGCCTGCGGGTTGCTCCTATTGCCAATGGCCTTAGACAAGCGCCGCAGGATCCTTTTTCTAGTTTTGCTGGTGGCGGTTCTAGCCGGTGGCGTCACCAGTTGCACCAGTTCGGGCGGAGGCACCGGCGGAGGCGGATCCGGCGGCAAGGGCAGCGGCTCGACCACGCCTGCCGGCACCTACACGATTCCCGTCACTGTAACGTCGACGGGAATTACGCAAACGGTGAATCTAACGCTTACAGTCGACTGAACTCCAGCGGTGAAGGCGCGTACGAAAGAGCGGACCGAAATTGTGAACCAGCTATACTGAATTTTCGAGATTCAAGGGGAAGATCGGCAGAATACTTGCCGGAAACAGCGAAACCCGGATGAACGAAAAGAAATGACTGCCAAAATAACCGTCGCAGATGTAAGGCGCGTGGCCGAACTGGCGCATCTTGAGCTGGCGCCGGAGGAGACAGGGCGCATGTTGCGCGACCTGAACGCGATCCTCGACTACGTTGCCGAGCTGAACGAGCTGGACACTTCGGGAGTGACGCCGCTGGCGCAAGTGAGCGAGTTGGAGAGCGCCGACATCGCCCAGCCGCGTCCCGATCGGGTCGAACCTTCGCTCGAGCGCGCTGCCGTCATGTCCCACGCGCCGGAGTCGGACAGGGTCTACTTCAAAGTGCCGAAGGTGATTGAAAGATAAGGAACAGGGAACAGGGAATGACGGGCATCACAGGTGAGCGAGATTAGAACAATCGAAAGATTTGTGGAGAAGCCGAAGACGTTGGCGACTTTGCGTGCGGAGATTGCCGACGGCCGTGCGAAAGCGGCCGATCTCGCGGCGGGATACTACGAGCGGATCGAGAAGATCAACCCCAAGCTCAATGTCTACCTGAGCCTCACCAAAGAGCGAGCGCTTGCGCAGGCCGCGCACGTCGATGCCATGGCGGCCAAGGGCGATCCGCTGCCGCTGCTCGCCGGCATTCCCGTGGGCATCAAGGACGTGCTCATCATGCAGGGC
The DNA here is from genome assembly GCA_963822015.1 of uncultured Acidobacteriaceae bacterium. Lineage (GTDB taxonomy): Bacteria > Acidobacteriota > Terriglobia > Terriglobales > Acidobacteriaceae > Telmatobacter. The sequence goes on from CAWGGA010000028.1 coordinate 56,564, forward strand.
GCGCCATCCACAGCGGGATCCAAAATTCTCGAGGGCTACCGGCCACCGTACGACTGCACAGCTGTGGCGAAGCTCGAGGCTGCCGGAGCGGTGCTCTTGGGCAAGCTGAACTGCGACGAGTTCGCCATGGGCTCTTCGAACGAGAACTCTGCTTATGGACCGGTGCGCAATCCGGTCGATCCGGAGCGGGTTCCGGGCGGATCGAGCGGCGGCTCGGCGGCGGCGATTGCCGCCAACCTGGCCGTAGCCACGCTGGGAACAGATACCGGCGGCTCCATCCGCCAGCCGGCCAGCTTTTGCGGCGTTGTGGGCGTGATGCCGACGTACGGGCGCGTTTCGCGCTACGGACTTATCGCCTTCGCCTCTTCGCTCGACCGCATTGGTCCGTTTGCCGCCAATGTGCGCGACGCAGCAACGCTGCTGGGCGTGATCGCCGGCCACGACCCAAAGGATGCAACCAGTTCTCCGGCTCCGGTGGAGGATTATGCCGCGGAGAGCGACAAACCTGTCGAAGGTCTGCGCATTGGCGTGCCGGCTGAGTACTTCGGTGAGGGGCTCGATCCAGAAGTGCGCGCAGCCATCGAGAAAGGCATTGCAGCGCTCAAGACCGAGGGCTGCGCGGTTAAGCCGGTGTCTCTGCCAAACACCAAATATGCAGTACCCACTTACTACCTGGTGGCCACGGCCGAGGCCAGCGCGAATCTGGCGCGTTTCGACGGCGTGCGCTACGGTTACCGCTCGCCCCACTCGGCGACTCTGTCCGATATGTACTCGCACTCGCGCGACGAGGGCTTCGGCGCCGAGGTAAAGCGGCGAATCTTCCTCGGCACTTACGCGTTGTCGGCCGGCTATTACGACGCCTATTACCTCAAGGCGCAGCAGGTTCGCCGCCTGCTTGCCGAAGAGTTCCTGCGCGCCTTCGCCGAGGTGGATGCCATCGTGACGCCTACGTCGCCCTTTGCGGCCTTCAGGCTGGGCGAGAAGACCGGCGATCCGCTGGCCATGTATCTCGCCGACATTTACACGGTGACCGCGAGCCTGGCGGGCATCTGCGGCGTAAGCGTGCCCTGCGGCACGACCAAGGCCGGCCTCCCGGTGGGCATGCAGGTGCTTGCACGCCCCTTGGGCGAGAGCACGGCTTTCCGCGTGGCGCGCGCCGTGGAGGCCGCAGGAATTTGGGAGTAAGGTCCATGAGCAAGTCTGCTGGTTTTGCGGTTATAGCGTTGGTAATGACGATTGGCGTTGCACCTTTGGCGTATGCCGCTCCACGGAAAGCGCACACGGTTTATCTCGGCGCGATGAAGCGCGTGTCTTATTCGAAAGCCGGGGATCCGGCCGGTGCGGCTATCGGCGAGGACGCGCTGAAGATTCGCGCACTTCTTGTTGACGGAGTTCTGAAAGAGTGGACCACCGGCGACGCGCACGACGTCACCGATCGCAGCTTTGTGGTGCGGCGCGTGATCCGGCTCAACGACACCTTGCCCACTGACAAGCCGGGCTCCGGCGACAAGCAGGGCCATTGGGTGTGGCAGCGCGGGCCCTGGCTGCTCGTGGACCGCACGACCGGCCGCGTGACCGCGCTACACCTGCCTGACTTCGACCCCGGCGTGAGCCAGGCGAGCTGGTTTCGGGACTACGCCGCCTACTGCGGCGTAACAGCGAGCGGAAAAAGCCTTTATGCGGTTGTGGCGCAGATCGCCGCACGCAGGCCGGTTCTGGCCAGGAAACTTGCGGCGTTCGACGTGGAGAATCACCCCGACCCGGTTTGCTCCGTGCCCGATTGGCAGCGCGACCCGCTCCGGGTTGCATTCCATCCCACGGGCAGGGACGCGGTGAGCTATGATCTAGCTCCCGGCTCGGCGGTGCTCGTAGAGGATACGGGCGACGAAGACGAGACGCCGGACCCAGCCCCGGCGAAGTAACAATTGTGCAAGTCAGTCAACATCCAGCAAGGTGAGAGGTCAGCGTCGTGGAATCCATAGACGAGCTTTTGCGGCAGGCTGAAGCCGCGCATGGACACTTGTGCGCGGGGCAGATTCTGGGCGTGCGCATGGCCCTGCTCGGTCTTGGCCGGCTCGGTATCGCCGATCCGCGTGGCGCCGATCGCAAGCGCCTTGTCACCTACGTCGAAATCGACCGTTGCGCGACGGATGCCATCGCGCTGGTGACCGGCTGCCGGCTGGGTAAGCGCGCGCTCAAGTTTCGCGACTGGGGCAAGATGGCCGCGACGTTTGTCGATCTCGGCTCGGGCCGTGCCTTGCGGGTTGTGGCCCTCGAAGATGCGCGCGAGCTCGCCGAGAAGTACTATCCGCACTTGGAGACGAAGAGTTTGCGGCAATTGCAGGCCTATCGTGAATTGCCGGATTCACAACTGTTTCGCGAACAGTGGGTTCGGGTTCCTATCGATCAAGCTGACTTACCCGGTCATTCCGGTAGTCGCACCATTTGCCCGCGCTGCGGCGAGGGAGTGAACTTTGGGCGAGTGGCTCTTGTGAATGGAGAGTCGCTTTGCCTCACCTGCGCCAGGCCGGAGCTTCGCTACTGGGAGCCGGCCGCTCCGGATGAATAAGTTCGGACCTGGCGCTTGAGTGTCCTCTCTTCCCTCCACCAGCTCCAAAGTACCCACACCATGAAACCGACCGCGATACACACGGGAATCAGCCACAGAGTCTGCTCATGAATTTCCATCGTCATGGCTACGATTCTTCTTTCCGTCCTCCGGTGTACTGCGCGGCGCGTATCGCGCACCCACGGGGACCTCGTACGTCCAGATGACGCCCATTCTTGTAAGGAAGGAGTAGCCGGTTCGTAAGGGCTCCATAAAGAACGAAGGGTGCGCTTCCGGCTCCAGCGGCCGCGTCCCCGCCTTGACACCGAACCGGCCGCACATTTCTTATCTATCCAGGTATTCTTTTGGCTATCCGGGCGGGCGAACGTGGTGCGTGCTGCTTTCCTTGTGTCCGGATGCCCGGGAGAACGCTGTGTCGAACAGGAAGTATGCGGCAGTAGGGTTATGACGTGCGGGCAGGGCGGAACTCCGCTTCTGGGCCCCGTTCTCGGACCCTCCTTCCAAAGCCTGGGCCGGACAAGACCGAGGCCCGGGAACCTTTCCCGGAGACAAATCTGCTTATCAGGCCCCGGCGGCAATGGCCGGGTGGGCCTGCGCCCTGAGCCGGGAAACACCGGCCGCGAGGGCGAGCGAGGGGCACGAGCCAAGGATGAACGTAGCGACGAGTTTCGCAATGTGGGCGGCTGCGCCCGCCTCAGGAGCCGGCGGCCTTTCCATGCTGCTTCCAATTTTGTTGTTTGTGCCGCTCCTCTATCTGCTCATGATCCGGCCGCAGCAGAAGCGGCAAAAACAGTGGCAGCAGATGCTGGCCGGCATCAAATCGGGCGACCGGGTGACTACGGCGGGAGGAATTCGCGGCGTCATTCTGTCGATCAAGGACGATTCGATCATCCTTCGGGTGGCGCCCGACAACCTCAAGCTGGAAGTGGCTAAGAGCGCGATTGCTTCGGTCACCACTGAGGAGGGCTCTTCGAAGTCTTGAGCGGCCTCCGGCCTCTTGCCTTTTGGACGAGTGAATCGAAACGATGAAAAAGAATCTCAAAAACAAAATTGCTCTGATCATCGCGGTTCTTTTGATCTGCCTGTATGGGATCTTCGGAATCCCGTCGGGGATCAGCGGAAAGGCGCTGCTGAGCGCGATTTCCAGCCGGATTCATATGGGTCTCGATTTGCAGGGCGGAGCTCACCTGATTCTGCAAGTGCAGGTTTCCGACGCGATCAACGACGAGACCGACAACACCGCGCAGGAGATCCAGCAGGATCTGAAGAAGGCCAACCTGGGCTTTTCGCAGGTCGTCAAGCCCGATCCGAACAAGCCGGACGTGATCCGTATCGACGGTACGGCCGCCGCGCAGTCCGATGCGGTGGATTCGTTGCTCGGCGGCGCGAAGTATGCCAATGAGTACGATGTCTCCGGAGGGAACGGAAATCCGTGGACGCTGACCATGAAGCCGACCTACGAGACCGATCTCGACAAGCGCACCGTGGATGAGGCGATCGAGACGATTCGCGACCGGGTGGACGCGCTGGGTGTTAGCGAACCCCTGATTCAGGAGTACGGCCTGGGCGCCAATCAGATCCTCGTGGAGCTGCCGGGCATCAGCGATCTGGACCAGGTGAAGAGCATCATCAAGTCCACGGCCCGCCTGGAGATTCACGCCGTCGACGGCGGTCCGTTCCCCGACGAACAGTCTGCCTTGGCCAGCGTGAACAACGCGCTTCCGCCGGATGAGGAGATTTTGCCGAGCTCCGGAGAATTGGCCGGTTCAAGCGGCACGTCCTACTACATTCTGGACCGCACTGCCATTGTGGAAGGCAGTGACTTCCGTTCCGCGGAGCCGGGAGTCAATCAAAACACCGGACAAAGGACAGTGAATTTTACCCTCACCGATGAAGCTGGCGATAAATTCTGGAACTATACCAGCGCCAACGTGGGCCGGAACATGGCCGTGATGATGGGCGGTACTGTGCGCGAGCGTCGCGGTCATCAAGAGCGCCATTCGCGATAGCGGCCTGATCGAGGGCTCCTTCAGCCAGGACGAAGTCATGGAGCTCTCCAAGCTGCTGCGCACCGGCGCGCTGCCCGCCTCGCTCAACTACATTGAGGCCAGCACAGTGGGCGCAACGCTAGGCGCCGATTCCATCCGCGAAGGCGTCACGGCGGCCGATCGTGGGCATCGTGCTGGTGTTGGTCTTCATGCTCATCTATTACCGAGGCTCGGGCATCAACGCCGATCTGGCATTGATCTTCAACCTGATCATCCTGCTGGGCATCATGGGACTTTCCAGCGCGATCTCCAGCGCGTCAGGTGGCGGAGGCTTGACCCTGACGCTGACCTTGCCCGGCATCGCCGGAGTGATTCTCACCATCGGTATGGGCGTGGATTCGAACGTTCTGATCTTCGAGCGCATCCGCGAAGAGATTCGCGCCGGAAAGGCGGCCTCGGCGGCCGTGGATCAAGGCTTTGCCCGCGCCTGGGTCACGATCCTCGATACCCACGTCACCACGATTGTCTCGGCGGCCATTCTGTTTATGTTTGGCACCGGTCCGGTGAAGGGCTTTGCCACCACGCTGACCGTTGGTCTTGCGGCCAATCTTTTCACTGCTGTGTTTGTTTCGCGCGTGATCTTTGAGGCGCATTTGAACAATTTGAAGTCCGGCGAGATGGTATCGATTTAGGCAAGCCTTAGCCAGCCGCGGCCTAGGAGAGAAGAGAAGAAGTGGAATTCTTTCACAACCCAAAGGTGAACTGGCTGGGATGGAAATGGTACTTCCTCGCCTTTTCCATGATTTTCAGCGTCGCCGGCATCGTCAAAATGAGCTGGAACTGGACGCATATCGGCAGCCCCATTAAATTGGGTGTAGATTTTCGCGGCGGGACGCAGGTTGATGTGAAGTTTGCGAATTCGCCGGATATCGAAGCGATCCGCCACGCCATTGGCGAGGCAGGCGTGAAGGACGCAACCATTGTGCCCTTCGGCGAGGCGGCGAATCACGAGGTGCTTATCAGCCTGCCCGAACAGACCAACGAGGCAGCGCTCGACACCGGACGCCAGGAGGTTGAGGCCGCCCTCCAGGCCCACTACAACAACTACTTCAACCCCAACACCGGCGTAAAGGTGGATGTGGTCGGCCCGACTGTGGGTCATCAGCTTGAAAAGCAGGCCACCCTGGCCACGCTTTACTCCATGGCCGGCATGCTCATCTATCTCTGGTTCCGGTTTCAGCTTATCTATGGAGTGGCTGCCGTGGTGGCCTGCTTTCACGACACGCTGATCACCGTTGGCGCCTTCGCGCTGACCGGCCGGGAGATCAGCCTGACGGTGATCGCCGCCATCCTGACCCTCGTCGGCTATTCAATGAACGACACGATCGTCGTCTTCGACCGCATTCGTGAGAATCTTCGACTGAGCCGCCGGGAACCGTTGACTGACCTGGTGAACCGCAGCATCAACCAGACGCTGAGCCGGACTGTGCTTACTTCGGGTCTAACTTTTCTCACCGTGCTTTCGCTGTTTATCTTTGGCGGCCAGGTGCTGAATGGATTTTCGTTTGCTCTGGTGGTGGGCATTCTAATCGGAACCTACTCTTCCATTGCCGTGGCGTCGCCGATGCTGGTGGCATGGCAGGAGTTCCGCGCCGGCAAAGGTAGGACTGCCTCTCTGCCGGCGGCGAGAAGGTCGAAGGGGTAAGAACGCATGCGCGAGCGGCTCGGTGTGTGCGCACATACGCAGCGGGATGAGCTTTTGCCGCGGGTCCGCCGCAGGAGCCCGATGGGCACGGTTAGGTGGTACTTTCGGTACCCGAGAATTGCACCAGTTTTGCAGCACTCGTTGCAGTGGGAGCGGAGTTCTGATAAGGTTTACTCGCCCCATTACGAGATTTTTAAAGCCGGGAACAATTCCCCCTCCCGTGGTGTCTAAAATAGGAGTAACGAAACCCGATCTCCGAGGCTGGCTATGTTTGAAGACTCCACATTCGAATCTAACAAGAGGATCAAGACGAAGAGCGGCCGCTGGATGCTTGTCACCGGCGGCATTAACCTCTCCATCCTCATTCTGCTGATTCTGATTCCGCTGATTTATCCTGAGGCGCTTCCATCGGCGTTGATGGCTACGGTTTTAACTGTGCCGCCTCCGCCGCCCCCGCCGCCTCCGCCGCCTCCGCCGCCTGAGATAAAGGTGGTTCACGTGCAGTCGGAGATGATGAACAATCAGCTCACGGCGCCTCGGACGATTCCCAAGAATATCGAGATGGTCACGGCAGAAAGAAGCGCCGCCGTCGAACTTTGGCGTGGCCGGCATGGCCGGCATGGGCGGCAGCGGTAGTGGCGTCATGGGCAGCTTTTTCGGCAGCGGCAGCGCGCCTCAAGTGAAGGCCGCGCCACCCAAGAAGATAAACATCTCAGCCGGCGTGGAACAGGGCCTGCTGATTCAAAAAACGATGCCCATCTATCCGCCCATCGCCAAGGCAGCCCGCGTACAGGGAACCGTCGTCTTGCAAGCTACCATTTCCAAGGGGGGAACCATTGAGGACCTGCACGTGGTCAGCGGTTCGGCCATGCTGCAGGAGGCGGCGCTGGATGCGGTGAGGCAATGGCGCTACCGGCCCTACCTGCTCAACAATGAACCGGTAGAGGTCGAGACGACCATCAACGTGATCTTTACCTTGGGTGAATGATGCAATTTCCGGCTCCCTGCCGCAGCATTAGCAGGGAGCATCGTTTTTGACCGGAATGCGATTTTCCAAAGGGCCGCATTCCAAGAAACTCAACTACCTGCCGAGGCGGGTTTAATTCGGTCCAAAAGAATCTCCTTAGGAGGAACGATTCAGTGATTCTCGCTCAGCTCGCACATTTCACTTCGCACACGGTCAACAGTCTGGCCATGTTTCAGGACGAGGGGCAGACCGTTGGCTTCAGCCCCATGCAACTTTGGCAACATATGGCATGGATGGCTCGCACCGTGGCCATTCTCCTCTTCATTGAGTCGGTCTGGTCTTTGGCCGTTATGATCGACCGTTACCTCTACTTCTCCGCCGCCCGCAAGCAGTCGCGCGAGTTCGCGCCCAAGGTGGCCGGCGCCCTGAAGGAAAGCAAGCTGGAAGAAGCCATCAAGATTGCCGACCGCAACAAGAAGTCGCACCTGGCTGAAGTGGTGACTGCTGGCCTGCAGGAGTTCCGCGCGTCTTCCGGTCAGGCGACCGAGGATACCATCGCCAGCGCGGGCCGCGCTCTGGAGAGGGCCGAGGCTATCGTGCACGCCAAGCTGAAGAGGGGCCTGTCGGTCCTGGCCACCATCGGAGCCACCGCTCCCTTTGTGGGGCTGTTTGGCACCGTCGTCGGCATTCTGCACGCGTTCGACGCCATTGCCACCCAGAAGATCGCCGGTATCGGCGCGGTCGCCGGCGGCATCTCCGAAGCTCTGGTCACCACCGCGTTCGGGCTGCTTGTGGCCGTCCCTGCCGTCATGGCGTTCAACTATTTCACCGGCCGCGTCGAGGCTTTCGACGTGGAGATGGACAACTCCTCCAGCGAGCTGGTGGACTACTTCATTAAACAGAGCCACAAGCGCTAAGAGCGAAGCGGCCCGACTCGGGCGAGAATCTTGCCGGGCGGGAGAGCTGAATCTCTTCTGCCCGACGTTTTGACGCCCGCTTGAGGTTGCTTCAGTTCGAGCAAGGCCGGAACGAATCCGGCATAAAATTCAAACGCACGGAGCCCACACAATGGGAATCACGGTTCGCGCCGAAGGTAAAAAGGTTAATTCCAACATCAACGTCACCCCCATGGTGGACGTGATGCTGGTGTTGCTCATCATCTTCATGGTCATTACCCCGATGTTGCAGAATAAGGTGGCCATCGATCTGGCCAGTGTGGAAAATCCCACCGCAATGCCCGATGCCGACAAAGAGGACGCCATCGTTGTCGCTATCACGCGGGACGGGGCAGTGTTCCTGGGCCAGAACAAGGTCGATCCGTCCCAACTGGGCAGCCTGGTGCGCGATAAGTTGGCGGACAAGACCGACAAGACGATCTATGTCCGCGCGGATGCGCGCGCGCAGTTCAAGGCCGTCGAAGACGCCATCGACGATGTGCGCACGGCTGGCGTTGAAGAAGTCGGCCTGTTGACGCAAAAAAGGGAAGGCAATCAGATCGGCGGCGAATAACGCTGCAGGCCGGTTGTCTCTTGAATGATTTTCAGGAAACGAGGAGTTTGAGCAATGGCAATGTCAATGGGTGGAGCGGGCTCCAGCATGTCCGAGCCCAATATCACGCCGATGATCGACATTCTCCTGGTGCTGTTGATCATCTTTATGGTCATCGTGCCGGTGACCCCCAAGGGCCTGGATGCGCTGGTACCCCAGCCGCCTAAGAACCCCCAGCAGCAGCAACAGCCGAACGACCGCACCATCGTGGTTCAGGTTCTGTACCGTCCCGGGCAGGTTCCGGCGTACAAAATCAACGACACCGATGTATTGCACTCCGATCTTTTGCCCAGGCTGACCGATATCTACGCCAATCGCGCCGAGCGGGTGATGTTTGTAAAGGGCGACGACGATGTGGACTTTCGCTACATCGCCGATGTGATCGATATCGGAAAAGCCGCCAACGTGGACCACATCGGATTGATGACGCCCAAGATCCAGGCTGGCGAGTAGGCTAGCCGTGTCCGGCTGCGCTTGGTCCGGATGCGAGGAAGAGTGCAATTTTGCCACGCTGGTTGCGGTACGCCCCGTCCGCGGCCAGTTGCGAAAAGTTTCCAGGCACGGCCAGAAAGCCCAAGCCTGAAGGAGAAGGAAACGAACATGAATCGACCCGCACGTTTTTGGGTGCTCGCGGTGACTTTGGCCGGCATGGTGCTTGGCATTAGCGGATGTAACCAGCTCTTGGCCCGCGATCAGTTGAACAAGGGAGTAGACGCATATAAGAGCGGTCACTACGATGAGGCGATCGAGCATTTTCAGAAGGCGACGGATCTCGATCCTACCCTGCCCATGGCGAAGACTTATCTTGCCACGGCATTGGCCCAGAATGTGGCCCCGGGAGTCACCACCCCCGACAATCTAAAGTCCGCCAACCAGGCCATCGGCATTTTCAAAGAGGTTTTGGCCACGAATCCTAACGATGTCAACAGTATGAAACAGATCGCCGGCATATATTTCAATACCAAGGATCTGAACGACGCCGAGGAGTGGCAGAAAAAGGTTCTTGAGATCGATCCCAAGGATCCTGAGGCAGCCTATACGATCGGAGTGATCGACTGGACCAAGGCGCACGAAAACCTGCTTTCGGCCTTGCAGCCGGCCGGCTTCAATGACGACGGTAAAGGGAATGTGAAGGCGCCTAAGAAAGTAATGGAGCCTCTGGCCCAGCAGAACGCGCCGCTGGTCGACGAAGCCCTCAAGTACCTGAACATGGCTGTGGACAATCGCCCCAACTATGACGACGCCATGGTCTATTTGAACCTGGTTTACCGCAGCAAGGCGGACGTGGACTACGGTAACGCCAGTGCAGTCAACGATGATATAGCGATGGCCCAGGACTGGACCGCAAAAGCAATGGGCATGCGCAAGGTGAACGAAGAGAAGAAGGATCAGGGCCCTGGCGGTATCACCATGGATTCAGGCGGCCAAATGCACTAGGACCGGTCTCATAAACCATCCGTGTCAACGTGGAGAGCGCATGAGCCCCGCGTTGTTCGCGGGTTTCACAGTCGACAAAACGGGGTCCGCGGTATTTATGGACCGGTTGTAGCCGTTCTGCTCACGTCAGGCATAGACACCAAACGGCCTCTGCCATTCGCAGAGGCCGTTTTTCTTGAGCTCGAGGTTTTCACCGTCCCGGATGTACTCTAATCAAGCTTGGTCGCGCGAGTGGCATTTCTCACGGTCGCGGCGCGAGCGGTCAAGATCTGGGCCAGTCCGGTCTCTATGCAAGTCATTGAAAAAACAGCCCAAGAATTCTTCGCCAACTTTGCAGATTATTTCCCGCAAATCGCTACACTGGGTACATCGTGCTAGAGCAATTCCTGGGTAAGTGTGTCCTATTGAGGATTGATAGAGGCGCCGACTCCTTGTTGTCGCGGCGACTTGGCGGCAATCGCTTCGGGCTACAGCAACCCAGGAATTGCTGTAAATGGCTCGTTGTCAGCCGGCTGCCTTGAGCCGCCGATCTGCCACGACCAATAAGCCGATTTGAATCAGTGCGTTGCAGATAAGTTCGGCAGAAGGCGGACGCGTTCTACTGCGCGCCTTGCTTCAGAATCTGCTCAGCCAGATAGTTGCGCACCCTGGCGGCGTCCACCAGCGTTTCAAGATATGCAGTCTGAAGAAGCTGCTTCTGGCTGTCGTGAAGCGACTGGTGGATGGCCTGCTGCACGCGGGGATCGTTCAACTCACGCTGACCCGCGGGCTCGCGTGAGATCAACTTGTAAATAACGTAGCCGGCGACTTTGTGCCCGGGCCCTGAGGCGTAGACGGGGAGTACATTGGTGAACTCATCCGGCTTTAGCTTGCCGATCGCGTCGAATACTTCCGGATCGCTCTTCAGCTGCGACTCTGGCGCAAAGCCCATATCGCCGCCGTTCGATGCGGTGTTGGGATCGTCAGAGAACTGCTCCGCAACTGCTGAGAAATCCTGGCCGCTCTCCAGCCGGCTGTAAAGGGCCTCGATCTTCTTTTTCGCGTCTGCGTCGCCTGACGAATTACTGCCTTGCAAGTTGCCGGCCTGTTGCGAAGAACCGTTGCTCGCAACAATCCACGCCAGGTGATATTGAGGTTCGATCAGATTGAATTCCGCCTTGTGCGCCGCGTAATATTCGGCAATCTGTGCATCGGTAATATCAATCTTCGATTCAATCTCCTTGTTGATCAGCTTGTTCTCGGTCAGTTGCCGCCTGATTTCGCGTTTGAAATCGTCCAGCGTCAGGTCGCGCTGCTTGAGCAGGTTATAGAACTGGTCCTCGGTGTACGGGGCCTTGATCTCCGTGAGACGCGCATTCACGTCTTCGTCGCTGGCAGTAAGGTTCAGCTTGGCGGCCTGCTGCTGCATAATTTCGTCCTGAATCATCTGGTGCAGCACGCTCAGCCTCCGGATGTCGGCCTCCTGAGGAGATGGGACTTGCGGGCTATCTCCCAGGCTGCTCTGGTAATTCCTCTCGAGCTCGGCGCGCAGAATTTCCTTGCCGTTCACCGTTGCCACAACGTCGGCGGAGGGCGAACGGTGGCAACCTGCCGAGGCGGAAGACCAAAGCGCCGAAGACTGCAACTGCGGCAAAAACGGCACGCGTTCGAAAAATCGATGAATCCTGCAAGCGAATCTCTCCTGTGGGGCCTTGTGAATCCCCCGGCAATCTAGGATAAATCCCGATCGCTGCGCGGGGATAGTCCCCGGGGTGGTTATTTGCTGGCGCTGGCCGTCCCTGAAGCCGCCGGAGCCGCAGTCTGCGGAACCGGCATGGCCGGGGGCTGCTCGCCCGCGGCGCGCAATGCGCGGTCAATGACCATCCAAAGCTCATCCTGCGGAACAGCGCCGCCATTCACGCGCTCGCCATTCACATACACTGCCGGCGTTCCTTCGATTCCCAGATCCTCTGCCAGCCTGGCTGACGCCCGCACCTGCGTTTCATCCTGTTTGGCGATGCAGGCGTCGAGGACGGTCTCATCCACCTTGCCCAGCGTGGCCTCCTGCCGCGCGATGCGATCCAATGCGGCAAAGCTCTTTGCCGGATCGCGATCGTTGCCTGTGATCTCTTCGGAGTGAGCGTGTAGGTAATCTACATAGGTCCAGTAAACGCTGTCGCTCTGCGCCGCCAGGCAATTGGCATCCACTGCCGCGTGCATCGCCCACGGGTGCAGCTCTGTGAGCGGATCGTCCTTATAGACGAACCGCACCAAGCCCTTGTAGTGCTCCATCGTGGCCGGAAACAGCTCCTGGTGCATGCGCGCGCAGAAAGGACACTCCAGGTCATCGAAGTTGATAACCGTTACCTTGGCGTCGGGGTTACCCCGAATGGGACGTCCGGCAATGGGGATGGCGTCGGCCGGATCCTTGGTCAGGTCGAATGTATTCAGGAGGGCCAGCTTGGTGTTGTCGGTTGAGATCAGAAAATCGATCACCTGGGATTTGGAGTCGTGCGTGATCGTGATGGGCAGCGTCTCATACCCCGTGAACTGACTCGGGGTTCGGGCGCCGAAGCTGATCGTCACGTCCGCAGGCATGTCGTATTGAGAGCGAACCAAGACCTCAATGCGGCGGTCAAGCACAGGATCGAGCCCCGAAGGCGGCGTGTTCTGGGCCTTACAGCCCGCGGTCAGGCCGAAGATAAGCAGCCCGGCCAAAAAGCGACGGTGTCGCAATGTGATTTCCCCTCAGGAAAGGATACTCTAGCAGGCCCTTCAGGGGCTTTTGCTGGTATTTTTTCACTAGCTGTAATGAGTGGACGCACCAGAGAGCGAAAAGCAAGCAAGATCGTTGCAAGCAGCAACGAGCGCCGGCCGCTGGGCCAGAAGCCGCGGCTCACCCCCCAGCGTTTACAGGCAATTGACCGCGATCATCTGCTTCTAGTGTTACTAATTGGTGTTTCAGAAGTTCGTGACACAATGAGCGAAGAACAGCCGCAGATCCTTCGACTCATTTTGGCGCAATACGCGCCAAAATTCGCGTCAGGATGACAATTCATTTCTTATGCGAACTTCTGGGACAGACACTAGTACGCCGGTGGAAGCGAAGGATCGCGGAACACCGAATTGGTGCGTCGGATGTCGCCTGCCGTACCGAAGTTCGCCAGAGTGAAGCCATATAGCCACTCATGTTCATTTCTCCCCGTACTCTGGACTGTCCCCAGTTCGTAGCGCTTGTAGCCCATCGTGAGGCCGCAGCAATTCCAGTTGTACACGGCCTGCACGCCGCCATATTGCAGATCTCCCGCCACAAAGTCGTAGCCGCCGTTGGCAGCCAGGTTGAATCCCTTTCCGCTCTGCTTGCCGATCTCAAGAAAAGGCTGTATTTGTTGGCTCTTGAGTGGTTGTGGGCGTGGTTACGCCGTTCGGAGTCTCGTCCACGGCGTTGAGCAGAACGTGGCCTATGCCCAGCGTGGTGTGGCCAAAGCTATAGCCGGCGAAGAGATTGTTCGCGGCAATCTGGCCGCGCACGGCGTCATAATCCAGATCCCACTGGACGCGCAGGTTGTTAATGGCTTCGAAACGCATGCGTGAAACGACGGGCGCGAAGTTTCGCGGCGAAGTCAGAAAGGTTGGCGCCATCAAGTCAAGCGTTGCGTCGAAGACATTGCGCCGACCGGGAATGACCGCGCCACCGAAGTTGGGATTGATGAAATACTCCTGCGCGATCTGCCACGTCGCCCACTCGCGTGGAGTATTCGGGCATGTGCCCGCCGTTTTCTCATCCTCCTCATTGTCCTCATCGCCAGTTTTCGCCGCATCACCCTTGGCGCACGGCCGCTCGCCGGTAGGCCGCAGGTAAAACCGCTGCGTCAGCGAGAAGCCGGCTTCATTCACGTCGGTGGCGAGGTCTGTGGTGTCGAACAGAAGCACATCGCGAGCCTTCGGTCCGATTCCGCCAACATACCGGTAGTTGAACTCCGGCTCAATCACATGGCGGAGCTCCCGGTGCCAGAAGGGAAGCTCGAAATCGCGTTCCAGGACGGGCGCGCGGACGTCGATCGACCCTTCCAGGTCCGTGCGGTTGAGCGCGCTGTGACTGATCGTCGGAACCTCGAGCGGGTCAGTCAAAGCCGGAGTCTGGCTGATGGTGTAAGCGGTATCGCGCAGCGCCACTTCAGGATCGAAGCTCCACCCCCCGGCCGTGAACGGCAGGGAAAGGTGCGGATAGAAATCCAACCGCCCCACGTTGCGAGCGTGGAAGGAGGGCTCGGAACGGTTCAAGTAGCCGAGCGACGATCCCAGGCCCCAGTAGAGCGGCGAGCCTCCAAGCGGGCGGTCCAGCACGTCATAGCGGAGAAGCGGCAGGCGCAGAATCTTCACCTCGTCGCCGTTCGTGGCGCCGTCAAAGGATTGGAAGCGGTCCAGCCACATGGAGGGCATTATGCCGTTGCGATTGTGTGTCAGCACCACGTCGCTCGCAACCTGGGAGCTTATGGCTGTCGAGTAATTGTCATCGAAGACCAGCCGGTAGACATAGCTCGACAAATACTCCGCGGCGCCGGAGATACGGGTAGAGCTCGATAGATCCTTGCGACCAAACGCAACAATATCCACTCCGCCCTGGTTCACAAGCTCATTGCCAACCGGACCAGGCAGGAATGCATCAGGCCTGGCAGCCGAGCTGGAGACGGTGTTGCCCACTTCCTCTTCGATGCCGCGGTCGAAAAGCGCATTCCAGCGTGCAATCAGGTGGTCCAGCCCCGGCCCCTTATAACGGAAGTCACCATTTGGCGCCCATCCGCGCTTGCTGTAGTACTCCGAGCCGATCACCGCATCCATGCTGCGGTTGATCGCCCAATACACCTGTTCGCCGATCACAAAACCCTTGATGGAGGAGTTGCTTGGCGTCGGGATCAAAAGCCCACTAACCCGCCCCGTATCATTGGCGGGATGATGCAGATAGGGCAAATAGAAGATCGGTATGCCGAGAAACTCAAAGAACGCATTTGAGGTCGATGCCTTTTCGTTGTCCAAGCTGATGGCGTGCGCGATGATCCGCCAATCCGGGTGAGGCAGGCGGCAGTTGGTGATCGAGCCGTCGACAATTTTGTAGTTGCCCTCGCCCATCTGGAGCAGCACGCGGCCCGAAAAGAGCAACGGATTGGGTGTGGAATACACCACCGTATGGCCTACCGTACGAACGCCCTGCGAGCCATTCACGTTGTAAAACCGCGCGGTGTGCATGTTTAATCGCATATCGCCATGCGTGGCGCTGATAAAAACGTCATTGGGCCCGCCGGACAACTGCAGGTGGCCATCGGCCTCGAGCTCAGTCGTCTTCCGGTTATAGACAACGTTGTCGGCGCGAATCACGTAGTCCTCGTAGTGAACCACCACATCGCCATTCAGGGTCAAGGTGTCGCCGACCCACACTTGACGCTTTGCTTCCCACTCAACTGGCGTTCCGGTTGCGGGCATCGGCTCCGGTTTAGCCAAAGGCACCAGCTCCTGGCCGGGGTCGTCGGGCAGCGCCTCTTCGGCCGGTGTAGCAGCGTCATCCGCGGAGGTGCTTGTCTCACTTTGCGAGGAAGGTGCCGCATTGGTCAACACTTGGGGGGGCTGTGCGCCCAGTCGCAGGTGACAGACGGCCAGCAGCGTGATGCATACTAGGTTACGAGGACACATCCAGATTCATGACCGGTGCAAGGCTCAGAATAGCAAAGCCGGCGGCATGGATTGGGACGTGCGCCACGCTGCTCTGGTAACTAAAAAACCGGGTCGACACGTCGCTTTGGGCTCAAATACCCTTGCCGCATCCTCAATTGTCCGCGATCATTTTCCTTGGTTTATTAACCACGTCCGCGTTTTCCCGGCAGGACGCCGGGAACCGGTGCGGGCGATCTTAACTGCGCGTGGGCATCGAGCTGGCCCCGCCGCCGTTCGAGGAGGAACACAGGAGCTTTGAGCACATCAGCCAGCAAGGCAACTCTCTTTCCGGCGTGGAAGCAGGAGGTCAACCGGCGCGTCGCCGCGCATAGGAGCCACAAGGCGCCGTCTGCGATCGAACCCAAGACGCGCCAGGAGAGCGGTCCGGCGTCCGGCAGCCGCGCCGCGAAGGCTGCCGCGCGCGTCGCCGAGCGCTATGCCAAGGCTCCCAGCTACAACGATCTTCTGGCAGACGAGGCACGGGCCGCAGTGCTCGCCGCTGAGGTTGCATCCAAGCCTGCGCAACACGCCCATGCCGCAGTTCAGTCCATTCTCGCCGGACTTGAGGCTGTCTCGTCACCTGAGCAGTCGTGGGAGCATGAAAGCAATCCAGAGACGGTCTGGCTCGCCGCAAGCTGCGCATTCTCTGGAGTCCGCAGGGAAGGCTGTGCCCGAGCCGCGATTGGACCCCCCAGGCTCACTGTCGGGCGTCTCCAGTGAGCCGTATCGACCCGCAAAGCCTTCCGGGCCCAGTCTCCAGCGGCGCCCGCAAGCGCAAGCGGCGCCCGGCCGCCACGGATGTTCCCTTGGGCAACCAACAAGAGCCCGTCTTGCCGGTGATGATTGCAGAGGCGCTGGACGAACTTCCTGCCGGCGACGCTGCCCAGCCGATTTACGCCAATCTTATCCAGTTTCCGCGCGAGATGGTTGCCACGCGCAAAATGCGTCCGCGGCGCGCCGAAGGCCCTTTGGCCGCCACGGCCGGTGAGGCCCAGCTGAGCATCTTTGAAGTCGATCCGGGGAGCATTTCGACGCAGCCTGCGGCTGCGGCAGACGAACCCGCGGCGCCGGAGTGGATGCGCGAGGAGTTGTCGAGCATCGAAATGGTCCCAGAACCGGAAGAGTATCTGCTCGAAGAACCTGCGCCTCAGCCTCCTCCGCCGATGCCCATCGAATTGGCATCCTTGAGCCGCCGCCTGATGGCTCTCGTGGTGGATGCCAGCTTTATTCTCGCGGCATTTTCCGGGGTTGCGTGGCTTTTTGCATCCAACGCGAGGCATGTGCCCGTTACTCGAACCGCCGAGCTTGCAGCCGCGCTCGCTTTGCTGGCTATCGGCGCCGCTTACCAAACGCTCTTCTTTACCCTGGGCAAGGCCACGCCGGGAATGCGGTATGCGGGTATTGGGCTCAGCACATTTAGCGGCAGCAGCCCCAGCCGGGCTCAGCGCTGTGGGCGACTGCTGGCGCTGCCTCTTTCGGTCTTACCGCTCGGCCTGGGGCTTCTCTGGTCCGTATTCGACGACGGCCATCTCGCCTGGCACGATCGCCTGTCGAATACCTATCTGCGCAAGCAGTGAAGGTTCAATGCGCCAGCGCCCGCAGTGCGCTCACCCCGGCGCCGATAAGCGCGGTTTCGTCGTCCGGCGGCAAAATCTCCAGCGAAAAGCTCTGCAACGGGCTCATCCGGACCATGCATTCCAGGTGGCTGCGCAGCAGGGGTAGATCCAGGAAGCCAACGTTGCTCCCGGTGAAGTAGAAGCGCCCCGGACCGGCCAAGTGAATAAATGAGGCCGTGGCCGCAGCCAGCGCGCGATGCCACAGGTCAACGAACTCGCGGCAGCGCTTGTCGCCTTTTTTTGCGTTGGCGAAAACCTCGTCCGGCTCGAGATCGAGGAAGCGCATACGCATGGCGCGATGGCCTACGATGCCCTCCAGGTGACCGGCGCCGCCGCAGCCACAGTAGCGTTCCTTGGGGTCGAGCGTGACTGTAATGTGCCCGCCTTCCCAAACGCCATCCGCGTAGGGCCAGCGGCCATAGCCAATGCCGTTCCCGATGGTCCATACGCGGGTCAGTTTTTCCAGCCGCCCGTGGGTGGCGGCCACGCCGGCAGCAATGGCGTCCGCGTCGTTGGCAACGTACACTGGCGCCGTAATTCCACGTCCCCGCAATGCCTTCGACAGCACTTCAGCCAGGCGCATGCCCTTGAGCTGCTTCAGGTTCGGCGACTCCTCAATCACTCCGGAGCGCACAATGCCCGGCACCGCTACTCCGATCGCATCCATCGGCCCCGATCCTCTTTCTGAAAGTGTGCCGATGTGCCCGGCGATGATTTCAACGAGCTCGCTGTCGGGAATCGCATCCAGCTCGTGCGTCGCTTCAAGGTCGGTGGGATAGCGCAAAAGCTTGCCCGTCAGCCGCTGGTTCTCGAGGCTGCCGGTCACAATATGGTCGGTCATGACAACGCCGATCGCCGTAGTCATTACGCCCTCCTTGCGCAAGGGAGAGATCGTCTGCCGGGGATCAATCTCGTTGGGGAACAGCTCTCGTCCGGCGCGAGTGTTTCTTGCCTACTCCGACTGGTACTTGTGCAGCCGGCCCAGGCCATTGAATGCTGCCACCTTGTAACACTCCGCCAGCGTGGGGTAGTTGAACACGGTGTCGATAAAGTAGTCCATTGTGCCGCCCAGGGTCATCACAGCCTGGCCGATATGTACCAGCTCGCTGGCGCCTTCGCCGATGATATGCACGCCCAGGACCTTGCGAGTGTCGCGATGGAAGATCAGCTTGAGCCGTCCCGTGGTGTCGCCGCGAATCTGGCCGCGAGCCACCTCGCGATAGTAGGCCATGCCCACCTCGTAGGGCACGTCTTCTCCGGTTAACTGCTCTTCGGTCTTGCCGATAAAGCTGATCTCGGGAATGGTGTAGATCCCGTAGGGATAAAAGCTGGGATTGGAGCTTGCCGTGAGGTCGCCGAAGGCGCGCACTGCAGCGATGCGACCCTGCTCCATCGAAACGGAAGCCAGCGAAGGGAAGCCAACCACGTCGCCCACCGCGTAGATGTGCTCGACTTTGGTCTGATAGTGTTCGTTCACCGCGATGCGGCCTCGCTTGTCGGCTTCCAGGCCGGCAGCAGCCAGGTTCAAATCGTCCACATTGCCCTGGCGGCCAACAGCATAAAGCAACGCATCGCCCGAAACCTTTTTCTTGCTCATCAGGTTCGCAATCACTGTGCCGGGTGACGGCTCCTCGACGCAATCGACCTCTTCGCCCAGGCGCATGGTAACTCGCGCGTCGCGCAGGTGGTAGCTGAGCGCCTCAATGATTTCCTGGTCGGCGAACTCAAGCAAGCGATTGCGTTTTTCGATCAGGGTGACCCGCACGCCAAGCACAGCAAACATGCAGGCATATTCCACGCCGATGACGCCGCCGCCCACCACAATGAGGGTCTTGGGCAGTGTCTCAAGGCCCAAAATCTGATCGCTGTTGACGATGGACTTGCCATTAACGGGAACCTTGTTTGACGTCGCGGGTTTAGTGCCCACGGCGATGATGATCTGGCCGGCTTCAAGCGTCGAGTCGGCCTGCGGACCTTCCACGCGGATCTGGTGAGGATCGAGGAAATGGGCGATGCCATGTACCACGTCGATCCCGTTGCGCGAGAGTTGCGCCTCGGTTACGTCCACCTCGGTCTTGATCACGGCCTGGACGCGAAAGGCCAGGTCCGCCATGGTGATCTTTTCCTTCACGCGGTAGTTCACGCCATAGATGGAGCGGTAGTTATAGCCGGAAAGGTGCAGAACGGCTTCGCGCATGGTCTTGGAAGGAATGGTTCCGGTATTGATGCAGACGCCCCCGACCACGGAGCGAGCCTCGACCACGGCCACCCGCTTGCCCATCTTGGCCGCAGCCACGGCGGCCCGCTGTCCCGCGGGCCCGGAACCGATGACGACCAGGTCATACTGTACCGCGCTCATGCACTCTCTCCCAGGTTGGATGCAGTCTTTCGGCTTGGTGCAAAGGTGCGCCGGCCCTTCGCTGACGCGGCGGTCGCACCTCCAGAATAACGGCTGAGGGGGTAAGGGAGATGAAAGGATGAGAAAGTTCTTGCGCGAGCGGCAGGGTTGTTGCCCCGATCCTACCGTTCCTTGCCGCGGAGAGCGTGTCTGCACCGCGCCACCGAATCCAAGAGCTCGCGGCTGGGGCCACGCCGATACCCCTACCGCTTTTTCCTCGAAGCTGATCGTCGTCGCTTCCAAAATGCTTTACGCTCATACCATGGACTTCAAAATCGTCGAATTGGAGCGCGAACCGGTTGAGTTCGATCTGGAGCTCAAGCCGGGTGCGGTCGATTTAGGCACCGAAGCCGAACAGAGAGGCGGTTTGGCCATATCTGGACGCGCCGAGGTGATTCACGAACACCGCGGACCCAGGGAGATCGTCGCCGATATCCGTCTGAAGGGGCGCTTTGCGGGTAATTTTCAAGTTCCCTGTGCCCGCTGCATTGAGCCGGTTGAGATTCCGCTGGCCGCCGAGTTCGACCTCATCTTCCGTCCTACCGGCACCGATGCCGGCCCCCCTGAGCGGTCCATAACAGCGCCGGAGACTGAAATCGGGTATTATCAAGAGGACAGTCTGTCGCTTGAAGATGTGCTGCGCGAGCAGGTGCTTTTGTCCCTGCCGGTCAGGACGCTGTGCAAGTCAGATTGCAAAGGACTTTGCCCGCGCTGCGGAGCCAATCGCAACACCCAACCCTGCTCCTGCGATGACGGCCCAGCCGATCCTCGCTGGGAGACGCTGACGGGGTTGCGCGGCCGGATCAAGTCCTGAAAGTTCAGTACCTAGAACTGAGCGCGCCGCCGGTACTGCACTGCGGCCGGAATCGCCTCGGCGCTCTCCAATTCGGGCGCCCGCAGAACTGGTCAGCGGGCCGAAATCGAAAGGAACTGCATCATGCCGAATCCGAAAAGGCGCCACTCCACGCGCCGAACCGCCAACCGGCGAGCTCACGACTTTCTCACCGCGGTCGGACTCTCTGAGTGTCCGAATTGTCACGAAAAGAAGCTGCCCCATCGCGCCTGCCCTAAGTGCGGAGCATATAAAGGCCGCTCCGTTCTCGAAGTGAAGGAAGCAAAGTAGCCATCATCGATCCGATGCTCACCGACATCGCGCTTGACGCCGTTGGTTCCGATAAGGCTCCCGAGCCGGAGATCAGGGGAGCCATCCTTGCCTGCCGCGCATTGCCTGTGAGGGTCCATCTGATTGGGCCGGAGCATGAGCTTCGCGACCTGCTCGACGAGCATCTTGAAGATGAAGACCTGCCCATCGTCATCCACCACGCATCAGAGCGGATCGGAATGGACGAAAAGGCGGCTCACGCCGTGCGCGCCAAACGCGACAGTTCGCTGCGCGTAGGCCTCAAGTTGGTGCGCGAAGGCAAGGCGGCCGGCTTTGTTACGGCCGGCAACACCGGCGCAGCCATGGCCACAGCCAAGATGGTGCTGGGCGGCCTGCCTGGCGTCGACCGTCCCGCCCTGGCCACACCCATGCCCACCTCCAAGGGCAATCCCTGTGTACTGCTCGACGTGGGCGCCAATGTCGATTGCAAGGCGCAGAACCTCGAGCAATTTGCCGTGATGGGCGAGATGTACGCCCGCAGCGTGCTCAAGATCGCCAAGCCACGCGTGGGGCTGCTCTCTATCGGCGAGGAAGAAACCAAAGGCAACGAGCTTACCCGCGAGGCTTGGCCGCTGCTCAAGGCCCTGCCCATTCAATTCATTGGAAACGTCGAGGGCCGCGACATCTTCAACGGCAACGCCGACGTAATTGTCTGCGACGGCTTCGTGGGCAACGTCGCCCTCAAGGCCAGCGAGGGCATCGGCCGCTTTGTGCGCGACGTCGCTGCGCAGCTCGCTGAACGAAACCGTGACCGCGCAGGTCGGTGCATTGCTGTCGCGCAAGCGCTTTTAACGACTTTCGCCGTCGCCTCGACTACACCGAGTACGGCGGCGCACCCCTGCTCGGAGTGCGCGGTGTCTGCATCATCGGCCACGGTTCGTCAAACGACGTCGCCATCTACAACGGCATCCGCGTCGCCCACGAGTTTTCGCGCTCCGGCGCCAACGAGCGCATTGAGCAGGCCTTTGCCGGCCGCCCCAAACCCCGCCCCGATCACGGCGCTGGCGCCGACGCCGACGTTACGATCCAGTGATCGGTCGCCAATGACTTCCATGCCCGCCAAGCCCATCGATCCGACGGCCGTGGATCCGGCCATGCTTGCACAACTGGCTTGTCCGGCGTGCTTTGGCGATCTGCTGCTTGAGGCCGCGCGCCTGGTTTGCATCGCCTGCGGCCGCGCCTATCCAATTGTTGATGGAATTCCAGTTCTTACCGTGGAACGTGCGGAACGGCCTGGCGAAGAGCACTGAGAGCCGGCTTCGACGGGCGCTTTAGTGCTGGCCGTGCCGCCAGTCCCAATAGGCCTTCTTATCCGCGTCGCTGCGCTTGGCGAAATCCATGTGGTCGCGGTGAGTGTCGTGTTCCCATTGGGTGTAGTAGGGAGTCTCAGCCGCCCACACGTGATAGTCGTGGTAATAAGGATCGTAAACGCGCACGCGCGCTGCGCAGCCGTTGCATAGCACCGGTATGGCGATTGCCGCCGCGAAGAGCATTGGAGCGAAACGTCTCAAGATGGAGCGCATAGTGTTGACTTCTCGTCTTATCATCTTTCTCTCCTATCGGTTATGACAAGATTCGACACATTCAGCACTTTCAGATGCGCCCTCTTCTGTAGAGGATGTGTGAGGAAAGCGAATCTTGCTCTATCGGCGCAGATAGAAGGGCAGCACAATCAGCCCCGCGATCGCAATCGCCGCAGCCAGTGCCAGCGCAATCAGGCTATAGAGAAGCGTCAGGCTCGGCCCCTGCACTGGTTCGGGATCGGTCTTGCCGTTGCCGCCCGGTCGCGTCTGCTCCGCGTCACTCATACTTGAGCGACTCCACCGGATCCATCTGCGCGGCGCGCGTGGCGGGAACCGTGCCGAAGACAACGCCCACCAGTACGGCCGCGGTGAGGGCGATCAGCACAGACAACCAAGAGATGGGAAAGTCATAGCCACTGAAGATGCGGATGGAGAACGGCAGCGCCATCCCGACGATGCTGCCCACGATGCCGCCGGCGAGCGAAATGAGGATAGCTTCCGTGAGGAATTGCAGCTTGATTTCGCGGTAAGTGGCCCCAAGGGCCTTGCGAATGCCGATTTCGCGGATGCGGGAACGCACAGTGGCCAGCATGATATTCATGATGCCCACGCCGCCAACGGCCAGCGTCACCGCCGCCACAAGCACCAGCACCGCCGTCAGCGCATCGGCGATCTTCGCCGCCGTTACCAGCAGCTCGGTGAGCGTTTGCGCCTTATAAACCGAGTTCGGCCGGTGCCGCGAGCTGATTACCTGCACAATCTCTCTGGCGGCCTCAGGTACTTCGTTCATGCTCTGCATCGAAAAGTAAATCTGATTCACCTGTTCGGTTCCGGTAAAGTAGCGCGCCACGGAATACGGAATGAGAATGGTCTCGTCCTGAATCTCGGATTGTCCGAAGTCGTCCACGCTTTCCTTGAATACGCCGATGATGGTGAACGGAATGCCGAGAACCTGAAAGGTCTGGCCAACCGCCAAATCGTCACTTCCGTACTGCTCCTTGGCGAATTGTTGCGTCACAAGCGCGCACTTGATGTGAGCCGTGTCGTCCGTCTGATCGAAAAAGCGGCCGACAGTGACGATCAGGTTGCGGATTTGCTGGTATTCCGGCGAAACGCCCAACACAATCGTGTCTTTTTGGATTCCGCCAGGAAAGCTGATGCGGTTGTGCATGTCAAGGACTGGCGATGAGTACATGACGCCGGGCACCTGCTGGTCCACGGCCTTTTCGTCTTCGCGAGTCAGGTAATCGTTGTACCGCACGCGCTCTGCCGGCGTGGCGCCCCCACCCGAATACTCAACCTCCACCTGATTGGTGCCGATCTTCTGAAGCAACTGCAAAACATACTGCTTGCCGGTCAGCCCGATGGTCACAACCAGAATCACTGATGCGGTGCCGATGACCATGCCCAGCGCGGTGAGCATGAAGCGCGTCTTGCTGGCGCGGAAGCTGTCTACGGCCAGCTTCAGAATCTCGCTCATGAGCATGGTCCGGCGCGCGCTAACCAAAGTCTCTTGAAAGGTGTCCTGGCGGGTCTGCAAGCGTTGTCGGGTTCATCGGGTCCTTCTTGAGTAAGATGCGCCGCCACGACTTGAGGCTCCCGGAATTCTGACGCAATACGCCCCGGGCCGATTTCGGCCCCGCTCACTTTGATAGCTTACGCGCATCGACGGGAGCGGGGAACCCACGGAGGCATAGTCAACGCAGACTCGTCTCCTGGCCGGAGCTGCCGCGGACGTTACCGCAGGCGCGTTCAGCGCAATTGCAGCAAAGCCTCTCGCGATCAGAAAAAATGTTCCGACCATATGGCGCCACTTACCGATTCTCCAGGCCTCGCCACAGTGCGGCAAGGGCCTCAACGGGCACAGCCTCGGCGCGGGCCTGAGGATCGATTTCCGCGGCGGCCATCGCGGCAGCCGCATCGGCTAGGGCGATTCGGGCGGCGCGCAGGTTGTTCGCAAGTGTCTTGCGCTTTTGCGCGAAGATCTGCCGCAGAAAGCGCAGGAATCCGGCCTCCTCTAAGCCAAGCTCGGCGAAGCGGGGCGCAAACCGCCAGCGAAAGACAGTTGAGTGGACCTTTGGTTGCGGCGAAAAAGCCGATGGTGGCAGCGTGAACAGCAGCTCTACCGGCCCGTACATCTGCACCGTCACCGACAGCAAGCCGTAATCGCGCGAGCCCGGTGTAGCAGCCAGCCGCTCCGCCACCTCGCGCTGCACCATCAGCACGGCCAGGTCGAGCGCGGCATGGCAGGCAGCGAGCTTTAGCAGGATGGGAGAAGTGATGGCGTATGGCAAATTCCCTACCACCGTTAGCCGTTCGCCGGCTCGCGCTGCTTCCGCCGCAAAATCAAACCGCAGCACATCCTGCTCGACCACCGTTACACGTTGCGGATCGGATCGCGCTCGCAAACCCGCGGCAAGCTCGGAGTCCAGCTCTACGGCCACCACGCGTCCGGCCCGTGCCGCCAGCGATCCGGTAATGGCGCCTCGCCCGGGGCCGATCTCCACAACGGTCCGGTCGGCGATGTCGCCCAGCGCGGCCACAATCCGCTGCGCGGCCTGCGCGTCCACCAGGAAGTTCTGTCCGAGCTTGGGTTTGACTGGCATCTGCTGCTGCGATGGTAGACCAGCCGGGCATACCGGGGTAAGGCCGCATGCTGCTGCTTGTCCACCCGTTTCTTTGCACTAAACTGGACCTGTTACCCAACCGATTTTCCCATGCGGCTAGCGAGGTTCCTTTGCTGATTGACTCCCACGCCCACCTGGACAGCGAGCGCTATGCCGGCGATCGTGAGGCGGTGCTCGGCCGCGCGTTGGAGGCGGGTGTCGGCGCGGTGCTTTCAATCGGGATTGGTGAAGGGCCGGCAGAGATGCACCAGGCGCTCGACCTATGCCGCCACTTCAATGCACAGAGGGAGAGCGGCGCCAGGCTCCCTAAGCTATTCGCCAGCGCCGGAATCTATCCCCACAACACCCCCGAGGCCGATGACGGCGCCCTGGCCAAGCTCGACGCGCTGCTTTCCGAGCCCGAGGTGATCGCATGCGGCGAAATCGGCCTCGATTACTATCACGAAGGTGCGCCGCGCGACGTGCAGAGTTCGGGGCTGATTCGCCAGCTTGAGATCGCCGCAGCACGCAAGCGGCCCATCCTGATCCATTGCCGCGGCACGAATGAGTCTACCGACGCCTGGGACGAGCTTTTCCTGGTTTTGGAGCGAATACTGGAGGGGAACAGGGCTAGGCGGCATCATGCACTGTTTCGGCGGCGGATGGGAGCAGGCGCGGCGCTCGCTGGACCTTGGTTTTCTCGTTTCGTTTGCCGGCAATCTTACCTATCCCAAGGCGCAGGCGCTGCGCGACGTGGCCGCCCGCGTGCCGCTGGACGGGGTTCTTGTCGAGACCGACGCGCCTTGGCTCGCGCCGGCGCCCCAACGCGGCCAGCGCAACGAGCCAGCTTTGGTTGTGCAGACGGCTCAGGTGCTGGCTGGGCTCCTGAGCGTGACGCCCGATGAACTGGCGGCGGCAACCACCGGAAATTTTTTCCGGCTGTTTTCCGTTCGGCAAGACATGGGAAACTGATAAAGGGGGCGCAGGCCGCCGCCTGTAATCGTTTGAGGATTAGAAAGCTATGGCTCAGGACAATTCATTCGACATCGTCAGCAAAGTGGACCTCCAGGAAGTCCGCAACGCAATGGACCAGGCAATCAAAGAGATTCGCCAGCGCTTCGATCTCAAGGACACTCACTCCGAGGTCAACTTGGAGGGCAACGACAGCATTCAGTTGGCATCGAGCAACGAATACAAGCTCGAAGCGGTGAAGGACATCCTGGCGCAAAAGCTTGTCAAGCGCGGTGTCTCGTTGAAAAACCTGACCTACGGCAAGGTGGAACCTGCAGCCGGCCAGAGCGTGCGCCAAAAGATCAGCCTGCAGCAGGGCATCCCCGTGGAGAAGGCAAAAGAGATCGTGCGCCTGGTGAAAGATTCGAAGAAGAAGGCGCAGGCCAGCATCCAGGGCGACACGGTGAGAATCTCAAGCAAGGACCGCGATGAGTTGCAGGCGATTATCGCCATGCTGCGCGGTAAGGATCTGGGCCTGGAATTACAGTTCACAAACTATCGCACCAATTGACCGCAGGGGCGTTGCTGGCTCGGCCGCAAGAACGCACTGCGGCGCGGCAAGAGCGAAGCATCGGGCAATACGAGTCGCCATTTCCACTGGGGATGCTATAGAATCGGAGCACTTTGAGCACATTTACCATAGCCACGGCTAGAGAGGTCTTCGAGTTGTTGCGGGAGGACCTTGTCGCGGTGGAGCAGGAACTGGGCCGCGACGCGGCATCCAGCGTAAGCACCATCACAGAGATCGCAGAGTATCTGCGCGAGGGCGGCGGCAAGCGCATCCGGCCTTCGCTTTTGCTACTCTCCGCGCATCAACTGGGGTTCTTCGGCCAAGGCGCCATCCGGCTGGGCTCGGTCGTCGAGATGGTCCACACGGCCACGCTGGTTCACGACGACATCATCGACGGCGCCGACACGCGCCGCGGCCGCCCTTCCGCCAATACCACCTGGGGCAATGAGAAGTGCGTTCTGGCCGGCGACTGGCTTTATATGCAGGCCTTCAAGGTGGCGCTCGACGAGCAGAACCTGCGCATTCTGGATCTGCTCATCGGCCTTACCCAGCAGATGGTCGAAGGGGAGTTGTTGCAGATTCAAAAGCTCGGCAAGATGGTCTCGGAAGCCGAATACTACGACCTCATTTTTCGCAAGACTGCCTGCCTGTTCTCTGTCTCCATGCGCCTGGGCGCAGTTCTGGCCGACGCTACAGAGGCCGAGGAAACCAACCTGGCCACCTTTGGCCGGGCCGTGGGCCTGGCCTTCCAAATTGTCGACGACGTGCTTGACCTGACGGCCACTGAAGAGGTGCTGGGCAAGCCCGTGGCCAGCGACCTGCGCGAGGGCAAGGCGACACTGGCCGTGATTCATGCCGCCGACCACGGCACCGCCGCTGACCGCAAGGCTATCCGCCGCGTTCTCGACGACCGTAGCTTTGAGAATGTGAGCCGCCAGCAAATCAGGGAGATTCTGGTGCGCAACGGTTCCGTCGAATACGCCATGGCTGCCGCAGACCGCTACGCCGAGCAGTCGCGCCAAGCTCTGGCGCCGCTCGCGGACACCGAATTTAAGCGCGCCCTGCTCTGGGTGCCCGATTTCGTTGTGGCGCGGGAGAAGTAGATGCCGCGCATGGTGCGCATCCTGGGTGGGAGACGCTTGTGGGCCACGGTCGACCGCTACTTCAGCGATCTGCTTGCACCGCACGATGAACAGCTCGAAGCTGCCGTCAAAGCCAATCGCGAGGCTGGGCTGCCTGCCATCGATGTTTCCCCGCTTCAGGGAAAATTCCTTCACGTTCTCGTGCAGATAGCGCAGGCCAGGCACGTGCTTGAGATCGGCACGCTTGGCGGCTACTCCACGATTTGGATGGCGCGCGCATTGCCCCAGGGCGGGCGTATTATCTCGCTGGAATTCAGTCCTAAGCACGCTGAAGTAGCGAGCGCCAATCTGCGCAGCGCCGGTGTGCTCGACAGCGTTGAGATCAGGGTCGGCCCAGCTCTCTCAAGCCTTTCCGTGCTTGCTGCCAAAGGCGCGGGCCCATTCGATCTCATTTTTATTGACGCCGACAAAGAGAATAATCCGGCTTATCTTGAATGGGCCATGAAGCTCTCGCGGCCGGGCACTGTCATCGTCGTCGATAACGTTGCGCGCCATGGTTCCGTCATCGAATCCGGGAGCGACAAGCCCGACATCGTGGGCACGCGCCGCTGCCTGGAGATAATGGCCTCCGAACCGCGCCTGAGCGCCGCGGCTTTGCAGACCGTAGGCGTCAAAGGACTGGACGGCTTCGCGATGGCAGTTGTGTTGCGTTGAACGTTTGATTTTAGGTCCGTGGCCCGAAATTCGGCGTAGAATTCTCTGCAACATGAATCAGCGGATTGAGAAGATACGCCAGCTCCTGAACGAACTTGAGGCGGACACCGGTGCGGTCCCAACGAGTGACCGTGATTTCTCCGCGTTCGAATTGCCGGACATAATCCAAGAAATCGTGGATGACCTACAGCCGCTTCTCGAACCATACGACGCAGCGTTCTATTGGTTTCTCTTCCGGCATTCAATCGCAAAGGACGGGAATCCTCATCTTCGCGTTAGCACTCGGGGCCTCCGCGGAACGGTCGTTAGGTCTGCTCGCTCAGAGGCTGCTGATAACAAGATCTCATTGGGCAAGGTGCAGGAGACGCTGCGTGCTCTGGAAACAATCGGCGCCATCCGCAAGGAAGGCGAGCCCAACCGAGAAGGCACCCTCTACCGGGTATTGATCCCAGACGAGATTCAAGCATGCAGGGACTTTCGTTCGGAGCGAGCCGCTACGGAGCAAGAATTCCCGTTTCCGCCGGCTGATGCTGATGTCGACTACTACAACGTGAAGGAAAACAGGATTAAGGTGTACGAACGAGACGGGTATATTTGCCGTTATTGCCAAAAACAATTGACTCGCTTTACGGCTACGCTGGATCACGTGAAGCCGGTCGTAGAAGATGGCGACAACAGCCTCGAGAATCTGGTAACGGCCTGTCTCGATTGCAACTCACGGAAGAACAAACGGCCATTGGGAGATTTTCTGGCGGAGAAGTGATAATTAACGCGGGCTCCCGTGGACCTATTCTTCCACCATGAGCGCCTTCAGCGCAGCCGTATACCGCTCGGGCAGCGGCTTGCGCTGCAATTGATCGTCGCAGACCACGTGCACCGTCTCCCCTTCGGCCAGGAGCTCGCGCTCTTTTTCCTTTTGGTCGAGCTTGCGGTAAATACGATAGGCGAACTTGAGCACCGATCCGCGCAGCATGGCGGGCCGCGTCTCAATCAGAATTTCGTCGTCATAGCGCGCCGGAGCGCGGTAGCGGCAGCGGGCCTCGACTACCGGCAGAATGCATCCGTGGTCGTCTTCAAGGCGGCTGTAAGCAAGCCCGAGGGAACGCAGCAGTTCCACGCGTCCCAGCTCGAACCAGACCAGGTAGTTGGCATAGTAGACAATGCCCATCTGATCGGTTTCGGCATAACGCACACGCACTTGTGTCGTCACCGGCATTCCGTCTGCTCTTTCAGCTCCAGGGCGAATTTCAGGCTTGTTCCTCACATTTACGGCTTCACATGCGTGAAAAGCTGCAGCTTGCTCACGTCGTTGAAGACGGTGAAGGCAATGAAGGCCACGATCACCACAAATGCCGCTTGATAGATTCGCTCCTTGATGGCCATGTTGATGTCATGGCGCAGCGCGCTCTCAATCAGAAGCAACAGAACCATGCCCCCGTCGAGGATCGGGAAGGGAAGCAGGTTCAGAATGCCCAGTTGCAGGCTGATTAAGCCGGAAAGCTCGAACTTCCATATCCAGCCTTTTGTCTGTGCCGCTTCGCCTGCCGCCTGAGCGATCCCCACCGGCCCCATCAACTGTGTGACCGAAAGCCTGTGCGTGAAAAGCCGCTGCAACACTTCGCCCACAAGTAACGAGTTGTCCTTAAAGAAGCCGAGTGACTCGCGCCACGCGGAAGAGAATGACAACGGCTCGTCGTGAATGGGAATCGGATTGGTAGAAAAGCCCAGCATCCATCTTGAATCCAGCTTGGCCGGCGTCGCCGCAATCTTCAGCGTGGCGCCATTGCGCAGCACCGTCAGCGTCATTGCCTTGCCCTCGCCCGCTTGCATGTAGGCCAGCAGCGTATTCACGGAATGGAAGGCCTGGCCGTCTACGGCTTCGATGGCATCACCGTCACGCAGCCCAGCTTCCGCCGCCGGCATGCCCGGTTCCACCTGTGCTACTGCGATCGGGCCGGGCAGAAACTGCGGTGAAATCCCCGCATCGCTCAGGTCGAAACTGTCGCTTTTGGCGCTGGCTGGCATGCGCAGGCTAAGCTGGACCGTCTCCCCTCCTCGCTCCACCGTAACCGGCACGACCTGATTTGCATTTAGCCGGCTGTGGTCATACACCATCTCCCAGTCGGGGTTCTTCACCTTGTCGAAGTTAACGATCACATCGCCCGTCTTGAGCCCTGCCTCCGCGGCAGCCGAACCTGGGGTAACCCAGTCCACGGTTGTGGTTTTCACTGTGGCTGAAGGAACTTCATTGATGAAGGCGAAGTAGAAGAACATCAGCGCCAGGGTTAGCAGCGAAGTTGGCGCATGGGCCGGCAAGGCCAATGAGGACGCGCTGCCAGCGGGGATGTGACGTAAAGGCGCCAGGGTCGTCCGGGAGGGTCTCGGTGACGGCGCCGGGCGCTTCCAGATTTTGCTCTGGACTCTCCCCGGTCATTTTGACGAAGCCGCCCAGGGGTAGCAGGCAGACCTTGTAGTCCGTATCTCCGATTTTGAAGCCGAACAGGCGCGGTCCAAAACCGAAGGAAAACGCCTCGACGCGCACCCCACAGAGCTTGGCTACCAGAAAGTGCCCAAACTCGTGCACGATCACCATTACGCCGACCAGGACGATAAATGCAGCGGCAGAAACCAGAAAGTCATGCATGATTGTGCGGTTATTTCCTTCGGCAAAGCGCGGGCCGCCGCTCTGCGCTCATTGACACTTATTGAGATGATGCGAGCGAAGCCCGGGCCCGTTCTCGCGCCTCCCCATCGGCAGCAAGCACCTCGGCAATGGTTGCCGGGTGGGCCTCCGGAGTCGCAGCGAGCACTTGCTCAATTGTACGCGGGATGTCCGTAAAGAGAATACGACGTTCGAGGAAGGCCTCCACGGCCACTTCGTCGGCTGCGTTCAGTGCAATACAGTGGGCCCCTCCCTTTGCGGCCGCCTCAAATGCCAGCCGCAGGCAGGGAAAGCGTTCCAGGTCCGGCGGCTCAAAATCGAGGCGCCGCAGTGCCGCCAGGTCGAAGGTCAGGGTAGACTCGGGCCGCTCCGGCCATGCCAGCGCGTACAAGATGGGCAGCCGCATATCGGTCACCGAAATCTGGGCCAGGATCGACCCGTCAACATACTCTACAAGCGAGTGGACGGTTGATTGCGGATGGATGGTCACCCGCACCTGACTGGGCATTACATCGAACAGCCGACAGGCCTCGATAACCTCGAGCCCCTTGTTCAGCATGGTCGCCGAGTCAATTGTGATGCGCCGCCCCATCACCCATGTGGGGTGTTTCAGCGCCTGCTCTGGCGTGATGCCTGCGAGCTGATTCAGAGGCAGGTTGCGGAACGGCCCTCCCGAGGCGGTCAGCCAGATGAACTTCACCTCGTTGTGCGCTCCCACACGCAGGCATTGGTGCACCGCGTTGTGTTCGCTGTCGATGGGCAGGATGGGAACCTGGCGCTCGCGCGCCGCCGCGGTGAGGATCTCGCCCGCGGCCACCATGCACTCCTTGTTGGCCAGGCCGACGGGCTTTCCGGCCAGAATGGCCGCGTGCGTTGCCTCCAACCCGGCAACGCCCACAATGGCCGAAACCACAAAATCCGCTTCAGGCAGCGTCGAACAGGCGATCGTTCCCTTTGTCCCATGGACAGTCTCGACCCCCGTCACGCCCGCATGGCGCAGCCGAGCTGCCAACTGGTCCGCCAGCTCGGCAGTGGCAAGAGACACCACCCTGGGCCGCCAGCGCACGGCCTGCGCATAGGCCTCGTCTACGTTCCGGCCCGCGGCGAGAGATACCACCGAAAAGCGCTCTGGGAACTGCTCGACGATGGAAAGGGTGCTCTGCCCGATGGAGCCGGTGGAACCGAGAATGGCGAGTCGCTTCAAGATGACGAATAGGTCTCAGAATCGCTGATGGATAACCTGAGCATACCAAAGCACTGGAGCCGCCAGAAGCAGCGCGTCAATGCGGTCCAGCACCCCGCCGTGACCCGGCAGCAGGTCACCTGAATCCTTCACTCCCGCCGATCGTTTCAGCGCGGACTCGGCCAGATCGCCAACTTGTCCGGCGGCGTTGATCACGACGGCAAGTCCCAGCCAGTACCAAGTCTCATCGGGATAAGCGAGGACCGCCGAGGGCAACGCACGCTCCAGCCACGACAAGACAACCGAGTTGGATGGTTCCTGCATGAGAGCCGCCAGGCCCACGAGCGCCCCGGCAATGAGCGCGCTGCCAGCCACCGAAGCGATGGCTCCCTCCCAGCTTTTACCGGGGCTCAGAGAGGGCGCCATTTTGTGCCGGCCCCACGCGCGACCTACGTAATAAGCGGCTGTGTCTCCCGCCCACACCACGCAAAGCAAGAACACCACCAGCGAGGGCCCGTTGGCCTGCATGCGCAGCGAAGGCAGTGCGATGAGCGTAAGACCGGTGTAGAGCAGGCAGAAGATCGACGCTGAAGCGTCCGCAATCGTTTCCTCAACCGGCTTGAAGAAGGTGCAGTAGACCAGCAAGCCGAGGCCCAGAATGCCGAAGAGGGCCGGAGTCAGATCGGGCCATTCAAAGTTGACTGCAAACAGCGCGAGAAGAGCCGCCAGAGTCGCAACGCGCGGCGGGTGCGCTCCGCAGCGCCTGCTCAGATCCATGTACTCCCAGCCTGAGAGAACCGCGACCCCGGCCACGGCCGCCGTAAACAGCCATTGCCACCTGGGTCCAAGAAAAACCAGCAGCAAAACCAGCGGGATTAGGACGAGCGCTGTCAGGATCCGGGTCATTCAGGGTTGAGAATACACCGCCGCAGCGGGGTAAGCCGCGGACGAGCCTGAAGAAGGCAATAATATGCTTGAAGATGCGCCGGTCATTGGCGCGTTTTTCGGGCAATCGGAGTTGCAGGCGATGAAGGCGGCAAGAAGGGGCGCGGGCAGAAGGTGCGTGGCGAGAGGCGCCCGGAGGCCACGAACACGAAGCAGGATCCCTGGCTGAATCCATGAACTCAATTGAAGACCTGCAATCCGAAGGCGCGCCACTTTTCGGCAGCGAGCACAAATCGTATTACCCGGCCCTCGACGGCCTTCGTGCCATCGCGGTCATGATGGTCTTTGGTGACCACATCAACTATCTGCCGATGGGGTGGATCGGGGTAGACATCTTCTTTGTGCTCTCGGGATTCCTGATTACCGGCATCCTCTGGAATTCGCGAAACGATGCGCACCGTTTCAAGACATTTTATGTTCGGCGCGGGCTTCGCATTTTCCCGGTCTACTATGCAGTGTGGCTCACGTTCCTGCTAACGACTCCTTTGTTTCATTTCCAATGGGACTGGAACATGCTTTCATGGCCACTTTATGTCGCCAATTGTAGCCAATACTTCGATCTCGCGTCCTTTAGCGGCGATCACGAATGGGGTGTGATAATCGCGCATCTTTTGTTTGAGGGACGCTACCATTCCCTTTCCTTGTTGATCGTGCATTTCTGGTCACTGTGTGTCGAGGAACAGTTCTACCTTTTGTGGCCGCTTGCCGTGTTTTTCCTGGGAACAAAAAGGCGGATCCTGATTGCTTGCGCTGTAGCCGTGGCATGCGTTCTGGCCCTGCGAATTGCGGCGTATTTCCTCTTGCCAAAGATCTTAATCGAAAATGACATCCTCTACTTTGGGACAGTCTTCCGGGCGGATGCTCTTTTGCTGGGAGGCTTTTTCGCCATATTAAGAACAGTTCGGCCGGTGGAAAGATTCGGATGGCGGCTGTTGTCCGTGTCTGGTTTCTGCCTAGCGGCGATGTATGGCTTTGTGTCTTCTCGTCACCCAACTTCGTGGGCCATTGAAGAACCGTGGATAAGTACAGTGGGATTCACATTCGTCGATCTCGCTGCAGCCAGTCTCGTTTTGCTTGCCCTGGATGCAAAATCCTTCGCCTATCGCCTTCTAAGCCTCAAGCCGCTCCGTTGGCTTGGAGTGCGCAGCTATGGATTTTATATCTTTCATTTCCCAGTTCTCTCTGTGGTCTCGGTAGCGACGGCGCGCTTACCCGGCAGGGAGGGTGAATTCATATTCCCAGTGGCGAGCTTCCTGGTCACCCTGGGACTTTCCGCCCTAAGCTTCCGCTATTTGGAGAAGCCATTTCTACGAATGAAGGACCGGTTCGTCCCAACGCCTATCCCTTCCGAATCGCCGGCGTAGTTTTCTCGGACCGATCGCAGAACTGCCACACGCGGAGCGACTCGGCCATATCGTCCGTG
This sequence comes from uncultured Acidobacteriaceae bacterium, assembly GCA_963822015.1. Taxonomy (GTDB): domain Bacteria; phylum Acidobacteriota; class Terriglobia; order Terriglobales; family Acidobacteriaceae; genus Telmatobacter. The sequence goes on from CAWGGA010000028.1 coordinate 91,302, forward strand.
CGACGGAACAGACTTTTCATCCTGAATGGACCCGATTTTAGAGTGCCTGGTCCGGCGTGGATAATCGCTTGCCGCTCCGTGACGCGTTCACCTCACGCATCTGCAACAGGCGGCTTGCTTCGCCTGCGGCTCAGCTCACCGCGATGCTGGTCTGTTCGGGATCTTCTTCCACTTCGCCGCCGTCTTCGCCGATGCCGCCGTAGCGCCGCTCACGGCGCTGGAAGTCAGCGATCGCCTCCAGCAGATGAATCCCCCGGAAATCGGGCCAATACCGCTCCGTAACAAAGATCTCGGTGTAAGCGATCTGCCAGAGCAGAAAGTTGGAGACGCGGAACTCGCCCGAGGTGCGGATCAGCAAGTCGGGATCGGGCATGTGAGCTGTGTAGAGATGGCGGTGAATATCTTCTTCCGTGATATGGCTGGGGTTCAGGTGCTTTCGATTCATCTCCGCCATCAGGCCGCGAATGGCGTCTACCAGTTCCGATCGCCCGCCGTAATTCAAGGCCAGGGTCAACGTGGTACCGGTGTTGCGTTGCCGTGGCCTCCTCCACCCATCGCATCTTGTCCTGAACCTCCGAGGGCAAATCGTGCGTCCGCCCGATATACCGAAAGCGAATGTTGTTGTCTCTCATCCGCTCCAGGTTGTTCTCCAGATAGGTCTTCAGCAGGCGCATCAGGAAGTTGACCTCGGCACGGGGCCGGCGCAGATTGTTCTCCAGGGAGAACGCATACAGCGTCAGCCACGGAAGGCCGATGCGGGCAGCCGTTTCGGTCACCAATTGCACGGTCCTGGCGCCCTGCTGATGGCCGAGGAACCGCTTCAGCGATCGCCGTCCCGCCCAGCGCCCGTTTCCGTCCATGATGATGGCCACATGCTGAGGCAGGCGCTCAGGCTTCAGCGTCGCATAAGCGGCGCGCTCCTCCGCGGTCAGCTCATCGATGCGCGTCGTGAGAGAAGGAAATAAGGACTCGCCTCTAGGTTGCATTTACGGTTTCCACGCGGGGCCCGGTGAGCATCCCGAAGTGGCGCCGACGGCGTTCACGCGCGGCGTCAACAAGAGGCCGCTCACGTCGCGAACGAATCTCCGGCCGGGATGAAGAGTGCATGCGGCCGGAGCCGAGGAGTCACACCATCGACCGTAAAGCATTTTGAGGAATTCTGCAACGCAGGGCCATTGCGTTGCCGTTGCCGGTCAACCGGGTGGGACTGCTGCGGGGCCGGGCGTTCCCCGCAGGAGTGCTTTACGCAGTACGACGGCGGCCCACAGATGCATCCCGTACCGCGCTGAAGAAAAGCGTCCGGTGCAGCGAATCGAGATGCGGCAGCAATTCAGCAACCTCGGCGAGGAATGGGTCGCTCAGGATCGAGGTCACCTCCTCGTCGCGGCGGCTGCGGGCGTCGCGAACCAGTTGACGCATCTCCACGCCTAGCGCCGTGGCCAGCCGCTCCAGCGATCCCAACGTGGGAATCGCCTTGCCATTCTCGATTTTCGAGATGTAGGTGCGTGGCACCTGCATCCGTCCCGCAAGTTGCCGCTGGCTCAGGTGACGCGCCCGGCGCATCTCGCGCACCTGCGTGGCTACCTGCAGACCGGCCTCAGTGTTATCCGGCACTGGCGGGCTGGTTACCAGCCGCGGCGCGAGATACACAGGCTCCTCGATTTCGAGGGGTTTGTGGCATTTTCTGCAAAGGGAATTGCTGGTTTTATACTGCATCAGCCTGCAGTATTCACACCGCACCACTTCGCGTGTTTCCACGCTCACTAGAGAAATAGCCATTCTGGATGTGCGGAGTGCCAGAGCTTGGACCCCGAGGTGGCATGTTGCACCACGATTGGTGCTACTTTCAACGAAGTGAACCATAATTGTCAAGTAGAAATTTAGGGACAAACGGAAGACTCCCGGGTCAGACCCGGAGAAACCCGATGAAACGCGAACCACTTTGAGCAACAGAAGGGAGGAAATAAATTTGCGCCCATGTATTTTGGCGCGAGCAGGCCCGCAACTGTTCATCGAGAGGGCCGAGAGCTGAAAGCTTTCCATCCAGACACCGCCTTCGACGATAGGCACGCCACGCGGCTGCCGGTTGTAGCGATAAAACCAGCACTCCAGCGTACGGCCGTCGCCGAGCTCCACAGTCTGCCGCACGCGAATGTACTCGCTCGTCTCCGGCGCCCGCAGGTCAAATCCCTCGTAGCCGTCCAGACGACGCAAAACGCTCGCGTCCTCCGGCAGCTCCATCACCGTGCCGGCAATGATGCTTTTAGCCCGCGGGTCGGGCATCGCGCCGGGGTATCCGCCGAGATCGTAGAGCATGCCGCGGACATATCCTTTGCCTACGGGTTGGAGCTTCGCGGCCAGATCCGCGACCTTTGCCGGAGTAAGCCCCGGCTGCAAGGTTCCGTAGACGAACAGATAATCGCTCATCGTCTGGCTTTGAACTTCGCTCTCCCCGCGCCAACAAGGCTCCGGTTCAATTTGTCAGGGATCGCCCCGGTCCGTGCCACCCATACCCTTACCCCCTCCCCCTTCCCCCCTACCCCCTAGGGGCCACAAACCCATCAAAATATTCTCAACAAAGGAGTTGCGGGAGGGCTAGTGGCCCAAATCTATCAATTGAAACAGGTTAGAGCTAAGTTATCCATTTTCTGCTGGTTGCGGTCGATTGCCAGAAAGATGCTGCTGATTCGAAATGAGTTGCGGCACGGCTCGGGCAAATTCTTCATTCCGCGGAACTTGATTGCATCGCGCTGATTCCAATCCGGTTAAGCTTTCTTTCTGTTCGGCAGCGATTGACCGCAAGCGAGCCGGCAAAGAAAATTTCGACTTCACGAGTCCAGTGTAACGATTTCGGAGTTAATTCTTTCGCAGAAGCGAAAAGAAAATAACCGAATTTGAATCATAGAGATACTTTGGTTTTGGGCACCAGCATATCTTGACACGGCGTGGGGCACCCGTCTGAAGTGAGGCAGCCTGGAGTCTTGGCCGCCGATTTTTTCCAGGGATTCGGGTGTGCCGGAGATCGTTCCGCGACAGATTGGCGCCCTTCGTTGCTTCGCTCAACTCACATACGGCACAGCAGGTCCTATACTGGACCGTTCGAGGAACGGGAATGAATCGCAAAACTTTTCTGGCGGGGATGACGTGTGCGACGCTTTCCGGAATCTCCGCCTCTAAGGCGGTCGAGCCGGTGGAGGCGAATCGGAAAGACTGAACAATCAGCGTCGCATGGGCCGAAAAGTCCACGGGCGATCAGCATGTGGGATTTTTCCTGGATCGAGCGGCGCTGGGATGGCGCCGGGTACGAGGATTGGGACCGGGCTCTGGATGAACTGCAGGAACGCGGCTACGATGCGGTGCGCATCGATCCGTTTCCGCACCTGCTGGCCACCGATGCCCACAAGACCTGGCAGCTTTTGCCGGAATGGAACACGCAGGATTGGGGATCGCCGGACGTCAACCGGATCGTGCTTCTGCCGGGACTTCTTGAGTTCATCGGAAAGTGCCGCGACCGGGGCATCATGGTCGGACTTTCAACCTGGTACAGGCAGGATGAAGATAACATCCGTATGGACATCTCGGGGCCCGATGTAATGGCCGCACAATGGCTCACGACGCTTGACCGGATTGCCGACGCCGGTCTTCTGGACACGATTCTCTATACTGATTTGTGCAACGAATGGCCCGGCGAAGACTGGGCGCCGTTCATGAAGCCCCATTTGACTTATGGTCAGTGGGACAATCCAGCGTCGCTCGATTTTATGCGGCGGGTTATCGCACTGGTCCGTGCCAAGTATCCGAAGATGCCGTTGTTGTTCTCCTGTGCCGAAAGCAAGGTGGAGAAGTTTCTGGAACACGATTTGAGCGACTTCGACCTGCTCGACGCGCATCTTTGGATGACCCAGGAGAATGACGGGGAGTTCTACAAAATCGTCGGCTACGCCTACGAGCGTTTTAGCCCCATCGGCTACACCAACCTGAGCCTGAAAGCTGGGCCGACCTACCGCGCCCGGCCTGAATATTGGCAGGATCTGCTGGTTAAGAAGATCGACCGGCTGAGCGCCGTATCGGCAAAGATGAATATGCCCCTGATCACCACGGAGTGCTGGGCCATTGTCGACTACAAGGACTGGCCGCTTCTGAAGTGGGATTGGGTAAAAGATGTTTGTGCCCTCGGGGTGCAGCGCGCGGCATCGACAGGACAATGGCTGGCGATTGCCAGCAGCAACTTTTGCGGCCCGCAGTTTACCGGCATGTGGCGCGACAAAAACTGGCACCGCAGCCAGACGCGCACGGTCAAGAACGCTTCAATCAATCCTGCCCTGCATCGGGGGCGGCTTTATGAGCGGATATAAAGCCTGCTAGGAATTCGTTTCCAGGCCACTACGTATGTGTTCGCGCAGCTCGGCAACGATTTCAGCGGCGGCCGCGCGAGCGTCGGCTTCGCGATCCGGCGGAAAGCTGATGGCGCCAACACGTGCGTGCCCGCCTCCGCCGTAGCGCTCGCAAATCTGCGCCAGGTTCAGCATCTTTTTTGGGTCGGCCTTGGTCCATGGATTCGATCCCACGGCTACCTTGGTGCGGAAGCTCGACTTGGACAAGCCGATCGAATAGGTCGCATCGGGATAGAGGTAGTAGGGGATGAACTTGTTGAAGCCCTCGAGAGGGTGATCGGTGATGTCGAAGAAGATGGTGCCGTCGCGCTCTTCCGCGCGGCCGCGGATCAGCTCCAGCGCCGCGCGATGGCGCTCAAGCAGCGGCGGCAGCAGGCCGGCAACAAAGGGCCGGCTCAGCACCTGGTCGAGCGGCATCTCGGTGAGCAGCGGAATCAACCGGGGAATGAGTTCCGGATCCTGGGCAGCCTCGATAATGAGCGTGAGCTTCATGGCCGGCGCGGCCATCTCTACTGCTGCCTGGGGACTCTCATACTTCGCGCCGTCCACAATGTCGGCCCAGTGAATCAGCTCCGCCACAGGCGCGGTATCGAAGCCGTAACGCGTTTTGGCGATGTGCGCGAGGAAGCTGGTGCAGGAGGTGTAGTGGGGATCAAAAAACTTCCGCGCCGCGCAGTCCGGGTCACGCTGGCAGGCCAAAAAGTGCTCATGATCCTGCGGCGTGAGGAATGCGGATTGGTGGTGATCGAACCACCAAGTGATGCGCGGCGATGGCGAGTATTTGAAGTCCACGATCGCGTTCTCGTCGCCGGTGAACTCGCTCTCGTCGAAGAGCGCTCCGGCGCGATGCACCAGCCCGTGATAGTCGTAGCTCGCGCCCGGAGCAATGCGCTCGCGATGGAAGCGCGTGAACAGCGACGCCGAACAAGCTCCATCGAAGCACTTGTCGTGATAGAAGACGCGAACTCGCAAGACCTGGACCCCTCCTGGCGATGAATTCTAAAAAACCGGAACTGTTCAGCATCAAGGGCTGGGCCGATTGTGTCAAGCACCGGCAATGACGCGCGGCTCACAATCTGAACAAACTGTGAGATTTCCCAGGCCTCCGCGTGGTCCAGGTCACAACCAGCGCGCAGGCGCATCGGTTACCCTCAAAAGAGTCTCCTGGCATGCCCACGGCCGCCGCTCACGCTCGCTACCCGCTCACCCAGGGCATCAACCCGTGGCTGGTCACCGTATCGGTGATGCTGCCAACGTTCATGGAGATTCTGGACACCGCCATCGCCTCGGTGGCGCTGCCTTATATCGCCGGCTCGCTCTCGGCGTCCAACTCCGAGGCCACCTGGGTGCTCACCAGCTACCTGGTTGCGAATGCGGTGATCCTGCCGGCCTCGAACTGGTTTGCCCGGCGCTTCGGCCGCAAGCGCTTCCTGATTACCTGCGTAAGCCTCTTCACCGTCGCGTCGTTCTTTTGCGGCGCGGCGCCGTCGCTGGCCGTGATTCTGCTGGCCCGAATTCTGCAGGGAGCAGGCGGCGGCGCGTTGCAGCCTCTGTCGCAATCGATCCTGCTGGAAAGCTTCTCGCTAAAGGACCGTTCGAAATCGATGGCCGCATACGGCCTCGGCATCGTGCTCGCTCCCGTGCTCGGCCCCACGCTGGGCGGTTGGCTGACCGACACCTGGAGCTGGCGCTACGCCTTCTACATCAACATTCCTGTCGGCATTCTCGCCGTCATCATGATCAGCCGTTTCATATACGACCCTCCCTACATCAAGAACGCCAAAGTAGGCCCCTTCGACAACATCGGTTTCGGACTGCTCGCCGTTTGGACCGGCTGCCTGCAGATTGTGCTGGACAAAGGCCAGGAGGACGACTGGTTCGGCGCTGTCTGGGTGCGCTGGGCGGTCGCGGCGCTGGTGGTCGCGCTCATCGGCTGGATTTGGCGCTCCTGGGCCAATCCCAAAGGACTTGTCGACCTGCACATCATCAAGGACCGCAACTTCCGCACCGGTTGCCTGATGATTGCCATGCTGGGCATGTGCATCTATATCACCATCGCCATCCTGCCGCTTTACTATCAGGAGATTCTGGGCTACACGGCATTCACCGCAGGCCTGGTTGTCTTTCCTCGCGGCGTGGGTTCCTTCATCGGTTCGCCCGTCATCGGCTTTCTGGGTTCGCGCATCGACAACCGCAAGCTGCTCTGCGCCGGCTTTCTGGGATTCGCTGTCTGCTCTTTCATCTTCGGCAACGTCGACCTCGACATCGGCCCTTATACGCTGCTCATTCCCATCACCGTCACCGGCTTCGCGCTGAGCTTTGTTTTTGTGCCACTGGCGACCATGACGACCTCGACCATCTCCAGGAACGAGATGGGCAACGCCACCGGCCTGTTCAACATGCTGCGCAACATCGGCGGGTCCATCGGAATCGCCATGGCCACGACCGCCATCATCCGCCGCGCCGATCTGCACCAGACCTACCTGAGCGGCAACCTCTCGCCGAACTCCGCTGCCCTGCAGCAGAAGTCCGCGATGATCGCCTCCTATCTCGGCCATCAGATCGGCCCGGCAAACGCGCGCCCCGGCTCGTTCGGTTTGCTCTACGGCCTGATGCAACAACAGGCCGCCCAACTCGCCTACATCGATGTTTTCCGCTGGACCGCGGTGCTGGCGCTCATCTGCGCGGCCTGCACATGGCTTTTCAAAAAGCCCGCCGATCACCGCGCCCCGCCGGCGGGGGTGCAT
>CAWGGA010000029.1:0-98394 GCA_963822015.1 uncultured Acidobacteriaceae bacterium
TTTGTTGCGCGCAGGATAATTCTTGTTGAATCTTTAGCAAATATCCTTCAAGATAGGGAACATTCTGTAACCCGCGGCCAGAGGCAACTGACGCCCTTCGTGCCCGCCGAATCGGGCCCGAGGTCAAAGCCTTGCGCGAGTTGCCGGCGCGCGGCCGTTCCTAGTTGTATAGAGCAGATCCCCCTTGTGGCCTTGATTACGGTCGCAGGACGTGAAGGAGTACGCAAACTCGAAAAGAGCAAGATCGGACACACAGGCAGTCTTCTAGGAGGTACAGCCGTGAGACCATTTCTGCCGGGATTGGCACTCTTGTGCATCCTTTCCACCACCCCCATCGTCCTGAGCCAGTTAGCAACCACTTCGCTCAGCGGCACCGTGAAAGATCCGAGCGGCGCGCTTGTCCCCGGAGCCAAGGTCAAACTCCTAAATGCGTCCAATGGGATCATCTTGAACGCCACCACTGACCGCGCCGGATTGTATGTCTTTGGACAAATTCCGCCGGCGAGATACACCATCACCGTCTCGGCCACCGGCTTTGGAGATCAGATCAAATCGGCCGAATTGCTGGTCAATCAGCCGGCGACCATCAACTTTACGCTTGCGATCCAGTCCAGCGCGGTAACCGTAGATGTGAGCGCCGCGGCCCAGACCCTCAACACGACTGACGCAACCCTCGGTTCGTCGGTCGCCAACAGCACGATTCAGGCGCTCCCCATGGAGGGCCGCGATCCTCTGGCGCTGCTCACCCTCCAACCCGGAGTCCTCTACCTTGGCAATCCTGACGAAAACAATGCCCTGGACAGCCGCAGCGGTACGGTGAGCGGATCACGCTCCGACCAGGGCAACATCACCCTCGACGGCATAGACGATAATGACCAGCTCAACGGCACCGCATTCACCGGCGTGCTGCGTTCCACGCTAGATTCGACCGAAGAGTTCAGCGTGATCACATCGAACGGCAGCTCAGACGCCGGACGCAGTTCCGGAGCGCAGATTTCGCTGCTAACCAAGAGCGGCGGCAACGCATTTCATGGCGCTCTCTACGAGTACTACCGGCCCACCAACACGGTTGCCAACCAATGGTTCAACAAATACACGGAGCTGTATCTCGGCGAGCCGAACATCCCCCAGAAGTACGTGATGAACACCTTCGGGGGAGCGATCGGCGGCCCCATCAAGAAGGACAAGCTCTTCTTCTTCTTCAACTATGAAGGACAGCGGCAGGCAATCAACGAGGTAGCTACGCGGGTTGTTCCCACGCAGAGTTTTTACAGCGGCGAACTGGGGTATCAGGATGTTAACGGCAACACAGATTGGTTGACCGCCTCGCAAGTGACGGCCCTCGATGAAACGCCCAACTCCAGCTCGGGCCAGGCCTGCGATCCCAGCATCGGCTGTGGTCCCGACGCTGCCGTCCTTTCTTACTACGGCCCTCTGAGCACGAACCACATATACGGCATTCTCAATACCGTCGGCGACGGCATCAACAACGCCGGTTATGTCTTTTCCGCGCCCGCCCCGAAGACGCTGAATACCAGCATTGTCAAGATCGACTACAACATGACCAGCCAACAGCACCTGTTCTTCCGCGGCAATCTGCAAAAGGACACGGGCAACCTCGAAAGCGGCTTCACCGCCGCCGCATGTCCCGGCCTGGTGAATACCGACCAGTGCGGAATCGAGAATCTGCCCGGCCAGCCGCTGGCAACCTGGTCTGAGGACAACACCAAGGGCCTGGCTGTGGGGCACACATGGTCGCCGACGAAAAACATCGTCAACGACCTGCGCTATGGCTTTATTCGCCAGGGTTACTCGACGCGCGGCGTTGGTTCAGGTTCGGGGGACTGGGTTATCTTTCGCTTTCTCGACCAGCCTACCTCGCAGGCCCTCACCACCGTTGTCAACGTTCCGGTTCACAACATCGTCGACAACCTCGACTGGACCAAAGGGAACCACACGCTGAGCTTCGGCGGTAACTGGCGCGGCATTTGGAACAATCGCGGCACCGATGCAAACTCCTACTCGAGCGGGAACACCAACCCCTACTGGCTGGGCAATGCTCCCAACGATCCCTCCATGCTGGGTTCCAGCTTTGTCCCGGTGGGAAGCGGATTTGAAAACTCCTACGAGATTGCTTATGCGACTCTTGTCGGCACCGTGCCGCAAACAACGCAGCAATACAACTACTCGGTCACCAGCCCCACCACCGGCTCTCTTTACCCCGATGGAACCTTTATCAATCGCCATTTCAAGGCCAATGAGTTTGAGTATTATCTGCAGGATGCATGGCGCATCAAGCCAAATCTGACAGTGACCTTCGGCATGCGCCATTCGATTCTCCAGGCGCCGTATGAAACGCACGGCCAACAGGTGTCGCCCACGGTGGATACACATGAGTGGTTCCTCAAGCGCGGCCAGGCGGCAGCAGCCGGCAATGTCTTCGAGGATCCGCTTACGTTTATGCCTAGCGGCAAGGCGAACCATGCACCCGGTTACTGGGCTAAACAGAAGGCCAACATCGCTCCGCGGCTGGCCCTCGTCTACGCCCCCGATACGCACACCATCATTCGCGTCGGCGCAGGCATGTACTTCAGCCACTTCGGCCAGGGCATCGTGAACTCGTTCGACCAGGAGGGATCGTTCGGCCTGAGCAACAGCGTCGTCAGCCCGGCGGACGCCTATACCATCCAGGACTCGCCGCGTTTCACCGGCCCCCATGCCATTCCTCCGCTGGCGGGCTGTCCTAGCCCGGCTACGACCGTCACCTACCCCTTCACGCCGTCGACGCAATCGGGGTGTGATTTCGCCATCACCTGGGGCATCGACAACCGGCTCAAGACGCCTTATTCGTACGACTTCGACCTCTCATTCCAGCGGGAGTTGCCCGGCGGTTTCATTTTCGAGGAAAGCTACGTCGGCCGCCTTGGGCGCCACCTGCTTGTTCAAGAGGATCTGGCCGAGCCCGTGGACCTGGTGGACCCGGCCGGTGGCGGAGATTACTTCACCGCAGGCACCGAACTCTCGCAGATCTCCGACCAAAATGGCGGCTGCAACCCCTACTCCGGCAATGGGTGCACGGTGCCGAACGTACCGACGATCCAGTATTTCGAAGATATTTTCCCACAGATGCAAGGCTACGATTACCCTGGCGAAAGCGCCACGCAGGCTATTTACAACAACGAATGGGCCCCTTACCGCTACGATTACGGTGAGACCACGGCGTTGGCCGATCTGGATTTCTACTGCTACTACACCTGCCCGCAAGGGACCCGGTTCTGGTCAAGCCAGTTCTCTTCCCTGTATGCGTGGACCTCGATCGGCGTCAGTTCCTACAACGCGTTGCAGATTACCCTGCGTCATCCCGCGAGTCACGGACTTACCACCGATCTCGGTTATACCCTCTCGAAGTCGATCGATATGGGATCGGAAGCAGAGCGCTCGAATGAGTTCTCCGACGATTCGTTTGGAGCTTTTTCTGTAATTCAAAACTCCTGGAATCCGAAGTTGAACAAAGGCCCTTCGGATTTCGACAGCCGCCAGCTCGTAACGGTGGACGCGGTGTATGAGCTTCCATTCGGACGCGGCAAAGCCATCCTGAGCGCCGCAAACCCAGTGGCAGAGGCTCTCGCCGGCGGATGGCAGCTATCGGGCCTGAGCCGCTGGGCCAGCGGCTTGCCGTTCTCACTGATTGAGCCCGGGTACACTACGAATTGGCAGTTCCCGGGATTCGGGGTGGTTACCTCGCCGGTTCAGGTCAAGAGGCATCTCGTCGGCGGCATCCCGCAAGTCTTTGCCGGCAATCTCGCCAACACTATCAACGCGGGCGTGTACAACGGTTCTCCGGTCCGACTGCCCTATCCGGGAGAAGCGGGCGAGCGAAACAACTTCCGCGGCGACGGATATTTCGATATCGACTCCGCGCTGGCCAAGACCTGGAGTATTCACGAAGAAGTCACGCTCAAGTTTGCCGCCGAGGTCTATAACGTCGGCAACGACGTTCGATTCGACGATAGCCCGCTCAACCTCAATCCGACCCTCACCAGCGGCACGTTGGGAGCCTACGGAGGCCTGCTGAGCACATACCGCCGGATGCAGTTCGGCCTGCGGTTGGATTATTAAGGCAGTTCCAGAGCTGCTATCGCCAGTTCGAGTGGCAGCCATCGTTGCGGCAGATAAACATCGCAAGGAAGCTGCGCGGGGCTTGAGGCGCAGCGCGCGCTTATTTCGACGGCGCTTCCTCCGCCCCTATCGCTTTCAGCCGCATCTGTGCCAACCGCCACGTAGAGGTGGGAACGGCAAGTACCAGTTTCGGCTTTTCTAGCTTGCGGTAGTCGGCAATGGCAATGTCGCGCTCGCCGTACTGCTCGGCGATTCGGCCAAGCACATACCAGACGTCGTCGTTTGGCTCGTCGAGGTTCCAATCGTCCATGGCGCGCAGCAGCACATCGTGCGCGTCCTTGGTGTTGCCCGTTTCCGCATAGAGGCAGGCTAGGGTGTGCAGAATGTCCGGCGCGTCCTTTTGGAGTTGCGTCGCCTTCACCGCCGTTGCGACGTCGTCGTCGGTCACTTTGCCGGTGAAGAGCGCATCCCATGCCAATCCATTCAGCATTTCTGCACTTTCCTGGCCAAGCGCCAGCAGCTTCTCTCCCCACGCATGCGCCGCGGCAAAGTCGCCCCGATCGGCCTCGATCCCCATCTTCATGCTGATGGCGTCGCTGTCGTTGTCCAGCAGCTTGAGCCTTGCGTCGGCCAGGGCGAGAGCGTCGTCGTAGCGGCCCAGCCCCAACAGCGCCTGACCGTTGTACTCGAATGCCTGACTCGATTCCGGCTCCTGTTTCAGCAGCGCCGACGAAACATCGAGCAGTTTGGCGAAAGTTGTCCTGGAGCGAATAGCCGCCGGCCAGCGTAAGCTCGATGTTGGTGCGCTCACGATCGTCGGCTGGATTTTTCAGACTCCTCAAGAATGGCGACGCCCTGAGCGACGGTCGGCTTGCTGCCAACCAGAATCGCGCCCGCTGCCAGCTTCATTTTGCGCGCATCGGCGGCTTCGCCCTTGATCCAGAAGCGCGGAAACACGGGCCCACCCAGCGGATCGTCGCCGCCCTCCAGGTGCTGATCCTCGCGCAGCCAGTCCAGCAGCACCTTGGCGCCGTTCAGATCGCCGGCCTGAATGCGGTCGAGCATCTCCAGGCCGATCGATTCGGTTATCGAGCGTGTCGAGCAGCTTGTACTGCCGTCTTCCTTCACCACAAAGATTGCCGTTGTGCGTGCCGTTCAGATTCTCGAGCTTCTCCCGGTAGCCCGTGGCGTCGCTTCCTTCGCCTTTGGGATCTGGCGCCTGCAGTCATGATGTCTTCCTTACGTCCAGCGAGGCGTCTTCTCGTGCGAGCGCGATGTTCAACTTTTTGCGCGATTCGAGCTGTTTTTGCACTCGTCTGCATCCTCGCGTTCATCACATTCAACGCATTCCGGCTGAGCAATGCATTGAAGCTTGCCTCGGTCGAGGTTCAGATCGAAGGGAACCAGAGCGAACCGCTTGGCCAAGTCCGCGGGAGTAGTCGGCGAATTTCACTCTTCGTGGCGTTTTGCGTTGCGCAGCATGTGGGCAAGCCCCAGCGTGCGCGCAGCATCGTCGCCCGCCGCTCCCGCCTGCATAAAGTCGGCTGCCTGCTGATACTGCCTGATGTTCATCAGCATTTTGCCGGCGGTGCGCGCCGTGTCTTTGTATCGAGCTGTCGTCGGTCGATCGCTTGTTGGCCTCTGCCAGGCCGGCCTTGCTGTCCTGCATCATGGCCATGCTGGCAGCCATCAGCGCCTTGGGTTCGGGATTCAGCGCCTGCGCCGCCTTGTACGCGCCTGCGTAATCGCCGCCGTAGAAGAGCGCAAAGGCCAGATTGTCTGAGATGCCGAGATCATTGAGCTTATCCTGGCCCAGCGCCTCGTACTCGGCGATGGCCTCCTTCATGTGCGACTGTCCGCTGTAGCGCCGGCCCACGGGGTCGTATTCGAGCAGAATGGCCAGGTCGCCCTGCGCCGAATGGTCGTCGGGATCGAGCTTAATGGCCGCGCGATATGCGTCCGCCGCGCCGGTCAGGTCGCTGCCGGGGCGCAGATTGCGGCCCACCAAGTCGTGCTCGAGAATATCGGCAAGCACGCGTTCGGCAAGCGCCGAAGTCGGGTCAAGCTTGACGGCGAGCCGCGCTTCATCGCGCGCGGCTTCGCCCATCCCTGCTTCAAGCAGCACATTTGCCACCTGCAAATGATGAACGGCTGAGTTCGGATTCTGCGCAATCAGCGCACGATAGCTGGCCAGTGCCTCCTTCACTTTGCCGTCGCGCAGCAGCGCCGCGCCCTGAGGCTCAAAGTTGATCAGAATTGCCGGACCGTTGATGAGATCGGCCACCTCGTTGCGCAGCGCCGTTGCCTCCGCCACGGTGTAGCGGCGCTTCATCGTGTCGAAAACCAGATGCGCCAGCACCGCTCCGTCCTTCCCGATCGAAAAACTCTCCGCCAGTTGCGCAGGCCCGAGTGCGATCGTTGTATCCTTCGGCAATTCCTTTGGAATGAATCCGGCGGGCGGGATCAGTTGGTAATTCAATTCATTCCTAAAAGGCACGTCGAGCCACCAGTCGGCGGTGCGTGGCTTCTTCGGTTTGTCCGCGCCGGTGTCTTTCTTCTCATCCGAGTCGTCTTTCTGCTTCAACTCATCTGGCAACATTTGGAAGAGCCGGTCCACGCGAATTGCCGCCTGCGCGTTCTCCAGCCCGGTGTACCCACGCTTGGCCTTTTCGCAGGCCAGCGTCAGTACAAAAGGTGTAGAAAGATCGGCAGGATCGGTGCGGTCCACCTTTGCCAGATCGTCCGAAACATATTCCGACTGCACGTATCCGCGAATACTGTCGCGCATGTCCTTGTCGGGTTTGTCGGCATAGTAGCCACGATAGGCCGACTCATAGATGCCCTTGGGCTGCGTAATCTCCACAACGTTGGCGGGGCCGTTGTCGGCCAGCGTGAATTCGCGCGTCTCCAGCAGCCCGTTGTCCTTTGAGGCCGACTCCGGCGTCTTTACCAATGCGGTCGTCGACGCATCCGCGATCAGCGCCAGACGACCTTGGTCGCCCATCGGCAACTGGCCAACAGTTGCGTATCGGTCGGTGGCGTCGATCCATAGAGGATTCTTTCCTGGCACATAGACGATCGCGTGATCGAACAACCCCATGCCAGGGAGATTCGCGGGGACATCGTTCCGAAATTCCACGTTGAGCAGCGCGACATGCGCAGGAATCCCCGCGGCCCGCAGCATCGCAACCAGCAGCGTGGCCTTGTCCTTGCAGTCGCCATACTTCTTTGCCAGAGTTTCCGCGGGATCGTGCGGGACAAAGGCGGCTTCGCCGAACTCGATGCCTGTATAGCGCACCTCGCGGTCAAGATAATCCACGATCGCAGCTTCCTTGCCAGCCACGGATTTCTTCCCGGCAAGAAGCGGCGCTACAGTCGCCTGCACGGACTGTGGCGTGGCGCGGCTTTCGACGATCGTGGCATACGCGCTCGCAACGCTCTGCCACGATGAACCGGTCGCAAATTCGATGGTCGGGAAACGGACGAAGCCGGGCGGAAGATACGGCTCCAGTGGGTCGATGCCGTCAATCGGGCCCACATCGTACCTGAGCGTCAACGCGTCCGTTAGCCTCGGTGCGTACCGGCTTCACCTCAGGCAGCATCGTCAGAGCCTTGTGCAGCGGCAAGGCCGCGGGAGTGTCGAAGACCACCCGGGTATGCGCCACCGGAACTCTTTCCTGGCCAAGGCCGATGCGCATCCACTCGTCCCTGCGCAAACAGCGGCTCCGTTTCCGTTTCGGTGTATTCTTCCTCCACCACCACTCCGGGGGCGATGGCCGGGAACGGCGCGTGCAGACGCTTGCCGTCGCTGTAGATTTTGTAGTCGCCGCCGCGTGCCGGCTCTTCGGTAATCGTGCTTGGGTCAAGAGTGTGAACGGAGCCGTCCGGTGCAATGACGCGCGCGCGAATGACGGGTCTGGCCTCGTGCCATGGCTCCCATCCGACGGAAAGAGAATCCCAATTCTCTGCGCCCTTCTGTGTCAGCACCTTATATATGAAGTGGCCCACATGCACCATGCGCCCGGTGTCGTCGAAAGTGTAGTACTCGTCTTCGACAAGCTCCACCACGTTGGCGCCGTCGGGTACAGGGACCGCCGACGCGGCCTCATATAGCGTTTTCGCATCGACGGAAAAGTGTGGCGCAAACCACGGCGCCGTTTCTGAATCCGCCGGCGAACTTGCGGCCACATTTGCAGCCGGCCCATCCGCCGATTGCGCGTGGCTAGTGGAAGGAGATAACGCTGCAACGAAAATGGCGACAACGCAAGGCAGAAAAGGTCGCACGAAAGAATAGGGCACGAGGCACTCGCCTGATTATAATTTGGAATCAACGGTATACCGGACGGAGCGGATGTGCAAGCGGGCGCCGCAGGCCTGGCTCACAACCCGCTCGCTGAGTGGCCGTTTTTGAGGGCGTGTTCGCACCACCCGTTCGTGGTTTGCTTGATGATAAAAGCGGCAGGGTCTGGCGGCGTCCTCGCTGCCAGTTTCCGCAATCATCCTGCATTGCTCACCTCGGCCGCAATCTTCCGCAGCTCCGGCAACACTTTTCCCAACGCGATCGGGCGCGGCATCGCGCGTGCCCAGCGCGAAGTATACGTCGCGATATAGTGGATAGAGCCTCTCATAAACAGCTGCCGCTTTGGGGTCGGGCTCAACGGCCCTGAGCGGCAGGCAGACCGCGGCCTGTGCCTCTTCGATGGTCTTGTACGCTCCCGCGGCAAGCAGAGCAAAGATCCCCGAACCCAGGCTGGTGGGGATGCCGGCAGGCACCAGTACCGGTTTGTTCAGCACATTGGCATACACGCGATTGAGAACCTCATTCTTCTGCGGAATGCCGCCGGCATTGATGACGCGATCGATGCGCACGCCGTGCTCGGCCATCCTCTCCAGAATGATGCGCGTGTGGAATGCCGTGCCCTCGATGGCGGCAAACAGCTCGTCCTGCGCCGTGTGCACCAGGTTCCATCCCAGCGTGACGCCGCCCAACTCGGGATTCACCAGCACCGTGCGGTCACCATTGTCCCAGCTCAGCCGCAGCAGGCCGGTCTGCCCGGCCTTGTACGCGTCAAGACCCTCGGAGAGCGCGGCTACCGTGGTCCCCGCGCGCCTGGCAATCCCGTCAAAGATGTCTCCAACCGCCGAGAGCCCCGCCTCGATGCCGGTGTATTGCGGATGCACACTGCCCGGCACCACGCCGCACACTCCCGGCACCAGCTCCGCCTTGCGCGCCATGGCGATGATGCAAGTCGACGTGCCGACCACGTTTACCGCGTCACCCTCGCGGATGTTCGAACCGATCGCATCCCAATGCGCGTCGAAGGCGCCCACGGGGATAGGAATTCCTGCTCGCAGTCCCAGCGCATTGGCCCACTCGGCAGAAAGATTCCCGGCAAGATGATCGCTGGTCAGATATTCACCGCCCATCCTGGCGCGAATACCGGCAAACAGCGGATCGACGGCAACAAGGAAATCCTCCGGCGGCAGCCCGCCCCACTTGGGATTCCACATCCACTTGTGTCCCATGGCGCATACGCTGCGCTTCAGCGCGCTCACTTGCGTCACACCGCTTAGCGCCGCCGACACCATATCGCAATTCTCGAGCGCAGTAACGAAGCGGGAGCGCTTCTCCGGGTTGTGCCGCAGCCAATGCAGTAGCTTGGCAAATCCCCACTCGTGCGAATACACGCCGCCGCACCACTCGATCCCCTCAAACCCCAACTCATGCGCCTTGCACGTAATCTCCTCAGCCTCGGCAAATGCGCGGTGATCGCACCACAAGTAATATTCGTCGAGCGGCTCCAGGCCCTCGCCCACCGGGATCACACTTGAGCCCGTCGTGTCGAGCGCGATGGCAGCCACCTGGCCGCCGTCGATGCCCGTGCTCTTCAGCGCGTCTTTCGCGGCCGCTGCGAGAGCAGTCATTTGGTCGTGGTGCGACTGTGTTGCGTAGTTGGGATCGTCGCGACGCCGGTGCAGCGGGTAGCTGGCCGATGCGGTGCCGATCAGGCCCTTCTCGCTGTCAACCAGAGTGACGCGAACGCTGAGTGTGCCGAAGTCGACGCCGGCGACGATAGTCATGAACCCGCACCTTCAGATATCGCTTGCTGATCCGCACACCAGACTACACTATTGCGCCAGTTTGGCCACGAAGCTCGTTCGCCGGACGCCCAGAGCGCCGCAGAACAGCGCGTCGTTTGTGGCTACCTTTTCTTGCCCGGAAACAATGAAGTAAGCCTGCTCGTGATTCCGGCCTTTGCAGGCGGTGGCATGCCCGCCGGCCTGGCCGCCGCTGCAGGCGCCGATGGCGGCGGAGTTTGCGGCTTGCCCGAGGCGGGCGGGCCTGCGGGATTCGTACCGCCAGGCAGGCCATTCGCCACGCGCGCATACTCGAATTTCGGTGGAGGCGCGTCGCCTTGATTCTTAACCAGAATCGTGATGCGGCGGTTGGAAGGGTCGTAGGGATTGCTCGGGACGCGCAGCATCTGGTCGGCGTAGCCGCGCACTTGCGTCACCTGATCGCCGCGCACGCCGCCTTGTTGCAGTAGCCTGCGCGCGGCATTGGCGCGGTCGGCCGAGAGCTCCCAGTTGCTGTAATCGGCGTCGGTCGAGTACTGTGCGGCGTCGGTGTGCCCCTCGATCAGCAGTTGATTGGGCAAGGTCTTTAGCTCAGTGGCCAGCAACGCGAGAAGCTCCTGTCCGCTCGCGCTCAGGCGCGCGCTCCCGCTTTGGTAGAACGTGCCGTTCTTGTCCTCGAGTCAATTCAATGCGCAGCCCCTCCGAAGTAATCGTGATCTCGATTTGCTTCCTAAGTTTCTCCAGATCCTTGCGCGCCTGAATTTCCTGCTCAAGTTTCTGCTTGAGATCCTGTAGCTGCTGCAGGTTTTTGTCGGAAGCTGCCGCCGTGCCGCTTCCGGTTCCCGACAAGGAGGTGCCCAGCAAGCTCGCGGTTCCTTTAGGATCGTTGAAGTAGCCGGCCACGGCCTTCTTCACCTGCTCGCTCTGGCCCATCAGCCACAACACAATGAACAGTGACATCAATCGCGGTGACAAAATCGGCATAAGCAACCTTCCACGCGCCGCCATGGTGGCCGCCGTGGCCGCCACTCTTCTTGATTACGATGATGGGTTGCGCTTTGGCCGTCATCTCGCTCCTAGCCGGCTACGCTGCCGCGGCCGCCTGCGCCGGCTCGGCCCTGTTCTTGCAGTTATTCTCCATCTCGTCGAAGCTGGGTCGCGCGTAGGCGGGAATAGCGCGACGCCCCAGCTCGATTGCAATCATCGGCGCCGAGCCTTTGAGAAACGCCAGCAGCAGCACGCGCAGCACATGGAGGTACTCATTGTGCTCGTCGGCCAGCTTGCGCATGCCGGCGCTTAACGGGCCCACCACGCCATAGCACAGCAGAATGCCGAGAAATGTGCCGACCAGCGCCGCGGCTACGTGTTTGCCGATCTCCTCCGGCGGTCCGCCCAGCGAGCCCATGGTGATGACTACGCCCAGCACGGCGGCAACAATGCCCAGGCCCGGCAAAGAATCGGCCACCGTGGACAGCGAGTCGGCGGGCTGCACGGCCGCACTGTGGTGTACCTCCATGTCCAGCTCCATCATCTGATCCATGTCGAACGGTTCCACGCCGCCCGTGATTGCCGTGCGCAGCGTGTCGCAGACAAAGTCCCGCGCGTGATGGTCGCCCAGGAATTCGGGGTAGTTTTTGAAGATGGCGCTTTCATCGGGCTTTTCCACATCCATCTCCACGGCCAGCAGCCCCTCTTTGCGCACCTTGTTCAGGAACTGGTACATCATCTTCAGCGTGCTCAGGTAGCGCGCCTTGGTAAAAGGCGACCCCTTCAGCGACGCCACGAGCCCCGCAAGGATGGCCTGAAGAATGCGCAGCGGATTTGCCACCAGCAGCGTTCCTGAAGCCGCGCCGGCAATGATCAGCAGTTCGGCGGGCTGAATCAGGACTGCTATGTGCCCCTTCTCCATAAGGAAGCCGGCGATGATCGCGACGAAGACAACGACAATCCCTATGATGGCAAACATGTGGTCTCCTCTGCCGGGGCCAGTTGCGTGCTGGCCGCAGCCGCCGCAGTCGCCCGGTTTCCTCCTTGGTGGACGCTTGCTTCCATCGCCTGGCGCGCACGCTCCAGCAATTGCGCGAGGGTTTCGGCGCCATCGCCGACCGCCTGCGCCGCACCGATGCTCACCGTAAGCGACACTCGGTCGCCCCACCACCGGAAGTCCGCGGTGCGGGCCAGACCTGCCAGCTTTTGCGCGTGCACCGCCAGCATCTCCGCACTGCGCTCGTGGGCCAGGATCAAGAACTCGTCGTCGCCCCAGCGCCCCATCTCCTCACCGGGGCGCAAGCCCTGAGCCAGCGCGTGCCTTATCTTGCCGAGCATGTCGTGGTGGGCGCCGGCGCCGTGAGTCCTGCGCAAATCCTCTGCCTGATCGACCCCGACCCAAAGAACACCGATGGGTGGACCGCCGCGCGTGGAATCGTCGAACGCTGTTTGCAGCCGTTCTTCGAACTCGGCGCAACTCTCCTCAGCGGCCGGGTCTTCACCAACGTCGCCGTGAGGCAATGCGTCAAGGCTTGCGGCGGGATGAAAGGCTACTGCCGTTCCAACGCGCTCACCGAGGCCGTCGCGCAGAACAGTGCGCCGCGCGATGACCTGCACGGTGTGCCCCATCTTGTGCTGAATTTGGACTACCGCTCCACAATTAGACGGCGGGTCCGACCCCAGCGGACGCTCCATTTCGAGCACGGCGTCCAGCAGCAACGGTTCCAGCGGGCTGGGAATTGGCCGGGAGAGCAGTTCAACACCCGAATAACCCGTAATCGCCTCCGCGGCGCGATTCCAAAAAACCACCTCGCTATCGTTTCCGAGCAGCGCGATGCCATCTGGACGGCTGTCCAGCGCGGCTTCCAGAAGTTCGGTGCGATTCGTCATCGGAATCCCACTTCTGCCCTTTCCCATGCGGCTCCGCCGACTGCGCAAGATACACAATTGGCTAGCGGGCGCACTTGCGCTCGTGGCTCTCACCTCCTTCAATCGGCTAAAAGCGCCGCAAGTTCACGGCGCGATGTCTCAATGAGGGAATTCCAATGTGGAAAACGACGCGCACAATGGTGGCTTGCGCGCGGAAAAACACGTAAAAGAGTGTCTGATCTTTGCGGAAACTGATTGATTATGCGACGTCGTAGCTCCGCACCCACTCCAAAATCGAGCGCACACCGATTCCACTGGGCCCTTTGGCGATGTACGGCCGTGAGTCCTCGACCCACGCTACGCCCGCGATGTCGAGATGGATCCAGGGCGTATCTTCGGCAAAGTTGTGCAGGAATTCAGCCGCGGTAATGGCTCCGCCCCAGCGCCCTCCAGTGTTCTTGATGTCGCCGATGTCGGACTTGATCATCTCCGCGTACTCGTCGCCCAGCGGCAGCCGCCAGAACTTCTCTCCGGAGACCTGGAACGCTTCAGCGAACTTGGCGTACGCCGCATCGTCATTCGAGAAGACGCCGGCGTTCACCATGCCCAGCGCGACCACGCATGCGCCGGTCAAGGTCGCTGCGTCGATCAGGTGTGTCGCGCCGAGCCGCCGCGCGTATGCTCAGCCCGTCGGCCAGCACCAGCCGGCCCTCGGCGTCGGTGTTGATGATCTCAATGGTCTTGCCCGACATTGCGGTCTGCACGTCGCCGGGTTTCTGCGCCGTGCCCGAGGGCATGTTTTCCGCCGCGCACACAATCGCGATCACCCGCACCCTGGGTTTCAGCAGAGCGATCGCACGCATTGCGCCGATCATCGCCGCCCCGCCTGCCATGTCGTATTTCATCTTTTCCATGTTGTCGGCGGGCTTGATGGAGATCCCGCCGGTATCGAACGTAATTCCCTTGCCCACCAGCCCCAGCACGGGACCGTTCTTTATGCCTTCGGGCTCGTAGCGCAGGACGATCAGTGCGGGCGGCTCCACGGAACCTTGCGAGACGCTCCAGAATGCGCCCATCTTCAACTCGTGCAGCTTTTCCGTGGAGTGAACCTCCCACTGGAGACCCACTTCCTGCGCCATCAGCGCCGCCCGCTGCCCGAGGATCGTTGGCGTAAGCTTGTTGCCGGGCTCGTTTACCAGCGAGCGCGCGAAGTTCTGGCTCTCGCCGACGATCGCACCCGCGGCAAAAGCCGCTTCGATGGCCGCGTGGCCGGCATCGGCCGGGGCGGCCACGGTGAACGACTGGATGCTCTGGTCTTTGCGGTCGCTACGATAGGTGTCGGCGTCGAAGTCGCCCACAAATGCACCCTCCACCGCCGCGCGCACCACGGCTGCGCCGCGCAGACCTTCGGACGACGGGGCTGCGAGAACTAGCTCCCGAATCCCCCGCGGCTTGGCGAAGCGGACGGCGGTTCCGGCGACATCGCGCACCGTATGAACCGTAGCCTTGCTCAGCTTCCCGAGCCCGACAATCAGCAGCCTCTTTGCCGCCAGGCCCGCCGGCGCGTGCAGCAGCACTGTCTCATTCGCGCCAGCCTTGTACTCTCCGCTCGAAAGCACACCGGCAGCGGCTGCCCGAACGGCCGCGTCGGCGGTAAGCAGCGTGGGTTGAGGCTTGGCGTCAGGCCCCTTTCCGTTTTGGGTGTCGGCGGCCAGAACGGCCAGAAGCTCGGTGGCAATGCCCGCGATCGGGGCGAAGGAGAGTTCGGTGCGCATAGCTACGATTGTTTCACTGCCAGGGGTGAATCTGGCAACTCCGGCGGCATCAGCACGTTGCCTGGAAGTTCAGCCCAATCCAGGCCTCAAACGGGAACGCACCCCCCGCCCACTGCCCACACGCCGAACCTGAAAGGGCTGAAAGCTGTTTTACCGCCCCGTACGGTGTTTGTTCGCGTTGATCGCCGCCCGTGCCTCGCGGTCCGCCTCCCGGCGCCGCTCGGTCTCCCGTTTGTCCCAATCCTGCTTGCCCTTGGCCACAGCCAGCTCGCACTTCACCCGTCCCTTCCTGAAATAGAGCCGTGTGGGGATGAGCGTATGCCCCTTGATCTGCGTCTTGGAAAGTAGCTTGCGAACCTCATCGCGGTGGAGCAGAAGTTTGCGGGTGCGTGTTTCGTCGTGGTTGGCGATGTTGCCGTGGGAGTACGGCCCGATGTGCATGTTCAGCAGGAACGCCTCGCCATCCTTGATGAGCCCATAAGAGTCTTTCAGGTTGGCTTTGCCCTGACGAATCGACTTTACTTCGGTTCCGCGCAGCGCCACGCCGGCTTCGAACTTCTCGAGGAGAAAGTAGTTGTGGCTGGCGGCGCGATTGGTCGCGGCGTCGCGTTCGCCGCTGGCTACGGGGTCACGGGGCGTGGCCGGTTTCTTGGCGGCCGGGCCGTCCTTGGCGGTGACAACATGGCTGGTTTGGCGGGCCATTGGGAGGCGTCCTTGAACTCTCATCGTAGCATCGGGGCACATGGCAGCTCGCGATGGATCGTAACGGGGCTTTGCTAGAATGAGGGAGCGTTTTTCTAGAGAAGATCGGCAGGATAAATCGCATCGGGATGCCCGCCGCGGCCTGCAATGGCTTATCGTCGCGCGCGAATTGGGGCTGGTGGCCATGCCGCTCGTGACTCTGCTTTGGAGTTGTATGAATCGTCGCAAGTCCGCACCAGCCTGGGCTCAAACAATAGCGTCGCGGCGCATCCTGGCCTTCGCGCTCTTTGCCGCCGCGCTCGGTCTCACAGTGCCCGCCGCGCTCCTGCACGCGGCGGAGTCGGCCAACGCCGAGTTCAAGCAGGGCCAGGCCGCCGAGGCCCGCGGGGACTTCGATACGGCCTTCGACGACTACCAGAAGGCATACACGAGGGACCCTAAGGATGAGCGCTTCGAGATCGCGCTCACGCGCATTCGCGTCACTGCCTCATCGGCGCACATCAACAAAGGCCTCAAGCTGCTCAACGCCGGCGACTTGCAGGGTGCTCTGGCCGAGTTCCTCCATGCCTCTGAAATCGACCCCGGCAACGAAGCCGCGCAGCAGGAAATTGCGCACGTGCGCCAGC
Source organism: uncultured Acidobacteriaceae bacterium (assembly GCA_963822015.1). GTDB lineage: Bacteria > Acidobacteriota > Terriglobia > Terriglobales > Acidobacteriaceae > Telmatobacter. The sequence continues at coordinate 16,157 of CAWGGA010000029.1, forward strand.
GGCAGGGCGTAAGCGCGCCCGCGCCCGAGGTCGGCCTGCCTGAGGCGCCTGCCGAGGAACAGGAGCTTGATGAGATTGAAGCGCCGCCCGAACTCCGCCCGCTCACTAACGAGCCGCTGTCACTGCACATGGCCGAGGACGCCAAAGTCGTCTATCAAGCCATCGGCAAGGCAGCCGGCATTAACGTGCTTTTCGACCCCGACTACAACTCCAAGCGCATCCAGGTCGATTTGAACAATGTTTCCCTGCTCGATGCCCTGCGCATTGTGGGCGTCATGTCGGACACCTTCTGGCGTCCCGTCACCGCCAACACCATCTTTGTCGCGCAGAACACGCGCGTCAAGCGCCAGGAACTCGACGAGCAGGCGGTGCAGACCTTCTATTTGAGTAACGCCTGGCAGCAGAACGACCTGAATGACGTGCAAACCGCGCTGCGCAATGTGATGCCAGGCGCCAAGGTGTACGGCGTGCAGAGCCAGAATGCCATCGTGATGCGCGGCACGCCAGACGAACTTCTTCTGGCGCAACAGCTTATCGATGACCTCGACAAGGCCCGCGGCGAAGTTGTCGTCGACATTGCCGTGCTGGAGGTGAGCAAGAACTGGGAGAAAACGCTGGGGATGGAGTGGCCCTCAAGCGTGGGGATCACTCTGCAGCCCAACTGCGCCGCGAACAACAGTTGCGGCTCACCACGCAGCTCATCCAGCGGGTCATCCGCATCCAGTTCCACGGTAAGCCCGACTCTCTACAACCTGGCGCACCTCAACTCCACCGATTTCGCCGTGAATGTGGGATCGGCCACGCTGAATCTTTTGCTGAACGATGACAACACCAAGATCCTGCAGAGCCCGCGCATCCGAGCCACCGACGGCCAGAAACGACCATGAAGATCGGCTCGAAGATTCCCATCGCCACAGGATCCTATTCAGAGCCCGGCATTACCGCGGGAGCGTCGATCGGATATGCGCAGACCCAGTTCCAGTACGAGGACGTGGGCGTGAATATCGAGATGACGCCCAGCATCCACTACGACCGCGATATAACCCTCAAGATCAAGATCGAGGTTTCGGCCGAGAGCGGTGAAACGACCATCGAGGGTGTCACGGAGCCGATTATCAGCCAGCGCGTGGTGGATCAGGTCATTCGCCTGCGCGAGGGCGAGGCGAGCATCGTTGGGGGCATTCAGGACAATCAGGAATCAGTGAACTGGACCGGCATTCCCGGACTTAGCTCGATTCCCATCCTCAAATACATCTTCGGGTCAAAGGACCACACCATCCAGAACGACGATATTGTGTTCGTTGTCGTGCCGCACATCGTGCGCTCGCAGGAGTTGGATCAGGCGAATCTGCGTGTGATCGACACTGGCGAAGGCCAGTCCGTGGACTTGCGCCACGCCGACGACGGCGCCGCGCCGCCGGCGACGCAAACTGCGCCCACCGTTCAGCCGACCGCGCTGGAGCGGACGCCCATGGGCTCGATTCCTGCGCAGAGCGCCGTTGAAGCGGCCCCCGCGATGCTGGCGCAGCTACGCGCCGATATGGCCTCCTCCACCGGCCCCGAGGCGCCTGCGCAGACGTCCGTCAAACAGCCCAACACCGCGGCGGCCAGCGCGGAGGTCAGCACCCAGACAAACGCCCACCGCCCAGCCCGAATCCTGCCGCGCCGGTCGTTCCCGCTCCTGCTTCCAGCGCAGGCTCCGGCAGTTGCACCCCCAGCTCCTGGCGCCGCAACACCCGCGCCCATTCCGTCTAGCGCATCCGTTTCGCCTCAAACCCCCGGCGCTAGCTTCGCCCTGAATGCGCCCGACCTCGCCGCCGGCTGCCGGCTCCACATTTCAGATCCCCATCGTGCTCAACGGCGGGACGGACGTAGCCTCTATCGCGTTGCAACTCCATTACGATCCGGCTAAGCTGCAGCTCGTCAATGTCTCTGCCGGGGACTTCCTCAGCCGGGATGGTCAGGCCGCTCCTCCCATTCACACCGATGAACCGGCCGGCAACCTCGTTATCGGCATCTCGCGCCCGCCCGGAACCCACGGCGTCAATGGCGCCGGCGTGGTCTGCGTTCTTACCTTCCAGGCGAAGGCGACGGGCGCTAGCGACTTAGCCATTTCCCGCGCCTCGGTGGTCAACAGCGCGCAGCAGCAGTTACCGGTTCGGAGCGCGCAAGCCAGCATCGTCGTCAAGTAGGGAGCCACGCCCATGAGCTTTCAGCGAGCCATTCCGATCCGCCGCGGCGAACGGGGCCTCACGCTGGTTGAGCTCATTGTCACCGTGGCCATCCTCACCATTCTGGCTTCAGCCGCCCTGCCGCATCGTGCGGTTCCAGGTGAAGCGCGATAAAGAACGCGAGCTGCGCTACGATTTGTGGATGATGCGCGATGCGATTGACAAGTACAAGGACGCGGCCGACAAGGGCGCTTTCACGACCAAGGTCGACAGTCAGAACTATCCGCCCGATTTAGAAACGCTGGTCAACGGTGTCGAAGTGCAGAGCAAGAAGCTCAAATTCCTCCGCAAGATTCCCGTGGATCCGATGACCGGCAATACGGACTGGGGGCTGCGATCCATGCAGGACGATCCCGACTCCGACTCGTGGGGAGGGCAAAGCGTCTTCGACGTGTATTCCAAATCCCAGGGGACGGGGCTAGACGGGACCAAATACTCGACATGGTGAAAACGGCAAGCTGTTAGCCTTCGGATCTCAACTTTCCGTTTTGAGATGTCGAGGATGGTGTTGAAAGCAGCCTTAGGTTGAGGAGCGGAGAATACGAAGGGGCTGAGAGCTGAAGGCCGATAGCTGAAAGCCAAGGAACAACATTTGCGCAGTCGTCACGCCCAATCCGGCTTCACGCTCATCGAACTCATCGTTGTCATGACGATCATCGCCATCCTGTCCACGCTCGCCATCCCATACTTCGCGGGCGCCATAAAACACGCTCGCGAGGCCGTGCTGAAGGAAGACCTGCAGACCATGCGCATGGCCATCGACTCCTACACCATGGACAAGCAGAAGGCGCCCCAATCGCTCGACGATCTGGTTGATGCAGGCTACCTGAAAGTTATCCCCGAGGATCCTATGACCCACAGCAAAGACACCTGGGTAACGGACACCAGCGACGCCATGTATTCCATCGACGAATCCGAGCCCGGTATCATCGATGTTCACTCTGGTTCCGATGAGGTGGGTTCCGACGGCCAGCCCTACTCCGCTTGGTAAATTCAAAAGTGAGGAGTCCGCTATGCCGGCGTTTCGCATTTTGCTGAGGCTTGCGTGTCTGTCCGCTCTTTGCGCCTCCCTCTACGCACAAGCTCCAAACACCATCTCCATCCGCCTCCTGGACGGCAAAACCGGCTTACCCGTCAAGGCTTCCAATTTTCTTGTGCGCGCCGATCACCGGGACACGGTGCACAACGAGTGGGTGAAGATCAACGACGATGGCAGCGTGATCGTCACGCTTCCCGCCAACGCCAAACAGTTTTCCATAAAGGCCACTTACGACATGGGGATGGATACCTTCATCAACTGCGATGCCGCCAGGGAAACCGACAAGGAAAGAAATATCTGGTACCCCATCTCGGTGATTCTCAAGTCCGGCGTGGTAGCGCCCGACGAATGCGGCAAAACCGATTTCGTGTCCAAACCCGGCGAGTTCATCTTCTTTGTTCGCAAACGCGACTGGCATGATCGGCCCGACGACTAGCTGGGACGCGGTCGCCTGTACGGCGCGGCAGTGGATAAGATGGAATCTTGGCTCCCGAACCTCCATCTTCAGCCGCATTTGAGTTTGTGGGACTCGTAGCCCGCTCCTACGCGAGCTTGACCGAAACCCCTCTCGCTGACTCCGAGACGGGCCTAGGCGGCAGATTTTTCTACGCGGGCGAGCTCGATGATACGGGCGGCGCGCTGGTTGTCGCTGCCAACGTTTCCGGAGCCGCTACGCTGGCGGCAACGGCCAGCCGCGACGCGCAAAAGCGTGCCCTGCGCGACGGCGTGGCCGATTTTCTCGTCAACTCGCTCGATGAATCCCTGCGCATTCTCAAAAACCAGCTTCGCAAGCGCGAAACAGCCTCAGTCTGCGTCGCCCTGCCGCCGGAAGAAGTGGAAAGCCAGATGCGCGAGCGCGGGGTCACGCCCGACCTGCTTCGCGCCGGCCTTTCCATCGCGCCTTACCACGAGGCATTTCGGCTTGAGCAGGGGGAGGAGACTGAGTACGACCTCAGCAAAATTCCGGCCGTGGTTGCATGGCGCGTTGGCTCGGCTCCCGCACAATGGCTTCCGCAGCTGGATGCGATCGCACTCGAATGTCTTGACGCAGACGATTGGCCGGCCCGCCGCTGGTTGCGCCTGGCCCCGCGTTATCTCGGCCGTATGGCCCAAGGCTTGCGCTTCCTCGACTGCGACCGGGAATTTGCCGCTCGCTTCATCGAGCGCGTGCGCCAGCAGGTCGACCGCGGCGAGATCGCGTTTGCCTTTGAGATCGTTTCTTACTTTCGCGGCCTGCAAGACCAGTTCCGCTTCGATCCCGCTAAATCCTGACGAGTAGGCGCACTATTCCTTGCTTCCTAGTTGTTTAGTCCCTGCGTCCATGTTTTTTTCAATCCGCCGCCACAACTCCGCGATCCCTTGTCTGGTCTTGGCTGAAACCGGCAGGATCTCGTCGAGCTCAAACTCCTGCTTCAGCACCGCGAGATTGCGCGTGCGCTGATTGCCGCTCAGCCTGTCCACCTTCGTGGCCACCACAAGAACCGGCCTGTTCACGGCCCGCAGCCACTCGAGCAACTGCCGGTCGCTCGCCTGCGGAGGCAGGTTCGCATCCACCAGGCAGATGCACAGCGCCAATGCGTCGCGCTCCGCCAGATACGGCTCGATAAACCGCGGCCACTCAGCCGAGATCGACTTCGAAATTTTCGCGTATCCGTAGCCCGGCAGGTCGGCAAAGACCATCCTCCGGCTTCGGCGCTCATCTGAAACCAGGAAAAAATTAATGGCGCGTGTGCGTCCCGGCGTTGAAGAAACCTTTGCGGCCTTCTCGCCCACCAGCGCGTTCAGCAGGCTCGATTTGCCCACGTTCGACCGGCCTAAAAATGCGATCTCCGCTGTTCCCGGCTTGGGAAAATGCGCGGCCGCAACCGCCGAAAGCATGAATTGTGCCGACCTTCGCATTGCGCGCAACCTACGCCTCCGCCACTGCCAGCGGCCGCACGCGACCGGCGCCGAGCGCCGGCACGAGCAACCTCATGATGGCCAGCGCCGTTGCGCTCTTGCCGAAGCCAGACTCGCCCACCGGCCCCAGCACCTCGCCCTCATCTATGCTCAGGCCGCTCAGGCCCACGCCGCGCACCGCTTCCACTGCGCCGAAACGCACTTCGAGACACCGTATAGCGAGGAGAGCCCTCACAAACTCATCCTAGAGCATCCCCGCGCGCAGACCACTGGCCTGTACTGCCCTTCCGCTCGTTCGAGCGTCGGTACATATTGCCTGGGGCGCGGCCGGCCTGGCAAAAAATTTCGCAATCCTGCGCTACGTTTTCCAAATAACCTGCATCTATTCACCTTATGCAGAGGTACAACATGCGTTTGCTCAGAACCCTTAGTCTGTTGACTCTGACGTGCATCTTCTGCGGAATGGCTTCCCAGGGATCGGCTCAGATCAGCTTTGGCGTTAACATTGGGCCGGAACCTATATGCCCTTACGGCTATTTCAGTTACCCGCCATATAACTGCGCGCCTTACGGCTATTATGGGCCGGACTGGTTCCTTAACGGCCTATTCATTGGCGCCGGACCCTGGTTTCACGGCCCCCACGGTTTTTGGGGCCACGTGGACAACCGCTGGGATCCGCGCCACGGATATCGCGGGCCGTTTCCGGAACGGGGATCGCATGCATTCACGAACTTCCACGCGAACGAAGCGCGCGATGGGCGAGGTCACGCTGGGACGGCGAATCACAGCGGCGCAGGCGAACACAGCGGCGGATTTGTCAGAGGCGGCCATCCCGGCGGTCACCGATAGAGCCTGATTCCCGAGCCTGATTTGTCGCGCTGGCGAGAGCCACTCGTGGTGCAAGCGGGTGGCTTTGCGTGTGTTCAGCGGTGCGGACGAAGGGCCCAATGCGCGGGGTCACTGGAAGCGCTTCGCGCCCGGGCGATCTTTCCAAACTTGCCCTGGAGCCGCAAGCCCTCGTATCATCCGGCAGAAGCACTTCAAGGATTCACGAACTGCGCGGCTGCTCTTCGAGGCCCGGCGCCGGCATCATGAAACGGCGGCCCAGAGCGGACCGGAGAAGTGCAGCTATCCTGAAAGTGCGGAAGAGCAACCACCATGAGCGAAACGGAAGGCAAAACCGGATTGCGAGTAAAAGGGCGGCTCATGTCGGCGTCGGAGATAGAGCGAACGCTGGTGCGGCTGGCCCACGAAATCGTGGAAAAGAGCAATGGCAGCGAGGATCTGGCCCTGGTTGGCATCAAGCGCCGGGGCGTTCCCCTGGCGGAGCGGCTGGGAAAGCTGATTTCCACAATCGAGAAGCGACCCGTCGATACCGGTGTGCTCGATATTCAGTTTTACCGTGACGATTTGTCTACCGCGGATGTGCGCCCGGTGGTGACGCCGGGAGCGATCGGCTTCAATGTGGAGGGCCGCGACATCGTGATCTGCGACGACGTGCTGTACACGGGCCGCACTGTGCGTGCCGCGCTCGACGCGCTCTTCGACCATGGCCGTCCGCGGCGCGTGCAACTGGCGGTGCTCATCGACCGAGGCCATCGCGAGCTGCCGATCGAGGCCACCTACGTTGGCAAGCATGTTCCCACCAGCAGCCGCGAGATTATTGAAGTGAAGTTTCAGGAAGTCGACTCGACCGAGCAGGTGCTTTTGGTGGAGAAAACGAGTTAGAGTAAGCCCTTCCAAGCCGCGAGCCTTTGGCTACCGACGGGGGGACGAAGCGGAGCGGCACGAGGCTGGAAGTTTGAAATGAGCAGGCACCCATTCAACCGGACCGGAGCCCGGGGCTCCGAATAAAGGCTGTCAAATGAGTCCAGCGGTACAAGCGACTCGCCGCGCGCTGCCGACGCCGCCTGCGCCGGCGTCGCCGTTTCCATACAATCCTGGGTCGCTGCTTTCGGTTCTTGACCTATCGGTGGGCGAAGTGAGCCGTCTGCTGACACGCGCCACCGAGCTTGAGAACGAGAACCCCATCGTGCGCGATCAGATCCTGGCCAAGCGAAGAATCGCGCTGCTGTTTTATGAGTCGTCGACGCGCACGCGTACCAGCTTCGAGCTGGCCTCAAAGGCGCTGGGAGCGGACACGACCCTGGTTTCGAACCTGAGCTCAAGCATCGAGAAGGGCGAGTCGCTGAAAGATACCGGGTTGACGCTGCGCGCGCTGGGAGCAGAGGCGATCATTCTGCGCCACAATTATTCGGGCGCGGCGTGGCTGCTGGAGGAAGCGACACGGTTGCCGGTGGTGAATGCGGGCGACGGAATGCACGAGCATCCTACGCAGGCTCTGCTGGATCTGAGGACGATCCTGGCGCACCTTAGGCCCGGGGGGGCCGGAGTTGGGGCGGAGACGCTGGCTGGGGTGACGGTGACGATCGTGGGCGACATTCTGCACAGCCGGGTGGCGCGCTCGAACATGCTGATGCTGCCGCGGGTGGGCGCGAAGGTTCTGCTGTGCGGGCCGAAGGAGCTACTGCCGGAGCAGGCGGCGCGGTCCGGGCCTGGGGTCGAGATCGAGCGGGACTTTGACACCGCGCTGCGGCAATCGCAGGCGGTGATGATGCTGCGCATCCAGGCGGAACGGCTGGCGGGGCTGCAACTGGACCTGGACGAGTTCAAGGCCAGCTACCAGTTGACAGGGCAGCGGCTGGCGGCGCACGCGCCGAGCGCAGTAGTGCTGCACCCGGGACCGATCATCCGCGGCATGGAGATTACGGCGGGCGTGGCGGACGGCGTGCAGTCGGCGATCCTGGAGCAAGTGACGAACGGAGTGGCCATTCGCATGGCGGTGATGGAGCGGGCGCTGACGGCCGAGGGCGGAGCCGCCACGGAGAAGCCTTCGTCCGTGGGACGGCAGAACGGAGGCCGCGCATGACGGCGGTGGCGATTTGCGGAGGGCGGCTTCTCGATCCGGCGGCGGGCGTGGACGCGGCGAAGGATGTGCTGCTGAAGGACGGGCGGGTGGCGGAGATCGCCGGTCGCGGGGAAACTGAAGCAGGCGAACGGCGCGGAGGTGCTGGACGCGACGGGATTGACGGTCGCGCCGGGGCTTGTCGATATCCATGTTCATTTGCGCGAGCCGGGACAAGCGTACAAGGAAACGATCGCGACGGGAACGGCGGCGGCGGCCGCAGGCGGATTTACCAGCGTAGCGGCAATGCCGAACACGACGCCTGTGAACGACTCACCGGAGGTGACGCGCTGGATGCAGGCGCCCGAGCGGGGAGCGCAGGTACGCGTCTTTCCGATTGCCGCCGCGACACGCGGGTCAAAAGGTGAAACGCTCAACGACTTCGCCGCGATGAAGGCGGCGGGCGCGGTGGCGGTTACCGACGATGGCCGGCCGATCCTGAAGGATGGGACGATGCGCGAGGCGCTGGCAGCGGCTGCGCGTGTAGGGTTGACCGTGATCCAGCACGCCGAGGACACGCGGATGACGCAGGGCGCGAGCATGAACCTGGGTCCGGTGTCGTTCAAGCTGGGGCTGCGCGGAATGCCCGCGGAGGCGGAGTCGAGCATGGTGGAGCGCGACATTCGCCTGGTGACGGAGCTGCACGAGGCACATCCGCACTTGCACGTGGCTCACACGTCAACAGCGGCGGCACTGGCAGCGGTGCGGCAGGCGCGGCGCAACGGACTGCGCGTGACGTGCGAGGTTGCGCCGCATCACTTTCTGCTGACAGAGGAGCACGTGGGCCTTTACAACACGCACGCCAAGATGAATCCGCCGCTGCGATCGGCGGCCGATCGCGAGGCGATGATTGAAGGCATCCTGGACGGCGTGGTGGACGCGATTGCAACGGATCATGCGCCGCACGCGATGCACGAAAAGGAAGTTGAATTCGAACTGGCGCCGAATGGAATCACCGGGCTGGAAACCGCGCTGGGGCTGTGTCTGTATTGGCTGCACGGAAAGTGGAAGATGCCGCTGGGGCGGGTGCTGAGCCTGCTGAGCGCGCAGCCGGCTGCACTGCTCGGATTGAAGGGCCGCGGAACGCTGACCGTGGGCAGCTTTGCCGATGTGGTGGTCTTCGATCCCAAGGCGGAGTGGGTTTACCGCGCGACGGAATCGAAATCGAAGGCCAAGAACACGCCGTTCGATGGCTGGCCGATGCTGGGTAAGGTGCGCTGGACGGTGAGCGAGGGCAGGATCGCCTATATAAGCCCCGCGTAAGCGAGGCTTGCAGTTATCAGTGATCAGTTCGCAGTTCTTAGTTCGTAGTTCTCAGTTCCCGCAGCTGTGTTTCCTTTTCGGTACCCCCCTCCCCCCTATCCCTCCCCTAGTGATTTTGTGCAAGGCCTGGTGAAAAGGGGTTTGCGCCGCACAATCGCGGCAAAATCCATCGATTGTTGCGGTTAGCGGAAAAATACTCCCGGATAAAGGCTTAGGGAGCGCTTTTGGTCCTGCTTGACCTTTTTCGACAACATTTTGGCTTGCTGTGCTCCTTTTCGGGGATCGCTGCCGCCTGCCTTCCCGCGCTGGGACTCTCGATTTACATTCAGTATGCGCCGAAGGGGCGAAATGATTCGCAAAGTTGGGACAGGAAATAATTGGCACGGATCTGGTTGCGGATCAAGGAGTTAGCAGGCCTGCGGGGTGGTGCGGGGGGCTTGACAGGGCGGGCGGCGGCCCGTGGGCGGGGGTTTGGTGGTTTAAGCCGAGGCGGCTGACGCGCGCTCATGATTGAGGGCGAGGAGCCGGGAGAGAATTTCCTCGTTTGAGAGGCTGGAGGGCCATCCGTAGGCGGCAAAGACGGCCTTGTCCAGCTTGGAGTGGGCATTTTCAAGCCATTTGGGCCGCTTGTTGTAGAGATTCGTCAGCGTCAACTTGGCCAGTTCCTCCGGCGCGGCGTTGGGCGGATTGAGCCATTTGTCGCGCTGCTCGACGAGTTCCCGGGCGGCCTGGGCGATGGACTTGACCAGCGGCGAATTTTTTTGCTCCCTGCCCGGCGGCCAGGGAAACGGGAAGGTCTCGAAGGTCGAGGTTGGCGTGTAGCGGAAACCGCTTTCGACTTCGCGGAGTTGTGTGCCCTGCGCCCTCGCCCAGACTTCGTGCGCGCGGGAGTGGAGGACGCCGAAGAAGTAGTCGTCGTCGCGGGCGATAGCATTGAGTAAGTTTTCTGGAACAACATCAACCGGCAACCAGGCGAAGATTCTGTGCTTGGATACCAGCGGCGTCGCAATGTACCGTTCTAGTGATTCTGTCGCCCTTCGCATGGCAGGCCGCGGCTCTCCGTGGATCCACCACTTTACGCGGTAGCTGTCGCGATTGTTCTTCATCCGCTCAGGCTTCACGTGTTTGCGCAGGTGTTCAAACGGCATCTCGTAGAGCGCGGCCTGTTCCTCCGGCATTTCCACGCCAAAATCAATGATGTACATGCCGCGTGGACGGCGGGTGATGTCAAGAGCATTAACCCAGGGGCGAACGACATCGGAGTTGGGCCGGCCGTTGGGATTGAGCGGCGCCTCCAGCATCTTGTGCGCGGTCTCCGGGCCCAGGTCGAAGGCACCAATCCTGGTAATGCCCATAAAACACAAATTCGCGTTCTCCGCGAGCGTTCGCGCGCGTGTCGTGTCCGAGCCGGAAGTGAGATCGGAGTTGATCGCCTCCACAGCCTCGCCGTCCAGCACGCGCCCCGGCTCCTCGCCGCCGTCGAAGCCCACGATGGAGATATGCACCGCCGCGCCCTCGTTGATCCAGTCGCGGTCGCTCCAGGCCATGAAGATGTTGCCGGTTTCGGCGACGCGCTTGAGCACCTCGCGATTGGCCCCGCCGCGGATGGCCTGCGTAGCGACCAGTCCCACGGCGCGCGCCTGCTTGCGCTCGACCATTTCGCGGGCTTTCTCGAACCAATACGTGACCAGGTCGGCCTCGGCGGGGACGCGATCGCGGTAGAGCTTGAGGAGGCTATCGATATAAGTGTCGCCCAGGTTGCGCCGCAGAAGCTTGCCGCCCAGGAAGGGCGGATTGCTGACGATGAAATCGACCTTGGGCCAGGCGGGTTCGCTGGGGTCGCCGTTGGCGTCGAGCTTCGGATGGCCGTTCGCATCGAGTTCGATGATGGCGTCGCGATGCTGGATATTGGTGAGCACGCGCAGGATTGGCTCTTCCGATTCGCCCATGCTGTTGTCCCTGCGCCATTGCAGGTAGCCGATCCAGACCACGACCGAAGCCATCTCGTGGGCATAGACGTTGGTCTCAATGCCATAGAGCTGCTGAGGGCCCACTTTGCAGTCGATGTAGGCCAGGTGGTGGTCGATGGAGAAGATTTGCGCTTCTCGCCACAGATCGAGCAGGAGCTTGAGGGCCACGTAAAGGAAGTTTCCGCTGCCGCAGGCGGGGTCGAGGATGCGGATGGCGGCGAGCTCGTCCATCCAGTCGAGGAGACGGGCTTCAAGCTGCGAACGAAGTTTGGCGCGGGTGCTGTTGCTGGCCGTCGCAATGGCCACGGCGATCTCTTCCGCGCCTGCCTTGACCTGGGCCCAGCGCCGCCTGAGCGGGGCCATGACGACCGGCTCGACGATGAGCAGGATGTCTTCGCGGCTGGTGTAGTGCGCGCCCAACTGAGCACGCTTTTCCTCATTGAGAATGCGCTCGAAGAGGGTACCGAAGATGGCCGGCTCCACGCGAGCCCAGTCCAATTCCGCGGCATTGCGCAGAATGCCCATGTCCTCGTGCGTAAGATCGAGCACGGTATCGTCGCCCGAGCGAAAGAGGCCGCCGTTGAAATGGTGAATAGCGGTAAATCCGAACTCGCTGTCGCCGGTGGCCATGGCGGCAAAGAGCTTCCTGAGTTTGCGGACGAATTTCCTGGGCTCCTGGCGGTCGACCTGGATGGTTTTCCGGAAGAGGTTGTCGGGAAGCAGGCCCACGCTGTCGGCAAAGAGGCAAAACAGCAACTGCATGACAAAGCGGGCGACTGCTTCGTTGTCCGCGTGGCGCTGGCGAAGGTTGTCTTTGAGCTTGGTAAACTCCTGGGCCGCCTTTTGTGTTACGCGGACTTCGAGCGCGCCTGGCTTGAGCTTTTCGGGTTCCTGAAAGACGGCACGGAGGATATCGAGCGCCGACAAATCCGAGCCGGAAACGGGAGTGGCCAGGATCAGATCGTCGAGAGTGAACTTGTAGACGACGGGCGGGGTGTTGGTGAAATTGGTGTGAACTTCGAAGTGGACAAAGTCGCACACTAAGAGCAGTGGGGGATTTTCGAGATCTTCGCGGTACTTAAGCAGTTGGAGGTAGGCGGTTTTCAGGTCTTTGTGGGGGCCTTTGTATTCCCAGCCGAAGAAGCCGCGCTTCCAGACGTCGGCGAAGCCTTTGTCTTCGCCGATCTTGTTGACGTGTTTCTCGAAGGTGTATTCGGCGCCTTTGGGGTCGGCGTGAGCAGGGTGCGGCTCGTTGAGGATGTCGCATAGGTCGTTGAAGTGCGACTGCGCTCCCGCGCGCTCGGTCAACTCGCTGTCCTTCCAGCAGCGTATGAACTCAGGGAGGGTTTGTTTCATGGCTCATACAGAGTCTACAGCGGGCGGCAAAAAGGGGCTCGGAAAACGTGGGCGTTGCAGTGACGAGGGAGACTCCCGGTTGGGCGGGGTCCGATCGCGGCGTCGCCGCACACTTTGTTTCTCAAAAACTTGGGCGGAAATTCGTGGGGCTAAAGCTCCACGCTCCGTCCGACGGGACGCTGGGTTCCGCGCGCGCCCGCAAGGGGAGCACGCCGAACCTTATTTAAGATGAAAGCGCGAGGGTGGTGAACGGCGCCGCGTTGCCGCGCGGCCCAAACGAAGCATCCAAAGAGCAAGCCAAATTGCTTTTGCGGCCAAGGTGGGAGTGAGGGAGGCGGTCATGTTCACGATTTTTGGAGCGATGGCGTATGCGGACTGGAGTCTGCTTTTTCTGCGGCTGGTGGTGGCGCTGGTATTCGGGACGAGTGGGTACGGCCATCTGACCAAGCCGAAAGAGCGGGCGGCGAGCATCGGAATGAGCGTGCCGTTCACCATCTTCCTGGGCGCGGCGGAGTTGGCCGGGGCGATTGCGCTGGTGGCGGGGGTTCTGGCGCAGTGGGCGGCACTGGGGCTGATTGCCGTGATGCTGGGCGCGATCTACATGAAGGTGGCCAAGTGGAAGACCGGGTTTTGGGGCGAGAAGTCGATGGGATGGCACTACGAGGTGATGCTGATTGCGATGGACCTGGTGATCGTGACGATGGGTGGGGGGAAGTACAGCTTGTAGCTTGTAGCTTTTAGCTGTCAGTGGTCAACCTTTGCGGCGGTAGTGAATCTGGAATTCGTAGCCGGAGCTGGCGGGAAAGAGGGAGGCGACGTGGCGAAGGCGCTCGGCGAGCGCGGGCGCGGCGAGGAGCGGATACTCGCGCTCGCGGAGGTCGTGGTAGTCGAAGTCGACGGCGAGCGAGAGCATGTAGATGGCGAGAGCGTCGGAGAACGAGGACTCGAAGAAGGCACTGCGGGCGTGCTCGTCGATGGTTTTGACGCCGGGTTGGCGCTCAAGAGCGCGACGGCGGGTCTCCCAGGCATCCTGGCTGGTTTCGCCTCGAACCTGGGCCTCGGCCTGCGACCAGACGAAGGTGGAGAAGCTTTCAGGGACGCCGGCGGCATCGAGGAAGTTGTGGGCCACGTTGATGAAGAACTCGAAGGCGAGGCCGAAGCGGTCTTCAACGAGACGCGTGGAGAGGAAAACGGCCTCAGTGGCGCCGAAGGTGGCGTTACGATGGCAGACGGCGCGGTCGCCAAGCTCGACGGTGTAGGCGGGGGCGACGAGGTTCTCGCCGGTGTCAGAGATGGCGAGGGGGACAAAGTAGTATGCGCGCTGGCGAAGCGCGGGCGCGATCGCGGCGGGCACGGCGCCGACGAGACGCTCGAGGTCGGAGTCGGAGACGCGGGTCTCACCCCAGGAGGCGTAGTGGATGCCGTTGGAGGCCTCGAGAACGGTGACTTGCGTGGCGACTTTGTCGGCGTTCCAGAGCTCGATTTGCGTAATGCCGGCCATGGATTTGTATTCTAGACGAGAGAGGTCAAGAGACGATGGTACATTCGGCACAGGACGGACGCAGGAGAACGGTGTTCGGATTCCCGCTGGAGGGCTTCAGCCTGTTCCAGAGTTTGCTGATGGCTCTGGCGTCGGCATTTTTGACGTTCTTCGCGACGACGTTCGTGGCGATTTTCGCGCTGCTGATCTGGGATATCTTCGACTCGAACGCGATGCACTACGCCGCGGACTGCTACCGGTATGTCGGATTCCCGGCGGGCGTGCTGGTGCTGGTGTTGGCGCTGCCGTTCTTCGGGGTGCTGTGGGTGCGGGCGAAGATGCGGAAGTAGATTCGCCGCTGACGCGCGACCGCGCCGGAGCCCGGAACGAGCCTCTCATTCTGCGTGTGCGGTTCGTTTGGAATTCGCGGCCGGGACCGGTTCGTTCCTAGAGGCCGGCGGGCTTGGGGTTGTTGCGATCGTATTTGGCGATCTGGATTTTGCGAGCGAGGCCGAGTTTGGCCAGCAACCAGATGCCGTAGAAGTTGGGATCGATCTCGTACCACCTGAGTCCGTGGCGCGCGGAGACGGGATGGGCATGATGGTTGTTGTGCCAGCCTTCGCCGCCGGTGAGCAGAGCAACCCACCAACTGTTGCGCGAGTCATCGTGGGTTTGGAAGCGGCGGCGGCCCCACATGTGAGTTGCCGAGTTGACGAGCCAAGTGGCGTGCAGGCCGAGCGTAACGCGCAGCACGGCGCCCCACAGGACCATCGCGATGCCGTTGCGCCATCCGCCCCAGATCCATCCACCAGCCAAAAGCAGCACACCGCTGAGCGTGATGGGGAGCCAGTGATACTTGCTGAGCCAGACGTGGAAGCGGTCGCGGCCCAAGTCGGGCGAATAGCGGGAGAGCGCCTCAGTCTGCGCGTGCAACGACTCGCCAAAGAAAATCCATCCGGCGTGCGCCCACCAGCCGCCTTCGCGCGGGGTGTGGGGATCGCCTTCTTTGTCGCTGAGCTGGTGATGGACGCGATGCGTGGAAACCCAGAAGATGGGCCCGCCCTCAAGCGAGAGCGTGGCGCAGACGGTCATGAGATATTCCAGCCACTTGGGAACCTGATAACCGCGATGCGTAAGCAGGCGGTGATAGCACATGCCGATGCCGACGTTGATGGCCAGCACATAGAGCACAAGCCATGACCAGCAGGCGCTGCCAACTGAACATGAAGAGAGCAGCGAGCGCTCCCACGTGAAAGAGGCCGATGATCACGAGCATGGGCCAACTGAGGCCCGCGTCCACTGCCGCGGCCCGGCCCATGCGAATGAGGCGGCGCGCGGGAGTGTTGTTGAGGATGCGCGCGGAGGGCTGAGCGCCGGATTCATCCGCGGCGGGAACGGGGCCGGTGAGAACTTCAGTGGTGGCGTCAGGGGAAGGTGCGGTGAGGGCAGATGCCATTGTTTGTTGATTCCTTTAAAAAGTGGCGATGTGCCCACTTATGTCTACCCTAATTGTATAGGAGAGCAGGCGCACGGTGGCGGTCTGCAATGACTCTTTTGAGGGAGGGGTTATTGGGCGACTGAGGGAGGGGTTATTGGCGACCAGGCCGGCGATGGATTGAGGGCCGCTGAGGAAGATGCGGGTTGCGTCGCCGCGCAGAACGCGATAGAGGGCGAACTGGCGCTGGGTGGCGCCGCGAAGCTCGAAGAGGAGCTCGCCGCGGTTGTCGGCCCGCGCATCGACGGCGTCGATGAGCTTCATGCGGGGCGTGTCGTCGAGGTGAGCGGCGTCAGTGACGTTCTTGAGCAACACAGCTATGCCCCCGTAGAGATCGGGTTGGGCAATGAGGGTAACGAACTTCTCCTGATCGCCGGAACCGGCCGTGTGCGCGGAAAGGACCATGGTGGCTCCCGAGCCGTAGGCCAGCTCGAAGACGCGAAACTGCTCGTCGAGAAGCGGCGCAGGAGGAGGAGGAACGGGCGTAGCGGTTTTGCGGGCCGAGGCGGATTTGGACCTGGGCCTGGCAGCGGGCGCAGGAGGCGGATTGAGACCGAGCGCGGTGCGCGCGAGATCCTCCAGGCCGGCCTGCATTTTGGCTTGATCGTCAGGGTTGGCCCAGGTGTAGTCCCACGGGTGCACAGGGCGGTTGGTCGCGTCGGAGACGGCGACGGTCTGGTGCATGTCGGGCGGCAGGCCCACGAGAGTGGGCAGCACCGGGGCGCCGTAACCGGCAGCCTTGCCGTAGAAGAGATGCGGGCGGTCGGGATCGGTGACGGTTGAGACATCCTGAACGTAGGCCTCATCGTCGTCGTGGCTCTTCTTTTTCAGCTTGGGGCCACCGGAGTCGCTGGATGAAGCGGTGCTGGAGGAGCTATCGTCACTGCTATGGAGGGTGGGACGGTCAGGATCGGGCGGGGGCGCGGAACTGGAGTTGTCGTTACCGGAATTGCGGGTGGACGCATCGCCGCCCGTGTGCAGCGTGGGCCGGTCGGGATCGGGCGGGGGCGCGCTAGAGCCGGAACCGCTGCCGGAGTCATCGGAATGGTGCTTGCGGTGGAGGATGGGCTCGTCGTTTTGGGCGTCGTCATCCTCGTCGAGTTTCGCCAACTGCCGCGCTGGGGGTTTGGGCTTCGGCAGCGGCTTCCATTTGCCGTAGCCGAGCCATCCGCCCTGCCGGGCGGCGGAGCTTTCAACGTCGAAGACGCCGTCTGGCCTGCCGTCTTTCTGAAGCAGATACTCGACGCCGCCCTGGAGGGCAAGGGGTTCGGGCTGGGCGAGATAGACGCTTGCGTCCTGAAGATCCTGCCCGTCGAAGATGCAGACGGGAACGAGGCGGCTGTTTTTGGGGTGCTCTTCGTCGCCGGTCCACTCGAGGACAGCGACGGCGCGGAGCTCAGGCGCGCTTTTGTTGGTGTTGGTGATTTGGCCGGGATATTGAGCGGCGGCAGGCAGCGCGGCGAAGGCAGCTACTGCAAGCAGCGCCGAAGCCGTTATCCACAAGCGAGTTGCACCGCGCGATGACACTCTGCACTCCCCTCGACCATAATCGAACTGGAAACGAATTGGGCGGTTGCCTCCCGGCCCGCTACCCCTATACCGAGGATATTCCCCATGGAACTGAATAAGAAAGTCGCCGACTTCACGCTGCAGACGGACGAGGACAAGACGGTAAGTCTCTCGGATTTTGCCGGCAAGCCTGTCATCCTGTTCTTCTACCCTAAGGCCGACACCCCCGGATGCACGATTGAAGCGTGCGGTTTCCGCGATACGTTCAAGAAGATCCAGGCGGCGGGCGCCGTGGTGTTGGGCATCAGCCGCGATACGCCGCGCGACCAGGCCAAATTCCGGGCGAAGTACGACCTCCAGTACACACTCCTTGCTGATGTAGACGAGAAAGTATGCAAACAGTTTGATGTGCTGAAGGAAAAGAATATGTATGGGAAGAAAGTGATGGGAATTGAACGGACTACGTTTGTGATCGGGCCGGACCGGACGTTGCTGCACATCTATCCGAAGGTGACGCCGCAGGGCCATGCGGAGGAGGTGCTGGGGTTGATCAAAGAATGGAACAAGGCGCATAAGTAGCGAGCCGCCGGGCCGGCGGTTGTACCGTTTTCGCCGCGCGCAATGAAGACAATGGAGTATAAGGCAAAGGAATTGATCCACAACGGGCGGAAGCCGATTCCCGGGCGGCTGCTCGAGCGCGCGTTCTTTGAGGCAGCGCCGGAACGCGTGGCGCCGCGGCTGCTGGGCAAGTTGCTGGTGCACAGGACGAGCGCCGGGGTGCTGGCCGGGAGGATTGTGGAGGTTGAGGCGTATCTGGGCCCGCACCGGAAGCCGGCGGACTCCGCGGCACATTCGTATCGCGGGCCGACGGAGCGGAACCGGGTGATCTTCGGACCCGCGGGATATGCGTACGTCTACGCGATTTATGGGCGCTACTTCTGCATGAATATTGTGTGCGAGCGCGAGGGGCGGGCTGGATGTGTGCTGGTGCGCGCGCTGGAGCCGGTGGCGGGTCTGGAGCAGATGGCGAGGAATCGAGGGTTGGAGCCTGGGGCGGAGGCGCGGGAACTGCCGAGCGGGCCGGGCCGGTTATGCCAGGCGCTGGGCCTCGACCGGGAGACGCACAACGGACTGGACCTGCTCGATCCGCGGTCGCCCTTGCAGGTGCGCGACGACGGAGTGCGCGTGAAGCAGGTGCTGGTGACCCGGCGCATCGGCATCCGGCACGCCGTGGAGCTGCCGCTGCGCTTTGTTGTGGCAGGACACGAGTGCGTTTCAGGATCCCGGAAGTTGGCAGGCGAAATCATGTAGTGGGTCAGTTTGCAAAGCGCATCGCTCAGGGGCTATTGATTCCTGCAAAAGAAATATCCTTGCACCGTCCCTACGGGACTCCGGGGCTGACGTATGGAATTCGCTTTCCCCACGCTGAAGCGCGGGGCTAACAAACACTGCGCCTCCGGCGCGCTCGACAGGACACTGACTTATACTGAAGCCCGCACCCTTCAAGGGTGATTCAAACTGACCCACGACCGAAATCATGTTTCGGCGACCGGCGCGGGTAAACTGAATCCGTAACAGACCCAGGGTCTCAAGACCAGGCCCCGAGAGGAATCAGCCCAAGTGAAGCTTACTTCCCTGCTCCCACCCGCCGCCGCGGTCGCCATGATGACTGCGGCCGTGCTTGCCGCCATTCCAGGGGTGCAAGCGACGCAAGATCCGCCGCAAGCGGCTGCAGCGGCGAGCCAGGATGGCGCGCCGCCACCGGACATGGCGCCGGGCGACATGCCAATGCACGACTATCCCGCGCCGACGAATCTGCAGGTACTGCCGAAGAACCTGACAGGCCGCGAGGTGCGCGAGATCATGAAGACGTGGGCCGGCTCGCTGGGGGTTCACTGCGATTTTTGCCACGTGGCGGACCTGAACAAAATTGGGCCCAATGGAAAGCCGCAGCTGAACTTCGCCGACGACTCCACGTATGACAAGAGGATCGCGCGAATTATGTACACGATGACGCAGCAAATCAACGCGGACTACATCAGCAAGACGTCCGCGCTCGATCCGGACTCGATGGGCATGAAGGTGAGGTGCGGGACGTGCCATCGCGGGCACGAGATGCCGGAGGAGTTCGTGATTCCGCACGAGGGTCCATACGGAGGGCACGGAGGGGCGCCACCCGCGGGAGCTGCGCCGCCGGCGTCGAACTGATCCGACTGGAACGAGCGAAAGAAGCCGGCGCGGCTCGGCCGACGAGGGCGAACCAAGTCCGGCCGGCCGCGAAGGCCGCTTACTTCCTCAGCCGGAATTACACTGGCTCGGTATGCGGTTGTTTGTGGGGATTCCGTTGGCGGATGCAGCGGAGCGCGAGCTTGCGGCGGTGGTGGGACGGCTACGGCGCGAGGCGAGCAGCGGCGGGCTACGATGGGCTGCGCTCAAGTCATGGCACATCACGCTGCAATTCCTGGGTAGCGCTACGGAGGAACAACTGGAATGCCTGATGGCGCGGCTGAGCGAAGTGCGGAGCCCGCCGGTTGAAGTGCAGCTTGGCGAGCTGGGCTGCTTCGATCGCGCGGGCGTGTTCTTTGCCGATGTGGTTGTGACGCCGGAACTGGCCGCGCTGCAACGGAGCGTGACGGCAGCTACGAGCCGCTGCGGATTTCAAGCCGAGACGCGGGCATTTCATCCACACATAACGCTGGCGCGAGGGAGGAGACAGGGACCAATGGAACAAGGGGCCAATGGACTAAACCACCCAGGCAGGGAAAAAGGGAACGAGCGCCGCGACGCCGGGGTACGCGAACCGAGGGCTGTCATGCGGAGTGAGCCCAGTTTGCCGCAATTCACAGCGCATGAGTTTGCGTTGTACGAGAGCCATCTGGGTGAGGGTGGCGCACGGTATGAGGTGCGTCTGCGCGTAGCGCTGGAAGGTCCAACCGATGCTTCCATTTGAATTCGATCTGTGAACCAGCAGGAGAGCTCCAAAAACGAGAAGCGCAATCGGCCCGATGAATTACGGGCAGTTTGCGGCACGACTGAAGCCGCGCCCTTTCAAGCCGGCATCGAATTGAGGGGTTACGCCTTGGAGTATGGGTCAGTTTGAAAAAACATCCCTCGGGGGCTGAAGCCCCACCTCATTTTCGGCTATTTGCGGCACGGCTAAAGCCATGCCCCTTCAAAACAGATTCAAACTGACCCACTACCCGCCTTGGTTGCGTTTGGCTGGGAGCGGTGGTGACGGGTATACTGAAGATTCGGCGAGTTGATGGCGCGCGCGGGTGTGCGCGCTTCGGCCGCATGAGCGGCCCCCGAAGACACCGAAGGATCCGGAGCAGGAAGATGGCACAAGTTTGCGATATCTGCGGCAAAGGGCCGCGTTTCGGCAATAACATTTCACACGCGCACAACATTACCCGGCGGCGCTGGAATGTGAATCTGCAGGCGGTGAAGGCG
The DNA here is from genome assembly GCA_963822015.1 of uncultured Acidobacteriaceae bacterium. Taxonomy (GTDB): domain Bacteria; phylum Acidobacteriota; class Terriglobia; order Terriglobales; family Acidobacteriaceae; genus Telmatobacter. The sequence goes on from CAWGGA010000029.1 coordinate 36,814, forward strand.
ATGGTGAACGGCGCGCCCAAGCGGCTGCGCGTGTGCGCGAGCTGCATCAAGAGCGGCAAAGTCGCGAAGGCTTGACGCCCCCCACCCAGATTTGAGGCAATACGAACCCCGTCCCGAGCGGACGGGGTTTTGTTGTGCGCGGAAGAATGGCTTGAGGGCTGCCGCGAGCGTGTTCCCGGACGGCCTTACTCACCAGGGCGGGTGAAGGTGAGCGAGGCGGAGTTGATGCAATAGCGCAGGCCGGTGGGGCGGGGGCCGTCAGGAAAGACGTGGCCGAGATGACCGCCGCAGCGGGCGCAGGTGACCTCAATTCGGCTCATGCCGAAACTGCGATCCTCATGCTCGACGACGGCTTTGGAATCGGCGGGCAACATGAAGCTGGGCCATCCGCAGCCAGAGTCGAATTTGGCGCCGCTTAGAAAGAGCAGCGCGCCGCAGCCGGCGCAGTGGTAGTTGCCGGTCTCATGATTTTCAGTGAGCGCGCCGGTGAAAGGGCGCTCAGTGCCTTTTTCGCGCAGAACATGATACTGCTCATGCGTGAGCATGGCGCGCCATTCGGCGTCGGTGTGGACAACTTTTTCCTGGGAATCGCTCAATGTGACCCTCCTGGGTACGCGCACGCAGCACGGCGCGATGGGATGCGGCGAGCCGGCCGCTGGATTCGCGTGGCCGGTCAGGCTTCCGCGACAAGCTCGATTTCGACGAGGGCGTTGCGGGGCAGGCGCGAGACCTCGACGGTGGTGCGGGCGGGCACTCCGTCCTCAGACTCGAGATAGTCAGCGTAGACGGCGTTCATAGCGGAAAAATCGCCGAGGTCTTTGAGGAATACGGTCGCCTTGACAACGCGGTCGAGGCTGCTGCCGGCCTCTTCGAGAATGGCCTTGAGGTTTTCAAGCACGCGTCTGGTCTGCTCGGTGATGCCGCCGGCGACGAATTGCTGCGTGACCGGATCGAGGGGGATCTGGCCGGCGGTGAAGATGAGGTTGCCAACACGCACGCCTTGAGCGTAAGGGCCGATGGCCGCGGGCGCGCCGTCCGTGGTGACGATCAATCGTGTCATGGGACGATTTTATGACGGTAGAGGAGGGATAGAGCAATTCCTGGGTAAGGGAGCCCTGTTGAGGATTGAGAGAGGTCGCCGACTCCTTGTTGTCGCGGCGACTTGGCGGCAATCGCTTCGGGCTGCAGCAACCCAGGAATTGCTGTAGCCTGTGAAAACGATGCGCCGCAACAGTTGGCCACACTGGTTGCGGAGCGCCGCTGGCCACGGAAAGCCAAGGGGCAACTTCTGAGGGAAATTGCCCCTTGCAGTGAGCTGACCGCCTAATACCCAAGCGGAAAAGCCAGGTTAGCCGTGGAAGGCAGCCAGGATACCACCACCGATGGCCATGACCAAGAGCCAATAAGCGGCATTGATGGCGAAGAGATTGACGCGGCGATTCTCGTAAATGTGCTGCGTAAACAGCGGCGGCGCCATAAAGCCAAGCCAGCAGATGATACCGAGCCTTGCGCCCCCGATGAAGGTCGCGGACCCCGCCCAAACCACGACGTGCGCGATCACATAGGAAAGCAACAGGACGGCAACAAAGGACGATACCATGCCCAGGGCGGCGTTTTTCGGCTTATCGCCCTCGGCGAAGCCAACCAGCTTTCTCCAGGACTTGCGGAAGACGACACCGTACCACAGAGCTCCCAGAATCCACTGGGCTACGGCGGAAACCAAGACCATTATCGTGAGGTGCTTGGAAATGAGCACCGAGAACAGGATCGCGGAGTAGTTGACAACGTGCATTCTTGATTCCTCCACAACGGGATTAATGTTCGGCTCCTACGGCACAAAAGCTCCACGGAATTGAATTCACCGACGGCCGATCTGACAGGAGTCGCCGCACCCACTCTGCTGCATGGAAGCAGGCAATGTCAAGGTAAAACAGGGGATATGACGCAGAAGTGTTAACCGGCACGGGCTAGTTAATGGGAGGCGGGTCCGGCGCGCATTTAGCGGCGTTTGAGGGCTTCGAGTTCGTCGAGTGTGCGGGGCCAATCGGAGCCGAGCAGACGCGAAAGGCTGCGGTCGGCGAGGACTTTGCCGCCGGTCTGGCACACAGGGCAGTAGTTGGTTTCGTTGTCGGCGTAGCGGATGCGCTGGATGGGCGCCGAGCAGCGCGGGCAGGGCTGGCCGAAGCGGCCGTGAACGGCCATCTCCGGACGAAATGCGGTGACGCCCTCAGGGAACTTTTTCCTGGCTTCGGACGAGAGCCGTGCGATCCAGACATCGAGCGTGGAGCGGGTGGCGTCGAAGAGGCGCTCCCAGTCTTCGGGCTTGAGCTTGTGGGTGAGCGCGATGGGCGAGAGGTGGGCGGCGTGGAGGATCTCGTCGGAGTAGGCGTTGCCGACGCCGCTGATGAGGCGCGGATCGGTGAGGGCGCGCTTGAGGGTGCGGTTTTCCCGGGTGAGCGCGGCGCGGAAGGTGCTGAGAGTCGTGCCGGGCGCGAAGATTTCGATGCCGCCGGGATCGATGTCGCGGAGGGCGTGTTCGCCGCGAAGCAAGTGAAGCGAGGCGCGGCGCTTGGAGCCGGCTTCAGTGAGCATGAGGGAGCCGGAGGGAAAGTCGAGGGCAAACAGCGCCTGGCGGCCGGAGAGTTTGGCGTGCGGCGGACGCCAGTGGAGGCGGCCGGCGATCATGAGATGGATGACGAGCCAAAGCGGTTGCGGCGGCGCCGCCGGGGCCGTCAGAGACGCCGATTTGGGGGCCGCTATCGAGCCCGATGGCGATGCGCTTGCCGATGCGGCGGAGTTCGCGGACGGTTTTTCCCTCGACCGACTGCGATCGGTGGATCGGCGGTGCGCAGGACGAAGACGCTTTGCAGGCGGACGCGCTCGAGCGTTTGGCCGAGGATGCGGGGCTCGAGCGCGGCGATGTAGGCGGTGATGTCGGGGAGTTCGGGCATTGACTAACAGATTGGAGCGGGAGCGGCGGTCGCGCAACCGATTTCTTGCGCCGTGCTAACTCAGGATCGAGTTGTCGATGAGGCGGGTTGAGCCGACCTAGGCGGCGACGGCGAAGAGCGTGCCGGGGACTGCGGTTTCGACGGGCAGGAGCGTGGACCAGTCGACGAGGGCGAGGTAGTCGACGCGGAATTCTGGCTCGGCGGCGGCATTGCATGCAGCAGCGAAAAGTTCGCGTACGGAGGCGAGGAGTGCTTCGGCACGGCGCTCGCCCTGGGCGACGAGCGACTCGACATGGCGGACGGCGCGGCTGAGGGTAAGGGCCTGGGCGCGCTGAGCGGGAGTCAGATAGGCGTTGCGCGAGCTGAGCGCGAGGCCGTCGGTGTCACGAACGATGGGGCAGACGACGATTTCGACGGCGAGACGGAGATCGGCGACCATGCGGCGGAGGACGGCGACCTGGGCCGCGTCTTTCTGGCCGAAGAAGGCGAGATCGGGCTCGGCGGCGAGGAGCAGCTTGGCGACAACGGTGGCCACGCCGCGAAAGTGGCCGGGGCGGGATGCGCCGTCGAGGCGTTGGCTCAAGGCTGGGACTTCGATGAAGGTGGAATCGGGGCCGTTGGGGTAAAGCTCTTCGACAGCGGGCGCGAAAAGAACATCGGCGCCTTCGGATTCGGCGAGTGCGCAGTCGGCATCGAAGGAGCGGGGATAGCGGGCGTAGTCCTCGTTCGGGCCGAATTGCGTGGGGTTGACGAAGAGGCTGACGGCGACGTGGCTAGACGAGGCGCGCGCGGCGCGGATGAGCGAGGCGTGGCCCGCGTGCAATGCACCCATGGTGGGGACGAGGGCGATGGCGTGGTTTGTCCGATCGTCTCCCGCTCCCAGGTCCAAAAGCGAGACCTGGAGCACCCGGAGAGCGGGACCAGCGGCGGAGTTCGGCAACAGTACGGAGATTTGCATCGAGGTACGGAGAATCTGCATCACGCACGGCTCAACTGGCCCAATCCTCGAAGGCGTCCTGATTGACGATGGCGTCGTCGAAATCGGGAGCGGGGACGCCGCCGAGGGACTGGCGAGAGGGAGCGGGCAGGTGATAGCTCTCGGCGTCGGACGGGAAGGCGCGATGCTCGACGTCTTCGCGGTAGCGCTCGATGGCGGAGCGGAAGAGCGCGGAGGCGTCGGCGTAGCGGCGGACGAATTTGGCGGGCGGCGCGAAGGTGAGATTGACGAGATCGTGGAAGACGAGAATCTGGCCGTCGCAATCGGGGCCGGCGCCGATGCCGATTGTGGGAATGGGCAGCGCGGCGGTGATTTCGGCGGCTGCCTCGCGGGGAACGCCTTCAAGAACGATGGCGCCTGCGCCGGCCCGGGCGAGCGCGAGGGCATCGGCTTGAAGCTGGCGCGCGGATTCGGCGGTGCGAGCCTGGACGCGATAGCCGCCCATACGGTGCACGCTTTGCGGCGTGAGGCCGAGATGGCCGACGACGGGGATCTCGGCTTCGACTAGCGCGCGAACGAGATCGACGCGCGGGCCTTCAATTTTGACGGCCTCAGCGCCGGCTTCCTTGACGAAGCGGACGGCGCTCGGCGAGGGCATCGGAGATGGCGCCGTGATAGCTGCCGAAGGGCATGTCGGCGACGATGAGCGCGCGGCGCACGGCACGGCGCACGGCGCGGGTGTGGTGGAGCATCTCATCGACGGTGACGGCGAGCGTGTTTTCGTGGCCAAGGACGACCATGGCCAGCGAGTCACCGACGAGGATGAGATCGACACCGGCCTCGTCGACGAGACGCGCGGTGGCATAGTCGTAGGCGGTGAGCGCGGAGATGGGCTTCGCCTGGCGCTTCATCTGGGTGAGCGCGGGCATGGTGACTTTGGGGAGGGAAACACCGGACGGCGAGGAATGCGCGCCCGCAGGAAACTCGGTGAGGCTCATGATTGGCTCCAGTGCCGCTCCGAAGACTCAGGATGCGGCCCGAACAATGCCAGTATACGCCGGATGGATACAGGAATAACAGGCCACGGGCGGCGACGCTCAAGGGAAGGTGCGGAGGTAAGCGGCGCGCGCTGGACCGTAGCTCGGATGGTCCGCAGGCCGGACCGCTTCGCAACCAAGACTCTCATAAAATGCTATAAGGGACGGTGCGGGCACCGGCGACAGAGCCGGGCAGTCCCGTAAACGCCGCAGCGCGGCGGAGGAATGAATGGCCTACGATCTGGCGGTCGTGCTACCCACATTCAACGAGAGAGGGAATGTGCGTCCGCTGGTCGACCGGCTGGAGCAGGCGCTAAGGGGCATTCGCTACGAAGTGATCTTTGTGGATGACGACTCGCCGGACGGGACCGCGGACGCAGTACGGCGGCTGGCACAGGATCACGAAAATGTGCGCGTGGTGCAGCGGATCGGGCGGCGCGGGCTGGCCTCAGCGTGCATTGAGGGCATTCTGGCGGCCGCGGCGCCTTTTGTGGCGGTGATGGATGCGGACATGCAGCACGATGAAAGCGTGCTGCCGGAGATGCTGCGGCTGATCCGCGAGGAGAATCTGGACCTGGTGGTGGGCTCGCGCAACATGGCCGGCGGAAGCATGGGCGAGTTCGCAAAGTGGAGGGTGAAGCTGAGCCAGTTGGGCAAGCGGCTGAGCCTGATGGGCGCGGAACACGAACTCAGCGATCCCATGAGCGGATTCTTCCTGGTGCGCGTGGCGGCGTTCGAGCGGTTTGCGCACCGGCTGTCGGGGATCGGATTCAAGATTCTGCTCGACATTGTGCTTTCGGCGGGGCCGGGCCTGCGCATCGGCGAAGTGCCGTATCGCTTTCGACAGCGCGAGCACGGCGAAAGCAAGCTGGACATTCTGGTTGGCCTGGAGTACTTCGAACTGCTGGTGGACAAGCACCTGGGCGACGTGGTGAATGTTCGCTTTGTGCTCTACGGCATGGTGGGCGCGGTGGGCGTGGGCGTACACCTGCTGATCCTGCGCGCGCTGCTGGTGCTGGGCGGACTGAGCTTTGCCATGGGCCAGGCAGTGACCACGTTCATCGTCATGATCCTGAACTTCGTGCTGAACAATTCCGTGACGTATCGCGACCGGCGGCTGAAGGGATGGAGGTTCTGGGGCGGGCTGCTGACGTTCTGCATGGCGTGCGGATTGGGCGTGGCGGCGAATGTGGCCATCGCGAACGAGGCTTTCCGCCGCGGAGTGCCGTGGGTGGTGGCCGCGTTGACGGGGCTGTTGTTTACCGCGGTGTGGAACTACGGCGTAACGTCGATGACGACGTGGCGGCAGGAGCGCCGGTCGAGCGAAAAGCGCGCCCGGCAGCGGATTGAAGCGGCTGCGATGCAGGCGGAGCGGCGCAGCGACGAAGAGATTCCGGCGAAGACGGCGTGAAAGACAGGGAACAGGGTTGAGGGAATTCAGTTGCGAGCGGCGATGCGTAGCGGTTCTTTCGATAGCGCCGCCGGCTGCGCAAACCCGGGTTGCCCGCGTTCGGTTCGCCGCCGCATACTGACAAACAGAATGATCTCTCCGATTGCGACCGGGGTTTATGCCGGATTGGGCGCGGCAGCGTGCGCCGGACTGGCGGTTGGCGCGTACTCCTATGCCTCAATGTGGCCGGACTCGCGGCTTTTCGGGAAAGCGCTGACTGCGCCGAAGCGGCCCGGTGAGCTGGCGCTGACGTTTGACGACGGCCCGAATGCGACGTGGACGCCGAGGATGCTGGACGTTCTGGCAAAGCATGACGTGCGGGCGACGTTCTTTCTGCTGGGCGGCCGCGCGGCAGCGGAGCCTGAGCTGGTGCGGCGGACGGCGGCGGCAGGACACCTGATCGGCAACCACTCGTGGTCGCATCCGAACATGGCGCGGACGGCCGCGGGGCGCGTGAGCGAGGAGCTGGCCCGGACCAACCAAACGCTCGAACAAATTCTGGGTGCGCCGGTGAGGTATTTCCGGCCGCCGTATGGGGCGCGGCGGCCCGCGGTGTTTCGCATTGCGCGCGAGCTCGGCCTGAATGTGGTGCTGTGGAACGCGATGACCTCGGATTGGAGCGAGCCGTCATGGGAGCGAATTGCCGAGCAACTGACCGAAAGAATCGATCGGCTGCGGACGCGCGGCAGGGCGGCGAATATCGTGCTCCACGATGGCGGGCATCGCGACCCGGGCGCGAACCGGCAGCCATCCGTCACCGCGGCGGAGAGGCTGATTGAGCGATACAAAGTGACGAGCCGGTTTGTGACGCTGGATGCGTGGAGCGCCTGATGTATGGGCCTGAGCTCAACGGGGGTGCAGGATTTCGAAGGCCGCGCGGGCGGCGGCGATGGTGGCCTGAACTTCGGCGTCGCCGTGGGCGGTCGACAGGAACGCGGCCTCAAACTGCGAGGGCGGGAGCCAGATCCCCTGATCCAACATTGAGCGGTGGAAACGGGCGAATGCGGCAGTGTGAGAGCCGGCGGCCTTTTCGTAGTCGGTGACCGGACCCTGCGTGAAGAACCAGGTCCACATGGAGCCGACGCGGTTGGTAGTGAGCGGGACGTTTGCCTGGGCGGCTTCGCGGGCTACCCCTTCAGCGACGGCTTTGGATACGGCTTCGAGGCGCGGGTAAACTTCAGCGGCGTGTTCCTGCAAATAGCTGACGGTGGCAAGACCCGCGGCCATGGCGAGCGGATTGCCGCTGAGCGTTCCGGCCTGATAAACCGGCCCCAGAGGCGCAAGAAGATCCATGAAACGGAGTTTCCCGCCGAAGACGCCGACGGGAAGGCCTCCACCGACAATTTTTCCCAGACAGATGAGATCCGGATCGAGCGAGTAGAGCTGGCATGCGCCGCCGAGTGCAACGCGAAAGCCGGTCATGACCTCATCGACGATGAGCAAGGCGCCGTGCTGCGCGGTGAGGGATCGCGAAGGCCGGCAAGATAGCCGGGAGCGGGCGGGATGCAGCCAGCGTTGCCGACGATGGGCTCGACGATAATGGCGGCGATCGAATCGGGATGCGCGGCGAAGGCGGCTTCGACGGCGTCGAGATTGTTGTAGGGCAGCGCAAGCGTCAGGTGGGCGATCTCGTCGGGAACGCCGGCGGATCCGGGGATGCCGAAGGTTGCGACGCCGGAGCCGGCTTTGACGAGAAGCCCGTCGGCATGGCCGTGATAGCAGCCCTCGAATTTGACGATGAGGTCGCGGCCGGTGACGGCGCGGGCCAGGCGAATGGCGGACATGGCGGCTTCAGTGCCGGAGCTGACGAAGCGCATCTTCTCGATGGCCGGATAACAGGCAACAATGCGCTCGGCGAGATCGGCTTCAGCGGCCGCGGATGCGCCGAAACTGGCGGAATTGCGCGCGGCGCGCTGGATAGCCTCAACGACGGGCGGGAAAGCGTGGCCCAGGATCATGGGGCCCCAGGAGCCGAAGTAGTCGATGTAGCGATTGCCGTCGGCATCGATGAGATATGCGCCCTCAGCGCGATCGATGAATGGCGGATTGCCGCCCACGGCGCGAAAGGCGCGAACGGGTGAGTTGACGCCGCCGGGGAAGAATTGCTCGGCGCGGGTCTGGAGAAGCTCAGAGCGTGCATGGTGCATGGTTGCTACAGTATAGATGCAATTGGGATTGTTGCAAGCGAGGCGCTGGCCCCATTTGCCGTGGATACGCGAACACTACAACACAAAAAGAAAACAAGTTCACTACTCCCGACGCGGTTCATCTAGCTGATTCCCGCAGGTTCATTTCTGGATGCTTTATCCACCGGGGAAGGCATATTCTGATGCTGTTTGGTTCTACCATTGAAGAATGAGGGACGCAGCATGACAAACGAACAATCGAGATCGCGAAGATTGGCGAGCATCGCCTTCGGGACTGCCCTTACTCAGCAGGCACAAGTAGCAAACGAAAGCAAAACTGTTGGGCACCTTCCCCTAAAGGACCATACTATCGACCGGCTTATCGGCAATTTCGAGGAAGCTTCGCATGTCGATGAGGAGGGTATCGAGTTCTGGTTTGCCCGTGACCTTCAGAAACTATTGGGGTATGCAGACTGGCGGAATTTCCTAGCGGTTATCGCCAAAGCCAAAGAAGCATGCCAAAATTCCGGACAGGCTATCGAGAACCATTTCGTTGACGTCAACGAAATGGTTGACCTGGGTTCTGGCGCTGAACGAGAGATTGGGAATATTAGACTTACGCGATATGCTAGCTACCTTGTCGCGCAAAACGGCGATTCGCGTAAAAAGGAAATATCGTTCGCCCAGACTTATCTTGCCATTCAGACCCGAAGACAGGAAATTAAGGACGATAACGTTCATCAGTACGTCCCTCTGTCGGAAGATCACAAACGGCTTCTCTTGAGAGACGAGATTAAGGAACACAAGAAGAACCTCGCAAGCGCAGCCAAAGGGGCGGGAGTTCTCGAACCATTGGATTTTGCTATCTTTCAGACCTTCGGATACAAGGGCCTTTATGGGGGACTGGATCGGCCCGGTATTCAACGTCGTAAAGGGTTAAGGTCGAAGGACAATATCCTCGATCACATGGGAAGCACGGAACTTGCCGCCAACCTCTTCCGGGCGACTCAAACCGAGGACAAACTTAGACGCGAGAAAACGAAGGGAAAAGACGCCGCAAATGCGGCCCATTTTGAAGTGGGTCAGAAGGTGCGTAGCGCCATCAGAGAGATTGGCGGAACGATGCCGGAGAACCTTCCTAAAGCGGAAAACATCATCAAGGTTGCGAAACGACTCAAAGTAGCTGCCGTCAACGTGATTGATTCAAACTCTACATCTTCCTAAAGCTGTTTCCTAAGAGCCAAAGGCCGCCAGTGAAGGCGGCCTAGGCGAGAGCAGCTCTTAAACTTGATGGTGGAATTGGCGGGACTCGAACCGCAACCTCTGCTTTACTGTAATCCGCCCTCAGATGCAGGGCAGCGCTCTAATCCAATTGAGCTACAACTCCACTGTGTCTAATCTGCCACACTTTGCTTGGGTTTGTTAAAGGCACAATGTCGAGCAGACTTTCCATTTTTTCTGAGTTAATTTGAGCGAGCAAAAGCTAGCCGAGCAGGTTGCGGCTTCGTCCTGAGATTTGTGGGAAATGCGCCGCGCAAATGCTGCTAGAATTCTGCTTTCCGGCTCATCGCGCCGAAGCAGATTTCCCAACAGAAAGCCCGGGCCGTGCCTCAGGAAACCAAACCCCAATCCGTGACCTACGCCGATGCAGGGGTGGACCTGCGCAGCGGCGAACACGCCAAGGAGCGCATCAAGTACCTGGCGCAGAAGACCTTTAACCGCAACGTTTTGGGCGGGATCGGCAGCTTTGGGGCGCTCTTCCGGCTGGACATGCAGCGGTGGAAGAATCCGATCCTGGTGAGCTCGGCCGACGGGGTGGGGACCAAGCTCAAGGTGGCGTTCGAGCTGGGGCTGCACCAGACGGTGGGCGGCGACCTGGTGAACCATTGCGTGAACGACATCGCCGTGCAGGGAGCGACGCCGCTTTTCTTTCTGGATTACCTGGCGACGGGCAAGCTGAACCCGGATGTGGTGGAGAGCGTGGTGAGCGGGCTGGCCGATGCCTGCAAAGCGAATGGATGCGTGCTGATCGGCGGCGAGACGGCGCAGATGCCGGGGTTCTACACGGACGGCGAGTACGACCTGGCGGGATTTATCGTGGGCGCAGTGGACCGCGACAAGATGATGACCGGCGCGGGGATCAAGCCGGGGGACGTGCTGATCGGGCTGCCCTCGACCGGGCTGCACACCAACGGCTACTCGCTGGCGCGCAAGCTGCTGTTTGAGCGTGGCCGGCTACAAGCCGACGCAATACGTGACGGCGATCAAGGAAAAGGCCGGCGCGGCGCTGCTGAGGACGCATCGCAGCTATCTGCACGTGATTCAGAAGCTGGTGGCGCGCGGGCTGACCGTGGGGATGGCGCACATTACCGGCGGCGGCATCACGGAGAACCTGCCGCGCATATCTGCCCAAGGGCGTGACGGCGCAGGTGGAGATCGGCTCATGGCCGGTGCTGCCCATCTTTGAGCATCTGCGGGAGCTGGGGAACATTCCGCAGGAGGAGATGATGCGCACGTTCAACATGGGCATCGGGCTGATCGCGGTGATTCCGGCGGCGAAGTTTACGCGCGCCAAGAATCTGCTGGACCGGCGGAAGAGAAGTTTTATGTGATTGGCCGCGTGGTGAAGGGCGAGCGCCGGGTACAGTACACGTGAGCAGCGGAGCGGTGGCTTAGCGGAGTATCGGCGCATTCAGCGTCGGACTGCGCAACCGCGCAATGCATTCTGAGCGCAGCGGCTCGTTAGCTTAGGCAGTTGAAACCTTCCACTCGCAAACTCACGCAAGCCGTCGCCTGGGCATTCTGCTTTCGGGCCGGGGATCGAATTTTCTGGCGATTGCCGAGTCGATTCGCGCGGGACGGCTGAAGGGCGCGGAGATCGCGGTGGTGATCTCGAATGTGGCCGAAGCCGCTGGGACTCGCTGCCGCGCGAGCGATGGGGCTGCCGCACGGCGGTCTTCGTTTCAAAGGGCCGCAAGCGCGAAGAGCACGACGCCGATGTGATCGCCTGCCTGAAGGCGCACGGCGTGGACCTGGTTTGCCTGGCCGGGTACATGCGGTTGCTGTCGCCGAAGTTCGTGGCGGCGTTCCCCCATCGCATTCTCAACATTCATCCGTCGCTGCTGCCGGCGTTTCCGGGTTTGGACGCGCAGGAGCAGGCGTTCAACTACGGCGTGAAGGTGACGGGGTGCACGGTGCACTTTGTCGACGAGGAGCTGGACCACGGCGCGATCGTGGTGCAGCGGGCGATTCCGGTGCTGGAGACGGACGATGCGCATTCGCTGGCGGAGCGGATTCTGGCGGAGGAGCACGAGGCGTATACCGAGGCGATTGCGCGCGTGGTGAGCGGGGAGTACGAGGTGCGGGGGCGGAGGTACGTGAGGACAGGGACCAGGGAGTAAGGGCAAGACGGAATAGGGACATAGCGGAATACGAAATGAGAGAACAAGGAAGTCAGGGGCAAGGCATCAGCGAGACGGGACAGGACTGACGGGCTTCGGAGTGGAAATTCTGCGCGGACAAATGCCTGTCAAGAGGCTCGCGCGAAGATATTTTGTAACTAGATTATTTTTCAACGGCTCACGGCGAGGCGGCAATTTGCAGATTAATTCGCCCGAATCGCCTAGCCTTATAAGTATCCAGACAAACGACGGAGTACACAGCGCTCGGCGAATGAGTACGCCGATCCCGAGCGGTTCCAAACTACTTGCTCAACTGTTGCAGGCTAGCGCAGGCGCTTCGATTGAGCGAACGGAGACCGCGTGCAGCGGACGGCGCCGGGGCGCGGGACCGTTGTGTGTCTGAGCGTGGCGACTCACCGACCGGATGCAGGGCCGGAACCACGGATGCATCCCGGAGTCAGGAAGGCCGCTTTGGAGATCTTGCGCAAGGCCGGCGGGCGATGGCATTGACGCATCGGGCCGGCCCTGCGCAGAGAGAAGTTTTCGAGCGCAATCACAACAACCAAACGAATCACTCCCGCGCGGCAAGCTGCGGCTAAGAAGGAGTGTTGTAAAATGAAAATCATCGCAAATATCTGGAAGCATCCGAAGACGACGGCGGCGGGGCTGCTGATCGCCATGGCCAGCGTTGCCGGAGTGTTGTCGCAGCAGGGCGTGACACTGGGCAAAGTGGGAACCGGCACGGCGGTGTCACTGGTAAGCGCGCTGGCGACGGCGCTGCTGGGTTTGCTGGCAAAGGACCCGGAGACAGGAACCGAGGGAACAGGGGAACAAGGGAGCCAACAGGCGAAGCTGGGCGCGTGGATGCTGATCGCGCTGCATGATTCCGCTGCCGTGGATGCAGGGATGCACGGCCACGGGCGTGGCGCAGGACATTGTGAACTGGACGCCGGCCTTGCAGAGCGCGGTGGCCACTGTGGATTCGACGGCGTCGCTGCTGGCGCCGGCGGATGCGCCGATTTTTACCGCGGCCACGGTGGGGTTCGACGCGGCCAGCAATCTGCTGGTGGCGCAGGCAAAGGCGTACCTGGCCAATCCCTCGGCGGGCGTGCTGGCGGCGCTGCAAAGCCAAATCGTCACATTCCAGCAACAAGTGAACACGGCGCTGTTGCAGGCAGCCAAGAATTGTAGATGCGAAGAGCCAGCAACATGCGATGGCGGTGATTCAAGGCGTGGCCACGATTGTGAACGCGATCCTGCCGCTGGTGGAGTCGATTTCGACCAAGGCGCAGGTGGCGCAGATGGCTTCGCAGGCGGGCGTAAAGCTGGCGATGGTGCGGCCGTACCTCGACGACTCAAGGGCGGCGGCGATTGTGGCCGCGCACTACAGCGAGCCGGTTGAAGTGGCGCGGGTGCAGGTGGCGCAGGCGGAACAGGCGGAGATGGGCGCTGGGTTTTGAAGAGCAGTTGTCGGTAGTCAGTTTTCAGCCTGTCGGGTTTGTGAGGGTGGTGCTATCCCAGGTCCAAATTCGGGACCTGGGGCCACCCGGCACCCGGCAGTTTACAAATGCATTTCATGAAAAGTGGGAGAACTTGCAAACTTATTATTATCTACGGTTTGCATACTACAGCTTTTGCGGGGTTCACAAAACTTTGCGTGTGACGCCTGCTATGGAAGGGGGCTGACTTGCCACTTTTGGAATCTGCTGAAGTCCTCAAGTTGACAGTTTACCGGTAATTCCGTGTAATTCTGGTAGACTTCTCCTTGAGCCTACGAGGGATGGATGTGGCTCTAGGAACTCCGGATTCCGTGAGATCCAAGGTGGGGCTTATTGCCTTCAAACCTCATCTAACGGATGGAAGCTATCAGCCGATGTGCTGAGGAGACCATGGAAAAGAAAGTAAAATCAGATTTTCTCTTTGCGCAACCTTCCTTTGCGTCGGGTGCTGCTCGGGCTCTCGATCTGTGGGGAGTGTTGGACGACTACAATATCAGTTCTACAACTCTTGAGGCGGACGAGAAGGCCATTGCCGCGGATTGGATTATCGTAGGCCAAGACCTCTCTGATGCCATGGGGCAAGATGAGTCAGAATTAAAGGTCGCTTGATTTGTGAGCAAGAAGCACCGTCAAAGAGAGCAAGCTGCACCTCCGCCGCCTAATTCCGCGCTCGCAACGCTCACCCATCAGTCGCTTTCGTTCTCTGGTCCGCTCCCACCTCCTGGGCTTCTTGCCAAATATAACGAAGTAATCCCGAATGGCGCAGAGCGAATCGTAGCGATGGCAGAGCGCCAGAGCACCCATCGTGAATCCTTAGAAGCCCAGGTCGTCGCTGGGAACGTAGCTAGTCAGAAAAGGGGCTCGATTTTCGCCTTCATTATTTGTCTCGTCGCGCTTATCGGGGGCTTTGCGCTTCTTTTTACGGGCAGAAATGTAGACGGCTTGGTCGCAATTATCTCTAGTCTAACGGCACTCGCCGGCGTCTTTGTGTATGGCAGATACAAGCAGGGAAAAGAACGCGTAGGCAAGGCAGATGCCCTTGCCACACGACGGCGGAATTAGTTGCATTCGCTTTATCGAACGGTCAGCACATGAAGTAAGGTCCAAACGACTTCCCGTGACCGACTCTTCAGTGAAGTACGTGAATACAGTCAACTCTCAAACTTCGCTACCACCGACCTTTTTCAGCTGTTGGCGTCCTGCGCTTCGCCGAGGATCAATTTGAGGGTGATCTGTTTTCTGCCGCGCAGGATGGTGACGCTGACGATGTCGCCGGCATGGTGCTTATCCATGATGGCGCTGATGTCCTGGGGATCGGTGACCTGGTGGCCGTCGATGGCCACGATGAGATCGCCGCCGAGCATGATGGGCGTGTTGCCGACGTAAGCCTGTTCATTGCCGCCGCGCAGGCCGGCGCGGTCGGCCGCACCGCCGGGAATCACGCGCTGGATCAGCACGCCCTGGTCCGCGGAGAGACCCATCTGCGAGGCGAGATCGGGACCGATAGCGTAGGAGACGATGCCCAGCGAAGGCCGCTTGACGCGCCCGTAACGGATGAGGTCGCCGAGCACGGCCTTGGCGGTGTTGATGGGGATGGCGAAGCCGATGCCGGAGCTCTGGTCGGCGCCGTTGGAGGCGATCATGGTATTGATGCCGATCACTTCGCCCGAGGAGTTGAGCAGCGGCCCGCCGGAGTTGCCGGGATTGATGGCGGCATCGGTCTGGATGGCGTCCTCAATCGGCGCGCCGTCTTCGTTCCGAATGGACCGGATGGAGCTGATGATGCCGCGCGTCATGGTGCCGCTGAGACCGAAGGGATTGCCGATGGCGTAGACCTTCTGGCCCACGTTGAGTCCGCGAGGAGTCGGCCAGCGTGACCGGCTGCAAGTTGGGCGCGTCGATCTGCAGCAGCGCAAGGTCGTGAACTTTGTCGACCCCTACGACGCGAGCAGGATAGTGGCGCTTGTTCCAGAGCATGACTTCGATGCCGCGGTTGGCGCCCTCGATGACGTGGTAGTTGGTGAGAATGTGGCCGGCTTTGTCGAGAATGAAGCCCGAGCCCTGGCCCTGTTGCGGAACGGTTCCATAGAAGAAGTCGAAGACCAGGGTGGTGGAGGTGATGTTGACCACCGAGGGCAAAACTTTTTTGTAGACGGCGATGTTGTTCTGTTCTTCGGCGTCGTAGGCGGGCGCGGCGTGAGCCTCAGTGAGCTCGAGCGGGGCGCCGGAGCCATCGGACCCGATGAGCGAGGAACGGCCCCCGGAAAAGATGGGCTGGAGATGCGTGGTAATGAACCAGAATCCGCCCAACAAGAGAACGACAATCAAAAGAATCCGGCTCAATCTCATGGTTCGCAGACCAGAAAAACCTTCCTTCGGGCCGGTGAAACGACCCTGATATTGTTACGGCGGCCGTTGGGCGAAGTTCCGCCCGCGAGTCGCGACCGCCCCTCTTATTTTAGAGACAAGTCCTGCCGGGGTTTGTTGCTCTCGGCCTGCAGGCGCGGCCAGAGGGCATTGACCTGGGCGTGGAGCGCGGCGATATCACCCGAATTATCAAGAACATAATCGGCCTGAGCGGCTTTCTCCGCGTCTGGAACCTGGTGTGAAAGGCGGATGCGGGCGTCGGATTCCAACGCCGGCGACGAAGACCTGTCGCTGGGGGCCCCGGCTGCAATGGCTTCGCGGCCTGGCGGCCGTTGGCGCACTGCCGGCGCTCAATAATTGGATGCGGGCAACGTAGCGGGCGATCTTGAGCGAGTCAGGGGCGGTGACGACGACGATGCGGTCGATGCGGCGACGCCAGTCCGCCAACACGCTCTCTTTTTCGCCGCGGGCGCGGGCGTCGCGAACAACTTCAAAGATAAGCGCCGACTCGACGACGGCGATTGCGGACGGATCGCGCTCGGCGATCTCGTTCATCCATCGGCCCTCGGCTTCAATCACGGGCGGATGCACGATGGCATTGAGCTGCTGCAGGCGGCCTTCGCGGAAGGCGAGGCCGGCGAGGCGGGCGCGGTTGAGGTGGCCGTCGGGGTTGACGACCTGTGGGCCAAAGACGCGCACAATTTCGGCGTAGACGGGCTGGCCTGGCTCCATAAGCGCGCGGCCCAGCGCATCGGCCTCGATAACCTGAGCGCCGAGTTTTCTGAGCATGGCGGCGACGGTGGATTTGCCGCTGCCCAGGCCGCCGGTGAGGCCGACGCGCAGCATCGGCTACAGCCCCCGCCGCGGAATTTCACGTTCTGGGCGGCGCGCACAGTGTTGGACATCAGCATGGCAATGGTGAGCAGGCCGACGCCGCCCGGAACGGGAGTGTATGAGCCGGAGATCTCGAAGGCCCTGGGATCGATGTCGCCCACGATGGTTGAGCCGCGCTTTGCGAAGGCCGCTTCGCGTTTGGCGTCGCCCTTGAAGAAGCGGTCGAACTCCTCGCGCGTGGTGAGGCGGTTGATGCCGACATCGATGAGCGTGGCGCCGGGCTTAACCATCTCCGGCGTAATGAAGCCGGGGCGGCCGATGGCGGCGACGAGAATGTCGGCTTGCCGCGTTATGGCGGGCAGGTCACGCGTCTTCGAGTGGCAAATCGTGACAGTGGCGTTCTGGTGCAGCAGGAGCATGGCGACAGGTTTGCCCACAATGTCGCTGCGGCCGACGACGACGGCGTGCTGGCCGGCGATGGGAATCTGGCTGCGCTTAAGGATCTCGATGACGCCGGCGGGCGTGCAGGGCGCGAGCGCGGGACGGCCGGCGAGCAGACGGCCGGCGTTGACGGGATGAAAGCCGTCGACGTCTTTTGCGGGATGGACTGCATCCAGCAGGGCTTTGGAGTCGATTTGTGCCGGTAGCGGCAATTGGATGAGGATGCCGTCGATGTCGTCGCGCGCATTGAGCCGGGCGACAAGCGAGAGCATGTCTTCTGTAGTAATTTCCGCAGGCGGCGTGATGAGGTCGCTGAAGATGCCGAGCTCGGCGCAGGCTTGCACCTTGTTGCGGACATAGATTTCCGACGCGGGCACGTGGCCAACCAGCACCGCGGCAAGGCCGGGACGAATCCCCCGAGCGGCCAGCGCGCGGACCTCTTCAGCGACTTCCTGCTTGATGGCAGCGGCAATGGCCGCGCCATCGAGAATCCTTGGCATTTGTTGCTCCAAGGTTCATGGTATCGCCTTGGTTTGAGGCCGGCGGTGACCGTCCGCCCGGGTGTTTTCGGAGTTCGGCGATGGCATTTGTAAGGGCTGAGTGCCGCGTGGGCCACGTCACACCGGGTTGTGAGCAGGCTCACATACAGCCCTGGCTTGCGAGCCTAACTTCGTAGGCGTTGGAAGTGTGCTGGATCACATAGATAGTCACAAAGGTCCAGTAACACGCAAGACCGCTTCCGGCGGCAGCCCAACGAAGAGAGTGCTTCATGAGCGGTTTGAAGGATGCAGGACATCTTTTCCGGTTTGCAGGGCTATTTGTGCTCGCATTTCTTGTCTTTCTGGTGGTGCGCGGGTACGTGGTCCCAAAGACCTTTGGAGAGTATGGGCACTATCGTGGAGCCGCGATCGGCGAAATAGCCGCGAAACCGATCCGGTTTGCCGGCCACCAGGCGTGCGAGAGCTGCCACACAGATATTGCCGACGCCAAGTCGAAAGGCGTTCATGCACAGGTGAACTGCGAGGCTTGCCACGGAGCGCTGGCGGCGCATGCCGACGATCCCATGTCGGTGACGCCGGTTAAGCCGGATACGGCGGTGCTGTGCGCGCGCTGCCACACGGCGAGCGCGGCCAAGCCGGCGGGCTTTCCGCAGGTGAATCCGGCGGAACACTCCGGCGGAGTTCCGTGCGAGACCTGCCATAACCCGCATAGCCCGGCAATTGGTTCGGATGCGAGCACAAGCGCGGCGAAGGGAGGCGCGAAATGAACATCAGCCGACGTCGTTTGCTGATTCTTTTGCCCGCGGCAGCCGTTGCGTGGAAATACGTGAGGGCCGGGACACCGGAGTCCTCGCCGAACTACCAGATGAGCGAGCACTGGTGGGGCATGCTGATCGATATCCCGAAGTGCATTGGCTGCGGCAACTGCGTGCGCGCGTGCCAAACGGAAAACGATGTGCCCGATGGGTTCTTCCGCACGTGGGTGGAGCGATATCACCGGTCGGATTTTCATCTTGAGAATCCCGAGGTAATTTCGCCCGACGGCGGTAAAGAGGGGTTCCCCGTGGTAGCAGGAAGGCGAAGAAGGAAAGTTTTTCTTCGTTCCCAAGATGTGCAATCACTGCGCGGATTCGCCCTGCACGCAGGTGTGCCCCGTCGGCGCAACGTTCATCAGCCCGGACGGCGTGGTATTGATCGACCAGACCTATTGCCTGGGCTGCGCTTATTGCGTGCAGGCATGCCCGTATGGCTGCCGCTACATCCATCCCACAAAGAAGGTCGCTGACAAATGCACGTTGTGCTACCACCGGATCACCAAGGGACTGACGACCGCCTGCTGCGAAGCGTGCCCGACGGGAGCGCGGCAACTGGCCGACCTGAAGAATCCCAACGATCCGATCCACGAGTTTTTGAAGACCCACACCGTGCAGGTGTTAAAGCCGCAGATGGCCACCGGGGCCAAGGCTTTCTATAACGGGCTGGATGGTTCGGTGAGATAAAAGCAGGGACCAGGGACTAGAAGCCAGGAGCAGATGTTATGGGCGGTGTTGAAGGCTATATGTATCCGAACGAGGTGACGCTCTATTGGAGCGTACTGATCGTACTGTATCCCTACATCACGGGGCTGGTGGCGGGCGCGTTCATTCTGGCGTCGTTGGTGCGGGTCTTCCGCGTGCAGGCGGTTGCTCCCACTTACAGGCTGGCGTTGCTTACGGCTCTGGCGTTTCTGCTGGACGCGCCGCTGCCGCTGCAGATGCACCTGGGCCATCCGGAGCGCTCGCCGGAGATGTACTTCACGCCGCACAGCAGCTCGGCGATGGCAATGTTCGGCTACGTTTACCTGTGGTACCTGATGGCCGTGCTGGTGTTTGAGATCTGGCTGGATTACCGTCGCGAGATCGTGCTGCGTTCGCAGCAAGCAAAGGGTCCGGTGCGCTGGATCTACAAGATCATGACGCTGGGCTCGAGCAACATCAGCGAGCGCTCACTGCATATTGACGAAAAAGTCGGCTGGATTGTGACGCTGGTTGGCATTCCATCGGCGTTCCTGCTGCACGGCTACGTGGGCTTCATTTTCGGATCGATCAAGGCCAATCCCGTGGTGGTCGTCGCCGCTGATGCCGGTGGTATTTATCTTTTCGGCGATGGTATCAGGGATCGCCGCTGTGATGCTGATCTACATGGCCACGACCAAGATGCGCGGGCAGAAGATCGACATGCGCTGCGTGGACACGATTGCGATGTACATGTTCTACATCTTCATCATCGATTTCAGCCTGGAAATGCTGGATCTGGTGCACCGCATCTACGAGGCCGACGAGTCGTTTCGCAGCCTGGATTTCATGGTGCACACCAAGCTCTACTTCTCGCAGATCGTGCTGCAGATGTTCCTGGGCACGCTGTTGCCGCTGGCGCTGCTGTTCCTGACGCAGGTGGTGAACCTGAAGGAGATGGTACGCAAGCGTATCTATGTTTTCTCCGGTTGCCTGATCCTGATCAGCGTGTTCGCCATGCGCTGGAACGTGGTAATCGGCGGCCAATTATTCTCGAAGAGTTTTCTCGGTTACACGACCTACAAGATGGATCTGGTTACAAAAGAGGGGCTGCTGATGGCCATTGGCCTGACCATCCTGCCGCTGCTCTTTCTTTGGGGGCTGGTAAAACTGCTGCCCCCGTGGCCTGAAAAGAGCCTGCCCGAAGCGGCAGCGGGCGACTAAGAGCGGCCTCGCGAGCGGTGGATCGGGTGGGGAATATGAACGATCTTCCCGACGAAGTCGAGCGGTTCAACAAACGCCTGGAAGCGCTGGAGCGGCGCGTAGCTACGCTGGAGCCGCGAATCGCCGCGCTGGAACACCCGCTTTCGGCGCGCTGGCCACAACGCTCGCCGGAGTTGGAGCAAACCCCAGCACAGCAGGCTGAAGAAGAGGCGGCGCTTGCGCCGGCCAGCAGCGTGTTTGGCGTGCTGGGCAGGGCGCTGCTGGGCATTGCAGGCGCATATGCACTGCGGGCCGTGGAGGAAGCAAGCTCTCTTCCCAGGTTGGCCGTGGCTTCAGCGGGGATCGTATACGCATTTCTGTGGCTTGTGCTGGCAGCCCGGTTGCGCGGCGGCCGGCAGTTCGCGCGCACCGTTTATTCCGCCACATCAGCGCTGATTCTTGCTCCCATGCTTTGGGAGCTGACCTTGCGGTTCAAAGTGATTCCCGGGGCGACGGCTGCGTGCGTACTATGCCTTTACGCGGTTGCAGCGGTTGGGCTGGCCTGGAAGCAAGAATGGAAGCGCGATCTGACGCCGGTTCTGCGCGTGGGTGGAGTTGCGCCGGCCGGACTTGCCCTGGCACTTGCGCTGGCCTCGCACACGATGGTGCCGTTCATCGTCGCGCTCCTGATTCTTGCGGCGATGAGCGAGTTTGTGCCTGCGATGCAGAGTGCGCCGGAAGTGCGCGCGCTGGCCGCGCTGGCCGCCGACGCGGCGATCTGGGTTTTGATTTATGTCTACTTTGCTCCGCAATCCGCGGGTGAAGATTATCCGGCTCTCGGCAGAGCCGAGTTGCTCAGTCCCGGCATCACGCTGTTTGTTCTGTATGCGGCGAGCATCAGCTGGAAGACGGTTCTGCGCGCAAGACCAATTACTGCCTTTGAGGCGGTACAGACCACGATTGCGCTCCTGCTGGCCGCTGTGAGCGTGGCTGACTTTGGGCCGGCGGGCAGCACCATGATCCTGGGCATTGTTTTCATGGCGTTGTCTGCGACGATTTGTACGGCGGTCTTCACGATATTTGAGCACGCCCCGGAACGGCGTAACGCCGCCGTTTTTGCCGCATGGGGCGCGGCGCTGCTTTTGACAGGGAGCTTCCTGTGCTTACCTGCGCTGCCGCTGGCTGTGGTGCTGGGCGCGGCCGCTATTGCGGCGACGATTCTGGGAAGCCGGAGAAGCCGGCTGGCCTGGGAGTTCTACGGTATGGTGTTTCTGCTGGCGGCGGCCTCGGCATCGAGGCTGCTGAGCTTTCTCATCGGTGCGCTTGTCGGGACTCCGCTGGGCAGGCCGGCAGCGAGTATCTGGCTGGTCGCGTGTTCCGCAATTCTGTGCTACGCAGCCGCGAAGCCTAGCGAAAACGAGACCTGGAAGCCGCGGGTGCTTCATCTTGGCTTTGCCGCGCTGGCAGTTGGGGCCGTTGCGGCGCTGCTGGTACAGGGACTCGATTGGGCTGACGGCCTTGCTGGTGCAGCCCGGAGCGCATCACCTGGCGCTGATCCGGACGCTGACACTGTGCGCAACGGCGCTGACGCTGGTATATGGCGGAGCACATTGGCGGCGCATTGAGTTGACGCAGCTAGGCTACGCGGTGCTGGCGCTGGTCGCGGTGAAGCTCGTCACCGAGGACCTGCGCCACGGCCACCTCGGATACATCGCCGCATCGATCTTTCTTGTTGCGTTAACGCTGATTGCGGCGCCGCGGATGGCGCGCGCGCGGCAAAAGGCATGAGCAACTTGAGATGATGCGCGGCACCCATTCCCCGGTTGCGGCCGAGGCTGAGTGCCCGGAAGACCATTTTAGCTTGTAGGCCTCCCGGACGATCTCGGCTTTTGAACTTTCTAATGACCAAAGCCGGATGCGATGCGGCACGTGGGAAATCAAGTGCACTGCGAAATGATTTCCGGCAGCCTGCTGAAAACCCCGCTCCTTGCCGAAGAGGTAGACATGGAGGCCTGCGCAGCCGCAATGGCGCGACGGGGCTTTCTGTCTGCGCAGGGCTTGTGCCGGCGCTTTGCGGGTTTATCGCGGAAGGACGGACTGAGGCGGTGGGGGCAGTAGGAATGGACCAGCGAAGCGGACAACCGACGACCCTCCCCTGGGCCTATTTGCGCCTTCCGCCCTTTCCGCAGGTTGCCGTGAGGGTGTTGCAACTGGCAAAGAATGAGAATGTGCAATTGCACCAACTGTGCGATCTGATTGCCTCAGACCCTGCGTTTGCCAGCGAGGTTCTGACGGTTGCCAATTCTCTTCTCTACGCTCCGCAGTATCCTTCGACGAGCATCATGCAGGCCGTTGCCGTTCTCGGCGCCAATACGCTGCAGGGAATGTGCGTGACCGTAGGCGTGAGGGCCTATCTGGGTAAGGCGATGAGCTACCCGGCGATGCGCAGATTGTGGCGGCATAACCTGGCATGCGCCATCATCGCGCAGCGGATTGCAGAGGCGGGGTCGATCGACAGGGACATGGCGTACACTTCGGGCATTTTGCACGACATTGGGCGCATGGCGCTGGCCGTGATTCAGCCCAAGGGGTACGCAGAGCTGATGGAGAAACATCACGGCGCGGCGGCCAGCATGCTTGAGGCCGAGCGGGAGATGTTCGGCTGGAATCACTGCGAGGTTGGCAGGCAACTGATTGGCGACTGGGAGCTGCCGAAGAACTTCGAGGCCGTGGTTGCGGATCATCATTCGGACAGGCGCGCGGACGGGGCGTGGGACCTGGCCGAACTGGTGAAGGTGAGTTGCGCCATGGCTTCGGCAGTGGGCTTTGCGGCGTTTTCAGGGTGCGAAGCTGCGTCGTACGCAAATATGCTCGATAAGCTGCCTGAGCGGGAAAGATCGGCTTTTCATCCCGATGCAGAGACGCTCAAAAACGATGTGGCCAAGAGCATCGAGGCGATCGAGTCGGTTTGAATTCGACAAATCCCATTGCAGCGCATGCGCCGGGACGCAGAAGGCCCGCAGCGCGGCGCGATTTTCGCTGGAGCCTGCACACGCACTGCGCCCGCACGAGATTGCGCTGCAACTGTTCCAGTGTTTGACTCCTGGTCCCGGGGTAGAAGCGGGCGGCGCATGCGGCGCGAGCGATGGTAATTTTAAAAAGGCGGGCGGTAACGGCGCAATGGCCGCCGAACCGCATCGAAGAGGATGACTTCGGCCCAGGATCGGCAGGGGGGCATCTTCTTTCCCCCATCTTACGGAGAGGCAAACATCCCCATGAACACCTTCCTTGTCCATAGGCTCATTTCGAGATTCCATCGAGGTCTTCGCGCGGCGGCGCCAATCGCAGCGTTCGGCGTGGCGCTGGTTTGCGCCGCGCAAGGCAAGCCTGCTTCGCCAGCCGCCGGCAACTCCGCGCCCGATGTGCTGGTGCTGAGCAATGGCGACATATTGCACGGCAAATTTGTGAGCGAGATAGCGGGCAAAGTCACATTCCATAGCGATTCGCTGGGAGACATTGCTATTCCCTGGGACAAGATCAAGGAGCTGCATACGGCGAAAGAATTCGGCGTGTTGAATTCGGCGGTGAAGCTGCGCGGCAAGAAGAGCACAACAAAGATTCCCGTGGGCACGCTGGAGGTGACGAACCAGGCCGTGACGGTGCATCCGGCGAGCGCGGAGGCGATCGCGCCAATTCCGGTGAAGGATGCGCAATACATCATGGATGAAGCGACGCTGAACAAGCAGGTCAATCACGAACCGAGCTTTCTTGCCGGCTGGAACGGGCCAGCGACCGCTGGAGCGACGCTGGTGACCGCGACGCAGAACCAGTACACTTTTTCGGGAGCGGTGGGGCTGGTGCGCGTGGTGCCCACGGTAAGCTGGCTGAATCCGCGCGACCGCACCTCGATGGATTTCAGCGGATCGTTTGGCAAGATCACACAGCCCGGATACGAAATCCCGGCATCCGGCACAACGCCCGCAAGCACTGTGGCAGCCGTGACGACGAAGACGGCCATCTACCATGCGGATGCGGAACGCGATGAGTACTTTTCACCGCGGTTCTTTGCGCTTGGCCAGACCGCATTCGACCACAATTTTTCGCAGAACCTTGCCCTGCAGCAGATCTACGGCGGCGGCATGGGGTGGACGGCGATCAAAACGCCGAAGCAGGAACTGGATGTGAAGGCGACGATCCAATATGAGAGCCAGCAATTCCTCGGCACCCCCGCCACGCCCGCGAATCCTACCCCGCCCACGGCCAGCCCAAGTACGAACCTGGTGGGATCGACCGTCTCGGCGAATTACGCGCTGCACATGAAGCTGGTCACTTACGCGCAGGGTCTCGCATTCATTCCTTCCTACAACCAGCCGCACGCGTACTCGGCCAACGAAACGAATACGTTTGCGTTTCCCGCATACAAGAATCTGAGTTTTTCGATGGGAACTCTAGACAGCTATCTGAACAACGCTCCGATAGGGGAACCTCCCACAAAGCCGAATTCCTTTCAGTTCACGATGGGATTGACGTACGCGATCAAGTCGAAGTACTGAGAGCGCGCAGGCAAATCAGACCTTGACGAAGATCTTCCTGCGGTAAAGGAGCCAGACAGGAAGAAAGCAAACGGCGGTGTAGGAAACCGAAAAGATGAAGGCCCTCCAGCCGGGATCGGCGATGTGCATGAAGGCATGCAGGTATGTGAAACGGATCGCGTCCGTCTGCCGGCCGCCGGAGGTGAAGGAAACAAGCTGAATGGCCGGCACCAAAAGCTCGCTGATCATGTAGGCCACGATGGCATTCGACCCGAAGACCAGCCACGGCCACATTGCTTTTTTGCTCTGGCCCGATTTTCCCCAGCCGCGCCGCTCTACGGCCCAATAGAGAATGGCAAAGAGGAGCAGGGACCACCCTGCGGCGACGAGGACATAGGAGCTGGTCCACATCTTCTTATTGAGGGGGAACCATACCGACCAGAGATAGCCTGAGGCGAGACAGATTGCCGCGCCCGCAGCCAGACCGCGCGCTTTGGTTCCGGCTGCACGCTCGCCGGCAAGCCACAACCCAGCCAGCAGGCCGAGGAGAGTGGTCCCAATCGCGGGAATGTCGCTGAGCAGCCCCTCAGGATCGCGCGCGTCATGAAGTGGAACGTCTTCGTAGAGATGGCCGGGCATGAGCTGCCGGTCGACCCACGCGACGATATTCTGGTTCTTGTCGAGGAAGGGAACGTCGCGGCCGGGAATGCCGGCTCCCGGCACCGGAACCCAGCGCACCAGAATCCAGTAGCCGGCGAGCACGCAGACGAGCACCGCAACCTTGGTCCAGACGCGGCGGTCCCACAGATAGAAGAGGCCGACAATCAGGTAGCAGACGGCGATGCGCTGCAGGACTCCGTAGAAGCGCATGTGCGTAAGGTGGAAGGCTGGAAAGTTGTTGACCACGATGCCAAGGAAAAACAATATGGCCGCGCGGCGCACCGTGTGCCAGGCCAGTTTTGCGCGCGAATCGCCGCGCTTGAGCCGCGCCTGAGTAGAAAAAACGATGGACGCGCCCACCACGAAGAGAAACGTGGGGAATACCAGATCGGTGGCGGTAAAGCCGTTCCAATCGGCGTGACGCATCTCGGTCCAGGCGCCGGGCCCTCCGGTGTTATTCACCATGATCATGAAAGCGATGGTGACGCCGCGGAGGACGTCAAGCGAAAGCAGGCGCTTCGGCGCGGGATTGATTACCGGATCGGCCATCTCAATTGGGCTCACCTTCAAGCGATAGATGCACCTACGCTACGCGACTAAGGCCTTCTTCGCCAAGGTGAGAATGATACCTCTTGCGGGGCCTGGTGCGGCGGTGCGAGACACGGTGCGCGCGAAAATGAAGGCGCCGGAGCAGGGGCGGTGCCGGAGTTCGGCCTGATGGTCCTGTGGCGTCCTGCCCCTTCCGCTGCTAAACTCGCCCTTCAGGGATTCGTAAGGAACTTCGCACTCAATGACCGGGAGGTTCTTCGTGCCTGAGTTTCAGCCCTTCATTCCCGCTACGCAGAAGCCGCCGGAGCTGACGATCCGCGCTCTTCTGCTGGGCTCGTTTTTCGGCCTCGTTTTCGGCGCCGTCACGGTCTATGTGGGCTTGCGCGCCGGGCTCACGGTGGCCGCTTCGATTCCTATCGCGGTCCTTTCCATCAGCATTCTTCGCGCATTCGGCCGCGCCTCCATCCTGGAAAACAACATCGTCCAAACCACCGGCAACGCAGGCCAATCGATCGCTTCCGGGGTGATCTTTACCCTGCCGGCCCTGGTTTTTCTCGGCTTCGACCTCGAGTACACGCGGATCTTCATGCTGGCGCTGATCGGCGGCTGGCTCGGCGTGCTGTTCATGATTCCGCTGCGCCGCCAGCTCATTGTGCAGGAGCACGGCACGCTGCCGTACCCCGAAGGCACGGCCTGCGCCGACGTGCTCATTGCCGGAGAGAAAGGCGGATCGCTGGCGAGCCGCGTCTTTCTGGGGCTGGGCCTGGGCGGCATTTATACCTTCTTCCAGAACAACAACCTCTTCGGCGCATGGCCCGGCGCTCCGGAGTACGATCCGGACTTCGGGCCTCAACATGTGATGAAGGGCGCGGCGATCAATGCCGAGGCCACATCGGAGTATCTGGGCGTGGGCTACATTATCGGGCCGCGCGTGGCGGGAGTTATCTTTGCCGGCGGCGTCATCTCCTGGCTCGTCATCATGCCGCTTATCTACTTTTTCGGGAAAGACCTCGCTCATCCCGTTTACCCAGGCCTGGTTCCCATCGCTCAAATGGAACCCAGCGACCTGTGGGCCACTTACATCAAGCCCATGGGCGCGGGCGCGGTGGCCGCGGCAGGTCTTATCACGCTCATCAAAACGCTACCCACCATCTTTGGCGCGCTGACCGCCGGATTCAAAACCATGCGGCCGGGCGCGGCGACGCAGGCAAAACCGATCCGCACTGAAAATGACCTCTCGATGCGCGTGGTGGTCGTCGGCTCGCTGCTCATCGTGGTTTTGATGTTCCTATTCCTCGAATTCAAGCCCGTTCCCGGAGCCTTTGTGGGCTGGGCCGCGAACCTTGCCGCCTCGCTTCTGGTGGTTGTTTTCGGATTTCTCTTCGTCACCGTCAGCTCGCGCATCGTGGGTCTGGTGGGATCGTCCGCGAGCCCCGTGTCGGGAATGACCATCGCTACCCTGATGGCTACGGCCGCGATCTTCCTGGTGCAAGGATGGACCGCGCCGGCGTTCAGCGCGCTGGCTATCACCATCGGAGGCGTGGTGTGCATCGCAGCTTCGAACGCCGGCGACACGTCGCAGGATCTGAAAACCGGCTACATCGTCGGTTCCACGCCGCGGATGCAACAGATCGCGCTGATGATCGGCGTGGTCGTGTCGACGATTGTGATCGGGTCAACGCTGAACCTGATGAACACGGGGTTGCAGGAGTTCGACGCCACTGCGCAGCCGTGGGACATCAATGGGCCGCATCCCGGCGTGACGATTCAATCTGACACGCATCATCTGCCCAACCAGATCCGCGTCACCAACGCCGACAACAGCATTACCGTTCATCAGAAGTCCGAGTACATTTTGCTGAACGCGATCGGGTCATCGGAACTGCAGGACGGGAAGTATCTCTATTCCCCCGCAACCCACCGCATTGAGGTGCATTGGATTCAGGGAATCGGCAGCGCAAGCGCACCGGCGCCGCAGGCGCGGCTGATGGCGACGGTGATCAATGGAATCCTGAGCCGCAAGCTGCCGTGGGGGCTGGTTCTGCTCGGCGTCTCGCTGGTCATCGCGGTGGAACTGCTCGGCATCCGCTCGCTGCCGTTCGCGGTTGGCGCTTATCTGCCGATCGGAACCACGCTGCCGATTTTTGCCGGCGGCGTGGTGCGCTGGCTGGTGGATTTGATGGCGAAGCGCGGCGGGGAAGCGGAGACAGAAAGCGAAATCTCGCCAGGATCTCTGTTTGCGTCGGGCTTGATTGCTGCCGGGGGCATTGTGGGCCTTTGCGGCGTGGCCCTGAAAGCGTACGAAGCGACGGTCGGCAAAGGCGACATTCTCAACTTCCCGCACACCTTCCTCTACCACGATGGAGTATCGGTAGCGGCGTTTTTGATGCTGGCGTACTCGATGTATTACTTTGCGAGGAAGCCGCTGAAGAAGTAGGACAGCACAGGGAATTGCACAACTCCCGGTGCGTTTGGAAAAATGGTTTCGGGCGTGGCCGCTGAAACCCACTGACTTATGATGGAGATCGCGGGAAATCCACACAAGTCCAGTGATTGTCAAACGCTTCCACAAGGCAACTGTTGCTAATCTTCAGAGTCCCTTCAATATGGGAAAAGGATGAGCCAATCTGAGGCCGACGATTTGAGGACCTTACGCGGACCCGGCATTTGCCCGGTCTGTGGGAAGGCGATACCAGAAGGCAAATCTGTCGTCCGTGGGCTGGGTTCATTCTGCAGTTTGGAAGGCATCGCATCGAACTACGATGCGGAATTCGCCGAGAGATCTCGGCGCCTTGCAGTTGCTTTGAGAAACCAGCCCGCGCAAAACGGAGGATCAGTTGGCATCCGAAACCCTATTCCCCTATGGGCAGCCGATCGGCGAAGGCATCTTGCCGTCTCAAGAAATTCATGACCTCGTCCAATCCGGCAAAATCTCTTCCACTCGTGAGATCACGGAGGACCAGATTCAGCCGTCCAGCATCGACCTCCGTTTATCGCACGAAGCGTACAAGGTTCGCGCCAGCTTCCTGCCGGGAAATTCGACCACGCTGCTGGAGAGGGCTAAATGCAATCGGATGCTGATTGAAAAAGTAGACATTTCCGAAGGAGCGATATTAGAACCTCGCGTCATCTACATCATTCCATTGATGGAAACCCTGGCCCTCCCTTCGAACGTATACGGAATTGCCAATCCGAAAAGTACAACCGGGAGACTCGACATATTCACTCGTCTTATAACAGAGGGCGGTGACGAGTTCGAGCGCGTCCCGAAAGGCTACCCCGGAAGGCTCTACATCGAGGTCATTTCCCAAACCTTCCGGATTCTTGTCCGCGAGGGGATGAAACTAAATCAACTCCGCTTCGGACGAGGACGAAGGAGCGCCGTGGGTGAGGAGAAGCTGAGAGGGCTCGATCGAATGGACTTCCTCATTGAGCCAGATGAGGAGAACGGCCAAGCAAGGGTCGACCGAGGCTTACGGCTAACGGTGGACCTCCAAGGGAACGGGTCCGAAATTGTCGGTTATCGAGCGAAGACGACATCAGAGGTGATTGATCTTGGCTTGGTTAATCACTATGAGATCGCAGACTTCTGGACTCCGATTACCAAAGGGGAAGAATGCATCCTGGAAACAGGAAAGTTCTACATTTTGGCGTCAAAACAGCGTGTTCGGGTCCCGCCGGAGCTGGCGGCCGAGATGCTCCCATACGATCTTTCGACGCAGGAGTTCCGCGTGCATTATGCTGGATTTTTCGATCCGGGTTTTGGATTTGGAGAAAATGGGGAGATCCCCGGTACCCGCGCAGTGCTTGAAGTGCGAGCGAACGAAATGCCGATTCTGCTCGAGGATGACCAGTTCGTTGGGAGACTAACTTACTACAACATGGCGGCCAGGCCCAAGAAAGTCTACGGCGGCCCGATCGGGTCCAATTATCAACAGCAGGGATTGTCGCTCAGTAAACAGTTCAAGTGCGAATCTCCCGTGTCCGGTCACTCATCCGAATTGCGGCAAGACCCGAGGTGTGAGCAGGCATTAGACGTAGAAGATGAGCCTGATCTCCCGAAGTACGACTTCACCCTGGTCGAGCCCAATCCTCAACATCCGATCCGTGCCAGAAACCGATAGGGCTGGTTCCCGACCTTGGGTTGCTGCGCGCAACACGGAATTCCCGCCGCGCGCAGGATACGGCGCAGTGTGAAAGGCGAGCGGCGCCCCTCCGCTACAATAGGGGGAAGCTCCTGCCAGCCGGGAACCCAAGTCCCTGGTTCGCCAGGAGCATTGACACATTATGCTGGCTGAAAAACTACCGGAAGCGCTGACCTTCGACGATGTATTGCTGGTGCCCTCCTACAGCGACGTTGTGCCCATGCAGGTGAGCACGCAGACGCAACTGACGCGCGAGATCTCGCTGAACACGCCGCTGATTTCGTCGGCCATGGACACCGTGACGGAGTCGCGCATGGCCATTGCCATGGCGCAACAGGGCGGCATCGGCATTGTGCACCGGAATCTTTCCATCGCCGACCAGGCAGGCGAGATCGACAAGGTGAAGCGGTCGGAGAGCGGCATGATCGTCGATCCGGTGACCATCGGCCCGGAAAAGCTGATCGGCGACGCGCTCGATGTCATGCGCCGCTATCGAATCTCCGGCGTGCCGGTGACGCAGGGCAAGAGGCTGGTGGGCATCCTGACCAACCGCGATCTACGCTTTGAAACGCGCACCGACATCCCTGTGGGCGACGTGATGACCAAGGAAGACCTGATCACCGTGCCGGTGGGCACTACGCTCGAGGAAGCCGAGCTGATTCTGCACAAGCATCGTGTGGAGAAGCTGCTGGTGGTGAACGACCAGTACGAGTTGAAGGGCCTGATCACGGTAAAGGACATCCAGAAGAAGTTGAAGTATCCCAACGCGAGCAAGGACGACCAGGGCCGTCTACGCGTGGGCGGAGCAATCGGGGCGACGGGCGACTACATGGAGCGCGCGGCGGAGCTGGTGCGCAACCGCGCCGACGCGCTGGCCATCGACTCGGCGCACGGACATTCTTCGCGGGTGCTGGCAGCGGTGAGCGATGTGAAGAAGCGCTTCCCCGGCGTGGCCGTGCTGGCGGGCAACGTGGCGACTTACGAGGGCGCGATGGCGCTGATTGACGCAGGCGCGGACGCAATCAAGGTGGGCATCGGGCCGGGATCGATCTGCACCACGCGCATGGTGACCGGCGCTGGAATGCCGCAGATTACGGCCATCGCCGAGGCCTATCGCGCGGCGCACAAGCATGGGATTCCAGTGATCGCCGACGGCGGCATCAAATACTCCGGCGAGATTACCAAAGCCATTGCCGCAGGCGCCAGCACAGTGATGATCGGCTCGCTCTTTGCCGGCGTGGACGAGAGCCCCGGTGAAACCATCCTCTACCAGGGGCGCAGCTTCAAGAGCTATCGCGGAATGGGTTCGCTGACGGCGATGAGCCAGGGCTCAGGCGAGCGGTACTTTCAGGGTTCGGCCGATATGGCCGCCGTGGACACCGGGCCGGCGGACGTGGTGCAACGCGAGCGCGCCAACGAAAACCGGCTGGCCAAGTTCGTTCCCGAAGGCATTGAGGGGCGCGTGCCTTACCGCGGGCCGCTGGAAGCAATGGTGTTTCAACTGGTGGGCGGGTTGCGCTCCGGCATGGGCTACCTGGGCTGCGGCACGATCGCGGAGTTGCAGGAAAAGGCGAAGTTCGTGCGCATCTCCGGCGCCGGTTTGCGCGAGAGCCACGTGCACGACGTGATCATCACTCGCGAAGCGCCCAACTACCATGTCGAATAGCCGGCGCGGTTCCAGGTTCTCCACCCCACGAACGAAGACCTGTCCGCGGACCGGTTCTCCACCCCACGGACGAAGACCTGTCGCGGGGGCCCCGGTTCTGGATCAGCGCATGGTGGCCCGTGGCCGTGGGGATCGCGATCGTCATGGCGGAGTCAACGAAGTATTTCGGCACGGACCGAACATCGCATCCGCTGCGGGTAATTTTTCAGGCGATCTTTGGGCCGGTGAGCGATGCGAGTTGGGATAACATCCACCACTACATTCGCAAGTCAGGGCATTTCCTGGGTTATGGCGCTCTTGGGCTGGCGTGGCTGCGCGCGTGGTGGTTGAGCCTGCCGCAATTCCGGTTTCTGTTCGACGCCGAGCTGGCGCTTTTGAGCACGGCGCTGGTGGCCAGCTTGGATGAGTGGCACCAGACTTTTCTTCCCAACCGGACGGGATCGCCATGGGATGTGCTGCTGGATTGCTGCGGCGCCCTCACCATGCAGTGGATCGTCTACATGTATCTCAAGCTGTTCCGGCGCAGCGGGTTGTTAGACCAAGATTGACGAGCCTTGCGGGCGCGGAAGAAAGCGCTGCGCTGTTCGGCTCAAAGGCGTCTGACGACGCAGACACGAAAATCGGAATTTTGTGATATTGCCAAATAATTTCAATGATTTATCGGTGTATTTCATTTGTCATACGTTTTCCTTGCTTCCCCTTGTTTGCGCGTGCTAAGGTAGTCTCGCTCACGGATCCACGCCTGGCGCAGGTAGCGCGCACCGCACTGAACTATGGAGCACGCTTATCTCGAATCATTCGCGGTTGCCGTGTGCATTTTTGAAGCAAAGGTGAGAGGTACCGTCCAAACGGAATGGGACCGACAGGGGCGGAGCCTGTCTGGAATTCGCCTCTGGATGAGGCCCATCCCGTCCCGCCCAAAACCACACCTCTAAACTCCGGCTTCAATCCCCACGGGGTATCTTCAAAATGCCCCACTTCTGCAAGCGGCGCCTGCGCGCCGAAATCCCTTTCCCTACACGAGTTCAATATGAGAGTTTTGAGACCGCGGTCCCGTATCGTCAGCATCCGAATGTCTGAAGAAGAGTTCTCAACTCTGCGGCGGATTTGCGCCACGACAGGAGCGCGCAGCGTCTCTGACCTGGCGCGCGAAGCCATGCGCGGCATTTTGAATGGCGGAATTCAACAGGACGCCAGCGATGCGGCGAAGAGCGAGTACTTCGCCCAAATGAAAGACCTGGAACAAAAGGTCGAGAAACTGACTGCCGATGTTGCTTCGTTTAAGGCGGATCGCAACCTATAGAGGTTGCTCCGCAGAGCGATGGACAGACGCAGCCGAACGTGCACGTGAACAGAAGGCACTCAATTCCAATGAGACATAGATTCCTGATTTTTCTTCTCTTGCCGGGCGCGTTTTGTGGCGGGCAAACAACCCCCACGGCTCCCGGAACGCAAACGATTGTCTGTCCAACCGGGCCCGGCCCAGTTCCCGAAGGCGCCGAGGCTCTGTGCCCGCCGCCAACAAACACGGCCCCCGCGACGGAAACGACGACTCCTTATGAAACTGTTCCCGGCGTGGGCACTGTTCCTTACGGAACCAACTCCGTTGCTCCCGCGCCCGCGGCCACACCCAACGAGATCGTCCCGCTTCCCTACAGAGTCGTTGGCCCCATCACCACGCAAACAGAGTTCCAGATCTTCGCCGAGGACGAGGCCGGCCATCCTCTGCAGGTATTCGGCAGAAAGCTGTTCGACGAGGTTCCAACGACATTTGCGCCGCTGGACCGCATCCCGGTCCCGGCAGATTATGTGCTCGGGCCCGGCGACGAATTGTTGATCCACGTGTGGGGAAAGATCGACCTGGATACGCGCGTGACAGTCGATCGGAATGGGCAGATTTTTGTACCCTCAGTAGGATCATTGACAGTGGCCGGCCTGCGCTACGACCAACTGCAGAGCTTCCTGCATACAGCCATCGCCGCGCTCTACAAGGACTTTGACCTGAACGTGACGCTGGGCCAGCTTCGTTCTATCCAGATTTTTGTTTTGGGCAGCGCCCGCCAGCCGGGCGTGTACACGGTCAGTTCGCTGAGCACCCTTGTAAATGCGCTGTTCACCTCAGGAGGGCCGTCGGCGACCGGCTCGATGCGCCATATTCAGTTGCGGCGCGGGAATAAGGTGATCACCGAGTTTGACGTTTACGATCTGTTGCGCAGAGGCGACAAGTCGCACGACGTTCCATTGCTGCCCGGAGATGTAATTTATATTCCGCCGGTGGGACCGCAGGTGGCCATCATGGGGAGCGTGAACGAGCCCGGAATCTATGAGATCAAAGGCGATGAGTCAGTGGCTTCGGCCCTCAACGATGCCGGCGGGCTGACCAACCTGGCGGATGAAGACCGCGTTCTGCTGGAGCGGATTGAAAATCATGAGAGCCGGGAGGTGGAATCGTTCGAGCTGGATGACTCCGGGCTGAAGCGCGAGCTTCGGGATGGAGATTTGCTGCGCGTCTACCCGCTTTCACCCCGCTTCGATAACGCGGTCACTCTGCGCGGCAACGTGGCGCAGCCAGGGCGCTATGTGTGGCATAGCGGTATGCGCGTCTCCGACCTCATTCCTTCGCGCCAGTTCCTTCTTACCCGCGATTACTGGAATCAGCAGAATTTCCTTGTGCCGCAACGAATCGCGCATCCGTTTGGACTTTCGCCGAACCAATTCAATCCGCAGAGCGGAATGTACGCCCAAGCCGGAAGTGGCGCACAAAACGAATACAACGCACAGAATGGATTCAACCCGCAAACGCGCGCGAATCCGCAGACCGGGACCGGCGCACAGGCCGGGCAGAGCGCATCGAATGGAGCGAACGCGCAGCCAGGATTCAATGCACAAACTGGATTCAACCAGCAGACAGGGATGAATCCTCAAAGCGGAAACAATCAGCAGACAGGGGCGAATCCGCAGACGGAAATGAATACGCAGAACGAAATGAACCCGCGGGGAGAAACCGGGTTCGAGGCCGCCCGGAACAGCGAGGAGATCAACTGGGACTACGCGGCGGTCGAGCGGCTCGACGAACGCGATTTGAGCACCCGTCTGATCGCGTTCAACCTGGCCAATGCCATCGACAGCCCAACATCCGCAGATAACGTGGTCCTGCAGCCTGGGGATATCGTCACGATCTTCTCTGAAAAAGACATTCCACTTCCGGTGGACAAACACGCGGCGTTCGTGCGCGTGGACGGCGAGGTGAATGCACCGGGCGTGTACCGCATCACTCCGGGTGAGACGTTGCGGGATTTGGTGAAGCAGGCTGGAGGACTTACTCCGCACTCCTATCTGTACGCTTCGCAGCTCACCCGCATCTCGACCCGGCGCGCGGAGGAGCTCGAAATCAGGCAATCGACCGCGCAAATGCAGAGAGATCTTCTGGCACGCAATGCGGCTGCTTCCACCGTTGGGGCCGGCAACTCTCAAGACCAGCAGGCCCAGTTGGCCGCCCAGCAGGCATTGATTGCGCAACTTGCCGCTGTTCAGCCCACGGGGCGGGTGGTTCTGGCGATGAAACCGGACGCGAGCACGATCGATGACATTCCAACATTTCCGCTGGAAGACGGAGATGCATTCTACATTCCGCCGGAGTTGAACACCGTGCAAGTTTCAGGCGCCGTCTACAATGAGAGCGCGTTCCGCTATGAGCTCCGAAAGCGGCTCTACGCGTATCTGAACGATGCCGGAGGGCCCACACGGCAAGCGGACACCAAACGCATCTTTTTGATTCGCGCGGATGGAACCGTGATCAGCCGCCAAACCCACGGCGATTTCTGGCGGTCGGATTTTGACAAGACGGCCTTGCTGCCCGGCGACGCGATCATCGTGCCACCGAAGTTGAAGGGCCCCAGCACATTCATGCAGCAACTGCCATTTTTCACGCAAATTATTTCGCAAACAGCTCTGACCGGCGCCGTGCTCGGTACGGCCTACTAGAGCGTGTTTCAAAAATTGGCATCCGCAGATCGCACAGGCCATGGAACCCGGCTTATTGCCGGGTTCCACCCCTGCCAGCTCGAGAGTTATCGCGATTTTTGAAACACGCTATAGTCAGACAGCGAGCCATCTATGGAAGCGAGTACAGAAATCGTGCAAGAAAGAGTCTCTCCGCGCGGACAGATGCCATTGCAAGAGAACAGGCCTGCGCCCCGGATGAGCTTTTGGGGCGCTTTTACGCAACTGGCCCGAGGCAGGCGTTTGGCGGCGTGGACCACAGGAATCGCGGTGCTCGTTGGGATCGTGGTGAGCTTCATCCTGCCGGTAAAGTACACGGCAACTACAGAAATCATGACGCCGCACCAAACGCAACCGTCAGCCGCGTATCTGATGGGGGAATTGTCGCTCAACTCATCCACTACAAACCCATTGGCGGCCGCAGCCGGCGGAACAACGTTGAGCCTGAGGAACCCCAATGAGCTTTACATGGGACTTCTGGCTTCGCGGCCGATCGCGGACGCAATTATTGAGAGATTCGGCCTGATGAGCGTTTATCACGCGAAGGACATGACGGCGGCTCGCAAGTCGCTGGCCGATAATACAACGATCACTTCGGAGAAGAGCACGCTAATCGCAATCTCCGTAATAGATACCGACAAGGCGCGTGCGGCAGCAATTGCAAATGCCTATCCGGAGCAACTCCGCGAGTTGACCAAGAACCTGGCGGTGACAGAAGCCTCGCAGAGACGGCTCTTCTACGAGCAGCGATTGGCGGACGCCAAGGAGGACCTGGTTGCCGCGGAGCTTGCGTTCCAGCGCATTCAAAAGGAAAAGGGCCTGGTTCAACTGGACGCGCAAACCAAAGCGCTGATTACGTCTCTTGCGGACCTGCACGCCGAGATCGCGGACAAGGAAGTTCAACTGCAGGCGCTGCGTTCGTATTCGACGGAACAGAATCCCGAGGTGCAATTGCTGGAGAGCCAGCTCGGCTCACTGCAAGACCAGACGGCCAAGCTGGAAGAGCGCAGCGGTTCCCCCGAATCGAGCGGCATGGATCTAGGGGATGTTGCCGGCGCGGGCGTCGAGTATCTACGCGCGGAGCACGAGCTCGAGTACCGCCAGGCACTCTTCGATCTGCTGCTGAAGCAGTACGACGCGGCGCGGTGGGATGAGGCCAGGAACTCCGCGGTCATTCAGGTGGTGGAAGATGCGATTCCGCCGGATCGAAAATCCGCTCCGAAACGGGCAATCATCGTCCTGATCTTTACGGCGCTGGGCCTGCTTGGCGCGTGGGCTTACATTCTGGGTCGAAATATCTATGCCAACAACCCTCATATTGCCGAACTGCTGGCGGAATTCAAGTCAGTCCCTGTCAACCAATGAGCGCCTGCCCAACGCCCAAATGAATTATGGAGCGGAAGACGTCACAGCATCGCAAACATCTGCTCTGGTCCTATGTCTCGACGTCGGGAACCAATCTGCTCCGCGTCGGGCTTGGCGCCGTTTCGGGCCTGATGGTCTCGCGCTTGTTGCTGCCGCTTGGACGCGGCGAACTCGCAGTTCTTTTATACTTTCCAACACTCATGGGCGCGTTTTTCAGTTTGGGAACGCCGCAAGCGATCACTGCCCTGATATCAAAAGGCGCGGAAAGTACAGAGGAGGTTCTGAGTACCGGGTTCCGCATCGCAGTCGCACAGGTTCTGGTTGCGGTTCCGCTCTTTGTGCTGTGCGCGCCGATGACACTGATCGGCGACAATCGCCATTTGGGAACTCAGGTGCAAATTTCGTGCGCGTGCGGAGCCTTCATGATCCTTGTGCCGTACTTCAATGCCATGTCGTATGGCTTGAGGCGGTTCAACTGGGTCAATGCAGTAACGCTCGCCAGCCAGGCCGGGTATGTAGCAGCCCTCTTGATCTTATGGCTCTGTGGCGCCCTCACGCCACTCACCGCCGCGCTTTCAGCTCTTAGTTGCCAGTTGTTGCAGTGCCTGCTTCACCTGATTCACATCAAGCCGGGGTGGCTAATCCGGAAGGCGCCGCGCGGCGCCTACAAGCAGTGTCTGGGGCTGGCAGCGCGTTTTGCGGCGCCGAGCCTGGCCGCCGTGGTTCTGCTCAATGCCGATCGAGCCGTCCTTATTCGCACCACCACTTTGGAGCAGATTGGTTACTATGCCGTCGCCTTCGCGGTAACAATGCCCATCACAATGACGACCGAAGCGTTCACGCAGATTGGTTTCGTTGAAGTTTCGAGCGCCGAAAGCGGCGACGCGTCGGTTACGCTAATGCTTCGCCGCTTTCAGATGGCACAGGTGATTGCCGGAGTTAGCTTTCTTTTGGCTTGCGCTGTCATCGATCCGGTAATCCGGTATGGCTTTGGCAAGGCATATCTTCATGCGATTCCCGCTGCGTACCCCCTCGCGCTGGCGATGTCAATCAGAGCCATGACGAGGACCTTAGAGAACAACCTTCGCGGCTTGCGGCTTATTCTTCCTGGAACGCTCGGGGCAATCATCAATCTTGCGGTTCTCGTGATGCTGAGTGTGATTTTCGTGCCGCGCTGGGGAGCATTGGGCTTTTGCTGCGCGAGCCTGGTGTCGGAGACGCTATATTTGGCGTCGCTGCTGATGTACCTCTCGTCGCGAAAAGAGATCAGGATGCGGTCACTATGGGGTATGCGCCCAAGTATCGTTCGCGCCATGACGCTGGCGCTGGTGGAGCTTTTCAGAGAGAAACTTTTCATCCCCAGTAACGAGGAGGCGGCAGAGAGCCAGTGCTGAAGCAGGAGAACACAACGCGGACGATTCCATGGCGCGGGCTGTTTGTGGCCGCCGTCGCCGCTACCGCATTGACGCTCTTCGTGCGGGGAGAGCGGGTCGAGGTTCCGTACGCCGGCGTATTGGCCGCGGTCATGCTCCTGATCTCCTTCGCGATACTGCTTCGCGCCACCGTGAAAACCGGCGGTCTTTTGAGCGGATATACGCTTGTGTTGGGCACGTTCCTGGTCACGTACCCGCTGTCGGCATTCGTAGACCTGACAGGCAAGGATTACGTGTCGCTCGGATTCTACGAGATTGCGGCGCTCGACCCTCATACGCAGGCGCACCACGTGTACCTGTCTCTCGCGCTCGTTTTCCTTGCACAGTTAGCTCTTTGGTGGGGGCTCGCGCCCGGCCGTTCCACGGCGCCACCGAGCAGCCCACACCTTGTCCGCGTGCGTTCCACGCTCCTTATTCTGGCTGGAATTCTATTCACGCTTGTGGGCGCTGCCGGAACTTATCTGCTTTTTTCGGGCTCAGGGGAAGCGCTGGAAAACATAGCCACCGTAAACAGCACGAGAGAGCTCGCGGCAGGAACCGCGCGTTTTGTGTTTATGTCAGAGTGGCTCTCGTGGGGCATCATCTTTTTGTTGACCGCATTTCTGGCTTCGCGAGCCAGTAAGAATCACCCGAAGGCCACCCTTGCGGCACTTGTCGGCGGATCGACGTGCATGCTTATGAATCTGTTTTGGACCGGCAGCCGCGCGGAGAACCTGCTGGCGGTGTTGCCTTTGCTCTTTGTCGTGAAGAAGATTGCCCCACAGCATTTTCGCCATTTCGTTTCGGTGGTTGCAGTTGGAGTGGCAGGAATCATCGTGTTCGAAACAATCGCACGAACTACGGCATTGCTGAACAGCGGGTTCGACTATTTCGCCCAGGGCGCAATCAGCACCAGTCAATTTGCCGCGAATCAATTGGCCGCCGTTCTCGACTGGCAACTGGGGAGATATCCGACCATCAGCCTCGCGTTCGATATGGTCAATCGCTATGGCCACGCATTTGGTTCAACGCTCCTTCAGGGAGTTACGATGACCATCAATGCGCCGGCGACGCTGCTGCACCTTCCACTGAAGGTGCCAGAACCACAGGCAATGACATCACTGGTGGGACAGTACATTTATGAAGATCCGTCCATTAATGGCGTTGTGCCAGGGACTGTCGCTGAACTCTACTTTAACTTTGGCGTGCTTGGCGTCATTGGCGGTTTCTTTGCCATCGGCAGGATCGCCAGGTACTGCATTGGGATCACACATTCCACGGTTGACATGGGAACGGCGTTGCTTGGCTTTTATGCTTTAACCCTGTTGTGCGTCTCGACGATTCCGATGACGGCAACCCTCGCCGTGTATCTTCTGGCTACGGGAGGCCTTCCTGTCCTGGTTTTTTGCGCTGCCGAGCAAACTGTGAGCCATTGTGTGAAGCCTTTGCCGCAAGGAACCGCACGCATGGCGCTTTCAGGATGAGCAGCAACGTTGCGAACTTCCGTTATGATGTTGACGGTTTTTCGTGAAGCCTGAGAAAACGCGCGACGTTCGCGCATCGTGAGCAGAGCATTTCCTGGGAAGGCTTATGGCGGCGCCTGGCCGGATAAAAGTCGAGTCTGTTCTGATCGTCCGTTCGGCATTTGGAGAAATCTACGAGACTGCCTGGCTGAAGGCGCTTCGCGATCTTGGGATCAAGGCTGAGCTTTTCGACACTCATTCCTATATTCCGGCGAATCTGGTTGGCCGGATCGAAGAGCACTTCATCTTCGGCCCGCACATCGGCAAAGTCAATCGCATGGTGGTGGAACGAGTGAA
Source organism: uncultured Acidobacteriaceae bacterium (assembly GCA_963822015.1). Classification (GTDB taxonomy): domain Bacteria; phylum Acidobacteriota; class Terriglobia; order Terriglobales; family Acidobacteriaceae; genus Telmatobacter. The sequence goes on from CAWGGA010000029.1 coordinate 77,204, forward strand.
AGAGATGCGGCCGGATGTCGTGCATTTTTATCAGGGGCACCACTACACTGCCGAAACCATTGCGCAGGCTGCACGAGTAAGCTTTGCCTCCGGCTCGCACTGCGACGATCCGTTCGGAAGATCGCGATCGAAGAGAATATCGGCTTCTTATGAAGGCGCTGCCGGAATACGATGGCGTATCACGTAAACCGCCAGTGTAATGTCGCCGAGGCTGCCGCATGCGGCGTTAAACGTGTGCGGGTCCTCATGGTGTATTACATCCCGTGGCTTCATTACCCTGGCTCCCTCAGCACTCAGGAGCATCGGGCCTGGGGATCCGACGTAGTCTTCGCCGGGCACATGGAGCCCGATCTTCGCATCGAATGCCTGACGAGAGTGGTGCGAGCCGGGCTGAAGTGCAGAATATTCGGCGGGAAAGCGGAATGGAGATCAGCTTTGCCGCGCGATGTGTACCGGACCGTGCGACCGATTCTTCTACGCCCGAGGGGTCGGACTACCGGCGAGCACTTTGTGCAGGCAAAATCGGCGCCTGTTTCTTCAGCAGGTGGAATCGAGATCAGTATACGCACTCGATCGTGGGAGATTCCGGCCTGCGGGGTTTTTCTTCTCTCCGAGCGAACTCGCAGCGATGCAGGAGTTTTACTGTGAGGGGAAAGAGGCCGAGTTTTTTGAGGGCCCCGAAGAGTTCATCGATAAGGCGCGGTTCTATTTACACAACGACGCGGCAAGAAAGAGGATTGCCGCGGCGGGGTATGCGCGCGTTGTTGCCTCCGGCAACGATATCTACAGCAGGATGCGGCAGTGGCTGGCGGATGTTGCGGAGTGGCGACAGGAAAAGCAGCTTGAGGGCGGGGAGCAGGCGAGTTCATAGACGAGCGCCATTTGACTTATCTTGATGGTCCAACAGATATCACCGGTGCTCGACGCAACGTCCATGACAATTAATGGCTCCGGCCCAACCTTTGCGGCGGATACGCCAGAAATCCGATCCGGGGCGCCGCTCCGCGTAGGATTTCTAACGTACGATCTGCAGCGGAACACTGAGGACGCGCTCTTTGAAGTTGCCCGAGCAGCGTCGTTCTCTGTGAAAGCATTCCCGCTCTACAGACATAGACGATCAGGAGCTTTCAAGAGTTGCTTACCGCCCGGCTACCGCGCGAGGCAGGTACCTCGGGGTCAGCGTCAAGGGCAGCACGCCGGAGGGGCTTGTCTCCAATCCCGAATGGGCAGTGGGCCTGGCATGCGCGCGCGAGTCCGACGTGGTGGTTCTGAAGGGGTTGCTGGGTCTGGGAGCGATCTGGTGCGCGCTTTGCGCCCGCTCCTGGGGCGGGTGGTGATCTCGACCAATCAAGCGCTGCCCGCCAAGTGGGAAAGGAAGCGGCGCTGGTGGATCAGGTTGTTGAAGCGGTTGCTGCTTCGCATGTGCCAGTTTCATATTTATCAAAATCCCGCCGCTATCGAGGTTCTCACGGAAGTTTACGGATGCGCATCTGAGCGATTGATCTCAGCGCCATACGAGGGCGGGGCTGCGCTCTTCAAGAGCATTCTCAGCGGAGTCAGAACCAATACGGATGTGCGGCGCAATCTTGGCCCGGATTCAGACGTCATTTTTCTGTACGCGGGGAATCTCCACTCGTTCAAGGGCGTGGCCGACATCGTGAACGCGGCGGCACAGCTCGGGAAGGATGCATCGTTTCTGTGCGTATTTGCCGGGCCGGAAGAACCGGCAAGCAAGGAAGGCGCAACGATCGAGTATTTCATGAGACTTGCCCGGGCGAGCGGAGTTGAGCATCGGGTGCGCTTTCTTGGCCCTCTGACGCCGGAGAAGCTTGCGGAGCTTTATTGCGCGGCGGATGCCGTCCTATTGCCGACACACAAAGACTGCTTTCCGAAAGTTTTAGTCGAGGCCGGGCTCGCCGGCAAGCCACTCGTGACTACGAGCGCCTGCGGATCAGCGGGGATCATTGTGCAGGACGGCGTCAATGGATTTGTGATTGAGCCCGGCGACATTAGTCAATTGGCTCAGGCAATGACGAAGCTCTTCGATTCGGAACTGCGCGCACGAATGGGAAAACGCTCTAAGGAAATCGTCGATCGGTATTGCAGGATGGACCTGGAGGTTCAAGGCTATCTCGAAGCGATCGCACGCGGCGCTAAGTACCTTGGTTTAGTGCAGAGAGCTTGAGTTTGTGAGCTTATGCCAATTTTGATTACACGCCGCTCCTTTTGCACCCTGGTGTAACATGTCCAGCCCGCCATATCGGCTGTCGGTCCTTACTAATTCCATTTCGCGCATGAACAGCGGAATCTCTGATGCGATGCGCAATCTTACGCTCGCGATCGCGGCAGAGGGACGATATTTGCCCGTGGTGTTTAGTGCACAGGATACTTACACGGAATCGGACCAGCCTCTCTGGCGCGGCGCAACAACCACAATTTTCTCCGTACGCGGCCCGCGCATGCTGGGCTATGCGCCTGGGCTGACGGCTGCACTCGAATCAAGCGCCGCGGACATTCTCCACATCCATGGCATCTGGATGTATCCGTCGGTTGCGGCTTCTCGCTGGTCGCAGGGGCGAAGACCTTACGTTGTGAGCCCACACGGCTTGCTCAAGCCGCGGGCGATGCGCAACTCGCGGTGGAAGAAGCGGATTGCCGCACTGCTCTACGAGGATAAGCATTTGCGTGGCGCCGCATGCCTGCACGCTTTGAATGTCGCCGAAGCCGACGCATTGCGGCGATATGGATTGAAGAATCCAATCTGCGTGATTCCCAACGGGACCGATTTGCGTGGCGATACGACGCCGAACGAGCCGAGGAGTGGCCACGCCATTTTGTATCTTGGAAGATTTCACCCTCTGAAGGGCCTGCGGAACCTGATCGAGGCCTGGGGACTTGTTCGCGGCGAAGCGGCGTCGGTCGGGTGGCGGTTGACACTTGCAGGGTGGGACCAGAATCGCCACCGCGCCGAACTGGAGCAGATTGTGGATCAGCTTGAGGTTCGCTCCAGTGTCGAATTTCCTTGGCCCGCAATTCGATCAAGAAAAGGACCGCTGTCTGGCAGCGGCCTCTGCGTTTATCTTGCCCAGCCAAAGCGAAGGCTTGCCAGTAAGCATTCTCGAAGCGTGGTCGTGGAAGCTGCCGGTGTTGATGACCCACGAGTGCAATATTCCCGAGGGCGTGGAGGCAGGCGCGGCAATCGTGATGGAGCCAGAGGTAAAGAGCATTGCAGCAGCCTTGCGGCGGTTGTTCTCCATGTCGGACGCCGAGCGCAAGGCGATGGGCCACGCCGGACGATGCCTTGTTGAGAAGCGCTTCCAATGGCAGCGCATTGGTGAATCCATGACTCAGGTATACGACTGGATTCTCGGCCATGGGCCGAGACCCGACTGCGTTCTGCTTTGAAGAGAGTGGAATGACAGGTGATTTCTCGTGCCAGGAACTCAGAGTAAATTCGAGATCGCCTGCTCTCCGAAGGGGATCGGCTTCGCGCTCGCGAATCATCATCATCAGCCAGTTCTTCGGGGCGGACCAGTCGGCGGTTGGGCAGTTTCTGGCTGACTTTGCGGACAGCGCCTCGGAGGCGGGCCACGATGTCTTCGTGATTTGCGGTGCGACCGATTATGCAACGGGCGAGGAGGCGGCGCGTGGCGGCACTCAAGCCAAAGATCCCGCTTCAGTAGAGATTCCTGGATGCGCCAAGTGCCGTGGAAAAATTCGCATTACGCGAGTGACGACCGCGGCGTTCTCGCAGAGCAAAATGAGAAAACTGCTCTCCTACGCTACGTTCTATGCCGGCGCAGTGTGGAATGCGTTGAGGACTCCAAGGCCGGATGTTGTTATTACACTGACTGCGCCACCCGGCTTGGCATGGATTGGCTGGCTCGTGAAGAAAATTTGCGGGTGCCGTCACGCTGCATGGGAGATGGACCTGTATCCGGATATTGCAATTGCGCTGGGCATGCCCGTTGCCGGCTGGACCACGCGGATGTTGGATATTCCCCGACGCCGCGCGGACTGGGTGATCGCACCTGGCGGTTGCATGAAGACGAGACTGTTGCAACACCAGATTCCAGAGGGCCACATCGTAGTCGCCGAAAATTGGGCCGATGGACGGATGATTTTCCCACTGCCGTTTCCCAGCCAAAGGCCACTACGCATCCTGTACTCAGGAAATCTTGGGCTGGCGCATGATGTGGCGACCATTCGCGAATCAATGGGGCGCCTTGCGAACCACCCCGATTTTCTCTTTGTTTTTGCGGGCGGAGGTCTTGAGCGCCGATCGTTGATTGATTACTGCCAGGAGTACGGAATCAGGAATGCTGTGTTCGAAAGCTACGTTCGTTTGCAGGAGTTGGGCGCTAGCCTGGCAAACAGTCACATTGGCCTGGTGACGCAGAAGACGGCGACGTTGGGCGCAGTTGTGCCCAGCAAGATTTATGGGCTGATGGCGGCGGGCCGGCCGGTGCTCTTCATTGGTCCGGCAGCAGCTACTCCCGCCCTTCTCATCCGGCAATTCGATTGCGGCTGGCAATTCGATTGCGGCGATGAAGCAGGCGTTTCGGCGCTGCTTTTGCACCTTCTTGAGCACCCGGAAGAGCTGTGCCGGAAGGGACAGAATGGCCGCAAGGCGTTCATCGAGAGCTACGATAAACCCGCAGGGGTGGCCCGAGTGATGCGAGCAATGGACCTGGAATACGCAGAGCATTTATGAAGAAGATTCACTCGCTGTCTCCGATTGATCGCCTGCAATGAACAAGATGTTCCCGAATGAAGCGGCATGACAGAGCGAGTCCTGGTGACGGGCGCGGACGGGTTTGTGGGGCCTTATGTTTGCCGCAAGCTGATCGCATGCGGCTACATTCCATGTGCCGGGGTCCGGAGCCTCGAAAGATGGCCGCAATTACAGCGGGCGGTTCCGGGATTAGGCGATTATTCCGTGCTGGGAGATCTAAGTGAAAATCAGAGCCTGCGTGCTCACCTTGCGAGTGTAGCCGCTGTTGTGCACCTGGCAGCTCGCGCCCCGGCCGCAGCGGATAGCGCCGTTGAACGATCGCGAGAGTATCGCCGTATGAATGTTGGCGGCACGAAATCCATTGCTCTCGCCGCTGCTTCAGCGGGGGTTCGGCGGTTGATTTTTGTGAGCACGGCGAAGGTGCATGGCGAGTCGACAAATGAGCAGCCATTTTCCGAAGACTCGCCCGGCAATCCACGGGATCCTTACGCGGCCTCGAAGTGGGAAGCCGAAGAGGCGCTTCGCGATCTCGCCGCAAAGACGGGGATTGAGGTGGTGATTGTTCGCCCGCCGCAGGTTTACGGCCCGGGAGTGCGGGGGAATTTTCTGCGGCTCATGAAGCTCGTCGATCGTGCTTTGCCGTTGCCGTTGCCCCGGAAAAGGAATTGCCGCAGCCTGCTCGGGGCCGAGAATCTCGCCGATTTCCTTGTGCATTGCATCCATCATCGCAAGGCGGCAGGCCAGAGTTTCCTGGTGAAGGACGCCGAGGACATATCGACACGCGGATTGATCATGCGATTGGCCCAGCTCCTTGACCGCCCCCTGAGGCTTGTGCCCGTTCCGGAACCTTTGATCCGGCTGGCAGCAAAACTGACTTTTAAAGTGGAGGAGGCCGGCAGGGTTTTGGATTCGCTCGTGATTGACTCCAGCCGCGCGCAACAGTGGTTAGATTGGCTTCCGCCCGTGGCGCTTGACGATGGATTGACCGCCACTGCCCATTGGTATAAGAAAGTAAAGCTGCAAGGACAAGCGAAGGCTCTCTAATGTATCTTTTCGTGGTGCTCTTCCTGGCTTCGGCTGTCGTCACCGCTGGAGCTCGTGTGTACCTTGTTCGGCGCGGCGTGATGGATCGTCCTAATCTACGGAGCTCCCACGCAATGCCCGTCCCGCGTGGCGGCGGCCTGAGCATCGTTCTGGTATTTCTTTCGGCGGTTGCATGGCTCGTTGCGAAGCACGCGGCGCCTGCCGACCTTGGCCTGGCGCTTGTGGGCGGAGGAATTGCAATTGGCGTCGTTGGCTTTCTGGACGATCGCTTCCGGTTGGCGCCATGGCCGCGGCTTGTTGTTCACATACTTGCGGCAGGATGGGCAGTCTGGTGTCTCAACGCGGCGCATCCCGTCCAGCTACGCGATAGAGGCGACTTTTTGGCTTGGATTGGCCTGGGTGGCGTGCTGGTCGGCCTGGTCTGGCTCACAAATCTTTTTAATTTCATGGATGGAATTGACGGCCTGGCTGGAATGGAAGCTGCGTGTGTGAGCGGACTCGGCGCCATTCTATTGCTTCGGAATGGATCTCCTGATTATGCACAGGTTGCCGGGGCGCTCGCCGCCGCAAGTTTGGGCTTCCTGGTGTGGAACTGGCCGCCCGCCAAGATCTTCATGGGCGACGTGGGAAGCGGATTTCTGGGGTTTACTTTGGGCGTGTTGGCGATCTTTTCCTCAAAGGCGCATCCGGAGCTAATTTGGCCATGGCTGATACTGCCAGCCGCGTTTCTTGTGGACGCCACCGTGACTCTCTTGCGCCGCATGTTTTCGCGCGCGCGCTGGTACGAGGCTCACCGCAGCCATGCTTATCAACATGCCGCTCGTGCGTGGGGCAACCATGCGAGCGTTACGCTGGCTATCGCTGGAATCAATATTGGGTGGCTGTTTCCGCTGGCATGGGCAGCGTACCGCTATCCGCAAGCCGCGCCTGCGCTGGCCGCGGTTGCGTTCGCCCCTCTCGTGTACCTCGCATTTCGATTTGACGGAGGCCGCGAGAAGCGTCCGTCGGATGTTGGCGTTCAAGACTCGATCGCCCGATAGGGCATCCGAGAAAGGGATCTCAGTCCGCGCCAATCGATCGAATGATGTTAGCCGATTCCGCAATCCTGCTTCGTGTCAAAGTTGAAGAATGAGATCGATTAGAATGTTTATACCCACTGCGTTGTTTTGGAAAGCGAGTCTTCAATGACGCGAAATGAGCCGGGGTTTCTGATCCGGAACATCGCAGTGCGCCGGATTCTTATCTGGGTCACGCAAGCAGTAGTTTTTGCGGCCTCAACGATAGCGGCATTTCTGCTGCGGTTCGACTTCAGCGTGCCGGCGTTCTATCTCCGCTATCTTCCTTATGCTCTCGCAATTTGGCTGCCCGTCAAGATCGTCGTATTTTACGCGGCAAAGCTCGATCGCGGCTTTTGGCGTTATGTATCGGCGATCGACCTGATCAGGATATCGATCGCAAACCTCATTGCCTCGGTCATTGGCTATGTTCTGATTCGATTGCTGGCGCCAGCGGGATTTCCGCGATCGCTCTACGCACTCGATCTGATGGTCTGCCTGTTTGGCACGTGCGGCCTGCGGCTTTTGGCTCGCGCAACATCGAGGCTTAGCTCGAACGCGCGGAACAGAAAAGAACCGCTGAAGAAGGCGCTGATTTACGGGGCAGGCGACGCAGGCGCTGCGCTTCTGCGGGAGATTCGCAACAATGCAAGGCTGGCTTATCGGGTTTGCGGCTTTATTGACGACGATCCCACGAGACTTAGCCTGCGCATCGCCGGCGTGCCGGTCTTAGGGGACGGCGAGAAAATCGGCGCGCTCGTTGCACGGCACAGAATCGCGATTGTTCTCATTGCCATTCCGTCGGCGACGGGCGCCGAGATGACGCGAATTCTGGAGTTGTGCCACGAAGCAGCAGTCGAGTTCAAGACTGTGCCGGGATTAGGCGAGGTGATCGAAGAGCGCGGACTAGGCCGGCCAGATTCGGGAAGTTGCGGTGGAGGATCTGCTTGGGCGCAGCCCGGTGCACCTTGAAGAAGGCTCGATCAGGGACACGCTGCATGACAAGGTAGTCCTTGTCACCGGAGCGGCAGGATCGATCGGTTTCGAGCTGTGCCGACAGATAGCGCGGTTTCAGCCTCGCGGAATTGTCGGATTCGAGATTGCGGAATCCTCTTTGTTTGAAATCGACCGCGAAATGCGACAGTTTTTTCCTCACGTTCCGTTTTACCCGGAGATCGGAAGCGTGCAAAACCGCGATCGGCTGGACGAAGTTTTTCGGCAGTACAAGCCGGCAGTCGTCTATCACGCAGCGGCCTACAAGCACGTTCCTCTCATGGAAACGCATGCGTTTGAGGCCATTGAGAACAATGTTTTTGGAAGCTACAACGTGGCTTTGGCGGCTCAAGAGCACGGCGTGGAGGATTTCCTGCTGGTCTCTTCAGACAAGGCCGTCCGGCCGACCAATGTAATGGGCGCGACGAAGCGCATCGCCGAACTGATCCTGCTGGCCCTGCAAAATGGCCGCACAAAGTACGTGGCTGTTCGTTTCGGCAACGTGCTGGGCTCGAATGGCAGCGTGATTCCGATCTTCAAAAAGCAGATCGCCGCCGGCGGGCCCGTCACGGTGACCCATCCTGAGATGCGCCGTTTTTTTATGACCATTCCCGAGGCCTGTCAACTCGTGCTGCAAGCGCTGGCCATCGGCAAAGGCGGACAGATTTGCGTTCTGGACATGGGGCAAGCCGATGAAGATCGTCGATCTGGCCAAGCATCTGATTCTTTTGTCGGGGCTCAGGCCCGAAGAAGACATCAAGATTGAATTCACGGGCATGCGTCCAGGCGAAAAACTCTCAGAAGAACTCAGCACGCTGCTCGAAGATACGTTGCCTTCGAAGCACGATAAGATTCGTATCTTCGTGGGCAACGGTTTGCCAGAGGAAGACATGCGCATCTGGCTCGGCACGCTCCGCGAGATTTGCGATTCTCGCGACATGAGCCGCCTGGTCATCGCACTTAAAGAACTGGTCCCGGATTACAGTCCCAGCGTTCATTTGCTTAGGCGCATCACCGCGCGAGAGGAGCCAACGCATGCCGTGTTGAAACTGGATTGATTCCGGCCATGCGCTCGGAAAGTAAAAGGCGGGCACGCTCCGGATGGAGCATGCCCGCCTTTTCTTTTGAGGCACGAACGCGGCAACTTTCCGGACGCTTACGCGGCCTGTTCGCCGCCTTCGGACCCTTCCGATTCCTTCTTCTGCTCTTCGAGCTGCTTCTCGAGTTCGGCGCGCTTTTTGGCCTTGAGGTCAGCGCGCTTCTGGCGCTTCACTTCGAGTTGCTTTTCCGCTCCCAGCAGCTCAATAAATGCCTTTTCCGCTCCGTCGCCTTGCTGGAACCCAGTGCGAACGATGCGAAGATAACCGCCGTTGCGGTCGCCATAGCGCGGAGCTACAACATCAAAGAGCCGCTTGACGGCATCGTCGGTTCGAAGAAAGCTATGCGCCTGCCGGCGCGAGTGCAGATCGCCCTTCTTGCCCAGGGTGATCATCTTTTCGACGTGCGGACGAACCGCCTTGGCTTTGGCCAGGGTGGTCTCCACGCGGTCTTCTTCAATAACGGACGTAACCAGGTTGCGCAACAACGCGCGACGATGACTGGTGTTGCGTCCGAGCTTGAATCCTGCATTGCGATGGCGCATGACAAAACTCTCTTTCAGGTATCCGGTGAATCGTGATTCGCGGTTCGTGAACTCGTGATCGGTTCTCACCATCCGGATGAACTTTCGCGGTTCACGAACTACGATCGCAGTCCACGGTTTCTAGAAATTCTCCGTTTCAGTGGGCAACTGCAGATCCACTGAATCGAGCGGCTCCTCTTCATCGTCGTAACGGCCAAAGCCAGCGGCCAGAGCCGTTTGCGGAGAAATGCTGGTAGGCCCGGGCACCGCATTGCCCTGCTCGTCGATCTTCATGCCCAGCGACAGGCCCATCTGCGCCAGGATTTCCTTGATCTCGTTGAGGCTCTTACGGCCGAAGTTCTTGGTCTTGAGCATCTCAGCTTCAGTCTTCTGCACCAGCTCGCCGATGGTCTGAATGTTGGCGTTCTTCAGGCAGTTGTAGCTGCGGACCGAGAGCTCCAACTCCTCCACGCTGCGGTTGAGATTGTCGTTGCGGAGCAGGGTGCGGCTTTCATCGCCGCGCGATTCCGCTTCGATCTCCTCCTCAAAGTTGATGAAGATGTTCATATGGTCCTTGAGCAGCTTGGCGGCCAGGCCCACAGCGTCGGCCGGCAGCACGGCGCCGTTGGTCCACACTTCGAGCGTCAGCTTGTCGAAGTCGGTGATCTGGCCCAGGCGAGCGGCGTCGACCGCGTAGTTCACGCGGCGCACCGGCGAGTGCACTGAGTCCACCGGAATGAAACCGAGCCCGAGGTCAGCGTCAAAATTCTTATCGGCGGAGATATAGCCGCGGCCGCGCTTGAGGCGCATCTCCATGTCGAGCTTTCCGCTTTCAGAGACCGTGGCGATGTAGACGTTTTTGTCGAGGATTTCGACGTCGCTGTCGGCCTCGATCATGCCGCTGGTGACCACGCCGGGCTGGTCGGCGCGCAAATACAGGGCCTTCGGGCCTTCGCCCGCAAGCTTGAAGGGAATCTGCTTGAGATTGAGGATGATGTCGGTGGCGTCTTCGACCACGCCGGTGATGGACTGGAACTCGTGCAGCACGCCCTCGATGCGAACCGCGGTGACGGCTGCGCCTTCAATAGAGCTGAGCAGCGTGCGCCGCAGGGCGTTTCCGATGGTGGTGCCAAAGCCCCGTTCAAAGGGCTGGGCGCTGAATTTTCCGTAGGTGTCAGTCAGCGTCTCGGCATCGATCGCAAGGCGCTTCGGTTTTTGAAATCCTCTCCACAACATAATTCGTCTCTCGTTTCCCGCACGGCATGTACGTCGCGATGCATTTTGCGGCGGCCGCGCAAGTGCTCCTTTTGGATTTGAGTTCTCAGTTCTTGGTTCACAGTTCACAGCGCTTCGCGGAAAATTCGCCAGCCACTGAGAACTGCGAACTTACTTCGAGTACAGCTCGACGATCAACTGTTCGTTGACCGGCAGGTTAACGTCCGCGCGCTTGGGCAAATGGAGCACGCGCCCGGACAGGTTTTCAAAGTTTGCCTCCAGCCACGTGGGGACAGGATTCTGCGCGGCATACTGCGAGGCCTGCTCCACAATCAGCAGCTTCTTGGCGCTGTCGCGGACGGCAATCTCGTCGCCCGCGTTCACCTGGTACGAAGGGATATTCACCTTGCGACCGTTCACCGTGACGTGCCCGTGACGAACCAACTGCCGGGCCTGGCGGCGCGCAGATGGCAAAACCGAGACGGTACGTGACGTTGTCCAGGCGCCGTTCCAGTTGCTGAATCAGCAGTTCGCCGGTGACGCCCTGGGCGCGGTTGGCCTTTTCGTAGTACTCGCGGAACTGGCTCTCAAGCGTGAAGTACATACGCTTGGCCTTCTGCTTTTCGTGCAGTTGCAGGCCATAGCCCACGATTTTGGCTTTGCGGTCTTTGCCGTGCTGGCCGGGCGGGAAGTTGCGCTTTTCCAGCGGGCAGCGGTCTGAGGTGCACTTGGTGCCCTTCAAAAATAGTTTTGTGCCTTCGCGGCGGCAAAGGCGGCAAACTGCTCCGGTATAACGTGCCATTTTCTCTCCTGACTTCGGATGCCGGCCGGTTTACATGTCCGGAGGACGCTTCGTCCCGGCCCAGTTCTAGTTAACAGCAAACAGCAGACAGTAAAACAGTTCAATGCACTTCGCCTGCACAAGCAGCTCAGACAACTGTTTCCTGCCGGCTGCTCACTATACTTGACTTACACGCGCCTCCGCTTCGGAGGCCGGCAGCCGTTGTGGGGCACCGGCGTTACGTCGCGGATGGTCTTCACTTCGATCCCTGCGGCAGCCAGCGCGCGGATGGCCGACTCGCGGCCCGAACCTGGACCGGCGACCCGCACTTCTACCGCGCGAACGCCATGATCGCGGGCCATGCTGGCGGCGTTTGAAGCCGCCTGCTGCGCCGCGAAGGGCGTGCCCTTGCGCGATCCGCGGAATCCCAGCGAGCCCGAGCTCTTCCAGCTCAGCGTGTTGCCCATCGGGTCGGTGATGGTGACGATGGTGTTGTTGAACGAGGCTTGAATGTACGCAAAGCCGAACGGCACATTCTTGCGCTCGCGCTTCTTGAACTTTTTGGTCTTGCCTTTTTTGCCGGTTTCGGCCTTCTGCTCTGGTTTCGCCATTAGGTCTTCGCCGTCGCTTTCTTCTTGCCGGCAATCGTGCCCTTGCGCGGGCCCTTGCGAGTGCGGGCATTGGTGTGGGTCCGCTGGCCGCGCACCGGCAGGGACTTGCGGTGACGCAGGCCGCGATAGCTCTGAATGTCGATGAGGCGCTTGATGTGCATAGAGACGTCTTTACGCAGATCGCCTTCAACGTCGCCTTCGTCCTCAATGACCTGACGGATACGGTTGACCTCTTCCTCGCCCAGATCCTGGATCTTCTTAAAGGCGTCAACATTCGCCTTGTCCAGAATCTTGCGGGCGCGCGGCTGGCCGATCCCGAAGATGTAAGTGAGCGCGATCCGAGCCTGCTTGTTGCGGGGCAGATCGACGCCAGCAATACGTGCCATTCTCAGATTCCTTTACGTGTTGTGCGCCTCCGGCCTCAACCGGTTCGCGCGAGTTAAAAGGAGCAACTTCCGAGGTTCATCGCAAGCCTTGACTCAAGCTAACTAGCCTCTTAACCGCGGGGACGCAGGGACTAGGGACTCAGGGACTCGATTTATCTGTTGAATTCGGCAGTATCAACTGCTTCCTAGTCCCTGGTCCCTAGTCCCTTATCCGTTCGGAAGTCTTCCCAACTTGCCAGGCCTTGCTTATCCCTGACGCTGCTTGTGCTTCGGGTTCTCGCAGATTACGCGTACCACACCTGCGCGAGTAATCACCTTGCACTTGACGCAAATTTTCTTTACCGATGCCCGAACCTTCATAACTGCTGCCCCTCTCCGCGCATAGAAACCATGGCGCGGAAATCATCTCAGCTATTGCCAGTAACTCTTAGCTCTTAGCTCTAGCCCGAAGTGCTCAATTCCACTCTACAGGCTACCGGCCTTTCAAGCCGACCGGCCTTATGCACTTGTACCTGTACACAATCCGTCCGCGATTCAGGTCGTATGGACTCAGCTCCACGGCCACGCGGTCGCCGGGCAAAATCCGGATGAAATTCTTGCGCATCCTCCCCGAGACATGGGCCAAAACCTCGTGATTATTCTCGAGTTTGACCTTGAACATGGCGTTGGGCAACGTCTCCAAGACGGTTGCCATTACCTCAATCGCATCTTCTTTTGACAATCAGCGTCCACTTCTGGCGCTCACGCGCCTTAACTTTTTAGACCAGAGTATCGCTACTCGGTCAGAATCCTGGGGCCGTTTGCGGTGACCGCAACCGTGTGCTCAAAATGAGCGCTCATGCTTCCATCGCTGGCCACAGCCGTCCAGCCGTCGTCCAGCACTTTCACATCCGGCTTGCCGGCATTCACCATGGGTTCGATGGCAATGACCATGCCGACCTTCAGCTTCATTCCCTGGCCCGCTTCGCCAAAGTTCGGCACCTGCGGGTCCTCGTGCATGTGAACGCCAATGCCGTGGCCCACAAAATCGCGCACCACGGAAAATCCCTGTTTCTCAACCACGCCCTGCACAGCGGCTCCCACGTCGCCCAGCGTCGCCCCCGGCCGAACCGCCGCAATGCCTGCCTTTAGCGACTCTTCAGTGGCCTTGAGCAGCCGCGCGGCCTTGGCATCGATGGCGCCCACCGGCACAGTGATGGCGGCGTCGCCGTAATAACCGTCGACTACCACGCCGAAGTCCACGGAGACGATGTCCCCTTCCTTGAGGACCCGGTTCGGCGAAGGGATGCCGTGCACCACCTCGCTGTTCACTGACGTGCACAGGACGCACGGATACCCGTGATAGCCCTTAAACGCGGCCTTCACGCCCAGTTCCTTCAATCGCGCATCCGCCGCTTTCTCGAGATCGTAGGTGGTGGCGCCCGGCTTCACCTGGCTGCGCACCAGCTCCAGCACCTCGCGGGTCACCTGCCCGGCGCGGCGCATCTTCTCGATCTCCTGCGACGACTTGAGTACGACAGCCACTTAGAAACAGCTTTCAGCGATCAGTGAACAGTGATCAGCTTCATCGCGAAAATTCAGGCGGAATCAACAGTACTTTCATCACCGATCACTGGCACTGTTCACCGGCCACCGATCACTGACAACTGTCTTTCCCACGCACAAACCCACCCTTGCAGTTACGCTGCGTGGCGCAACTGTTCAACGGTGGCAACAATTCCGGCTGCGATCACACCGATCGGCCGGTCTCCATCCACTTCCGCAAATCGTCCCAGTGCCCGGTAGTGCTCGACGACAGGCGCGGTGAGGGCCTCATAAGCGCGCATGCGCTCCTTGAAAACCTCTTCCGTGTCGTCGGCTCGCTGGACCAGCGCAGCACCCTCAACGTCACAAAATCCATCCTGCTTAGGCGGATGCATATAGACGTTGTAGATGGTCTGGCAAACAGGACAATTCCGGCGCCCCGTAATGCGGCGCAATAACTGATTATAGTTCACATGGATGTTAACCGCAACTACCGGCAAAGACTCGATTTGCGCCGCGAGGCGCCCGTCGAGCCAAGTGGCTTGCCCCAGCGTGCGCGGAAAGCCGTCCAGAATATATCCCCGAGCCGTGTCGGGCTCCATAAGCCGGACCGCAACCATCTCGTTGACAAGGGAATCGGGAACCATCTCCCCCCGTGCCATGATCTGTTTGGCCACAGCGCCGAGTTTGGTCCCCTGGGCAACGTTGGCGCGGAGCAGGTCCCCGGTGGAGATCTGCGGGATATCCCAATGCTTGACCAGCTCTTTGGCCTGGGTTCCCTTGCCCCCGCCCGGCGCACCCAATAAAAGAATCGGGCCGGGTACGGTTTCGATTTCCGTTTCCCGGCCAGCTTCCACTGTACTCTCCGATGATATAGATGAAGACATTACCAGGTTTTCCTTCCGCGAATGCGACCGGAGCGAGGGGAAAAGCCGTCATAGTGACGCATGATCAGCTGCGATTCGATCTGGTTGACTGTGTCCATGGCCACACCCACCACGATCAACAGTGAAGTGCCGCCAAAGTAGAAGCTCACGTTCATGCCGTGAATCATAAACGTGGGCAGGTTCTCGAAAAACCTCCCGATCAGCCAAATCTTGTCGAACCGGATGCCCGAAAGGAGGAAGGTGGGCACCATTTGCACGAGAATCAGGTAAAGCGCGCCGACGAGGGTAATGCGGGTGAGAATGTCGTTGATAAAGTCGGATGTGCGCTTGCCGGGCCGGATTCCGGGGATGAAAGAACCCGATTTGCGGAAGTTGTCGGCAATGTCGTCAGGCCGCATGACGATGGAAACGTAGAAATAGGCAAAGAAAATGATGGCGAGAATATTCAGCAGCTCATACCACGGGTAGCCGGGCGTGAGCGCGGTCATGATGGGCTGAAGCAGCTTGCTGTTTTGCACCCACTCCACCTGGCCGAAGAGCAAAGGCGCCGACAGGATGGAGCTGGCGAAGATGATCGGCATCACGCCGCCGGAGTTCACCTTCAAGGGCAGATGGCTGGACGAGCCGCCCATCATGCGCCGGCCGACAATGCGGCGCGCGCTCTGGATGGGGATACGCCGCTCGCTGCGTTCCACAAAGACGATGAAGGCCACCACGGCCGCCATGAAAACGACCAGAATCAGGACGACCAGAAAAGTCATCGGTCCCCAGGCGTCGGTCTGGATTTTCTGGATCAGGTCGCCGATGCCACGCGGGAGACCAGCCACAATGCCGGCAAAGATGAGCAGGCTCATGCCGTTGCCGATGCCGCGATCGGTGATCTGCTCGCCCAGCCACATGATGAAGGCGTTCCGGCTAGTCAGCGTGAGAACGGTCATCAGGATGAAGCCAGGGCCGGGATTCAGCACCACGCCTGTCTTGGTAAGAATGGCCGCAATGCCGAGGGACTGCAGCGCGCCGAGAATAACGGTGACGTAGCGGGTCCATTGCGTGATCTTGCGCCGGCCGAGCTCGCCTTCCTTCTGGATGCGCGCCAGCGGCTCATAGACCACGGTGAGAAGCTGAAAGATGATGGACGCGGTGATGTAGGGCATGATGCCCAGCGCGAAGATGGTCATGCGGCGCAGAGTGCCGCCGCTGAACAGGTCCATCAGGCCCAGCGCTGAACCGCTCTGCGTGCCAAACAGCACCTGCAACTGGCGGTAGTTCACGCCTGGCGTGGGAATCCATGCGCCAAGG
The DNA here is from genome assembly GCA_963822015.1 of uncultured Acidobacteriaceae bacterium. Classification (GTDB taxonomy): domain Bacteria; phylum Acidobacteriota; class Terriglobia; order Terriglobales; family Acidobacteriaceae; genus Telmatobacter. The sequence goes on from CAWGGA010000029.1 coordinate 93,355, forward strand.
CGATAAACAGCTAGTATGCCAAGCGTGAACAGCACCCGCTTGCGCAGGTCGGGAATCCGGAAGATATTGAGAAATTTCTCCAGCATATGGGTTATCCGCCTCAGGCGCCCCTGGCGCCGGTCCAGTCCTGCAATGATCCCATCTTACGGCGACTCCCGGTAGCTTTAGCCTACCTAAACCCCGGTAAAAGCGCACGTGCGTTGCATCACACCTAGGAAAAGCTCTCAGCGGCCAGCTTTTAGCTTCTTCTCCGGAGCGTACGCGCTCAGAACCAGCGCCACCAGACTGAAAAATAAGGGCTTAAAGCTGCCCTTTACGCCGCCGCTGGAGCCGTCGCGCCGCCTTCGACCACCGCCTTGCCGCCGGCCTTTTCGATCTTCTCAGCCGCCGACTTAGAAAACTTGTGCGCGTGAATGGTGACGGCCTTCTTGAGCTCGCCGGAACCGAGAACCTTGATTAGCGCCTTGCGGCTCGCCGACAGGCCCAGCTTCCGGTAGTCGCCGAGGCCGATCTCGGCCACGCCAAGCTCGGCAATCCGGTCCAGATTCACAATGGTGTATTCGGTGCGGAAGATGTTGGTAAAGCCGCGCTTGGGCAGCCGCCGGTGCAACGGCATCTGGCCACCTTCAAAGCCGCGCATCAGGCTGGAACCGGAACGCGAACCCTGGCCTTTGTGGCCGCGGGTTGAGGTCTTGCCCATGCCGGATCCCATGCCCCGGCCCACGCGCTTGCGCCCGGTGTTGGCCTTCTTCGGCGCGCGCAAATTCGATAAATTTCTCGCCATATTCTCCTCGCTATAGCGCCGGGGACTTGCCGTCCAGGCATCCCCGACTCGCGTTGTGTATCGTGGAGAAGCTTCGAGCTTAGTGAAGTTAGTGAAAAAATGCCGGGTGCCCTGATTCGCGTTTTCACTCATTCACGACTCCAACTCGTTCACGATCTTCCTTACTTCTCAAGAATCCTCACCAGATGCGGAACCGCCTTCACCATCCCCCGCACTGAATCCGTATCCTCGCGCTCTACGATCTGATTGAGGCGCGTGAAACCCAGCCCCTTGACCACCAGTTTGTGCTTGGTAGGCGTGGCGATGGCGGAGCGATAGTACTGAATGCGAATCTTCTTCGTCTTCGCCATTACAGCTCCTCCACCGTCTTGCCGCGCATCGTTGCCACGTCGCCGCGGTCGCGCAACTGCCCCAGCGCGTCAAAAGTGGCCTTGATCACGTTGTGCGGGTTGGGCGAGCCGAGGCTCTTGGTGAGCACGTTCTGCACGCCAACCGAGGTCATGACCGCGCGCACCGCGCCGCCGGCAATCACGCCCGTGCCTTCCGGCGCAGGCTTCAGCAGCACCTGGCCGGATCCGTAGCGGCCCAGAACCTGGTGCGGAATCGTAGTCTCGGTGAGGTGAACCCTCACCAAATTCTTCTTGGCCGACTCGATTCCCTTGCGAATCGCCTGAGGAACCTCCTTGGCCTTGCCCGATCCGTAACCCACCACGCCCGAAGCGGCGTCGCCCACCACCACCAACGCAGCAAAGGACATGTTCTTACCGCCCTTCACCACCTTGGTCACGCGATTGATGGCCACCACCTGATCTTTCAGGTTGTACTGGTTGGCATCGAGTTTCTTTGTCAAAGTCGTCATTGCCCTTGTCTCTTCTCTGAGCCTCTAGCTGTTAGCTTTTAGCTCTTAGCTTCTTCTTGCCGAATTGAATGCCATCAACTTCGCACTTTGGAGCTAATAGCTAACGGCTAAAAGCTAATAGCTGTTTCTAGAACTCCAGCCCTGCTTCGCGCGCCGCGTCGGCCAGCGCCTTCACACGGCCGTGATAGAGAAAGCCTCCGCGATCGAAGACCACCTGCTTGATGCCCTTGGCGACGGCCTTTTCCGCCACCGCCTTGCCGATCTCCTTCGCCGCCGCCACGTTGCCGCCGCTCTTCAACTTGATGGAGGAGGCCGAAACCAGCGTCTCGCCTTTCTGGTCGTCGACCACCTGCGCGTAAATGTGGTTGAGCGAGCGGTACACGTTCAGCCGCGGCCGCTCCGCCGTCCCGGCCAGCTTCTCGCGGATGCGGGAATGGATGCGCTGCCGAATTTCGTTTCTCTTGTTCTGCGTTAACATGTCTTTTCTCACCTATCGGCGGAACCGCCCCGCGATCCCGTTCGGATTTTATTAGCGGAGCTAGCGGCGTTAGCGGAGTTCGCGGAGCTAGCAGAACAACAACCGTCTTTTGCTAGTCCCTAGCCCCTACGTCCCTAGTCCCTGCCGTTATTTGGCACCCGTCTTGCCGGCCTTCTTCTTCAACCGCTCGTCGGAATATCGCACACCCTTGTTCTTGTACGGGTCCGGTTTGCGCAAGGAGCGCATGTCCGCCGCCACCTGGCCCACCTTCTGCCGGTCGACGCCGGAGACAGTCAAGTGCGTCTGCTTGGGATCGACGGTTACTTCGATGCCCGCCGGCAACGGAAACTCGATGGGATGCGAGTAGCCAAGCGTGAAGACCACCGTGCCCTTACCTTTCAACTCGGCGCGGTAGCCGATGCCCACAATGTCCAGCTCCCTTGTCCATCCCTTGGTCACACCCTCGACGGCATTGTTCACGAGGGCGCGGGTCAGACCGTGCAGTGCGGCCTTGTCGTCGCTGTCGCGCTCAATTTGAAGGTTTCCGTCGGCGGTCTTCAGCGAGATGCCGTCCGCAATCAGCGCCGAGACCTTGCCCTTGGGGCCTTCGACCAGCACGGTGTTGCCCTCGACCTTGTACTTTACGCCCGCCGGTAGCGGGATCGGCTTCTTTCCAATGCGCGACATTCTCAAGTTCCTTTTTGGCTTGCGAGTCCCGCAGAAGCTTTCGCTTCGCGTTCCACTGCAGCCGGTAAAACAGTTCGTGGTTCGTAGTTCTTAGTTCACAGTTGCCAACGCCAACTTGTCGCCGAATATCTATGAACTATGAACTGTGAACTGGCCTGGTTTACCAAACCTCACACAACAACTCGCCGCCAACGCCTTCACGGCGCGCCTGACGGCCCGTCATCACGCCCTTCGGCGTGGTCAAAATGGAGATGCCAAGCCCGCCCTGCACGCGCTTGATGTCATCGCGGCCCACGTAAACGCGGCAGCCGGGACGCGAGACACGCGCCAGGTCGCGGATAGCCGCTTCCGTGCCGCCGTACTTCAAGTACAGGCGCAACAGCAGCTTGCCTTCCTCTTCCTGGAGTTTGTAGTTCGAGATATAACCCTCTTCCTTCAGGATGCGGGCGATCTCGGTCTTCAATTTCGAAGCGGGAACATCCAGCTTCTGATGACGCGCCCGAATGGCATTGCGAATGCGCGCCAGAAAATCCGCTACTGGATCCGTCAGACTCATTCCTTCTCCTTCATCCCCCGTTCGCTCGCCGTAGCGAGAACCAGCGGGAATGGTTGAAACAGCCTTTAGCTCTCAGCCTTCAGCTTTTCGTTCATCTCGCTTTCTCCAAATGCTTCAACTCCGCACGGAAAAAGCTGATGGCTGAAAGCTGATCGCTGTCTTTCTACCAACTCGACTTGTTGACGCCGGGAATCTCGCCCTTGAGCGCGAGCGCCCGGAAGCACAGACGGCAAACGCCAAACTTGCGCAGGAAACCCCGCGGCCGCCCGCACAGTTGGCAGCGATTGTGCCTGCGGCTGGAGAACTTCGGTTTCCGTGCGTCCTTCACTCTTTTTGCAGTAGTTGCCATAAATTCCTCAAAAAAGTTCTCGGTTCGTAGTTCTCAGCCGTTCAGTTGCCGGCCCCTGGCTGCGAACCATGAACTACCTTTACGCTCCCTGCCGGAAGGGCATCCCGAAGTGGCGCAGAAGCGCGCGCGCCTGGTTGTCATCCCTTGCGGTGGTTACGATGGTGATGTTCATACCCTTCAGCTTTTCCACCTTCGCGTAGTCAATTTCAGGAAAAATCAGTTGGTCGCGCAGGCCCAGCGTGTAGTTGCCGCGGCCGTCGAAGCTTTTGGTGGACACACCGCGGAAGTCGCGCACGCGGGGCAGCGCGATCGAGATCAGGCGGTCAAGAAACTCGTACGCCTTGTCGGAGCGCAACGTAACCATGGCGCCAATCGCATTGCCGGTGCGCACGTGGAAGGCCGCAATCGACTTCTTGGCCCGCGTGGTCACCGGCTTCTGGCCGGCGATTTGCGTCAAATCGGCCACCAGCGGATCCAGCAGCTTGGTATTCTGCGTGGCCTCGCCCAGACCCATGTTGATGACGATCTTTTCCAGCCTCGGCACAGCCATGGAGTTCTCAAGCCCCAACTCCTTCTTGAGCGCCTGTTTGATCTCTTTTTGATACTTCTCTTTCAATCTTGCCGCCATGTTGCTCCACTCCAAAAACAGCTACTAGCCTCTAGCTGCTAGCTCTTAGCTCCATCTTGCTTCTGCCCTGGCCTCTGCTCCAGCACGAAAAGGCTAGTAGCCTAGAAGCTTTCTTTCCTACTTCTTCGTGGGCAACTCCTGCCCGCACTTCTTGCAAATCCGAACGCGCATGTCGCCTTCAACCTTGCGGCCCACGCGCGCGTCGCCGCAGTTGGGACACACGCAGCACAACGTTGGACACGCTGATCGGCGACTCCTGCTCGGCGATGCCGCCTCTCGTGTTTTGTCCCTGCCTGCCCGAAACCGTTTTTTTGACCACGCGCACATGCTCCACCAGCACCGTGCCATTGCCGGGGAAGACGCGCAGCACGCGGCCCGTCTTGCCCCGGTCAGCACCCGTAAGGACCTTGACCGTATCGTTGCGATGAATACTCAAACTCGGCATCTTTTTCTCCAGCTTTCAGCTATCAGCTGTCAGCCATCAGTTCATCTTGCTTTGGCCGCGCTCCTCAATCCAGCACAAACAAGCTGAAAGCTGAGAGCTAACGGCTGAAAGCTGTTCTTACACCACTTCCGGGGCCAGCGAAACAATCTTCAAAAACTTCTTCTCGCGCAGCTCGCGGGCCACTGGCCCGAAGACGCGCGTTCCAACCGGTTCGTGATCGTCGCCGATCACCACAGCGGCGTTCTCGTCAAAAC
>CAWGGA010000030.1:0-195814 GCA_963822015.1 uncultured Acidobacteriaceae bacterium
CGCCCGCTACTGGGTTGGTTCGACAGTCGCCGGTCGCTTGGGAACAAAATTCCCCTATGGAACTTTCGTGATCAATCTGTCGCCTGCATCATTATCGGTTTTTCTTTAACCTATCTCGGTAAACGCGCCGAATTAAACCCGGCATGGCGCTATTTGATTCCAACCGGATTCGTGGGCGCCTACAGCACATTCTCGACGTATGAGTGGGAAACACTCTCCACTCTGCGGACAGGCGCTTTTTCTCTCGCCGCTCTCTATGCAATTGGAAGCTTATTTTTGGGGCTTGCCGCAGTTGGGGAGGCGCGATGCTCGCGGAGGTGATTTCGTGAGAGCACATCGGCAAATCGTACTTCATCAATCGATCGAGGAACTCCTGCATGAACCCGGATGTCCGTTCTGCCGTTTTTTGAAAGATTTTCAGGCAATTCATTTACAGGGGGATTCGGCCAAGGAAATCCGTCGCCTGTGCAATTTTCACGCCTGGGGCGTGGCCGCGGTGCAAGACGCGCAGGCCGCAGCCGACGTTTTCCTTACCCTGGTCAACGAAAATGGATCAACGGCGGACCAACGGCCCGATTGCGACTTTTGCCGTAAGGTAATCGACGAGGAGGACGGACGGATTCGTGAGCTGGTTACATTGCTGGGAAAGCCGAATATCGTGAGTTGGCTGCGGATGGAGGCAGTTTTTTGTATTCCCCACGCGGTCAAATTGCGTCAAAAGGTACCACTGACGCTGACAGCACGGATCGATATGATCATCAGGAATTATCGTGAACAATTGAAAGATGAACTAGTCCAATTGTGCAATGATCCCAGGCCTGATCGTCAGGATGGGGCGCACTGGACGGGCTGCAGGTTTCTAGTTGCACAACGTGGACTCAGAGCATAAGGAGGAAAAATGCTGAATGCGGGAAAGGCTTTGAAGGTTTCTATTTACGTCAGTGAGGGGTCCACCCACCATGGGATCCCGATCTATTCAAGCATCCTCGACTTTCTCTTTTATCGAGGTGTGTCGGGGCGACGGTAATAAAGGGCATCGCCGGGTTCGGCGCCGACCATCACATGCATTCCGCGAACATCGTCGAGATCTCCGATCACTTCCACTGAAAATTGAGTTCATCGAATCGCGCGGAAAAGGTGAATGAAATCCTCGGCAAACTCGAAGAGCTTGCGGGTACAGGAATGATCGAAGTACAGGAGACGACCGTTGCAAAGCCGGCACAAGTCTCGAAACCAAGAAGGCCACGCCTCCTGCGCACGTAAAGATGGAAGGCAAAGCAAAGATGATGCGCATCTACATCGGTGAGGCAGACCGCTGGAGGGACAAGCCTCTCTACAACGCGCTCGTTGAAGCCATGCGCGCCAACGATATCGCCGGCGTCACTGTTTATCGCGGCATTCTCGGCTATGGCGCACATCGCCACATGCACAAGGACAAGGCCGCTGCACCTGTCGCACGATTGCTCGATCATGCTCTCGGCCATCGATACGGAGGAGAAGCTGCAAGCGTTTCTTCCGATTGTGGATCAGATGGTGGAAGAAGGATTGGTCGTGCTTTCTGATGTGGACATCATCAAGTACTCCTACCGGGCACTGGATGTTGATTTGCCAGACTCGCAGCCGGGAAACACCTCGGTATGAGCGGAGGCTAAACCATGAAAGACCAATTTCAAGCGCGCATGTTACGTATTCACTTCGGTGAAGACGACAAATGGCAGGGCAAGCCACTGCATGAAGCGATTGTGGCCAAGTGCCATGGAACTGGGAATGGCCGGCGCGACCGTCTATCGGGGGATCGAAGGCTACGGGGCAAGCACAAGAATTCACCATGCCAGCCATTGGAAATTCTCCAAAGACGCTCCCATCATGCTGAGCATCATCGACACCGAAGAACAGATTGAGAAACTGATCCCGCATTTGGACGCAATGGTGGAAGAAGGCTTGATCGCCATGTCGCGTGTTGAAGTGATCCGCTATTCACGGGCGGCCGCAAAGTGACAGGAGCGTCTTCAGGAAAAGAGTAAGAGTAATGCAGGAATACAACAGCGGTTCGATAGTGCAAGATTACGGCAGCCTTCCGACTGAGACATCCGTGTCTGCGGATGGTGCCTCTCGTCTGTTGCGGCTTGCCGATCTGGCTCAGGAACTTGCAGCTGAGCCTGTGGCCGAGGAAGCACGTGAACTCGCAGCGCGGGTTGCCGAAGGACGTTTTTATGTAGCTTGTGTCGGTCAGTTCAAGCGAGGCAAATCCACTCTACTCAATGCTCTGGTCGGCTACGAAGTTGTTCCGACCGGGTTTATTCCGGTCACGGCCGTGCCTACGGTGATTCGGTTTGGCGACGCACTTCGCGCGCGCATTCGTATGCGGGACGGGTCCTGGCGGGACATTGCCATGTCCGACTTGAAGCAATACGTAACCGAAGAACTGAATCCCGAAAACAAAAAAGGCGTGGACGGCGCGGAAGTATTCGTGCCCAGCCTCTTGTTGTCCTCCGGCATGTGCTTTGTGGACACGCCGGGTTTGGGCTCGGTCTTCACTGGAAATACGGCAACTACGCAGGCATTCATTCCCCATATTGACGCGGCATTGGTCGTGGTCGGAGCCGATCCGCCGATTGCCGGCGAGGAGTTGACGCTGGTGGAAGCAGTTGGCAAGCAAGTTCAGGATTTAATTCTGGTGATCAACAAAGCCGACCGCACCAGCGATCCGGAGCGTGCAGCGGCGGCGAAGTTCACTCGCGAGATTCTGGAAAAGCGGCTGCATCGCCCGATGGGCGAAGTTTTTGAAGTAAGTGCCGCCGAACGGATGGAAAACCGCGGCCCGTTGAGGGATTGGGAGAAAGCTGCTGGCGAGCTTGCATCACCTTGTTGAGGACTCGGGCAGAAATCTCGTTCGCGCCGCTTGCGACCGTGGCCTCCAGCGCCTGAGCGAGCAACTCCTGGCGATTATCAATGAGGACCGTGATGCGCTTCTGCGGCCAATCGAAGAATCCGAACGGCGCATCGGGCTCATGAAGGAAACCATCAGCGAGGCCGAGCGCTCCATGCACGAGCTGAATTTCCTGTTTATGGCGGAGCAGCATCGAATTTCGGACCTCTTCGGTGACAGGCACAAGCAGTTCTTCCATTCCGCATGGAACGAATCTGAAGCGGAATTTAGCAATGAACTACCGTCCGTGCCCCTCGGCTTTGGCCCGCACTATCGGCGCCGAGTGATGCGCCTTGCCCAGGAGATCGCGCGCCGCAAAGTCATGCCCTGGCTCAAACCCGAGCAGGAAGAGGGCGAGCGCCAATATCGGGCCGTGGCCCTTCGATTTGTGGAGATGGGAAACAGCTTTCTGAAAAAGCTCGCCGATGCGGGCCTCAGCGAACTGACACGGATGCCCCATGCGCTCGATCCGGAGAAAGGCTTCCGCATACGTTCCAGGTTCATCTTCGAGGACTTCATCGGAACCGCGCAACCTCCATCGCCGCTGCGCTGGCTCGCCGACGTCTTTTTGCCGCTTGTGGGTGCACGCAAAATGATCACGAACGAGGCTCGAGAATTTCTGCGGCACCTTTTGGAAACGAACAGCGCGCGCGTACAAAACGATGTTCTCAATCGCATTCAGGAAAGCCGGGATCGCCTGGAGGTTGAGATTCGCAAGCTGCTGCATGAAATCAGCCGCATTGCGGAACAGGCGCTTGACCGGGCGCGGAAAGTCAAAGAAGAAGGAACTCCCGCCGTGCAGTCGGCAATTGAACGGCTCAACCGATTTGAACAAGAGGTTTCGGCACTTGTGTAATCCCATGCATGCGCTTCCGAGGTTTTGCAATATGATCGCCTACTGCACCCATTGCTGGCGTGAGGTGAGTTCGGAAGACAAAGTGTGTTCTGGTTGCAAAGCCGATTTAACACTGGACCATCGAACCTATGAGGAAAAGCTGATCGGGGCGTTCGTGCGTCCGTTGCCTGAAGCAAGAGAACGCATCTGCTGGCTGATCGGCGAGAAACACATCCGGCAAGCGGTATCGGATCTGATGAGGCTGGCGACGAACGACCCAGATTTGTTCGTTTGCAAGGCCGCCTTGGAGGGTCTGGGCGCTTGTGAGATCAAAAATCAGCATCGCTCTTGCGCAGAATCAGCACCAGCGAGAACCGTTTCCTTGCCGCCTCCGCAAAGAAGAGTTTATGCGCCATAACCAGGGAATAGGAGTCTTGCCCTGATAAGGCTCAGGCGTAGTCAGAGGACCTCAGGAGCTGTTCCATGCCGTATGTGCGAGGCACATTTTCCGGCGAACGGGCCAGGCAAGTTGCCCGGTTCGGCTCCTTAACCACGAAGTGTGTTCAGCCAGTGCCGTGGAGGCCTGAAAATATCTGCGAACAGGTCGAGAAGATCATCTGGAGGGTATATCTCCTAGGCGAAGCTGGCGAGGACTGGCGCGGATTCACCGCGTACGACAACCACGGCAATGTGCTCGGTGTCCGTGCCCACAAATCCCACCCATCATCCCAACTCCCGTCCCACGAAGCGGCCCTACCCTTCGACAACTTCCGGACCAGATGGGTCAGCCGTGGAAACCGGCACATTCCGAAGCATTCTGTTCGATTCCGCGGGGGCCCTGCAAAGAACCCCCAGTGGGCGTCGATGGGAAGACCCGCACCGTCTCCGGCAGCTCTTTTGGGCCGCGCCCTTTGTTCAATCTGAGGTGAAATACGTCGTACCGACCTCGAATATAATCGGTTGGAAACAGCTTCGGATTACGAGACCTCAGAACAGCTTGTCCGTCTCCTGGTGGACACGGCCAGCCGGGGGCAACCTGCTGCTGGACATTGGACCCGCCGCCGACAGTCGTATTCCAGCGATCATGCGGGAGCGGTTGCTTAAAATGGGCCAGTGGCGCAAGGTGAATGGCGAGGTGATCTATAGCACCCGTCCCTGGCGCCAGACCGGGGAAGGCGGCGTCCGCTATACAATGCGAGACGACAGCGTGTATGCGATTACAGGGGCTGGCCGGGGAGTGAGCTAGCGCTTATGGCTCCCGTGAGCGCACTGAGTAAATATGTAATGCTGGGCGATTTTTATGGGTTGGCTTGTCGGTGAACGATTGGGCGCCGCGGAATGTCGACGGACCGAAGGCATTCACTTAACCTTGCAGTTCGCGCCGGTTTGACATTACGATGACTGATCAATCAGCCGTTAATGAACGGAAAGTGAGTGTTGCGCAAGCAATGCGCTATCCAGAGGATTCATGCGCTAACGGAGTAAGAATTTTCGAAAACAGGAGATGAAATGCAGAGACGTGCGTTCTTGAAGAAGTCGGCAATCGGGGTTGGTGCTCTGGCGGGAATATACAGCGGGGTGTTGAAAGCAGAGGGTGTCGGCCCGAACCAGCATTCCGGCGCGGCGGCGCATTCGAGCGGAGATGGGGCAGGAAACGCCGAGGAGCAATGGGGAACCAATGCAGTTGTTCTCAAGTCGCCCTGGAGCAAGCCGCCTTCTGCCGATGATCTGCTTCGGGACCAGGAACACACACTCGTATTGGACCGGTTTTATCGCGTCGGCGGGCAAGGGCGTCCGGAGACATCGACCGAATGTCGCGTTGCTTACACCAGCGATACGCTTTTTGTCGTTTTTCGCTGCCAGGAGAGCGATATGTCCTTCCCGTACGCCAATCTGGATCCCGATTTGTGGCGGGAGGCAAATTGGCACTCAATGCACGGTTTGCCATCGGCGGCAAACAACTGGCCTCCTTATCCGGACGAAGTGGATTTTCTGATTCAGCCCGACCCGAGCACCCCCTCGTATTTCCAGTTTGCGGCGACGCCGCAGGGCTTGAGGTTTGGCTGCCAGCGGCAATTAAGTTTCAGTACAAACGTGGCTGCTGATCAACCTGCAGTCGGTCGCGGTTCTTCCGAAGTCGTCAACGAAGTCGAGGGGTTCAAAGCGATTGTTACCAGGGGAGCCAACGAATGGCTGGTTTTTTTCCAGGTACCGTGGCAGGCGCTGGGCGGAAAGCCGAAGTCCTATTTTGGTTTTCTGCCCATGCGGACTCGCTGGCGCGATGGGGAATTCAGCAGCCCCGGTGGCGATTGATTTCAATGAATCCATGCCGGTTGACCTTCTGATTGAGACCCACTTTTCCGGTCCGGCAGAAGTCCGGGATTCTCAAAGCAGTTTGTGCCAGTTGCCATCCGGCATCCTGCGCTGGCAAAGGCCGGCAGCGATGACCTATCCCAATGCCGACACGTGCCGGCAGATCTGGCAGATGGAATCGTCGTTAACCACGCCGACGGACAAGAATAATCTGGCGCAGCGGCTCTATCTCACGCAACGTTGGATGGACCTGGTGACCCAGGAAGGGCTTCGTACTGTATCCCAGGGCGTGGGGCGATCCTAGGGGATGGGACATTCTAAAGAGTGACATGACTTTGCCGCTCATCCGGCAAAAAGTGAACGCCGCTTTGCAGAAGAATGATCCGGAGCAGGCATGTCAGCTGCTGGACACTTATCTGAGCCAGTTGGATAAGATGTCGCGCTGGTGGTATGCCGATGGCTCGCCGGGGGACATTCTGGCGGACGCATGGACGCCGGTCACAAGCGCGGAAAGCCTGGAAGTGCAGGGCAGCACGCTGCTGATGCGGTGCATGGCCGGCAGCCATGAAGTTGACTTGCGCCTGGTCCTGCCGGCAACGGGCGGCGTAAGAATCTACGGCAGTGAGGAAGGGTACTGGAGGCCGGCCGATCTGCTGCCGCTAAAGGCCACGCAAACCCCAGGCTCATGTTCCATCGAAACCGCCGATGGCAGGGTTGTGATCAGCCAAAATCCGTTTTCGATTGTTTTCTACGATGCCGCGGGAAATGCAGTTACGCAAATCGGCGCCAATGACCTGGCTTTCCGGTTTGGCTCGGATGGCGGGATATTGGCGATAGATTTCAAGAATCGTCTTGCTCCAGACGAGGTTATTTACGGTTTTGGAGAGAGATACAATCGCTTCAATCAAAATGGAAATGTGCTGACGCTCTGGGGAACGGATGACTGGGTTGGGAACGGGGTGGGATTGGCGAATACGTCGTACAAATCCCTGCCCATCTTTCACAGTTCCAGGGGTTACATGGTCTTCGACAATTCGTCCTATCGTTTACGGGCGGACATCGGGAAGGCGGATCCAAACCAATATCGAATTACGCAGCAAGGTCCGATATTCGACTATTACTTCTGGATTGGTGCGCCCGAGAAGATATTGCATTCCTATACAGCTCTGACGGGCAGGGTTCCGCTGCCGCCCAAGTGGGTTTTCGAGCCGTGGATGGGCAGAGGCGGCGGGGCTTGGGCAGAGGGCCATTGGGAAGACGTCGAGTTCGCGGTGTCGGAGGAAGAAAGAGTCACCCTCCATTACGCGGAGTTGGACATCCCGCATTCGGCCATCTATGCCGAAGGTCCGTCCGCCCTTTCGCCGGAGTTGAATCAGTTCATGGCGGCGCGCGGGATTAGGGTGTTGGGCTATTTCATGCCTGCGGACGTCCCGCTGTCGACGCAGCAGAGACTCATGCCGGAACTGAAGCCCGATCGAACTCCCCATTTTGCGCTTCCCGAAGCGGGGCCATCGCCCCAGACTCCGAAGAGGACACTTACATCGATTTCACCAATCCGAATGCCCTGGAGCTCTGCCGGCGGGCGGTGAGAGAGGCCCTGGATCTTGGCCAGGCCGGAAGCATGGTGGACTTCGGCGATTTGACCCCGGATGGCGCGGTCTTTTACGACGGCCAGCGCGGGGCCGAGATGCACAATTTCTACTACTACGATTATCAACGGACAATCAGTGAAGTCTACCAGGAGAAACGCGGGAACGATTTCATCTTGTATGCCCGAGGAGCTGCGCCCGGCACGCAACACTGGGTCGGCCAATTTGCCGGCGATCACCCGGCCAACTTTAACGGGCTCAGGCACGTTTTGACCGGGGCGCTGAACTTGTGCGCCTGCGGTTATTCCCTGTGGGGCAGCGACATCTGCGGATATTTCGGTCTCCCGCAGCCGGCGGTGTATATGCGCTGGTTCCAATTCGGCTGTTTCAGCCCTTTGATGCGCCCTCATGGCACCGCGCCGCGCGATCCGTGGTATTTCGGCGATGCGGCCGTGACGAACTATAAGTTCCTTGCCTGGACGCGGGAAAATTTAGTGAACTACAACTACAATTCCGCCGCCATTGCGCATCATACGGGCCTTTCCATGATGCGTTCCATGCCGGTGGCCTTTCCCGATGAGCCGCAGATCGCTGCCGTCCAGGATCAATACCTGTTCGGGCCGGATCTGCTGGTTGCGCCGGTGGTCAACGAAGACACTTTCAGGACGATTTCGTTTCCCTCCGGCGTCTGGACGAGCTTATGGGACGGCAAAACGGTCACCGGGCCGGTAGAGCGAAAGGTTGATGCTCCTCTGGACACGATCCCCGTCTATTTGAAGCCAGGGGCCGTTGTGCCGGTCGAGCTGAGTGAAGAATTGCAATTTGGCGCGAGCATGACAAAGGGCCGCGTCGATGCCTTGGTCGTAACTGCTCCCAGTGGAAGTGAGACCGTAACCTTGCTCAACTCACGGGGCGATGCTGCAAAAGTGACGGTGCAGCCCAAGAGCGGGCGGCTATGTTTGGAAGCTCGAGAACCTTCCCGAAATGAATTATCTGCTGGTATACGGAACGACGGCTGCGTCCTCGGTAACCGTAGATGGGAAGGCATTGCCAACCGCAGCGGCAGCCGATCCAGGCTCGGCGCCGGCTGGCTGGATGATCGATGCGGCCGGCAACCGGATCGTGATTCACCTGCCATCGCGCCAAATCGAACACAGTGCGCTGACAACGACAATCGAAGTGAACCTCAGCCCAAGGCAAGAAAGAGGATGGCTTAGGCAAAGAACGAAAACAAATCGCGTGCACTTAGATGCGTAATTGCGGCGCGATTGCTTTGCCGGCAGCGGTATGTCCACGCGCCAGGAACATCTTTGGATCGGCGATAAGCGCGGCTGGCGAAAGGTAGGATGCCAAATGAGAGCTCGGACAACTCGCAGAAACTTCTTAAAGGTTTCCGCTGCGGCGTGCGCCTCGCCTTTAGCATTGCTCAATGTTGGGCACGACGGTTCTCGCGGCGCTATTTTATGGCGGGCGAGCGGAGCTGCCCGCCGGCGAATGTCGGCGTGGGGCAAGGAGCCCATCGAATCGAGGACTAGCCGGCGCGCATCGATCTGCCTCAACGGAATCTGGCGAGTGATGCCCGCAGCAGGCGATGCCCACAAAAAACCAACTGACGATTGGGGCTACATCCGCGTTCCCGGCAGTTGGCAGGACAGCAATAATCGCATCCCTGGTTTGATCGCTGCGGGGGCCGGCAGTCCGTGGCAGGCTTTCCGTGGCGATCAGGTCTCCCGGATGTGGTATGAACGGCCAATCAATGTGCCCGCCGATTGGGCCGGACGCGCCGTGCTTTTGGATTTTGAACGCGTATGCACGGATGCTCTGGTCTTGGTTAACAACCAGGTATGCGGCGAGGTGCACTGGCCCGAGGGCACGGTTGATATTACCCGCGCGGTCACGCCCGGCAAAGAGGCATTGGTTTGCATATTGGTGGTGGCAACTCTCAGTGAGTCGTCTGTTGAGCCGCTGATAGCGGGAAACGAGCCCGAGCCCGCCGTCGAGACGCAAGCGGGGACGGCCCACCAGAGGCGCCGCCGCGGCCTTATCGCGCGCGGCATAGCTGGCAACGTTTTCCTGAGAAGCCAGCCGGCGGGTCCACATATTGATAGTATCTTCGTCAAAACCTCGACACGACAGCAACAGATCGCGATCGAGGTCGGGCTGGCCAACGTGCCGCAAAGCGGTAATGCCCAATTTACTATTGTTGCGCTGGATGATAAAGGCCATGAGGAGCGTCGCTTTGAAACAACGCTGCCCGTGCGTGCCGCCGAGAAGCAGGTGGTGCAGCCTGTCTGGTCGTGGCCCAATCCGAAGCTGTGGGATATCGGGCAGCCGAACCTCTACACGCTGGTCCTCAAGGTCCAGGGCGCGGGGCTGAACGACGAGTTAGAGCAGACGATAGGCTTTCGGGAGTTTTGGATTGATGGACGCAAGTTCTACCTCAACGGCAAAGAACTCCGTTGGCGTCCTGTGATGGGCGATCCAAGCGCCCGTGCCGTCGCTGAGGAAGTGGACGGTACGATCGATGCGTTTATGTCGGCTGGGTACAACTTCCAGGAGATCTGGCCGAATGACGAAAGCGCCCGCGGCAAGCCGGACGAGTATCTTATGTGGTACGAACGCGCCGATCTTAAGGGCTGGCCCATCACCGGTGTGCTTGAGGATTTCACGCGATACGCCGGCACGTGGAGCGATCCGGAAACCCAGCAGCGATACCAGGCCGCCGCTGCCGCCCAGATCAAGCGTTATGGTAATCATCCTTCGATCATCCTGTGGGACACCAGCCCCAATTACGCGCGCGGCGACGAACACCCGCGCCTGATCGGCAACCGCTCCGCTGCATGGAACAAGCTGAGTGCATGGACAGATGACCGTTTCGCGAAGCTTCAGGAAGGAATTGAAATTCTGCGCGCGCTGGACGGCACGCGTCCGGTCATCTCCCATCATTCCGGCTCCGTTGGAGACGTGTATTCGCTCAATTTCTACATGGACTTCATTCCCTTGCAGGAGCGCGAGGAATGGTTGAGCTATTGGGCTGAGTTCGGAGACATGCCCTTTTTCTGCCCGGAGTTCGGCACACCGCTTCAGACCAGTTACCACCGTGGCCGGGATGGGTTCGGGCAAGCGGTTACCAGTGAGCCGCTGGACGCGGAATTCTGCGCCATCTACTTCGGGGATCAGGCTTACGCCCAGGAAACGCCAGAGTACCGCGCGCAGATTCGCAGTTTGTTCCGCGGTGGCCAGGTCTATGCGAGCTGGCACGAGAATGGGGGTAATCCGGCGGAGGTATTCGCCCCCAACTTCCAGCAAGTTCAGGAGTTGTTCGTGCGCAACACATGGCGAAGCTGGCGCACGATGGGTAACACAGCCGGCATGTTTGCATGGGAGAACGCCCACGGCTGGGCCCCGAAGCCGGATGCCGAAAAAGAGGTCGCTCTGGGCCCGTTTGTACCCGGCCGGCGCGGGTACTATTTCCCGACGGCTCCTATGGCCAATCTCTATTGGCTTGGACCCAAGGCTGCTCAGATCTTGCCGGGGGGAAGAGCGCTGGTTGAAAACAACCAGCCGACACTGGCCTGGATTTGCGGCCCCGGCGGACGGCCCAACCCTGGCGTGCCCGGCCCGGATCAAGCGTTCACCGCCAAGGATCACAACTTCTGGACTGGCCGGGCCATTGAGAAACAGATCGCTTTGTTGAATGACACCCGCTCCCCCCAAAAATACTCGGTTCGATGGGAAGCAATCGTCGCCGGACAGAGGGTAGGCTCTGGAATTAAAGAGGGGACGATTGATCTAGCTCAAACGTTGTTTGTGCCCACAAAGTTTGACGTTCCCAGGGATATCGGAGGCGAAAAGGCAGACGGCCAAATTACGGTGTCTGCCGAAATCGGCCAGGCAGCGCACCAGGATCGATTCGATTTTCGAGTCTTTGCACCGCCGGCACGCTTATCAACAAAGATCGCGGTCTACGACCCCGCAGGGCAAACTACCGAGCTTCTGCGCCGCCTGGGTTGTTCCTGGCATGAGTGGGACCAGATGACGGCCGAGCCGTTGATCGTCATCGGGCGCTCGGCGCTGATGGCGCGCCCAGTTCTGCTGCGCGAGATCGAGCCGTTCGTGAGCAACGGAGCTCGGGTCATCGTGTTCACCCAGGATCCTCAATTCATGCGCAATCGGCTGGGCCTGCGCGTGGCTTGGCACATGTCTCGCCGCGTCTTTCCTGTGTCTGCCAACCACCCTGTGATGGCGGGACTCGATGCCCTTGATTTGAGCGACTGGGCTGGCAGCAGCACACTGCTTGAACCATACCCCAATGGAACGTGGGAAAAGCCTTTTCCATTTGATTACGAGCCGCCAATGGCCTTCTACGGCTGGCGCTGGGGCGGTCGTGGCGCAGTGGCGAGCGCCTCTGTCGAGAAGCCGCATAAAGGCTCATGGAGACCGATTCTCGAAGATGAGTTCGATCTGGCCTACTCTCCTCTTATGGAGCTGGATTACGGGAAAGGTCGACTCATCTGGTGCATGCTGGATCTCGAAGACCACGCCGCTGAAGATCCGGCGGCACGGCAGTTGGCGAACCAGATCGTGCATTATGCGCAGACAGCGCCCCTTACGCCCAAGGCGCGCAAGACGCTCTACATCGGCGATGATGACGGGGCCAAGCTGCTGGACGATCTGGGGTTGATCTACGAGAAGGCCAGTGCCATTTCGACCGGCGCGGATTTAGTGGTGGTCGGTTCGGGCTCCGGCCCATCCGATGAGGCTCTCAGCTCCTTCATTCAAGGTGGCGGCAGGGCTCTTGTTCTTCCACGAAGCGGCGAAAAACTGCCGTTGGGCGCGACTCAAAAGAAAGTGGATAGCTTTTGTGGCTCATTGAACGTTCCCGGCTGGCCTGAAGCTCGCGGGCTGAGCAAGTCGGATCTGCGCTGGCGGAGCGATATGGAGGCGTGGGTGATCGCCTCGGGAGGTGACGTAGGAGCGGATGGATTGTTGGCCCGAAAAGTTTTGGGCGAAGGCGTGCTGATCTATTGCCAACTCGATCCGAACCGCTTCGATGCCGACATGAAGACCTACTTCCGCTTTACCCGGTGGAGGCAGACCAGGGCGTTGTGTCAGGTGCTGGCAAACCTGGGCGGGCAGTTCGCCGCGGACAGCCTGATTTTCACGGCCATCCCGGCGAGTGCTGCCGCGGATCCCTGGACCTTCGTGCCAGTGAAACAGCCGAGCGGCTTCTACAGCTCGGATTACCGGGACGACTTTGTTCTTGGCGACGATCCGTACCGCTATTACAACTGGTAGAGGCAGAGCGCGTGCTCAACGTTGCTCTGGCGGCCGGAGGCTTGGCGACATACCAGACCATGCTGACGATTACGAACGAAGGACTTTTAAAAGAATGAAAACGCCCAATCTATTTTCTGTTACTCCGCTCCTCATGATCGCGCTCGCCGCGCTATTTTGTCATTCGGCCAAGGCTGCGCCGGCAGGACGAACGGTATTGTCGCTGGACGGTCAATGGCAAATTGCGGACAGCAAATCGCCGGATGAAATTCCAGGCAGCTTCACGCACACCGTCCCGGTACCCGGGTTGGCGCATCTGGCAACCCCGCCGTTTCCGGATATGGATCGATTTATCAGCCGCGAGCGCGTGAACTGGCTTATCGGCCAGCATCGAGTGGACCCCTATTGGATGGTCAAATACTGGGACGGCAAGGTGGAACAGGATCGCAATTATTTCTGGTATCGCAAAACCTTTCGCGCGCCGTCGGCCCGCGCGATGGCGATGCTAATGATCGATAAGGCGCAGTTCGGCACGGCGGTCTGGTTGAACGGGCAGCGCCTCGATCCGGAGGATGATGCCTGGCACTCGGAATATCCCGGCGGCTTCAGCGCCAGCTTATGGAAGTTGAGCCGGGCGATCCGCTGGAATGCCGAGAATACGCTCATCGTTCGCATCGGAGCGCATCCCGCCGTGCGCGGCCTGGATTTGTCGCATCGGCCCTGGGAGGACAGCTACAATCCGCCCGGTAGCCCCGGCGACGTGGAGGAATTTCACGGCTACTTTTTCGACCAGGGCGCCGAGGGGAAACTCACCTTCAAAATGAGCGACCTTGAAAAAATGGATGGCGCGCCGATCGCCGTGGGATTAGATACGCCCGTGCCTTCCACGCGGAACGCCGTAGTCCTAAATGAATATGGCTCCCTCTGGTTGAACCGCGACGGCTCGACGAAGGGAATGGAATACAGCGAGAATGTCTATTCCCAGCTCGTGGGAGTCAACGCGACGAACCGCGAACGGCTCGATGAGTGGGCTTACCTTCTGGCGGGCTTGACGGAATACTGGCGAGCGCATCGCCAAATGGCCGCCGTCGATTATTTCGTGTATCTGACGGACGATATTCCCGATGTTGCTACGTCGGACGACTGGAGCGATGTGAAAGAGCTCAAACTCGATCCGGCTTTTGCCGATTACGCGGGCGAAGCCTTCAAGCCGCTCGGCGTTTATATCAATTTCTTTCACCCTACGCTTCGGGCCGGTGCGCCTCACGAATTCCTGGTGAAAATGATCAACGACTATGACCGGCCGATGGCAGGTGAACTCATTTTGACATTGGAGACAAAGGAAGGCAAAACCCTGTCCAAAGCGGAAAAGCCATTTGACCTGGCGGCTTTGGGAGCAGGCGATTTTCCCATTATGTTGCCGGCGCCGGGTACTCCGCAGGACAGTCTCATTCTGAAAGCCACCGCCGTGCCGGACCAAAAAAGCGGTGTCGGGCCAACGATCTCGCGGCGTTGGTTGTCTGTCACGCAGTGATACCAGATGATGAGTCGAGGAGCATGAGCATGAGCGGTTGCTTCGGATGATTCGGCGGCTTGCAATCGGCTGACTGTTTGACGAACCGTAGGCTTTGGCTGACGTCTGCTTCGACATTCATATTCTGACGGAAGGCGACCACATTGAGCATATTTCACGGAAGAGCGCGCATGGCAACTTGGGGTGTCCTGGGGCTTACAGTGCTGATTAGGACGAGTACGGCACGGACGCAGTCGATGACGGGCGCTGAAGCGGAGCACCGGGCCGGCAAACTTCTTAGCCAGATGACGCTCGAGGAAAAACTGGCCCTTATCCACGGCGCACTCGAGCCCCCCGCCCTCTATCAGGGGCAGGGAGGATACCTGGCCGGAGTGCCCCGGCTGGGCATCCCGGGCCTGCGTTTTGCCGACGGACCGCCAGGCGTGCTCACTCGCCACGCGGCACAGGGCGAGACGGCCACCATGGGAGTTGCCGCTACATTCAGCGCCAAGGACGCGGAGGAGAATGGCCTGGTGATTGGCCGCGAAGACCGGGCGATGGGCATCGACGTTTCGCTCCAGCCCTTCGTCAACATCGTTCGCGACCTCGTATTTGCGCGCGGATACAACACGTTCGGCGAGGACCCGTTTCTCACCGGCCAGATTGCCGCGGCCGAGATCAAGGGCATCCAGTCGCAGCACGTCATGGCGATGGTGAAGCACTATGTAGCCTACGACTCCCAGGGCCTCAACGTTTACGTCGACGATCAGACCCTGCATGAAGTCTATGTGGAGCCGTTCTATGCGGCCATCAAGGCGGGCGTAGCGTCAATCATGTGCTCGTACAACCACTTGAACGGCCCTTATGCCTGCGGCAACCCTGACACGCTGACCAAAATCCTGCGCGACCAGATAGGGTTTAAGGGATTCGTGACCTCCGATTGGGGCGCTGCCCACAGCGTCGAAGAGATCAACGTCGGCCTCGACATGGAGATGCCGGGTAACACCGGATCGATTCCATCCTTCTTCTCACTCAAGCCACTGCCAGTCCCACAACAGACAGATGAGCCAAATTATAAAGATCACATTCCGGAAGACGCGGATGGAACCGATAAATCCGGCCCCAGCGGATTGGAACCTAAGCCGGTCACGATGGCCGAAGCTCTCAAGGACGGTACCGTAACGGAAGCGACTATCGATCGCGCAGCAGGCCGGGTGCTCTACGAGATCATCCGTTTCGGTTACATAGACGGGATGCAGAAGCATTCCGTGACTCCGCAGGACATCGACGCGAACGCAAAGGTGATTGAAAAGACCGGTGAGGACGCCGCTGTTCTACTTAAAAATGAGAACCACATTCTTCCCCTCACGCCCTCCGATCTTTCCTCGGTGGCGCTGATCGGCCCCACTGCGGGGCAACTGGACTCTATCGGCAAAAGCGGCGAACGCTCCGTTGGCCTTTTCCAGCGCGAGGTAAGTCCGCTTGCCGCGATGAAGAAGGTTTCAGGCAATCCTAATATCGCTTTCGCCGTAGCCGATGATATGACCGGAACGCTTGTTCCAGCCGGCGTTCTTGGCCACGACGGCAAGCCCGGCCTGTTGCGTGCCGGGCCCTGTGCTTCGCATGCTGACGCGCTGATCGACTTCACGATAAAAGGCGGGAATGCTCTTCCTCCCAACTCAACATGCACTTGGAAGGGCACGCTTACCGTTCCGCATGAGGGTGACTATTGGCTCTATCTCCAGGCCCTGGGCGACGACGCCAGCTTTTCTATCGATGGCAAGCGGGTTGGTTCGACGGGCGCGGTACAAGGCGGAGATCATGGCGACGTCCTGCAGCCCAACCAGGACAATATTATTCCAACTACGGACGGTCTTGACAATGTACGCCGCGCGGTCAACCTGAGTGCCGGGTCACACGCGCTCGAAATTCATATCAGCCCTGACACTTCCGACAGACCGGCGCAGGTAAGCTTGAACTGGTACACGCCCGAGCAGCGCCTGGCCGATCACTTGGCCGCGATCACCGCCGCCAAAAAAGCCAGGATCGCCGTGGTCTTCGCCTGGGAGCGGCCTGAATCCGATCCAGTCTTCGCTCTGCCAGGGGATCAGGATAAACTCATCGAGGAAGTTTCCTCCGTCAACCCCAACACAATTGTCGTCCTCAACACGGGGGAGCCTGTCGTAATGCCCTGGGCCGGCAAGGTCAAAGCGATTCTCGAGATGTGGTTCCCCGGTGACGAGGGCGGCTGGCCGACTGCCAATGTACTGCTTGGCAAAGTCAGTCCCGCGGGCCGCTTGCCTATAACCTGGGCGAGGCGCCTTGAGGACTACCCTGCAACCGATCCAAGATATCCTGAGCGCTCTTTCAAGGGCGTTGACGGCAAGACCGTCTATAGTGAGGGCGTCAATGTTGGCTATCGCTGGTTCGACAAAGAGAAGATCGAGCCACTTTATCCGTTCGGTTACGGCCTCAGCTACACCCGGTTCGCCTATTCCGGCCTCAAGATCGTGAATGCCTCCGATGGCGGCTTGAATGTGAGCATCACCATCAAGAACACCGGCAGCACAGCATCAGACGAGGTGCCGCAGGTTTACCTTGGCGCGCCCAGCGAGGTTCCCGTCGGTGTGCAGTTCCCGGTGCGCGCGCTTGCGGCGTTCGATCGTACTCGTTCGAGCAAAGCCATGGTTGACGGGTTCGGACAGGCGGGATAGGCTACTTTGCCTTGGTGGTGGCGTAGGCTGCGGGGGTAAGGTCGGCCAGCCCGTGGATGGAGCGATCGGCGAGGCCAGGCAGAGCGTCTGCCAGGTATTGGCGAATGGGAACGCCCAGTTTGCGGCAGCTCTCTACGATGCTGAAGATGGTGGCGATCTTGGGTCCGGCCTCTTTGCTGCCCAGGTGCAGCCAATTCCGCCTTCCAATCGCAACGGGACGCATTGAATTCTCCGCCCAATTGGTCGACAGTTCGATCACAGGATGTTTGATGAAGTGTGTCAGTTCCACCCAGCGCTTCAGCGTGTAGTTGATGGCCTTGCCCGCCACCGACTGCGGCAGGATCGTGCCCGAGCCTTGCATAGCGGACAGCAGCGCATGTAACTCGTCAAGCAACTCGGGCGCGCGCTCCTGGCGCAGTGCATGACGATCGTCGAGCGAGAGGTTCTGTTCGCGCGCCTCGCGGTCGATCGCAAACAGACCATCCATGAGCGCGACGGCGCGTTCCAACTTCGCGTCGGGTGTCTGGGCTCTGCTTTGCACCTTGATGGCATCGATGAATCCGCGCCTGGCATGCGCCATGCAGCAAGCGTGGATCATACCTTTCGTGCCGATGTCTTTTTCATACGCGACATACCCATCTGTGTGGAGGATTCCTCCATAGTCTTTGAAGAACTCCGTGGCGACCGTTTTACCTCGCGTCATCTCAAAATCGAAGACCACGCCTTTGCCCGGCGCACTGTACTGCCAGAAGAAGGCGCGATGGTTTGACTCTTTTTGTCGGGAGTCTGCACGTCTACGTGCGTTTCGTCGGCCTGGATGTAGCCGCCGGTGAGCAGATCGCGCTTCATCAACTCGACGATCGGAATCAATAGCTCGCCCACGCGCAGCACAGCATCGTCGATCGTGGTCAGCGCCACATCGATGCCCAGATCGCGCATCAGAATCGCGCGCTGACGATAGAGTGGAAGCGCATCACAATATTTCCGGACGATGAATTCGATAATGGTTTCGTCGGCGAAGATCATTTCGGCGCGATGCGTGCCGGCGCCGGAGCTGTCACAACACCGCAGTCTGCGCAGCTTTTGCATGCCCGCTTCTCGCGCTTGATCGCGCGCACGAAGTGCACCGCAGGCTTCATGCCGAGCTCTTCGGTCTCTTCGTAGCCGATGTCCTGAGTCTCGCGTCCGCACTTGCCGCAGGTGCACTGCTCGGCCGCGCAGGCAACGATCTCTTCGATCCGCTCAAGATGCGCGGTAACTCGTTTCGCCGGGATGCGGCTTGCGCTTTTTTTGCTGCTGCGCGCCCGATAACGCGT
This sequence comes from uncultured Acidobacteriaceae bacterium, assembly GCA_963822015.1. Lineage (GTDB taxonomy): Bacteria > Acidobacteriota > Terriglobia > Terriglobales > Acidobacteriaceae > Telmatobacter. The sequence goes on from CAWGGA010000030.1 coordinate 18,487, forward strand.
TGTGTTCGTTGTTCTTCGCTGAGCGGACGCTGGCGATCTCGGTATCGACCTCCTCGCTCGACACAGCGGTTTCACGATCGAGAAGCTCATCTGCAGGTCGGACAACTTCTCCTCTGCTTGCCATACTTGCGGATGAGCTCCAGACGAAGTTCTTCCTTCAACTGCTGAATGATCGCTTCTGCCGCGGCAAGCGCCTGCCGGCTGCCGCAAGCTCTGCATCCTTGTCGAAAAGAGCCTGCTCCTTCACATTCACATTTTGCTGCAACTGCTCCATGACCGCGGCAACAACCGGTCGACTCTGCAGGCAAAGTGAATTTGGATGTGAGATTCATCTGTGATCATCATCGCAATAATGATGTGGATAAGTTATCGAATCCTCTGTGTTTATGCGACATTTTGCGATGAGGCTACTGCCTCGGCAGCAGTTCTGCGATCACTTCCGCTTCGTCGTCGCGCTGAGGTCGATGCCACCGATAATCAACGCAACTCCTCGCGCGTCAACTGCACACGCCCTTCCTCGGAACTGGGCCAGTGCAAGCGTCCCTTCTCCATGCGCCGTGCGCAGACCCATAGGCTGAAGTTGTCGAAGAAGAGAATCTTCATCCTGTCTCTTCGTTTGTTAGCGAAGAGAAACAGATGACCACTCTGAGGATCTTGCTTGAGCCGGTCAACTACCAGCGCATAGAGACCGTTGAAACCCAACCTCATGTCTGTTGCGCCGGTAGCTACGAGAATGCGCGTGGCCGCGCCCAAGCCGAGCATCCAGCTACACCGGCCGCGATAAGCGGCTGCGCAAATCCCCACCGTCGAGCACTGCAATCAGACGCAGCAGTTCGGCTGCATCGAAGCCCGGCTCGACCTCGATCCGAAGCCCATCAGTGAGTACGATCCGAAACTGGCCGTTCGGCACCAAGCTTCCTGCCCGCATCGAGCCCCTGCCCGCTTCATGATCCTCAACGATCTCAACGGGAACAATCTTCTCGGCAGATCCAAGCCGCGCAATGCGCTTACGCCATGCATCAAACGTATGCAGGTTCAGCCCACGCCTCGCGCAAAACTCCTTGCGCCTAAGCCCACTCTGATCGAACTCACAAACCAGATGCTCTGCTTCCATCCGGCTCAGCCTGCGCTTCGCTGCAACCAATCCGTTCGTGTTCATCCCTACACTTCAGCACAGCGCCTTACCACGCGGAAGTATGGAGTTGCCCGAATGGATACGTTCGATCGCGTTCACATCCTCGCGGGCGAAACAAAGGCCGTGACGTTGCACGTCCCGATGCGTCAACTGCAGTATTGGTCCACGGCTGACGAAAAGTGGGTAACGGTAACGGGCAAACGCACGCTCAGCGTGGGCGCTTCCTCGCGCGATTTACGCCTGCAGCAGACTATCAACTGAGAAGCTTGCCTGCAGGGAGCTAATTTGGAGATCTCCGCCGTGGAGTCAGTCCCTGTGTGAGCGTGTATTTATGCGTTCTATTAGCTGATCTAAGACAGATTCAGGCACAAATTGAATTGGCTCCAGGCGTTGGAGACGGAAGGGAAGAGGAAGGATTCAGTCTAATTCGGGAGAATTCCCCTACACGGCAGTGAGACCGCCATCGCACATATATAGACCGCCGGTGCAATAGGCTGAATCATCCGATGCGAGAAAAACGGCAATACCTTCAATGTCCTTGGGCGTACCAAGCCGTCCCATGGGTACTGCTTCCCTAAATTCTTCGCGCGATGCCGCGTCAGACAAAACCCGCGAATTCATCGGCGTATCCATGGTTCCGGGAATAATCGAATTGGCGCGAATGTTTTGCCGGGCGTAGGCGATGGCGGTAACTCGGGCCAGCCCCATCACGCCGGCCTTGCTGGCGCTGTAGGCGGTCAACTGCGGCGCGCACGCATAAAGACCCGTGGGCGAGCCCATATATATGATCGATCCCCCCCCGTTGTTCAACATCAGGGGAAGTGCATATTTGGTACAAAGGAACGCGCCTCGCAGGTTCACGTTCATTACAAAGTCCCACACGTCGAGGGGCAGTTCCTGTGCCGCGGAATCCCGATCGTGAAAGAGTACGGCCGCATTGCTCACCAGCACATCGATATGCGCATGACGAGCCGCCACAGTTTGGAATAGGTGCTGTACCGCTTGCTCGTCGGATACATCCGTGTGGATAAAACTGGCTGCGTGTCCGCGCTCCTGCATGCTTTGAACGAACTGCTGCCCTTCGGAGTCGTTGATGTCTGCAGCGAACACCGACGCGCCCTCACACGCAAAGCGCTCGGCAATGGCGCGGCCAAGCCCAACGGCAGCACCCGTAACAACGGCCACTTTTCCGGAAAGTCTCATGCGTCCTCCCTCGTTTCATGCCCTACAAGCGGAGGAGCCAATTTACCTCTGACAGCCCGCGGAATTCCAGTACAAATAATATATTAGGCGACCTGAAAAACGTGAGTCTCTTGGGATTGTGCAAGTTTTTGTTGAAGCCCGACGAACCAACTGGAGTGCGAACACGCAGGAGTTTCTTAACAGCGAACCGCGAAATTATTATAGCCAGCAAGCCTTGAACTTGTGAGAATATCCTGGCATCTGGTCGCTTTGCCATCCTAGTCTGGCCCTCACGGCTGAGTTTGATAGTTTAAAGCTAATCTCGGCCGGCAAGGGCGCGAGAATCTGGTGAACCGGGAGGGGAGTGAGGTCAATGATTTTTGCCGGTGATCTTCTGAATCCCGAAGGCCCCGTAGCATTGCCAGACGGGAGCTGGCTCTTCGTTGAAGGCGCGGCCGAGCGCGGCTGTGTGACCCATGTGGGCATGGACGGCAAGAGCCGTCGCATCGTAAAGAAGACCGGCCGGCCAAACGGTCTCGCTATCGGCGCAGATATGGCAATCTGGGTGGCGGAGTCTAAGATTCCCTCGCTGCTTCGGCTGACGATGGGCGGGGAAGGCCAGGCAATTGCGACCGACTGCGAGGGAGAGGCGTTTTTGTTTCCGAACGATCTTTGTTTCGGACCGGATGGCGCCATCTACATGACGGATTCCGGCGTGTTTATTGACAGCTTCGCGCCGCAGGGCAAGATCCGGCCAGGATTTTAGAGATGTCGATTACGATGGCCGCGTCTATCGGGTTGATCCCCGGTCGGGCGTGGTGAGCCTGATTGATCGCGGAATCCTATTTACAAACGGCATCGCCTTTGGTCCGGATGGTCTGCTCTACGTCAATGAAACTCTCACCGGAAATATCTACCGCTACAGTTGGCGGGATGGTAAAGTATCTGCGCCGCGAGAGCATTTTGGGAATGTCATTCGCCCCGATGCGCCGCCGGGGTGGAAGGGGCCGGACGGAATGGCGTTCGATGAGGACGGGCTCTTATATGTTGCGGTGTTTGGGCAGGGCGACGTGACGGTTTTGGGCCTTGACGGCGACGTTGTGAGGCGCATTGAGACGCAGGGTAAACTACCGACCAACGTTGCCTTCGCACTGCCCGGTAAGCGAACGATTTATGTGACGGAATACCAGAATGCCCAGGTTGAAACATTTTCCGTCGATCGAGACGGTCTAAAGCTATGGGATGGGTCTGCCCCAGCGGTTGCGCCTGATAAAGAAAACTGAAGGTCCGGGGTAAGCAGCGCGCTCAATTCCCCGGCTGATAGCGGGCGCGGATGCGGCGGCGCAATGGCATTTCGCTTTGGTTACCCATGGTATTAGGATGGCCGCACCGCCGCCGGTTTGTTTGAAAAATATGCAACTGGATATTTGCCGTCAGCTGGAGTTCGCGGAGATTCAATGAGGATAGAGGAAATCGATACGCCGGCGTTGCTGGTCGATCTCGATGCAATGGAATCGAACCTTGAGCGGATGGCGGATTTCTTTGCAGGCAGATCGTGCAAGGTGCGTCCTCATTTCAAGAACCACAAAGTTCCGGCGCTCGCGCGAAAACAGATGGAGGCGGGAGCGATCGGCATCACCTGCGCCACATTGCGGGAGGCCGAGATTCTGGTCCAGCGAGGATTGACCAGGGTTCTGATTGCCAACGAAATCGTGGATCAGGGTAAGCTGAATCGCCTGGCCGAACTGTCCCAGGGTGCTTCAGTGGTAGTGGCGTTGGATAACGAGTCGGTGATCGGCGATATGGCTCGCGTCCAGCGGGACAAGAAGGCGCAATTCGGCGTGGTCGTGGATATCAATATAGGGCTCAATCGTTGCGGGGTACCGCCCGGAGAGGCAGGCATGTCGCTCGCGATGCAAGCAGCTCGCGCTGGGCTGAATGTCCGTGGAATCATGGGGTACGACGGCCATCACCAGGCTACGCCGCCCAGCCCTCAACGCGATGAGCAGGTGAGATGCGGCTGCAAGGCACTGACCGATACGGTAGCCTTGATTGAAGACGCAGGCATTCCGGTATCTATCGTTTCCACCGGAGGGACTGGGGCCTATGCGGTCTCAGGCGAGTGTCCTGGCGTTACGGATGTCCAGGCCGGGACGTACCTGCTTATGGACACGAGGTATATGAAGTTGGGCGCGCCGTTCCGTCGTTCTCTCACCGTGCTTTCAACCGTAGTTGAGCAAGCGCAATCCGGAGAGCGCCGTCATTGACTGCGGCGTCAAGGCCATGAGTGGTGAGCGAGGCCTGCCAGTTGTAAAAGATGTCCCCGGTGTGAAGATTGCGGCGCTGCACGCCGAGCATGCGCCGCTTGAGCTTGATGCGGCTGCCTCTGCCGTGATCGAAGTGGGCAAAAAAATCGAAGTCTGGGTCGAATATAGCGACGCAACGGTCAGCCTACATTCCCGCATGTTTGGAGTTCGCAATGGCGAGGTCGAAGAAGTCTTCCAAATCGAACACTGAGCCGAACCGAAGCGGCGCATTATCCACAAAGCTCGTGCGGGACGCCAAGAAGGGGCGCATCCGCGTCGGGGCGCCGCTGGAATCGTGCAAGGACACCTTCAGCCTGGTGGAGCCGCAGATCAATGCTGAGGGCGTGCACGTCTGGCCCTTCGATGCCGCCTGTCCGGTTGACGTACTGTTCATGAACATCCACGATCGGCAAAGGGTACGCATGAACAGGCATCACTACTTTGAAATCCTCTACCTCTGCTCGGGTTCCGGTGTCTGCCATATTCAGGATAGTTTCCTGCCATTCAGGGGAGGCGATCTGGCCGTCATCGGCAGCACGTTCTACCACCGCATCGAATGTGAATCGAAGGCCCCGCTTATCATCGCAGCGCTCTTCTTTATGCCTGAGTTCATCTGCTGCGATGGCCTCAATGGCGGCGCCGAGTACCTGACTCCCTTCTTGCTTCAGGATGCCAGCTTTCCACACATTGTCTCGGCCAAGACCGGGGTCCCGCGCCAGATCCTTGACCTGATGTTGCGCATCCAGGCAGAATCGCCCGCGACTACGCCGCGAGCGCGACTTGGAGTGAAGACCTATCTCAAGATGATCCTCATGCTGCTGGTGAATCAGTATGCAGAGTATGCAGGGACCATCGAGACTTTTCGCCGCCAGGAGCGGGCGCTCGAGCGGCTGCAGCCGCTATTCCGCTATATCGGGGAGAATTGCGGGGATACGGTTCATGTCCGTCAGGCCGCGCGGCTCTGCGGAATGAGCGAATCGCACTTCATGAGCTTCTTCAAACAGGTGACGGGGCTTTCGTTTGTCGCCTATTTCAACCATTTCCGGGTCGAGCGCGCACAGGCGCTGCTGGCCAATACCGACGAATCGATGGTCAGCATCAGCCAGCAGGTTGGCTTCTGCGATCAGAGCTACTTTGGTACCGTCTTCCGCAAGATCGTCGGGATGCCTCCGGCTGCTTACCGGCGGCGTATTAAAGAAGGCAACTACACCAGGCAAAGGGAGGGCGATCACATCGAGCCGCTTACAATTGCCGGCGGCCCAGTCAGTGCGATCTAAGCGAGGGACATTGCCAGCGAACGTGGCTTTCTGAAATAGTATTTATTCGGGTGACCAAAGCCGGGTGACTGTCGCACAGCAGTCAAAGCCCGGTGGGGCGCTTTAAGTTGAAGGATCCCGGTTCCGGAAGAGGAGAGAAGGCTGCAACCATGACCCCCATGAATCGAAGGCAATTCCTGGCATCCACGGCAGCGACTTTATCGTCTGCCTGCATTGTTCCGGCTCTGGGTCAATTACCGGAGCAATCCGGCGGGTTTCCGCCCTCGCTGTTGTCGAGGTACGATCCGTATGTCGAGCTTACGCCCGTTCCCGAATATCATTGGGCCTCGGAGAGCGCCTACGAGGCCTTCCGGGACATGAAATTCGGTATCCGGATTCACTGGGGGATCTACTCAATCTGGCATCGCGGCCCCGAGTCCTGGCCATTCCTTACGATGTCCTTCGAAGATCGTCAGGCCTACAACAATCTCTACAAGACCTGGAATCCGACCGGCTTCGATGCGGACGCATGGGGGGACATTTTCAAGGAAAGCGGCATGAGAATGCTTGCCTTTACCTCCAAGCATCACGAAGGCTTCTGCATGTTCGGCACCAGGACAAGGGTGAAGAACCGGGCCAACTGGACAGCGCAGGGGGCCCGAAGATTGAGTCCTGTGACCTGGCCTACTCCATAATGGACACTCCCTTCCGAAGGGATGTGGTGAAGGAGGTCTGCGATGCCGCGCATAAACGGGACATCAAGATCGATCTCTACTTTTCGCATCCTGATTGGTATGACGCGGACTTCAGGCCCTATGTGTGCCACCCGCTGCAGATACCCTCCTCGGCAAAGTGGATGATCCCGGTTGATATACAAATGACGCGTCAAAGATTAGGGAGTCATGCCGTGATCGTTCCCGATCCCACAGACGCGGAAGTACACCGCATGATGGAGAGACATCGCACACAGCTTGTCGAGCTGTTAACCAACTATGGAAAGATCGACACGATGGCCTGGACATGTGGCTGGGGCCGCGCGTCTGGCCCGAACTTCGCAAGACGGTGCTGAAGATGCGCGAGCTTCAGCCGGACGTGATGTTGCGGATGCGCGGCATAGGAAACTACGGCGACTACTTCACCCCGGAACGCGTAGTCCCTGGCTCGAAAGAAGCGTCCGAAAAGCCCTGGCTCACAATCTATCCGCTGGGTTCCGACTTCTCCTATGATCCCATCGCCTCAAACTACAAAGGTACGGCGTGGATAATTAGCAATCTGATCGACACGGTCGCTAAGGGTGGCGGATTGCAGATCGGCGTTGGTCCCAGCCCATTAGGCGAGTTCCATCCAGAGGCGGTTCGACAGATGAAGGGCGCCGGCGCCTGGCTGAAAGTGAATGGTGAAGCAATCTATGCCACTCGTCCAAGGGAAGGCGACAATTGGTCGGAGGGCGATGCCATCCGCTATACACGCTCGAAGGACCACCGTCCATGTTTACGCAATCCTAACTGAGTGGCCGGGCACACAGGTGGTTCTCAAGACGGTGCGGCCGGTGACGAGCTCTTCCATTCGGTTGCTCGGTTCGGATGCCACACTGCCCTGGAGTTTCAGTGCGGATCGCGGCACGACAATCCAGTTGCCTGAGAATCTGCAGCAGCAATCGAATCGTCCATGCGAATACGCCTGGACACTGAAGATCGAAGCGGTGAGAAGCTAGCTTTGCGATAGAAAGCGTGCGGGCAGGCAATCGATGAACAGCGCGCTGCAAACTAGTTCAATGCGGCCGGGCTGGAGCGATTCACCGGTAAAGCGGCTCTGGCGTCGCGCACGTGGAGACCATAAGTGGAATACAGGTTTCTCGGCAAATCTGGTCTGAAAGTATCGGTACTCAGTCTGGGTGCTGCAACCTTTGGCGGGGGCAACGAGTTTTTTCGCGCGTGGGGGCAGGTCGATGATGCCGGCGCGCGCCGCATGGTGGATCTGTGTCTTGATGCCGGCGTCAATCTGGTGGACGTTTCCAACAATTACTCCACCGGTCTCGCTGAAGAAGTTTTAGGAAAGGCACTCAGGGGGTGTCGCAATCGCGTACTGATCTCGACCAAGGTATTCTTCCCGATGGGCGAAGGCCCGAACGACCAGGGAGCATCGCGCCTCCACCTTATCGAGCAGTGCGAGGGGAGTCTGCGCCGGCTGGGGACGGATCACATTGACGTCTATCACATTCACGGATTCGACGCGCAGGCTCCGGTGGAGGAGACACTCTCGACGCTCAATACGCTCGTGCAATCCGGCAAAGTGCGCTATATCGCCTGCTCAAACTTTTCCGGATGGCACTTGATGAAATCGTTGGCCGCATCTGACCGCTACGGATGGCCGCGCTATGTGGCGCACCAGGTCTATTATTCGATGATTGGGCGGGAGTATGAGTGGGAGCTGATGCCGTTGGGGGTGGATCAGGGCGTGGGAGCTCTTATCTGGAGCCCGCTGGGATGGGGACGCCTCACCGGAAAGATCCGGCGCGGACAACCGATGCCGGAACTCAGCCGATTGCACAAGACCGCGGAAGCAGGTCCGCCCGTGGATAACGAATATCTCTATCGGGGTTGTCGAAGCGATTGATGAAGTCGCCAAGGAGACGGGCAAGACTGTACCGCAGATTGCGCTGAACTGGCTGTTGCAGCGGCCTACGGTTGCCAGCGTCATTATCGGCGCCCGGAACGAAGAGCAATTGAAGCAGAATCTCGGCGCAGGAGGCTGGAACCTGACGGCGAGCCAGGTGGCAAAGCTGGATCGTGCCAGCGAGCAAACGCTCATATATCCGTACTGGCATCATCGCGCCGCGGCAGGCTGGGGAGTGGACCGCAATCCGCCGCTATCCATGGCCCCGCCTTCGAAGTAACAGGCGGGGAGAGCTTTGTAGGCTTCGAGCATAAGCCCTGAACTGGCCATGCTTGCTGCCACACCACCTCGTGACTTTTCAAGAGAGAATGATAGAAATCTTCTATTTGGATCTTAAGCAGGTGACATAGCATTACTCCTGCGCCGGGGAATTGCGGCTTCACCCACCGGTGCGCAAGTCGTGTTCGCTAAGGTCTGGCCCCGTTTCAACCGAGGCCCGGGGGGAGTGCGAATGGACACACTGAGGTGCATCTTTTATCGCCGGGCTGTTCTGGGATTCGCCGTTCTGTCAATCGTCTCCTTCACGCTTGCAAGTCCGCCTGCTCATGGGCAAGCCGCCCAGCCCGCGAACTCCGCGGCGGCGCTTCCTTCGGCCATGACCGAGACGGAATGCACGGGCGAGCAATGCGTTCCGGACGGCAAGGTCAGTGGCACATGGACGTTCAGCGGAATCCTGGGGACCGCGGACTGGAGCAATGGCGCCGAAGCCAAAGTGGTGATTGAGCGTTTCGACGAAGGCGGCGTGGAATTTCGCCGCATCGATCTTCCCACCAGTACGTCCTACGGTTTGTCGGCTGTCTACAAGGGGAGCCTCCGCGGCGATCGCGTGGAGGGCACGGTAGTGTGGTCTTGGAACGGCCACTGGAACGATGAGCATCCGACCGGTCATTGGTCTGCGGAGATTCGCAGGTCAGGTTCTGCGCTGCCGCCAGCCGAAGCCATCAATATCCCCCCTTCGCTCATCGAGTGCGAAGCGGATCAATGCGCGCCGGGGCGGACGGGAGGGTGCCGATGGACGTTCCAAGGTCGCGAAGGCGAGTCGCACTGCCGTCAACGGGGCGGAGGCGAAGCTCGACGTCCTCAAGTTTGACTCCGATGGCATTGTGATTCGCCGGACAGAAATGCCGAGCAGTGTTTCTGCTGGCCTCACTGCGCTTTATACGGGCACGCTGCACGGAGACAAAATAACCGGAGTTGGCACTTGGTCGTGGCCGGGGCATTGGAACAATCACAATCCCGGGGCGCCATGGTTCGCGACCGTCGATGCTTCCGGCAGCACGGCGCTCCCCCCGGTTCCGGGGCCGCTTGTCTCTCCGGAGGTGCATCCGGACGGCAGCGTGACGTTCCGCGCATTTCGTCCGTCATCGCTGGAGATGTTTGTGCAGATCGACGGCGAAGAGCCGGTCATCATGGACAAAGATGGCCTGGGCGTGTGGAGTCTGACGACGAAGCCTCTCGCGCCCGACTATTACGGCTACATCCTCCAGGACACTGGAATCCCCGTTATCGATCCTTTGAATCCGCTGCTCCTGCCCAACCTTCTGCAGAACGAGAACATGGTTCACGTGCCGGGTCCGCCAACGCTGCCGTGGGAAGTCAGCGACATACCGCACGGCGCGATCCACCATTTCTTCTATAAATCGGCGGCGGTTGGCGACAATCGTGATTTCTACGTCTATACGCCGCCGGGCTATGACTCTCACGCCGCAACCAGATATCCGGTTCTCTACTTGTTGCACGGTTTTGGTCAGAAATCGAGCAGTTGGCTCGAGGTCGCCTTCGCTAACCGCATCCTTGACCACCTCATCGACGAAGGCAAGGCCAAGCCGATGATCGTTGTCATGCCGGACGGCTACGGAGGCGCCGACATTCTCCAGCCCAATGCGTACTGGAACGATGGGCTGCGTGCGCGCAACTTCGAGCGGTTCAAGGAATCGCTCTTCAATGAAGTGATGCCGCGCGTCGCGCATAGCTTCAACGTGCTCACCAGTCGCAACTCAACGGCCCTGGCCGGCCTGTCCATGGGCGGGGCGCAAACGGCGATCATTGGCTTGAATAATCTCGACCGGTTCGCCTGGATCGGCACGTTTAGCTCTGGCGGACTGCGCGAGAACTTTGATCAGGAGTTCCCCGGACTGAATTCTTCGGCCAATTCGAGGCTGCGTCTGCTGTGGGTGGCGTGCGGCACCGATGACGGCCTGCTTGGCATCAATAAGGACTTCAACAAGTGGCTGACGTCTGAGGACATCAAGCACACATATATTGAGACGCCCGGAAATCATACGTGGATGGTCTGGCGTCGCAATCTTGCTGCGTTTGCTCCACTTCTATTCCGGTAGAACGCGTGCGTCTGCGCTGGCCAGGATAACGAGAGCGCCAGAATAGGCACTCGAGAGTTCAGTCGTACGGATCGAACCCAAAAATCCTATTCGTCTGCGAGGGTAAGCATGAACACGAAAGTTATCGGAGATCGCCGCGGTATTCTTCCGGGCCTGCTGCTTGGAGTATCGGTAACATTGGTTACGGTTGCCGCGGCGGCGCAGTCAACTGGACCTGCATCGGCGCCGCGGGCCGCCTATCGGCCTGTTTATCCGCTGAAGGTGAGTGAGAACCATCGCTATCTTGTTGACCAGAACAACCGTCCCTTCCTGATGGTCGGCGACACCCCTCAGGGCTTGATGGGAAGGTTGACTGAGCAGGACGCCGAGAAGTACTTTGCCGACCGCGAGGCTCACGGCTTCAACACCATGGGCTGGATCGATGTCGCCTGCGCTGGCAGAGATTTTCCGGATAACAACGGCAGCACCCCCGACGGCATCCCTCCCTTTACCGGCTTCGTAGCCGGGGGGACGGACTACACCCATTTCGACCTTACAAAGCCCAACGAAGCCTACTTTACACGCCTCGACCACATAGTCGAGATTGCTGCTGCTCACGATATATATGTGTTTATCGATCCGATGGAGACTATCGGCTGGCTAAGTACACTGCGCAACAACGGGCTGGATTCGACCTATGCCTACGGCCAATACCTGGGGCGCCGCTACAAGAAATTTGCAAATGTAGGCTGGTTAAGCGGCAACGACTTCCTCAACTGGCGCGTGCCGACTGACGATGCGCTGGCGCTGGCGGTAGCAAAGGGAATTCAGTCCGAAGCGCCCGACCAGCTTCAGACGGTCGAGCTTAACTACAATACGAGTTCTTCGCTTGACGATCCAAACTGGGCTCCGATCATTTCACTGGACGGAACCTATGCCTATGCGGCAACTTATATTCAAATGCTGCATAGTTATAACTCGAAACCAATCATGCCTGCGTATCTTCAGGAGGCGCACTACGATCTGGAGCAAGTGGGCACGCCAACGGACTACGGCACACCGGAAGTCCTGCGGCGCGAGGAATACTGGACCATGCTGAGTGGCGGGGTTGGCCAGTTCTACGGAAATCGATATACCTGGAGCTTTACTCCCGGATGGGAGGGGTATATTGATACGCCCGGCGTTGACCAGCTTGGAATCTGGGAGAATTTCTTCTCCTCGCTGCCATGGCAGGATCTCGTTCCCGATCAACATCATGAAATAGTAACAGCCGGTTACGGAACATTCGGGAGCGACGTAGTTCATTTCGATTCCGATCATTTGTCAGCGCATTTGGATCTGAAAGTGAGCGACAGCGACTACGCGACGTCGGCCAGAACCTCTGATGGTTCCTATGTTGTTGTCTATATGCCGACGGCCCGGACGATCACCGTGGATATGACGCGTCTGCGCGGTCCCGCTGCGCCGAATGGTTCGATCCGGGCAACGGGGCGTACCAGGTCATATCGGGTTCACCGATCGGCAATTCCGGCAGCCACGATTTCACGCCTCCAGGAACGAACGCCGCCGGCGACAGCGACTGGGTGCTTCTCCTGAATGCCTCCGAGGCAGATAGAAAGTAAAGACGAACTCCGCGTACGGCCCCGGTCTCAGCAAGGCTGGGCCCGCACAGATAGGGATACGGCCTGCAATGTTATTTCTACGAGTCCGATGAGGCCGGCTCGATTTTTAAGACCGAAAGTCCGCCGCCGAGCGTTTTGTCGCGCCTGACGGCGCAAGAGATACTTTCCAATTCTGTCTCCGTGCATGTTCGAGCGCCGGCCGCTGACCACAGATCAGTCACAACATATTTCTTTTGGCCGCCAAGTCCTATATCAGCCAAGGGAATTCTCAATGTTATGTGCGCGTCCTGATCCTTGTTCCGGTTAGCGGCAATTACAATTGCAACATGATCGTCCCAGCGTAAATAGGGGACAGGTACCTCAATATCCGCATTGTGCTGCACCGCCTTCAGATTGGGGTCTTTGCCTGCCGGCCATACTGAGAAAACCTTCGAGTGTTGTTTGCGGATAGAAATCATTCGCTTGACATCAATCAACATATCTGCATGTTCTGGCTCCTTCAGCTCACCCCAGTCAAGCATGTTACCGTACAGCCATCGGCCCTGTCCCGGACCCTTGCCGCCAAAAAGATACGGAGACAACCCCGGTAAAGCATGAAACCCCGCATTGAATTCCTCGCCTGAAAAGAAGAGCGGGATCATTGGAGAAAACAAAAAAGAGTATCCGAAGACAGATCTGCTTCCCTGCGCTGCGTAGGGGCTTCTGTCTGGCGGGAATCCCTCCCAGCCGTTGTCATGGCAACTCAATTGAATCGAGGACGCCCCCCATGCGAGCGTGGCGATGTAAATATTTACCCTCGGCCCGACGATTAGTGGGTCAGAGGGCTCAGGTGCATCCACAAAAGCCAACCTATGCCCGTCTCCAGCCTTAAGCTCCCAATTTTCGCCCATATCGTTATGTACGATGATGTTCGAAATCGGCTTTCGAGACACGTTTTCGAGCTCTATTTTGATATCAGGAAGTCCGTCTGGCTCAGCGGTTTCCTCCCCGCTTCTTCGGCCTACCCGATCACCGTCAAGACCGGCTAAGCGAACCACGAGTCGACCTTCGCCTTTCGTGCTTCCACTCAGTGAGTCGCCGTCCGCATATTTAATTTCAACCTGGTAGTAACCAGCCCGGCCAAATTTGCGGTCATAAAAGCCGGGAAGGTTGTTGACCAGGATCGTATTCAAAAAGTCGGTTTGTGGCTGGTCTGTGCTGATGACGTTCTCTCGCTGCGTGAAATCGGTAACTCCAGGAATCACGGAGTTAGCCTCCTCCCAAATAGCGATCGGATGGCCTGCAGCAGCGGCATTTCTACGGACGCGCTCCCACAGGTCTGGGCGATATATGCCCACATCCAGGCGATAACCATCCACGCCATACGCGGTCACAAACTTCGTGTAGATATTTACCCACCAGTCATCCAGTGCTGTGTGGCCACCGTCCCAATCGAAATCTGTCATACCCCAACTGCCGCCGCGAAACCACGCTGAATGATTCCTGATAATAGGACTACTTTTCATTAGCCCGTGCGTGATTACATCGAGAAATATCTTGATGCCACGTCGATGTGCTTCCTCGATAAGCTCCTTGAAACTCCTCATCTGTGCCAAGACTGGGATCAAACCTGCCCGGATCTATCACGGCATATTGCGTCCAGATGTTGTAAAAATGGTGCGGGTCACACAGAGAATATCCTGTCAACCAGATGCCAGTTATACCAAGCTCTTGAAGATAAGCTAACTTAGCCAGAAGGCTATTGAATGTGCCACTCTCCGGCCCGTTCGGAGAGGTGAACCCCTTCGTGGCAACTTCATAAATGATAAGATCGTTTATCCACTCGGGCGAAGCTGGCTGGTCCGGATCGTCCGGTCGTCCAGTGCCATCGTCGTCGTGTAACTGTACGGTTGCTTCAGGTGACGCCGCAAGGCGGATGAATGGCATTAGAGCAAACGCAACCCCCGCCTTCAGAAAGCCTCTACGGGCTAGCGCTGAAAATGCACCCGGTCCCTCATTCATAAGCTGGTCTTCTCTCCACACTCGATGTGCTCTGCGCCTCACGCCTATCGAACTTCGAGCAAGACTGCAAAAGGGCCGGGGGTTTTGTACGACCGGATCGTTTGGTCAGCCAAGTCCCTGCCGGAGATACTTAGCGCTCTCATTTTGATTTTTCGCGCCGTGCCGCATACCAGTCTGCCAGTTCCTGCCGCAGCGGTCCGTTGGGAAGGGCGACCTCCCCTTGCGGCCGCAACTCCAAATAGAGCACCTCCCCGCGTAGCTAACAGGAAATCGTGAGCTACCTGGCCGTTTTGCGCCTCCGGTTGGAACAGTTGCGCCTCCGGAGCCGCATGAACTTCCAGCAAATGACGCTCGCCAGGCGAAAGATTTTGAGGCGTTCCCAATGCCTGCCAGGTTTCATAGCAACTGCCGGCGCCCGCCGTGATTCGTTCCTGCAAAAGCACGGGCTTGGCGGATTCCGCCCAGGGCATCTTCAGCACGCCTGCCCATGGTTGCTGCTCTCCGACTCCGTAGGCGGAGAGATCCCGGTGCCAGAGCAAGACCTGCAGACTTTCCCCTTCTGAGGTCGCCACCAGACCGCAACCGGGAGCCATGTCCTCGTGCCGGAGTTCCCGTCGCCCGCCCCGCAAACGGTTGAGAAAGCGGAAGGCGTTCAACGTCGACTTGGGCAGCCCATTCAGCGTCAGCAGTCCGTAGGTGCCGGAAAATTCGCTCTGCGGCATGCCGCCTTCTTCAAAAACATCGCTGGCATCCCACCAGCAGAAGGTGTCACAGTCTCCATCGACCGCGATGGCGAGATCGCAAACGGTTGCCGCGGCGGCGGCGTTATCCATACTCGGGTTGTGGTCCCAGGCAACCTCTCCGTTCGGACAGTGGAACCAGGCTGTTCCACTCCGTCCACTTTATTTCCAAATTCGGAAACGCCGATCGGCGGACGGTCTCGCGGACATCTCCGCACAACATCCGGAATAAACATGCCGGGCTTGTGTGGGCTGCCGCGGAGACCCGGATATTCCACAAATTCATCCTGCGAGTAGATATGGGTGCTGATGAAGTCCAGCGGCACTCCCTTTGTGGCGCAGTGCGAAATCATCTCCGGAATCCAAGCGGCATGGGCGGTAACTGGCCCTCCTACCCGGAGGCGCGGGCTGACTGCTTTGAGCGCCGCTGCCGAAACGTCGTAAAGATTCCAGTAATCTTGCTGCGAACCCGTCCAGAAATTGATGTTCGGCTCATTCCAAACCTCGTAGTACCACTGCGCTATCTCGTCCAGGCCATAGCGGTCGAGGCAATGACGGGCAAAGGCCCCCACCAACTGGCCCCATTCAGCGTAGTCGCGGGGCGGCGTAGTGTTCCATTCCCAATCGTCGATTGTCGTGGTTCCGGAGGCCAGCGCAACGGGCATTGTGGATAACTCCACATGGGGGCGCAGTCCCACTTGAAGCAGTGAATCGAAGACCTTGTCCACCTGCGCCCAGCGGAAGGCCAGGCTCCCGTCCTTCCGTCGCGCAACCACGGCCATGTCGTCGTGGAACAATCCGTGGAATCGGCAATATCGATAGCCGACGGTGCGCTGCAAAATCGCCAGATGGCTCTGCAGATCCTCCCGCAGGTGTAAAGGGGCGTACCCCGTTGCAATAGTGCTTTTCCATGGCTTTCGAAGTGGCGCGGAGGGCGCGGCGTCAGTCACGGTGATGATGGACGGATGCTCTGCTTTCGAGTCCGGCATCGCGGCAGCATCTTTACCCGCCGCAGTTTACGCCCACCGCGGCCGCCGCAACAGAGGTCACGAGACTTGTTTTAAGAAAATCGCGCCGCGTGGTGTTGCGCTGATTAGGGATATGCGGATCGGGCAACTCTGAAATAAATCCATTAAATGCCTCCTGGCATCAAATCCGTGCCGGTAAGTCTGAAGGGTAGACAAGCACCAATGAAGGTAGACCTGCTTATTTGATCTCTTTCCACCGCGGTGCTCTCATTTTGGGCTGAATGTCCTGATGGTTTGAAGTAGCCTGCTCTTGGCGGTTGCAAGAAACTCCTCGCGGCGATGCGGTTCCAACACCGTCGCTTCATCACCATAATGGATGCGGCGATGTTGGCGAGGCTTGCGGTTTCCACTAGGCCGTGGGTGACAGCCTTGGCCAGGCTGGTTCCCGCCGCAAAGGCGGCTCCCGTACCGCAACAGTCAACGGGTTTTCCCCCGGGCGCGGTTTCGACCACGTCTCGTTCCCCTTTTCGAAAACCAGTGCTGCTCTTCCAAGTTCAGCTATTTTTATTGACCACGACCGCGAGTATGATATATGAGTACTTGATGCTGTGCAACCGGACGCACACAGGCCTTTACAATTAGGATGCAATCGCTGGGCGCGAATGACAGAAGCTTGAAATTGGCTCAGCCTTGAAAAGCGTCTCGAGGAAGTGGGGAATTACCCTTAATGGCAACACGATCGACGCCGCCGGCGGTTTCAGGCGCTCCCAGCTATATCGGCCCGTTTATTACGGTCACCGCGCTGTTTTTCATCTTTGGATTCATTACCACGCTGAATATGGCGCTTGTGCCCCACTTGCGGTCGATCTTCAGCCTCGACTACGCGTGGGCGATGCTCGCGGATTCGGCGTTTTTCCTGGCTTACTTTGTCTTTTCCGTGCCTACTGCCAGGCTCATCGAGGCAATTGGATACAAGCAGACGATGGTCGTTTCGCTCTTTATTCAGGTGGTCGGCTGCCTGTTGTTCATTCCGGCAGCCAGGTTGGTCAGTTTCCCGCTTTTCCTTTCCGCCGTCTTCATCGTGGGCGCTGGCGTAACCGCGCTGCAGACCTCGGCTAACCCATATGTCACGATTCTCGGGCCCGAACATAGCGCCCCGGCGCGCCTAACCCTCGCGCAAGCCTTCAACTCCATCGGCGCAGCCATCGCGCCAATTGTTGCCGGCGCCTTCATCTTGACCGACCCATCAAAAGTCATCTCGAAGGCGCAAATTGCCGCCACGGTGCGCATTCCCTACATGCTCATCGCCGGGGGACTTCTGCTGCTCGGCCTGGCCGTAACCTTCATGCACTTGCCGCAGATTACCCAGACGCGGGCTTTTCGCCCCGGTAAGGATGGCGATCCGCTCCTGAACCGCAGCATCTGGAGTTACCGGCACACGGTGCTGGGCGCCCTTGGTATCTTTCTCTATGTCGGTGTAGAGGTTGGACTGGCTTCGATCGCCGTCAATTACTTCAAGTCCCAAGGCATGAGCAGCGAGAAAACCGCTTCTTTCCTGGTCTCGCTCTACTGGTTTGGCGCTCTCGTTGGCCGCCTGCTTGGCTCCTGGGTTCTCACCAAAAGCTAAGTCCGGAAGGCTGCTCGGAGGCTTCGGAGTTGCCGCAGCACTGCTCCTCACTTTTTCCATGGTCAGCAGCGGCCAGGTCGCCATCTGGACACTGGTCCTGTGCGGGTTCTTCAACTCCATCATGTTCCCCAATATCTTCGCGTTGGGCGTCGCCGGTCTCGGCCCTCTAACCAGCAAGGGCTCGGGCCTTATTATGACGGCCTGCGTCGGTGCCGCGGTGATTCCATTCCTGATTGGCGCTTTGGCTGACAAGGTAGGAATTCAGCACTCATTCGTTCTTCCGGTGCTGTGCTATCTATTTATCGCCTACTATGGCATGTGGGGATCGAAACCGGCGCGAACGGCTACCTAGTGTCCTGTCCCAGAAGTTCGCATCAAAAATGCGCTGTCATCCTGAGCGAAGTTTGGCGCGTATGGCGCCAAAATGAGTCGAAGGAACTGCGGTTGTTCTTCGCTCATTGTGTCACGAAATTCTGGGACACCACACTAGTAGCTTCCATAGATAGGATTTCTAAATAAGATCAGAGACTGTATTCATCCTGGTTAAGCCCGTTCTTTTTTCCTTCGCCTCTTTTGGTTCTCGGCTGTCATCTCAGTGGCAAGTCTATGTCATACCCAAAAGTGCAGGACTACCACCACACTGTCCGTTCGGTTTCCAAAAGGTGCAGTGCTGCTTTTAAAGGCACTGCCCGGAAGTACCGGCAGATTGGAAGCTATGAGGTTGCGGCTATAGCTGAGCGGCCGCTGAATGGGCAGCTCACCATTGAACATCCGTCCATGATTCGATGCGTTTCGGCCAGGACACAACTCCTCCCGTCCAGCAGGCTCGCCGTATCTCTCCGCTCAGCTTTATTCCGCGCTGAAGGCGTAGATGGTCGTCGAGTGGAATGTCATTTCCCGGACGCAGCAGCGTGCTGGGAAAGTTTGCATGGTTGGGAGAGTCTGGAAAATGTTGTGTCTCCAGGCAAAGCGCCGAATTTCGGTCATATTTAATTCCATGCCGCCCGGTATAAGTTTTATCCAGATGGTTGGCCGTATAGAGCTGTACACCGGGCTCTGTCGTTTCCACCGTCATTTTCCGTCCGCTGTCCGGGTCAGTCACGATCGCTGTCGGGCGCAGCGTACCGGCAGCTCCGTTCACCACAAAGCATTGATCGTACCCGCTCCCCCACTTGAGCTGTTGATTGGGCTCGTTGATACGAGCGCCTATGACCGTCGGTTTGCGAAAGTCAAAGGGCGTGCCTGCCACCGGCGCCAGTTCCCCCGTCGGAATCTGCTCAGCATTCGCAACCACGTATTGGTCGGAGTTCACTTCTAGTTTCTCGTCCAAAATGTTTCCGACGTCGTCTCCGCGCAGGTTGAAGTAAGCGTGATTCGTCAGATTCAAGACCGTGGCGCGATCGGTCGTAGCAGAGTAGTCGATGCGGAGCGCGCCCCCGCTGACCGTGTATTTCACCTTCGCGGTCAGGGGCCCGGGGAACCCCATGTCCCCATCCGGGCTGACGTGCGTGAACTCCACGCCGTCCGGCACCTCGTGTGCCTGCCAAACGTAACTGTCGAAGCCGACAGGCCCGCCATGTAGCGCATTACGGCCATCATTTGCGGGAACCTGGTAGGTTTTTCCGTCAATCGAAAAACGTCCCAGTGCGATACGATTGCCATACCTGCCCACGACAGCACCAAAGCGTGTCCCTGGGTCGTTCAGGTAGCCCTGGAGCGTGTCATATCCCAGCACAATATCCGCCATCTTGCCGGTGCGGTCCGGGGTCCTGACGCTGACCAGCCGCGCTCCATACGCCGTCACTCGCACTTCGATGTTCCCGCTCGTCAGCGTATAGATCGGGATAGCAACTCCTTCTGCCGTATGACCCCATATCGACATCTTCACCTCCGCATTCGCCGCCGTCGTAAGCAATATTGCAACAATGAACGCCTTTCCTGCGAATTCAAGCAACCTTTTCAAGGCAAGCTTCATATCGACGGATTTCATTTCTGCTCCCTCGGGTGCAGGCCTCGCTGACCTACGCTGCGGCGGCCGCGGACTCCATAAAGGAGTACGCCAGCATGTGGCAG
The DNA here is from genome assembly GCA_963822015.1 of uncultured Acidobacteriaceae bacterium. Lineage (GTDB taxonomy): Bacteria > Acidobacteriota > Terriglobia > Terriglobales > Acidobacteriaceae > Telmatobacter. Next base: position 38,391 of record CAWGGA010000030.1, read on the forward strand.
ACGATCATGTGCAGATCCTCGATGCGGCCCATGTGGGAGTCGTCTACCAGAATATTCAGTTGAACGCTTTGTCCCACTTTGCCGCCACCCCTGCCGGTTAGCCCGATTGTCTGGCACCCCAGATGGTTGGCGCATTCCACCGCATGGACGACATTGGGTGAGTTTCCCGAGCCGCTGATCGCGATAAGGATGTCTCCTGGGCGAGCAAAGTTCTTCAATTGCTCCTCGAACACCGCCGCGTAGCTGACGTCATTCGCATAGGCCGTGATCGTTCCCAGCGAGTCCGTCAGGGGCAGGACGCGAAATCGTTCCGCACGTTCGTAGCTGGCGCCTTTCACCAGATCGGTCGCAAAGTGCGAGGCGGTTAGAGCGCTTCCGCCGTTGCCGCAGGTAAAGATCTGCCGGCCCTCGGCGCGCGCCGTGCTCAACCATCCCGCGGCGGTCTCAACGGCCTGCAGATCGAGTTTCTCGAAGACACTTTCAAGGGATTGACGGTAATTCGCGAAGTAGTTCATGAGATGTCCCCCCATCTTGCTGCTGCATCCAGAACCTCGCCGGGTGTGGCAGTGCCGGTTCCGGGTTTAGTAACTGTAATCGAGGCCACCAGGTTGCCAAAGCGTGCCGCCGCAACGGCGTCGCCAGTGAGCTTCAATGCGGGCGCGGCGCCTGCGTTAAAGCTGTCGCCGGCGCCGCAGATATCGACCGGCTTTACGCGCGGGGCAGGAACATTTGTTGTGCCGTCAGCTGTCACCACCAGCGTGTCTTGCTCGCCGCGCGTGACAATCAATGTCGAATAGCCGATGTGCCGCCGCAGAGCCTCGTAGTCGACGGTGGCGCCAATGCGCGCGCAGGCTTGGCGCGCCTCCTCTTCATTCAGTTTAACCAAAGTTCGGCGAAATAGCTCCCCGCGAGAGCGGGAATCCACCCACACGATCCGATTGGAGTTGGATGCGGCGAAGCGTTCAATTGCCGCACGCAGCGCCGAGGTCACGACGCCGCCGGCGTCCACCTCCATCTGGTCGGAAATAATAACCACGTCGGCCTGCGCGGCGAGCTGATCAAAGCGTTCCAGAACCCTCGCCTCCACCTCTGGAGCCATCTGGCGCGGGCTGATGTAATCCACGCGCGGCTGGTCCTCCACTCCGGTCTCTCGATTGATGAGCTTCGTATATGTGAAGGTCAAGCCTGCGGGGTCATGCACCAGACCGCCCGCCTCGATGCCGCGTTCGCGCAGCGCGATCTCGAGCTCGTAGCCGTGACCGTCTTCGCCCACGACGCCAAGCACCGCGACTCGCCCGACTCCGAGGGCTTTCAGGTTCGACGCTACCGTGCCCGCGGCCCCGGGTGTGCGCACGAACTCCACTACCGCCATGCGCGGGATGCCCGTTTCGCGCGAGGGCTCGGTAAAGCGCGGGTCATAGCGGCACCAACGATCGAGGCACACATCGCCCACAACCAACGTGGAAAGCCGCGGCAGCGCGGCGAGGACTTCTTGTGCTGTCATGCCCGTTCTCCGATCGCGTGCCAGAGGGCCGGAACTGTTCCGCGATGGCACATGCTGAAGTATTCACTGCGCCGGCCATTGGCAACAGTGCGAATCAGGACCGTCTTGCTATTCATCTTACCTCGATTGAATATCGTGTACCCGGACTTCACTCTGAGATGATTCTTCCCAGCAGTCCCTCGTGGCCAAGAAAATTCGGGATGATGTAGTCCGCGCCGGCGCCGGCTAGGCGGTTGCGCTTCCACTCGTCCACAACCCGGCATTCACCCTCGTCGGTGGCCACGCCGACCGCGATGCCGCCCACAGCCTTCACGTTCTCGATTTCGACGTAGCCATCACCGAAGCCGAGAATCTCGGTCCCGTCACACTCGGCACGGGCGAGAATGCGCTGAATCAGAATGCTCTTCGAGAAGCTCTTGTAGTCGTCAAGCGCGCCGAAAACGCCTCCATCGAAGTACTTCGTGACTCCGAGAAGATCGGCCTCGCGCCGCATGAACTCTTCGTCGGTGCCGCTTGCAAGGTACATCCGCAGCCCGCGCTGGCGCAGGTCTTCCAAAAGTGCGATCGAGCCGGGCACGAGATACCGCTCCGGTGCTTCTTTACCGGTCTCCAGCGCGTCGAGACGGTGCGCGATACGCTCGTGCAGCAGGTCCAGATAGCGCCGCTTGTAGACGAGGGGATCCTTGGGCGCGCCTCCGCGCAACTCTACCTGCCGCGCGAGTTCGATCATCTGGTAGATGGTCTGTTTGCCTGTTAGTCGATCGACGAACTCGCGGACAACCGTGTTCAATTGGTCTTTGCTCTCACTGCTGCGAATCGCGGCAAGCTCGTCGACCATCATCGGGACCATCACGTTGGCCCAGCCGGCGCGCAGCAATGAGAGCGTTCCATCGAAGTCGAACAGCGCAACCTTCAAGCTGTTGCGGGACTCTGAATGAAGGATTTCAAGCGAAGGTGGCTGAGAGTGTACGTCGCACATAGTAGTCGGTAGGCTGCTAGGGCAATCCTCTGTTCGGAATGGCTTTTCCTGCAAAGTATACTACCTTGTCGGTACTCCCAACAAAATAGGGTAGTGGGTCAGTTTGAATCCGCTTTGAAAGGGCACGGCTTCAGCCGTGCCATAAGCGACTTCTTTTTCACCGGGGCTTTAGCCCCTGAGGGATGGTTTTTTTCAAACTGACCCACTACAGTGATCGCTCCCGGAAAGGAGCCTGCGGCGGTACCCATACAATAAGATCAGCCACAACAGAATCAGCCGGGGTTGGGGATAGATCATGAACATATTGGCGATCGACATAGGCGGCACGAAATACTCGATGGCGCTCTTCAAAGACGGCAGCATGACCCGGCGTCACACCCAGGCAACATTGAGTGAGGGCGGGCGGGTATGGATGACGGAACAGATCCTCTCGGTAGGTAAGCTTTGGCGCGAGGAGGCCGGATTCGAGCGCTGCGGCGTGGGCTTCGGCGGACCCGTGGACTTCGCCTCGCAACGGGTTGCGCTCTCGACGCACGTTGGCGGCTGGGAGGGTTTTCCACTGGCTTCCTTTCTCGAGAAGGAGCTAGGTGTCCCGGCGGTCATCGATAACGATGCCAACGTGGGCGGGCTGGGAGAAGCAGTTTACGGCGCCGGCGCGGGCTGTGATCCGCTCTTCTATATGACGCTTTCGACAGGGATCGGCGGCGGTTTGATCGTCGGAGGAAAAATTTATCGCGGCGCGGACTCCTACGCAGGAGAGATCGGCCACACCACCGTCAAGCGCGACGGCCCACTTTGCCTGTGCGGGGCTCATGGCTGCCTGGAACGCATGTGTGCGGGGATCTGGATGGAGCCCGACTATGGGAAGACGGCGAAGGAATTACTGGCCGATCCCGTCTTCGTGCTCCGCTATGTCGTCGATCTGGCGATCGGCCTGAAGTCCGTCATCATGCTGCTCAATCCCGCGCGCATCGTCATCGGAGGCGGCATAAGCAAGGCCGGGGATACACTTTTCGGCCCCTTGCAGGCAGAATTGCGACGCCAAATCACCTCTTGGTCGCGAGCGCGTATCGACGTGGTGCCCGCCATGCTCGGCGACGACAGCGTGCTTTACGGTGCCTTGGCGCTGGCGCAATCCGTTCCTGTCGCCCCTCCAGCGCCCTCGACTGGCCGCTGAAGCCGGAAAAAATGGTTCGGCAGGAGCGAGCGGCGCATACGTTCCTACAGCAAGTCTTCGGCGAGTCAAGCCGATTATTCTCTCGCAAAGCTGAGCCAACCGATGTTGAAGAGAGCCCTTCCGGCAATTCTAAGTGGGAGCCAGAGTCAGCGCCTCACTTACATGCGAGCCGCACCAAATCGTCCATTTGTATTTGCTCTTCCAGACAGCCGAATAATTGACACGTCAGCGCATGGAACCGTAGTCTGGCTCCATCCTTGAGAGGAGCTTTGGAATGTCGCTATTTTTCCCTAAACGGTTAACTGGAATGCTTGGATTGATTGCTTTGAGTGCGTTGCCTCTGATGGTTGAAGCTCAAACACCGAAGAATTCGGCGCCGGAGTCTGCAATGAACGTGCAGTCCAGCTTGAACGGATTTGTAGTGAGGGTCAATGGCGAGGTGATACAGGTCACGGCATGTAGGGATGATGTGTTTCACATCGTAGCGGCTCCAGGCGATACGGAGGTGCAAGGAGCGTCACCAGCCCAGCCGTGGATGCTGAGTAATTCCACGGTTTGTCCCGGCGCCAAGGTCGATTTTGTAAAGGGTGCGGACAGCGTCACACTGTCGACAAAGAAACTTCGCGTGAAATTCGAGGAGAAAGGCGACAAGGAGAACGGTGACAATCTCGTCTACTCCACGATTGATGGGACGGAGTTGCTGCGGGAGAGTCCGGCGGTGCCGCGCACCTATGAGCCGGTGGATCTGGACGGCGCGAAGGCTTTCACCGTGGAAGACCGGTTTATGCCGGCGATGACGGAGGGATTATACGGGCTGGGGCAGCACCAGAATGGGATGTTTAATTATCGCGGCGCGACAGTGGAGCTTGGGCAGGATAACACGGATATTACCGTGCCCCTGTTGATGTCGACCAAAGGCTATGGCCTGCTTTGGAATACGGCATCGATGACCTATTTTGACAATCGGTATCCGCAGGTATTCAGCTTCAGTTCAATCGCCAATAAAGCAATCGATTACTACTTTATTTACGGGCTGGAGATGGACAGCATCATCCATAGTTATCGCGAAATGACTGGACACTCGCCGCTATTTCCCGAGTGGGCGTATGGATTCATTCAGTCGAAGGACGCCTACAAATCGCAGGCCGAGGTATTGCAAGTCGCCAGCCGCTACCGGTCTGAACATATTCCGCTGGATTGCATCGTGCAAGATGGCGGCTGGTGGAAGGCGCAGGGCGACTTGGACTTCCGATCCACCTATCCTGACGTTCCTGCGTTGCTTAAGGAATTACAAAATGAGCACGTTCATACAATGATTTCCACGTGGGGCCTCTACGAAAAACAATCAACCAACCTGCAGACGTTGAAGGCGAACGGATGGCTTGTTTCCGGCACGCTTGAATATGATGGGACAAACCCCGCGGCACGAGACTTTTGGTGGAAATCTCTACCGGGGCCTCTTCTCGCTCAAGGGTGGGATTCATTCTGGCTCGATGCTTCAGAGCCGGATGCGGGCCCGCACCAGGGCGACGTAATGCTGCTGGACAAGCGAGTGGCTATCGGCAGCGGCGCCATGTACACAAACGTATTTCCACTTCTGCACACAGGTGGACTTGCGGACCATTGGAAGGAGACAGCCTCTCAGAAGAGGGTGTTCATTCTAACGCGTTCTTCCTTTTTGGGTGAGCAGAGAAATGGAATTGTGGTTTGGAGCGGCGACGTATATCCAACCAACTGGGCCTTCCATCACCAGATTACGGCAGGGCTGAACTTTGCATTGAGCGGGATGCCATATTGGACCACGGATGTTGCCGGATACTGGCCTTTGTACAAGGGCGCGACGATGACCTCGCCGGAATACCAGGAGCTGTATGCTCGCTGGTTTCAGTTTGGCGCATTCTGCCCAGTCTTTCGAACGCACGGACACCGCCCAAACAATGAGATATGGACCTTTGACAAAGTAGAGCCTGTATTAAAGACCTACGATAACTTGCGCTATCGCCTGATGCCCTATATCTACTCAATGGCCTGGAAAGTAACTCAGGACGACTACACTATGCAGCGCCCGCTCATTATGGATTGGCGGACGGACCCCAAGGTATGGGATATAGGGGACGAGTATATGTTCGGACCGGCGTTCCTCGTGAGCCCAGTGTGGAAGGAGGGTGCGCGGCGGCGGGAGGTTTATTTGCCGAAGGCGGCTTGGTACGATTTCTGGACCGGGGAAAAGGTCCAGGGCGGACAGGACCTCGATGTGGATGCGCCAGTCGAAAAACTACCGCTGTTTATCCGTGCCGGATCGATCGTGCCGATGGGACCGGAGATTGACTATACCGGCCAAAAGCCGGCTGATCCGATTGAGGTCCGGATATATCGTGGCGCGGACGGCGCGTTCAATCTTTATGAAGATGAGGGTGACGGTAACCGGTATGAGCAGGGCGCGCATGCGGTGATTCCAATGCACTGGAACGAGACAGCAGGGACACTGACCTTCGGCGAAAGGGAAGGGACGTTCGCGGGGATGGTGAAGGGCAGAAAGTTCCGCATCGTTTTGGTGGGACCGGGACATGGAGTGGGAGAAGCGGTGTCTTCCCGCGCGGATACTGTGGTGGAGTATACGGGAAAGAGCGAAGAGATAAGCTTCCCTTCAAAGGGAGTGCGACACTAACTCCCGCTCTATCTCAGTGAACACGACGGCGAACGCCGTTTGGTCACTCAGGTTGGCGCATTCAATTGAAGTCTGACCGATTGTACGTCAGGCAGAATGACCTATGCGGTCCCTTCGAAATCATCAGAAGCCCGGATCGGGAAGGTTGATTGGCTCGCGAAACCAATTGGAGCGAACCCCGATGAGGATGATCCCCGCGCCCAACCAGATACTCCCGGCGATCTTTGCTGGGGAGGCAAGCCCCCACCAGATCACCGCACAGAATAGAAATCCAAGCAGAGGTATGAAAACATTAACGAAGACGTGGCCAAAACCTCTCTCACTCGGCTTCCTTGAGAACTGCCAAAAGCAGGCCAGATTCACGCACATAAAACCCAGGAATGCACCGAAGTTGAGGATCTCTGCCGTGAGTTCGTAGCTCATGCACAAGGTGCCAAGGAACGCAAACACGCCGATGAGGATGACGTTGAGGTCTGGAGTATTGTGTACCGGATGGAGCCGGCCAAAGACGCGGCGAGGCAAAACATTCTCGCGGCCCATGCCAAACAATAGCCGGGCGGCGCCAACCTGCGCGGTGAAACCGGCTCCAATGTTGGCAACCACGAGCATGATCGCGGTTGCCTGTAAAAGGTAGAACCCGCCAACCCGTCCGGTAACGTCGATGAAAGCTGTATCGATGCTGGGGAACGACATGTAATCCGGCCAGGCGAGTTGGCCAAGATACACCAGCAGTCCTCCAAACACCCCTGTAAACAGACATACTCCGACGGCGGCCAGCAAAACATTTCGGCGTGGATTTTCCACTTCTTCTGCGAGAGTCGTAACGGCATCAAAGCCGATATAAGTAAGTGCCGCGAAGGATGTGGCGCCCGCGATGCTGCGCACGCTGAAGGTCTGAGGATTATAGAAAGGCTTTACCGACAGCAGCCCGGATGGCCCATTGTGCACCCAGATGTAATGAATCGCCATAATAATGAACCCGCCGAGAACAAGGAACATGATCACAAGAAGCAGCTCATTAGTTCGCGCGGTCACCTTGATGCCGTGAAGGTTAAGCAGTGTTATGCTGCCCGCGAAGAAAGCCGCGCCAACGGAAAGCGGGACCCAGGGAAGAGCACGCTGAAGAGAAAGAGTTCCGTAGAGCACGCAGAAGAGCGGGATTACCAGGTAATCTAAAAGCATCGCCCATCCGGCCACGAATCCTAGAAGCGGGTGTATCCCCCGGCTGACATAGGTATAAGCCGACCCCGCGGATGGATAGATAGAGGCTAGCCTACCGTAGCTTACGGCGGTGAGGACCATCGCGGCCATGGCGGCGAGGATGGTTACCACCACGTGACCGCGCGACCGCACGTCGGCAAGTCCGAAGACAGTGGCTGGCGCACTGGGCGTTACAGCGACAATCCCGTAGAGAAACAGGTCGCCGAGGGTGAGGACTCGCCGGAGGTGAGGCTTCCCAGTGCTCAACGGAAGGTCGTCGGTCGATCTGCTCATATGGACGTCTTTTCTTTCGGGGCAGCGTTTGAATCTTCGGGGAACTGGTCTCAATGGAAACCAAGGTCGCGCTATCCAGAGAGGACGATTACACCATAATCTGCGAAAGCTCGCCGTTGAACTATAAGATAACAGTGGAAGTCTATTGATATCCTCCGTGGAGAAGCGGCCGCCGGTCGATAATAGGGCTTTGAGCGGGCCGGCCTTGCTACAACCCGGTATTCCTCAATTTCCTCGATGGCCTGTTTCTGCGCCTCCGGGCCAAACGGTTAAGAGAACAGGGCCTCGCCGAGTGCGCCGTCGCGAGAATCCTCTGGGGTAACATTATTCGGACAAACTGGACGCACGAATTCGATCACAACGGATCAGGAAATACCGGGTTGCTGGCGCGGATCTCCCACAGTCGCGGCGCGAGAGGTCAAGACCTGGGCCAGTACCGTTTCTAAGCAAGTCATTGAAAACACGGCACAAAAATTATGCGCCAACTTTGCAGATTATTTTGGTCATTTGGCGCACAATCAGTTCAGGATTGCCAATGAAACGAGTCCGTGTCCTCCGATTCTGCGTCCACGGACCACGAATCACTGTTCTCCTGCCCGTAACTCCTTTGCTTTCACATTTCTGCAAATAAGTCGTATGCTGTCACATTTTTGCAGCGAAATGCACCCGCTAACCACATGAAACCAAAGCGCTTATTTTCAGAAAGCATGAGGGGGAGGGGGAAGGAAACATAGTACGGACCGGTCACATTCCTGACATTTTGAACCGGGGGCATATCTGATTGAACCGGGGGCATATCTGACACTGCCGAACGAGGCGTGGTAGCGTTTAGGACCTGGCCGTTGCAGGCCACGAGACGCTACCCTTCAGGCCCACAATTCCCCACAACGAGAACGACGGCAAGATGGAGGACCGGTAATGCTGAAGGGAATAATGATGGCCGCGACGATAGGCTTCATTGTGGCAGGGGCGACCAACGTTCCGGCACAACGAAACTTGGACGATTGGGCCGCGGCAGCCAGCAACTTATATCAGATTTATCACGATCAGCAGTATGGCTTCGAGTCCGGCGTTCCGCTTGAGCTGGACGTATGGCAGGCGCAGGCCAAGGAGTCCGTGCCGACGGTGGTCTACTACCACGGGGGTGGCTGGATGTCTGGCAACCGCACCGACGCGGTGCGGTACATGATGCCGTGGATCGTGCGCGGCTGGAATGTCATCGACGTGGAATATCGCCTGTCCGGAACCGCCCTGGCGCCGGCGGCCGTCGAGGATGCCCGTTGCGCACTGCGCTGGGTTTACCGGAATGCGAAGCAGTTTCATCTGGATACGGATCGCATCATCGTCACGGGAGATTCAGCAGGCGGACATCTTGCCCTGATGACAGGCATGTTGCTGGATTCCGACGGCTTCGACAATGAATGTCCCATCGATCCGTCGATCGGCGACAAACCGTTGAAGGTTGCGGCGATCGTGGACTGGTACGGGCCGACGGATCTTAACGAACTGATTGAGGGACCGAAACAGAGCTTTTATGCGGTTGCATGGTTTGGAAGTGAAATAGACCGTGAAGCGCAGGCGCGGCGTGTCTCGCCATTGAACTACATACGGCCCGGCCTGCCGCCGGTCTTTATCGTGCACGGAAACGAGGATCCGATTGTGCCCTACACGGAATCCGTGCGTCTTCATGAGGGTCTCGACCGCGCGCACGTGCCCAACCAGCTCTACACGGTTCAGGGCGGCAAGCACGGCCAGTTTGGAGCCGAGAACAACATCGCGATCTACCGGGCGATGTGGAATTTCCTCGAGACCAATATGCCGTCGCTTCCCCAACGGGCTGCCGCGGCGGGTGCGCAACCTTAGTCCGGGATAATTGCGCGAACCGCTTTTACACGACGGTAAGATCCGCCGGCCGAGCATGTGGCTCTAGACAATACGCATGCTCATGCCGCCGTCGATAACGATGTTTTCTCCAGTGATGAAGTCATTTTCCATCAGCGCGACAATGGCTGCGGCGACATCCTCCGCCTTGCCTTCACGATGCAGAGGAATGCGATTTTTAATATTATTCGCGACCTGCTCCGGCGTGAGGTAGCTCTGAAATGGCGTGCGAATTATCCCCGGCGAAACACAATTCACGCGAATATTCTGGTCGGCCAACTCGCGGGCAAGGCCTCTTGTGAACTGGGGAATCGCGCCCTTGGCCACTCCATATGCCAGGGCCCCGAGACAACCGCGCAGGCCGGCCGCCGAAGCAAACAGGATCATCGCTCCTTCTCCCTGCTTCGCTATATGCGGAGCCGAGGCCCGCGCGAGATGAAAGACCGCGTGTACATGAACCGCGAATGCGTTCATCCAGCTTTCATCGCTCACCTCGTAGAGCCCGCCCGGAACGCCTCCTCCAGCCGCATGCATAAGAACATCGAGACGCCCGAACTCGCCGACAACCTGCTCCACGCACTTCCGGCATTCCGCCGGCTCCGCTATTTCAGCAACGAAGGAACGCGCCTTCACGCCATGCGATTCGATGAGAGAAAGAATTTTATTCTCTGACCCAACCAAGCTGGTCCTGTCAACGATTGCAATGTGAGCTCCCTTGGCAGCGAGTTTCAGTGCGGTTGCCGCGCCAATGCCGCTGGCCCCTCCGGTGATCAGACATACCTTACCTGCCATTTCCATCGTATTCGTCATCCTTAGTCTGGCCTCGCCCATGGCACAATTCATGCAAGCGAGCCATAAATTGAACTGATGAAGTCGCTCAACAACGACGTCTCAACTATGATAAATCAGCTTGAAGCTCTGCGGGATGGCTGAGACATCGAGAATGAAGACCACGCCGGATTGCGCGGGATGAATTTGAGCGAGTAAGCTTGGCTGACCTCGAATTCGAGGTTCGCAATGCCAGGAGCCATGAACCCGAAGAGGCCGCCGATCAAGAACAGGAGACGTGCAAGATCGCTTGCTTTGGCGGCGATCGCGCTTCTTGTGTGCGTTTTGGTCTTCCTGGCTTTGTGGCGGCGGCAGCCCGCGTTGGCGCATGAACAAGAGCGCGCGGAGCTGCATTTAATCAGCTCGAGCTTCGTGAATGGAGGAGCCATTCCGCGACGGTTCACGTGCGACGGGGCCAGCGATTCACCCGGCCTGGAATGGGCGAAGGGGCTGTATGGAACCAGGAGCTTCGCGATTCTTATGAACGATCCGGATGTCCCGATCGACTTCACGTACTGGCTCGTTTACAACATTCCGGCCGACGTTCGCGGGCTGTCGGAAGGCGCGTCAGGCCGTGGCGCTATGCCACAAGGCTCTGAAGAAGGAACGAACAGCTTCGGCCGCGCTGGATATGGCGCGCCATGCCCGCCGCCGGGCAAGCCTCACCACTACGTGTTCCGGGTCTTCGCGATCGACACCGGGATTGATTTGTCGCCCGGGGCTTCGAGGGCGCGACTGGAGTCCGCAATCAGAGACCATGTGCTGGCCGAGGGCCAAATCGCCGGAATCTACGGGCGGGCGACCGAATAAATTAAGCATTGGTTGCGACCGGCCCTGCACGGGGTGCGTCGCGGGGCTTATGTTCAGAGGAGCCCGGGCCGCGGATGGCGGCGCCTTCAAAGTCAACTGACTGCAGCGCGTGGCCAGGAGAAGCTACAATCACAGTTTCCGACGGAATCGAGCCCCATTGTTGTATCGTTTGCTTTGCTCGCGATTGCACCAGCGGGATGCGGTGCGCCGGCAAGCGGGGCCATCGGGGAGTTGGTCTTTTGATGATGGAGTTCCACATTTCGCGGCAGGCGCGGGAACGCTATCGGTTCGCGGAGTCCCTCTTTTCCTACAACGGCAACGTGATTCTGGCCAATATCGGCGCATGTCGCGAGTTCGCACACCGCATGAACCGGGTGCGCGATGTGGAAAAGCATCCTGAGTTGACCGTCCACGCCGGTCAACTCTTCGCCATGGGGCTTATCGACGAGGCCAGCCATGTTCTGATGGCCCGCTATCGCGAGCAGTTCGATCCCCAGGTGATAACCGCGGCCCTCGATTGGTTTGGGGCGCAAGTGGGCACGGACAATCTTGACAAAATGTTGCTCGCCTTTGTCGAGCAGTTTCCAGGCCAAAGAGTGATGCGTGGCTTGGAAACGCCGGCGCAATGGCTCGCGGGCCAGACGGGGGGTATGCCACACCGCGCTGCCGCCCTCGAAGAACTGCTTTTGCTGTGGTCGGCCAATTGCAATGAAGCGTTCAAGCCATTCGAAGAGCTCTTTGATGACCGCCCGTTAGCCGAAAAGACCGTTTACAAACAGGTGACGGCGCAGATGCCGGAGTACTTCGCTTCGCGTCCGCTCATCCCGCTGCCGGGTGCGAAAGCGGTGAGCCTGCTGGACCTTTTGCGAGCACCGGCGCTGCGTTCGGCTCGCTCGTTGAGCGATCAATTGGAAATCATACGCCAGCTTTGGAAGCCGCTGCTGGGAGATAGCCTCGAGCGTTTTTTGCTGATGGCCGGCGAGGTACTGCGCGAGGAAGGGCTGGCCATCTGGGCGCAGTTCAATCCACCTGGGACGAGACGCGGCCCACAGCAATGGCCGTCGTTCGCGAGCAAGCCCGAGGTGCCGACGTTCGGCGACTCGATGCACGAGTACGAGAAATTTTCTCCCGACCAGGCGTGGATGCCGGGCGCGGTACTCATCGCGAAGAGCACCTATGTTTGGCTGGCGCAATTAAGCCGGTGGTATGGCCGGCATATCGGGCGGCTGGACGAGATTCCCGACGCGGAGTTGGCCGCGCTCGCCGCACATGGCATCAATTCACTTTGGCTGATTGGCGTGTGGGAGCGGAGCCGCGCGTCAAAGACCATCAAGCAACTCTGCGGCAATCGCGATGCCGTGGCATCGGCCTACTCGCTCTTCGACTATCGCATCGCCGACGATCTGGGCGGCGAGCCGGCTTACATCAACCTGCGCGACCGCTCCTACCGGCACGGCATACGCCTGGCCAGCGACATGGTGCCGAACCACATGGGCATCGACTCGCCTTGGGTGATCGAGCACCCGGAGTGGTTCATCTCGCGGTGGGATTCGCCCTATCCCGCCTACAGCTTTAATGGCCCCGATCTCTCTCACGATGGCCGTGTGGAGATCAAGATCGAAGACCACTACTACGAGCAATCCGATGCTGCCGTAGTCTTTCGCCGCCGCGACAAAACCAGCGGCGAAACCCGCTACATCTATCACGGCAACGATGGCACCAGCTTTCCCTGGAACGATACCGCACAGCTCGACTATCTGAATCCGGCGGTGCGCGAGCAGGTGATTCAAACCATTCTGCATGTGGCGCGTTTGTTTCCCGTCATCCGTTTCGACGCCGCCATGACGCTCGCCAAGCGCCACTTTCACCGGCTCTGGTTTCCGGGTCCGGGATCGAGCGGCGCCATTCCTTCGCGCGCCGAGTATGGCATGAACCAGGCCGAGTTCGACCGCGCCATGCCGCGGGAATTCTGGCGTGAGGTGGTTGATCGCGTGGCCGTGGAGGTTCCCGGCACGCTGCTTCTGGCCGAGGCGTTCTGGCTCATGGAGGGTTATTTTGTCCGCACGCTGGGCATGCATCGCGTCTACAACAGCGCGTTCATGATCATGCTGCGCGACGAGGACAACGCCAAGTACCGCTCGGTCATCAAGAACACGCTCGAATTCGATCCCGACATCATGAAGCGCTACGTCAACTTCATGAGCAATCCCGATGAGCGCACGGCGATTGACCAATTCGGCAAGGGTGACAAGTACTTCGGTGTCGCGGCGATGATGTCCACGCTGCCCGGCCTGCCGATGTTCGGCCACGGCCAGATCGAAGGATTTACCGAGAAGTACGGAATGGAGTACCGCTGGCCGCGCTATGAAGAGAATCCCGACCGCTGGATGGTGGAGCGCCATGAGCGCCAGATTGCGCCGTTGCTCAAGCGCCGCTGGCTGTTCGCCGAAAGCGGCGAATTTCTGCTTTACGACTTTTTCAATCCCAATGGGACGGTGAATGAGGATGTCTTCGCGTACTCGAATGGCGCAGGCCGCGAACGAGCGCTGATGGTCTACCACAATCGCTACGCGAACGCGCGTGGGACCATCGATTTTTCCGCCGCTTATGCGGACAAGGGATCGGGGCAGTTGCGCCGGCGGCGATTAGGGGAAGGGTTAGGCCTGAGCGGCGACCGCGGTGCGGTTATTGCGTGGCGTGACTCGCTCACCGGCCTCGAGTATCTGCGCCGCTCCGAAGACTTGCTCGACCGTGGCCTGACCTTCGATCTTCACGCTTACCAGTGTCACGTCTTTCTCGATTGGCATGAATTGCAGCCGACAGCGGAGCGGCCCTGGGACCGTCTGAGTGACTGGCTCAATGGGCGCGGGGTGCCGAATCTCGTGGACGAACTTGTGAATCTGGAACTCAAGCCCGTGCACGACGCGCTGCGCCAGCTTCTCGATCCCAGCGTGGTGCGGCACTTCGCCGATATTGCCGAGCATCCTCGCGCTGTGGGCGCGGAACGCGTGAAGAAGATCGAACGGCTGCGAATCGAATTTCTGAAGCAGGCTTGGACGCGCGGTGAGCGCCTTCTGCGCTTGGCTCAAGCGGCTTACGCTGCACGGCTCAAGGCGGACAATCAACCCGCGCACAACGGCGAGTCGGCCAACGTCGAGTCACCGGCGCAGGCGTTTAGCCGGCTTTTGCGAGCGGCGATGCGCATGCCGCAGGTCGAAGCGCTTGCCCCGGCGCCGTGGGCTGCGGCGGCCCGCCGCATGTTGCCGAGTCCCAGCCCGCAAGTCACGGCGACAGAGATGTGGGGCCCGGTGCTCGGCTGGTGCGCGCTCCAGTTGCTGGCCGAGCAGGCCGGTGCGAAGCAAACAGGACGCACTGCGCTCGATCTCTTCGACCGCCTTCGTCTCCGCGAGCCGTTTGCCCGCGCATTTGCCGCGTTGGGGTTCGAAGGCGAGGAAGCGTGGCGCGTGTCGGCGCGCATCAAAGTTTTGTTGCTGGTCGGCGCTGGTGTTGGCAAGGCGCAGGAACCGGCGCGCGCAGCAAAAAGGGAATCGGCCGCTCAAAAAAGGCCCGCTCCTCGGGCGGCCGTGGCGAAAGCGTCACAAAGTCGCGACGAAAGGGTTGCCCTTGCGCCTGCACTTTGGCTCGATCCCGATGTTCGCTGGCTCTGTGGCGCCCATGAGTCGGAGGGCCACGTCTACCTGATCCGTGAACGCTTCGAGGATTTGCTCTGGTGGCTGCTGATGCCCTCGCTGCTAAGCCTTGCGGGTGAGGCGGCTCCGAGCCGCGCTGCGGTGGAGGAGCTGAGCAAGGCGGTCGAGGCGGAGTTGGCTTCGGTTGAGGCCACAGGCTACTGCATTGATACCCTTCTCGGCGCGAGGGAAACTGGTGTCGCTGGCGAGCCGAAGCCGGCTCCGAAGGCCACGCAGCGAAAGAAGCCGGCGCGCAAACGAGCACGAAAAAAGCAATAGGGCCACTGGCGATTTGCAACGGTCAGCCGCTCCGCGCTTTCGGTGTCAATCCGAGCCGGAGGCAGCCCGAGATCTCTGGTCTGTTTCCCCGACCGCAAATCCACACAAGTTTCTTTCTATTGAGGCGCTGCGCCACATCGCTAAGGAAACGGGCCTGCCGCCGGCACGAATCTACAGCGCTGCGACGTTTTATGCGCTCTTCAACCTCAATCCCCAGGGTGACAACGTGATCTGCGTCTGCCGTGGAGCGGCCTGCTACACACGCGGCTCACGCGACCTGCTTGAAAAGCCATGTCTCGATCTCGGCCTGAGCGAACACGAAACCGATGAGAACAGCGAGGCCGATAAGCTGGCGCTCACCACGCCGGACCGCCGGTTCACGATTCGCACCGTGGCCTGCTTTGGCCAGTGCGCGCTGGCGGAAAAAGGATTCGCCATCCATTAAATGGTGAAGCAAAGCGAGCAGGTCAGCCGCTTGGCCACGCAGCGTGCTGGCCACTCGAGCGAACCACACTAAATCACTGCTGGCTCACTTTTCACTCGGTCCTCGCTCCCTGAGCATCTATATCTATGTTCATGCGCCGCTATGTCCCTGTAGAATGACGTGAGGGCCGGCGGCTGACTGTACGGCCCGAAAATCGATGAGTGAGCCAGGAAACAGAGATTTATCCCCAGATCGAGGCCGTCTCACCGGCTTGGGAACGAATCGAGCGGGCAAGGCATCCCCAGCGCCCCTACCCCATGGAGTTGATCGAGCGAATCTTCACCGATTTCAGCGAGATTCACGGGGATCGCGCCTTTGGCGACGACGAGGCTGTGGCGTGCGGGATGGCGCGCCTCGGCGACGATGAGGTGCTTGTCATCGGCAACCGCAAGGGCGGCAGTACCCGGGAACGGGTGCGCCGCAACTTCGGCATGCCACATCCCGAGGGCTATCGCAAGTCGCTGCGCGCCATGAAGCTGGCTGAGAAATTCGGCCGTCCGGTGATTACGTTCATCGATCTGCCTGGCGCGTATCCTGGCGTGGGCGCCGAGGAGCGTGGCCAGGCCGAGGCCATTGCCCGTAATCTGCGCGAGATGGCGCGGCTGCGCGTGCCCACCATTTCGGTGATCAGCGGCGAAGGCGGATCGGGCGGGGCTCTGGCGCTGGCGGTGAGCGATCGCGTGCTGATCCTTGAGAACGCCCTGTACTTCGTCATCTCGCCTGAGGGTTGCGCGTCAATCATGTGGAACGACGCAAACAAGAAGGCCCTGGCGGCTGAAGCGTTGCGCATCTCCGCACCCGAGGTTGCGGCGCTGGGCTGCGTGGACGAAATCATCCCCGAGCCGGTGGAAGGAATGCACGCCGACCGCGAAGCTGGCTCAGGATTGCTGGGTTCCGTGCTCAAGAAACACCTGGCCGAACTCAAAACGGCCCCCATCGACGCGCTGGTGGCCGCGCGGCAGCAAAAGTTCCGCAATATTGCGCAGTTCTATACACAAAGCTGATTGTCCAGGCCCGAGCGCGGCGGCAGGCGAGTGAACGCGAATGCCATGATGCATGATCGAGTCCACATGCGCGGCACAAAGTGCGCGGCCCATCCGGCCGCACACCGGCAGTGGTTTGCAGTCCGGAGGCGGACATGAGCGAGCCCACTTACACCGGCGGCCGTTTGCGCGCCTATCTGCAGTTCCTGGGCGCAATCCTCTACTTTTTTCTGGCGCGGTCGCTGGCTTTTCACGGAGCGCAGGGTCTGGTTGGCGATCTATGGTCTCCGCTTGTAGAGCAGGCCATGCTGGTGTTCTTGCTGGTGGTGGGGTTTGCGGCCATGGGCTTCTGGCTCGACCGCCAGATCGATCCCATCGGCGAGCAGGGATTGCCGCGGCGTGAAGGCTGGCTGCGCGAAGTTGGTTTGGGGCTGGCAACGGGCTGGGGCGCGGCGCTGATTTGCGTGCTGCCGATGACGGTGATCGGCGGCATCGCCATTTCGATCACCGCCCAGAGATCGGCGTGGGGCTGGGTGGCGGTCTATGCGGCATTTTTCGCACTGGCAGCCCTGGCTGAGGAGGTTGCCTATCGCGGCTACGCCTTCCAATCCTTTATCCGGGCCGTTGGGCCCGCCGGAGCCACGCTGGGTTTTGCCGCCATCTACGCAATTGTGCAGGCGCTCACGCCCGGCGCCAGCCACGCCAGCTTCTTCGTCTCCGTGGTTTTCAGTGTTTTGCTCTCCGCCGCCTATCTGCGGACGCGCGCTCTGTGGGTCAGCTGGGGCCTCAACTTCGGCTGGAAGGCGAGCCAGGCGCTCGTCTTCGGACTGGCGGTGAGAGGTATCAGCAACGATTCCCCGGTGGTGCAGGGCAATGCCATGGGGCCATTCTGGCTCACCGGCGGAGCGTATGGGCTGGACGCGAGCTGGCTGGCGTGCTTCGTTCTTCTGGCGGCGCTGCCCGTGGTTTTCCGCATCACGCGCGATCTGGACTTCCGCTATAACGCTCCGGAAATCGTCTCTGGCGGCATCCCTGTGGATCTGGACGCAGCCGCGCGTGCGCAGCACGAGGCAGCCATGGGCACGCCGGCGCCCGCCGCGCCTGCGCTGGTGCAGATTGAGAGCAAAGCCGCCGAGCCGGAACCGGGAAACAGGGAATAGGGCGGCGGGGCGTCTGAATTTGCCTTTTTTGCCCAAATGGCGCTAACGTTTGCGTATTGGTTTTCGCACCCATGGGAGGCTCCCATGAACTTGCGTTTCCTCGCCCCAGAGATCGACCCCGCACCGCGATCCGCCAGAATCACAAATCCGCGCAAAAGACTACTCGTGGCTCTGGCCGTTTCCGTGCCGGTCACGTTGCTGACCGCGGCCTCGCTGGGAGCCCAGGTCATCACCATTGATACCTCCGGCAACGGCCCCGTGGCGGGCAATGGGCCCGTGGACCGGCAATACAGACAGGTTGAGCCCACCCACGTTGAGCTGTCGAAGACGGTGCTCGATCCCAAGACGCGGCTCCTGCTGATCCGCGACCTGATGTCGGAACAGGGATTTGCAATGCGCCCATTTCCTCGCGGCCACAAGGGCCTGACGCTGGAGGCCAACGGCAAGCTCGATCCGGCGGGCGTGGGCTTTCTGAACATGGTCATCAACGAGGGATTATCCGCCAAGCCCGGTGCGCGCGTGGTGGTGACCAACATCAAGATCGACCGCTCGAAGATCGTTTTGGACCTGAACGGAGGTCCTGACGCGGCTCATCGCTTCCTGCGCCACATCCAGATCGGCGCGGGACCGGATATCGACGACCCGGAGGTCGATCCCACGCTCATGGATCAGCAAGGCGATCCCGCCGGCTCGCGCATGACTCTGGCGTTCGCCAAGTATGTTCCCGAGTTGACGCCGGCCCAGGTGAAGGCGCTATTGGCTCCGATGATCTCGTTCGATGTGAAAACTCCGATCCAGGCCTTCACCGATACGTTGCCGGCGGCCTTGAAAAATGCCATTTTGAACCACGAGGTGTGGGTGGGCATGACCACTGACATGGTGCTGTTCGCCAAGGGGCGGCCAAACACAAAGTCGCGCGAGATGGATGGACAGATGCCGTTCGAGGTGTGGATCTACGGCACGCCGCCACAGGAGGTTGACTTCGTCCGGATCAACGGCAACCGCGTGATCCGGGTGGAAATTGCGAAGGACGCGCAGCCCCTGGAGGTCTTTACCAAGGACGTGGTGACGCCATTGCTCATGTCCAGCGGTTCGCCGGAACTGGCGGTTGAAACCAACACGCGCACGATCAAAGAGGGCGACGTGGAGCGGGATCCCGACAAAGAAGCGCCTGCTCCACCGCCAACGCTGCGCGACCCGGGCGAGACGCTGCCCACCGACAATCAGAGCGTCGGCGTGATGCGTCCGGTTCAATTCCCCAAGGACCATCCTAACGACGTGCCGGGCGCCGATCCCGACGAACAGTCCAGCACGCCACCGTCGAGCAGTCAGGCGCCGCAAGACAAGCAACGGGCAAACGTCTTCGCAGCCGGGCAATGCGCAGCCGTCTTCGCAAAATTCGCAGTCCCCAGCCGGCAAGCAGCTCACAGCCGAAGTCAGCGCCGGCAAATCCAGCGCCTCCGGCGAATGACAGCCAGCAGCCGCCCCCGGGCTCGAACCAGCTTGTGTCTGCCGGAGCGGCGGGCACGGAGACAAATTAACGGGTCAGCGGGTTGGCGAGTCAGCAAGTCAGCGGATCGCGGATTGAGGGCTGCGTGGCAGCGCCGTTATCCGGTTCGCTCGTATATATTGAGACGCCCTGGTGGTAGTGGTCAGGCCAGGCCCCCCCCATGCTTTCTGAAAATAAGTGGTGTAGTTTCATTGGGTTGGCGGGTACATTTCGCTGTAAAAATGCAAAAACAAACGGCTTATTTGCAGAAATGTGAGAGCAAAGGAGTTACGGACCGGAAAGCCGTGGTCCGTGGCTCGTGATCCGTGGCCGGAAATCGGAGAACACGGACTCGCTCGATTAGCGATCCTGAATTGATTGTGCGCCAAAGGGGCAAAATTAACTGCAAAGTTGGCTGGGAGATTTTTTGCGGGGCGAGTGGGGAACAACATGATTCGAATCATCTTGTTATGGGCAAGTCCCGCAAGGACGTGTTGGGATGAGGGCTTGACACGAAGATTGGACGCCACCCATCCCCGGTCCCCGAAGGCGAGGGACCGGGGGCACCCTCAGCGTGCTTTGGAAACGTCATTGGGACCGGGATTTGGGCCGCACGCTGGCCGCGTGCCGCAACGTGCCGGGCAACGGGCCGTACGGAGCCGTTTTCTTGCTAAGGGGAGGGGAGTCATCAAGTTACCCCTTCAGCAACGCCAGGTTGCTACTAGAGTAACCCGATTTCAGAGATTTTTCCTCTTAGCCGCTTGTTTTCTGATGGTTCCCGCTCCGGTAACCTTCAGCAACTTCGCAGCAACCCGCGCGGGGTGACGTGTCCTCATAAATCCGGTGCAGAGCACCGTAGGCTCTTCGGTCGGGGCGACACGGCTGCACGGAGGAAGGCCAGACGAACCGTTCTCAAGATTTCGGTGACGGCGGTACAGGCTGAAGCTCTGTCACGTTCATGTAGATCGGCGTTATTTCACCAACCGTATCCGACCTGTGCAAGATGCCGGTTGCGATCACCCGATGTCCCTGCATCATCTTTGCCTTGCGCTCAACCTCATTATTTACGGGCAAGCTCGGGAAGAACAGCTTAAGCCGTTTCGTCGCCTTACAGTCATCAGCTTGCCATTGAGGTTTCTCTGGAGTGCAGAGGACGTTAACGGGGTTTGGCAGTTCAAGCACCCAGTAGGTAATCGGGGCATCTACCTTTTTGTTCTCGCCATAGCCTGGAGCACCATAACCATGAACTTTGTGAAGCTCGCCAGCCAAGGCCACCTCGCGATCCAGAGGTTCAACGATGGTCTGTCCATTCGCACTCACCATCGCGCAGACCATAAAAGCCAGCATCAGAACTGATTTGCAACTCACGGTCATATCGTCTCGTCTCCTGATCTTCGTTCGGTGTCTATTACTGGGGCGGAGCGGTATACGACGCAGTGTTGCCAGCGGCGCTGTAACCCTCCGCGTTGGCGATGGTGTATTGAAATGTCATCAGTTGCGCAGAACTCAGAGCAGATATCTTCGTGCTAGCCGGTACGCCGACGGCAGACGCTAGAGTAGCCGCATACTTAACCGGATCGTTCCCGTCGCTTGCAGGTGCAAAAGCTTTCATCGTGTCCGCGATGCTCGAGTCCCCGTACTTACCCGTCAGGGTTGCGCCCAGAGCGTCGACTCCGGCTTGAAGAGACGGGTAAATCGCAAAGCCACCGTCACGACCAATCGAGCCGTGGCCAGACCTCAAATCGCCAGGATTGTTATCACGGAAGGGATGATCTCCTTTGAGCACAACTTTGCTGCCATCAGGATATGTGTATGTGACCGTGTTTCCCTTTACCTTGGCTGTCGGACCGCTCTGCTGTTGGGCCTCTTGCCCATCATCGGTGCCGCCCTTATTTACCGCGGACTGCTTTTGACACGATCCCACTTGGGCGCTGGAGGATTGACATCCGCTTCCTCCGTGTCCGTCCTGGTCAATGGTGGTCAGCGGGTTATTTCCCACGTAGGCATACAGATTCAGGCTCTGCGGGTCGTCCATCTTCGCGTACGGCACCGGCTCCACCTTAGCCGACCAATCAGGGCTCAGCCATCTTGCCATTGAGCTTGCATAGTACCTGGCTCCGAAGTAGTCGTTGCCGTTGGGGCCGCCGGTCTCCGGGTCCCGCTCCTTGCCGGTGAAATAGTGTGGGTCCGGGATGTTGCCCTGGCAGGCTTGGCCGTCGCCAAACGGCAAGCCCGCGCACGCGCCCTGCGCCACGCCGTTGGCGTCCGTCGTCGCACGCATCGTCCCCACCCAGTCCGTCAACCGGAACGACAGCAGCGGCTGGCTGGGCGTATCGGGATTGGGATCGTAGGTGCCGATCAGCGCGCTGCCGGCATACACGTACGTCTGCTGCCACTGCATCGTGCCGTTCGAGTCCTCGGCCAGCTCCGTCACCGGCTCGCCCCCGGGACCCAGAACGTAGTCCGTCCCGGGCTGGAAGCCGTTCTGCGTGGTGTCGCAACTGAGACTCGTAATCGTGCCCTTGGCTACCCGGTTGCCGTCCGCATCGTAGATGTAGCCGGTCATGGTGGTGAATCCCGGCGCGGACGTGCTCTCGACCGCGCACACCCGACCCTCGCCGTCGTACAGGTACTGGTTGCCGGTGGTCGAGTCCATGCTAACATCGCGCGGGATTGGTGACATCCCCGGTCCCCAACTGCGAGGGACCGGGGGCACCCGCGGTGTGCTTTGGAAACATCATCGGGACCGGAACCACCCGCCGTCGTTGGGATGGGGGCTTGACATGAGTTGACGCGTTGCATGTGGAGGAATGCCGCCGCGCGGCCCACTTGTGGGCCGGAAAGATCGGGTTGTCTCCGCGTTACATGACCGCGACGGTTGCGCCGGCGGGCGCGATGCCTACGTCATTCACAGCGGGTTGTGGGCGCAGTGACCGCAACCAGCCAGCAGAAAGCCATGCACGGGGAATCACGAACTCCGACCAACCGCAGTCCAGGCAAACTCGAATGTCAGGAGACGGCGTCATTGGAGGGTGACTCAGAGTTCGCGGACTGTTGCGATACAGCCGGACCTCTGCCGGAACAACCGATACGGCGGCAGATTGGCACTTTGGGCAGTTCATCCGAACACCTCAGGAGGTCCAAAAACCTGGACTCCCAAAAAGTAGATTGAGGGAGTAGCTCAATCTAGCGAATTTACGGGAGAGATTTC
Source organism: uncultured Acidobacteriaceae bacterium (assembly GCA_963822015.1). Lineage (GTDB taxonomy): Bacteria > Acidobacteriota > Terriglobia > Terriglobales > Acidobacteriaceae > Telmatobacter. Next base: position 61,027 of record CAWGGA010000030.1, read on the forward strand.
AACAGAAACTGTAGCAACCATGAACGAAAGTAACATGATTACTAGGAATTTGAATTAATTTGTTTGTAATATAAATTATTATATTTGCAATATAAAAACATATTTATGACGTTCCGGACCTTCCTTTCCTTTAGCAGGCTCCACTTCGCCATTTTTGCCATGCCCGGCCGCGACCGGAGGGTCACTGCCGGGCATGGAGATGAGCGGATCAGTAAGTGAAGTGCAGGCCCATGGTGACGGCGCGGGCACCCCCGATGACGCTGGTGATGGAGCCAAATGTGGCGCCGTTATTGGGGCAGCCGGCCGAGGACGCATACCCGTAAGAAGTACACGAGCCCTGGCCGGCGGTGAGGGTGGTGGGAACGGTGATCGATCGGCCGATTCCGTTGACCACGGGGAGCTTGTAGAGATTGTTCAGCGTGGATTGCTGATCAACGGGACTGTTGCTGGTAACGACCTGTCCATAGTTCAGGTAGTCAAAGGCGCAGTTGTTGTAACCGCCCAATTGCCGGATACGCACTGTTGGAACAGGCATCGGCCTGGCCTATTTGCGTCTGGTTCTGGGGCACATCGAGACTGCTGGTGTTGGTCACGTTGAATACGTTGAACTCATAGTCGAGCGTGAACCTTTCACTAATATGGAAGTCCTTGCGGACGGAGATATCGAGGCGTTTTTGAAACGGCTCGCGGAAGATGTTGCGCTGGTCGGAGGGGGCGAAGTTGGTCTCGTAGATGTCCTGTGGGTCGGTGCCTGTGGAGACAGGAATGCCGTCCTGGCCGGGCTGGAGGTAGTTGATGTCGATCTCGTTGGGATCGATGGTAGGGATGTAGCTGCCGCCGGAGCCGCGGAAGATGCCCTTATTGCCGGTGAGCGCGGCCTTGGGATTGGCGGCATCCTTGATGGGCAGGACAGGATTCATGAGATTGGGGTAGTTGCCGACGAAGATGCTGCCCACCGCGCCATAGAACTCATAGAGGGAATAGGGTTCTCCGCTTTGCGCAATGCCGACGCCGGCGAGGTTCCAGCCGTTGGTGAAATAGGAGAGGAAGGTTTGCTGCTTTGCGATATTGGGCAGCGTGGCGTCGAAGTTGACGCTAAAAACGTTTGTGCGGTCGAAGTCGGCAGAGGCGTAGGAATCTTTCAGATTGTTGGGATTGTCGCCGGTGAAGAAGATGCCGATGTCGCTCTGTTCATCTAAAGCGTGGCTCCAGGTGTAGCTGGCGCCGCCCTGGAAGTTGTGCGAGAGGCGCTTTTCGATGTGGGTTTGGAGGGCATCGTAGGCGGAATTGCCGACGGTTTTGAAGAGCGAGGAGTTGAAGTTATAGCCGACGTAAGGCGTGCGGAAATCGATGTTACCGCCGCTATAGGTATTCCAGGGCTCGCCGGCAATGGGGAGGTAATCGGTGTCGCCGTATTGGTCGACGACGGTGTTGTTCTGATTGAGCACCTCGTAGCCGTAGCTGGACGTTTCGCCCCAGATTGGGTGCTGCGGGGTAGCGAGCCCAGGTTCATTGAAGGGGATGGGAATGACGGAATGGCGACCGCGATTGCCGACGTAGCCGACGGTAACGGCAACATCAGCGGAGGGCTGCCATTGAATCGACAGCGAGTAGTCGACGGAATAGGGCAGCACGTTGTGCGGATCGTAGGCGCCGAAATCGATGGTGGCCGTGCAGTCAAGGTAGTTGACCTGATTATCGAGGCCGCCGCAGTTCGGCCCGTCGGGAGGATCGCTGCCCGTCATGGTATTGAGTTGCGCCTGCAGGACATTGGTGAAGAAGGCGGGACTGGCGCTGGGCGGAAGGTAACTGGGAGTGCCGATGGGGTTGGCGAGCGTTTTGCCGGTGCCATTCACGTAAGTGACCAACGGCGCCGACTGTGTGACGCCGAATGCGCCGCCCCCGCCGGATGCGCCGTAAGGTTGCGAGAGATAGCTGAAGAGCTCACCGCGGTCGTAATAGATGCCACCGCCGCCGGCAACGACAAAGTTGCCATGGTCTCTCCTCGGGGACCAGGCAAAGCCGAGGCGGGGAGAGATGCCCCACTGGCGGCCGTCGAGAGTGGAGTTGGTGGCGGCAATGTTGGAGCTGGAAACGCCGGACAGATTCTTGTTGTTGGGCGCCACCACGAAGCCTGAGTTGACGACGTTGAAGCCGGTGGTGCTGGTTCCGGTGACGTTATAGAGCGAAGGGTTAAAGGTAAAGAAGTTGCCGTATTTCTCGGTCAATCCCCCGTGGTAGTCGTAGCGGACGCCGGCGGTGATGCTGAGGTTGTTGAGCATCTGCCACTTGTCCTGAAGATATGCGCTGATTTCGTTGGAGCGGTAATAGCGATCGGAGTTGTTTTTCGCCTGTGGCGTGCCGGGATTCTGAATGCTGTCGATGACGTTGGACTTATAAGACTTGCCTTCAAGAAAGTCTTCGAAGTTCTCGGTTTCAATGTTGGCGATGCCGCCGCGGTTGTTTTCGATGTTCAGCTGGGTGTAACTGTAGCCGCCGCCGGCAACGAGGGTGTGCTTGCCTAACGAGAGGATGAGGTTGCTGGACGGGTTGAGGCGGTTTTGATAGTAGCCGGTGTTGATCGTGGTGCTCTCAGTGCCGTACGGGCCTATGGCGAGCGAGGGCGCATCCGTTGAGTAGTTGCTGGCAAATTCGAGGAGGTCGAGGCCGGGCAGAATTCCGGGAGTTAATAAGGGCGAGCCGGTGCCGATGCCGAAGGTGGGGCCAAGGTTGGGATCGGGTTTTACCGTTTGCGTTGTCGTAGCTGTAAGACGACATGCGCACGAAGCCGAGGCGTTGTTCCCAGTTGAGGCGTGGGCTGATGGCGATGGTGTTGTCAATGACGCCGAGCTGCGAACCGTTGTTCTGGCTGAGCGGGAAGCCAGCGACCTGGGACAAGCCGAATGGTCTCTGGACGGGGTCGTTCTGATAGAAGTACTTGAACGACAGGAGATCCGCGCCGGTCAGATTGTAGTCAAGAGAGGCGGTGGCCTGATTGGTGGTGAAGAGGGAAGTGCCGGGTAAGGTGACGTTGGTGACGCCGTACTGATACGCATTGGTGTTTTGCGACGAAGGTATCATGAACTGGCCGTTGGGCAGCGTGGCGCTCATTAAGGCCGCAGCGATGGGACTGATGGTCCCAGTGAAGGCTGTGCCGCCGTTCCAGTTGGTCGCCACACAAGTGAGGTAGGCGGTGCTGGTACGCGCGTCACTTCCGGGGCAGATGCTGTCATTCAGCGCCGGAGGGACGGTGAGCTGCGAGAGGCCGGTAGCCTGATCGGAGTTGTAGCCGTATTTGTAGCCGAGGAAGAAAAAGAGCTTGTTCTTTATTATGGGACCGCCGAGAGCTGCTCCAGAAGTCCAGCGGTGCAGCGCGGGATTGGCCAGAGATTCGGGGAAGGCGCCGATTCCCTGGAGGGCAAGGAGATAATCCTGCTTGAAGAAGAGGGGAGCGGCGTTCAACGAATTGTTGGCGAACGTGCCAAAGAGCTGGCCATGCCAGTTGTTGGTGCCGGATTTGGTGTTGACGTCGATCTGCGCGCCGGCGGTAGCGCCCTGCTGCGCGTCGTACATCGAGGTGTTGACGCGGAGCTCGGTGATCATCTCGGGCGGCGGCGAAGGCAGACTGTTGCCGTTGGATTCGTAGACCGAGGTCCCGGTTCCGTATTCTCCACCGACGGCGTCGATTTCACCCACGCCGAAGTTGTAACGCTGCGAGTTGGCGTCGCTGGAGCTCTTGCCGTTGAAGAGATTGGTGACATCGACGCCGTCGACCTGGAAGGTGTTTGAGGTGTCGCGCTGGCCGTTGGCCCAAATGGGTTGATTGCCCAGGCCGGCATTGGAATCGAGGTTGGCCAGCAACTCCGCATTGACGCCCGGCGATAAGACGGCAAGTTGCGTAAAGCTGCCCGTGGCTAAGGGAGTGGCCGCAATTTGAGCAGCGTCGAGCGTGTAGCCGTTGGTAGTGTCGGTGGCGTTGAGCAGCGGATTGGCGGTCACCTCGACCGACTGCGCCGCACTGCCGACCTTCAGCGTGAGGTTGACGGTCTTGGCTTGAGCTTCAAGCACTTCGATGCCGGCTTGAGCTGTCGTCTCAAACCCGGAGCCGCTCGCAGAGACGGTGTAAATGCCGACGGGGAGATTGAAGATCTGAAAGAAGCCGCTCTTTTGCGTCGTCGTGGTTCGAGTGAGGTGAATCGCGTTATCGGTGACCGTAACGGTGGCTCCGGAAATGGAGGCTCCTGAAGTATCGAGCACAGTGCCGTTCAACGAGCCGAGAGTTTGTTGCGCCTGGCCTGGGAGAGCAAAACAATACGCGACCAACACCAGCAGACCGCGAAGGGCTGTGGTTCTCATCGAAGATCGATGCATAGATTCCTCTCTGATTGTTTGAACCTGCGTTGGGAAAGACTGCGGGGTACAGCGGACCGAATCGTCGCCGTATCCCAGGGCCACGACTGCCGAGAGGCCCGCTGTAGCGAGCCTGCTTACACGCTCTCAAAAAGTTAGCGTCTGAACTTAAGGAATCGTTTTCTTGGCGATGTGCCCGCCGGGGCCCGGTTGCCGGATGACCGATGCTATGTAAACAAGACGTTACAAGGGGAAACGCCACACCCTAGCAGACGGGTTTGCAATAGTTTGCTCTGAAGTGGTGAATTTGCCAAGAAAAAAAACCGTGAATTCGAGGTGAAAACTTCCCAGAAGCTGTGGAAAAACACAGGAAAGCGGAACAGGCGCGCGCAAAACGCCGGTCCGGCGCGCGGATGAAATGCCCAATGCTCGAGGGAGAGGAGCAAACGATTGGGCAGTCCATCCGCACGCACGCAGTTTGCAGGCGTAGGCCAGAAGGGAGCTAAATCAGTGGCCGCTGCCGGGGCCCCAGCGAATGCGAAGGCCGGTGCGGACGGTGAATGGCAGGCTGGGATAGCCAATGGGTGCAATGTGCTGATCGTCGAGGAGATTCTCAGCCTGGGCGTAGATGTCCATCCAGTTCAGAAGCTGGAAGCTGCCGCCGATGTCGAGCTTGGCATAGCCGAAGTCGAGATTGCGATTGGGCAGGAGCAGGCTGTTGCCGCCGTTTTCGTCGGCGTATTCCAAATAGGTTGAGTCGTCGCTGCGGCTGGCGAAGGCCGAGGTAAAGACCGCTGTAAGACGCTTGGCGGCAAAAGTTGCCGTGAAGTAGCCGGTGTGGGGCGCGCGGCGGAAGGGACGAGCGCCCTGGAGCGGCGAATAGGGACCGACTTCAATGCCGTCGAAGGTGGGAACGGGACCGAGCAGAGCTTCGTCGTCATTGGTGAAAGAATGCTGCACCACGGCGTCGAGGTAGGTGTAGCCGCCGCGGAGAAAGAGGTTGCGACCGATTCCACTTTCGACCGAAGTCTCTACTCCCTGCGCGCGGAAGTCCTCGGAGTTGATGGCCAGCTCGTAAGCGCCGTTGGTTTGGAGGACGGTTTCGAGCTGCTGCTGCTGGGCGGGCGTGAGATTGGGCACGAGCTCGGGAATGAGGTGCAGGCCGACATATTCAATCTCCTTGCCGAACTCGTTGTGGAAGTAGCTGGCGCGGAATACCACGTGCTGGCTGAGGAAGGATTGCTCGGCGCCGCCTTCGTAAGTGCGCAATGTGGGCGCTTCAAGCGGGCTGATGTGAAGCATCTGAATTGTGGATGGGCCGCCGTTGGTCACTGCCGGGGGCGATAGGAGAAAACTGTACAGCGAATCGTCCTGATCGGCGAGCGTGGGTTCGCGTATCGCTTCGCCGAAGTTGAACAGAATGCGTGTGCCGGAAAAGACGCCGCTGCGCGGGCGCAGGAGGTAATAGTTGAGGCCGACGCGGGGCGAGGCTTGAAAGCCGAAGAGGGAGTAATGCTCCAGGCTGCCGCCCAGCGCGTAGAAGAAACGGTCCTTGAAATCGCCGTGCACTGCGAGCGGAATGAAGTAATTGGTACGCTCCACTGGCGGATAGTACGTGCTGCCCGGTTCCGCGCCGCGCTCGTCCTGGTAAACAAATCCGGCGAGGCCGACAAGATGCGGCGTGATAGTGATATCGCCCTGGTAGCCGAACTGGTCGCGATTATTAACGAATTGATCCTCGTTCGGATAGTTTTCTCCGTTCGCCCAACTATAGTCGAGGAGCGCCTGCCCGGAGGCGCTGAAGCCGTTGGCGCCCTGAATGGTGACCGGCATACCAAAATAGTTGCCTCCGGTGTAAGTGGGCGGAACACCGGGCCCACCGCACGTGCCGGCGGGAATGCAGACGCCTTCGGGGGACCATTGATGATCCTGCTCGCGCTTGCGCGTCAGGCCATAACGAATGCTGTTGTGCAGGCTTGCGGTGGTCTGGTTGTCGATCGAGGCGCTGAGGAATATGTCCTGATCTTTCTGGGTGGTGTCGTCAGCGACATCATAGAAGTTCCAGGCGTTGGGCACGCCCGTAGCGTCGACACCGTAATGGGCTGTGGCGCGAATCTGCGTACTGCCGTTGAGCGCCCAGCCTAGATTGGCTGCCGCCGTGCCGACGTGGTACTCGTCAAGGGGCAGATCGTTGGCTGTTTGGAGCCAACTATAGGCGCCGAGGTAGTCGAGCTTCTTATGAGCTCCGGCGACTTCGAGTTGCTCCCGCGAAGTATAGAGATTACCGGCGCTGCCTTGAAAGAGAAAGGAAGGGAAGTTTGTGGTGCCGTGAGGAGTGGTGAGGCTGACGACACTACCATCGGCGCCCGCGCCGTAGAGGCTCGAATCGGGACCGCGATAGACTTCCGCGCTCTCGACGGCCGTGGTGGAGAGAGGGCCGAAGTCAAATTGATTGCCCATGTCACTGATGTCAACGCCATCGAGGAGGACCTTATTGTCGTCGGAGTCGCCGCCGCGAATGAAGAGAGACGTTTGCGCGCCGAGCTGACCGGTTTGCACCACGGAGGCACCGGGCATGAGCCTCAACGCGCTGACGAGATCGTCGCGCAGCGCCAAATCGAGCGGGCCTAGGACGGTGGTAGCGGCACTGGTTTGGGGTTGTGGCGTGGGCGTGCCAGTGGCGGTGACAACAATCGAATCGTGCACCCAGGCCGGCTCCAATACGACATTGCGCTCGATGGAATCGAGCTGTCCGGCGTAGAAGTCCGGAGTCTGCACCTGCCGGAAGCTGGGAGCCGACACGACGAGAAAGAAGCGGCCGGGGGCACCGATGAGTATCTGAAAGCTGCCATCGGCCGTGGAGACCGCCGAGGCAACGATTCGGCCGCTGCTGATGAGAGATACGGCGGCGCCTGTGACTTTGGCGCCGGTAGCATCTGTGACGACGCCGCGGATGGAGGCCGCGGGAGAGATGACTGCGCAAAGCGCAAGCAAGCCGGCAGCCAGTGCGCGAGACAGAGCGCGACCGGGAGTTGTGGGCAAGAAACGGGAAATCGGCATATGAGCTCCTTCGTTCCCCTCGGAACGTGAAAGCGACTGGGTACGCCGAAGACCGGTCTCCTGACTTGCGCTCAATTCAGCCGCCTTCCCAAAGCCGATCAGGGTAGCTTCGACTTCAGTGGCTTGATGCGGGCTTCCATACTCAACGCTCAACGGAAAGACCCAAGCTGAAATCCTGTCTCGTTCCAATGCCTCTAAAGGACGGGAACCGAAACGGGTGCGCTCACAGTTGCGGGGCAGTGGCGGAATTTCACCGCCTTCCCGAGCATCCTGGCGATCGCGATGATGAGTAAGGCTGCAGCCTGGAGGCGGCAGCAGTGATGTCATGGAAACGACTTCCATGACATCAACATTTATAGCGGCTGTTGCGCGGGATGTCAAACCGGCGGTTCGTTGGCGAGAGCGTGGGGATGAGGGTGGTCGGTGAAGGGTGGGGAGGGTATGGTGACCCCGGGCTGATTCGAACAGCCGACAAGCAGTTTAGGAAACTGCTGCTCTATCCATCTGAGCTACGGGGCCACTTTAGAATGAACGACATAACACTGTGACTGCCGTCACGCACTCACTATAACTCACCGATGTACTATTCCAGTATTCCGCTCGGTGTGAGCGAGCGGGACCGGAAAGGCACGGACGTGAAAGCAAAGAGACCACGGTATCAACAGGGTAGCATCAGGAAGGTTCCGAGAGCGAAGGGGCACGCTTGGGAAGTTCGATTCTCGGAATGGAGGAATGGCAAACGCTATCAGCGGACGCTGACGTTTGATCCCGCCGAGTACCCCACTGAAAAGGAAGTGCGGACGGCTCTTGAGTTGACCGTCTCGCAGTTCAACACGGGGTCCGGCGCGGCCAAAGCCGACGCCAAGTTCATGGACATTTGCGCCCTCTACCGGCAAGAGCACTTGCCCACGTTGGAGCACTCAACACGGGAGCACAATGCCTACCTGCTCAACGACTACATCGAAGCCCACTTCGGGCACGCCGCCATCCGGGACGTGAAGCCGTTGGAGATTGACCGTTGGCTGAAGAGCCTCAAGCTGGCAGCAACCACGAAGGCGTCCATCCGGTCGATTATGAGTGTGTGTTTCAACCTTGCCGCGCTTCACGAATTCGTCCCGCCGATGGAGAGAAACCCAATGAGCCTTATCCGGCTCAAGGGCGTGAGCAAGCGGCAAAAGAAAGTCCCCGAGATTACGTTCACCCAATTCAAAGCCATCCTTGCCAAGCTACCAGAGCCGCTAAACGTCATGGTGCTTCTAGCGGCGGCCTACGGCCTTCGCGTCTCGGAGTTGCTCGCCTTGAAGTGGGAAGACATTGACGAGGGGGCGAAGACTCTATCCATCGTTCGCAAATTCACGCGGGGAAAACTCGGGAGCACGAAGACGGCGGCGTCTGAAGCGCCGTTGCCAATGTCGGACGCGATTCTCAAAACGCTCACGGCGTACAAGCCGAAGACAGGCGGTAGTGAGTGGCTTTTCCCGTCCCCGCGCACAGGCGGCCCGCGTAGCTCGTCCATGCTGCTACAAAAGGGGCTGAAGCCCGTCGTTAAATCCCTCGGCCTGGAGAATGTGGGGTTCCATTCACTGAGGCACGCTTGCCGGTCATGGCTCAGTTCCGGCGGTGCGGACCTTGGCACTCAAAAGGATCTCATGCGCCACGCTGACATCAGCACCACGGCCAACATCTACGGCCATGCGCTCACAGAGGACATGCGGAGGGCACACGAACGGCTAGTGGGCAAGCTGCTCCCCTAGCATCCACTCTTGGAGCCTCTGACGTGAGAATCGCCACAGGCTCCCTACTTTCTTAGCAGGAATCTCCCCGCGAATCGCCATCTTTTGAAGTGTGCGCGGGTGGCAGCGCAGGAACGCGGCGGTCTCTCCGATTGTCAGAACGTCCGAGCCTTCCATTCCGCTCCATGCCCTTTCAGCCTTCCACCCTTGTAGTTTTCGGGCTTATGTGCGCGCGCTGAAAAGGGTTGAATCCGATTAGCGTTTCGGGGGTTCGGAGGCGTTCGTGACGGGGCGTGGGAACTCCGCGCCGGTTGATTCACGCCTTCCGGCGCTTCATCGCTTTCCGGCAAGCATCGCTGCATGTGGCCGTGGGGTCGTTACGACGCAATCCCTGTCCCTTGCCGATGTAAATGTACCCAAGGCAACTTTTGCTCTGGCCTGGACACGGGCGCTCTTCAATCTCCCCCGAGACAACACGGGCGAACGTCAGCCACATATAGGCGAGCAAATTCTCCGGGCCAATTACGAGCCGCATGTCCGGGGTCAAATCGGGCATAGCGCGGCCCGGCGTCGCCTCGGGGTCGCGTAATGCCCGACGTATTTGTCGCCGCAATTCCCGACGTGCGCCCCCGTGGTCCGAGTCGTCCTTGATTCGGTCCCACAGCCCAACAGCGCCGCGCATTTGCCGGATTGCGTGGTGCCACACATCCTCGCGGGCGTGATTTCTGATGATCCTGTCCCCCACTCTATCGTCTGCGGGCTGTGCAACGATGTCGCCATATTCATCCGCGAACGCCTGAATCTCCGCGCGCCCGTTTTCGAGCCGCGCAAATGTGCGGAACAAACCCGGAGGGGGCGTGAGTTTATGCGCGCCGCCCGGCTGCGCCACCACGAATCGGTTGACGCCATGCCGCGCCGGGCCGCCCGATAACGGGACGAGACGCCATCCAGCTTTGCCCGACTTCCACTCGTGCCCCAAAGCGGGCGTTACCCACACGAACCGAACGTCCAGCATGAAATCTCCTGTCCGAGATAGTATACCGCCTAATTCGGACACGCGCTTTCAGAAATCCCGCATTAACGGTACGCTCTAAATGTGCCCGCTAACGGGGCGTGCGAAATGCGAACGGTAACGGGGGACAGAATGAGGCATAGATTCGATTTCGACCCGCTCCACAGCGCAGAATCCGCCGGTGAATTGCTTGGCATTTCGCCGTCAACGATCCGTTGGTACTGGCAGACGGGGAAACTTCCGAGAGTCAAAGTGGGCCGTCTTTCGCGCGTCCCGGAATCGGCTTTGCGGGCGCTTATCCGTGAGCAGAAAGGGCCGAAGAAATGACCACGATTGACTGTTACCCGGCGGAGACTCTTGAAGGACTCATAGCCCGCGAATGGGCGGGGATGATTCTCGAATGTGAGGACCACACGATCAACCCCGAGCCAATCCGGGATGTGATCGCCAAAAGCCGGGCGCTCATGCGTGAAGCGAAATGGCCGCCAACCTATGAGCACAAATTTCTCGCGTTGCTCCGCAATGATCTAACCGCGCTCACATTCGGCCATCCCGTGACGCGCCAGTTTGTCCAGCTTTTGAATCTCGAATTGGAGTCGAACTAATGCAAGCCACAACTTTCCGCTCCCCGTTTTTCGCGCTCTTAGAGAGTTATGCGCCGCAACTCATAGCCGGACCCGATGCGCGTCCACAAGCCAAGGCAACTCACACTCTCTCCGCCGGTCAAATCGGCGTCTTCGGCGTACTCGGTCAAAACGATTGGTTTACGGACACCGATTACAACACCATCCGCGCGAACGTGAGGCGCGCTCTTGCGGACCCATCCGTCCGAGCGATTGACCTTGTGATTGACTCGCCGGGCGGGAACGTCCTTGGATTGCCGGAAACGGCGGACGCGATTCACGCGGCCAATCTGGTTAAGCCCGTCGCGCCTTCGTGACGGGCATCGCCGCAAGCGCCGCGTATTGGCTCGCAAGCCAAGCGTCCAGCATCACTCTCACGCCATCGGGTGAAGTTGGCTCAATCGGCGTCTTGGACCTTCACGCTGACGTTAGCAAGGCGCTCGAAAACGCGGGCGTGAAACTGACGGCGGTAACAGCGGGTGAGCACAAGACAGAGCGCGCCCCATTCACGCCTCTCTCAGACGACGCCAAGGCTCACATGCAGTCCGGGGTGAATGCGTGGTACGGAGACTTTCTCTCTGCTATCCGGCGCGGGCGCGGGGCGCGTGTGTCCGCGAGTGGTGACTTCGGCGGGGGCCGGATGCTCGATTCCCGCAAAGCCCTAAGCATGGGCCTGGTCGATTTTGTTTCGGCTGTTTAACCAAGACGGGCGCGGGCTTGGGGAGGGCCGTCCCGATTCTCGAAAGGGTGAGCACATGACGTTATTGGAACTCAGCTATCAGCGCCGCAAGGCGAAGGCGGAAGCAACCGGGTTGCTTGACCGCGCCGTGACTGAAGCGCGAAGCCTCACGGTCGTTGAGCAAGCGCATTTCGACACGCTGACCGCGCGCATCCACGAGCTAGACACCGCGATTACAGAGCGGGAATCTCTCAGAAAGTTGGCGAACTAACATGGGACTCATTTCGTTGAATCTCCCCAATCCCGCCCCAACGAAGCGCGCAATTTTGCCCTTGGGCGCTCCGTACTCGCTTGGCAGCATGGCGAGCCTCATGGTTGGCGTCCGCTCTCAGACAGGGCAATACGTGACGCCACAAACGGCGCTCCGTGCGTCCGCCGTGCTCGCGTGCATCCGCATCTTGACAGAGGATCTGTCCGCCTTGCCCTTGCGCCTCTTCCGGCGAACGCCGCAAGGCGCGGTATTGGCAACGGACCACCCGCTCTTTCGGTTGCTCCACGCCGCGCCGAACTCTTGGCAGACGAGCATGGAAATGCGGGAGTCAATGATTTTGGACGTGCTCGCCTACGGACAATCCTTCGTGGAAAAGGAATTCGGGCCGGACGGTATCAGCGCGTTGTACCCGCTCTCTGCGGGCCGGATGGTTTACGTCAATCCGCTCGACATGTTCATCCCGCCGCCCGTCCCGCTTTTCTTCCGATACGCGGACCCGCGCTCGGGTCAACGCACGCTCATGTCGGATGACCTTTGGATTACCCGGATGCTTGCGCCGGGCGGGACGATTGAGGGTCAGAGCCTCATCCTATTGGCGCGCGAAGCAATCGGGTTGTTGCTCGCCGCCGAAGAGCAAGGCGCGCGCCTCTTCAATCAAGGCGTGCAATCGGATCTCACACTGTCCAGCGATGACACGATGAACGATGACCAAAAGAAACAACTCCGTGAGGCGTTCATGCAACGACACGCGGGGTCCGGCAATGCGTGGATGCCGTTGTTGCTTGAAGGTGGACTCAAGGCCGCTCGCATTGGTCTGACGGCCCAAGAGTCACAGTACCTTGAAGCCCGCGAATTCCAACTCCAAGACATCGCCCGCGTTTTCCGCATCCCGGAAGTGTTGCTCGGGATTAGCAGCAAGGGCAAATCCTCCACGTATGCGAGTGCGGAGCAATTCTTCCTTGCATACGTCAAGCACACCCTTGGGCCGTGGTGCGCGCGAATCGAACAGAGCATCCACCGTGACTTGCTCGCCCCGAGCGAAGCCGGGGAATACTTCGTCAAGCACGACCTGGACAGCATCACGCGGGCGGACCTTCAGACGCGGTACGCCGCGCACGCGGCGGGCATCCAAGCCGGATTCTTGACGCGCAACGAAGCCCGGCAAATGGAAAACCTGCCAACACTGCCGGGCCTGGACGAGCCATTGTCCCCGCTCAACATGGGGTCCGGTACGGAATCTCAAGCCCGCTCAAGGCGCGGGGGCACGGCTCGCCCGTCAGCTTGCGGCGAACTGCGTAGCACACGAGGAAAAGCTATTGGGCGACGGCAAGGACCGCGCGGACGTTTACACGCGCCTGTTACCGCCGTTCCTTGTTGCTAAGACGGGACTGTCCACCGCGCAATGCGCTGAATACTGCCAAGCGCGGCTCGCACAGCCGGACGCCGAAGAATCGGAAGCTATTGAATTGCTCGCCGGTTTTCTCACACGAGATTGATTGCGGGCCGGACCCGCGTTTCGCCTAATCAACCGGCTGGACCGGCGCACGGGCGAAAGTCCCGAAAGGGACAAGACCAAATAGCGCACATGCGCTCAAAACGGAGTCATTATGAAACTCGCAGAGATTCAAGCAATGCGGCAGACTTGCCGGGCAAAGTTGGAAGACTTGCTCGGTCGCACGTCCACCCGCGAGATGTCCACCGAAGAAAACCAGATGTTCACGGACTTGAAGGCAGAGGGTGAACGGCTCGCAAGCCTGGAGTCCCGCTACGCCGTCCTTGAGTCCTTTGACAAGGGCGCATCGGCCCCCATCGTCCGTCAGCCGCTCGCCCCCACGGGAACGGACCGCGCCGCCGCAATCGCCAAAGCCCTGGACGGCTTCCTGCGCTCGGGCACGATGGCAACGGACACGCCTTTGCAGATTCAGCAATCGCCTGTCTCGGGTGTGGCCGCCGCCGTTCCCACGGATGTGGTCCCGTCGATTATTCAGGGCATCAACGACTTCGATATTCCGGGTCGTTTGGGCGTCCTGGATTACCCGCGTGACACAACGAACCCGCTTGTTGTCACCATGCAAACCGTCGCCGTTGCCGCTGCAACGACAAGTTGAAGGCGCGGCTCCTACACAGAGCACGCCGCCAACGTATGCAACCGTGACGCTGACCGGCACTCGCTATCAGAACCTCACGAAGTATTCAATCGAATCGCGCATGAACTTGGGCGTTCCGATTGTTTCGAGCGTTCTGAAGGCGCTTGCGCTCGGTCAGATTCAGAGTCAGAACGCGGCGTTCATGGCCGCATTCAAGGCCGCAATGCAAGCCAACAGCGCGGCCCTTGTGGACAGCACGAGCGATTCACCGGCTGACGCTTACAGCTTTTTCAGCCGGTTGAAGTATGGGCAAGGGTATTTCTTCCAGAACAGCCCGAACAATCGCTACCTACTGAGTCCATCGGATCTTCAGAAAGCGAAGAACGCCCGTGACAGCTACGGACGCCCGCTCTTCGATGACGAGACGGATTCGTTGCTCGGGAAACCCTATGTGGTTCACCCGGACGCGGACCGCGTGTATTACGGCGACTTCGGAGTCAGCGTGTGCCGTTCGCGGACCCCGCTGTACGTCCAGACCTTGCTCGAACTGTTTGCGGAGCAAGGGTTGATTGGCGTCACGAGCTATCAGTTTGCGGACTGGAAGTTCTTTGCGCCGCCCACGTATCAGCCCGTCGTGTTCGGCAACCTGGACGCGAGCGGAGCATAACCGAGAATGGCGCGGGGGTTCTCACCTCCTGTCTAGCGGGATCTCGCACATGGCCGCGCCGCCCTTTCCGGGTATTCAATCCATGTGCGGGAATAGCTAGAGCGGTCCGGCGGTACCGTGGAGAAAAATCGCTTGAGAATGGGGCCGCCCGCTATTAAGGGAGACAACGGGCGGCCTCGTTTTCACAAGGGAGGAAGATGAAGCGGGTCACGATTCAATTACCGAACGCGCTCTATCAGGAGTTGGCAGAGTTGGCCGCGAAGTTTGAAGAGCCGGAATTTGGCCCCGTGCGTTGCGCGCAAGAGATTCTAACGGCGGAGTTGGCCGCGCGCCGGTTGCCGAAGGTGACGCGCGGGAGGTATGGGGCGCGGCCCGCTAGCTCATTTGAGGCCGCGTCGTACCGCCTGGCACTGCCTGAGATGGAGTCCTTCACATGAGGCCGGACGCGGAAGAGTTGGAAGACATCGGCACGGGAGGCATGATTGACGACGGTGGGCGGCGGACAACGGGATCATCCGCAAGGGGTTCCTGCAAGCCGTAGCGATGGCCGAATTCTTGCAGCCCTTGGCGCTGTCCAGAACTTTTGAGACAGGAACAGCGCCAAGCGATGCAAGCCTTTTGTCCGGCTATCTCGTTGATTCTACACGCGACATCTTCCATATACCACGATTATGATTTGTAAGTGTGTCTATCTAAAATGACAGGTACACTCACGCTCACCCTCACATGCGCTTGAGTGTTTGAGCACTGAAAGGGAGGCGTTCCGTGAGTAGGCAATCTGTGAGAAGGGCCAAAGCTGTTAGATTCCTCCGGGAGCATCCCCAACTTTGGGGCGAGTCCGAGCGTGTGATTGTGCGTGCGCTGAAGTCCGCCGGAATCGTGGCGCGGACCACATATCACACAGATTGCAACGTGCGGTCTTTGTTGACTGAGGCACAAGCACAACCGACAAAGCGTCAGTTGCGGCCCCGGTGCCCCGCGTGTGGCCGCGTTTTGAGCGGCACACGCTCTCCCGCGCGGGCCGTCGCCGGGTAGCGTGACGAATCAAGAGGGTAGGGTGCCTCTAAAGTCTAGGAGTGTTCATGGGAGAGCACACAATGGGAGATTTCTCTCCACAAAATCCAATAGATTTCATTTTGTGATTACCAACAAATAGTTTTGCCTCATGAAAGCGCGCTAAACCGGCCTATCCCGTGTGGAATCACCGGCTCTGCCCAAAAACTACAAGGGCGGAGGGCACAATGCGGCTGATTCCTTTGACGCAAGGCAAGTCCGCGACGGTGGATGACCGGGACCATGAGTGGCTGATGCGGGCCGGACCGTGGCACGCAGAGCGTGGTCAGCGTGGTCAGGGCGGGTGGTACGCGGTGAAAACTGTCCGGGTGAATGGCAAAAGAACAAAGCTAGGGATGCACAGTGCGATCATGGGCACATTCACGCTCAAAGAAACCGTGCCGGATCATCGTGACGGGGACGGCCTCAACAATCAACGAGCGAATCTCCGGCGAGCCACACGCGCCCAAAACGGCGCGAACGCTCGCAAGCCTATTACGGGACGCAACACAAGCCGGTACAAGGGTGTGTCCGTGGGCGTGCGACGCCCCGGCGTGTTCCACGCGCAAATCGGGATCAAAGGTAGGGGGAAGAGCCTCGGCTACTTTCGGATTGAGGAAGACGCAGCCCGCGCCTATGACAACGCCGCAAGCGCCGCGTTCGGAGAATTTGCCAAGCTGAATTTTCCATGGACGCCGAAAAGCGAGCAACGAAAAGGGCGCTCCGTAGAACGCCCTCTCTTTGCAGGCTAATGGCTGTCGCTATGGCTCTCTGTTGCGGTAAATCCAAGTGCGGATTTCAAAGCCGATTGCGGCTAAGATGATGGCAAGTGCGACGTTGACAAAAATGTGAAGCACAGGCTATTCCATCCTTTCAGGTTGAAGTGGACTAGGCGTTGACGGCGCTCATCTGGCGTTGCAATTCGAGGCCGTGTGCAATCTCTCGCCAATGGCCCTCTTCCTGCCAGCAGATGAAGCGCGTAGCCGCGTTCGCGTCATTGCGCTCGGCTTGCGTGTGCCAGAACTGGGCCAGTTCAAGGGCTTGTGCGAGTGTTGGATGCGGGCGTGGGCGTGCGGTTTGGAATCCGGTCATGTGGTCCTTTCGTGGAACCGGCCATTATACAGCAAACTTGCAACCATGCAAACTTGCACACAGGGCGATATGGCAAAGTTGCAACATGGCCGTGAAAGACTCGGACACCACAACCGTTACATTCCGTCTCAGCCGCGCGCTTGCGAAGCGCCTCAAAGTAGCCGCTGCGATCACAGAGCAGAGTCAGCAAGAGATTGCGGAGCGGGCGCTATCGGCATACTTGGAAAAGTTGGAAAAGCCGGGGAAGGCCCGCTAGACAGCACAACGGAGGCTCTAGGATGCCCCTGGACGCGCCCGTGGCACATCTCGGGCGGGGTAGTAGCGCCGATTTTGTGACGGGCGACTAGACTGTCAGCATGAATAGCTCGCCGTCGTATCAACTCGCACAGATTCTCGTCCCGGCGCTCGTGGCGTTGGCAGTGGTCGCGTTGGCACACTATTTCACTCTGAAAAGGGAAGCCGCAAACAAACGGCGTGAACAGCGAATCGGATACTTAATCGCGGCTTATCGCGGACTGTCCAAGGGTAACAATCATCCGCGCCTCCACGAAGTCGCGGACGATTTAGAGCAAGCCATCAGTGACATTCAACTGTTCGGTACGCCCGAGCAAATCCGACTCGCACAGGCGTTCGGGGATCAGTTGGGCCGGACTCAGGAGGCGGACCTAGACGAACTGCTGTTCGAGTTGCGAAACAGTCTCCGCAAGGAACTCGGACAAAAGCCCATCTCGGGCCGCATCTTGTGGTTGCGGATTGGGCGCGGCGAAGCGAAAAGCAAGCGGGCCGAATCGTGAGCGGCGCTCGGCTGGAAACGCCCCACTCACACACTCACAGTTGCACTCACACAAGCAACTACAAAGCGTACTTTTTGGGGATTTTGGTTACATCGGAAGACACAAGGTTGCTAGAAAGTATTGATTTTAGACGCTTTAGGAAACTGCTGCTCTATCCATCTGAGCTACGGGGCCACTGATAAACATTGTCGCAGCAGTTTCAGGAAACTGCTGGTCGATTCGCGATTCGCTCTTCGGGCGAGGGCCATCTGAGCTACTGGGCCACGTTTATAATCAACAGTTTGCAGCACATGGCGATTTTCTTCAACCCATATTAACCCATTGGAACAAAATAACCCTGTTCCCTGGCGATCTGAAGGGTTGCGGGATGAAGATACGTAGATCACGCTATCAACAGGGTAGCATCAGGCGAGTTGCGCGAGCGAACGGCTTCGCTTGGGAGGTGCGCATCTTGAGGGAAAGAGACCGAGCTTGCCTTGGCGAAATTGTGCATGGATGGAATCAGCGATATCACTGAGATTTAAGGCGAAAATCCCTTAGCCCTTAATCGATCTACGGTGGAAGAACAGATCAACCCGTCAGCGAAGAATCAACCATGCACATTCTGGGATCTGAACTCGTGGACAGGAGCTCTCACATCGGCTAACGCTGCACATAGCCACGTGGGGCCTTTTGGCACACTGTACCGCGCCAATCTAGGGCTTGTGCTTGTGCAAGTTGCGCCTTGGCCTGGTCACGGAGACACCGGGGAACGACCGCGCGATTTCTTTCATTGCGGCAGACTCCGCCTTGATCTGGGCCCTTGCCGATGCTGCACGGAGTTTCTTGTATTGAAGTGCAAGGGGTGGAAGCAGTGTCGAAGAATTGGATCGTTCGAGTGAACTCAGAGATTCCAACCTTCGCGCGGCTGATTTGCGAAGAAAGTCGACAGCTAATCGCCGGCTCCCGCCGACAAACAGCGCAAGCAACGCCACGCGCAGATCGGCGTCGAGGTCGCAACTCGGTCCATCGGCGATCAAGTCCTTCCAGCCGCCTTTGAGGCGTTGACGACCGGCCGCGGAGAGTCTATAGGCCATGCGGCCGCGAGTGCCGGCTTTGCCCATCAGTACCAAGCCGGCTTCGAGCAGCCGTCGTAGCACTGGGATTGTCGCCCCAGGCGAAAGACGGGCAGCCTTCTGCAATTCGTACGGCGTCGAAACTCCATCATCAATCAGAGCGAGGACAAACAGCTCGAGATCGGCGCGCCGGCGTCTGTCAGGTGTCTTAGACACGTTGGCAGTATACGCGGAGGATGTACAAGCTAGTGAGGAAAGGCCGGTCGCCACTCGGTTGAGGCGGCCGGCCCATGGTTAACCTGGCTCCTATTCATCTATCGACGATGGCTCCTGCGCGTCCTCCTTACGCGGTAGAGCGGACGCTCGGGCCTCGGAACAAACTTGGCGAGCAGAGGAACCAAGCGCTTCGACATGCGCGGAAAGTCAGCCGCATCTGCCGGAGTGAACTGCTCACCATCCCAGATGCATGCAAGGGCCGCGATGAAATCGTCGCTGGTTGGCGACCAGGAGCCCAGATCGTACATTGCCCCCGTGGCGGCCAGTTGGTAGAGAAAATGGAGTTCGATCGGTAGTTCGACAAAAGGCACATAGACGTTGTTACATTTCGTTTCCATGGCATCATCGTGCGCCGGTGTTTACTGATAGCCAAAGGGTCAAGCAGAGCAGTGATTGTGACGACCGATTTCGGAAAGTCACAAGTCTTGCGAACCAGCGCTTTGAAGCCGCAATGTGCACCGCTCTTCGATGGATCCGACCATATGGGCCCTTACCGATTCGCGGTGTGGTACTTAAATCGGGCTCGATGAACGCCTTGCCCTGTTGGTTTTTTGCCGAAGCACAGGTCAAAATTCGACGCGAAGCCCGAACTGCTGGATACGTTGATGGCCGAGGACGTTGGAGTAGACGCCGAAGTCTCCATTGCCCCAGACCGACTGGAGGGACGTGTTCGGATTCACATCGAAGCGAGGCGTGTTTGTCACGTTGAAGACCTCCCAGCTGCCTTTCAGGTAAGCGCCTTCCCACAGGTGCCAGGATTTGTTGAGACCGGAGTCGATTCCGAAGAAGCCGTCACCGCGGAAGGCGTTGCGGGTTCCGGCTTCGCCGGGGATGGGATATCGAATGGGGCAGGTGGCGGTGACTTCAATGCATGCTGCAAGCGCTGCGGGGTTGGCGAATGCCTCTGGGCCCTCACCCGGGATGATGTGTTTATGCATCGGGACTTTACCTTGGACGACGAGGAAGCTCTGAAAGTACCACGCTGTGACCCAGCCGGCGCCGACCTGACTTCCGAAAGGCATACCGCTGGTGAGCCGCATAAGTCCGGTCATCTGCCAACCTCCAATGATCGAGTCGAGCAATCCGCTGGCTGAAGACACGAACTGGCGCCCGTGGCCGAAGGGCAACTCGTAGACCCAGTCCGTAGTGACGAGATGGCGTATGTCGAAATCCGAGACGGCCCTGTTCTTCTTGGGGTGGAAAGCATCGAGAATCTGGGAGAACGTGCTGTAGCCAGTGAACGCAGCGGGATTGTAAGCGCCGCCACCGAGACGCTCGGCGTCGGAGCCTAGATCGATCGACTTGCCGAACGTATAGCTGACGTCAGCCTGGAGACCCTTCGTCATAGGATGGCGCAGGATGAGCTGACCGGAGTTGTAACTGGTGGTGCCGATGGAAGCCTGGGTCTGCATGGAGCTGAACTGGCTGGCGTAATAACGGTTGGCCGTGCCGCCACAACCCGGATTACACAGTACGTCCATGCTGTAGATGCCATAGGAGGCATTGAGCGGATTAGTGGCGAAGTGGTTGTAGATATTTTGCGTGGCAGTGTACCCGGCAGTTCCGGTACCGATCGCACCGAGGCCGGCGGCATCGGGGAAGAGGTCTTCCCAGTAGGCAATCGGTTGGACTGCGGTTGGGGCAATGCCCTCATAGTGCTGATTTTCGAGTGAATCGACGGCGGTAAAGTAATCCATCCCCGAGGCTGGGTCAACGAGATCGAGGGGCATCCCCCAGTCAATGTTCTGGAGGGTACGTCGTCCGAAGCGTCCGACGTAGTCGGCCTCAACAGTCCAGCCGCCTGGAATCTCGCGCTGAATGGAGAGATCGGCCTGCGTGGAGTGCGGAGTCTTCAGATTATCGTCGACGAGGTTGGTGAAGGCCTCGGCCCCTAAAGGCGCGAGGAAGGGAAAGCTGATTGAGTTAGCCGGCGGCAGCAGACCCGATTGTGCGAGCGGGATATTGTGAATGCCGGTAAACCGTGGACACGTCGAAGTGGGGCACCAACCGGCGAGGGTCTGTTCATTGCCCAGCAAACCGGCAGAGCCAAGGGTTGCGAGCTGGTTGGCGATCTGCATGCCGAAGTTGTCGAAGTTCTCGCCAACCCCGACGCGAAACGTGGTCTTGTTGTCGATGGCGTAAGCGACGCCGACGCGGGGAGCGATATCCCATTTGGCCATTTGGTACATCGGCGCTCCTCCATTTGCCTTGCCGGAGGGGACGAAGGTGAAATTCGGTTGATCGACGACGCCCCTGGCGGCGTCGGCTACACGGGTCTTGAACCAGTTGTACATGCTGACGTTGGGGGAAACCTGCTGACCGTTTACCTCGTAGGGGGTCTGGTTGAGGGAGTGGCGCACGCCAAAGGTGAGGGTGACCTTCGGAACCACGTGGAAGGTGTCCTGAAGATAGTAATCGAACTGGTTGGATTTGAAGTCGCGATTGACAAACGACCCAGTCGGCTGCAGAGATCCGGTCTTCTGCGGAGTCACTTTGTAGACATAGTCGAGCTGTGAATTGGCGACGACGCCGGCCAGGTTCATGGCGGCATAGCTGTAGGAATTGTTGAAGCTGGTGGCTACGTCCGGAAAGCCGAGCGCTGGGTAGGCGGAGGGATCGAGATCCTGGCCGGTGTTGGCGAGCGAGTCGAAGTATTCTCCTTCGGAAGATGACGCGATATCGAAGGAATATCCATCGGTGCTGGTGATGTCGTAGAGCAGGCGGTAGTCGATTCCGAATTGAAAGTCGTGCTTGCCGTGGATCCAGGTTACGTCGTCGAGGATGTTGGTGCTGGGAACGTGCACGATGGTGGAGTAAGTCTCCGCAACCGGGTTACTGACGCTGGCGAGCGTGATCCACGACTGGTCGGATGCGCCGGCGTTCGAGTACCCCTCACGAGTAAAGCCGAAGCGGGCGTTGTTGACGATGTTCTGGTTGATGGTCCAGATTTCGCCGACGGCAATGCCCTTGGTGTTATCGCGGTTGGTGTTGCTGGGGACCTGCCCAGGGAACTGAGGCGGAGATAGAACACTGTCGTCCTGCAAATCGGCGCGGACGAAGAGGTGGTGCTTATCCGAAATCGCATAGTCGATCTTGGCAATGTTGGTCCACAGATTGGTCGGGTTTGGAGCTGCCCAGGTGTATGAGCCGGTATTCAGGCCGTCACCGGCAAGTGACCCGTTCGGCAGAGGGTACGAGTTGAATATGGAGAGAATATTTGGATCGTCCCCCGGTCCCCAGGGGCATGTGCCGTTGGCGCTGCAGTGCGGATCAAGCTCGGCGAACTGTGTTGGAGAAAGCGTCTCGACGGACTGGCCGCCCGACCCGTTGTTGTAGTAGTACGAAATGGAGCCGGCGCGAAAGGCTGCGTTGGGGACGATGAGGGTCTCCTGCTGCGCCTCAGCAGTGCGCTGCATCTCGAAGTTGAGGAAGTAGTAGAGCCTGTCCTTCTTGATGGGGCCGCCGAGATAGGCCCCGAAGGTATTGCGAATCAGTTCGCCCGGCCTGTTGGGCAGACCCTCGTCGGCTTCGGCTTCCTTGTTGAACCACTGATTTGCGGAGGTCGCAGTGTTGCGGTTGTACTCGTACAACGCGCCGTGAATTTTATTCGTTCCGCTGCGAGTGACGATGTTGATCTGCGCGCCTGAGGAGCGGCCGGTATCGGCGCCGTTGTTGCTGGTGGTGACCTTGAACTCTTCAACCGAGTCGATGGTGGACCGAAGCACGCCTGTGAAAGCGTAGCCGAAGATACTGTTGTTGTCGATGCCGTCGAGCGTGATGTTGCCTTGGTCGGAACGCGCGCCGGCGACCGATCCGCTCCGGCTATCGTTGTTCTGCTGATTGGCGTTTTGTTGCCCGAGATAGAGCACGCCGGGCTGCAGGCTCAGCAGATCGGGCACGTTGCGGCCTTCCATCGGAAGCGATTGAACGGTCTGTTCGTCGACGGCGTTGCCCACGGAGGCGTTGTCGGTATTGAGGGTCACAACGTCGCTGCTTTCGACCTCGACCGTGGAACTGGACACAAGACGCAGCTTGACGTTGAGGGTTGCGGGTTGCGATACGAGGAGCTGCACGACTGCGGCTTCCCGCGCAAAGCCAGGGCTCTCGACGGTGACCGTGTAGGTGGCCGGCGGTACCTGTTCGAATTGGTAGCTGCCATCCTTGTCGCTCGTGTGAACCTGGTGGAACCCCGTCTCTTTACTCTCGAGCGTAACGTTCGCGCCGACCACCAGAGCGCCCGAAGGATCGGTCACAATACCACGGAGGGATGAGGTCGCCGTCTGCGCTGCACCGAATGACGACGTGAAGACTAACAGGACGACTACCACGATTCGCATAGGGAGCTTCATAGTGTTGGTTCCTCCTGAGAGTGTGTACTGGACTGCGGCCGTCTTCGGCCGGTGTGTTCTTCTTTTGTGTCGATCTTGTTCAGGCGTGAGAGCACTTGATCGTGAAGACTCAGGCTGCGGGGCAAGAGACAGAGAATGGTTCTCTTAGTTACTGCGAAACTAACCGCATCGCTCTTCGCCCACAAGCGAAAAGGTGCGAAATCCCCCGCCAATCGCGTTTCTCTTAGGTTATTGCGATATTGCAGCAACATCGCTCGCAGAGCGGCGAAGTCTCTTATACAAGTCCACTTATGCGTCAACGCTGCAGTTTGCGGCGATCAAATCGACGTCTTCAGGGCCGGCACTGGCGTATCGGGGGTCAATGGCGGCCGGCGTTTGTGCCACTCGGTCGCGGACTCATAGGCGCACGCCAAAGCGAGGATCTTTCCTTCGGAGAAATGCGGGCCGGAGATACACAGTCCAATTGGCAAACCGGTATTGCTGAAGCCGCACGGTACAGAGATCGCAGGTGTGCCATAAAGATTGAAGAGAGAAGCATTGCCATAGCTTCGAGGATCGTGCGGCGCGGGGTGTGCATCTTCATCGAGCATGTCCTGCAACTTGGGAGGAAGAATATTCATGGTCGGCAAGACCACCAGGTCGAAATCCGTGAAGGCCTGATCGACAGTTCTGCGCAACAACTCCAACTGCCAGTGGGCGCGTATATAGGTAGCAGCGTCCATTTTGCTGTTGGCTTCAATGGTCTGTCTGGTATGGAGCATGTATTTTTGAGGCGTTGCGTCGAAAGTCTCTTTGTGCCAGGCATAGGCTTCCGAATACGGCCCGATCACTGCCGCTTCGCCGGGGCTTGGAAGCGAGACCTCTTTCACTTCTTTAACCAGTTTGCGAATGACATCAATCGCGCTCATCACGGCGGATTGCACCTCAGGGTCCAGCCGGTCGTAACATCCGATGGGCATTCCCACACGCATCCCGGATATCGGCTGGCTCATGGCCGCGACGTAATCTTCAGAGTCGTGGCGCACGCTGGTAATGTCGAGGTTGTCGTAACCCGTCATGTGGTTCAGCAGGATCGCCACGTCTTCGACCGATCGCGCCATGGGGCCGCAGGTGTCGAGCGAAAGAGTGAGCGGCATGATGCCCCGGATTGGCACCAGCCCATAAGTTACCTTGAGACCAACGACCCCGCAGAAAGTAGCGGGAAACCTCACTGAGCCACCCGTGTCGGTGCCCAGAGCGCCGTAGCATAAATTGGAGGCGAGTGCGGCGCCGGATCCGGAGGAAGATCCGCCTGTGTTGCGATCGAGCGCCCATGGATTCCTCGCGGGACCGAAGTACGATGTTTCGCCGGCCCCGAATGCAAACTCATGCATGTTTGTCTTACCGATGAAGACCGCACCCGCAGCGCGCAGTTTTGCCGCCACCGTGGCATCCGTTTGGGGTACGCGGTCGGCAAACAGCTCACTTCCTCCCGTCGTTCGCACGCCGGCGGTATCGATGTTGTCCTTTAGCGCTATGGGGATTCCGTGAAGCGGGCCGCGCCGCTTTCCCGCACTCAACTCCGCGTCCAACTGCATGGCCTGCGCCCGCGCCCTCTCCTGCAACACGGTGATGAACGCATCGACCTTCGGATTGTAGATGGCGATGCGAGCAAGGCACGCATCGGTCAATTCAAGTGAGGTGACTTCGCGCCTTAAGATTTTCCCCGCGGCCTCAGCCAGACTGAAAGCGGTCAAATCCTCGCCAGCGTATGCAGAGCCTGTCACAAAACCCAGAACGCCGCTTCGAGGCAGCATGGTGCAGAGTCCGGCAGTAGCGCCGGTCAAAAATGCAAATTTCCTCCGACTCAGTTCCATTGGTCTCCTTGTCGTTGTCGTCCTGAAGAGTTCTGATTTCGTGGACTTCTGGCTTATCGGCCGACGCCGCCCAGGAAGCATTTCTTCTCTGGGTGCAATGGTTGACTTCAAGCCGCGCGGCGTGTTGAGCAAAATATATGTCGGAGAGAGAGCCTGCAGATGCGAAAAGGCGCGAAGGTCTGACGCAAGCTCACGGTTTCGCTCTATTTCACTTGTGCACCGATTGGACCAGGAGGAGCTTCTTCATTGAGAAGTCAAACGAACTATTGAGGGAAGTGGGGCTGCATGGATATTTCCATGCAGCCCAGAGCCGCCATCCTGCGCGCTGTACATCTGCGTCCGGCATCAACTCGCACTGCTCTTTTCCGGCAAGATCTCGATAATGGGGGGAACGGGTGTGGAAGGAGTCAGATCGGGTTTGCGCTTATGCCAATCCGTGGCCTGTTGATAAGCGTAGGCCAAGGCAAGCACCTTGCCTTCCGCGAAGTGCGGCCCGGCGATCATCAGGCCGATAGGCAGGCCGCTCTTGGAAAATCCGCAAGGCAGCGAGAGCGCCGGAATCCCGTAGACATCGAATGGCGACGTATTGGTGCAGCCGGAGGAACCTTCAAAGAAGTCATAGACCAGCGGCTTCTTATTTCCCATTTCATATTCCAGTGAATCGTCGATCCTGGGAGGCATGCCGATGGTTGTGGGCATCACCACAAGATCGATGTCCTCGAATGCAGCATCGACGGTTCGGCGAATCAAGGCCAGTTTGTCGTGAGCGCGGGCGCTATCGATAGCTGTAGCGGGTGTCTTGAATTCTTCCTCCAACTCTTTCCTTGTCGGAGGCATGTAAGCCATCAATGAGTCCTTCATCAGTTCCTGGTGATAGGAGGCGGAATCGCCCAGCCCCTGGAAGAATCCCCAGCCTGCCGGTATGTCGGGCATCGGTTTCTGCGATGTGACGCCGGCCGTGAGCTTGGTGAGAACTTCGATCGCAGTGGAGACGGCCGAAGCGACCTCCGGTTCCAAATGATCGTAGAACTCTGGCGGTTTTCCAAGGCGGAAGCCGCTGACCGGCTGCTTGAGAGCGGCGAAATAATCCTCCTTTTCGTGCTGCACGCTGAAGATGTCGAGGTTGTCGTATCCAGCCATGGAGTTAAGCATCATGGCAACATCCTCGACCGTCCTGGCCATCGGGCCGCAATGATCGAGCGATGCGACGCAGGGGATGATTCCGCGAATCGACACAAGACCGGTGGTGGGCTTGATGCCTACGATTCCACACCACGCCGAAGGAGCCCTTATGCTGCCGCCGGTGTCGGTGCCCAGCGCGCCAAAGCACATGTCCGCCGCCACCGCCGCTCCGGAGCCGGCCGACGACCCTCCAGTTACGTGATCAAGAGCCCATGG
This sequence comes from uncultured Acidobacteriaceae bacterium, assembly GCA_963822015.1. Lineage (GTDB taxonomy): Bacteria > Acidobacteriota > Terriglobia > Terriglobales > Acidobacteriaceae > Telmatobacter. The sequence goes on from CAWGGA010000030.1 coordinate 87,382, forward strand.
ATTCCGGGTCGGCCCGAAGAACGATACATCGCCGGTACAGCCCATCGCGAACTCGTGAAGATTCAGCTTGCCCAGGATGACGGCGCCCGCTTCTTTCAGACGCCGCACGACGTCCGCATCCTCGGTGGGGACGCGGGTCTGGAAGACGCCGCTGGCAGCAGTCGTTCTAACGCCCGCTGTGTCGATGTTGTCTTTGAGGGCTATTGGAATGCCGTGCAGCGGCCCGCGAAATTTGCCGGCCTTCTGTTCCTCATCCAATTCGGCCGCCTGACGCAGCGCGTCCTCCCGCATGACGGTGATATATGAATTCAGTTTTATGTTGTATACGGCGATCCGTTCCAGGACTGCATTGGTCAATTGAGTCGACGTGACACTCCGGTCGTGGATCTTCGCCGAGGCTTCCGTCAGGCTCAACGACGTCAAATCGCCGCTCGCGGGTTCTTGGCCATGGCCAAAGGTCTCGGCCACGAATGGCCACGTAGCCAAGGTTGCCACGGTCACTACTGCGCTGCTGGAGAGTTTTGCAAATTCGCGCCGCGAAAGCTGTCCCATTCCTAGTTGACCTCCATTCGTCTCCAGCATCTCCATATGCGGCACACGGTACAAGCGAAATCGTGCGAAATCGCTGTTCGCGCGCCACCATCCTTTCAAAGCGCGATCGGCGATCAGCGGCGAGGTGTTCAACCTTCCGGTCTAATCTGCTGAATTTGCATGGAATTTCCATCCGTAGCGAAACCGAGTCGATGCATCCCGGGACCACAACAATCAAGTCGACGCGACGAGCAGCGAGCGGGCACACCTGTACGAAACTCAAATGGACAACATTATTACTCGTGTTTCGCTCTAGGGCTTCGGCGATGGTTCCATCGCTAAGATACCCAATCCATCTGCCGGGGCCTGTAGGCGCCAGAAAGCGACGATGCTTCCCACAACCGCCATTGCCCCGACCAACTGCAAAAGAGAAAAGCGCTCATGAGCCGCCAGAATCCCCAGGGCCGTCGCAACGATGGGGTTCACGTAGGATGAGGTTGCAACCAGAGACGCAGGTTCATGCTTCAGCAACCAGTGAAACGAAGCGAAACCGAGCAAGGAAGCGCCGACGACAAGATAAGCCATGGCTAGCAGCGGTCGCCAGGCGAAGATCCACTCCATGGCCGACCTTTCTGTCCATTCTCCCAGAGCGGCGGAAAGGCACAATAGGAGAATGCCGGAAGACGCCAGCTGGAGTTCTACCGTGTAGATTGTCGACCTGGGCATATCGATACGCTTGACGAAGAGCGATCCGGCCGACCAACAGAGCGCACCAAACAGCACCGCAAGAGCGCGAATCATCGAGACTTCACTCCAACTTGAGCTGCCCTCCATGACCAAAGGCATGCCGGCCAGCCCGATTAGAAGAGGCAGGAGCATCGCTGCGCGGAACTTGTAGGAGCGCAGCACCAGGCACTCGCCCAGGTAAGTCCAGAGAAATGTGGTGGACACAAGAACCGCAACCATCCAGGAGGGCAGCCGCTTTTCAGCCCAGAACACCACACCGTAACCGATGGTCAACATAAGCGTGCCAGTCCACACGGCATTGATCGATTGCCGCCAATTTGGGGCTGGGCTACTCAGCACGAAAAGGAATGGTGAGAGGCACAGAGCCGCCAAACAATAGCGCGCGCCCGCGGCCAAGGATGAAGGAATCACGCCCACCAGAACTCGGACCGCGAGGTACGCTCCTCCCCAGAGCAGGTAAATTGCGCCGTACGCGAGGAGTCGTTTGATGCCCATATTCGATGTTAACGGCAGATTGGCCTTTCGTTCAATTTCGCTTGCGGATCTACGTAACTTGCGAAAGAACTGAGTGAGGAGAGTGCAACGGGGGAATTGAATCGTGGTGAGTTTGTCGTGATGGCCGCAGCGGCGTTGCAGGCGTTGTTGACGTCCACGCTGGCTATGGCGGCGGATGCCCCAGCGCAAGACAAGCTGACGACGCTCACTTTGAGCTGAGCGTCGAGACGGATCCATTCCGGCGAAGAAGTCACCTCGCACCATCAACGATGCCCTCAACCGCGAGGAGGTAGTCACGCCGCGGGAGCCGGAGACGATCTCCAACTGCTCTCCCTTCGACATTCTTGGGCTGCCGGCGATCTCGGTCCCTTGCGGCTTCTCGGCCAGCGGACTCCCGATCGGTTTGATGATTGCGCGGCCGCGCTTCTCGGAAGGCACAGTCCTGACGCTTGCAAAAGCCTCTGAAGAACGGACGCAGTGGCACCTGAAGCGCCCTGTGCTCACCCCCGGATATAGCAGTTTCGCCCGTTACCAGGAAGATATAAAGGACATAGAGTCAGCTCAAATTGGGGCTGCCGCGAGTGCATCCTGGTGAATAGCCGAGGTGATTTGCTGAAACCCTTCCAATTCACGCAGTCTTCGAAACCGGGGATCGTGCTGGACGAAGATGGTCTTCATGTCGCGTGTGCCGTAGGCCCTGCGGATTTTTCGCAAGGCCTCCTTCTCCTGTTTGAGGATGGCATGAACCGCCGACACGTCATATGCCGGGAAGCACTCGTCCTGGCTCTCTTTCTCCAGTTCTCGCAGCAACGAGGTGGCCCTGGATTGATCTCCGCTCCCCGCGTACGCGTAGGCCAACAACGCCTTGATGAACGTCGAATATTGAGAAACCTCCAAGCCGAGCGTAAAGGCAGAAATCGCCCCGCCCCAATTTCCTACTTCCGCTTCAGTTCTACCCAGCAAGGCGTAGCCCATCAAATATTGCGGCTGCAAATCGATGGTGCGCCGGATGAAGGGAAGAGCACTACTGAAGTCGCCGGCATAAAAATAAGCCAGTGATACCTGACCATTGATAAGATCGGACATCGGTTCCAGCCGGTAGGCGTGCAGAGCGAGATTGATTGCGTCCTGGTGACGTCCTCGACAGTTCATCAACGTGGAATAGAGCTGGACAGTACGTGCATCCATCCGTCCGGAGTCGATGAGTTCCCTGCATTCCCGCTCCGCGGTAGACATGTCCCAGCTGCAGTGAATCAGGAGGTTGATAAGAGCGTTACGAACCTTTGTGGAACTCCTGTTGAGTGAGACTGCGGACTTAACCGCTTTCCATGCGCGAGATGCGGCCTCGCGCGGCGGCATCAGGTGGTTGTACGAGAGAGACACATATGTGTCCGCGAGACCTGCATACGCATTGGCACATCGAGGATCCAACTCGATTGCATCTTGGAAATAGCTCATCGCTTTCATCAAATCCGTTTTGCCGCGGCGTTGCCAATAATGAAGACCCATTGAGCACGCATAGAAGGCAAGTCCATCATTCGCGGTCAGGTCTTGCTTGCGTTCCTTGATGCTGCGGATCTCTTGGCGCGGCAGCTCCTGGCCGATCCGGAATGCGAGTTCTGCTTGCGCGTTGAGGATAGTGTCAAAACCTGTATCGAACCGATCCGACCAAAGGCATAGCGAGTCGCACGGTCGAATCATCTCGACCGAAACGCGCACTTGGTTGCCAGAGTAGCGAATGCTCCCGGTCAGCAGGACATCCGCCTCGAACTCGTTAGCAATATTCTTCATAAAACTCAAGGTCAACGTCCCAGGCGAGGGAATGGCCTTCGAGGGAAGGGCGATTGGATGAAATTGCAATCGTATCAATTCGATTACAATCTCGCTTCTCAGCCCCTCAGCGAACCCCTCCACGATCTGGCGCACTGGACCGCGATCGAGCGGAGAGTGAATGACTTCGAAGGGCAATGCGAGTATCCGGGGAAATTCGGAACCCGTAGAACTCTCGGGTGCATGAGCCGGCCTCGCTTTGAGTGAATGGTCTGGAACAACTGAAGGATTTCCGCAACCAGCATGTATCGCAGAACGGGCGATCCACCACGATTCGAGTTCGTGACGATATGCATAAACGCTGCCAAGTTTCTTGTGATGCTGACGACGCACAGGGAGACCCTCACGCTTCTCCCAGAGCTGCACAGTACGCACCTCTCGCCGAAAGAAAGAGGCGATCTCCTTCCACGAATCAAGCCTTTCCCTTGTCCATTGTGTTGAACTGACACTTCCGCCTACTGATGCCTGTATGCTCTGCATCGGCTATCACCTCAGGTTTTGAGATCGACAGACTTCGAGAGCTCTGAAACGATCAGAGCAAAGAAATGTTCTCGAGGGACACTTCGAAAATGAGCAGAAAGCTCAGCGCTGTAACTGCGCCTTAATACCCTCTTAATAGAAAGCGTGTCAAGAGTCAATAGTGTTTTGAGCGTAGATTATTATGCCCGGGATAGGGCCGAACTGCATGCTCGCCCCACAAAATGTGCCTGCTCAGCGCAACGGCGGCGCAAAAGGCATCCCATCGACGGTCGCAAGAACGGCGAACATTTGTAGATTTCGCACTATTTCGCTTGGATGGCGGGCATTGCGCATGTCATAGTGCCCTCGTAGTTTCCTTCTGCTGCGTGTCCGATCTCGGTGTCTTGCGTTCGGCAATCCGGATGCCGCGTGGAGACTTCACCAGCGCGACAGCTTACATTCTTCTGTGCGCCGGTTACCGGCGGGTTTTCCCTGAAGAGAAACATCGAAGAGTACGCCGGCGAAGGGATCTGCTTCGCCGCATTGCCCGGCGAACTTGAGTACCGATCAGCAGCAAGCATCTGCGGCGCTCATCCACATGTCATCAATAACAGTAAATCGGGGGGATTCAAGAATGAGCGTTCTAACGAGAACGTCAGTTCTCAAAAACATGTGCTGCTGCAACGGCCGCATTTTCCCTCGGGTCGGCGGCGTTCCATTCTGCAAGGGCTTTGGCCGCAGAGGCGAGCGACACCGATGCGATTGCGGGTCTAAGCCTGACAGAGGCCGTTCGACGAATTCGGTCGGGCTCGGTCACCTCGACCCAACTTACCCAGGCGTGCCTGGAGAGAATTAGTATCTACAGTCCTAAGGTTGATGCATATATTACGGTGTTGGGTGAGCGCGCCCTGGCGCAGGCGGCGCAGATGGATATTGAGCAGAAGGCCGGCAAATTTCGTGGGCCGCTGCACGGAATTCCGATTGGACTGAAGGACAATATCGATACGGCAGGCATTCGCACCACAGCCGCCAGCAAGGTTTACGACGACAGGGTTCCCACCGAGGACGCTGAGGTGGCGCGCCGGCTTGATGCCGCGGGCGCCGTGCTCCTTGGCAAAACCAACCTCGATGAATTCGCCGACGCTGTCAGCTACTTCGGCTCGGTGCGAAATCCCTGGGCGCTCGATCGCGACCCGAGTGGCTCCTCGAGCGGCTCAGCGGCCGCAGTTGCGGTCGACCTTGCGTACGGCGCCCTGGGGACCGATACGGGAGGTTCGGTCCGCCTTCCTTCCGCGTATTGCGGTGTGGTTGGCATTAAGCCCACTTACGGTCTTGTGCCGATTCGCGGCATCGTGCCGCTGGCTTTCTCGCTCGATCACTGCGGACCGATTACCAGGACGGTAGCAGACGCGGCATTTATGCTGAACACCATGGCGGGTTACGACAGGTTGGATATCACCAGCGTGCAGCACCCGAGAGAAGACTACGTTGCGGCGCTCGACCAGCCGATTTCCGGCCTGCGGATCGGCATTCCGCGAGCTCCCTTCTTCGACCATGTCGATGAAGATACTTCTCGCGCTGTGGAAGCGGCCATTGCGGTTCTGGGAAAGATGACCAAGGGTACAAAGGATGTCAGCCTGCCGTCTACGGATGCTTATACCTGGCCCAGTCTCAATAGCATCGGGTGGGAGATTTACTCCTACCACGAAGAACTGTTCGACGGCAACGCTTCGCGCTATTCGCTGGCGCTGCACCTGGCTTTGCAGCAAATGAAAGACGACATGAACTCGCCTACCAGCTGCGCGAGTGCGCGTGTGACTCAGTACATTCGTCATCGCGCCGATATGGAGTTCACGCGCCGGACTATCGACGATTCGTTCGCCGATTTCGATCTGGTTGTAATGCCGACGCAACGTATCATGCCGCAGAAGCTGAGCTACGTGATCGATCAGGAGGAATCAGTAGCGCCACGCAACCCAGGCATCATGGATCTGGACAATTGCACAGCGTTCAATATCTTCGGGATTCCGGCCATTTCTATCCCGTGCGGATTCAGTCGCGATGGTCTGCCGGTAGGTCTGATGATTGCGGGGCCGCATTTCTCCGAGGGCAAGATCTTTGCTCTGGCGCAGGCTTACGAAAAGGAGACTCAGTGGGATATGCGTCGTCCGCCATTGACGCCCGACACTCCGGTTCCTCCCATTCGACCGGCGTAGTTGCGTCGCAGGAGAAGCACATGAAGTCCCTTTCTCGTCGTAGCTTTTCGTTTGGCCTCGCCGCTGCCAGCGCCGCGTATGCGCTGCGCGGAGGGCTGCCCGCCTGGGCCAGTCCAGTCTCGGCAGCGCCAGCCAAGGATGACTTGACCGGCCTCACCCTCGCACAGGCCTCCATGATGATTCGCGATGGCAAGGTCACTCCGAGCGAATTGACCGAAGCTACTCTGGCGAGGATTGAAGTCTACAACCCCAAGCTGGACGCCTTCATTACGATACTGCGCGCCAAGGCCATGGAACAGGCTCGCATCCTGGACCAGGAACAAAAGAGCGGCAAATTGCGCGGGCCTCTCCATGGTATCCCGATTGCGGTCAAGGACAACATGACGACTGCGGGGATAAGAACAACCTTTGGAAGCGCGGTTATGGATAGTTTTGTTCCTAAAACCGATGCCGCGGTGGTGAGGCGTTTGCGCGCTGCAGGGGCAATTTTAGTCGGCAAAGCGAACATGTCGGAGTTTGCGTTTGGGCCAAGTTATTTTGGACCGGCTCGAAATCCATGGGACGTTGACCGGGATACCGGAGGATCATCCAGTGGATCGGCAGTTGCCGTCGCATCGGATCTTTGTTTTGGAGCACTCGGCACGGACACGGCCTGTTCGGTGAGAATGCCGGCCTCGTGGTGCGGTGTGGTCGGACTCAAACCAACCTATGGGCTGGTGCCCTTGGAAGGCATCCTGCCAGATTCTCCGCTGTTTGCTCATTGTGGGCCGCTGGCCCGAACAGCGGAGGACACGGCATTCCTGCTCAATGCGATCGCCGGCTATGAGGCCCACGACATCACAAGCGTCAATCATCCGAAAGAGGACTACATTGCGCAGTTGACGCAACCGGTGACGAACTTCAAGGTTGGCATCGCACGCGCGCCCTTCTTCGATCATCTCGATCCGGAAGTCGGCGCCGCAGTGAGTGAAGCGATCGGCGTGATCTCAAAACTGAGCAATGGAGTACAGGATGTAAGCTTGCCGACCTACAAGGATCTGAATTTAGACGCTGACGGAATGATGGAGGCGGAAGGATGGGTGTTTATCGAGCATCTCTTCGATCGCTACTCGGAAGAGTTCATGTTGGGTACTCGCAAGGCACTTGCGTCGCAGCAGAAAGCGATGAACTCGCCAACTGAGGGATGCAGCGCGCAGCTTGTCGACTACATCCGCGGACGAGACAGCTTGGACATGATCCGGCGCACGGTGGACGAGGGCTTCACGGGATTCGACTTGGCGGTTTTGCCCACCATGCGCCGTATTCCCCGTACACTTGAGGATTTAAAGAAGTATGAAGAGGACCCAGTGGAGACAAACCCGGAGAACGAGGACCTGCGCGACTGCACGGAAAACAACACGCCATTCGATGTAAACGGACTGCCCGCAATTACAGTCCCGTGCGGCTTCACCTCCAAGGGGCTACCAGTTGGCTTGCAGATTGTGGGGCCTCATTTCTCTGAGGGCAAGATCCTGGCTCTCGCGCACGCATATCAGCAGGCCACGACATGGACCAGCCGCAAGCCTCCAATCTCGCCGGATATGAAGGTTCCGGTCGCTCCAGATCAGAACTATCCAAGATAACTAGAATCTTCGCGTGCGTAATGGCTTCACAAAGATAAAACCAGCTGATCTGGGTGTCGATTTAATCGGCAAATAAGCTGGCGCCGCCGGTGAAACTGTTCGAAAGCCGTATACTAGGGCGGGCTTCAAAAAGCGAAAGTTGAGTTATATTGGCAAATAACTCACTGGTCTATGTCGGAACCCTATCGGGTCCCGGCTTCCAGACCCCTAAATCGTGCCAGAGGTCAGAGGGTGCTTTTGCTGGCAGACCATTCCTAAGTAACCTGCATTCATTACCCTCCTTTTCCAGCGCCGGATCAGCCCTCGACGGGGCTGGCGGCGCGGCGCTGAGAACAGTTCCAACTGACGCCGCCCCCAGCCTCCAGATCTACATCTTCTAACCAACTCCCCCAAAGACCCAGGAAGATCACCCCTGCTGTCTCTATCTATATAGATGGACTCAGCCCCCACATACCGGAGAGCTGACTCAAGCAGAGCCGCAGAGAGTAAGCAAACACCTGGCAGCCTGAAGAACCACGAGCCACTTCAAGCCTCAGTCCAGGGAGCGGGAGCCGCACAGTCTACACCCATTCTTCTGCCGCCAAAGGCCCAGGGCGCGGCAGCCCGGGGGCCGGCTCCCGCCCGCGCGCGAGATTTTATATGCGCCGGCCAGGGAGGGACCTAGTCTGGCCAGCATGTCGGTCAGGGTGTCCAGGGCCCGGCGGTGCTCAACCTCTCCGGGGATGAGCTCGGTTCCAGTGACCCGGCCGATGGCGCCCCTGAGGTAGGGCAGCAGGAAGTCGTGTAGTGGCCGGTTCCACCGGCGCATGCGTGTGCCGACAGCTTCCTGCTGGATGTACTGGGAGAGGGGTGAACGCTGCTGGGCAAACTTGGTATGGAAGGGAGTGGGCAGGTAGCGCATGGGGTTCAGTGCGCTCTGGTCACCTTCGAAGAACATCTCTTCGGAGTATTTACCGAAGAGTTGTCCCAGGCGGCCGTGCATGGCTTGTTGTTCGGCGTCGTCGGAGAATAGATCGGCGATGACATAACATATCTTAGATATATGTGTTATCCTCGATTACTGTCATGAAGCGCGCCGCGATTTACCTCCGAGTCAGCACCGCCGATCAGCATCCCGAGACCCGGCTCTACGACCTGCGTGAGTTAGCCGCCCAGCGCGGCTTCGAGATCGCCGGCGAGTACAGGGACCAAATCTCTGGCGCCAAGGCGCGCCGCCCCGGCCTGGATCAAATGATGACCGACGCCCGCCACGGCCGGTTCGATGTCCTGGTAGTTTGGTCCTTCGACCGCCTCGCCCGGTCGGTCGTGCATTTTCTGCAGGTCCTGGATGAGTTGAACCACTTAGGTATAGAGTTCGTCAGCCGTCGAGAACAGGTCGACAGCGGCGGCCCGCTCGGCCGCGCCGTTACGGTCATCATCGGCGCCGTTGCGGAGCTTGAGCGCAGCCTGATCGTCGAGCGCGTTCGCGCCGGTATGAGGAGAGCCAAGCTCGAAGGCCGCGCCATCGGCCGCCCCGCCCTCCTGCTCGACCGCGATGCGATCCTCCAGGATCGACGGCGCGGTCAGAGCTTAGGCCAGATTGCTCGCGTTCACCGCATCTCGCGAACCACCGTCCGCCGCGTCCTCTGCGAGAAACAGCTGTTCTCAAGCCCTGTGCCAAAAGGCTTCGAAAAACCGGCCGCCTAAACCCAACAAAACACACAGCCGGATCTCATCGATCCGGCTGTGCCGAAACCTATACCTTCGGATACACGACAGCCCGCAGACCGACAGCTGTAGCTGCTGAGAAGATTACTCAACGCCTGCGGCGTTATCGGGGACTAATCCTGCCTGCCAGACTGGACAAGGTCAAGCCCGGGTTCCGACAATGCGACCACTCACCTGGAACGTGAACACCGACGATCATTGTTTGGCAGCGTGCCCGGCCGCCCGTTGGAGTGCCACCTCTACATTCGGCGCCATCTTGGATCGGGCATATTCAGCGCCGGATTTGCGATGCTTCGAGGAGCGGCGTATGATGGGCGGAAAATCGGATCAGTAGCGCAAGTCCTTATCCAGATTGTTGGTTCGCGGCCGTTCTGTGCTCGACTCTCCACGCGGGTTCTGGAGGATTTCCTTCCGTAGAAAGGCTTACGGGCTGTATGCGCATGTCACGAAATCTCCTTCTTTATCCTCTATTGTTTTTGGGCGCCTTGATTAGCGGAACAGCTGGCTTCGGCCAGCACTCGGTCCCTGCTGCGCAAATTACCGGACAGATCGACGAAAGCCAATTGGTCACGCTCAAGGGAAACACACCACCGGCCGCGACTGCCGAGAACGACCGGGGTCCGGTCAGTCCCGGCCTTGCAATGACCGATCTGTTGCTGGTTCTGCGCCGCAGCCCGGAACAACAGTCCGCCTTCGACGAGTTTGTCGCCAGCCAATACGACCCCTCCTCGCCGAATTTTCATCTGTGGCTATCCCCCGCAGAGATCGCTGAAACCTACGGCCCCTCTTCGGCCGACATCGCCGCCATCTCGAGCTGGCTCGCCGGGCACGGCTTTCTGATCAATGAAATCGCCAAAGACCAGATGTCCATCCGGTTTAGCGGAACTGCGGCACAGGTAGAGAGCACATTTCACACGGCAATCGACAATCTTTCGGTCAACGGGGAATCGCATATCGGAAACATGAGCGACCCGCAGATTCCCGCGGCCCTGGCGCCGGTTGTGGCCGGCGTGAAAGCGCTGCACAATTTCTTTCCGCGGCCTCTGCACAGGCTGGGAGGTCTGGTCCGTTTCAACCCAGCCACGGGCACGTGGCAAAGGGTCACGGACGCGGAAGGGAACGCCGCAAACCCGGATGACCTGACCGCCGCGGTTACAACCAGCCCCGAGTTTGGCATCAGCATCGGATCGGGAAGTGAGGCATACACCATTGAGGATGTGGCGCCTTACGATTTTGCAACCATTTACAATGTGCTGCCGCTTTGGAGCTCGAACATCGACGGGACAGGGCAAACCATCGCCATTGCGGGAACCAGCGACATCAACACCAGCGATGTAGCGACCTTCCGCGCCGCGTTTGGGCTGCCTGCCGGGACCCCGCCGCAAACGATTGTTGCCAACGGTACCGACCCCGGGCAATGCACCGGAACCAGTGCACCCTGCACGATCGACGATCTTATCGAAAACACGCTCGATGTGGAGTGGTCGGGCGCGGTGGCCAAGGGAGCCCAGATCGTGCTGGTAGTGTCTGGCTCGAACTCCTCCACCACCGATACTGTGTACTCCTCCGCCAGTTACGTCGTCCAGAACGACACAGCGCCTGTCCTGAGCTTGAGCTACGGCGAATGTGAGCTAGGCATGGGTACGAGCGGCAACGCGGCCTACAACAATTTGTGGGAGACAGCCGCAACCGAGGGCATTGCGGTTTTCGTAGCATCGGGAGACGCGGGATCGGCAACCTGCGATCAGGGGCAAAGCCCGCCGCATCCCGCGGAGTATGGCCTTTCAGTGAGCGGGATGGCGTCCACGCCCTACAACACGGCCGTCGGGGGCACGGATTTCAACTGGGGCTCTACGGCTTCGCCCTATTGGGGCACAACCAACAGCCCGAGCAATGGGTCTGACGCCCTTGGTTATGTGCCGGAGGTTCCGTGGAACGATACGTGCACGAATCCCCTGGCGTTGAATTACCTGCAGGAGTGGGCTACCGCCTTGCGGAATGCCCGCTACGGCGCCACTTCGCCTACCGACGCGGAATCGGCCTGCAATTTTGTGAACCAGTGGTGGATTACGATTTACGATAACACCGATCCCCAGGCGAACATTTCCGGATTTCTCGATACGATCGGCGGCGGCGGGGGCGCGAGCAACTGCACCACTAACGACGGCGCAGACGTGTCGAGTTGCGCCGGCGGGTACGCCAAGCCAAGTTGGCAGGCCGGCGTCACCGGAATCCCGGCAGATGGCGCGCGCGACCTGCCGGACGTCGCCTTCTTCGCTGGAAATGGTTTTCTTGGCAGCGCGTATCTGATTTGCGTCTCCGCTGAAGGGGCGTGCTCCTACACCTCAACCAGTGAGCCGGAAGGTGAGGAAGTGGGTGGAACTTCAGTTGGCACGCCGGCCATGGCCGGGATCATGGCGCTCATTAACCAAAAGGCAGGCTCGGCGCAGGGAAGCCCCAATGCGGAACTGTATGCACTGGCCGGTAAACAGAGCTACGCGAGCTGTTCGGCGGAAACGGCCAAGACGAGCGGCGGCTGCTACTTCAACGACCCCAATACAGGAACCATTGCCATGGCTTGTGCTTCCGGATCTCCCGATTGCACGGTGATCCATAGCGGCGATTCCATCGGAGTCCTCACCGGATACAGCGCAGGCGCGGGCTTTGACCAAGCCACCGGGCTGGGCTCATTGAACGTGGCCAACGTCGTCAACGCGTGGAGTTCCACGACGGGCAGTGCCAGCGCGACGGTGACGGTGATGCCGGCGACGAACAGCCTGTCCATAAGCCAGAGCCTGAACGTGGCCGTTGCCGTGAGCGGCGCTAGCGGAACACCAACCGGCACGGTGAGTTTGATTGGCGGAGGGTATACGGCGACGGCGGGAACGCTCTCTAGCGGGAGCTACACGTTTACGATTCCAGCCGACTCCTTGAGCGGGGGGACCGACACGCTGAAAGCGAGTTACAGCGGCGATGCGACGTATGCAAGGGCAAGCGGGACGGCCAGCGTGACCGTAGCCAAGCTGACGCCGACGGTGACCGTGCAAACCAGTCCGGAGATTTATCGGGCCCTATTACGCCGGTGTCATTGTGACGGTGACGCTGGCAGGCGCGGGTCCGACGCCAACCGGAACCGCAACCGTATCCGTGCCCGGCTACTCGGCTCCCGTGTGTTCGTTTGCGATTCGTGGCGGCGAGTGCAGCGTCGTGATCTCGGCCAGCTACATTCCAAGCGGAACCGATACCATTACCGTCAGCTACAGCGGAGACTCTAACTATCTCGCTGAGACAGAGACGGCCACAGTCCTTACCCCGACGGTGACTGTAACGCCGTCGCCGACCAACTTGACTACGGCGGACACACTTCAATTGACGGTGAAGGTTGCCGGCCCAGGCCCTACGCCGACAGGATGGGTGGATCTGTCCGGTCTGTACCTAGGTTCTTTCTCCGACGGACAACTTTCCGGAGGCAGCTTTACCTTTACGGTGACGCCTGGAGAGCTGCCCGGTGGGACAGATACCTTGACGGCGGTATATCAAGGGGACGCAACATACTTTCCTGCGAGCGGAGCGACGACGGTCACCGTGACCAAGGGGACGCCGACCCTTACGGTGACGCCGTCGGCGACCAGCATCACCTCAAACTTTCCGCTGACGGTGAGTGGGACTGTGACCGGCGCAGGCCCCACACCGACCGGACAAGTGACAATTTCCGCGGCTGGCCTGCAGTTTTTGGGTCCTGTCTCGGCGGGCAGCTACTCTATAACGATTCCAGGGGGAAGCCTGAGCGTCGGAACCGTCACTCTGACCGCGAATTACAGTGGCGATCCGTTTTATACGACGGCGAGCAATTCGACGACGGTGACTTTAACACAATGGACGAAAGTTGCGCCCGTGATCACGGTGACCCCAGATTCGAGCAGTGTCTATTCGGGCCAAACGTTCGGTGTCAGCGTGGTCGTCGGTGGCGCGGATGGGACACCGACTGGGACAGTCGATTTGAGCGACGGCGGTCGCAATGATTCGGGTCACTTTCTTTCTCGATAACGGGTCTGTCGGGTTTACGGAGTATCAAAACACCTTAAACATCGGAAGTGTAACCTTGACAGCGAGCTACAGTGGAGACATAACCTACCTAGCCGCAACTCAGTCGATCAACATCACGGTCACGCAATCCGCCTTCTCCCTTGCAGCAACCCCACCCCCGGCCATCTCGCCCGGCTCTTCGGCGACCTCAACGGTCACGGCGTCCACATCGACTGATTACTCTGGGTTTGTCAGCTTGACCTGCGCCTTGACCTCAGGACAGTCGAATCAAACCGGTAATGCGCCGACGTGCGCTGTAGTGAATAGCACAGTGCAACTGGAAGCTGGCGGCGCGCAGTCCGGCTCTGCTGAAGTGAATGTGAACACGACAGCAGCGACTGCGAAGCTTGCCCGGCCAGATTTGCCTGGCAGCGGCAACCGATGGCGCGGCGCCGGCGGAATAGCCCTCGCTCTTCTTGTTCTGCTCGGCATTCCTGCGCGGCGGCGCAGTTGGCGTGCGATGCTCGGCGTGCTCGTGCTTCTGGCCCTCTTCGGAGGCCTGTCCGCCTGCGGCGGCGGGGGCTCCGCCGGAGGCGGTAGTGGTGGCGGTGGCGGCGGCAACCCCGGCACGACTGCGGGCACCTATACCTTTACTGTTACGGGAACCGGCAATCCCGCGGTCACGCCCACACCGACAACCACCTTCACCCTGACGGTGAATTAGCGACGATCGAATCAACTCGATTGGATCCAAAATGCCAGGCGATCGGGCACTCACGGACCGATTACTCCTCAACAGTCGGCTAGTCTTCACTGACAACGCTAATTTTAGCTGCCGGGAACATTCCTCGTACTAACCGGCAATTTAACCGGTTCGTAACTCGATATTGTTGAGGAAATTGTTTCGGAGCTGGCTTCCGCTCTGTAGATTCTGCTTAAAAGCAGAGCCGGGCGAAGTGGGGGACGATTTCCTGGGAAACTTTCTACAACTTTTTGTGGATTACCTCGGCAAAGGAGTCATTGACCGGTAACTCTCATTTCCGGCTAATGGTAACGGTGTCTGTTGTGTCATCGTGAGGCCGAGATCGGTCACGAAAAAGCGGCAGACAGAAATTGTAAGGCTGTGGAGGAGTAACGATGCTTCGCAATAAGTGCACGCCGCTGTGTTTAGGTATCCTTGGGTTACTTTCCTTGCTAACAGGTTGCGGTGGCAGCGCGCCGGCCGTGAGCGTCTCAGTGAACGCTTCGGCGACCACTGTTGACGGTTCAGATACCGTTACCCTGACGGCGTCGGTTGCCCATGATCACAACGCCGCGGGCGTTTCGTGGACCCTGAGCGGCCCCGGTACCCTGAGCGACGAGAGCATCACCTCCGCGACCTATACAGCTCCCACAGCGACGAATTCCGCGCAGTCAGCGACCATTACGGCGACTTCGGTTGCCGATGCGACAAAGACTTACCCGATCACGCTCACCATTCCGGCGACGCCGGCGATCACGTCGACCAGCGCGAGCCTGACCGGCGCGGTGGGTAGCGTCTATTCGGTGTCACTGGCATCGTCGGGAGGAATCCCGCCCTACTCTTATTCCCTGGGCAACGGCACGACCTTGCCGGCTTGCCTCACGCTCAATTCCTCAGGCGTGATCACGACAACCTCAGGCTTGCCGCCTACCGCCGCTTGCGCGGGAACCTACTCCAACCTAACGTTTCAAGTCACCGATTCGGGCACGCCGACGGCGCTGAGTTCGACCTCAGCGGCGCTTTCGATCACGATCACGGCGCCGGCGATTACCTTCCCGGCATCGTTGCCGGGCGCAAATGTGGGCACGGCCTATCTCGGCAGCGTGGCGGCTATAGGCCCGGTAGGCACCACGACCTACAACCTGGCCAGCGGTGCTTTGCCTGTTTCGGGCGATCTGGTGCTGAACGCAGCTACCGGTGCAATCACCGGCACACCCAAGGCGGCCGACGCAGGCACATATGGCTTTACGGTTAGCGTGACCGATCAATTCGGCGACACGGCGACGTCTGGCGCTTTAAGTATCAAAGTTACGGCGCCGACCATCACATTCCCGGCATCTTTGCCGGGCGCAAATGTGGGCACGGCCTATAGCGCAAGCGTGGCGGCCACAGGCCCCGTCGGAACCACGACCTACAGCCTGGCCAGCGGCGCTCTGCCCGTGTCGGGCGATCTGGTGCTGAACACGGCAACCGGCGCCATCACCGGCACGCCGAAGGCGGCCGACGCGGGCACGTACAACTTCACGGTCACGGTGACCGACCAATTCGGCGACACAGCGACGTCAGCCGGTTTGAGCATCAAGGTCACCGCGCCGACCATCACGTTTCCGGGATCGTTGCCGAGCGCAAGCGTGGGAACTGCCTATAACGGCAGCGTGGCTGCCACAGGCCCCGTGGGCACGACGACGTACGTTCTCGCGAGCGGCGCACTGCCGGTATCGGGCGATCTGGTTTTGAACGCCGCCACCGGCGCGATCACGGGCACACCCAAGGCTGCCGACGCGGGCTCGTATCCCTTGACGGTCAAGGTAACGGATCAATACGGCGACACGGCGACGTCGGGAACCTTGACCCTAACAGTGAATGCAGCGCCGGCGATTACTTTCGGCGCCGCGCCGACTGCGACCGCAACAGCGGGCGTAGCCTATTCGAGCACTCTCGCGGCCTCAGGCGGCGCGGGCGCGCTGACGTACAGCATCACCAGTGGGGCTTTGCCCACCGGGTTGACACTGACTGCCGGCACGGGCGCCATCGCGGGCACGCCTACAGGCAGCGCAACCGCGTATAACTTCACGGCGCAGGCTGCGGATAACTTCGGCGACACGCCGGCGACGCAAGCCTATACCATCACTCTGAATCCGGGTGCGGCAACTCACTTTGTGGTTGCCGTCACTTCGGCGTCAACGATTACAGCCGGTGGAACGGTGAACTTCAGTGTGACCGCGCAGGACGCCTACGGCAATATAGCCACGGGTTACGCGGGAACCGCGAGGTTCACGAGCAGCGACGCAAAGGCGGTGCTGCCGTCGCCCTCGACGCTGACCAGCGGAGTGGGCAGCTTTGTGGCAACGCTCGAGACCGCGGGCAGCCAAACAGTGACTGCGACCGACACGGTGACAGGCACCATTACGGGTAGCACGGGAAGCATTACGGTGAATCCCGGAACGGCGGCGAAGTTCCTGGTTTCAGCGCCATCCGCGGCCACCACCGCCGTGGCGTTCAGCTTCTCGGTCACAGCTGAGGACAGCTATAACAACATCGCAACCGGTTACACAGGAACGGTACATTTCACCAGCTCGGACGGCGCGGCAACGCTACCCGCGAATTCCGGTCTGACGAACGGCGCGGGCAGCTTCCAGGCGACGCTGAACACCAACGGCCCCCAAACCATCACCGCAACCGACACCGTCTCGGGGATCACCGGCACTTCCGGCAGCATCACGGTTTCGTCGGCGTTGATTATCTCGACCAGCAGCCTGAATCCTCTGGATATCGGGCAGACGCCCACGCAAGTACTGACGGCGTCAGGTGGCTCGGGTATCCCGGCAGACTACAGTTGGAGCTGGACGGGAAGCATCCCGCCCGGCTTGACCCTGAGCACAGGCGGCGCGATCCAGGGCTCACCGACGACTGCCGGAACCTACCAGGTGGCCGTGAAAGTCTCGGACTCAGGCACGAGCACGAATTATTCCGGCAACTTCTCGATCACGATCGATCCCGCGCTGTCGCTGCCGGCGCCGGATCCTGTATCTCTGCCGTCGACCGCGTACACAGGGTATGCCTACAACAGCGGAGCAGGAGGAACGGTCACCGGATCGGGCGGCAGCGGCAATCTGTCGATCTCGGTTGCGAGCGGCTTGCCCTCCGACGGGCTCAGCGGTGCGGCCGCAGGTGCCACGCTCACTGTTACCGGCACGCCGACATCGGCGACCACAGTTACATTCGGCGCGAAGCTGACCGACACCACAACCGGCAACAGCATTACGCAGAGCGGCTACAACGTGGTTGTGAGCAATGCGGTTGCTGTGACGTTGCCAACGCCCAGCACCTCGATCCCGGGAGCGGCAACCGTTGGGCAAAGCTACACCGGGTCGATTACAGCGTCGAATGGCGTGCCACCCTATACGTGGTCGATCAACGGGACAACTGTCACCTCGGGCGGCCTGAGCATCGGAGACGGGCTGACTGCGGCCAGTACCGGCGGCAGCACGCTCTCGATCAGCGGAACGCCCACCACGGCACAGACGGTCACGCTTACCAACGTGAAGGTCGTGGATAGCGCGAGCCCGACCACCAACGCGACCAACACCTACAGCATCCAAGTGAACAATTCAGGCGGGCAGATCAGCGGCCAGATTAATCTGAACAACACCTGCAACGTCTCCACGCTGCCCACCTTCACCGTTACTCTCAACACGACGGTGCCAACACAGGTGCAGACCAACACCAGCGGCCAATTCACATTCAACAACATACCCGCCGGCACTTACACTATCACGCCTTCGATTCCGGGCGCGACGAGCTCGCTGTTCTATCCCGCCAGTTACGCAGGCGTTGTGGTGACGAACGGCACCAACCTTAGCGGCGAAAACTTCACCGCCGTCGTGGGATACACGGTTTCCGGCACGGTAAGTTACCTCGGATCGCAGACCGGGCAGACGTATCTGTATCTCCAAAACAACAACTGCGGCGGCCAGGGAAATCCCGGCACCAGCATCACCGAAGCCACTTTGACTTCCAATGGAGCCTACTCGATCCGGGGTGTGACTCCGGGCACCTACACGCTCTACGCAGAGATGGACTCGACCGGCATCACCTCGGGAACAGATTACCCGGGTCCGCAGGCCGCCCCGAACACCAACAACCCGACCGGCAACAGCTCGAGCTTTAGCGTGACCAGTGCCGACGTGACGAATGCTAATGTCACCCTCACCAGCCCCACTTACGCGACGCCGCCCAACAATCCTTCGTTCCAGGTGATCCCCACCGTCGGAGGAGCGTTGATCTTCTATAACCCGCCGAGCGTCACCGCGTCGAACGGCGTCCAGCAGGAAGCGGCCAACGAATACACGGTCGAGTGGGCCCAGGCAACGAGCAATGACAGCGATGGCTCGTATTGCCCACTGGGCGGAGGCACCGGCGGCCTGCAGTTCGCAACCGTTGCCGGCAGCCATACCTTCTATGCGGTCGGCGGCAATGCGACGGTATGGATTCTTGACAACACGTCAATGGGCGCAGGCAGCTTTACCGCCGGCGGGAAATACTGCTTCCAGGCTCGTTCCATCAACACGCTCGCCAGCCCCACCTATCCCTCGGGTTGGACGACCCCCACGGATAGCGACGGCAATCCGCAGAGCACAACCCTCCTGACGAGCCCCACCTTCTGCTCAAGCAGTTGCGCGACGGTCTCGGGCGCAATTACGATTCCCGCGGGCGTGACCATCTCTGTGGGCGCGCCGCTTTACGTGGGCATCTACCAGAACAGCTCCAACGGCAACGGCCCCTCGGCGATCTACGCGTATGAGATCGCGAGCCCGACAACTGGGGCCAACAACTACTCGCTGACCATCCCCAACGGCACCGGTTACGTGTTGTTTGGCATCCTTGACCAGAACAACGATGGCACGATCGATGCGTACGACGTGACCAACGTCATTAACAACAATTCGAACGGCGTAACGTTCTCGGGCTCGGAGACCGGCCAGAACGTGACGCTGCCCAGCAAGGGCAGCACGGTTGACGTGCAAACGCAATACAACTCCAACAACTGCGGCGGGTGCACTTCCTCTTACTCAGTCAACCTTGAGGTCTATCAGGCGAATAAGCTGCCGGTAGCCGTTACGTTGAGCAACACCACGGCCGCGACCCCCTATGTGATGACGCCGGTGGATCTCGGGATGTGCGTCGGCTGCGGCAACACGCAGTTCACTTACTCCACCACCCTGCCCGGCGGCACGCCAAGCGTGGGCGACAGCTTCGACTTTACGGTCACCTACAGCGACGGGACGCAGGACAATGGCTCGACCGTGAACGGCGCAGTCACCGCCTTTGGATCGACGGGGGCGGTAGTGGGCGCGGCCAACGTCGCCACCAACATGCAAACTGCCGGTTCGAACCCGCTCGAGCCGAACTTCACCTGGACCTTCCCTGCCAATCCGAGCGATTACAGCTACTCGTTCTACCTCTCGCAGAACAGTAATTGCACGGGCAACTGCACCATTTGGCAGATACCGGGGCAGAACTCCAACTCCAACGGCTTCACTTATGCCGAAACAGAGACCGCGCCCACAACAGGACAGATCACGTGGGGTATGGATCCAACAGGCGGGAGCAGTACGCCGAGCGGCAGCCTGAATGCCTTAGACGACTATAGCTGGGCAATCACGGTGCAAGACAGCAACGGTAACCAGGCGCAATCGTCTGTAAGCGACGACCTACCGTAACCGTGTGCGCCTTTCCAACAGATCAGGGCGGCTGGCCATTTGGTTGGCCGCCCTCTTCTTATGCGCTTCTTAAGGGCGCAGGCGAAGGATGCACTTCTCGGACGAATGATTGCCTTCAATTGTTCCCCTGCGTCAATGTCTTGCGACACAGCCGCAATGGCTCGGTCTTTCTGTGCCGAAACCTATACCTTGGGAAACAGTGGATTAGCAAAGCGTCTGGTTGCTCGCGCTGCCCTGCACCTTGGCATTGGCAAATCACCTCACTGCCCACGTCACCCCCACAAGCAAGACAGCGGGGCGGCAAAGAGGCGATTACCGAAGGGGACGCCTTTATCGCCGTCGTAGAGCACAAGCCCCAATTTGAATGCGTCGCCGCCGGCGTCCGCTAATTTCAGTAACCCTTTGAAATCTCCTGTATTCACGGTTGCGCTCGCTTTCACCTCGATGCCTACCAACGCTCCGGCATTGTCTTCAATGACAAAATCCACCTCGTCCTGATCTTTGTCCCGATAGTGATACAGCGTGCAGGGATCATCCATCCAGGAAATCTGCTTCAAGATCTCAGAGAAAACGAATGTTTCGAGCAACATTCCAAAGATGGCGCGATCTGCTGTGATCCGTTCTGCTGTGGCTCCCAGGAGCGTGGCGAGCAGCCCAGAATCGAGGAAGTGGAGTTTCGGTGTCTTGATCAGGCGCTTTAGTTGATTTCGAGACCACGGTTCCAGCCGGCGAACTAGAAACAACTGCTCAAGGATGGCAACATATTTTCTCGTTGTCTTGTCGTCAAATCCGATTTGCCCACCCATCTGAGTAAAATTCGTGAGCTGTCCTGAGTGGTGGGCGAGGACCTGAAGCAACCGCGGCATCTGGTCCAGCTTTTCGACCTCAGCGACATCACGAACGTCCCTCTGGACAATGGCTCTGATATAGTGTCGGGCCCATGCACAACGTCTCTCGGGGCGATTGCGGCGTAGCATCTCCGGGTAACCGCCAATCAATACTGCGTTCACGAGATCTTTGCCGATCAGGTTTTTGCCAGTCTTGCCGAGTTTTCCGCGAAATGCGGTCTTCAGAAACGCCGGCACTTGGCCATAAATCTCGGCTTGCGAAAGAGGTAGCAGGTGAACGACTTCCATGCGGCCTGCCAGACTCTCTGAGACCTTCGGCAATGTCAGAAGATTGGCCGATCCCGTCAAGAGAAACCGGCCCGCCCGGAGATCTTCATCCACAGATCTCTTGATTGCCCGAAGAAGATCGGGCGCACGTTGAACCTCGTCGATCGTAGCTTTGTTGAGGCCGCGTACCAATCCGCTCGGATCGCTGCGAGCTGACGCCAGTACGGTGTCGTCATCCATCGTGAAGAACTCGCGATCTTCCGCAACAAGATCGCGGACCAGGGTAGTCTTGCCGCACTGGCGGGGACCGGTCAGCATAACAACCGGTGTGTCCTGGAGGGCGGTCGTAACGAGCGAAGCTGCGAACCGAGGATAAAGCGCGTTTTCGAGATTGACCATTCTGGATGCGATTATCGTCCAATCCGGAGTGTGAGGCCGTCCATTTCGGATTATACGCTCGTCCAAACCGGATCATTGAAATACTCGAGTCGCATCGGTCGCGGATCAGATTATTGGTCATGTTCGAATAATTGTTCGAATGTTTCCCAAGGTATTCCTTAGGGAACAACCGAAGTGGCGATGATGGAAGGCCCATTGAAATGGTTTTTGGTTGACCAAACCCGGAATGCGCTTCTCGCCATCGAGGGCGTGGCTGTCTCGACCAAAATGACACTCACGGCAGCGGATTGATATTTCTAGGCCATACTCGAATAACGATTCGAGTATGACTAGGATCGAGAATTCTTATGGCTTCTGCCGACAGGTCCTAACGGATCGGTCGTAACGAGCAAAGCTGCGAACCGAGGATAAAGCGCGTTTTCGAGATTGACCATTTTGGGTGCGGTTATTAATGGCAGTCCATGGTTATTTTGCAAGCCGCCTGCGGTTCATTGCAATGTAAGGAAGTTTGTATTAAAATGTAAGGAGTAGGAATCATGTCCTCAACCTCTTTCAAGCCCGCTACTACCGTTGAAGCTAAAGTTACCTCCAAGGGGCAGGTAACGCTGCCCAAGGAACTGCGAAAGCACCTTGGAATCCAAGAAGGTAGCCGAATCCAGTTCAGTATTCCTGTCAGCGGTGCCGTTCATGTCGAGCCAATCCTCTACAACGTCGAAGATCTTTGGAGAATGGCCGATCAGGGCGGCCATTCCAAAAGCATTATGTCTTTCGAACAAATGGACCGAGCGAAAGCTCGAAGGAAATGGTAATGCTCGCAGCCGACACCAACGTATGGGCTCGAGCTTATCTGAACGATGACGCGGCGCAGGCAGCGAAAGCACGTTCTGCTATTGCGCAAGCCGGGTCCAAGGGCGGAGTGTTCGTTCCTCTCATTGTTCTTGCGGAACTGTCATGGGTGCTTCGTGGCAAATGGGACAGAGAAAGAATCCTGAACACCATCGAAAGCCTTCTCCGGACGCGCGGCGTGGTCGTCGAGTCGCCTGCTTTGGCCTGGAAAGCCCTGAAAGCCTCGCGTAAGGGAGCGGTAGGTTTCGCCGATCACCTCATTTCGGAAATTGCCTTCGATTTTGGTGCCAGCGAGATCATCACTTTTGACAAAACCTTCGGACGCTTACCCCGCGTCCGCCGCTTGCAATAGTCGGCCGATGGTCCTTTGGTGTTGTTGTGTGTTAGAAGGTATAGGTTTCGGCACAGCCGGATCGGCGAGGTCCGGCTGTGTGTTTTGTTGGGTTTAGGCGGCCGGTTTTTCGAAGCCTTTTGGCACAGGGCTCGAGAGGGGCCGTTTCTCGCAGAGGACGCGGCGGACGGTGGTTCGCGAGATGCGGTGAGCGCGTGCGATTTGGCCCAAGCTCTGACCGCGCCGCCGATCCTGGAGGATCGCATCGCGGTCGAGCAAGAGTGCGGGGCGCCCGATGGCGCGGCCGAGCGGGCCGTCGTGCCCTGGGCCTTTGGCAGCAGAAGGAATGGGTGTAGACTGTGCGGCTCCCGCTCCCTGGACTGAGGCTTGAAGTGGCTCGTGGTTCTCCGGGTTGCCAGGTGTTTTCTCGCTCTGTGCTGCTCTGCCTGGGTCCAGTGTCGAGTGTGTAGGGGCTGGGTCTATCTATATAGGTGAATAGAGCAGGGGTGATCTTCCTGGGCCTTTAGGAGAGCTGAGTCAGAAGAGGTAGATCTGGAGGCTGGGGGCGGCGTTAGTTGAAGCTGTTCTCAGCGCCGCGCCGCCAGCCCGTGCTGGCTGATCCGGCGCTCAAAAACGGGGTAATGAAAACGAGGTTACTTCGGAATGGTCTGCCAGGAAAAGCACTCTCTGACCTCTGGCACGATTTACGGGTCTGGAAGGCGGGGCCCTATAGGGTTCCGACATACACCAGTGAGTTATTTGCCAATATAACTCAACTTTCTCTTTTTGAGGCCCGCCCTAGTATACGGCTTTCGAACAGTTTCACCGGCGGCGCCAGCTTATTTGCCAATTAAATGGACACCCAGATCAGCTGGTTTCGCTGCCGTCCCGCCATTCAACCGGCGGTCACCAGCCTTGTCCAACTCGTGAAACACCGTGTACGGCGGACCATTCACCGACCAGTCTTCGATCAATTTCATGTACCTGAGGGAGTGATACCGAACCCGCTTCAGCTTGCCCAGGGGAAACCCCACTTCCTTGCCTCGCGCCAGAGCCTTTTTCATTTCCCCGAAGACCAGGTCCAGCACCCGCACCGCAAACCGCCGCGATACTCCTCGCCTCCGAAGCTCAGCTACCAGATACGCCCGGCCGAGAGTACGAGGCTGATGCTCCATGGACAACCTCAAGATGCGACCTTTCACTTTCAACCACAATGCACCATTCCTTCCGTGCCCGTGATCACAAGACGAAGCGGTCGCCCAAAACATGAAAAAACCCGCGCCGAACGAGCAAGACCTTGTTGGTCTTCGCTGTCCAACGCGGGCTGATCTGTGGATGAATCGATGCTACGGGCGAGAATTAGGCCGAGACGCGTCGGCCGCGAGACGACCTCTGGGAGCTCGACGGCGCCTTGGCCGATTTTCGTCTTAAGTAACTAAATACAAAACATTTAGGAGAACCCAAACAAAAGTAATCCACAAGTAACACAAAATAGTTACTTAGGAGCATTCAGTATTGCTAAACTTTTATTGACATCTTCTGAAAAGTGAGGGCCCGTGAGTGCTTGATGCTCCAAGTACTCAGATGGCTTAAGTCGTGCACAGAATTCTGTTTCCTCCTCCACTAGATCTCGAGTCTGCAAGCTGCATTGCATCGTCTTGCAAAGACGGATCGCGATCAAAGCAACGTCGGGCTCGCGGCTCCGTTCAAATCTGGCCGCTGAATGATTGGTGCACATGTCTACTCATCATCTTGTCTTGCAGCGTGCTCATCGTCTTGTCGGGCTGCGGCGGAGTCTTGGTGAACGAAGCGGATTCGGGTGCGAGTGCCCTCACGGCGTCACCAAACTCAGTCACCTTTGGGTCATTATCTATCGGTCAAACAGCAAGTTCTAGTGTTTCGCTCGTAAATCAAGGCTCTGCGGCGGTGCAGATTACCCAAGCGAATGTCGCAGGGCAGTCATTCACCGTCAGCGGCCTCGGCGATCTTCCGATTACGGTGGCAGCCGGCAGTACATATAACTTCAATGTGAACTTCTCTCCTGCCGCGACGGGAGCAGCTACAGGCCAACTAACGATCACCAGCGATGCCTCTAGTAACGGAAGAATGGTGATCGGCCTTAACGGTACGGGCGCGGCCGCCGGAAGAGTAACGTTGAGCTCGTTGAGCTGTACCAGCTCTGCCCTATTAGGGTCAGCTACGGATGCCTGCACGGTGACCCTGAACGCAGCGGCGGGCAGCGGCGGCCTGACAGTCAGTCTGGCGAGTAACAAAAGCGCGATTACTGTGCCGTCCACGGTGGCTGTACCCGCCGGCGAAACCAGCGCCGGGTTTACGGCCACGGCGTCCTCGGTCAGCATCGCGCAAACGGTGACGCTAACGGCCACAGCGGGCGGCGTGTCGGAATCCTTCAACCTGCAGCTGGGCGCCGCGGTGCCTACGCTGAGCGTCAGCGCAGCCAGCGTCGTCTTCGGCAACGTGGCGGTGAACACCATCGCTACGCCGCAACCCGTGACCCTGACGTCTACCGGCACTGTTCCGGTTGTGATCAACGCGGCAGCCCTTGCGGGTACCGGCTTTACGGTTTCGGGAATCACCTTTCCAGCGACGCTGAATCCGGGCCAGGCGGCCACGCTCAATGTAGAGTTTGAGCCAACCTCCACAGGCGCGGCAACGGGTCAGTTGACCATCACGAGCAACTCTTCCACCGGCAGCTCGACCGTAATTAGCCTAAGCGGCATAGGAACTGCTGCGCCGGCGGCATTGAGCGCGCTATCCTGCAGTAGCGGAGCCATTACAGGATCAGGCACGGACGCCTGCACCGTGGCACTAAGCACTGCGGCGCCAAGCGGCGGGCTGGTTGTGAACCTGACAAGCAGCAGTTCAGCGGTGACGGTGCCGGGCACGGTGACAATACCGGCAGGTGCGGCCAGCGCAGGATTCACGGCTGCCGTGTCCTCAGTGGCGACAGCTCAGGCGGTGACGATGACGGCAAGCGCTGGCGGTGCGGTTAAGAACATTACCCTGCAACTCAATGCAGCGATCCTCGCGCTGAGCATTAACGCGAGCAGTGTTGCTTTCGGCGACGTTGTCGTGAATACGCAGGCAACACAGCCCGTGACTTTGACCTCCACCGGCACTATACCGGTAACGATCAGCGGGGCAACGCTGACGGGTGCGGGCTTCGCCCTGCCGGGGGCAGCATTTCCGGCCACGTTGAGTCCTGGCCAATCGGCGACGCTGGATATAGAGTTTGATCCCACCGCTGCAGGCGCGGCGACAGGTCAGCTGACTATCGCCAGCAACTCTTCGACAAACGGCACAGCGGTAATTGGCCTGAGCGGCACAGGCACGGCGGCGACCGGGGCCACGACTTACTATGTTGATAACTGCGTAACGGTGGGAAACGACGCGAACAATGGTACTTCGACTTCCACGCCATGGCTAACCATCGCGCACGTCAACGCGCATCGCTACAACCCCGGTGATTCGATTCTGTTTCAACGTACCTGCACATGGCGCGAGGAGCTGATTCCTCCAAGTTCAGGAAATTCCGGAAATCCGATCACCTTCGGGGCCTATGGGGCCGGAACCGCGCCGGTTATCAACGGAGCGAATCTGGTCACGACTTGGACCGCCACGAACTCAGGGAGTTACTACGCTCCCGAGCCGTCGACCTCCACATTGGGGATAGGCTCTCTTCAAGTGTTTGAGGATGGCACGCGCTTGACTCAGGAAACTGCGGGCGTCTCCTCACTTGCGCCAGGACAGTGGTACCTGAATACAGCGAACAGTCAAATTTTCGTATACACGATTACCGGGAATAACCCAAGCAGTCACACAATGGAAGTCAGCGTGCGCCAAGACTGTATCGAAAACGGCGAATATATGGACTACACTTCGGTACAGAATCTAACGGTTAAGAATGGCGCGTGGGCAGGCGTGACGATCAATAATTACTGGCAGGCAATACACTACATTTCTATCACCGGAGTGACTGCTGAGGACAATCACGGTGATGGAATCAATGTCTATGGCAGCCCGGGGAGCGGATATCCGATAAGCAATGTCACTATTTCTGGCAACACGACGAGCGGTAATGGCGGCCCTGGCATCGACGTGTGGACGGACGGCAACACGATCAGCAATGTCTCGATCACCGGAAACACTGGCCATGACGATGTTTGGGATTCATCTGCCGCTCCCAATAGCCCGAACGGCGAAATCCATGTGTATGGACCGACTCTGAGCGGCTTGACGGTCGAAGATAACCTAGCTTATAACGCCGGCAGCGCGCTGCCGAACTTCAAGGCGTATCCGAATCTGTACGATATTGGATCGGGCATTTATATCGACACCGTTCCGAGTAACGTGGTCATAGCCTACAATCAGGTTTACAACAACAATGACGATGGAATTGCCATTGAGGACACCCAAGGCGCCGCAATTTACGGAAATTTATCCTATAACAATGGAGTGGCAGGATTCTCGAATTTCCGCTTATCGTCAAACAACTTGTGGTACAACAACACCGCTTATGGAAACGCCCTAGGTTTTCAGGTGTGGGGGGGAGGGACAGTCGACAACCAATTAATAAATAATATAGCAGTAAGCAGCACGGCTAACGCACTTATAGCTGTAGGCGGTGGCGAGAATGACGGAACCAATGGTTACGGCAACGTCTATATCTATGACGACTTTGGCCCACAGGCGAGCAGTTTTATCCAGTGGGGATCAGGAGTATATTATTCAACATATTCTTCTTGGGAAGTGGCAGCAGGGAATTGCGGTTCGACAGGTTGTTCGCATTCCGTGGAGACCACTCCTCTCTTCGTTAGTACGTCAACAAACAACTTCGCCCTTGCTCCATCCTCTCCCGGGATCGACGCCGGTTTGAATCTCGGCTCTACCTATCAGTACGGCCTCGATCCCGCCTCCGCCTGGCCTAGCAACGTCATCCTCGACAATCAAAACAACTACGGGTTAGGCTGGGACATCGGCGCGTACGTGTATACGCAGACTTCCCTCCCTCAGTCACGATAACCGCTCGATCGCAAGCTCCACGGTATCCGGAATTGTGACGGTCGCCTTATGGTACTTCAATGAATGGAACTACCTTGAGTCGGCGGTCCTTGACTAGATCGTCTGGTCTATTCGGTGATGGTAGCGAGCGCCCTGCGAATCTGTGCGATCTCCCGTGAATCAAAGCGCGATCTCGCTACCGCCCGCACGTTAGCTCGGATATGCTCGACGCGCATCATGGCAGGAACTACCACATGGACCCCACTGTCGCGTAGAATTACGTTCAACACCACATCCGCAAATACGCTGTCTCCCAGAGCCCCTAGTTTCTCGCACAGAACTCCATCTAGCTCCTGTCTCTTTACCAATGCCCGCAGAACTTCCCGGCACCGCTGCACCCTTGCCACCCCGCCATAAGGGTGGTTGGCCACCCACACATAATCCCCCGCGCTCCGCTGTGCAAAGCTCGCGGCGCCAGAAATATTAAATACATTGCAAGGAAACTGCATCGCCCGCAGCGGTTGCGTCTGCCGTTCCATTGCAAGCTCTACCACACCGGGCTCTGCGGAAAGTCCGGCGATCCTCACTTTGCCTGTCTCTACTAGTCTACCCATGGCTTCCAGCAAGGCCTCTTTGTCCAATACGTTGGCCGGGGCAGCATGAAGAAATAACATATCTACGAAATCCGTCCTGAGCTTGCGCAGGCTTTGTTCAATGCTCTGCTGCAAGACCGGAATCGTGAACTGATTGTCGCTGAATTGGCTTGCCGCTCCCTTGTGGAGCAAGGAATATGCCGAAGGCAGCACTGCTAAAACCTTACGCGCTACAGTCTTTGCTACACGCCCCCAGCCCGATTGACGCGCTGCCAATATCCCGAATTTTGTGGCGATGATAGCCTGACTGCGGCGTCCCTGCAAAAACTCCCCAAGCAACGTCTCCGATTCACCATATCCATACGCGCGCGCCGTATCGAAAAAGCGGATGCCCTCATCCCATGCAGCAGACAACGCCCGCAGTGACTCGGCTCTTCCCGACCGGCCCAGCAGTGCCGAGCAGCCAAAGCCGACTTGCGGCGCCCGTAAGCCAGTGTTTCCGAGTTCTATATCTTGCATCTCGCACCTTCGTGCTATGCGGCGTAAATTACGCTCCGCTCTGTTGTCATCACTTCCTTCGTGTGCAGATGGTTGGCGAGCCGAACGGCGAGCGCAACCGCCACCAGTGTAGAGTTTGCCTGTCCAGACGTGGGAAAGACACTAGACGAAACCACGAAAAGATTTTTGACACCATGGACCTTCAAGTTCGGATCAACAACACTTTGCGCGGCATCAACACCCATCCGCGTGGTGCCGGCCTGGTGGTACCCATCCGATGCGTGTGAGTAGACCATTTCCCGCAGCTGCTCCGGGCCGTACAGGAACTGCAGACGGCCAATTCCATTTGCCTGCAAGGCCCTATCCAATAGCTCATGCGAGTCGATCACGCTCTGCACATCCTGGTCCGTATAACGCAAATCGATCACCGCGCGCGGAACACCGAATGAGTCGGTATCACTGCCCAACCTGATACGGCTGTCTCGGTTAGGAACCTGTTCAGCCTGGTAGGACAAAGCATATTTGCCAGCTCGGTTGGGAACCAAGAATCCCGGCTTCTCAGGCTTTTTGATAAAACGGTCGCGCAGAATCCTATAGATGCACTTCGTGTCGCTCGGCACGCCCAGTATGGCGTTCCGCAGGTGTGCTGCCAGCCGGTACGGCCTCGGTCCTGTGTGCGCCAGTCTAATTGCCTCTGGCAACAGACGCCGGCCCGTTGGCGGAAAGGCCAAGACCAGAAAAACGGAGGAGAGCACGCCACTGCCGTGGCTGGGGTCATAGAACGATGGATTGTCTGGCCAGAATGCAGTATTCAAAACCTTATGTTGCAACTGTGCATCTGCGGTCAGCATGAACCGTCTGCGACGGTAGGCCCCGTTCTCGTCGAGCTTGAAGTCGAGATCGTTGATCGATTCGGGATCATTCAATACGATGCTCGCGATTTTCCCAGCAATGTGGCCCATGTAGTACCGGCCCAGGGGACCATCCACTCCGCCAAAGTGTCCAGGCCAGCGTTGCTGAGTGTGCAGAAGTAGCCGGGTGGTCTCCACGCCACCCATTGCCAGCACAATACGTCGCGCCCTTACTTTGCGGGCCCCCTCTGGTGTGCTCACACTCAGACTTTCGACACACTGCCCGTCCGCGCTTAGGTTCAGACCCGTCACCGTGCTCTTCAGGCTTAACTTGATACGTTCTGACCCGAGGAAATGATCGCGATGTCCCAGAATCACCTTTGCTTCACGGGCCCAGCGTTCTACAAAATCCAGCGTTAGCCCGCTAAGCTTCTGCTTATATGGGACGAAGAAGGGAGCATTACCACAGAGCAGATATTCAGATGCCCGCTCATACCAGGGTCGAATCTCATCATGGCCGATGGGCCAGCGACCGTCCGCCACGAAGTCACGATGCATGCAATCAATATCGTCGTATGCAACGCACCGGCCGCTCCAAGTCCACGATGTTCCGCCAAATGCCCTGCAAACCGCAATTTCCATCGCAGCGTGACGATTGGAATCCACAATTTGTGCCCGTGAAGCCTCTGACGCCCCAGGATCGACTTCGCGTCCTCCTGACTCAAGTACAAGGACTTCGTCCCCGAGGCGTTCGAACTCGAGTGCTAGAGCCATGCCCACGGGTCCGGTGCCTACAATACATAGGTCCCAGAGCTTTTCATTAGAGGAGATTCTTTCAATCATGTTCAACCTCACTAGTGCCGAGCTGAGAACTGCATAGAATCAACTGGTTGCCGGGATCGGCTAAATCGGAATTGCAAATTCAAAGGAAAACCCCGAGCTAATACCGAGCGCGATGAGCCGAATCGAGAAATGCGCGATGCCAAAGTTCAACACTTATCAGTCCCCACAGAAGCTGGCCGTGATCCGCGGTTCCTGCGTCGTGTTCCAATAGGAGCGACTGAATATAATCTGAATTGAATAGACCCCGCCGCTTCGTAGTCTCTGGAGAAAGCAGATCATGCACGAAGGACCGGCACTCCTTACGAAACCAAAGCGAAAACGGCATTGGGAAGCCTGCCTTCTTCCGGTCGATCACCTCCGCGGGAAGCCACTTACGAGCTACTTTCTTCAACAGATACTTCCGCGCGAGCCGCTTAATCTTCATACCTGATGGAAGAGATGCGGCGAATTCGACTAGTTTATGGTCGAGCAGAGGAACCCGCCCCTCCAGGGAGACCGCCATGCTCGTCTTGTCACCCCGCGCCAGAAGATCGTCTGGCAACCAGAGCTTCGTATCGACATAGAGCATGCGGCTCAGCCATCCCTTTGCGTCTGCGCCGTCAAGTTGTTGCCGAAATACGTCTACTGCGTAGGGGTCACTGAGCTGATGAAAAACCTGCTCCGTCAGCACACAGGGCTTCCTGGCGCGGTCAAACAGAGGGAACCAGTTAACGATGCGTGTAAGTTCATCCGACTGGCCAAGTGCAGATAGGGCAATCCTGAGCCGCCGTGCCCCGGGTAGTTGCTGCGCTACGTTCAAGGCTATTGACTTGGCTTGTGCCGGCAGAAGCTGAAACACGGACGCCAGTTTCTCTCCTGCATAGCGGGCATAACCGGCAAATAACTCATCTCCGCCTTCTCCCGTAAGAGCCATCTTCACGTGTTGTGCGGCTAGCCGAGACACCATGTAATTAGCGACGCAGGCGTTGTCAGCAATTGGTTGGTCTAAGTGCCAAACGATCTTTTCTGCAAGACCCATAAAATCATCCGGCGTCACATAAACCTCATGGTGGTCTGTTTCAAAGCGATCTGCGACAAGACGAGCAAACGGCAACTCGCTGAACGCCTCACTCCCACCACCCTGGAAACCCACCGAGAATGTCTTCACGGGCACGTTCATTACCTGCTGCATCAGCGCGACGACCACGCTGGAATCCACCCCTCCGCTTAGAAAGGCGCCGAATGGAACATCGCTCACCAAATGAAGCCGCACCGCCTCACGCAACAAAGCCTCAAGTTCTTCTGCGCACACCTCCTCGCTTCGACGACTCTCGCTGTTCTCAGAAAAGTGAAGGTCCCAATAAGGCCGGACCTTGAGCCCATCCCGGTCGCAAGTCAGCAAGTGTCCCGGGGGGAGAGCGTGGATACCGGAGAACATCGTCTCAGGAGCAGGAACGTATTTCAAAGAAGTGTAGTGGCCAAGCCCTTCGAGATTCAACGATGCAATTACCTCTGGATGCGTCAAAATTGCCTTAATCTCAGATCCGAAAATAAGTGAGCTGTTCTGGTCTGCATAATAAACCGGCTTGATCCCGAGTCGATCGCGAGCAATGAACAGCCGTTTGCGCGCAGAATCCGAAATCGCAAATGCAAACATGCCGCGGAGCTCATTAACGCAGTCCTCTCCCATATCTTCATAGAGGTGTACTATGACCTCCGTGTCGCTCGAAGTACTGAGTGTGTGACCTCGGGATAGCAGAGTTCGCCGAAGTTCACGGTAGTTGTAAATCTCCCCATTGAAAACAATCGATATCTTCCCATCCTCATTGCATATGGGCTGCTTTCCCCCAATCAGATCGATAATACTTAATCTCTGCATGCCCATAGCGAGGTCGTTGGTGAACAGTACTCCCCGGTCATCCGGCCCGCGGTGTTCAATGGCGGACAGCATGTCAAACAAAATAGCCTTATCGATTTGCTTACGGCCTTCGTACTCGAAAACACCTGCGATTCCACACATTGTTGAGCGTCCCGCAATTCCTAAGCGACATCATTAAAAGGCACGAGAACAGAAGATTAATAAGAGACCTGTTCTGAAAATGATCCTATTGAGAAGGTGATGACTCACCTGGGATTCGTATGCTATCCCGTGCGGGCGCAGTGTTTCCTTTGCGGAGCAGTCCCGAATACAGTTGGATAAGCTCTCTCTCTGAGTTCTCCCAGGCAAGATGGTCGCGGAAACGCTCACGACCTCGCCGCCCCATGTCCTGCCTGCGCGGCTCATCCATGAGCAGATTGTAAGTGGCGACGCTCAGGCGGACGATATCATTCGGCTCGACGTACTCAGCAGTGCCTCTGGCCGTCCGTCGGTGCTCCGTAAGATTAAATGCCACGACCGGTTTGCCGAACGCCAGGTACTCTATTATCTTATTTGTCGTCGAAAGGTCGCCGTATTCCGTAAAAGGGTCGGGGGCGATACAGACGTCTGCTGTCGCCAAAAACTGCCAAAGAACCTTTTCCTCGCTCACTCGCCCCGTGAATGTTATCCAATCATCAAGACCCAGTTGATGCGCCATATCTTTCATCCGAGGCTGCTCTGGTCCTCCGCCGATGAGAGTGAACAATACGTCTTTAGGATACGAATCAGCGTAGTGACGAATGGTGCGCAATAACAACTCTATTCCGTCCTGGGAGCCCATTTCGCCCAGGAAAACGACAAGAAAGCGCCGGCCGTTCTTGAGCTCAGGGCAAACAGCCTGGACTTCGGACCATAGGCGTGGCGGACCACTCCGTATGATTGTGACCTTGCTGCTCTCGATTTTATCGCGGCGGATGGCAATGTCGCGGTGTGACTCGTTGACGGCAATTACCGCATCTGCAGAGCGCAATGTAAGCCTCTCAAGTAGCAGGAGTCCACGATAGAGTAACCCCCTCCTCGCCCGTCCTTTTGCAAGGTACATTTCTGGACAAAGGTCATGATGATCGAAAACGAACTTTACGCCAAAGGGCCGAAACAGCAACGCAAGCGCAAAGTATGTGTCCGGTGGATTGCAAGCGTGAATCGCCTGAAAGGGCTGGTGGATGTACGCTTTTATGGCCAACCACAAAGTGGCGAGCCAGCAGCAGATAAACTCGATGAAAAACCCAAGCGTTGCTTTATCGGCATCATACAGCATTGAATATCGATAGATATGTACACCCTCGAGCTGTTCGACACTCTTGGTGTACATTTTCTTTTTCGGACAGATAACAGTCACGCCGAATCCGGCGCGGCGTAGGCTCACTGCTTCCTGCCACACTCGACGGTCAAACGGCACCGGTAGGTTTTGGACGATGATTAAGATATTCGGTTCGGTCAGCATGCTTAAGTACCTTTTTTTGTTTCTGTTGTGAGACACGTATCAGGGAAATACCAGCAGTCTAGCTCCAAGGAAAACACAATCGCCGTAACGGCGAGGGCCTCCCGTACCCGTACGCCTTGCGCTGCCTCAGGCCAGCGCAACTAGCAAACACTTGCGTCGCTGACAACTGTCGTTGTCGACCGATGCGCCTCCGCGGCAAGCGTCACGTCTTCCCAAACGGAGTGCCATTCCCTCGCCTCATCTCCGCGGATGGGCATCGCGCGACGTCGAAGCAATCGATGATTGAGCCCAGTGCTAATTGCAACCGCTTCAGTCAAGCCTTTGGCGGCCTCAGCAACGATACACAAAGCCGCGTCCGTAAACCGGCGTTGTTGAATTGCATTGGGAACAATGTGCCGGCAGGCGTACCACCGCTGAGTCAGAAGATAGGGTAGCGACAATGTATCCTCTCGGTAACCCAACACGATCTGCGGCACAGTGGCAAACCGGCTTTTCTGGTAGGTGCGGAACAGTAGGTCCTGGTCCTCCACAGCGGTGCCTGTTCGGTACTGATTGCCGCGAAACCATTCGATCCTACCCATCCAAGTCGAGTGCGGCATCAGAACACCCTTCCACGGGTGAGCCCACATCTGCTCGTGCGTCAGGAGGCCGCGCCGCACACCCAATGCCACGCCGTCACTGCGAAAGACCACGACCCAGGCTGCCGCGAGGTCCACCTCAGGATAACTTCGCAAATACTCGAGCTGGCACTCGAAGCGCCCCGGATATGCAATATCATCGCCATCCATACGGGCGAAGAACGTGCCGCTTGCCTTGTTTACACATTCGTTGAGGCGTGCAGGCAGACGCTTATTTTCACCACCTCTCGTGACAATGATCCTTGGATCGTCGAACGAGGTTGCAATCTCGAGGGTATTATCTGTTGACCCATCGTCGATAATGAGCAGTTCCCAATCCTTGAAAGTTTGATTGAGAATTGAACAGATGGCCTGTCCGATGGTTCCTGCACAGTTAAAAACCGGCATACCAACGGAAACTATTGGAGGACGACGGGACACTGTTTGCATCGAGTGTATGCCTCGCCTGAACAATTCATGAGTCCGGAGCCGAGGAGAGAAACTTACCTTTTCTTCACAACTGTTACGAATGCATTATGCAGAAGAAGTGCGAATCAGAGCAGACAATCAGGTTCTGTATTTACTGTGGCTCCAGTTGTTTGGACAGTGGTGGATTTAACTGGATATGCCGGCTGATACCTTGTCGCACGCGGTGCCGAAGGTCTGTTGCCTCAGGATCAGAGGCGATCGAAACGAGCAAGTAGACGACCCCTACGAAATACAAGCTGTAACAATTGTTCCCCTCTGTTCCAAACAAACTCTCGCCTCCCCAGCCCGCAACCATTCTTCCAATAACCAGCGCAAGACAAGTACGAGCAGCCAGATGACAGATCGTCAGCTCGCTCCGTAGCCGTCTCGTCGCGAAAAGACAGACAGAAAAGCACCACGCTATGAGCAGAAAGAAACCACCAATGCCGAGCTCTGCAGTCCAATGCAGGTATGAATTGTGTCCACTGAAATTATAAGTTATCCTTTGAGTTTGATACCAATGAAAGTTGCCCGGACCAACGCCAATCAAGAGCTCTCTGGGATGGTTTGGGAGGTAGCGTAACAGGGCCGCCCTGTCTGAAGATCGATCGGCATAGGAACCTTCTGCACGCAGTTCCGGATTCCATAGCTCACTCATGCGGGTTAGTTCCGTGCTCCGCTCCGCGGGGGGCAAGACTAGCGTCAGGTAGACTGCGTATAGGCCTGCGACCGCGATCGCAGTACCGGCGTACACCTTCCATCGCCGTGGAGGTGCACAAAAGGCGAACACGATGACCGAGACTGCTATTCCAGCAGTGTCGGAGCGAGAACCGACCGCTAACACCGAGAAGACGGAAAGGATCGCGGTGACAGCCGCTACAGCCTTAAGTCTGCCTCGGTATGCCTCGAATACCATGAGGGAAAACCATGTACTTATTGATGCCGTTCCGCCGATAGCTCCCCGATAGGACGTTAGGAACCACCCGGTTCTATCTGAAAAAGGAGCGGATCTCATCTCATTTGGGTCGAGCTCTGAGGCGCGCGGTCCGAAATAGGCTTCGCCTGAAAGCGGCAGGGCACCGCTGACCTGCAACACGTGGAGGACTTCATAAGTCAGGATCCCTACGACTACAATCGTGCAGATCCTTCTCAGTTGTGCAGCGTCTGGCTTGCTTGCAATCAGAGCAGTAGCCAGAAACGCATACTCCCAGAACTTGACTATCGTAAAGGCGTAGAATTTCAGCGGGTCGGGGTCAACGAAGACAAAATTGAAAACACCGGAACATGTGGCCAGGATGGAAAAGCCAAGGAGAGCTCCAACCCCGGCAGCTAACGCCCTGTGCTCAAGGACGTATTGCAGAACCGATTTGCCATGTGCCAGGAGATATGCGAGCAGGCAAACGTCGATCGCATATACAGCTGCCTGTGCACTGCTCCCGACGACGCGCAAGGGGAGCGGCATGAGGCCGCTTACCACCAAGTACCCAATAGCATCGGCACTGTGCGGCGCCCGCAAAATTTCGAGAACCAGGTACGCGGTAATACATAGGGCTACATAGGTCAGCATCGGACCTCGCATGAGTTGATAGTGTCGCTATAGACGTGTAGCAATTTGGGGATAATGACGCTGTTGTCGAACCGATCGTAGACTCTTTGCTGCGCGGCCTCCATCATTCGTTCGCGTTCTTCGCGGCTGATCGAGAGTGCCGACCCTAGTGCAACAACGAGCCGAGAAACATCTCCGGGAGGAACCAAGAACCCGCACGTTTCTGCGAGTATCTCAGCCATCCCGGTTCTTGACGAACCAACCACGATCCCTCCACAAGCCATCGCCTCGAGACATGTATATGAAAAGGGCTCGATTAAGGACGGAAAGCAGCATGCCCCAGCGTCGCGATACAGGCCGGCTAAACGCTCTCGCTGGCAAACGCCGAGATGAACAACCCAATCAGGGAGGTTGAAGCCGAGGACAGCGCGCAGCCTAATAAAGCGTTCGAACTGAGGAGTCGTGCGCCCGGCAAGAACCAGCCGGCCCACCCACCCTGTCTGCTTCAAGAGATTGGCAGCCCGCAGGAGTGTGAAGATGCCCTTTTTCTTTTCCAAACTGCCTGCAAACAGGATATCGGTTGCGCCTATCTCCGGAGAAGCGTCCACGGACAACTTTTTCCAATGCTCCGTGTCGATGCTGTTATGCACGACATGGATACGATCTGTACCGAACTGCGCCAGCACCAACGAGGCCTGGCGTTCAGATACAACCGTAATGACGTCGGCAGCACCCACTTCTTGACGCTCCCAACTGATTTGGAGGCGTCTCGTCGCAGATACACGATCTTTCCAGACCAGGTCTGTGCCGGCAGTGAAGCCATGCATTCGCACTACCATCGGGAGCTGGCGTGGCCCGGCGAGCCACATGACTGACTCGCCCCGGAACCCTGGAAACTCAATTATGTCGGGGCGATGGTCGTCGATCAAAGTTCCAATACAATCAGCAACGCGCCTGCGGTAAGCAATTCTCTGATCGGAGGGGCGCACGGAAGGTCCGAGCGACGATATTTCTCTTCTCGACACCGACTTCGTCATCAGGCAGCCGGATGACAGTCATGTGCGGCGACGGATTTGACGATGACGACTGACCATCATCGGACGCTGCGATGATCGTCACATTGTGGCCAGAATGCGCAAGCGCGCGGCCCGTTTCCCAGACGTAGGTCCCAATTCCGCATGACCGCGGCGACGGTGGACACTCCTTTGATACAAAGACGATATTCATAAGGCCGATTCTACCGGCTCTATAACTACGCAGGTGCTGGAGGCTGCGTGTCTACTATCCCGTTGGGAACTTCGCCAGACGACCGCGGCGCTCATGAGAAGTTGTGCAAAGTTGCCGATCAAGATGCCGACATCGGTTCCCATCAGGCCACCACGCTTTGTTAGCAAATAGCAGCTAATCAGCACGGTCAAGACCACACAGTGCGCCAGCGACCTCAATTCTCCAACGCTGCAGAGTCAGCATATTTTGTGTATCCCCCGAGGGGAGGCGCTGCTGTCGCCGATGAAATGCGCCTCGGCTTCAGTTGCGCGAGCCATCAGATGAAGAAGCCTTCGCTAATGCGTTTGAGCTTATGCACGGGCGCTCCCACGAACGCTCCGACGAACCCTCCCCCAACGTCAACGATACAGCGCGGAGTATAGTCTATTACGCTATAACGAGCTCGAATCTCCGCCTCTATTGCGCGGGATTTTTCAGTCCGGCACCACCAGAGCTTAAAGAGAATCCGGCCATATTGCTTCCAAGCCATCCGCGCAAGGAGCGGATGTTGCTTCCTTAGATGAAAGGCGACGGTCGCATCGATCATCGCGCAGTGGAGTCGAGCAGCCTGGCCTGGATCTTTAGTGGCTAAGGTGTACAGATTTCGCCCGTGTATGCGTTGCGTTGCTAGAGCTTCCGGTAGCAGCAGGGCGGGGACTAGCGAGAGCACAACGGCCTCCAGATAATTGTCCGCGGTCACGCGGATCTCCTCTGGCATGGGCAGAACATGACCGAGAATGTCCCGACGGATGCAGAGGCTGGAAGATGCGGTAAGACTCGCGGTGAGGTTTCCACCGCGAGCTGCCTGTCGATCGTCGACAAGCCGGCGTCGCCGAATCACGGGACGGAGGAAGTCGAGAGGTGCTCCATCCGTTGTGCAATACTCGAGGTTGTGAGCGATTAATCCTACCGAGGGATATTCGGCCGCGAGTTCGCAGGCCCGCTCCACTTTTCTCGCATGGAAGAGGTCATCTGAGTCGAGAAGATGAATCCAGGCTCCCTTGCTGGCGGCAAAGCCAGCATTGAACGCTGAGGCCTGTCCGCCATTGTCCTTTAGGACTGGAATAATCCTGTTTCCATACGTGGCAATGATTTCCCGCGACTTGTCGGTTGAACCGTCATCCACCACGATGACTTCAACGTTAGGATACGTCTGACCCAGTGCGCTATCGATCGCGTCACGTAGAAAGCGCCCATAATTGCAGTTGTTAATTAGGATAGAAACCAGCGGTTGAGTTTTCATTGAGCGCAAATCCGAGGGAAAAGGATCCGGGTGTATTCCATCAGACTAGACCGCTCCTTCGGGAAACATATCGGAAGAAGGAGTAGCAAAATTCCGCCGTAGAGAATTGGCGGTCCAATGCTGCCAAGTGCCAACACACAGGCCACTGTTGCGAACCAAATCCCCGCTACTCGGTACGATGGGCTACCCACCTGCCGCGCCAAATACACGTGGATCACGGGGTAACTGAGTAGCGCAATCACTTCGGCCCATCCATATCCGCGGAACCCTAGCTGACGTACGAGCAAGAGAGCGGAACCAGCGAATAGGATTATGTGAATGGAATTAAATACCGTTACTTGGTAGTTCTTTTTGAGCAGGTACAAGACCGAGGAGTGCAGGTTGAACATCGCATTCGTTAGGTAGCTTAGCGCGATAAAGGGGAACACGGCCAGTGCGGGAATCCAATCATGACCGAGCCCGAACGAAATAAACACTGGCCCTGCAATGGCAAATACGGCAAGAGGAAATCCGACAGCCAATGCTTGGAGTCTCATACCTTCGGTGATGCTGTTGCGAAGGCGGCTACTATCACCGCGCATCTGAGCGAGGGCGGCCATGGCAATCCTCCACGTGGCTGTTTTCGCAAAGAGACAGAACCTCAACAAAACGAATGCTGACCGCGACATACCCCACGGCTTCAGCCCCGGCAAGACGGCCCACAACAAGGGGGTTCACCAAACTGCGCAGTTGCCACACCCAGATGGAACTGGAATAGGACAGCCCGTAGCCCAACATTCTCTGGATCAGATGGGTATCCCAATGCAGTGAAGGCCTATACCCTGCGCTCCGATAGCTCGTGCCTGCAAGAACGATCTGCTGTGTCAAGAAGCCGCTCGCCGGAGCCCAGGCACCGCAACCAGCAAAAGCCAAGGGTATTGCCACCACATACATGCTGGCTTGGCTGATCAGTTCATTTATTGCGACCTGTTTGAAATTCAGGTCACGATCCAACTTAACGACTGCCGGCAAAGCCAGCAGGTTGAACGGGATCCCCGCGGCTAAAAACACGAGTAGGCGCGTAACTCCAGATATCCTCACAAAAGAAGCGATAATGGGGCTCAGAATGCAGATCCCCCCAAAAAACACTGCTGAGATACAGAGAAGAAGCGTGAATGCCTGGTGAAACCCCTTTTCGTTCGACCTATCCGCCATTCTGAGCAGGTAGACGTTGAGTCCCCAGGTACCAACTGTGCATAAGAAATAAACAATACCCATCGCCACCGAATACAGGCCGTATTGGCGGGGGCCTATGACGCGGGTGACCAGCAGCAGACCAGCCAAGCTCAATGCCATTCCGACCGCTTGGCGGAAAGTGAGAAAGGCTCCGCCCCGGAGGACTTTCTTTCTGAGGTCTAGGTTAGCGACGTCGCTCCCAGCGCGCGCTAAGCCATCTTTTTCACCTTGGGAACGGTGCGCAACAAGCATCAGAGTCTCTTGTAGAGCCCTTCCGGAATTGGGAAGGATCGGTTGTGCAACACAGTACCCAACAGCCGAACACCTGATGCTTCGAGAATTTCCTTTGCCTTACGGGCGGTTTGGCGGCGGGTGCTGTTGGCCTCGATGACGAGAATGGCGGCATCGGCAACCAGGCCCAATAATTGGGCATCTCCGCAACTGCTTGTTCCCGGGGCGTCGATCAGCATGTACTCGAAGGTTTCACGTAGTTGGGCAAGACGATTCCTGAGTTCATCCGGCGGTAGAAGCACCTGGCTGTTATCGGCGAGAATTTCAGGCCCGGCCAACCAAAGGTTGCCACCGATCTTCACACACTGGTCGCGCAGAGGAGCGGGTGTGCCTGCGAAGGGGCTCGTTCCATCGATGCCAAACAGACCCGACAGGCGCGGCGAACGCACGTTGGCGTCGACCAGGCAAACAGGCCGTGAACTGTTGGCGGCGAGGGTCCGTCCGGCCCGGGCGCAGACAGAACTACTTCCGTTCTCTTCGTCTACGCCGCAGACGACCACCTGCCGCGGAGCGCTACCGTTGGCCGAAAGAAAAATGCGCTGGATGAGACGCAAAACCTCCTCTCCGCCGGCATTGCCAACGTGCCTCGAAAGTATCGGGACAACATCCGTGGCAAAGATGCGATCGGCAGCGTCTGACATACGGCCGTGAGTTGTGCCCGCTTCAATCTCCAACTGTTTCATTAATTCGAAGTTACGGCTCATGGTTGCTTCCTCAGACTGGCTGAAGTTGTCGCATTCGTTGCCATAGATACTGGTGGCGGTCCCGGAAGCAAGATCTTTTGCCCAATCTCAATATGGTCTGGATCAGTAAGCTTTGGATTGAGCGTCTGAATTTGATGCAGGCGCTGAATATCCCAGCCTCCAAGGTATTGCACGGAGATATCTTTAAGGGTTTGATCCGGTTTAACCGTAACTGCAAATGGCGCTCCGTTTGGAGCGGGGTGAGCAGCGATTGTTTCACTGCCGCCTGTTATGCCTGGCGCAGGAACAGGCGCTGGTGGAACCTTCAGATTCACAGAGCGGTCGTCGGCCGCCGCTTGCGACCAGGGAACCCGCGGTCCGGTGAGCCATAATACGCCCATCGCACAGATGATCAGCAGCTCCGCGGCTGCTGGAACCCAAACCCTCAGCAGTCGCCTGGTCGGCTTCCATTTTGCAGGTTCAGCAGGCTGCTCAGCCGCTTTGTCGCCGACGGCTGCGGCGGTCTCTGTTGGCACCGGAATTAGTTGCAGATCGGCGATTGCCTCCGACACCATGCTTCTGTTCACCTGTTTCCCGTTCAAAGCGCAGCAAATTGACAGCGAATTGAAGCAGAGATTGTTGATGGTCCGCGGAATGCCCTGGCTAGCCTCGGCGATTAGCTTGAGCGCATCCTCTTTAAATAGCGGCTCGCCGTTATAGCCCGCTTGCTTCACCCGGTAATCGACGTATTCAACGGTCTCTTCCGCCGTTAGGGGTTCAATCCGGCAGATGGTTGATATTCTCTGGCGAAGCTGTACCAGGAAAGGTTGCATCAGCTTTTCGGATAGTTGCGGCTGCCCCGACAGGACTAATTGCATCAGCTTGCCGCGCGATGTTTCGAAGTTAGTGAGCAAGCGAACTCGTTCCAGTACGGCATCTGACAGATTCTGCGCTTCGTCGATGACAACCACAAATTTCCGACCCGCACGATTCTCCTTCACCAGAGCCTCAGTCAATTGCTCATGCATACCGGAGCTGCTCTGGGCGGGTATGATGCCGATGTCACGCAAGATGTAGGCAACAAACTCCCGCGGCTCGCATTCGGGATCGATGTCGAATAGAAACACGGTGCGAGCGAATTCCTGAATGTCGTTAAGAAACCGAAACAACAGCGTCGTTTTCCCCATTCCAGGGGATGCAATCATCGCGATAAATCCCCGGTTGCTAAGAAAGCCGTACTTCAGCGACGCCAATGCCTCCCGATGAGTCTCGCTGGGATACAGATAGCGTGAATCGGGGGTGGTTCCAAACGGGTCTTCACGAAATCCGAAATATTGCAAGAACATTGCTCTACTCTCCGCCCTTCGGTAGTGCAGCAAGTACTGGAGTTTCCAGGTAGGTGGCCAACTCGTCCGGCGTGCGGAACGTTGGATCCATGACATCGAGAACGAATGCCGTCGAAAGACTGAAGGCTCCGGCAAGCAGCAAGGTCAGGAAGGCAACGCTCAGCGGGGACCGTTTGGGAAGCGCGGGAACAATCGGTTGTTCGGCAAGGGAGACGTTCAGGATGCCGCGTTGGTCAAGGGCATCGCTGATCCGCGCTTCCTCGCGCTTTTGTACATACAAGAGATAGTTCGCTTCATCCGTTTTGGCAGCTTGCTGGAGATTGTCTTGTTCAATTTCGTTTTGACCGAGACGTTCAGCGTCGTCATGGTACTTTGCAGAGATGGCGGATGCAGTAGCAGCTCGCGCCTTCAAACCGCTGAGATCGGTCTGATCTTTGGTAAGCTCAGCCTGAACCCACTGATAATCGGGGTTCTGGTCCGAGGTTTCATCACGAATTGGTTTGCTCTCTTCCGCTTTGATGGCACTCGTTGCGTCTGCAATCTGCTGGTCAACCTCCTGGACCAATGGATAGGTTGGCTCGTACTTTGTCAACAACTCTGTCTTCTTCAACTGCAGATTCA
The DNA here is from genome assembly GCA_963822015.1 of uncultured Acidobacteriaceae bacterium. Classification (GTDB taxonomy): domain Bacteria; phylum Acidobacteriota; class Terriglobia; order Terriglobales; family Acidobacteriaceae; genus Telmatobacter. The sequence continues at coordinate 130,615 of CAWGGA010000030.1, forward strand.
GCAGGGTCGATTTCAATTGCTCGAGGAGCTGTGGGTTATCGGAGTTGCGCACTTCAGTCGTTATTCTTGGTTTGATGGACTGCAGCTCAGCCTGGAGAGCGCGAATACGCTGTTCGGTTTCGAGCATTGCTGTCTGGGCTTGACCTGCCGTCGAGTCAAAAGCGTCGGCTTGCTGCAGGTCAGAGTCGCGCTCAAGTTCGGCGGAGACGACACCCGTTTCCTTGGTGAAGTCCGTCAGCTTCGCTTGCGCCTGGGTTAATCCGTTTTGGTATTGTGCCGCTTGTTGGTCGAAGAACTTAAGCTCACCAGATGGATGATGCACCTCAAGGTGCTTTTCCATGTATGCTGCGGCCAGTGCTCTGAGCACCTTGGCCGCCGTCTCCGGATCGCGGGCTTGATAGCTCACTGAAATTACATTGGTCTTTAGAATGGGTTCGATCTTTAGACCTTTGCTTAATTTGCGCACTGCTCTCGCGACGTTCACTTCATTGTCACCGCCGGACGACGAAACAGAGTTTCCAGCCAGCCCCGACGCCAGAACGACCTTGCGCAGCAAGTCATCACTGTTCAGCAGTTCCACTTCGGAATTAAGATCTTCCTCACTGACTTGGTCACTGCTGAACTGAGCGGGCGCATTGGCCGCTGGGGTTACCATCTCATCCGAGCGCTGACGCAGAGCCAGGATCTTCATTTGCGCTTCATATTTCGGAATCCATACGCCGGACACGGCCAGCGCGATAACCACGAAGACGAATGAGACGAGCATAGGCCAGCGCTGGCGAAACAGCACAGATACGATGTCGCGCAAGGTAGGCAGCGGCTTCCGCGTGTACTGTTCGATTGCTAGATTATTGTTTCTCATTATTGAAAGTTCTTCAGGTCTCATGTTGCGCCTCACGTTGTGCGATGCCTAAGTGCGTCTGACGCTGGGTAGTGAGCGTGTTCCAGCCTCATGCCGGTTCGCGGTCGAATTCACCGCTCAGGGACTGGCGTGGCAGGCTCGATCAGTACCTCCCGAAAGAAGGGCAGCACAGGCCGTCTGAAGCTGTTGTCTCGTTCTCCGTCTCTCGACCGCCATTGCTATCTGTTGCTCATTGAAGGATGCAAATGGTTTGCTCTTAATCGGCGTCAGACTAAAGAAGAAGCCGCCTACAGTTTTGGTCATCCCGAGTGCTGCGAAGAAATCGTCATAGCCGTGCTTTAAAATGGCCGCTGATTCTTCTGAATAGGATCTGTGATTTGCAGCGCATATTGCGGCTATCGCATCGATCCCGAAAGCGTCCCCGACGCCTTGCAAGGCACTGACAAGTAGCTTTCTCGGAGAGTATTCATGTAGGGCCGTGAGCAAAAGCTTAATTTGGGGATTGGAACCCCGCGTTCCGATAAAACACGTAATCAATAAAACCTCTGTAACTTTCGATTTTATTACCCATCCAGGGGCAATGATGAAGGACAGAGCAAAGACCTTCTTTCCATCCACTTTTAGACGGAGAGACAATTCGCTCTCTTTATCGCAGGGGTAGCTGGGCACGCCGATCGTTACGGAAAAGTGATTGCCATCTTTAGCGATTTCGTTGAGTGTGACCTCTCCTTGGAGAATCGTGCGTAGAAGGGACTCAGGAAGCGCGGCATGCATGCGCCTGTAGTGGTGCAAGAAGCAGGATGCGCGCTCAGCTACGGTGAAGCTTCTGACAAGGTAGTTTGGGATGACATACTTGAATGCTAATCCAGGGTTGTCATGAACAACTTCCGCGAATGGGCGAAGCTTGAGGAGTGCAAATATTTCGCGTTGCGTTCCGATGTTCGTAACGAGCCGCCACAATTCACCCAAAATAAGGAACGGCGACCAGGAGACCCTCTGACGCGCAAGAACCAGCAGCGGCCTAAAAAACCCGAAGAGCATACGGGGCTCACGTCCCACGACAGTGCCGCTGGGGGGAGAGCGAAAGTCTTGGAAGCTAGCCCCAAGGGGATCATTGAGCGAAGGCTGAAAAGACTCGTTTCGGATTCCACCCATTGGGGTTGACCTCTGCAACGGCTTTAGGGAGTTCCCACCTCTATAGAATTTGTCGATTGTCTGAGGATTCAACATCGCACTCAGAATGAAGAGACGAACTCAATACATCGCCGGGTTGTAGTACGCGCCCATGCTTGAAGTCGGAATGTAGCGGCGAATCTTCGAGAACGCGCTTTGCGGAACGTACAGCATGTCCCCGGGCTGCAGGTAAACGTCTTCGGACAGATTGCGCGATGCGAGCAATTTCTTGATATTGAGAACCTTCGTTTCAAACATCCCGTTCGACACCGGGCGGAACAACACCACTTGCGAGTACTTGGCGCTGTCGTTGAAGCCTCCTGCAATCGCTACCGCTTCGGTGACAGTGAGCGGACCGCGGAGGTCATATTTACCCGGCTTAGCCACTTGTCCGGCCGCGATAAAGTAGGGCTCCTCGAAGTTTTTTAAGGCGATCGTAATCACTGGGTCGTGGAGAATCTTTGCGTAAGCGGTCTTCACGGTTTCCGTCAATTCCGGGACGGTCTGACCCGCGACAAAAATCGAGCCAACGGCCTTCAAGGTCACATATCCATCCGGCTCGACCGCCACTGTCTGATTGAATTCGGGGGACAGTGCGAAATCCAAATCGAAGCTATCGCCTTTTCGCAGCTGATAGCGAGGGTTCCGCTCCTGAAGCTCTGGAGCCGCGTCCGTCGAGGCAGAAGCTACCGAAGATGAACTATCGCCCGTCGTTGAGTGGGTCGCAGGGCCTTGGGCGGCCGCTGAATTCGATATTGCCACAATCAGAGCCACCAGTGCGATGATTGGGTGCTTCATTTTGAACCTCACCTTTCCAACGCAATTGGGAGTTCCCAGTTGCCGCCAGAGTCCTGAGCCTTGTGAGACCGTACTAGCTTATCCCGCTTTTTGCTTCCAGTGTTCAGTCTCGATCTACAACGCGCTGTAATGGCATTTACATGATCAGTAATGGCATTCCGCATCTTACGTCCCCCTCATCGCGAATACTGCGGTGTGTAGCAGGATTGCCAGATCCATGAAGAAGTTGCGGTGGCGAATGTAGTAGAGGTCGTACTGAATGTTCTCGTGGATTAAGAACGAGCGGTCTGCGCTAAGCTGCCACAGACCCGTTAATCCGGGGATCACCTTGAGCCGCTGCCGATGGCGGGCGTTGTAGCGTCGCACGATGAATGGCATTTCCGGACGAGGGCCGACCAGCGACATGTCGCCTTTCAGAATGTTGATAAGCTGCGGCAATTCGTCGAGGCTAGTTCGGCGGAGCCAGCGCCCGAATCGAGTGACACGTGGGTCGTCGGCAGTCGTGGGGTGCAGGTCGAACTTAGGCGCATCCACGCGCATTGTGCGGAACTTATACAGTTTGAACTGCTTATCCCCACGCCCCACCCGCTCTTGGCGGAAAAACGCCGGACCCTTTGAATCCCAGTGGATAAGGGCGGCAAGAACGGCCCAAAGCGGCAACGTGAGCACGAGCAAGACAAGCGCGACGCCGAAATCGAAGACGCGCTTGGCAGCTTCATACAAGCGGTGGCGTGCGGGCAGATCCAGGGAAGCGATGAGCACACCGTCGATGTCCACGTAGTCTGTCAAGGTTTCCGAATTGTAAGCGAGCTGGGGGACAAAAGCGACGTTGGCTCCGGCCGCGAAGGCTTCATCCGCAATTTCCTTGAATTGCTTCTTCGACATTGACGGGATTCCCACGACCACCAGGCTGATTCCCCATTCCCGGATCAGGCTGCTGGTTAATGGGCCGGCGACGACTCGAGCCGAGTGTTCGCGCTTGTAACCATCGCCGTAAATTTCGTTGCCGGCAAGTGCCTCATCATCGTCAATAATGGCGATCGGATTCAGTCCCAGCTTGGGCGAGCGGGTGATCGCGGAGAATACACGCCGGCCTGTAAGTCCCGCGCCGTATACCAACACGTTCCGCAAGCCATATCCACGGCTATGCAGATTCCGGATCAGCACAAACACAACCTGTTTTTCAATGATTACCAGCAGCGGAACGGATACGAAAGCGAGCACGACTATCCAGCGCGAAAACAGCTGCGATAAGAAGAAGGAGACCAGAAAGACGGCGCCGAAGGCGTGCACCGTCACACGTAGAATGCGCTCAGTCTCGCGAATGCGCAATAGGCTGTTAGCCTGCTTGTATGCCCCGTCATTATCGAGCATCAAGACAAACACCGCCGCGAAACCGAAGGCTGCCAAGAGTCCGGCGCTGGCAGAATAGTGAAGTTGCCTACCCATTTGCAGGAGATCGTACGTCGCGTACGCAAGCAAAATCGCCAATATGACGGAAACCAGGTCGGCCAATCGCTCGATGAAAGCTGTGGCTATCTCAAACCGCTCATAACTCTTCCGTTTCGCTGCCGCAGAGAAGGCATCGGACGCTGCGAATGGTAAAGCTGAATCTATAATTTTGACGGACCCCATATTGTATTCCTTAAGCTGACCGCCTAGCCGTGCGATTCCGTCGCTTGCGCGACAGGCTGCCCCATTTTTCCTTAGCACGCTATTTTTGCGGTCGGAGCGTCAGCTGGCTCGATATCGTCAACGTCCACTTCGACTGCTACGCTCCGCATGATCGCATCCAGCGAAAGGACCACGCGGATGTCGTTCTTCTTGCGGACCAAGACCCCCTCGACACCGGCCATTACCCCGGCCTTAATGCGCGCTCTTTCACCCACGGTCAAGTACCGGTGCGGCTCGATCTTGCGTTCGAGGAGCCCTGTTCGTAATGCTTCGATTTCGAAATCGGGCAGCGGCCACGGTTCTCGCCCCGATCCAACAATCGACAACACCCCCGGCGTGCCTAGGACAGCACCTCGAACCCGTTGCGCGACACGAGCGAAAACGTAGGTCGGAAACAAAGGTAATTCGAGATCGACTGGGCGGCTCTTCTTCCATCGCCGAGTTGTCCGATAGAGCGGCAGGAAAGTCTCAATCTGGCGGTGCATCAAAATCTCGGACACATGCTTTTCGTGGCGAGGGGTGGTGTACACCGCGAACCACCGCGGCAAAGTGTCCACACCAGTGCAGACTGCTCTATAGTTATCTACGCTCAGCGATGGTTCGACAATTTCAGACAAGGCTTCGCCATCCTTACTCGGTAAGGTCTCTTTTCCACAGCCTCTTCGAAGGAAAAACTGCTTATCGAAGAGGCGTCTGCTGTCGCGCGCCCGCTCAAAGAACAGGGGCTTCCGCAACTCACCCGGAAGTCTCCAGACGCGAAAGAACCGATGCCGTTCCTTCGGGGTAAAACTGCACTGATGCTGCGAATCCTGCTTCGCTGGTGCCAGCACCTTGGGAGCCGTGGGGTTCGACGCGAAGCACTACCCCTTCACCAGCCAGGGATATTCCGAAGCCGGGATCCGCCAGCTTGGGCAGCAGAATGTCCAGTTGGACAAGTGCACCGACCGGCGGCAGCACATCCGTTACGACATAGACTCCGGAAGCGTTGATGTCACGAGTCACGCCCTGGCCGCTATGTGGCTTACCCTCACGGGGTGCCCACATAAAAGAGCGTCGGAGCGCTCAGCCGGTAGCGATTGGCCTTGCGAAGTTCTACGGTGCTATGCATGAAGTTTGTCGCTTTCATTCCATCCGCAACCGGCCTTCAGCGGACTATTTAGAAGTTTTCAATGTAAGCTGCGATGAGAATCGCCACAAGAAACTGAACGACCCGGAGCGGTCCTTCCCTCTTGCGGAGCGTTTCAGTAGAGCCATCGATCTCGGCTTACATTCGTGCGTCGGCATGTTCGGCAGGCGATTCGGCCCGGGCAAGGGCTAGAGAAGTTTCACTCAGGAAGGGTTAGGGTTATCCCTCTCTGGTAACCTGCGGCAGCATTACCTTGTAAATGCTTTTAAGACAGAACGATTTACACTTTACAATTGATCATGCATGGTCAAAGCAATCTCGCCCCAAATGGACTTCCGAGCGCGTAACGGGCATCACAAATTATTGAGAAATTGCTCTTTTCCCTGGCTGGTGCTGTATAAATTCTCGCTTTTCGGAGTACGATAGAGGCACATTGCAGGTGGATCGTTCATTGGGTGGCATGCAAGTGCGCAGTCAAGATGGTGTGTTAAGTGCCTCCCAACTTCGAGTGGAAAGCGCCCACCGCTCCCCCAGCGGGGCGCCGCAGGAACGTCGGTTACACGCGCAGTGTTGGGCTCCGTACAACTTCGCTTTGTTCTTGAATCCGGTTCACGCGAAGGGTGCAGTGCTGGCTTTTTGGTGAAATCTCGCCTCAAGAATGGCCGACACAACCCTGCGACAATGGGAGCCCTTTATTTGAGTTGCTTGTGGCAGCCAGGGGCATTTAACGGTGTATGGGCCATGACTCCTAAACGAAGTGACATTTCCGTTCTTTTCGCATCTCCACAGGCACTGACACGCGAGTTGCTGATGAAGGCGCTGAGCCGGCGGAAGCACTTTCAGGTGGTCGCCGCAGCGACAACAACAGAGGAGACGATCGAGGCGGTGCGGTCGGCAGAGGTGGATGTCGCCCTGATTAGAGTGACCTTGGCAGACGGTCCGCTTAGCGGCTTGGCGCTCTTGCGGAAGATTTATGAGTGTGCTCCCAAGGTGAAGTCGGTCATTTTGTTCGAAACCCATGAACGCCATCTGGTTGTGGACGCGTTTCGGGCTGGCGCAAAGGGCGTCTTCTGTCTTTCGCAGTCTGACTTCAAGTCGCTATGCCGGTGCGTGGAGCAGGTCCACGCGGGCCAGATCTGGGGCAATTGCACTGAGCTTTCTGAGGTGATCCAGGCATTTTCAGAACTTGCACCGATTCGCGTGGTGAATGCAGACGGAATGCGGTTGCTGACCAAGCGGGAAGAAGACGTCGTGCGGCTCGTGGCCGAGGGCCTGCAAAATCGGGAGATCGCCAAGGAGTTGAAGCTAAGCGAGCATACAGTCAAAAACTACTTATTTCATATCTTCGAGAAGCTCGGCGTTTCATCGCGGGTCGAACTGGTTCTCTATGCGGTCAGCAACGCTAAGGCCGGGCAGACTCCTGCCGTCCAGAGGGGCGAGCGGGAGAGGAAGCCGGCCGGCAGCGTGAAGGCCGCGGCCAAGGCGTCGGCAGTTGCGGAATAGGGCTATTGAGGACTCCGATTCTCCCAAGTTAAGGGCAAATCGCTAGAGGGCCGGGAGGTTGTGGAGGTCGTCGATTAATGTGCGGCCTTTGTGGAATGCAAGCTAACTCTCGTCAACGAATTACCAGCAAGCCGTTCCATCAAAAGCACTTAAAGCCAAGCGATTTCAGCGTCGAATTACGCCATTCATCCGGCCGGGGGCCCGCGCTCGGCAGCAGTATCGGCAGCAGTAAACGTCAACTTTCACTCGATGTTTCGAACTATGGGTTGAATTATGGGTTGGAAGGGGAATTGGCGTAAAACCACGGAATTGGCGCAAAACCACATGGATATCGAGTCCAACCCATATTTCCAACCCATGGATATCTAGTCCAACCCATACTTCCAACCCATAGAAAGAGTCCTTTTGCGTCATTTTCGGTACTTTTAAGGGTCCGAAAGTTTCTGTAAGTTATTGCAAATAAACGACTAATTCATTTTAGGAAACTGCTGGCCGAAACCCAATCCGACTGCTGGCGAGCCGGGGACACCGTCAGGGGTAATCTACGCCAGGCGCAGCCGGGAGAATGGGAACCATCCTGCTAGGCCTGCCGCGCATGCCGCGGCTAACGCGCCTTGTGGGAGCGGACGATGTCGAGGAATAACTGCTGCACGCGAGTATCGGAGGTCATCTCGGGGTGGAAAGTGGCCGCGAGCAGATGCCCCTGGCGCACTAGAGTCGGGAAGCCGTCGCGACGGGCGAGCACCTGAACGCCCTCGCCTACGCGCGTGATCCGCGGCGAACGGATGAAGACCATCTCCAGCGGCCCTCCAGGCAACTCGGTTGGGAGGGTGAGGATGGTCGAGTCGATCTGGCGGCCGTAGGCGTTGCGTCTCCACGGTGGCGTCGAGCACGCCCAGGCTGCGCTGTTTTGGATGGAGCACTTCGCGCGCCAGCAGAATGCAACCGGCACAGGTAGCGAAGCAGGGCGTGTTGGAGACAAACTTGCCGAGCGCCTCGAAGAAACCACCCTGTTCGAGAAACTTCAGCATGGTGGTCGATTCGCCGCCGGGCATTACGATGCCGTCGATGCCGGCTAGCTCATCCGGCTTGCGCACCAGCACCGTCCGCACGCCCGGCCTTCTTGAAGGCGCGCGCGTGCGCCTCGTAGTCGCCCTGCAGGGCGAGCACGCCGATGGTGATGGAATTGGTGTTTGCCGCGCTTTTCTGCGTCGGCTGAGCTGCCTGGCTGGCCATCGATTCCCTTCTATATATGATACTGACCCTCGTCGATACGGTGCAGCCTCCGGCCGTGTGGATGCGCGGCGTGTGAGACCTGTATGCTCAGTCCATGAATGAGGGTGAATCCGCGGCCGCAGGCAGGGGCAATCAACTGGAACATGCTGCATCGTCTTATCTGCGCTCGGCGAGGCATCAGCCGGTGCGCTGGGAGGCATGGGGCGAGGCGGCGTTTGCGCGCGCGCAGGCTGAAGACAAGCCCATTTTGCTCGACATTGGCGCGGTGTGGTGCCACTGGTGCCACGTGATGGACCGCGAGTCATACGAAGATCCCGCGATTGCCGCGCTGATCAATGAGCATTTTGTAGCCATCAAGGTAGATCGCGATGAGCGCCCCGACGTGGATGCGCGCTACCAGGCCGCGGTCTCGGCGATCAGCGGGCAGGGCGGTTGGCCGCTGACTGCGTTTCTGACGCCCGACGGGCGCCCATACTTCGGCGGCACCTATATTCCCCGCGACGAGCGCTACGGGCGGCCGGGAATGGGGCGGGTGCTGCCGGCGATGGCGCAAGTTTGGCGCGAGCGCCGCGATGAGGCGCTGGAGACTGCCGGCAGCGTTATGGCGGCCATCGAGCACAATGAGAGCTTCTCCGGAAGCGGCAGCGGGCTCTCCCTGGATTTGGTCGAGCGAATTGCCGGTTCGATCCTTGCGCAATTCGACCCCCGCAACGGCGGATTTGGCTCGCAGCCCAAGTTTCCTCATCCGGCAGCGCTCGATTTGCTGCTTGAGGTAGCCGTAAACCGGGGCAACGAACGGGCGCGCGAGGCCTTTACCACGACGCTCGAAAAGATGGCGCACGGCGGCGTCTACGATCAGCTTGCCGGAGGGTTTCATCGCTACAGCGTGGACGAGCGCTGGGTGGTGCCGCACTTTGAAAAGATGCTTTACGACAACACCGAACTGCTGCGCAACTATGCGCACGGCTATCAGAGTTTCGCCCGCGAGGATTTTCTGGCCGTCGCCAGGGAGATTGTGGCGTGGCTTGACGAGACGATGGCAGACCGCGAGCGCGGCGGCTTTTATGCCTCGCAAGATGCCGACGTAGGCCTGGACGACGACGGCGATTACTTTACGTGGACGCTTGATGAGGCGCGAGCGGTGCTGGGCGGCGAGGAACTGGAGTTCGCGGCGAAGTACTGGGACATTGGCGAACTGGGCGACATGCACCACAACCCGGCCAAGAATGTGCTGCACGTGAACCGGACACTGGCCGAGATCGCGATGCAGACCGGCGCGAGTGAAGCATCGTTGCGCGCGCTGCGCGATTCGGCCCGCGCGAAGTTGCTGGCCGCGCGAGCCGAGCGGACGATGCCGTTTGTCGATCGAACGCTTTACACGGGCTGGAATGCGATGGCGGTGACGGCATATCTGGAGACCGCGCGCGCGTTGCGAATGGATGACGCACGCGAGTTTGCGCTGCGCACGCTCGAACGGCTGCTCGGCGAGGCCTGGGACGGCAAAGGAAACCTCAAACATGTGATCGCCTATCCCGACGACCTCACGCCGCAGGAAAGCGCTCCCGGAACTTTGGACGATTACGCATTTACCGTGAACGCCTGCATCGATGCGTGGCTTGCGAGCGGCGAGATGAAGTTTTATCGCGCCGCCGTAAAGCTGGCCGACGCCATGATCGAGCAGTTCCACGACGCTTCTGCAGGCGGGTTCTTCGATATTTCCGCGCCGATGAACGCACTTCCCGCGGAGATTCCGCTGGGCGCACTGACGGCGCGGCGCAAGCCTCTGCAGGATGCGCCAACGCCTGCCGGAAATCCCACAGCAGCGACGGCCTTGCTGAGGCTTGAAGCGCTGAGCGGGCGCGAGGAGTACAGGAAAATCGCCGAGAATGCGCTGGCGGCTTTTGCCGGGATCGTGGAGCACTTTGGGCTTTATGCAGGCAGCTATGGGCTGGCTGCGGAACGGTTCCTGCTCGATCCGGTGCAGGTGGTGATTGTGGGTTCCGGCTCGGAGGCGGATCGATTGGAGGCGACGGCGGTTGCGGGCTTCGCGGTGAACAAAACCGTGATGCGGATAGAGCCTTCGAAGTTGGTGGCAGGCGAAATTCCCGAGGCACTGGAAGAGACGGTGCTCGCCGCGCCGCGACCGGCTGGAGCATACCCCCCCAACGACCAGGACCCGTCGTCGGGAGCCCCGGCGTGGGCGCTGGTGTGCCGAGGGCGGACGTGCCTGCCGCCGGTGACGGGTGAAGAAGCGCTGCTCGATGCACTTGAAGTTCGCAGTGCGTAGTTCAGAGTGCGCGTTTGCCGAGCGGTTTATACCCCCCGGCCTATCTCCTCCCCCTACCCCTCCCCCCGGTTTTTTGGCTAAAATCCTGATTTCAGACGGTTTAGCCCCCGAGGGGGCTACCGTAAACGATTGAAAACAAAGAAGTTAAAGTCTAAAGTCGTCAAAAATAACGACTTGCGGGCACTTTTGCCGGTTTTGCACCGTCCCGGTTGCAATGCGGTCCCGGGATGTGGTGCGCTGCTCCAGATATAAGCGGGCGGCCCAGCGGCTCAGTTGCCGTTTTTCTCGTTACTGAGATCAGTGTAAAGAAATGCGCGAAATAATCCTGAATTCAGAGTGAAAAAGTTAAGGAGTGAAGAAGTGAAGGGGAGACAACCAGTTAGGGCCGGTTTGGCGAGTGAATTTAAGGAGCGTAGGGCTTGACAGAAAAACAGGAAGTAGCGAGTGCCGGTACGGGCAGCGGTTCGGCCGGGTTGGGGGCTGTGCGGCGTTTGGCGGGATTGATCCTGCCAGACCGTGGGTTTCTTCCAGCCAATTGAGGTGCCCGAGTTTCCCCGGTCCCCAAGTGCAAGGGACCGGGGGCACCCTCGGTGTGGTTTTTGGGGCGTGGGGACCGAGGCCACCCGCCGAGACATGGGCCACCCGGCAGAGCGAAAGCGAAGGGGGCCCTTGGGACTATTTCCCAGCAGCAGTATTCTGGAACCTCCGAGGAAACTCGATGGAGGCCCTTGTGCTCAAGCGCATCTTTCAGCATCCGCAGTTTCTTGTTATGTACTCCGCGACTATCACGGTTGTATTTCTTATCACAACCTGCATCAACTTTGCGCGACCCGTGCACGGTACCGGCAAGACCGTCGACTTCGACCGCATCCAGGTTCACCGCATCGACGTTGTCGAGCCGGATGGGACGCCTCGACTGATCATTTCGGATCGAGCCGAATATCCCGGCACCTTCTTTCATGGAAAAGAAATCGATCGCCCGGATCGCAGAGATTCTGCTGGAATGCTCTTCATTAACGACGAGGGAACGGAGGATGGTGGCCTCATCTACGGCGGCGCGAGCGTGGATGGTAAGCCCTCCAGCTTCAGCCATCTCAGCTTCGACCAGTACGATCAGGATCAAACTGTCGATGTGGGGACCGCACTGTCGCCCGACGGAAGCAGGATCGAGGGCATCATGCTGAGTGATGCGCCGGAGAAACCCATTACTCCTGAATTGTACCGGGAAGCTGAACGCATCAAAGCGATGCCGCATGGTCCGGCAAGAAAAGCCGCGTGGACGGCGTTCATGAAGACCTATCCTTTTCTGATGGAACGCGCCACCCTGGCGCGCAATGATGATGGTTCCGTTGGACTAACGTTACGGGATCAGCAAGGCCGGCCGCGCATGCAAATTGGCCTAGACGCCCACGGGCAACCAACAATCCAATTGCTCGATGCCCAGGGAAAAGTGAAGCGAACCATCTCCATCGCCGAGAGCTAGGGCTCCGCGCTTCTTGGAATCCGGCGCAATGAAACGTTATCTTCACGCGGAGACATGACTTGCGGGCTGAGCATCGGTGGCGGCTTCGATCTGGCGGGATTTATCGAGTTGCTGAGTTTTGGAGGGAGTGCCGAACGGGCCGCGTTGCTCAGACGGTGCCCGGCGGCCCACTTGGCTCAAGGTGACAACGCGAGGAAACGGATTCGTGGTATCCCAGGTCCCAGAATCGGGACATGGGGCACCCATCTCTTGTGGTGGGTGGGGGTCACGAAAAGGAAAAGCAGGTCCCTCGACTTCGCTGAAAAACGCTTCGCTCGGGATGACACGGCGAGGGGATGAGGTCGGTGGGTTGGGTTCGGGCGGGTGGCCGACATCTCAATTGGCCACTGGGTCGGGTTCGTGGTATCCCATGTCCCAGAATCGGGACATGGGGCACCCATTTCTTGTGGTGGGGTCGCACGGCCCACATCTCACTTGGTCACTGAAGCTGGGTGCCCCAGGTCTCGCCTTTGAGACCTGGGAGACCTTCGACGTCAACTCTCCCGCGACCGGTACCGAAGCATCTCGGGCAATTGATGTCCCCGCAGCGCTGCCGTCCAGAGGGACTCAACTTCGACGGCGCCGACTTCTCCGGTTGCGTAGTGGCGAAAGCTGGACCAACGCCAATCCTCCGGCTTCTGAACTAAGCCGCGTTTGACGGGATTGCGATGCATATACCGCAGCTTTTCGATTTTCTTCTTCTCGTGGTACACGTTGAAGTCGTAATAGCGCGGCTGCCAGAACGGACGCTCCCGGCTCCGAACTGAAACCGATAATTTCAGGGCTTGAATTGCTTTGGACAGGAGCGCCTTCTGTGGCTCACTCACGAGCAAATGAACGTGTTCCGGCATGACCACGTATCCACTAACAACGAAGCTGTACCGGACGCGCATGGACTCCAAGGCCCGCTCGAACAAGTCTCTCGCCTGAGGCGTACCGAGGAGTGGACGCCGGCGATGACAACTGAAAGTTATGAAGTGAAGACAGCCGGCTTGGTGATAACGGACCAGGCCCCGGGTCATGCCAACATCCTACATCCCAGGTCTCAGAAGCGAGACCTGGGGCACCCGCGCGGGAGGTGAACGAGTAGCGGCCTGCTTATTGTGCGGAGGCGGTCTGCGGGGGTGGGAAGTAGGGAATCGACGGGACTTTGCCGGGCGCGAGCGGAGACAGGGAACAGGTGGCCGGGCGCGGCACGAAGATGTAGTCGCCGTTCGCGTTCTGGCCGGTGATGAAGCGGCCCTGGACGAGATAAGAGCCGGGGCCGGGATCGAGCGTGTTGTTGGGCTTGATGGCGAGCGAGAGCGGATGGCCGGGCGCGGCGATCTTGACGGCGAGTTCGGAGCCGTTGGCGACCACAGTGTATGGATAGGCGCGCGCCACGTCGGGGCCGCAGCCGAGGATCGCAGACTCAGGGAAGAACTCCACGCTGAAACCGCCGCTGGCCGCGGCGTAGACGCCGTTCATGCGCAGGCTGGCTGGGGTGGGCGGGCCGGAGTCGCCGTCGTTGAACATGCTGACGACAAGATTCTGCTCGGCGCCGACGACGCCGGGCGAGGAGGATTTTGTGAGCAGAGGCTTGGAGCAGGTGCGGGTGACGCGCTCGTAGCTGTAGATGTCGGCGGCGTTGCCGCTGACCGGATCGGTGCCGCGGCGGACGCCGAGGGCGATGCGGCCGTCGACGACGACCGGAGCGGGACCAGTGAAGGCATCGCCGTTGAAGCTGAGAACGATGTTTGCGGGGGTGCTGGCGACGGAGAGCACGGCGCGATTGTTGGAGAAAGAGATGGTGTAGGCGTGTGAATCGGGAATCATGTCCTGGCAACTGACAGCGACTGACGCCTCGCTGAAGTCCAGGCGCCAGCCGGCGCCCTGGAAGACGCCGGCGAACTGCGGCCCGGTGATTTCTTTGCCGACCTGGCCGGGAGCGAGGGAACTGAGGAGGCCGTTGACGTTGGGCATGAGCGAGCCCATGAGCGCGTTGCCGGTGCAGACGGCCATGACGCGGCCCGAGGTGACGCAGCGGCGCATCTCGCGCGCCTGCGGGTCCATGTTCATTTCTTTCTGCTGCGCCTCATATTGCTGGCGGAACTGGTCGAAGGCTTGTTGCGCGGCGGGCTGCGCGGCTTTTTCGCGCGCTTGAGAGGCGGCGATGGCCTGCTGGTGAAGCTGCGCCCGGGCCTGCTGGGCCTGGGCTACGACCTTGTCGTACTCGGCGGGAAACGTGGCGGGAAACAGCGCGCGGATCATCTGGTTGCGGAAGACAAGAGAGAACTTGAGCTGCTGCATGGGGCCGGGAGCGCTCAATTTCGGATTGGACTTCTGCATGTTGTAGAGGGCCGTGTTGTAGGCCAGGCGCAGGCTGTTTTCGTCGGACGTCATGCCCTGCGGACCGCGCAGGAATTGGCGCGGGCCCGCCATGTCGAGAATCATTTGCATGAGCCATGTGAGGGCGGCCAACTGGCGCGAAGCGGTTTCGTCGGGATCGGCGGTTTTCATTCCGTTCATGACGGCGTCGACGGAAGGGAACTCGGCGAGGTAGGAGGGATTCGTGGCCTGGGCGGAGAGGCCGGGAGCGAGCAGCGCGCCGATGAGAATGGCGGCCAGGAGATTGCGCTTGAGCATGATTCCAGATCCTCCGTGCGGGAATCGCGGACGAGCGTGCGGGGTTCGTTCGGGCGCGGGGGAAGCGGCCGGTTCAACGATGATGATACGGAAAGAGGGGAAATGCAACCGCAGATTCCCGTTCGACTCGGCTCGTTTGGCGAGCCTCGCTCAGGGCAGGCGTTGGCCTCGTAAGCCGCCCGGCGCGGCTTGCTCCGAGCGGGATGACATAACCCATTGAGGAGGGTCCCCAGCGCTATGAGCCGCTGAACGGGTTACTGTCCGGCTGCTTCAGCGTGGTGGGGTCGGGTGGTCGTGTGGCATCCGGCTCCGCGCGGCCGCGGGCAGCCTGGCTTGCCGCCGGATTCTCTTTGCCGCCGGACGTAAATGTTGTGAACACCCGGTAGGGGTCGCCGGGAAGCATGTGGTGCTCTTCAAGGGCAAGCCTCACGCGACGCTGGAACTCGCGCACCGGGCCGAATTGCTGCGTGGCTTTGGTTTTGAAGACGACCGGGTAAACCATCTGCGACCCCTTCAGCGCGTCGACGCCCAGGATCTGCGGGTCCTGGAGAAATACGTTCTTAAATTCGCCGCTTTTTCTAACATCCATGGCAATGTTGGTCAGCAGCGTGGTCACCTCGTCGGGATTGGCGGAAAAATCGACGCTGACGTTGATGGTGGCTACAGAGAAACCAGCGCTCTGATTGGCGACGGTGGTGATCTGCGAGTTGGGAATCACATAGAGGGTTCCATCGGCGTCGCGCACGGTGGTTCGACGAAGAGTCATCTCCTCTACAGACCCGGCCAGCCCAGCGACCCGGACCGTGTCGCCGACATTGAATTGGCCTTCGACCAGGATCAGGAAGCCGTTGAACATATCTTTGACGATGTTTTGCGCCGCCAGGCCGATGGCAATGCCCGCGACTCCGGCCGAGGCCAGCAGTGGACCGAGGTTGAAGCCCATGGCGTCAAGGAATTGCAGGCCGGCAATCAGGCCGATAACCGCCAGCCCCGTGGCCCGGATAACCCCGGCGAGCGTTTCGACTGGCGGACACGCGACCGGGCCGGCCTGCATGCAGCTCGGCAACGCGGGTCATGTGAAAGGTGATGAGCCGCAGCAGGCGGCTGAGCACAAAGGCGATAATCGCAATCACGATCAGGCGCGGCAGCTTGGTGTGAATAAACTCCTGGCTGTCTGCGATCCACTCATCGAGCACGCGGCCCATGAACCGGCCCTCGCGGAACCAGCCCCAGCGCAAGATCAGGAGGAAGCCCTCTGCCAACCGAGAAAAAGGCATGCCAAAACTCCTCCTACTAGACTAGACTGTGCGCAGGAAAGGCCGGAATCCCGGCCTTGCTTTTCCGGTATACCCCACCTGGGACGGTGAAGCGAATGAATCGGATCGGGTGCAGCGCGAATGGACTCAAGAGCCCGACGCGAGGCCGGACGCAGTGGCTGTGCGTACTCGGATGTTTCGGCGCACTCATGCTGGCCTCGGCGGAGTTGGACTGCTCAGAACCCATGCACAAGAGGCATTCCCTCTGCCGGCGATCAACCCGCCGGGCGCCAAGGCCATGCAGCAGCCAGCGGCCGGCGAACATGCGAAGCAGCCAACAGCGACCCCGGCTGAGGACGCGCGCCAGCAGGAGATCGCCAAAGAGTGCGATGACCTGCTGAAGATGGCGACGGAACTGAAGACCGAAGTCGATAAGTCCAACAAAGACACCCTTTCATTAACTGTGGTCCGCAAGGCCGGCGCGATCGAGCAATTCGCCCGCAAAGTGACGGCCGCGAACGGCAAAAGCTGAAGCAAGCAGCGCCATTCAGCTCCAGGACGGAAAAATATGCGGGATGCGGCACGCGCAATCCGGAGTGGCGGTTCTGGCCAGGTAAGTCGCGCTCTGAGCGCGGGGCTTGGATTGGCGCTGTTTGTTGCGCTTGCGTGCGCGCCGGCGGGCCGTTCCCAGGGGAATTTCCCCAGGCCAATCATGAGTCGTCCCGATTCCGTGCCGATGGACCCGGCAGCAGCGGATAATTATGATCCACTCATGATGGAGCGCATGAACGCGCTCAACATTCAGCGCCAAAAAGCGATCGTCTCGGATGCCAACAAACTGCTGAAACTGGCCAAGGAGTTGAATGAAGAGATCGCAGCGAAGAACTCGGGAACATATACAAACGACCAGCTTCATATAATCGCCGAAATTGAGAAGCTGGCGCGTAGTGTCAAGGAGAAGATGGTCGATGGGGTAGAACAGCCTTCGGCTGTCGGGCCGCCGCCGATTGGGTACATTCCCCATTAAATGGCGGATCACTGCGCCGGCTGCAGGGGCTGTGGGGCGGTCCCACTGAGCAGTTGCGCTTCGTAAATTGTTACAATCGGACGAGGCGGTATCCGGAAGAAGGTTCTTCCGGGAAAGCCAGGGTCGCCGTTCCCGGGTGGGCAATGCGCTGGGCGCAGGGCATGATTGGAAGCGTCCACCGGGTTATCGTAGAGCCCTCAAAGGCTCACTCTGGTTTTGCGTATGGGGGTCGACCGGAATGGAAGTGGCAATTTCCAGCGCTCGTGCGTCCGGAACGTTTCCGGCTGCTGACGAGCTGACCGCGCACCAGATGGTTGAAATCTACCGGCTGATGTTTCTCTCCCGATCGGTGGACGACCGCGAAATTCTTCTCAAACGTCAGCAAAAGATATTTTTTCAGATTTCCGCGGCAGGCCATGAGGCGCTGCAGGTGGGCGCAGCTCTGGCGCTCAAGCCCGGCTACGACTGGTTTTTCCCGTACTATCGCGATCGCGGGCTGTGCCTGGCGCTGGGCGTAACGCCCTACGATATGATGCTCCAGGCCGCCGGCGCGGCCACCGATCCGGCCAGCGGCGGCCGGCAGATGCCCACGCACTGGAGCAGCCGCTCATTGCACATTGTCAGCACTTCGTCCTCAACGGCCACGCAGTTGCTGCACGCCGTAGGCTGCGCAGAAGCCGGGCGGGCATTCAGCCGCCATCCCGAAGCCGCTGCCAAAGCGGAAGGGGACTATCGCGCCTTCCACGATGTGGACTTCCACGGGGACGAGGTCGTGCTGGCCTGCGTTGGCGAAGGCGCAACCTCGCAGGGCGAGTTCTGGGAAGCGATCAATACCGCCTCCAATCAGAAACTGCCGGTGATCTTTCTCGTTGAGGACAACGGCTACGCCATCAGCGTGCCTGTGGAGGTGAACACGCCCGGCGGAAACATCTCGCGGCTGGTGGCCAACTTTCCCAGCTTCCACTTTGCCGAGGTGGATGGCAACGATCCCGTAGTGTGCCTGCGCGCCGTTCAGGAGGCCGCTGCACATTGCCGCTCAGGACGCGGGCCGGCGCTGGTCCACGGCCATTGCGTGCGGCTTTACTCCCATTCCGATTCGGACGACGACAAGCTCTACCGCTCGGCTGCCGAGCGGGAATCCGACGCTCTGTGCGATCCCATCGCGAGGATGCGGTCCCGTTTAATCGCAGAAGGAGTGCTGAGCGCCGCGGAGCTGGACGAGCTGGAGCGGAAGCTGGAACTCGATGCCGCCGAAGCTGCAGAGCGCGCACTGGAAGCGCCGGCGCCTACGGTGGAGGGAATCACCAGACACGTTTACTCAGAAGATCTCGATCCCTCGCACGTTGCTTTCGCCACGGAACAACCGCTTGCCGCTGCAAAGGCAAACGGCTCAAAGACTGCCGGAGCGCGGACCATGGCCGACCTGATCAATGCCTGCCTGCGCGACGAGATGCGCCGCGATCCGCGCATTGTGGTTTATGGCGAGGACGTAGCCGACGCCAGCCGCATCGAGGCGCTCTCAGAGGTCAAGGGCAAGGGCGGAGTCTTCAAGCTGACAGCGGGCCTGCAAACCGAGTTCGGGCCGGAGCGCGTCTTCAACTCGCCGCTGGCCGAGGCCAATATTGTCGGCCGTGCCGTGGGGTACGGGTTGCGCGGTATGAAGCCGGTGGTGGAAATTCAATTTTTTGATTACATTTGGCCCGCTATGCATCAGATTCGCAATGAGTTGTCGTTAATGCGCTGGCGGTCAAATGGAGCCTGGGCCGCGCCTGTCGTCATCCGCGCGCCCATCGGCGGCTATCTCACAGGAGGCTCTATCTATCACTCGCAATCGGGCGAGAGCATGTTCACCCACACTCCGGGGCTGCGTGTCGTGTTTCCCTCCAACGCGCTCGACGCCAACGGCCTGCTGCGCACGGCCATCCGCTGCGATGATCCGGTGCTGTTTCTGGAGCACAAGCGACTCTACCGCGAGACCTACGGCCGCGCCGCGTATCCGGGGCCGGAGTTCGCCATTCCCTTCGGGAAAGCCAAGATCGTTCGTCCAGGCGAGGACCTGACCCTTGTGACTTATGGCGCGCTGGTGCCGCGTGCGCTGCAAGCCGCGCAGCAGGCCCAGCGCGAGCACGGGATCGAAACCGAGATTCTCGATCTGCGTACGCTTAGCCCGTACGATTGGGAGGCCATCGCCACATCGGTGCGCAAAACGAACCGCGTGATCGTGGCGCACGAGGACATGCTCAGTTGGGGCTACGGCGCGGAGATCGCGGCGCGAATCGGCGACGAGCTCTTCGACGATCTTGACGCGCCCGTGCGCCGCATTGGCTCCATGGATACATTCGTCGCTTACCAGCCGATCCTTGAAGATGCGATTCTTCCGCAGCCGGCGACGATCCTGAAAGCCATCGTGGAGTTGAAGGGGTATTGATGCTCGTTGCAACTTCCTCCGCACCGCGTAACTGAAAAGATGCGAACCCCATGGCCGGCGCCATGCGCGCGAGCAGCACATCGTGTCTGACCCGGATACAATACGGGGATGGACTTCCACACCCATTTGCAGCGGGGAATCGAGCCCGCGACGCGCAGGGCAGGCCGAACCGCATGAAGAGATTTCTGCGCCTGATGCGCTATGGGCTGCCGTATACGCTGGAGTGGCTGCCGGGGGTGGTGCTGTCGGCGCTGGTCGGAGGGTTGGACGCGTTTCGCATCCTGCTGCTGCAACCGATCTTCGATCGCGTGCTGACGCCGAGCGCGCCGGAAGGCCCGATTCTGCTCGGCCTTCCGAACACCAAGTGGCACTTCGATCTGAGAAGCCTGGTCCCGCATTTTCTGCACATGCACAATGCGTGGACTGTGGTGGCCTTTGCGCTGGTGGTGGCAACGGTTCTGAAGGGCCTTTGCGATTATCTTGGAAACTATCTGATCAATTACGCCGGTTTCGGCACCATCACCGACCTGCGTAATCATCTTTACGAAACCACGCTGCGCAGATCTTCGAGCTTCTACCACAAGCATCCGACGGGCACCATCCTTTCGACGCTCATCAACGACGTGGACCGCGTGCAGGTTGCGCTCAGCTCCGTGCTGGGTGATTTTCTACAGCAGTTCTTTACCTTCGTCGCGGCCATCGTGCTCATCATCCGGCTCGGTGGATATTTGAGCTGGGCGCTGGTCCTGTTTATTCCCGTGGTGGTGACTTCCGCGCGCAGGATCGGCCGCGAAGTGCGCACGCGCACGCGCACCGGCCAGGACAAGCTGGCCGATGTGCAGAACATTCTGCACGAGACGGTGACGGGCAACCGCATTGTGAAGTCGTTCAACACCGAGCTTTGGGAGATTTTGCGCTTCAAAAATGCGGCCAAACGCCTGTTCCGCGCCAACCTGCGCAGCGTGCGCATCCAGTCGATCAGCTCGCCGCTGATGGATACGGTGGGCGCCATTGCGATGGCCATGTTGCTGTGGATCGGCCGCAGTGCGATCAAGAGCGGCTACATGACGCTGGGCGTGTTCGGCGCATTCATGATTCTGCTGTTCAAGCTCTACGATCCGCTGCGCCGGTTCGCTTTCTTCTACAACAGCTTCCAGCAGGCGATGGGCGCTTCGGCTTCGATTTTCGCGTTCTTTGACGCAGAGGACGACGTGAAGGAACGGCCGCACGCAGCAACCTTCACCCGGTTTCGCCAGGGAATCAGGTTTGAGGATGTAGGTTTCTGCTACTCGACCGGCGAAGGAGAGCAGGAGATTCTTCACAACGTCGATCTTGAAGTGAACGCCGGCGAGGTGCTGGCCGTGGTCGGTCCCAGCGGAGCAGGCAAGTCCACTTTGGTGAACCTGATTCCGCGCTTCTTCGACGTGACCACGGGGCGCATTCTGATTGACGGCCGCGATTTGCGCGATCTGACGCTCGGTTCGTTGCGCCGGCAGGTGGCGCAGGTGACCCAGGAGGTCATCCTCTTCAACGATACGGTGCACAATAACATCGCATACGGACAGCCGGACGCGAAGGCAGCCGTGGTGGAACATGCCGCGCGCAACGCTCTGGCCCACGATTTCATCCTAAACATGCCGCAGGGCTACGCGACGGTAATTGGCGAGAAGGGTTTCCGGCTCTCCGGCGGCGAACGCCAGCGCATCGCCGTCGCCCGCGCCATCTTCAAAAACGCGCCCATTCTCATCCTGGATGAGGCGACCTCCGCGCTCGACTCCGAGAGCGAATCCCTGGTGCAGGAGGCGCTGGCCAACCTGATGCAAAACCGCACGGTGCTCGTCATCGCGCATCGTCTTTCCACCATCCGGCGCGCCAATCGCATCGCTGTTCTCGAATGCGGCCGCATCACGGCCGTCGGCACGCACGAAGAGCTGCTAAACACCTCGCCCACCTATCAAAGGCTTTATCAGCTGCAGTTCATCGACATGCCCGAAACGCCCGAGGCTCCCGCTACGAACCCCGCGGTTCAATACCTGCCGTTCGACGCAAGGGCCGCGATGGCCGCCGGCGCGAAGGAGTAAGCGTGCCCATTTCCTCAATGACCGGGTTTGCGCGGGTGCAGGTTCGGGTGCCCGTCAGCGCTGAGGAGCAGCTTAGTTACTCGCTCACGGTAAAGAGCGTGAATCACCGCTTTCTCGATCTTCAGTTCCGCCTTCCTTCCGGAATGGACGCGCTGGAAATAGAACTGCGCAGAATTCTCAAGGAGAATCTGATCCGTGGCCACGTCGATCTGACTCTCTCTGTCGATCGCACAGCGCAAACCAGGGCCGGGTACAATCGCGAGCTGATCGCAGCCTATCTCGCCGCCTTCGACGCGGCGCGGCGCGAGCACCAACTGAAGGGCGATCCGGATCTGAATGTGGCGCTGCGGTTGCCCGGCGCACTGCAGGCCGAGGAACGCAATCATGACGATTCGACGGCTTTGGCCGCAAGCGTCCTGGAGCAGATCGTTCCGCTGCTGGAGCAATTAAAGGCCATGCGCGCGCGCGAAGGCGAAGCATTGGAAGCGATTCTGCGCGGCACACTCGACCGGCTGGCTGCGGCAACAGCGAGCGTGGCGGAACTTCGTTCAGAGGTCGAGGAGCGGTACCGGGAGCGCCTGGCGCAGCGTCTGGCCGCCGCTGTTGGAGCCGAGTTCAACCAGCAACGAGTGCTTGAAGAGGTTGCGGTGCTCGTGGAGCGCAGCGACATCAGCGAGGAGCTGGCGCGCATGACGGCGCACATCGAGCATTTTCGCGAATTGCTCGGCGCCGCCGGCGAGATTGGAAAGAAACTCGACTTCCTGCTGCAGGAGATGAACCGCGAAGCCAACACTTTGCTCTCAAAGACCGGCGGCGTAAGCGGGAAAGGAACGCGCATTACCGAACTGGGGCTGGCCATGAAGGCCGAGATTGAAAAAGCGCGGGAGCAGATTCAGAACGTGGAGTGAGGCAGGGAACAGGGAACAGGGAACAGGGAACAGGGAAGAGGGAACAGGGAACAGGGAACGAACCATCAGAGAAAGGGATCGACGAACATTGGCAGGAATTCTATTTATCATTTCGGCGCCGTCAGGCTCGGGCAAAAGCACATTGGTCAGCGAGCTGCGCAAGCAGGTGAGCGGCGTCGACTTCGCTGTCTCATGGACCACGCGCTTGCCGCGCGGCTCAGAAGAGGACGGACGGGAGTATCATTTCACCACGCGTGAAGAGTTCCAGCGCATGGTGGATGCGGGCCTGTTTCTGGAATACGCCGAGGTCTTCGGCCATCTTTACGGAACAGCGCGGCAGTCGCTCGACGATGCGCTGGCTGCCGGCCACGACCTGATGCTCGACATTGACGTGCAGGGCGCCGCGCAGGTACGCGCCAAGATGCATGAGGCTGTAGGCATCTTTGTTTTGCCGCCGAATCCCAAGGTTCTGCGCACGCGCCTGCGCAATCGCAGCCGCGCCGAAGGCGTGATGAATGAGGGGGAACTCTATCGCCGGCTGGGCGAGGCCAGCCGCGAGATTGAGAAATATCGCGACTACAGCTATATTTTGGTCAACGACATTCTCGACCGCGCGGTAGCGCAACTGGAGGCCATTGTGCTGGCCGAACGTTTCTATCGCAATGACGAGGTCATCGCTTACCGTTCGCGCCGGGTGTTGGAGGTCGCCGCAGCCTGCATGCAATCGAATTCGCAGGAACGGCTTAAACCTGTACTTGAGGCATTCGGGATTCTCAATCCGCCCGGCCAGCAGCGTTTCGACTTTGGAGCGGAATCCGGCGATGATGAAAAGGAGTCCAATCAAGGCGGAGAGGACTCCGGTGACGATGAACAAGGCCCCGATAACGATGGAGAAGATTCCGATGACAATTGAGACCAGTTTCGATTCGAACTATCGCAAGGTTCTGGTGGCCGCGCGCCGCGCCCGCCAGTTGCAAAATGGATCCCAGGCGCTGATCCCCACACGGTCCACCAAAGCATGCCGCATCGCGCAGGAGGAGATCGACGCGGGAAAGATCTCTTATGTGAAGAAAGAAGCCGAAGTCACCAAGCCGCTGGTGGAAGGTCCAGCGGTCCCCATCCTGCTCAGCTAGAGAAAATTCCAGGGGCTGGGCGTCAGGGAGCGTGGATCCGTTGGCGGCCATGGGAAGAGGTAACTCTATCCGTTTGCCCAGCCCGGCAAAACTGGACTGTGTACCCGTCCATTGTGGCCCGTAACCCCTGAAATCCGGCGCCTGAACTACAATCGACATCATGAGGGTGACCGTTGGCGTCTCCGGCGGAATCGCTGCCTACAAAGCGGCGGAGCTGGTGCGCGCCCTGCAGCGCCAGGCGGTGGAAGTGCACGTGGTAATGACCGCGGCGGCGCGGAAATTCGTGCAGCCGCTCACCTTCGCGGCGCTCACCGGCCATAGGGTCATCACCAGCCTGTGGGAGGAATGGGATACGGGCGAAGCCGCGGAAGAGCAGAACGGGATCGACCATATCGCCGAGGCGCAGTGGGCAGACGCGATGGTTGTGGCTCCGGCAACAGCCAACGTTCTGGCCAAGTTTGCGCACGGCATCGCCGACGATTTTCTTTCCACGTTGTATCTGGCCACGGCTGCGCCGGTGCTGGTGGCGCCGGCGATGAACGTGAACATGTGGAATCATCCCGCTACGCAGGCAAACATTGAAACATTGCGGCTGCGCGGCGTGCAAATCGTTGAACCGGGGACAGGCGAGCTGGCCTGCGGCATGGTGGGTGCGGGCCGCATGGCGGAACCGGAGGCGATTGCCGCCGCGGTGCTGGGCGCGCTGGGCCGGCGTCACGATCTTGCAGGTGAGGTGGTGCTGGTAACCGCGGGCGGCACACGCGAAGCGCTCGACCCTGTGCGCTTCATTGGCAACCGCTCCAGCGGCAAGATGGGCTACGCGCTGGCCGAGGCCGCGCGCGGGCGGGGCGCGAAAGTGATTCTGGTGAGCGGGCCGACGGGCCTGCACGCTCCGGCGCACTGCGAGTTGGTGAACGTGACCACTGCTGACGAGATGCGGGACGCAGTGCTCACGCGCATGAGCGAGGCTACGCTGGTAATTAAAGCAGCCGCTGTAGCCGACTATCGCCCGGTTACGGTTTCTTCGCAAAAGCTGAAGCGTACGGGCCCGATGGTGCTGGAGCTGGCGCCGACCGAAGACATTCTCGCCGAGGTGGTGCGGCGGCGCAAGCCGGGCCAGCTCATCGTCGGCTTTGCCGCAGAGACTGAGAATCGCATGGAGAACGGCCGCGCCAAGTTGCTGGCCAAGGGCGCCGACGCGATTGTGGTGAACGATGTAGCCGGCGAGGGCGTGGGCATCGACGCCGATACGAATGCCGCGACATTTCTTACTCGCGCCACGGCCGTGGAACTGCCTGAGATGCACAAGCGCCAGCTCGCCGACCGCATTCTCGACGAGATTCTCACTCTCCGCCGGCCCGCGGTCCGTCGTTGTGGAGCTGGATGAACCGCTGATGACGAGGGATGCGGAATGCGCAAGAAGCAGGGCATCCAGGACCGAGTACTGGAGCGAGAGCGTTCCCGTCGGCGCGGGGCGCCGGCAGCTGATTGTGGAGTAAGCAGCTTGGCCCGCGCACTCGATCCCGCAACTCGCGATGCTCTTGCCGAGCGCGTGCGCTTCTACCGCGATCTGGGGCTGACGGAGTTCTATCGGCGGCCGGTGGAAGATACGCCGGCTGAAGCGCAAGGAGCTGTTGCGCCAGGCGCGCAGCCGGCCGCGGCGGTTGGTGAGAGGATGAACGGTCGAGAATCTGCGCTGCCGCAAGCTCAGCCAGAAGCTCAGGCAGCTCAAGCCAACTTCTTCGGAGAGGAACCCACGATTAAACCGCGTAAGGGTTTTTATGCGCCGCCGCAGGCGGAGGCCGTCGTACCGGTGCAGGATCGCGCGGCCGCAATGCAGTTCATCCGCGACGAGATCGGCGACTGCACCCGCTGCGCGCTGCACCAGGGACGCCACACAATCGTTTTTGGCGATGGCTCGCCCGCCGCGCGCCTTATGTTCGTTGGCGAGGGGCCGGGAGCCGATGAGGACGCACAGGGATTACCATTCGTGGGCCGCGCGGGGCAGCTTTTGAACAACATGATTGCCGCCATGGGGCTGAAGCGCGAAGAGTGCTACATCGCCAATGTGGTCAAGTGCCGCCCGCCGGGCAACCGCACTCCCGAGCCCGATGAAGCCAACACCTGTTCGCCGTTCCTATTCCGGCAGATCGACGTGGTGCGTCCGCAGGTTCTGGTGGCGCTGGGAGCGACGGCGGCTACATACCTGCTTGGCGCGCGGCAACCGCTGGCCGGCCTGCGCGGGCGCGTACATGCCTTTCGCGGCATGAGCCTGATCGTGACGTATCATCCGGCGTTTCTGCTGCGCGATCCGCGGCAAAAGAAGGAAGCGTGGGCAGATTTGCAGATTGCGATGAAGGAACTGGGGTTGAAGGCGCGGGTCGCGAAGTCAGGGAGGGCTGGGTCGGGTTCGTAGATTTCCTGGGTTTGAGGATCAGAACACGGAGGTTCTGATTTAAGTGGTAAATCCGACCCAATGGCCGTCGACCGTAAACAGGTTGAAGTTTCCGTTCGAATTATTGCTGAAATAGCGCGACCCACTCCCCATCGAAGATTGCAATAGGTTCATTCCGACGGAACCGTCTGAAACTGCGTAACCAGCCCAATCAAGGTTGCTGTCGAATGCTCACCATTACGCCATCGCCGGCCTCGACGAGGATGCCTGCGAAAGTATTGTCGATATTGAAACAATATTTTCCATGGCGATGTCGCTATTGATGTTTGGATTGATCGAGCCGTTGATGTGGGGGTTGATGGAGCCGTTGATGTTTGGGTTGATCGAGCCATTGATGTTTGGATTGATTGAGCCCTTTATTCTGGATTAATTGAGCCATTGATGTTGGGGTTGATTGAGCCGTTGATATTGGGGTTGACCTTGCAGCCGCTGATATTGGGGTTGATTGAGCCGCTGATGATTTGGATTGATGGAGCGTATTGCATGTTTGGGTTGATCAGCCGTTAATTTGCGGGTTAATCGAGCCGTTGATATTGGGGTTGCGGTCTCCAGCGATCATGCTGGCAGATAGCGAATGGAACCAAAGTCAGAGCAAATGCAGCCAGCAAAAGAGCTTTTATTATTTGGGGCGACTTCCTTTCTTTGCTCATTCGCGGCGTTCCTTTCGCCATAGACGACAGAAATCTTATCATTTCACCACCTATTTCATGTGGCCCAGATGTAGATTGTTGGCCTTGGCCTTACGCCGCGCGGACCTTCTCGACGGCGAGGCGCAGGCCCATCGCTTTGAGAATCGCGGAGAGGCTGCGCAGCTCCGGGTTCCCTTGCTCGGAGAGCGTGCGGTAGAGCTGGGTGGGATTCAAGTTCGCCTTTTCCGCGACGTGCTGCACGCCGCCAAAGGCTTTGGTCATCTGGCGCAAGACGATGAGAAGCTCACCCTGTTCTCCGTCTTCGAGGATGCTGTTCAGCAGATCGAGCGCGTAGGTGGGGTCCTCCTTCAACAATTCCGCCATGGATTCGTCGTGGTTTCTATCTCTCATCGCTCACTCCTCCTCTGCCAGTCCGCCCAGTATTCACAGGCTCGATCGATGTCCGCATCCTGTGTTCGTTTGTCGCCTCCGCAAAGCAGCAGGACCACTTGAGTCCCGGCGAGAGCGTAATAGACTCGATAGCCTTGCCCAACGTCGATACGAAGCTCCCAGACTCCATCGCGGCAAAACCGGTGATCGCCAAAGTTGTCCAGCTCGATGCGGTTGATTCTCCGGTCGATGGCGATCCTTGCGCGCGTGTCGCGGAGTTGCCTTTGCCATTCCATGTAGACGTCTTTATCGCTCTGCGTCAGGTAATGGCGAATCTCGTACACCGGCGTATTATCGTTTATAAACGAATTTAAGTCAACAGAGAATTCGTGAAAAGGGGGTTACGGGAAAGGGGCTGGCAATAGGGCAGCAAGCTTGCCCTATCCCCTACACTGAACCTTGTCTCCCATGCCTGCGTACTGCGAAGTCGCGTTGCCGGTGCCGCTGGACCACACGTTTACTTACGGCGTGCGCCTGGGCCAGCAGCCGCAGCGCGGGGCGCGGGTGATTGCGCCGTTCCGCAACGAGAAGCTGATTGGCGTGGTGACGGCGCTAGACGCCAGGACGCCGCCGGATGTCGAGGTGAAATACCTTGAAGCCGTGCTCGACGAGGAGCCGCTGCTCAGCGAGCACCTGCTCGAGCTGGCCGAGTGGACGGCGCAATACTACCTGGCGCCGCTGGGAGAGGTGCTGCGAGCGATGTTGCCGCTCGCGGCAGAGGTGCGTCGCACGGTCTATTACCGGTTGACCGATCTGGGACGCGATGTGCTGGCAGAGGCGATGGATGGGGACGGGGCGAATTCCCAGGTCTCAAGATCGAGACCTAGGGCACCCGCGATGGATGGGGACGGCGGTTCTGGAGTTTGCCAGCCTAGCGACAAAAACAAGGGCGTCGCGAGGGTGGGGCACCCGCGCCGGGGCAAGCTCTCAAAAGAAGCGCAGGACATGGAGCGCCGGGTGCTGGAACGGCTGGCCTCGGGCGAGCCGGTGAAGGTGTCTACGCTGCGGACGGCCACAGCGGCGGCCCTTCCGTTGCTGGCCGCGATGGCGCGCAAGAAGTGGATTACGCGCGAGACCGCGGCCGCCGAGCGCGATGCGCGGCGCATGGAGCGATTCGCCGTGCTGGTTGAGGAAGGGCGTCTGCCTGCGCTGACGCAGAATCAACAAGCCATTCTGGCGGAGCTGGCGGCTTGCGGCGGAGAACTACCGCTGGCGGAGCTTCGGCGCCGCGATCTCCCACCCCAGCGACAAAGACCTGTCGCCGGGGGCCCCGGTCTGCCTTCGTCCACGCTGCAGACGCTGGTGCGGCGCGGACTGGTGCGTATCGAGGAGCGGCCGGAGGCGTTTCGTCTCGGCGGAATAACGCCGGCGGCGGAGCCCTTCAGCCTGAATGCACAGCAGGCCGATGCGCTGGCGACGGTGGTCGGCTCGCTGGGGGCGTTTCGTCCAATTTTGCTCTACGGGGTCACTGGCTCCGGGAAAACCGCCGTGTATCTTGCCGCGATGCAAAAGGCGCTCGATCGCGGGCTGGCGTCGATCCTGCTGGTTCCGGAGATCGGGCTGACGCCGCAGACGGCCGGCCTGCTCGACCAGGCATTTGGACAAAAAGTGGCGCTGCTCCACTCCGCGCTTACGCCGGACGAGCGCAGCGAGCAATGGCGGCGCATTCGCCGCGGCGAGGCGCCGATCGTGGTGGGTACGCGATCCGCTATCTTTGCGCCCGCGCCGAACCTGGGTTTGATTGTGGTGGACGAGGAGCACGACCAGAGCTACAAGCAGGAAGAGACGCCGCGCTATAACGCGCGCGACGTGGCTGTGATGCGCGCCAAGCTGGCCGGCGCCGTGGTGGTGATGGGCTCTGCCACTCCGTCGCTCGAAAGCTGGCAGAACGCGGTGAAGGGCAAATACGCGCGTATAGAGCTGCGCGACCGGGTGATGAACCGTCCACTGCCTGAGGTCGAGCTGATCGACATGCGCCGCGAGTTCCAGGAGACGGGCCGGGACCAGCTCTTTTCGCGATCGCTGGTAGAGCAGACCAGGGCAGCCCTGGAACGCGGAGAGCAGGCGCTGATCCTGCTCAACCGGCGCGGCTACTCGTTCGCCGTGATGTGCCGCGCGTGCGGAGAAAAGCTCGAGTGCCGGAACTGCGCCATCGCGCTGACGCACCACAAAGCGCCGGCGGAAGACGCGGACCTGGCTCGCGCAGGACAGCGGCTGGAGTGCCACTATTGCGGGTACAAGCGCACGGTGCCGGCGCGCTGCCCCAAATGCGACAGCGAGCACCTGTATTATCTCGGCGCGGGATCGCAGCAGGGCGAGGAGCGGCTCGCGGAGATCTTTCCCGGGGCGCGCATCGGACGCATGGACCGCGACACGGTGCGCGGGCGCTACGACTTGGAGCAGATGCTGGCGCGGCTGCATTCCGGCGAGATCAATCTGCTGGTCGGGACGCAGATGATCGCCAAGGGCCACGACATCCACAACATTACGCTGGTAGGCGTGGTGGGTTGCGACCATGCGCTTTCGATGCCGGACTTTCGCGCCGCGGAGCGGGTCTTCCAACTGATGACGCAGGTGAGCGGGCGCGCCGGCCGTGGCGAGCTGCCGGGCAGAGTCGTTGTGCAGACCTATTATCCCGATCACTATGCGATTCTGGCCGCCACGGCGCATGACTATAGGGCTTTTGCCGAACGTGAGCTGAAATACCGCCGCTGGATGCACTATCCGCCGTTCGGCGTGCTGGCCAACGTGCTGGTTCAGTCGCAAAAGCTGGAAGAGGCCGCAGGGTGGGCGTCTATCCTCGGCAAATATCTCGTCCAAGACCAGAACCGCGGAGCGGTGCGGGTGCTCGGGCCGTGTACAGCGCCTATCGCGCGCATCAAGGGCGTCTACCGCTTTCACATGATTCTGAAGGCCTCATCGCGCAAGGCTCTGAACGAGGCACTGTGCGGGATGCTGGCGCATGCGGCCGAGGCAGAGGTGCCGAGGCGGAGTCTGATTGTGGATGTGGACGCGCTGAGGCTGATGTGAGAAGGGCAGCGAGTTAGCAAGTTAGCGAGTTAGCAATCCTACCCTTGCCGCGATGGGGCCGTGGCAAGGATGGTGCGCCCCGATATTGCCGGTGATTTGACTGGCGGATGAAGCGGCCCGGAGATCGAAAGGCCCCCGGGCGGCTTGGCGTTTGCCGGATGTCAGCCCTGGTCGCGGTCCAGCGCTCCCGGCCATCGCCGAAGCTCCATCACGGCCAGGAAGATTGCAAGCAGGACCGGGATGGCATCGCAGACAATCGAAACGGGGTCGTACCGATGGTTGCGCAGGATGCTACGAGTCATCGTTGCCGCCATCAGGATTCCGTTGAGGCTTAGCCACACGGACGCCGCGCGGCGATGCCAGAACGCGAGGATGCAAGCCGGGGCAAGCGTGATGCTATTGACGATGGCAGCCAGAATGTTCAACGGCGGGCCGAGACTTCCCGGCGTCAGGGCAGACTCGAAGAGTTGGATCGGCAACCAGCCTCCCCAGAGGATCCCCAACGCCAGCATGACGCGAAGCCAATACTGCCGCGACTGCGATTTTTCATCCATCATTGCCAAGGAGATCCCGCAAGGTTTTTCTGCCGCATACCCGGTCGGCCGGCGAAGCTCATTTGGCCGGAGCTAGTGAGCACTCAAAAGCGCACACATGCGGCCTACTTGGTAGTTTATCCTGCTGTTTACGCATGACGAACGAAGCGATACCGAATCTGACGGCGTTTGACGAAGCCGCGCTGGACAAGGCGTTTGCCGCGCTGGGGCGCCAAGCGCGCGAGGCCGCCGCAGTCATCGATAGCGAAGCGGCCGCGGAGGCGTTTCGACTGGAATGGCTGGGGCGCAAGCAGGGCCTGCTCAACGAAGTTTCCGGCCGATGGCTGAAGGCGGCTCCGCCGGAGGCAAAGAAGGCGCTGGGCGTGCGCTTCAACGCGCTGAAGACAGTGGTGGAGAGCCTGCTGGACGCGGCTCTGACAGGGGGGCCGGGCGACTCTTCGCGTGGGGCCGCGCTTAAAGCGGAGGCCATCGACATCACGCTGCCGGGAACGCGGCGGCTGACCGGGGCCGAGCATCCGATTACGCGCACGCTGAACGAGATTGTCGGCCGTGTTTGCGGCGCTGGGCTACTCGGTGGGAGTGGGTCCGGAGGTCGAGACCGACTTTTATAACTTCGAGAGCATGAATTTTCCGCCGGGGCATCCGGCGCGCGACACGCAGGACACGCTGGTGGTCGCGGGGCAGGAGCGCAAGCCGCTGCGTGACCGGCTGCTGCTGCGCACCCACACCTCGCCGGTGCAGATGCGGACGATGGAGCAGCAACCGCCGCCGGTGCGCATCGTGATTCCCGGCAAGGTGCACCGGAACGACGCCGCCGATGCGACCCACTCGCCGATATTCCATCAAGTCGAAGGGCTGTGCGTAGACTCGAACATTACCTTCAGCGATTTGAAGGGCACGCTGGACCACGCCATGAAGGCGCTCTTCGGTTCGGCGGTGAAGACGCGCTTCTTTCCGTCGTTCTTTCCGTTCACCGAGCCGAGCGCCGATGTGCAGATCAGTTGCATCTTCTGCGGCGGCAAGGGCTGCCGCAAGTGCAAGCAGTCGGGATGGATTGAGCTGCTGGGCTGCGGCATGGTGGACCCGGCGATGTTTGCGTTCGCGGCAGAGAAGCAGCCCGCCTACGACGCGAAGAAGATTTCCGGCTTCGCGTTTGGCATGGGCGTAGAGCGCATCGCGATGATGAAGTACGGAATCAGCGAGATTGGCAGCTTCTTTGCCGGAGACATGCGGTTTCTGGGGCAATTCATTTAGCGGGTTGGCGTCCGCCGCAGCGGACGTTGGCGAGTTGGCAGGTTGGCAGCATGGCAAGGACAAGACACTATCGTGATTTGATCGCATGGCAAAAGGCAATGGAGCTGGCGCGCGCGGTCTATTCCGTGACAGAGGAGTTTCCGAAGTCTGAGACCTTTGGGCTGCGGATGCAACTTCG
Source organism: uncultured Acidobacteriaceae bacterium (assembly GCA_963822015.1). Taxonomy (GTDB): domain Bacteria; phylum Acidobacteriota; class Terriglobia; order Terriglobales; family Acidobacteriaceae; genus Telmatobacter. The sequence continues at coordinate 162,804 of CAWGGA010000030.1, forward strand.
TCGATCGGCAGTCAACGTCGCAAGTCACATCGCGGAGGCCCACGGCCGATTGAACGATGCGGAGATGCGGAAAGGGCTCGGCGCAGCGCGTGCTGCGATCAACGAACTGCAAACTCAGATAGAGTTGGCGGCAAGCTTAGGGTTTTTCAAGCCAAGTGCGAGTGAAGGACTGTTAGATCTCGGCACACGTGTAGCCAAGCTCATCAATGCGCTGCTTGGCGTGCTCGATCCAGAAGCCGGAGTGGCTGAAGCGCGCCAGCTTGCGATCTCGCCAACCCCGCGAGGAGAGAAACTCGATCGATGAAGATATTAACGAAGTGGCTCCGAGCGTATTTACCGGGCTTGGCGGTTGACGATGCGCAACTGGCCGAGGACCTGACTCTGCGCGGAATCGCGGTCGAGGGGATCTTTTCGCTCGGCGAAGGCAAAGGTTCGGTCTACGAGATGGACATTACAACCAACCGCGTGGACGCGATGAACCACTACGGCGTAACGCGCGAAGCGGCGGCGATCTATGGGATGAAGCTCGCCGAGCTGCACGTTGCGCTGTCGAAGGCGCGGCCGGCAGCCAAGGCCTTTCCGGTGAAGATCGAGGCGGAGGATGCGTGCGGGCGGTTCACGGCGCGGGTGCTGCGCGATGTGACGATCGGCGAGTCGCGGGACTGGTTTGCGGGCGCGGAAGTTGTGACTTACTTCGCGCTTCTCGAACAGAAGACGATTTCGAACGCCGTGGATGCAACAAATTTTGCCTGGCTGGCGATGGGCCAGCCGACACATGCCTTCGACCTGGACAAGATCGAGGGCGGGATCATTGTGCGGCGGGCGCGCAAGGGCGAGCGACTGAAGACGTTGGACGGCGTGGAGCGCGTGCTGGACGCGGATGACCTAGTGGTGGCCGATCACAGCAGGGCGCTGGCGCTGGCCGGGGTGATGGGCGGCTGGGACACGATGATCACCGCGGAGACGAAGAGTGTCCTGGTTGAGGCGGCGTGGTTCGATCCCATGGCGGTACGAAAAACGGCGAGGCGGCATGGGCTACACACGGACGCCAGCCACAGATTCGAACGCGGCGCGGACTTCAACGCGGCGCCCGTGGCGTCGGCGCTGGTGAGCGCGATCCTGCTGGCGAATGGAGGGTGGGCCGAGGGCGAGCTGGTGGACGTGCGCGTGGCGGTTGCGGAAGAGCGCACGGCGCGGCGCAAACCCGTAACGCTGAAGCTGAACGAAGTGTGGCGGATTCTGGGTGCGACGGAAGATGAAGAGGGAATTACCGCGGCGACAGTGGAAAGCGTATTGACGGCGTTGGGATGTGGGCTAACAATGCATCCTGAATCCTCCGACGAAGGTAAGGCAGTTTGGAGCGTGACGCTGCCAAGCTGGCGGCTCGATCTGGAGCGGGAGATCGACCTGATCGAGGAGGTCGCGCGGGTCTATGGGTACAACCGCTTTGCCAATACGCTGCCTGCGTTTGGCGAAGGCGTGCGCGCGCTGCCATGGGCGGAGAAGGAATCAGCGGTGCGCGGCGCGATGCTGGCGGCTGGGTTCCACGAGGCGATCGGGAGCACATTCTGCTCGGCGGCTGAGGGCGCTTTGACTGCACCGCAACCGACGGCGGTGGTTCCGCTGGGCAATCCGCTGAGCGAAGAGGCAGGCGTGCTGCGGCCGTCGCTTGTACCGGGAATGCTTGCGATGATTGCGGGCAATCTGAATCGCGACGTGAACGATGTGCGGCTGTTTGAGCTGGGCACGGTATATAGCGGAACAACGGACAAAGTGGACGAGCGGCCTGCGCTGGCATTCGGCGCGGCGGGCAGCCTGCCGCAGGAGAGCGCGCTTGACGCTACTCGCGCGTTCGAATTCCACGACGTCAAGGGCGTGGTGGAGCAGCTGCTCCGGCGGTTCGAGATGCGAGGGATGTACTTCGATCGCTTTCCGGCCGAGTCTGGTTTGACGCCGGAATGGCTGCATCCGTATCGCGCGGCGCGGGCAGTAGCTGACGGCGTGACGGTTGGATGGTTCGGGCAACTGCATCCGCGCGAGGCAGCGGCGCGCAAGATCAAGGAAGCCGTGCTGGCAGGCGAGTTGTATCTCGACCGGCTCTATAAGCTGCCGCTGCGCAGACCCATCGCGCGGGAGGTCTCGCGCTATCAACCTGTCCGGCGCGATTTTTCCCTGGTTCTGGATGAAGGCATCGCATGGGAGACGATCGATCGCGCGATGGCCGGGTTGGGGATTCCGGAACTGGTGGACTGGCGGGTCCGCGAAGTGTTTCGCGACGCGCGGCTGGGCAAAGGCGAATTTGCGCTTCTGCTGGGCGCGACGTTCCAGGCGCAGGACCGCACGCTGCGCGAAGAGGAGTTGAAGAGCTTTCAGGAGCGCGTGGTGGAGGCTGTTGGCAAGGCGGGAGCGCGGCTGCGGGTTTGAGCGAGTGGGCTCGCGTCTGCCGGCGCTATACTCAAACGCAAACGGAGTGTGTTTAAGGTAGATCGATGCCGGAGCTGTTATTGGGTTTGGAGGCACAGGTGACAGAGCAAGGCCGGGAACAGAAGCACGCAGCGCACGAGGAGCCGGGAGCTTTGGCGGTGAGCGTGGACGATTTTTCCGCGCTCGAAGAGCGGGTTAGGCGCGCCGTGGACGTGGTGAAGCGGGAGCGGCTGGCGCGAGTGGCGGCCGAGGAGCGCGCGGCAAATGCCGAAGCGCAACTGCACTCGCAGTCGCCGATGATGGAGCAACTGAAGAGCGAACTGAGCGCCCTGCGCGCCGAACGCGACCAGGTAAAGGAGCGCGTGGAGCGGCTGCTGAAGCAACTGGACGCGCTGGAACTGTGAGGCATGGATGGCAGAACAACCACGAGCCAAGCCGGGCGACTATGTGACGGTGGAAATTTACGATCAGCTCTACCATCTTTCCGGCCAGGACCAGGAGCACATCCGCGAGCTGGCAGCGGTGGTCGACGCCAAGATGCGCGCCGTGGCCGCGCACGGGCGGACGGCTGATTCATTGCGCGTAGCGGTGCTGGCCGCGCTGAACCTGGCCGATGAGCTTTCGCAGGCAACCTCAGCCGATCTGCAACTGGGCCACGATCGAGCCGCAGGCCTGCGCATGTTGCTGGACGAAGTGCTGGAGACAGGGGCCGGGGGAGACCAAGCCACCAAGGGAACAAGAAAGCAGTGACTTAGCTAGAGTGGTGCATCCGAAGTCCGTCGAAGAACAACCGCAGATCCTTCGACTCCGCAAGCCGCAAATGACGCGCCTTGCTCCGCTCAGGATGACATCGAATTTATGATGCGAACTTTGGAGACAGGACCGGTCTCATAAACCATCCGAGTCAACGTGGAGGGCGCATGAGTTTTTGCCGGCTGCGCGAATCGCTGAATACCACCTGATGCCCGGCGCGCGCGAAGATTGTTCCCAGTTTTGCGCCCATCGGTCCAGAACCAAGAATGCCAATACGCATGCTGCGCCTTTGCCGCCTTGCGGCCAAAGCCAGAATCTTCTGCGATGCAGGGTCCGCGCAACTCGATCCGGAGCCAAAATCCGCGCAGCTATTTCGCGGCGAGCTGGCGCAGGACATACTGCAGAATGCCGCCGTGCTTGTAGTACTCGATCTCCTGCGGCGTGTCGATGCGAACCATTGCATGGAACTCGTTTTTCTTGCCGTCGGGGCCGGTCGCAATGACGCCGAGCGTGCGGCCATCGGCGAAGCCGTTCTTGAGCAGCGCGGTGAGGCCGGGGAAGTCGTAGATCTCTTCGCCGGTGAGGCCGAGCGATTCGGCGTTCTGGCCGGCTTCAAATTGCAGCGGCAGAATGCCCATGCCGACGAGATTCGAGCGGTGAATGCGCTCGAAGCTTTCGGCGATGACGGCGCGAACGCCGAGGAGCTTGGGGCCTTTGGCGGCCCAGTCGCGCGAGGAGCCGGAGCCGTATTCCTTGCCGGCGAGGATGATGAGCGGGACGCCGCGCTTGGCGTACTTCGACGCTGGCGTCGAAGATGGACATCTGCCTCGCCTTCGGGAAGCAGGCGCGTGACGCCGCCCTCGGTGCCGGGCGCGAGCTTGTTGCGCAGGCGCACATTGGCGAAGGTGCCGCGCACCATGACTTCGTGATTGCCGCGGCGCGAGCCGTAGGAGTTGAAGTCGGCGGGCTTGACGCCGTGCCGGTGAGATATTTTCCGGCGGGGCCGTTGGCCTTGATGGAGCCGGCGGGCGAGATGTGGTCGGTGGTGACGGAGTCGCCGAGAACGGCGAGCACGCGCGCGCCGGCGATGTCGTTGACGGGCGCGGGCGTCATGGTCATGCCGTCGAAGTAGGGCGCTTTGCGGATGTAGGTGGAGTCCGGCTCCCACTGGTAGACGTCGCCGGTGGGGAAGCTGAGGCCCTGCCAACTGGCGTCGCCTTCTGTGACGGTGGCGTATTCCTTGCGGAAGCCTTCGCTGGTGACGGCGTGCTCGATGGCGTCGGAGACTTCTTTCTGCGTGGGCCAGATGTCGCGGAGGTAGACGGGCTTGCCGGACTGATCTGTGCCGAGCGGGTCGGTGTCGAAGTTGTGGCCGATTTTGCCGGCGAGCGCGTAGGCGACGACGAGCGGCGGGGACATCAGGTAATTGGCGCGCACGTCGACGTTGACGCGGCCCTCGAAGTTGCGATTGCCGCTGAGCACGCTGACGGCGACGAGGCCGTGCTCGTCAATGGATTTGGAAACGTCGGCAGGCAGCGGGCCGGAGTTGCCGATGCAGGTGGTGCAGCCGTAGCCGACGACGTTGAAGCGCAGTTTTTCGAGATAGGGCAGCAGGCCGGCTTTCTGGTAGTAGTCGGTGACGACGCGCGAGCCGGGCGCGAGCGAGGTCTTGACCCAGGGCGGAACGGTGAGGCCTTTTTCGACGGCTTTTTTGGCGAGCAGGCCGGCGGCGATCATGACGGATGGGTTCGAAGTGTTGGTGCAACTGGTGATGGCGGCGATGACGACCGAGCCGTGATCGAGATATTTGTCGGGATCGACGTTGAAGCGCTCTTTCACAGTGGTGGTGACGTGGAGCGGCGTTGCGTTGAGCGGACGATCGGTCCTTCGTTGTCTTCGCGCGGCAGCGTCGTGACTGCGGCGCTGCCATGCGGCAGCAGTGCGCGTGCCGAGCGGCTTGGCAGTGGGCGCGAGCAGCGAGGGCAGTTGCTGCGCGAAGCTGGCGGCTGCGTCTTTCAGAAGCACGCGATCCTGCGGGCGCTTGGGGCCGGCGACGCTGGGCTCGACGGTGGCGAGATCGAGTTCGAGGGTCTGCGTGTATTCGGCTTCGGGCGAGCCGGCGGTGTGGAAGAGGCCCTGCTCCTTGTAGTAGGCCTCGACGAGCGCGATCTGTTCTTCGCTGCGGCCGGTGAGGCGCAGGTAGCGGAGGGTTTCGGCGTCGACGGGGAAGATGCCGCAGGTGGCGCCGTACTCGGGCGCCATGTTGCCGATGGTGGCGCGGTCGGCGAGCGGTAGCTCGGCGATTCCGGGGCCGTAGAACTCGACGAACTTGCCGACGACGCCGAGCTTGCGCAGCGCCTGCGTGACGGTGAGAACGAGATCGGTGGCCGTTGCGCCTTCGCGCAGCTTGCCGGTGAGCTTGTAGCCGACGACCTGCGGGACGAGCATGGGGACGGGCTGGCCGAGCATGGCGGCCTCGGCCTCGATGCCGCCGACGCCCCAGCCGAGCACGCCGAGGCCGTTGATCATGGTGGTGTGCGAGTCGGTGCCGACGAGCGTGTCAGGGTAGGCGAGTGAGCTCGCCGTTGATTTCGGTGGTGAAGACGACGCGGGCGAGGTATTCGAGATTGACCTGGTGGCAGATGCCCATGCCGGGCGGGACGGCGGAGAAGTTGCGGAACGCCGACTGGCCCCACTTGAGGAAGGCGTAGCGCTCGCGGTTGCGCTGGAACTCGAGCAGCGAGTTGGCGTCGTAGGCCGCGGGCGTGCCGTACTCGTCCACCTGCACGGAGTGGTCGATGACGAGCTCGGCGGGCGCAAGGGGATTGACGCGCTCGGGATCGCCGCCGAGGGTCTTGATGGCGTCGCGCATGGCGGCCAGATCGACGATGGCGGGGACGCCGGTGAAGTCCTGCATGAGGACGCGGGCCGGCATGTAGGCGATTTCGCGGCTGGGCTCGGCCTTGGCGTCCCAGTTGGCGAGGAACTCGATGTCGGCGGCGGTGACGTTGACGCCGTCTTCGCGGCGCAGCAGATTTTCGAGCAGGATTTTGAGGCTGAAGGGAAGGCGGCGAGGTTGAAGCCGCGGGCGGCGAGCGCGGGAAGGCGATAGATGGTGTAGGAGCGGCTGCCGGAGGTGAGCACGGCGCGGCTTTGAAAGCTGTTCATCGAATCGGAACTCATGGGAATGACCTTTCTATCCGCGTAACAGGGCGGATGGTTTCGGTGCGAGCGGAGTTAGCGAAGCCAGCGGAGTTAGCGGAGTCTCGCGCGGAGTTGCCGGAGGCTTCGAACGAGGCACGGCCTGCGCGGACAAAACTCTCGACGGAAATAGATTACTCAGCGCGAAGGGTCAGCGTCCACGGTCGGGGCGGCCGCGGCGGAAGCGCTTGAGGAGGGCGAGCCGGCGATGGGAGACGGCGGCGCATGGGTACGAAAGATTTTAGCGCGGAACGCGGAGCGTGAAAGCGGAATTGCGGCGACAGCCATCGGTTGCGATTCGCAGAGACTGCGCGGGGCAATTACGCCCAACTGAAGGCAAAGTGCTCCTATACTTGAAATGCGATGTTCTTCGCAGCGAGGTTTCCCCTGCATTGAAATACTGGGTTGGATTGAAGGGCTATTTTCGCGCTTTTTTGCCTGGCTCTGGCGGCCGCATGCCCAACGAGCGGCAGCGGCTGCTGGCGATCACCATCGTGGCCGGCGGATTGTGCGGGCTGGCGGCGGTGGCATTTCACATCAGTTGCCTGTTCTGCTGTACGCGTTGCTCATCGATCGCGCCACCTCGGCGCCCGGGCCATAGCTGGATCTGGTGGACGATTCTGACGCCGGCGCTGGGCGGGCTGGTGGCCGGCCTTGGGCTCACCTATTGGGTTCCGGCGGCGGCGGGCAGCGGCATTCCCCAGGTGAAGGCGGCCTACACCTTCCGCTTTGGCGCGATCTCGCTGAAGGAGACGATCGGCAAGTTTGTTCTGTGCACGCTGCAGCTTGGGCAGCGGAGCGTCGCTGGGCGTGGAAGGCCCGACGGTGCAGATCTGCGCCGGAGTGAGCAGCTTTCTGGCGCGCATGGCGCGGCTGAGCCCGGAGAACTGCCGGCGCATGACCTCGGTGGGCATGGCGGCGGGCATTGCCGCGGCCTTCAACGCGCCCATTGCCGCGGTGACCTTCACGCTGGAAGAGCTGATCGGCAGCCTGGACCAGACCATGCTCTCCGGCGTGATTGTGGCGGCGGCGCTGGCGGCCGTGGTGGAGCACAGCATTCTCGGCTCCAATCCCATCTTTCATGTGCCGCGATTGCAGACTACGACGCTTGCCAATGCTTCGTCGCTGGTCTGGTATGCGCTGCTGGGGTTGCTGGCGGCGATTGTTTCGGTGGCGTTTACCGATTCGCTGCTGTGGCTGCGCGCCTGGTTCAAGGAGCTCACAGCGGTTCCCAAGTGGGTTCAGCCGGCCATTGGCGGCGCGGCCACGGGCGCTTTGCCGTGGTGGCGATCCTGTTCTTTCACGTGAACGGCATCGCCGGCGATCCGTACAAGACGCTGACGCAGGCGCTGCTCGGCAATCTGCCGGTGACGGCGATGGCGGTGTTGTGCGTGCTGAAGCTGGCGGCGACGGTGACGTCGTATTCGAGCGGCGGATCGGGCGGCATCTTTGCTCCGGCGCTCTATATGGGCGGAATGCTGGGCGGCGCGGTGGGCTACCTCGACGTGACGGTCTTCCACCACCCGGCGGACTCGATCGGCGCCTTTGCCGTGGTGGGCATGGGCGCGGTGTTTGCGGGCATTGTGCGCGCGCCCATGACGTCGATCCTGATCATCTTTGAGATGACCGGCGGCTACGGGCTGGTGCTGCCGCTGATGATTGCCAACATGAGCGCCTTTGCGCTGGCGCGCCACTGGCGGCACACGCCGGTGTACGAGGCGCTGCTGGAGCAGGACGGAATCTTACCTCGATCAGAGGCACAAGCCGCGCGGTCCCGGCCGGGCGACGCAGTGCCAGAGGAGCGTGCCGGACGGAGGAGATGCCGCTGGCGGAGTCGAGCGCAGGCGGCAATGGCAGGTTCGTCGCGTAGCGATTCGGCTAGCGCGGCTCCATGTTGTAGAGGAAGTAGGCGCGCAGCTCGAGATAGGGGCCGTGGAAATCGCGGGGCAGACGCGGGATAGCTGGAGCCGGTGATGGCGCCCCAGGCCGCGCGATCGAGAGCCGTGTCGCCGGAGCGGCCGTCCAACTGCATGTCGATCGACCTGGCCGTTGGGCAGAACTTTGAAGCGATGGCGACCACGCCCGATTTGAGGATGGGCGGATTGACTTCGTCGGGGATCAGCGGATCCCAGGTGAGCTGCGTGATGTAGTGCCAGCGCGCCAGCCAGGAGCTGAAGTCGACGCCCTGCGTGTCGGAGAGAATCTGAACGCCGCCGGTGCCGGCGCCGGGATGCATGGACAGTCCGCCCGAAGGCGCGATCGCCGTAGTGCTGGCCGCGCCGTGATTGTGCATGGCGTTCTGCATGTCCTGCTGCAGCTGGTCGGCGGGATTCTGCGAGCCCATGGCGAAGTTTGGCCTGGCGGGGACTGCGGCGGGGCGCGGCGCCTCAACCTGCGACTGCATGGGTTGGGCGGAATGGGTTGCGAGGGCTGCGGCTTGGGCTGCTCCGGAGCCTGCTGCTGCCGGCGGAGGCGGAGCGCGGCGCGGGCTGCGCCTCGCGCTTCAGCTCGTCCAGCGTTTCTTGTCGATGAGCGGCTTGTTGAGCGGCTTGGGCACGACCTTGACCGGCTTTGGCGCAGGGCGTCGGGCGGCAGATCGAGATAGGTCAGATCCTTGTGCTGCTTGATGGCATCGAAGGGATCGACGACCTTGGGCACTTTGAAGAGGTACTTCGGAATCCAGGAGATGGCGGAGAAGAACAGGATGTGGACGAGAAGCGCCCAGCCAGCATCCCTCGCGCAGGCGCGCCCAGCGCCGCTCGTCTTCGAGCTCGCTGATCATCTCCAGCAGTTCGTGGGTGTCGTAGTCGACCCAGCGCGAACCGCGGACGGAAGGCGAAGCGGGTACAGCGGGTTCCAGCGGGCGCCGAGGGACTCAAGGGCAGTCCCAGGAACCCGCCGGGCATAGAGATTTCCTGCTCGGGGCTGTCCGGTTCCGGGCTCGGCTCGGCCGGTCCCTTGGGCTCGTTCACTTCGGCTGGCGCTTCGCTGGTGGGCATTCGTTGCTAAGGAGCTCTCGGAAGGCGCACAAACCCGGCCGGCTCCGTATTCGGGTCCTTCCTGTCTATTCTCTCATCTCTCGCGAATCCTTGTGCAAAGTGCATTACGCGCTCCGAACCCTATTACATTCGACGTACATCCGCGGCTCAATCCTAATGCGTTCAACGCGCGTCGTATCAGAATGCTTTGCCTCGTACAGAATCTTACTGAATTGACGCAGGAAGAGCCGGAAGGGGACAGCGTTTGAAGCGGTTTTTTGCGCGCATAATGGCGGAATGGAAGCTGGTGATTCTGCCGGCGCTGCTGAAGCTGGGGAGTCTGGGGCGTGGGCGCGGTGGCGGTGCTCGATTCCTCGAGCATTCCCGTGCCCATGGACGCGATTCTTGCCCTCTACATCTGGAACGACAAGCGCCATTTCTGGCTCTATTGCCTGATGGCGGCCGCGGGTTCGGCGATCGGCGGGCTGCTGCCCTACGGGCTGGGCCGCGCCGGCGGCGAACTGTTCCTGCTCAAGCGCATCAACCGGGCGCGCTTCGAACGGCTGCGCGACCGCTTCCAGCGCCAGGAGTTTCTGGCGGTCATGATTCCGTCCATGATGCCTCCGCCGGCGCCGTGGAAGGTTTTTGTCTTTGCTTCGGGCGTGTTTGAGATGCGGGTGGCGCATTTTCTGCTGGCCGTGATTATGGGCAGGATGCTGCGCTGGCTGGTGCTATCGCTGCTGGTGCTCAAGCTGGGACCGGGCGCGGTGGACCTGGTGGCGCACCATGCGCTGGCGACCGTGCTGGTTGTGGGCGTGCTGGCAGTGGCGGATTTGCGTGGTGGTGGATGCGGAAGAAGCGCGGCGGCAAGCTGCTGGAAGGGTAGAAGAGTTCAACGCGAGAGCGCGCGGCGAAGTGACGTATTGGTCGATACAACCTAGCGCGATCTCGATTTCCGGTTGGCGTTCCTTTGCGTGCCGCCAGTCGTCGGCGAGTTGGATTGCGGACGATCGGTGGTCAACGGCTGTTGGCGCGGGCCGTGCACCTGAGGGCCGAAGTCCTGGCGGTACGTTGTGCCGGATGTGCCCTGGCCGCCTGTGTTGTGCGTGCCGTTGTTCCGGTTGGGCGGGGCTGCGGTCGTCATGCGATCGCCACGGCGCGCAGTGGCCTGTGGCCCGAACTCCTGCCTGACGTGGAATTTTTCGACGCGAATGCTGGGGCTCTGATTGCCGTTTGCGGGTGGCGTTCCGTTGTTCTGGTTGCCATTGCCGGCCGCTGAGCCGCCACCGGCTGCGAGAGAACCAAGGCAACAAAAAAGAGGAAGGCAGCAAAGCCTTGTGCGATACGCATATTCACGGTTGACCTCCGGCGCGCAGGGGACGCGCCCACCCTACAAGGCTCGGGCGCGCGAGACACGACTGTCAATTGAACTAAAGCGCAGATTCGTTATCGAAGTGCTTTTAGAATTAAGGCTGCTTTGGGCTCGCCGCCGGCAAGCGGCCGGTGGAGTTTGCGCACCAGCGCGGGCACTCCGAGCGCCACGCCGAGAACAATCGCAGTCGAGACGAGATCGTTGCGGTAGAAGGGCACGCCGGCCAGATAGGCAGGCTCCGAGTCCGGCGAGAGTGTGCGGATATGCGTTGAAGCCGCTGGCCCAGACGCCGTAGTTGGAGACGAGAAAGAACGAGGTCGGTCCCAGCAACGCGCCCGCAGCGCCGCGCGCAAAGGTCGTGCGCTTGCGCAGCAGGATCGATCCCAGCGCCATGGCCGCCAGGTACCACACCCAGGTGATCACGTAGCCCTGCCAGCGGAAGCTGTAGTGGTAGACGGAGATGGTCAGGAAGCAATCGGTGGCGATGAGAGCGGCGAGGGGAACAAACATCTCGCGCCACGGACGCCGGGCGCCAAAGTACAAAAGGCCGCCGGTGACAGCGGTAAAGTTCCACCACCCCGCATGGGGCAGGACGCGGGACAGAACAGCAACCAGCAACAGCAGATAGGCGACCATGACTACCTCTTCCTTATGGGTTCCAAGAGATCTCGAACCAAAACGGCGATCCTGCGACTCAAGAGACTAAGTTTATTCTGCGGTACGCGAGCGGCGCGGTCAACTCAAACCGTTCCACGAGATGAAGAAAATTTTCGCCGGAGCGAATGTCAGCCGTCGATCTTACCTCTGCTCGCGGCCGTCCATGGACTCGCCGGCGTCCTGCCACCCATCGACGATGTAGACCCAGCCGCCGAGCGGTGAGCGCGTGGCGGCGCTGTGGGTGCCGATGAACGGGTAGTCGAAGCGCAGGTCGGTGAACTCGACGGTGGTCCAGGTGCGATTCGGGCGGAAGATTCGGAGGGTCCATGCCGGGCGCGGGTTCCTGGCCCATATCGCGCACCACAGCCCATGTGCCCCAATCCAGATAGACCTGGCCAAGCAGCGTGCGTTTGGCGGCTTCGACCGCAGGCGTGTCGCGGGCTTGTAGAGCACGTCGCGCTGCGGGTCGCTCTCAATGGAGCCGGTGAGCGTGTTGATCTCGGCGGTCTGATAGAAATCGGCGGTCTCGAGAATTGCGTGCCAGCGGAAGGGATTGACTGGATAGGGCTCAGCGGCCATGCGGACCACGGGCTCGGAGGCGATGTTGGCATTGGCGAGCATGGCCAGGGCCTGCGCGTGCTCGGCCCAGCGCCAGCAGCCAAGCACGACCATCCCAGCGAGAGCGAAGATGGCCCATCCCTGCCCGCGAAACGGCTGGCGGCGCGCGCCGATCTCGCGATCCGCAAGACCCAGCAGCCAGGGCATGGTGAGCGCAAGGAAAAATAAGATCCAGAGAATCGGTTCGGCGATGAACATGAAACTGCCGGCGTACCAATGGGCATTGAAGGGAAAGAACGGGCGCAGACCGTAGTTGTTGGTCCAGTCGAGGAGCAGATGACTGAGCGCGGCGATGAATGCAGTCAGATAGAGCCAGCCCCAATGCAATGGCAGTGACCGAGCCACCCGCGGGCGTCGGACGAGGAAGACGCTGCTTGGGGCCCCGGTAGGGACCGAGGGCCAGGGCAAGAAGTCGAGTCGGTGGGCGAGGATGGCGCATCGCCGGATGGCGCGGCGCGCTTTGTTCGCGTTCGGCGCCAGCGATCGAAGAGCCAAACCGCGCCCACCACTACGCCTGCCACCACGGGCGCGGCCCAAAAGGTGTGGGTAATGCCGCGATGGTGCTTGAGCTCTTCAACCGGCCCGGCGAATCCCCAGAGAATATCCAGGTCCGCGGCTTCGGCGGCCAGCACGGCGGCGAGCGTGGCGTAGGCCGTCTTGCGGTTGAATCCGGCGCGGCCCAGGCAAGCGCCGGTAAGGAAGTGAGTGACGGGTTCCATGAAGATGCGTGAGCTCTACGGCATTGTCAGCGCTTAGAGCCTGTTATTAATTTTCGCACCCGCGGGAAAGTTAATAACAGGCTCTAAGCAGTGTCTGACGAATCGATCGGGATACTGAACGCGCCTCAAAAACATCCCTCAGGGCCTAAAGGCCCGGCCATTTTGCGATCTTTTCGGCCTGGCTGAAGCCATGCCCTTTTACAAGGCTTCTCAGAAAAAGATTCGTCAGACACTGCTTAGGCCCATTCTCCCTCGCGCATGAGCGGCTCGGCAGCGCCGGATGCGGTGATGCCGTCGATGTCGAGCTGGGCGGAGCCGATCATCCAGTCGACGTGAATGAGGCTCGAGTTCGCGCCCCGCGCGGCGAGATCCTCGGACGAAAGCTTGTCGCCATCCCGCAGGCACGACGAGTAAGACTGGCCGAGTGCGATGTGCGAAGCCGCATTTTCGTCGAAGAGCGTGTTAAAGAAGACCAGGCCGCTTTTCGCGATGGGAGAAGAGTGAGGAACAAGCGCCACTTCGCCCAGGCGGCGCGCGCCCTCGTCGGTGTCGATGAGCTTCTGTAGCACCTCCTGACCGCGAGTGGCCTTGGCCTCGACGATGCGGCCGCGCTCGAAGCGGACCTGGATGCCTTCAATCATCGTGCCCTGATGCGACAGCGGCTTGGTGGCCGTGATCACGCCGTCGGCGCGATCTTTGTGCGGAGCAGAGAAGACTTCCTCAGTGGGCATGTTGGGGATGCAGTAGTTGCCGTTGCCTGCGGTGGTTCCTCCGCCGAGCCATTGATGATCGTCGGCGAGGCCGAGACGGAAATCGGTGCCGGGGCCTCGATAGTGCAGGGCGGAGTAACGCTTTTCGTTGAGCAGCGCGGCGCGCTTGTGCAGTTCGGCGTCGTGAGCCTTCCATGCGCCGACGGGATCGGGCGTGTCGATGCGGGTGGTGGAGAAAATCGCCGCCCAAAGTTTGGCGAGAGCCGCGTCGGGCGCATCGTTGGGAAACATGACCGCGGCCCATGCCGGCGTGGCGGCGGCAACGATGGTCCAGTTGATGTAATGACGGGTGATGAGCTCGAGGGCCGGGCGATAGGCTTGCGAAACGGCGCGATTGGCGCGGCCCACTTTGGCGGGATCTTCATTGGAGAGCAGATTGGGATTGGCTCCGGCGATGGCGAGACGCGCGGCGTTGCTCTTGAAGGCCTCGGCCATGCCATCGTAGAGCCACTTGGCCGCGCGGTCGAAGCTCGGGTCGGGAGCAAAACGATAACGCAGCAGAGTGGACTCGTCGTCGGTGAAGAGCGTAGTCACGAGCGAGGCTCCGGCACGATAGGCATGCTCGGTGATGCGGCGCGCCAAAGGCAGCGTGTCGATGGACGCGGTCATAACGAGTTCCTGGCCGGGCTTGAGCCCGAGGCCGACGTTTATCGCAACGTCAGCGAGCCGATCGAGACTTTGGGACTGCGTAAGAGCTTCATGGGCAACATCGGTTGGCGTCATTTCAGCGATTCCATTCACCGAAGCGGGCCACAGATTGCCTGACCCACGCATCGGAATGTATGTGGCTCTATTGTAGGGGGTCGTGGGGAGTCAGCGGGGCGAGCGCGACTGCTTAGCCGGGACGAGTGACGGGGGAGCTTCGCCAAAGCCATTCCAATCCCCTACAATCAACAGCAACTTGTTTGGCCAACTTGAAGGGGGCCCATACTGCCATGACGCGATTGGAAAAGGGATTGAGGAGAAATTCTAAGCGCAGGAATCCTGATTGTTTTCAGCGTTGCCGCGGCGGGAATCTGCGTCGCGCAGGCCAAGAACGCAAACAGCGGATTCGGTCCCGGAAATCCGTTTTATGCGTCCAGCGCGCTGCCGTTTCAGGCGCCGGCATTCAACAAGATCAAGGACAGCGACTACCAGCCGGCGATCGACGCAGGCATGGCGCGGCAGATGGAGGAGGTTGAGGCGATCGCCAACAATCCCGCGCCGCCGACATTCGATAACACGCTGGTGGCGCTGGAGCGGTCGGGCCAGTTGCTCAACCGCGTTGGGGACGTGTTCAACCTCGTGACCCAGGCAAATACCAATGCACAGCTCGAAAAGGTTGAGGCCTACGAAGCGCCGCGGCAGGCCGCGAACCAGGACGCAATTTACCTGAACAACAAGCTCTTCGCACGAGTGAAGGCGATCTACGAGAAGCGCGAGTCACTCGGACTGGATCCCGAATCGCTGAGGCTGGTGGAGTACGAGTACCAGCAGTTCGTGAAGGCCGGCGCGAATCTCCCCGATGCGGACAAGGCGAAGCTGAAGAAGCTCGACGAGGAAGAGTCGACGCTCGAGAACACGTTCATGACCAAGCTGCTGGACGCGGCCAAGGCTGGCGCGTATGCAACGACGGACCCGAGTGCGCTGGCGGGGCTGAGCGACGCGCAGATGGCCGCGGCAGCGGAAGCCGCGAAGTCGCGCAAACAGCAGGGCTGGTTGATCCCGCTCGAAAACACCACACAGCAGCCCGATTTGACCTTCCTGAAAGACCGCGCCACGCGCAAGGCGATTTTTGAGAATTCGTGGAACCGGGCCGAGCGCGGAGATGCGAACGACACGCGCGCAACCATAGAAAGGCTCGCGCAGGTTCGCGCGGAAAAGGCCGCGTTGCTGGGTTTCCCAAATTATGCCGCGTGGAACTTGACCGACCAAATGGCCAAGACGCCGGAGGCGGCAATCGACTTTCTGGACGCGCTGGTTCCGGCCGCGACGGCGAAGGCAGCGGGCGAGGCAAAGGATATCCAGGCGCTGATCGATGAGCAGCATGGAGGGTTCGCGCTCCAGCCTTGGGACTGGGAGTTTTATTCCGAGCAGGTGCGCAAAGCCAAGTATGACGTGGATGAGGCGCAGGAGAAGCCCTATTTTGAGCTGAACAGCGTGCTGGAAAACGGCGTTTTCTATGAGGCGCACGAGTTGTATGGGTTGACCTTCAAGGAACGCAAGGATATTCCGGTATGGCAGCCTGACGTGCGCGTGTTTGAGGTCTTCGACGCCGACGGCTCGCCGCTGGCGCTGTGGTATTGCGACTACTTCAAGCGCGATAACAAGAATGGCGGAGCGTGGATGGACTTGCTGGTGGGCCAGTCAAAGCTGCTGGGCACGCTGCCCGTGGTATACAACGTGGCCAACTTCGAAAAGCCGGCTCCGGGACAGCCAGCACTGCTCAGTTTCGACGATGTGACAACGATGTTCCACGAGTTCGGCCACGCGCTGCACGCCATGTTTGCCAATACCGTCTACCCGGATTTGTCGGGCACGAACGTACCGCGTGACTTCGTCGAGTTTCCTTCGCAGTTCAACGAGCACTGGGCCAGCTATCCGGCGGTGTTTGCGCACTACGCGCGAAACTACAAGACCGGCGAGCCGATGCCCGCGGAGCTGGCAGCCAAGATCAAAAAAGCAGCGACGTTCAATCAGGGCTATGACCTGACGGAGATCCTTGGGGCGGCCGAGCTCGATATGCAATGGCACCTGCTGAAGGCGAGCGCGCCTCTTGAGAATTCAGACACATTTGAAGTGGAAGCGCTGAAGAAGAAGGGTCTTTGGATCAGCTACGTGCCGCCGCGCTACCGCTCCAGCTACTTTCTGCACATTTGGAACGAGGGCTACCAGGCGGGCTACTACGCATACTTATGGAGCGAGATGCTGGACGACAACGCCTTCCAGTGGTTCGAGGATCACGGCGGAATGACGCGCGCCAATGGCGACCGCTTCCGGCAGATGGTGCTTTCGCGCGGCAACACGGAAGACCTGGAGAAGATGTATGAGGCGTGGCTGGGCGCAAAGCCGGCGATTGAGCCGATGCTGAAATTCCGGGGGATGGAGGATGAAACCTCGCACTGAGGCCGCCAGCCGCGCCGGCTCAATATAATCCTGCTATGACCGAGCGGGGCGCGGCACAGAAGATCGAAAAGCTGCGGGACGAGCTTCGCCGTCACGAGCATCTCTACTACGTTCTCGACGCGCCCGAGATCGGCGACGCCGAATACGACGCGCTGATGAACGAGCTGAAGAAGCTGGAGGCCGAGCATCCCGAGCTGGTGACGCCGGACTCGCCGACGCAGCGCGTGGGCGGCAAGCCGGCCGAGGGGTTCAAAAAGGCGCAGCACTCGCGGCCCATGCTCTCGCTCGACAACGCCTACTCCGCCGAGGAGCTGGCCGCGTGGGCCGGCCGAGTGCGCGAACTGGCGGGGAACCTTCCCGTCGAATACACCGCAGAGCTGAAGCTTGACGGGCTGAGCGTGGCGCTCAGCTACCAGCCGGGCGCGAACGGCGGAGCGCGGCTGGTGAGCGGTCTGACGCGCGGCGACGGCCAGACCGGCGAGGACGTCACAACAAATATTCGCACCATCCGCAGTGTGCCCTTGAGCATCTCCTCCAAGCTCCTCCAAAAGGCGCGCCTGCCGCAGGGGCAGGCATTTGAAGTGCGCGGCGAAGTGGTGATGCCGGAGGCGGCTTTTCAGCGCGTGAACGAGGAGCGCGAACGGGAGGGACTGCCGGCATTCGTGAATCCGCGCAACTCTGCCGCGGGCACGCTGCGCACGCTGGAGCCGAGCGTAGTTGCCAACCGGCGGCTGGTGTTCTTCGCGTACTTCCTTCTCGCCGGGGGCGAGTACCTTGCCGCCGGACAAACGGCCACGCTCGACCTGCTTGCGTCGCTCGGCTTTCGCGTGAATCCGCACCGCCGGCGTGTGAGCACGGTCGAAGAGATGATGAAATTCATCGACGAAGCCGAAAGCCAACGCGCAACGCTGGGATACGAGATTGACGGCGTGGTGCTGAAGGTGGATGCGCACGCGACACATCAGCGGCTCGGCTATACGGGGCGCGCGCCGCGGTGGGCGATTGCGTACAAGTTCACTGCCAAGGCGGGCGTGACGCAGGTGAAGAACATTACTGTGCAGGTGGGGCGCACGGGGAAGCTGACGCCGGTGGCGGAGCTCGCGCCGGTGTTCATCGGCGGCACTACGGTGAGCCGCGCCACTTTGCACAACGCGGATTTTATTCTTGGCCTTGGACTGAAGATTGGGGATTTCGTAAAAGTAGAGCGCGGCGGCGATGTGATTCCTAAGGTGGTGGAGGTGGTCGAGGACAAAGAACATCCCCGCGGGAAACTTCGTTTCGTTTTCCCTTTGGTTTGCCCCGAATGTCAGAGCAAGGTGGTCCGCGCGGAAGGCGAGGCGGACTACCGGTGCGTGAACGCGAACTGCCCCGCCAAGCTGCGTGAGAGCCTGCTGCACTTTGGCCGCCGCGAGGTGATGAACATCGAGGGGCTGGGCGACGCGGTGGTGGAACAACTGACGGAAAGGCAGCTCGTCAAGAGCGTCGGCGATCTCTATCGCCTCAATGAGCGCGATCTGCTCTCTCTTGAGAAGCAGGTGACGCGCAAAAACAAGGCCACCGGCCTGAACGAGACAAAGACCGAAGCATTGCTCGGTCCCAAGGCCACAGATGCCCTGCTCAGTGAGATCAAGGACTCCAAAAAAGCAGGCTTGCGCGGGTTCTAATGGGGCTCGGCATCCGCTTTGTCGGCGAGCGCACGGCCGAGCTGCTGGCGCAGGAGTTTGGATCGATGGAAGCGCTGATGGCGGCGACAGCCGAGGAACTGGAGCGCGTCGAGGAGGTTGGTCCGCGCATCTCGCAGGCAATTGTTGAGTTCTTTGCTCAGCCGGCGAATGACGCATTTGGTCGAGAGCCTTCATAAGACGCCGGCGTGAACATGACCGCAGAGAAGAAACAGCGCACGGCGCAGCTTGCGGGCCTGACTTTCGTGCTGACCGGAACGCTGCCCACACTCACGCGCGATGAGGCGAAGGAGAAGATTGAAGCGGCCGGCGGCAAAACCGCGGGCTCAGTGAGCAAAAAAACCAGCTACGTGGTGGCGGGCGACGAGGCCGGATCGAAACTGGATAAAGCGCGCGAGCTCAAGATTCCAGTGATCGACGAAGCGGAACTGCTGGCGCTGCTTGCGGGCGAGACGCCGCCGAAGTAGAAGGTTCGCACGAAGGTCAATCCTGTGCGAGGGCGGAGTTCCGCGCCGGAGCAATCTTGCCTGCGACGAACGGAAGCAGAGCCAGTAGCGCCAAGGCCAGATCGAACCACATAAAGCAATCCCTTCGGCGATCCGGGAAAAACAATTAAGCGCTGGAGCGGCGCCGCGCGGCGATGCCGCTCCGATTTTCGGCTGCGCGAAGCTCGCGTTCGCGTTCCCGCTCCCAGGCTTCGGCGCGCCAGTTCCGCGAGGAGTAGCGCGGCGTCTCCGCTGGGTTGGGAGCGAATTCCCCGGGATGCGGCCGCGGCGGCATGGTGACCAGCTCGGGTTGGGGGCGATGGGCTGGCTTGGGCAGAACCTGCGGAAGCGGCGTGAGCAAATGCGCCGACGACTCGGGCTCTTCGGCGGAAGGCAGGGATCGCTCGCGGGGGACCACCCCTGTTTGCGGAGGCGCCGGCTCTTCACCCCACGGACCAAGACCTGTCCGTGGAGGCCTCGGGTCAGCGTATGCAGCCTGCGAAGTGAGGCTGGCGTCAACATGCGGCGCTGTCTCCGGTTCCTCTTCGCCGGCCGGCCGTTGTGTTCTTACGGCAATGGACTTGGCTATGAACTCGTCAACCAGTTTGTGAAGGCAGGTTTGCCCACAGAGATGCTTCGAGCCGGGGCGCAGCCGATGGCGCGAGTTCCAGCCGCTGACGCGTAGCTCGCCCGCTTGCTCATAAGCGACAAACCAATGGTTTGTCTGGCGCTTCTCTGAAGCGCAGATGTCGCACGATATTGCCTTACGGATCACCTCAAAATCCCTCGCTCCGTGGTAAAGGTTCCTTGAAATGCCGGGAATCTCCTACATCCAGTTCATCGTGCGGCGGAGGGAATTGGATGAGAAAAGACGCGTCGAAGTGCAGAAATGAATCAGATTGGAACAGATGGGCCAGAGCTGTCCTGGATTGGGACACGCAGCCTGAGAGAGCGGAAGAATCGGTGCGAAGAACAGAAAAAGCGCGGCGATGACCGCGCTCTTTCAATTTGGATCTCAAGCAGAGCGCCGGCACGCAGTGGCCGCGGTGCGTTGTTTACTGGCCGGTTGCGAAGTAGCCCTTCTTGGCGCGTACGGTATAGCGGCGGTCGTAACAATAGAGATAGATCGTCCGGTAAGAGCCATCCGTCTGGAAGTCGGCGGGCGTGTAGATGAGCGCGTACTGGCTGCGCAGTTCCTGCTCGATGTCCTTGAAGCTGGTCGCCATGTCTTCCACCGAGGGTGGGAAGAAGACTTCGCCGCCGGTCTCTTCCGCCAGCTCCTGCAGGATCTTGTCGCCCGGGCCGCGGCTGGGCGTCCAATTCGTGCTGATGGCGTAAATGATGGTCTCTGCGCGCTCACATTCCTTGATGGCTTCCGGCAGATAAACGCGGCTCTGGTTGTCGTCACCGTCGGAGATGAGGATGATGGCCTTGCGCACAGGCTCAGGGCCGCGTTCGGTGAGCATCTTGTCGCGGCAGGCCGTGTAAACGGCATCAAACAGCGCTGTGCCGCCGCCGGGGCTCAGCTTGTTGACACCCGTCTCGAGAGCATCCTGATCGTTGGTCCAATCCGCTGTGACCGTGGGCGTCACATCGAATCCCATGACGAAGGCGCGGTCGCTGCGCGCTCTGAGCACCTGGAGCAGAAACTCAATGGCCGATTGCTGCTCAAACTGGAAGCGGGAGCGGATGGAGGTGCTTGCGTCGATGACAATGCCGACACGTAATGGCAGGTTGATCTGCTGATGAAACGAATTGACGCGCTCCGGCGCCCTCTGGTTGTCGAGCAGGGCAAAGTCGCTCTGGGTGAGGTTGGGAATGTAGTGGCCGTGCCTGTCGGTGACTGTAAAGATGAGGCTGACCTCGTTTACACCGACATGGATGGTCGGCGTGCCCGTGTCGGTTAGCGGCGCGGCGGCCGACGCGGTTTGCGCCGCGGGGGGTGTGGCGGGCGCAGGCTGCTGAGCAAACGCAACGGCGCAGGGAAGCGCAAACGCCAATACGAGAGGGGGGAGCCGCAGCAGCCACGAACGAACGCTGGACTGAGGCGCGAAGATCTGTTTTTTCATCACGGTTTTATTCTAACAATCACTACGCGCGCTCATAAGGGATGGGCATTGTCATCCCGGGTACTTTTGTCAGCGAGTTCCAGAACCTGCTCATTCGACTGTCCTGGCAGGTTAGACGGATTCAAGGCGGCTGAGGAAAGCAGCCAGCTCTTCGGGCAGCGGCGCTTCGAGCTGAAGCGGCTTGCCTGTGAGCGGGTGCGCGAATTCGAGGCTGGCGGCGTGGAGGAAATTGCGGCCGAGGCGAAGGCGCTCGGGTTCGGCGGCCCGGCGCGCGGAGCGGGGCGAGGGCGCGGCTTGTTGCGCAGTCAACTGCGCCGTTCCGCCATAGAGCGTGTCGCCCACCACGGGATGGCCGATGGAAGCCATGTGTACGCGAATCTGGTGCGTGCGGCCGGTCTCGATGCGCACGCGGAGCAGGGTGAACTTGCCGAAACGAGTGGCCAGATAGCGCACCACCTCGTAGTGCGAGAGCGCCGAGCGTGCGTTTTCGCTCGGCCGCGTGGTCATGCGCGTGCGGCGCACGGGATCGCGGCTGACCGCGGCGCTGATGGAGCCTTTCTGGCGCGCGACTGCGCCGTGCACCAGCGCGAGGTAGGTTTTGCGCACGTGACGGCCGGCGAACATGGCGCCCAGAGCCGCATGAGCGCGGTCATTTTTGGCGACTACAATCAGGCCGCTGGTGTTCTTATCGAGCCGGTGGACGATGCCTGGGCGCAGTTCGCCGCCGGTCGAAGAAAGCGACTTGAAGCGATGAAGCAGAGCGTTGACCAGCGTCCCCCGGCTGCGTGCGTCGTCTGTTTGGCCCGAGCCGGCGTGAACCATCATGCCTGCCGGCTTGTTCACCACGGCCAGATCAGAGTCTTCGTAGACGACATCGAGCGGAATCGCTTCCGGCACGGCTTTGAGCGGAGCCGGATGCGGTTCGCCGGTAATCGCGATGCGTTCGCCGCCGCGCAGTTTGAGCGAGGGCTTCTCGCGCCGGCCGTCGACCAGCACATCGCCCTGCTCGATGAGCAATTGCACGCGCGAGCGGCTCACGCTATCGAGTTGCCCGGTCAGGAACTGGTCGAGACGCCGGCCACGCGCTTCCGCGGGCACATCGATGGCGTGCGGAACGGTCATGCAGGGCCCCGGCCAATTCCGGCGCGATCGGTCTGGTCCGAATTCTCCGCCGGGATCGCATTGGCAGCGCGCGGCGCGCTTTTGCATTCGCGCAGGACGAACGCGCCTGCGAATACCAACAAGACGGCGGCGATCTGCGGGCCGTCAATTGCGCCGTGGAAAAGCGAGCCGCGGCCTTCCCAGTCACGCCAGGATTCGGTGATGTAAATAGCCACTCCGGCTCCCACCAGCCAAAGGCCGGCCACGTCGCCCACGCGGCGCTCGAGAGGCAGCCACACCCAAAGCAAAATGGCGAGCGCTAAGAAAGCGAGTGCCGCGTAGGCCTGCACGGGATGCAACGGAACGCCGATCGGCGTTCCGCTCCAGATGGCCGCCAACGGGTTTGAGTAGATGATGGCCCAGCCGACCCGAGGCCCTGCATCGATGCCGTAACCGGAGCCGGCCGCGAGCGCTCCAAGCTGCTCAAAGGCAAGGCCGGTGGCGAGCGGCGGGGCAAGCGCGTCGGCGGTGGCGCGAAAGGAAAGTTTGCTGCGGCTCGCGTACCATGCAGCGCAGCCGGCGCCGGCGAGCGCGCCCGTTGCCGCCAGCAGCGGATGGTGTACCATCGCCAGGCTCAGCATCCAGGCAGGATGGCTACGCAGCGCGCTCCAGTTGGCTACGACCAGGAGCAGCCGCGCGGCAGCCAGCGCGGCGAACAGGCTCAGAATGCATAGATTCCACACCTTGCCCGCGTCGATGCGCACAATGCGCGCGGTGCGCTGCGCAAGCGCCAGCGCCACGAGCACACCGAAAGCAGTGATCGCGCCATAAGACGGGATCAGAATCGATCCGACGTGGAAGAGGACCGGATGCACTTCAAGACAGGATACAGCGAGTCAGCAAGCTAGCGAGCCAGCGGAGATTGAAACGCAGCCGGAATGAAGAGCAGGGAAGACTTCGCGCAAAGGCGCCGCGCAGAGAGAAACACTGCGGAAAGTAGAACCCGACCCACTGGGCCGTGGGTAATGCGCCGGTGAACCCGTCCTAAGACGGTGGAGCTCTCCGCGGTTCATTAGGCATTCCGGACTGGCGGACACGGCACACAGAACCGATTGTCGAGTTGAGCCCCTGTTCAATGAATGTTGGTTCAACCAGCGTTGACTACCCACCTGCTTTGCAGGCCGGTTTCTACTGCGGATAGTACGGGGCATCGCGAAGAATTGCAAGTCTTGTAGGAGATGGGCAAACTGTGGTACCGTTCTGCGCCGCCCGATTCGGGAAGCGCGTGTCCAAAACGGCGCTGGACGGCGCTGCTCACCGTCCGCTGCCGGAGGCTTCTACAGCTGGCTCGCTGGAATGGCGCCGGCTTACGGTTGTGGCGGGCAAACGGCATTTGGAGCGGGCACAGCGAGAGATGAATGCGATTCTTACGGCGTGGGCGTCTTCGCAGCGCGGGGGCTGCGGCGCTTTTTTGGCGCGGCCTCCGGATCGGGGGAAGCTGACGGGGCCGGCGTCACGCGCGGGGTGCGGAAACGCAGGCCGTTGAGGGAATTTTCGCCCAGGGCGTGGAGGCGGAGGAAATTGGTTGAGCCGGATTTGGTGCGGGTGCCGGCAACGATGGCGATGACCTCGCCGGGACGAACATATCCGCCTTTTTCAAGCAGAGTTTCGGCGCAATCGACCAGGGCCTCAGTGGAGTTGACCTTGGTGCAGCGGATGGGCGTGGTGCCCCAGAGCAGGTTGAGGCGATTCACGGTGACATCGACTGGGCTGAGCGCGAAGATGGGCGCGGTGGGGTGGTACTTGGAGAGCTGGCGCGCCGTGGCGCCGGACTCAGTGAAGAGCGCGATGCCGCGCAGGTCGAGATCGTCGGCGGCGTGGGCTGTGGCCTCGCAGATGGTTTCGGCGATGGTGAGGTAGCTGCGGCGCTCTCGAGGCTGGGCTTCGACGGTATCCTTCATGTGCCGTTCGGTTTCGGTAACGATGCGCGCCATCATTTCCACCGACTCGACCGGATATTTGCCCACGGCGGATTCGCCGGAGAGCATCACAGCGTCGGTGCCATCGTAGATGGCGTTGGCCACGTCGGAGACCTCGGCGCGCGTGGGACGCGGGTTCTCGATCATCGATTCCAGCATCTGCGTGGCGGTGATCACCGGCTTGGAGTACTCAGCGGCGCGGCGGATGATGTGCTTCTGGATGGCGGGAACTTTTTCCGGCGGCACTTCAACGCCGAGATCGCCGCGAGCCACCATGATGCCGTCGGCCACCTGCAAAATGGCGTCGAGATGCTCGACGGCCTGCGGCTTTTCCAGTTTGGCGATGATCCAGGTGTTGGCGCCGTGAGCGGCCACGCGATTGCGCACCAGGCTGATGTCTTCCGCGGTGCGAACGAAGGAAACGGCGATGGCGTCGCAGCCTAGATTGAGCGCGAACTCGAGGTCCCCGGAGTCTTTTTCAGTGAGGGATGGGGTGCGAACGAGAACGCCGGGAAGATTGATGCCCTTGCTTTCGCCCAACATGCCGCCGTTGACGATATCGCAGACAATTTCTGTTCCCGCGATCTCGTGAACGCGCAGCTCGATGAGTCCGTCGGAGAGCAGGATGCGCGAGCCCTGTTCAACGTTTTCCGCCAGGGTTTTGAACGTGGTGCCGATGAGAGAGGCGGTGCCCAGCACGTCGCGCGGCGTGATTGTGAGCCGGTGATCGGCCTTCAGGAGCACAGGCTGATGATCTTTGAGCAGCGTGGTGCGAATCTTGGGCCCTTGCAGATCACCCAGAATGCAGAGGGGCTTGTGCTCTTCCTTGCTCACCTTGCGAATCTTCTGTACGACCGCGGCCTTACGCTCGTGCGTGCTGTGGGAAAAGTTCAGACGGACAACGTCAACTCCGGCGTGGATCATGGCGCGAATCACCGGCTCCGTGTTGGAAGCGGGCCCAAGCGTGGCCACAATCTTGGCGCGGCGCTGCGACGGGGATTCCGTCAGATTCAGTTCGGCAGGGGACATGGGGGGCGGCTCCAAACGCAGTTAAATTTGGCGAAAGATAGTTTTCAGCGGCTGAATGTGAGCAAGGAAGCGCGACTGTTCTTATTGTAACTGGCCGGGGCGAAGCGCAAAAGGGCGCGTAGCCGGGCAAGGCGAGTGGCAGCAATGGCGCGTGGGTGCGGAGCCGGAAAAGATGCGCTCAGCGCGAGAGTTGCGCAGGCTCAGGAGTCGGACGACTCCGCAGCTAGTTGATTCCGGCGCTCCCAATAGAGAACGCCGTTCAGTTCCGCGCCCAGCAGAACGCTGAACGATGTGATGTAAAGCCAGACCAACGTGGCGATTCCGGCAGCGAAGGACCCGTAGAGCCGGGTGTAATTGGCTACGCTGGTCACGTACCAGCCGTATGCGAGCGTGGCCGGGAACCAGATGAGCGTTCCTGCAATGGCGCCGGGCATGACCCAGAGCCAATGCTCGGTGCGGCGAGTGCCGAAATGATAAAGGGCGGTGAGGACGGCGAGAACCGCCAAGAAGGTGACCGACCAGCGGACCCCGCGCCAGAAGAGAATGACGAAATGGCGCAGATCGTGACCTGCGTTTTCGACCATCCAGTGTTCGATCTGGTGGCCGAAGACGATGGCAACCGAAGCCACCGAGAGCGGGATCAGCGCGATGGGCACGAGCATGAGAGCGCGAACGCGCCGGTCCCAGAAGGTCCAGCTTGCAGGCGGCAGCCGGTAAGCGCGGCGAAAACCCTCCATAAGGGAGAGCATGACGCCGAGCCCGGCAAAGAGACTGAGGCTGAGCGCAGAAAGAATCAACTGGCCGGAGTGGAGATGATGCGTGAGGATGGAGGACTGAACGAGGTCGAGAGTATCAGGAGGGAGAAACTGCTCGAGGACGGCGCGCGTTTCGCCCACGAACGAAGGTCCCTCTTCAACCTGCGCGACTAGAGTGGTGATGACCAGCAGCGCGGGAAAGAACATGAGCATTCCCGAGTACGCGGCGGCCTTTGCCGTGTTCACGATGTCGTGGGTAAGGGCCTGCAGAAGCGCTTCCCGGATTCTGGCAACGTAACTGGTCATGGCGCTCCATGCCAGAGTAGAGCATTTGCCGGGTTTGCGGGGTAAAAACAGTAAACGGTAAACGGTAAACAGGAAACAGGAAAGAGGAAACAGGAAACAGGAAACAGGAAACAGGGACCAGGGACCAGAACAGGGAACATGGACATGGAACAGGAACCGGGAACAATGGCTGCTGGTTACCGTGAGGAGGATGCTCCGCCGCGCGGGGCGCGGCGAAGGGGCCGCAATACGGTTGGGGCCAGGCGTTGGTTGGAATCAGGCGCTAGCGTAGTGTCTCAGAAGTTCGTGACATAAATTCCAAAGAGCAACCGCAGATCCTTCGACTCCGTTTGGCCGAAAAACCGGCCAAACTTCGCTCAGGATGACAACGCCTTTATGATGCGAACAGAGACAGGACACTAGCGATCGGTGCAGGAGTAGCAGGGATCGATCGAAGCCTGGATGAGCGGCGTGTCCGCAAGGCGCGCGCCGCGCACCATCCAGCGCACTGCGGGCATGTTGGCGTAGGTGGGCGTGCGCACGTGAACGCGCGCCGGGTTGCGCGAGTTTTCCTTCCAGGAGACGCTGTACAGGACCTCGCCGCGCGGCGCCTCGACGCGGCTGGTAGCCGTGCCGGCGGCGAAGACGAGTTTGTCGCCGGCGGAGGTAATTTCGCCAGAGGGCATTTTAGCCAGAGCCTGGCGCAGAATGCGGCAGCTCTCGATGATCTCGAGGGCGCGGACGAAGAGACGGGCGCGCACGTCGCCGGCCTGCTCCACCGGAACTTCGAACTGCAGTTCCTCGTAGGCCGCGTAGGGCGCGTCGCGGCGCAGGTCCTGCGGGATGCCCGATGCGCGCGCCGTGGGCCCGACTACGGCGCAGGAGATGGCCTTCTCGTGGGTAAGGATGCCGATTCCCGCGCAGCGCGAGCGTGCCGTGGAGCTGGTGGTAAAGATGGGAATCACGGTGCGCATCATCTCGCGTTCCAGCTCGTCGATCATGGGCACCAGCGCGATAGGGTCCTCGATGTCGCGATTCACTCCGCCCACGTGATTCATGGAGTAGTTCACGCGGTTGCCCGAGATGGCCTGGAGCACGTCCATGACTTTTTCGCGCAGCGCGAAGCAGGTCATGAACATGGTTTTGAAGCCCATGAGCTTGGCGGCGATGCCGGCCCAGAGAACGTGTGAATGAAGGCGCTCGAGCTCAGCCATCACGACGCGAATGTATTTGGCGCGTGGAGGCGCTTCGAGGCCGGTCAACTGCTCCATGGCCTGGCAGAGCGTGAGGGTGTGGATGAACGAGCAGATGCCGCAAACACGCTCCATGAGCGCGATGACCTGGATGTAGTTGCGCGTCTCGGCCAGATGCTCGATGCCGCGGAAGTTGAAGCCGATGTTGAGCTCGGCGTCGCGCACCGTCTCGCCCTCGCAAATCATGTCGAGCTTGTAGGGTTCTTCGAGGCCGGGGTGGTAGGGGCCCATGGGAATCTTGTAGCTCATTTTGCGACCTCCTTTGGCCCTTGCAGACCGGAAGCGGGCTCGTCCGGCGCGGGGGCTACGCGCAGATTCACGCCGGGCTTGTCGCCCGGGCGCAGCATCAGCGGCACATACTCGCGGCCGGTGAATTCAATGGCAAAGCCCTCGTGAACCTCGCGCTCGATCCAGTCGGCGGCCTCGCACAGGTCGTAGATGCTCTCGATTTTTGCGCCTTCCTGGGTGTTGCCGGCAATCTGGAACGGAATTCCGAGCAGGTAGCCCTGAGTGTCCCAGTGGTACTCAAGACGGAACCCCGCGTCGCCGGGCAACTCGTAGGCGGTAATGGTGACAAAGCGCGCGCCTACGGAGTTCATCGCCTGCGGCCACCTCGCGGACGCTCGCCGCGCCGGGGTTCAGCCAATGCGTGCCGCGGCTCTCGACCCACGGCTCGGCAACTCCCAGCTTTTCGCGAATGGTTTCAAGAGCGATCATTGTGCGCCTCCTGCTGCGGGATTGGGCGTGGGCACGGCGGCGGCAGTGGCGGCCGGTTTGGCGCGCGGGCGGCCTGCGCGCTACGGTGTAGGACTTCTTCAGCTCGCCTTGCCTGAGATAAATGGGCGGGACTGCTTCTTGCTGGCTGAGCGCGTGTTCGGTGTGGCCTTCCTTCAGCGCGTGTTCCGCGCAGCCTTCCACGCAGCGCCCGCAAAAGGTGCACTGGCCGGGGTTGTAGCTCCAGGTGAACTCGCCCTTGCCGGCCTTGAACTCGATGGCGCGCGAGGTGCAGCGGAAGCGGCAGACGGCGCAGCCAGTGCAGAGTGCGGGATCGAACTGCACCAGGCCGCGGAAGCGCGGGGTGACTCGCGGGTGCGCGGGGAAGAGCAGGGTCTGGTAGCCGCGCCGCAGATTCTTCCACATCATGGTGAGGATGTTCATGACCGGAACCTCATGAAGAGTGCCGACGAGATGGCGAGAACCGCGAAGATGAGCGTGCACTTGCCAATAAAAGCGCACGCTGGAGTCGATGGCGAGGCGCGCCGTGGCGGCGGCGAGCGCCGAAAGCAGCAGCACAACGGCAAACGAGATGGCGACGAAGATGCAGGCGGCGAGCCAGACAGCGGTGACATGCGGAGCGACGAGCGTGGCCACGAGGCCGGTGGCGGCGACCCATTCCAGGCCGTGCGAAAGCTCCCACATGGCCAGCTCCGGTCCGGCATACTCGGTCATGGGGCCGGCGTAGATCTCCTGCTCGGCGTTGGGCAGCGAAAAGGGATTGATGTGCAGCTTGGCCGGCAGGCAGACGAGAATCGCCACGATGCCCAGCCAGTGCAGCGGCGAGGCCGGCAGCGTGGCCAGAGCTTCGAGTCTGAATGTATGTTGCGAAGCGGCGATGGAGACGATGGCCAGCAGAAAGACAATGTTGTAGGAGACGCTGAGTGCGGCTTCGCGCGCCGAGCCGATTTCTCCGAAGATCGACCGCGAAGAGAAACCGGCTGCGATGATGCACATCGATGGCAGCTCCAGCAGCGCGAGCAACAGAATCAGGTCGCCTTCGAATCCGCCGGACGACGGCAGCACGGGGAGCAGTCCAACTGCGCCCGCCGCGGCAGAAACTGCGATCAGCGGCCATGCGCGCATGAGCAGGCCGGCGATGCCGGTGCGGGGCGGGGTACTTTTGCCGAGCAGCTTGACGAAGTCAAAGAAGGGCTGCATGAACGGCGGGCCAACGCGTTCCTGCATCAGCGCTACGGACTTGCGCTCAACCCACAAGAAGAACCAAGCAGCCGGTACGGCGAAGAGAAGTCCGGGAAAGATGAGCAATCGCGCGAGTGCAGTGAGGAGGATCATGGCTTCGCCTCCCCAGAAATCGTCGCAACGGCAACTTCACCCTTCGGTGAATTGTTGCCGCGCTCGGCGAGAATCTCAGCCGCCTTGGCCACACCCGCGATGATCGCGTCGGGCCGCGGCGGGCAGCCGGGAACGTAGACGTCTACCGGCAGATGTTTGTCGAGCGGGCCGTCGAGCGTGCGGCTGTCAATAAAGACATTGGTTGTGGCCGGGCAGGAACCGATGGCGACGACGGCCTTGGGCCCGAGCACCTGGTCATAGACGGTCTTGACCGCGCCGACGGCCTTGCGCGTGACAGGGCCGGTGACGCAGAGAATGTCGGCGTGGCGCGGGCTGCCTTCGAGGCACACGCCCAACTGCTCGGCGTCGTAGCGCGGCGAGAGCGCGGCCACAAGCTCGATGTCGCAGCCGTTGCAACTGCCGGAGTTCATGTGGAAGAGCCAGGGGCTGCGGCGGCGCGCGGTGCACATCAATCGATTCCAGAGCTTCATGGCCGCACCCCCATGAGCAATTGCCACGCATTGGGCCATACGCCGGCGGCGACGAGGATGACGGCCAGCACGACGATGGTGGCTTTGAGCGCGAATGGCTCGCGCGCGGCAGATTTGGATTCGGTTTCGGGCGACGGAGCATTGTCAGGCGGAGGGCCCCACCAGTTGCGCGTGAGCGCCAGCGCGTAGGCGATCAACGAGAAGATTGACGAGAGAATGAAGACCGCGAGCGGCCAAATGCCGATGTGCAACGCGGTTGAGTAAAGCCGCCAGCGGCCGATGAAGCCGAGTGTCGGCGGCACACCCAACATGGCCAGCATGCCGAAGAGGAATCCGAAGGCGCTGACCGGGTAGCGCGCTGGCGAGGGCGATGGGTTCGGTTTCAAGCGCGCCTGCGGATTCGGGAGCGGCGAGGCAGATGAAGAGCAGCGCCTTGGCTATGGCGTGCGTGGCCGCGGCAACCAGCGCGCCCTGCGTTCCAAGCGCGTTCATCGATGTGGCTCCCAGCAGCAGGAATCCCACGTCTTCAGCCGTCGAAAGCACCAGCAGCCGTTTGAGGCTGCGCTGCGTAAGCATGAGCAGTGCAGCGGCGAGCGACGTTCCAGCCGCCACATAGATCCAAAGCGATTGCGGCGTTAGCGCCAGCGGATGGGCCTGCGCGGCCGCGCAGAATTCGCCGAAGGCGGCCATATCGACGACGGCGATGATGCTGCCGAGCGCCAGCGCCGGGACTTCGTCGGCCAGCTTGAGCAGCCAGAAGAAGAGCGGCACCGCGGCCAGCTTGACGCAGATGCCGGTGAACAGGAATGCGCGCGACCAATCGAGGCTGCCGCGATCGGCCAGCACCTCGCTTGCGGCCATCGATGCTGCCGAAATGAGAACCACGGCGAGATAGGTGAACTTTGCGGCCTGGGTACGCGCGGTGCGCCAAATCATCACGACCGTGAGCAGCGCGCCAGTTTCCAGCAGGCCGAGACGCAGCCACGGATTCACGACGAGAAGCCCGTCCACTGCGAGAAAACCAACCAGAAGAATGAGCGGCAGCAGCTTTTGCCCAGACTGCATTGGCGACGGCTGCGAGCAATAGCGCGAGAGCTGCGATGGCGACGGCGAAGATCAGCAGCGGCGGGATTTGCGCCGAAGGCATCACGGCTGGAAACGGCGGGGCCGTCCCCGGCACGATCCAGCGAGCCAGTGCGAAGGCCGCCGCGGCAAAGACGACGACGAGAACTGTGGCGCGGCGCTCCATCCACGTGAACGCGATGCCGAGCCACTCGGAAACAACCTGCAATCCACTCCAAAACCAGAGAAAAACGCGATCGACATTCGACCAGCGGAAGAAGGAGCGCCAGTGCTCCTGAAAAATCTCGGAAAAATCGCCGGCGGTCAGGCGTCCCTGCTCACCCAGCGGCTCGCCGCCGGTAAAGATCCCTCCGCCTGCACCGGCCATCGCTGCTCCGCCTGAGCTGCAACCGGCCGCGACGCGTAGGCAATCAAATAAATCGCGCCGCCCAAAACGAGCGAGACCAACGCCAGCACGAGTCCTCCCGTCGAGGAAAAACTGCCCGCATCGGCAGAGAGGCCAAGCCATGTGACGTGTACGCCGGCGCCAAGACCGAGCGCGGCGAGGATCGGATTCAGGAAGTAGTTGACGGCCAACTGCGGCGCCACGCCGAGAACCACGCTGCCCGCGGCGAGAAATCCCATGCCCCAGACCATCGTAGGCGGCGCTTCGTGCGCGTCTTTGGTTTGCTCAGTTGGGGGGCCAAGGAAAACCGCGCTGGTTGCCTTCGCGCCAAGAAACACCGTGCCCAGGCTCGCGGCCCATGCCACCATCGCAGGCACGGCCCATCCGGCCTGCAACGCCGCGGCGTAGAGCATCCACTTGCTGGCGAAGCCGCTCATCAGCGGAATGCCCATCATGCTGCCTACGCCGATCAGCCACGAGAGCGTAGTGCGCGGCATCTTTTGCGCCAGGCCGCCGAGCTGGTTCATGTCGCGCGTTCCGGTTGCGTGCTGCACTGAGCCCGCGGTCAAAAACAAGCCGCCCTTGAAGAAGCCGTGATTCAGGCAGTGCAGCAGACCGGCGGTGATGGCCAGCGGCGTGCCGATGCCCAGGCCCATCATCATGTAGCCGATCTGGCTGACGGTGGAGAAGGCCAGCATGCGCTTGAGATCGGTCTGCACCATGGCGTACATCACGCCCACCGCCATGGTCAGCGTGCCCACCCACATCAAGCTCTCGCCCCACGCAATGGGCCACACGCCAAAGCTGTGCATGCGCGCGGCCAGATACACGCCAGACGTGACATAACAAGCCGAGTGCAGCAGCGCGCTCACGGGAGTAGGCGCCGCCATGGCCTCGGGAATCCAGGTGTGCAGCGGAACCTGCACGCTCTTGGCCACCAGCGCAACCAGCATGAGCGCGAAGATGCCGCCGGTGAAACCGCGCGCCACAGCCGGATCGGTCCACAGGGCGCTGCCCGTGCGGTGATAGAGAACCAGAATCCGCGGCCAGCAAACCGTAGCCGGCGATGTGCGTCATCAGCAGCACCTTGCGCGCGCCGTTCACCGCTTCGCGGTTGGTGTACCAGAAGCCCACCAGGGTAAACGAGCAGAGGCCGACCACTTCCCAGCAAAGGTAGAAGACGAACAGGTTTGCGCTGTACACCAGCGTGATAAAGCCGCCGATGAAAACCAGCATTGTGGCGTAGAAGCGCGTGGCCGACTTGTCGTGCGCCATATAGCCGATCGAATAGAGCAGCACCAGGCCGCCGATGCACGCGCCCATGAAGGCGAAGAGAACGCTGAGCGCGTCGACGTGCAGTACCAGCGCGAGCGGCCCGTCCCACGGCAAGGGACGGAGGTCGATGGCTTGGCCGCTGCGAACAAAAGGTGCGATGCCGGCGACGGCAAAAACGGCGGGCAAGCAGCTGAGAGCAGCGAGGATTCCCTTGGTCCGGGCGGAGCAAAGCCGCGCGACGAGAATCTGCAGCACTGCGCCCAGCAGGAGCGCGCATGGAGCCACAACAATGAGGGTGGACGCATCCATGGCTTCATGTTGAGCGCGGGGACGTTAGGGCAGATGTGACCTCGCGCACAGGGAGGGAAACCGAGCGGTCAAAATGTGATTATTATACCGCAATGTAGTATTTCTGCCTTCTGCTGCTCTGACCTTCGAGGCCAGCCGCGGCTGCGAATTCGCCCCATCATTC
>CAWGGA010000031.1:0-73710 GCA_963822015.1 uncultured Acidobacteriaceae bacterium
GGCTCAAAGGAAACCGGCGAAAGAAAAGCC
The DNA here is from genome assembly GCA_963822015.1 of uncultured Acidobacteriaceae bacterium. Taxonomy (GTDB): domain Bacteria; phylum Acidobacteriota; class Terriglobia; order Terriglobales; family Acidobacteriaceae; genus Telmatobacter. The sequence continues at coordinate 31 of CAWGGA010000031.1, forward strand.
CCGCGCCGCGCATATGTCTTGCCCGGCCTGGCCGGGTCCGGATCGTAATAGTCCCCGATCAGCCAATGGCTCGCGGGCACGTCCGTCAGACAATCCCGGCCGCTGACGATCGTCCGCCAGAATCCGTCCGGCTCCGTGCTGCCGGGGAAAAGCATGAACGTTCCGGTCACTGCGATGGGGGATTCTTGTGGACCTTGTCACGCGAGCCGCCTCGGACGGGGATTGAAAACAGACGCCGGCACATCTACGCCATGCACCCGCGCCTGTTGTCCGCGGGTGGCGATCGCCGCGCCTTCCAGCAGGTTCAGGCCGATCTGTGCCACGCTGCGATCCTTCAGTTCCGCCAGAAACGGTACCACTCACCCATTCATTGAAGGCGCCGATGGCCGGCTCCGACCCAAATCTGGTAGTCGAGGCGCCGGTCCGGCTGGCCGGTGATTGGCCACCGGTCTGGACATCCCCAGGTACCATCGAAAAATCAAAGCCATCCTGTGATGCCCGTCGCCCGCGGCGCGCCGCAACTCCTCCGGATTCCTCGTCGAAAAAATCGTGAAACCTCGGCTTCCACATCCGCCAGACCGCGCCCGAAAATTTCACGCTCAAACGCTCTGACGGACGGCCGACGGGATTTCTCCGATCTCCCGGTAGTTTCGATAAAGGCTCGAACAGCCGCGCCGCCTTTTGCGAATACAGCGAGCCCTTCCGCAGCACCTGCACCTTCACTCCGAATTCGAACATATCGGCGGATGGCGCCATAGCCACATCCGCCATCGATGCTTCCCGCAGCATCAGCTTTCCCGTTTCGGACAGGCCCGACTCGCGAGCGGTCTGATTGACGGTGCCGGTCAGAACATACGCCGCTCCCATCGCGAAGGCCGCCGCCACAGCCGCCGGCGTGCCCAGCCCTCCGGCCGCGCCTATGCGGATGGCGTGCGCACCGCGAAACCGCGCGGCGGCCCGATCCCGCTCCCTCAATAGCAGCGGCAGCAGCACGGCGAGAGGCCTGTTGTCGGTATGTCCGCCGGAATCGGCTTCCGCCGCTACATCCTCCGCCACAGGAGCGTATTTCGCGGCTTCCGCTTCCGTGGATGTCAATCGGCCCTCGCGCACCAGCGTGTCAAGCATCGCTTCAGGCGGAGGCGCCATGAACTGAGCGGCTACCTCCGGGACGCGATACTTTGGCGAACACATGGTTTGGCCTGACAATCCGGCCAGTGGCATCCGCGTAGGCTCCGCGATACGCATACTGCACCACGCTCGGTGTCAGCGACATGAACGCCGAAGCCGACATGCGCCGAACGCCTTCCCCGAGATACACATCCACCGTTGCGCGTTCCAGATCCGGTTCGTAGGGCGTGTGGATCAGATTGATCCCCACGCGAGCCCCGCGGTCTCACGCGCAATTTCGCGAACGGCGGTCCGAATCGTCTCCGGTTCCAAACCCGCGGCGCCATAGAAACCGATGAAGCCGGCTTTGGCAGACGCAATCACCATGGCCGGCGTCGCCACCCCGCGCGCCATCTCTCCCGCGATATACGGAAAGCGGCAGCCGTGCGCCTCGCCAAAGCGCCGATCCCCCAGCCATTCGGGATAGATGGGCCCGAGCTGACCCGACACGCGAAACTCCGGCGGCGCCGTATTCTCCCGAGCCAGACCAATCCGCCGATTCACCGGGTCGTCGATAACGTCCAGACGTTCGCGAATCGAGCCGACCAGATCGGCCAGTTCCGGGCCGGCGAACGCATGATTGACCCGTCGAGACGTGAGATCCGAATTTGTCCCGGCGGGAATAAGAGGCGCCAGATCTTTTGCGAACAATCTCCTGATTCTCCCTGAACTTTCCCAATGAGTTACGTCGCGAAACCGCCCCCGGCTGTTTCACTGTGGCTGCTTCGCTGTGCCGCTTCCAAAATAAGCCTGAACTTCCCGGTACGGGCATCTACCGCGATGTCCTCGACAGGCATTACCTGGAAAACCACGTTATCCATCTCTTTCTGCGCAAGGATCGCACGAAGTCTCCCGCTTGCTGCCGCGATTGCTTCCGTCACGGCCGTTTTCCCCGGCATCCCTGTCGAGCACGATCGCCAGCGTGAATGAAGACTCGCCCGTGATTCGCATCTGGAAGCGCCATACGTGGGGAATGAGCAGTTCATTGATGGTGTGCGGGCTGATACCGTTGACTACGCCGTGGCGGTTGACGAACCTCGCGGTCTGCTCGACCCGGCCCACCACTTCGGCGATGGCCCGGTACGGCGCATGAACATCGGAATCGACCGGCGTGAGAACGTCGTTCATCTGGTAGCGGATCAGCGGCACCACCCTGTTGAACATATTCGTGACCAGCGTGCAATCGGCGCGCAGCTCTAGAATCAACTCGTCCTCGAGCAGACGCATCGAGCCCGATCCGGCCTCCCTCACGCCTATGATCAGGTGTTCACTGCAGGAGTAAACGTTACGCAGGCATTGGCCGAACGCCCTCTCTATCAATTCACGAGTGGATGGCGGGAGCGCTTCTCCGCTGTTGGCAACCATTCGCGGATGGATCTCCAGAAGGCCTTCCAACTGCTTTTCCGCCAGCGCGCCCAGGGCGCTTCCATATCCGATCAGAATGTCCGGCTGGAGAGCGTTCATTCCGTCAATCGTCTTCGCCAAAGGCGCGTTGATCTCGAAAAATTCGCCTTTGTAAATCAGATTGAACGGCCTGAAGCGTACCGCGCCGGTCATCGATATCCCTGCGTAATGGCCGTCAGTCGCTCCCACGAATGCTACCCGGCGGCGCCGCGGAATAAATCCCAGCGACGGAGTGCTGGCTACCTGCGCGATCCCGCGCGCCCACGATTTTTCGTCATAGACAAAGTAGCCGACCTGCCCGGATGACCCGGATGTGTGGATTACGTGGTAACGGCCGAGATACCTGTCCGCTGAATCGTGCGAGGTATGAAGGAACTCGGCAACGCCCGCGCGGCTCACGTCCCGCGCCGTGACTATTTCATCGAAGTTCTCCATGACGTCGCTTTTCGTCAGAACCGGAAACTGCTCCACCGAGCAACTGGCCGGATCGATGTGGTGTTCACGCATGATTCGCGCGTAAAACGGCGAATTGCGCATGACGAAAGCAGCAAACCGGCGGAACCGCGCTAAGCGCCTCCGCTCGAATTCCGCCCGATGAAGCTTCCGGTTCAAGGCAACTAACGATGTCGCTTTGAGGAGTTCCAATAAGTGCATTCAAAAATCCCCGGCGGAATCGTTGATCGAGGCGTTCAGTGCGAAGAAATCGTTCCTCTATAGTAGAGCATTACGGCGCTCCTTAGAGACCCGGGCATCGCAATCGTGGGCGCTCGACTATGGCTCGCGGCTTGCGGGGACGGAAGACCATACGCGCAAAGGCGGATTATCTGAAATGGGCGGATTCAGCGCCTCTTCCCGCACCATCCAATACTTAAGACGCTCCGCTCTGCTCTCGGAAGTAAGCGAAGAGGAGCTGAGCCGCATTGATCCTCCGCCGGAGACCATTCGTCTGCGCGCCGGCGAAACACTCATCCGCCAGGGCGACACCGATTGCGATCTATATGTCCTGATCGAAGGGCGCCTGGCCGTTATCGTGAGGAACAGCGGGGGTGCGATAGTCGCCCGCGGCCGTGTGCATCCTGGCGAGGGCGTAGGTGAAATGGCGTTGCTGATGAATGAGCCGCGCTCCGCCACCGTGGTGTCCCGGCTGGACAGCGAACTCGTCAGGTTCCCGCAAAAGAGTTTCCTCAATCTGGTGGACGCGCACCCGCGAACAGCCTTGGCGATCGCCCGCCTGACGATGCGGCGCCTCAGAGAACAATACACTCTGAATCAGCAGAAGGAAACTTATCCGTCGATCGCTGTCTTCCCTTTGACGCCGGGAATCGATGCGCCGGGGCTGGCGCTCGACCTCGCGGCGCGATTGAACTCCTTCGGGCCGAGCATATGCATTACTGCGGGATTCGCCGGATTGAACTTTTCCGGCGCTCCCGATTTCGATCAGGCCGAGCGCCTGTCCGCGGTGGAGAGCCGGAACCGGTTCACGGTTTACTCAGCCGCCGGTGGTACCGATGCCTGGTCTCGCCATTGCCTGCAGCGCGCGGATCTGGTTCTGCTCTGCGTCGAGGCTGGATCCGAGCCTCTGCCCGGCCTGAACAGCATCGGCCCGCTGCAGCAGATCGACCGCAATCTTCTCGGCAGGTTCGATCTTCTGATGATGCATGGCCCCGAGTGGAACCGCTCCTGCGCGGCTCGAAACTGGATGGTTCGCACGGCGCCTTCCGAGCACCACCACATCCGTTCAGGTAATCGAGCGGATCTCGCGCCTCGCGCGCATCATCGCCGGGACGGCAAACAATCTCGTGCTCGGCGGGGGCGGCGCCCGGTCGTTCACGCAGATTGGGGCATTGCGCGCCTTCGCCGAAGCGGGGGTACCCATTGACCGCGCCGCGGGGTCCAGTATGGGGGCCTACGTGGCCGCACTCCACTGTTATGGCGGCGACCTCGATGCTCTCATTAAACAGACGCGCGAAGAACTCGCCCGGCGGCGGCCCGCCCACGACCGCACTCTGCCTTTGCTTTCGATTCTGAGCGGCAAGCGTCTGGTTGCGGTGGCAACGGCGATATGCGGCGCCTGGCGGATCGAGGATCTGCCTTTCCGCTACTTCTGCCTCTCCTCCGATCTCGGCGAAGCCGATCAGGTGGAACACTTCGACGGATCCGTCTGGACCGCCCTTCGCTCCAGTTGCGCGCTGCCCGGCTTCGCGCCGCCGCTCCTGATCGATGGCCGCGTGCTGGCCGATGGTGGCGTCCTCAATAATCTGCCAATCGACGTTATGCAGAATCATTTTTCCGGTTCCCTCATCGCGATTGACGTCGCCTCCCGGAGTCGGCTCCGCTACGGCAGCAAATATGAGCTCCAATGTCCTTCAGGGTTTGAAATCCTCTGGGACAAAATCAACCCATTCGCTCGAAAGGAGCCGATTCCCAATATTATGGAAGTCCTCTTTCGGGCCGCCACGCTGAGCAGCGAACTCCACGGCAGACAGTGGCGCGAAAGGGCGGACCTGTTGATTACCCCGCCTGTACAGAACTTCAAAGTGACCGATTTCGCTCGTTTCGATGAGATCGTGGACACCGGCTTCCGGCACACCATGGAAGTACTCGAAGCGGCTGAAAGGAATCCTGCGCTTAAGTCGAAGTTATGGCCCGGATAAGCGATTGGCAGAGGCAACGCCCAGACGCCCGGCATATTGATTGGAGGCTTTGCCTCTCGCTACCCGGGGTAAGCTTCGCGCAACCTGACAGGTATGACCGCACGACAGCCCCCATGTTTCTGGTTTTAGGGGCCGAGGTGCCGTGATCTTCCTCAAAAAGAACGACGCACTCCGACGGGCGCGTCTTGCCCAATGGTTTAGGTCTGCCGGGTCGCTGATGGCATTGATCAACAACTGAACGCTGCAGACAGGATCGTTGTGATTTCGCTTACACGTGATCTTTTCCGCCACAAATGCGATGATGCCCTGGATCGTAAAGCGCTTTGCCCGTCCGGCCGCAATCAATTGCTGAACCTGATCTGGTCGATGCCTGACGCAGTTTTGCTTCAGCAGATCCCGGAGTTCTGCGGTGCCCTCCAACGCTGCATCGCCAGCTACCGCGGCGAAGCTTTCAATGGCGACGCTGGCGGCTGGCGCTTCGACCCCGTCTTGGGTCTTGCCATCGAAGCCCGGAGTGGGGCACGCGAGCGCTTCGCAAAGCCTCCTCTTCGAGGAAACGGCAGTCTCCGGTCTGCGCTTGCTGATGGGGACGCACTCGGTTGTCTTCGTTTTGGTTCGCGGATCGGCAGCAGCTTGCTTGCTTATTTGCTTTTTAGAGCATTTATATAAAGGATGAACTCCCGAACAGGTTGCATCGGGGCAACCTTTTTGTGTTGCACGCTTGCAACGTAATTCCGGTAGCATCGACGCAACTCTTTCCTGATCACTCCAAACCTCGTCGTCCCATACACGCGACCAGGGAAATATAAGCAACAAGGCGCTAAGTTTAAAGGGATTCCTGCGACGCTTCACGAATCCGAGTTCTTGCCAGCGCTCGTAGTCGCGGCTGATCGTGGCTTCATCCACATGCCAATGTTTAGCCCAACGCGTCCGCTTCCACCACACATGCCCCGTCTTCCAGCCCTTCTGGATCGCGCAGATCAGGCGTAGGGCTGATCCGTTGCTAATCCGGCCGCCTGCGGCGGCGGCGAGAACATCGTCGAGCAGACAATGCCGGCGATGAGAACGGCGTTCGTTCGATCCGGCAACACTTGAACCACTAAACGCCGTTGCTGGAGAAACGAAGTCAGGCATGGGGGCCCCGCAGTCCCGGCAAGCCGGTGTCGGCGCCATGTAGGAGGTTACTTAGGGGCTGGAAGTTGTTGAAATTACTGATGAGAGTTCGAAACGTGTCCAGTGTGGGCAGCCAGAATAACCCTGTCCGGCCCGGACGCATGGGTAGCACTTGCGGCGTCGCGCCCAAGTCAGGGCTGAAATCCGAATTTCCCCATCCTTACCCGTCGGTGTACCCCTGGAAGTCCCCCAATTTCCTGCGAACACACTTGCAAACGTGGCGCGTGGGCTGCGTGCAAACGTGGCGCGCGTGTCGCGCCGGACCCCCAGCCTGCCACGATGAGCCGTCCCCCGCGCACTCGGCGCAGCGTGGGCCAGACGTGCGCGAAAAGCGCGGTAACGTGCCAGAACCGTCTCGCCCCGGTTGCCTCCGTTTTCGTTGGCGCGCCGATCGGACGTTTCGCCAGCCGCGCGATAAGCGCGGAAAAGCGCGGAGAGGCGAAGAAGCTCGGGCTGAGTTTAGCCAGCCTGTTTCGCGCCAGAAATGACGTGAAGATCCCCTTCTTTCAGGACTGGCAAAGAGTTGAAGAAGGTGGTGAACACTGTGATGGTTGATTTTCGGAACCCACTCGCTGTAGCCTGCGTTCAGAGGGTTTATGGCGCGCGGGTTTACATTATTACCGATCGCTCTCCTGCTTGTCAGTGTTCCCGGTTTCGGCCAGGGGCGCCAGTCCACCGCCAGGGCACTCACCGGGATAGTGCGGAACATCGGGGACAGGAATGTCGTCATCGAAGCCGACGACAAGACGATCACCACCGTCGCGATCGCGAATTCGACCAAATACATCGGTTCTTCCGGCGGCTCGGCGAAAATCGGTGATTTTCAGCCCGGCGATCACGTGAGCATTGGCGCAAACCAGGACAATAAGAACGTCTACCACGCCGCGACGATGACGATGGTGCGAGAAGGCACGCCGGAAGAGCACTCGATCGCGTCGCTCGCCGCGGACGACACATCGCATCCCCTGCCGAGCCAACCCTCGGACAGTTCCTCCGGCACTCGTCGAGTAGTTCGGTCGGCAACTCCGCGGGCGGCTCGTCAAACGGCAAGCAGCCCAGCCTGCTCCAGCCGGCGTTGAGTTCACGCGACACTCCGAAAGCGGAGGTCACCCTGCGCGATTCCACGTCAGCAGCCTCACGCCCGCCGCGCGCGTCCAGCCCCAACCCGGGCGGCCCCGATCAAATCCCCCCACCCCGCGCTATCAGCCCGGACGAAATCATCCGGAAGTTTGCGGCCAAAGAAGCCGAGTTCCGTAAGGCACGCGAAAACTACACCTATCACCAGTCCGTGAAAATGGAAGAACTCGATGCCGCCGGCGGCGTTGAGGGCAAATGGGAAATCGACTCCGACATCATCTTCGGACCCAACAAGCAGCGCGAAGAAAAGGTGACCTACGCGCCCATGATCACGCTCCGCAATCTCACCCTCACGCCGCAGGATGAGCAGGACCTCCGCAACGTGCAGCCCTTCGTTCTGACCACCGAGGACATCGAAAAGTACGACATCAGCTATGTCGGGAAACAGAAGCTCGACGAAATCGATTGCTATCAGTTCACCGTCAAGCCGAAGAAGATGGTCAAAGGCGAGCGTTATTTCGAAGGCGATATCTGGGTCGACGATCGCGACCTCCAGATCGTCAAGACATACGGCAAAGGCGTCGGCCTGCTCAAGCAGGGGCGAGGACAATCAGTTCCCGAGGTTCGAAACCTACCGCGAGCAGATCGACGGCAAGTATTGGTTCCCCACCTACACCCACGCCGACGATACCCTGCATTTCCGCACCTCATCGCAGCGCATTCGCATGACGGTGAAGTACGAAAACTACAAGCGCTTCGGCGCGGATACCAGCATTACGTTCGGCGGCGAAGTGAACGACCCGAAAAAATAACGCCGCTTCCGGCGCGTCGCGCCAGTCGGCATACGGCCGTGACTATCGGAGTGTGGAGTTTGCGAATGACGGCATGCCGAAACATGATCCGGATTGCGTTGCTTCGTGTCTTCCCGGCAAACTGAAGATATGCGATTCGCTGCCTGGCTGTTCGCTGGCGTCTGCGCCTCAACGGCTCCGGCCGACGTCTCGGTGAAGACGCCCGGTCGCTTGTCGCACGGGCTGTCGTCACCGATGATCACAGTGATCGCCTCGCTCGCGACTACACTTACAAGATCCACGACGAAATACGTAAACTGAATGCGGCGGGAGGCATCAGGTCGGTTCATACTACGACCGATACGAGTTGCGGGCCGGTTCCGAGCGCCACCAGCATATCGTAGGTTTTGAAAGCTCCGCGCCCGGCCAGACCCGCTTCGCACTGGTGGCGATCGACCTGCCCGCAGGGGTGGAAGGCGACTCAGGCAAGAGCGATTGAACCCCGGGTTGGTCCGGGCGCCGAATTCCTTCCGGTCAATCAACGGAGCCCGATCGCGTAGCGGCCATCCGGTGCTGCCAAAGAACCAATTAAAGACATACTTATCAAGAGATTATTGCGAGTCTTTCCCGCCGCTTGCAGCCCATTTTGCGCGTGCTGCGGTGCGTGCCGCCATACAACGCTGCAGTATCCGTAAAGTCTTTCATTGCGTTACTTTCCACAAGTTATTTGCACTGGGCAGGTGACTCCCGTCACTGCGGTCCCCGCTGCTGAGGCGCAAACTAACGCGGGCTTGGAGGGCGCGAATGGCCAGTGCGAGCAAGGCGCTCAACATCGGGATCGGGGCCGGTTGCGGATCGACGACGAAGAGTGCAAGGGCTGCGGGCTTTGCATTGAAGCGTGCCCGCCCAAGGTGATCGGCATGAGCGAGCGGCTGAGTCATTACGGCTACAAGACCGCGGTGTATGCGGGCGCGGGCTGCACGGGCTGCGGCATCTGCTTCCTGGTGTGCCCGGAGCCGGGAGCGATTACGGTGCTGCGTCTGGTTAGTGCTCGCGCCGGCGCTGCGCGCGAAGCGAGTTTCCGCTGCGGAGGGAGTGACGGAATGCGCAAGCAACTGATGAAGGGCAACGAAGCCATCGTCAAGGGCGCCATTCTTGCCGGATGCCGCGCCTTCTACGGCTATCCCATCACGCCGGCCAGCGAGATTGCCGAGGCCGCGGCGGAGTTCATGCCCAAAACCGGCGGCGTGTATGTGCAGGCGGAAAGCGAAGTGGCGGCCATCAATATGTTGTATGGCGGGGCGTCGGCCGGCGTGCGCGTCATGACCGCGTCCAGCGGCCCCGGCATCAGCCTGATGCAGGAGGGTATCAGCTACATGGCAGGCGCGGAGCTGCCCTGCGTCATTGCCGACATCACGCGCGGCGGGCCTGGGCTGGGCAACATTGGCGCCGAGCAGGGCGACTATCACCAGGTGGTGAAAGGCGGAGGCCACGGCAACTACCGCACCATCGTGCTGGCTCCTCACTCGGTGCAGGAGATGGCCGATTTGACCGCGCTGGCCTTCGAGCTGGCCGACCGCTATCGCAATCCGGTCGTGCTGCTCGCCGATGGATTTATCGGGCAGATGATGGAGCCAGTGGAGTTTCCGCAAACGGCCACCGCGCCGCGCCTGCCGGAGTGGGCCGTGGCCGGCACCGCAGCCTCTCGCGGCAATCTCATTACCTCGCTGGAACTCGATTTCGACCGGATGGAGAAGCATATCCTCGGCCTCGAGGCCAAGTACAAGGCCGCTCAGTTGCGCGAGGCGCGCGCCGAGGAGTGGTTGACGGCGGACGCGGAGATCGTGCTGGTGGGCTATGGCATCGTGGGGCGCATTCTTAAAGCCGTGACGGCTGAAGCTCGCGCTGCTGGAATCAAGGTGGGCGTGCTGCGGCCCATCACGCTCTATCCGTTTCCGGTGGTGCAGTTCCAGCGGCTGGCGTTCAGCGCGCGCGTCTTCGTGGTAGTGGAAATGAGCAACGGCCAAATGCTGGAAGATGTAAAGCTGGCGTTGAATGGCTCGCGGCCAGTGGAGTTCCTGAGCCGCGTGGGCGGCAATGTGCCGTCGCACGGCGAGGTGCTGGCGCTGGTTCGCGGGCTGGCGCATCGCGCGGGGCTGGCCGAACCGAATATCGATGAGGAGCGAATGGCACATGTCTCCTGAACCGGTAGCGGAATACGCAGTCGCGCAGGGCCGGGCCAGGTCCTTCTACGAGCGCTTTGACCGCAAAGACGAGCTGCAGCACCAGACGCACTTTTGTCCCGGATGCGGTCACGGCACGGTGCACAAAATGCTGGCCAAAGCCATTGACGATTTGGGCGTGCAGGATCGCACCATCATGGTCGGCCCCGTCGGCTGCGGCGTCTTCACCTATTACTACTTCGACGTTGGCAATGTACAGGCAGCGCATGGGCGCGCTCCCGCCGTGGCCACGGCGATAAAGCGAAGCCATCCCAAAAGCATTGTTGTCGGCTACCAGGGCGACGGCGATCTTTCGGCCATTGGATCGGCGCGAGATTCTGCACGCCGCCAATCGCGGCGAAAACATCACGGTGATTTTCATCAACAATGCCATCTACAGCATGACCGGCGGCCAATACGCGCCCACTACGCTGCTGGGCCAGAAGAGCACGACCACTCCGAAGGGCGCAATGCCGCGACGGAGGGGTACCCGCTGCACGTGAGCGAGCTGCTGAGCACGCTTGAGGCGCCCGTCTACATTGAGCGCGTGGGTCTGGGCGACAACAGGCAGATTGCGCAGGCGGCGCGGGCGATCAAGCGCGGCGTCGAGAATCAGGTGCGCGGCCTGGGCTTTTCGCTGATCGAAGTGCTGTCGCCCTGCCCGACGATCTGGAAGATGAATCCCGTTGAGGCGCAGCACTGGGTTCGCGATGTGATGGAAGAGACCTTTCCCCTGGGAGTGTTCTGCGACCGGACGAAGGAGCGGATGGAGACGGTGGATCTGCGGCCAGTGGCGCCGCATCCCGGCGCTCGAAGAGCTGCCGCACATTCTCGGCGTGGCCGAGGAGGATCTGCCGGAGGGCAACGCGGCGGCGATGGCGCAGGGCAAGGAGATCGATCTTGAGGTGCGCATCGCGGGCTTTGGCGGGCAAGGAGTCTTGATGTTCGGCGAAGTGCTCGCCGAGGCCGGCCTCGATGCCGGGCTTGAGGTTTCGTGGCTGCCGTCGTACGGGCCGGAGATGCGCTCCGGGCACATCAAATTGTCACGTGCGGCTGTCGCGGCAGACTATCGATTCGCCGCTGGTCTCGGCGCCCAACGTGCTGGTGGCAATGAACGAGCCCTCGTCTGCGAAAATTCGACAAAAGCGTGCGCGCGGATGGATGGGTGATTTACGACGGCGACGAGTTCCCGGCCGATTGCTTGCGCGGCGGCATTCATGTGCTCGCCATTCCGTTTACGCGCATCGCCGATGAGCTGGGCGACAAGCGCGCGGCGAACATGGTGATGCTGGGCGCGCTGCTTGAGATTGCCGGCGTGATTCCGCAGGCAAGCATCGATGCGGTACTGCGCAGGCTGGTCAAAAATCCGCGCTGGGTGGAACTGGATGAGCGCGCCATGGCGCGGGGAAGGGAATTGTACCGGCAATCGATGGAAGTATAAATCTGGGGATGCCATAGCGCCGCGGGTCGCCGCGCGGTTTCGTCCCATTGTCTTCTGATACACATTCCAACTTGTCTCCGCATCGCCCCCCGGCGCCTTTGCGGTTTACATTACGTTCATCGAAGGTTCGTTAGATTGATCCAGGGGTTTTCTGCATGAGCTTCAGGATTCACGGGGCAATTCTCAGTGCCGCATTTTGCATCGGCTCAATCTGTCTTTCCGCGCAAACCGTCGACCTGCCCTCGAGCAAGCAGTTGACCGGCGAAGTTCCGGGCCATCCGCAGCGCATCAACAGCCTGCCCATCTCGATGGCTGTCTCGCCCGATGGCCGCTACGTGGTCACTGTGAATGCCGGCTACGGAACATTCGAGTCGCGGTACGAGCAGTCTTTCACGGTTCTCGACACCCAGACCGGCGTGCTGGCTGACTTTCCCGATGCGCGCACGTCGATGCGCGCGCACCAGACGCTCTTCTCCGGCCTTGCATTCAGCCGCGATGGCAGCCACATCTACGCCAGCATGGCCTCGCTGACCGATGCGAAAGGCGAGGGCAAGGAAGATACGGGCAGCGACGTCGCGGTGTACAGCTTCTCCTCGGGCAAGATCGCGCCCGAACGCTTGATTCATCTGCCAGTAGAAAAGCTGGCCAAGGGACGAATAACCCGCCTGCCCGCGGGGACGGATAGCGATCAGGGCATTCCGTATCCGGCGGCAATCGCGGTAGTTGGCAATGCCGGCCGGGAGAAGTTACTGGTTGCGGAAAACCTCTCCGACGATGTGGTGCTGCTTGATCCCGCGACCGGCGCGATCGAAAAGCGATTCGATCTCTCCGAGAGCGACGCTGTGCCTTCGACCTATCCGATTGCGCTCGCGGTGGCGAAGGACGGCAAGCGCGCATTTGTCGCGCTCTGGAATGCATCGGAGATTGTAGATCTCGACCTGACGCGTGGCACGGTGGGGCGCAAGCTGTCTTTGCTCAAGCCGGGCAATCCGATTGCCCCAGGAACTCATCCCTGCGCCTTCGCTTTCTCGCCCGATGAAAAAGTACTCTACGTGGCGCTCGCCAATCGCGACGCCGTAGCGGCCGTGAATGTGAGCGCGGGACAGTTCGCCGTGAAGGGCTACTTTGACACGCGTCTGCCGGGCCAGAGTTATTTCGGCGCCGAGCCGCTTGCTCTCTCTGTGAACGCCGGCGGCAGCCGGCTGTATGTGGCGAATATGGCCACCGATGCGGTTGCGGTAATCGACCCACGCAAATTGACGCCAAAGGCCGCGAAAACCGGAATGGTCGAGCCGGACGGATTCATTCCCACGGAGTGGATGCCGATGTCGATGGCGTTCATCGCGTCGTCGACCGGCGGCAAGCTTTACGTCGCGACTGACGAAAGGTAAGGGAACGGGGCCGAACAACTTTCCCCAGCGCGAGACTGCGGAGCCGGAGGCACGGCGCTACAAGTCGACCAGCACCTACATCGGCACACTGCTCTATGGTTCGCTGGCGGCGATCGATGAGCGAGAGATCGAGAGCCGCCTGGCCGGCTGGACCGCAAACGTGCTGGCTTCGAATCGCATGAAGGCCGCGCAAAAGCAGGTTGAATTTGCCGGAGGCGCCAAGGGACAGCATTCGGCACGTCATCTACATCATCAAGGAGAACCGCGCCTACGATCAGATCCTCGGCGATCTGAAGCAGCATGGAATGCAGGTGGGCAATGGCGACCCCAAGCTGGCAATGTACGGCGAGGCCATCACGCCGAACGAGCACAAATTAGCGCTGCAATTCGGCGTGCTCGACAACTTCTTCGACTCCGGCGAGGTCTCCGGCGACGGTCACGTCTGGTCGACCGCAGCCATTGGCACGGACTACCTGGAAAAAACATGGCAGCAGAATTATCGCGGCGAGCAACGCGAGTATGACTATGAGGGCGTGGTGGCCGATGGCTATCCGCTGCTCCAGAAGATTCCCGACGTCAATGAGCCGGCCAGCGGCTACCTCTGGGGCGACCTGGCTGCGCATGGCAAGACCTACTACCACTTCGGCGAGTTCATTTCGTCAACGTTTTGCGGCCAGGAGGCGGTCGCCGATGCCACGCTTGGCCCGATGCTTGCCGGCCCAAAATGCGCGCGCAAGGCGATTGCACCGGGTGAGCCATTGCCCGCGGAGTGGGGCGGCGGAGTCAACAAGTGGCCGTGGCCCATTCCGCTCCTCGCCACCAATGTTGCTACCAAGCCCGAGCTGGTAGGCCACTTCGCGCCGGAAGCGCCGGACTTCAATCTCATGATTCCCGATCAGATCAGGGTCGATATCTTCCTGCGCCACCTCAAGCAGTGGGTTACCGATCGCAAAAATGGTCACGACACCATGCCCGACTTCGTGATGCTGCGGTTGCCCAACGACCATACCGCGGGAACGCGTCCCGGCGGGCCGACACCCAAGTCTTCCGTCGCCGATAACGATCTTGCCGTGGGCCGCGCGGTGGAAGCGATTTCGCACTCGCCGTACTGGGACGATACGGCCTTCTTCATTCTGGAAGACGACGCGCAGAATGGCGCCGACCACGTGGACGCACACCGCAGCATCGCGCTGGTCGTCAGCAAGTACGCGCCGCACGGACCCAACGGCGCGCCGTTTGTCGACAGCCGCTTCTACTCCACGGTGAGCGTGGTCCGCACCATGGAGGCGCTGCTCGGCCTGCCCCCGATGAACAACAACGACGCCTTCTGCTCGCTGATCACCTCGCTGTTCACAGGACCGGGCGATCAGCCCTCGTATTCGGCCGACTACTCCAACCGCGATAACGGGTTGATCTACACGGCTAACCCGAAGAATGCCGTAGGCGCGCAGGCCAGCATGAAGATGGACTTCAGCCATGCCGACCGGGCGCCCACGGAAAAACTCAACGTGATTCTGTGGAAAGACGCCATGGGCAATGTGCCCGTGCCTGCAATGCTGAAAGCGCATAACAAGAAGCCAGTTAAGGACGACGACGATTAGGCACGAGCCCAGTCGTCCGGCCACCGCAGTTTGCCGCCGCAACCACGCCCAGCCAACGGTTCACAGAATGGGATAGATGGTGGAAAAAGCCGCCTGAACGGCAGTTGGAGCGCCAACATCTTAGCCAAAACCAGCCCCAAACTGTTAGCTTGAAAGAGTAAGAACTGCTTTCCTGCGATGGCTTCCAGTCCCTACTTTTCATTGGCAGTTTTGTTTGTGGCGGCTTTGGGCTTTGGCTTGGCGCCGCTGGGACTGGCGTGGCTGTGGGCGCAGGTCTTTTCGCCGGCCAAGCCCAATCCCACCAAGAACGCGATCTATGAGTGCGGGTTGGTGTCGAAAGGCGACGCCTGGATGCAGTTCCGCTCCGCCTACTACCTTTACGGCATTCATTTTTCTCATCTTCGACGTGGAAGCGGTTTTTCTGCTGCCGTTTGCAGTGGCGTTTACCGGATTGAGCGCGGCAGCGTGCGTCGCCATGCTGGTTTTTGTACTCCTATTAATTGAGGGTCTGGCCTGGGCCTGGGCCAAAGGCGTGCTGACGTGGCAGTGAAAGGGCAGTGAAATAGTGTAGTGAAGAGGTGAGGCTGTGAAGCAGTTGGACAGTGAGCATCGAGCGGCCTTGCTGCTCCAGCTCAAACAAGGATAGTCGGAATGGGTTGAATCGCACTTGTTCACTCTTTCACTTATTCACTCTTTCACATACGCAACCGGAGCGAATCATGGCGGTCGACCAACAACTGAAGATCGAGCTGGGCAAGCAGGGCATCTTCGTCACGACCATCGAGGAGCTCTACAACTGGGGACGGCGCAGCTCGGTTTGGCCCATGCAGTTCGGGCTGGCTTGTTGCGCCATCGAGATGATTGCCACCACCATGGCGCGCTACGATCTGGCCCGCTTCGGCGCCGAAGTCTTCCGGCCGTCGCCGCGCCAGGCGGACTTGATGATCGTCTCCGGCACGGTAACCAAAAAAATGGCGCCGCAGGTGGTGCGGCTTTATAACCAGATGGCCGAGCCGCGCTACGTAATCGCCATGGGCGCGTGCGCCATCTCCGGCGGACCATTCAAGCAGGGCTACAACGTGCTCAAGGGGATCGACCGCTACATTCCTGTCGACGTGCATATTCCCGGCTGCCCGCCGCGCCCCGAGGCGCTCATTCAAGCCTTCATGACACTGCAAAAAAAGATTGACGGTCAGCATTTGACCGGCGAGGGCCGTCCGCGTTTTCTCGATGCCGAAGCACAGGGCGAGTTTCCCGTGCCCGAGCAGGGGGAACACGATCTGGAGCCTACGTCGAATCAAGGCGTGTGGCCCGTGCCGATCACGATTCGGTGAGGCGGGGGCTGAGGGACCAAGGGACCAAGGGACCAGGGACCAGGGAACAGAGAGGTCCTTGCAGCGGCGACGATGAGGCTAGGAGCTAGAGGCTAGAAGCCAGGAGCTGATCTTGCAGACAGTGGAAGAAATCAAGGCGGCGATTGAAGCGGCGGTTCCGGGCGCTGGAGTTGAGTTTGTGCCCAACCCGAGTCCCTCCGCGCAACATTCGCTGCGCCTCGCGCCCGAGAGCGCGCGTTGCCGTCGCAACCTTTCTGCGCGACGATCCTGAGCTTGCCTTCGATTTCCTTTCCAACGTCACCGGAGTTGATTGGCCGGACAAGGAGATCGCGGAAAAAGTTAAAGTGGCACGTGAAGTCGCGAAAACTGTCGATGGTGTCGAGAAGATGATCGAGGAAACCGTGGAAGAAACGCGCAAGCGCGTCGAGCCAGGGTGCCTTGAAGCGGTCTATCACTTGTATTCCATTGACGAAGAAAGCACGGGCCGCTCGTTCTTCGCATGCGCACGGCGAATCGGACCGACCATGTCGAATTGCCTTCGCTCACGCCGGTTTGGCGCTCGGCGGAGTTCCAGGAGCGCGAGGTATTCGATCTCTACGGCATCGTTTTCACCGGCCATCCCGACCTGCGCAGGATTCTGATGTGGGAGGGTTTCAAAGACCACCCCATGCGCAAGGATTACGTAGACCCGGACGACTTTGAGTACGAGCCCACGGCGCACGATGAGGTGCTGAAGCGCGCGCAGGAGCATAGAAACAGCCAACAGCCAACAGCAAACAGCGAACAGGGATCGGCCGGCGCATGAGTGTGGCAGAGATCAATGCGGAGAAAGTGGAGGGCTGGAATCGTCCTCCGGTGATGGAGCCGGACGGCGAAGGCGAACTGCTCGAAGTCGCCATGGGGCCGCACCACCCCTCGACGCACGGCGTGTTCCGCATGGACGTGGCGCTCGACGGCGAGCGCGTGATCCGCCTCAAGCCGGTGTTCGGTTATCTGCATCGCAACCACGAGAAAATCGCCGAGGGCGCTTCGTATCTGGCGTCGATGCCGTACACTGACCGCCTGGATTACTTCTGTTCGCTCACCAACAACTGGGCCTATGCGCTGGCGGTGGAGAAGCTGGTAGGCCAGGGAGTTCCCGAGCGCGCGGAATACATTCGCGTGATCCTGGCCGAGCTGACGCGCGTGCAGAACCACGCCTCGTCGATCGGATTCCTCATCCAGGAGATGGGCGCCAGCGGCACGCCGCTCATGTACGCCTTCAAGGAGCGCGAAAAGATCCTCGACCTCTTCGAGTCGCTCACCGGCTCGCGCATGATGTGCAACTACATGCGCTTCGGCGGCTGCCGCGTGGATGTTTCCGCCGCCTGGCTCGACGCCACGAGCAAAGTAGTTGCCGGCTTGCCGCAATTTGTCGACGAATTCGAAGCGCTGCTTTCGTCGAACGAGATTCTGATGGCCCGCTGCCAGGGGGTTGGCATTTTAAGGCCGGAACTCGCCGTGAACGCCGGAGTCACGGGGCCGATGCTGCGCGCATCCGGCGTGAATTACGACATTCGCAAGGTGGACCACTACGGCATCTACGATCGCTTCAAGTTCCGAGTGCCGCTCGGCGATCACGGCGATATTTACGACCGTTACATGATGCGGGTGCTGGAGATGCGCGAGTCGATCCGAATTCTCGAGCAGGTGCTCAAAGACATTCCCGCCGGACCGATCATGGACCCGAAGGCGAAGCTTCGCGGCTTCCGGCCCAAGCCAGGCGAAGCGTATGGCCGCATTGAAGCGCCCAAGGGAGAGCTGGGCTTTTATCTCATCAGCGACGGCGGGCCGAATCCCTATCGCTATCGCGTGCGCCCGCCCAGCCTGATCAATCTGACGGTTCTGGAGGACATGTGCCTGGGGCACACTGTGGCCGATGTGGTCCTGATTTTTGGCAGCGTGGATATTGTCTTGGGAGAAGTGGACCGGTAGAGAAGCAGGGACCAAGAGAACGAGGCAACAAGGGAACAAGTGAGCAGGAATCAGGGAATATTCATCGGCTTGATAACGCGGCGCGGCATAGGCGGCGCGAAGCAGAAACGGCAAGGAGGTCGAGATGAAGATCATGAACGTTGTGAGGGCCCTGCTCGTAATTGGCTTGACGCTGGGCGCGGCGATGAGCGCGCGCGCAACCGGCACGTACACTTTGACGTGCGATGCTGCGATGGGCACCACGATCAGCATCCCACTCACCGGGTTCACCTTCAAGGTGACTGGGTCCGGCGAAACTTCTTCAGATACAGGCATGGCTGCCGGCAAGCGGGAGAACGCCGGAAGCGCCAGCTTTGAGCTCAGCATTCGCTTCGCTCCGGGCAAGGATTACGAGACGCTGCTGTCCATGGCGCAGGATGGCGAAAACCTGAGGAGTTGCAAGCTGACCGATGGCGAAGCCGGCGGAACCGCCGCTAACGATAGCTGGACGCAGATGTCGGTGACCAAAGGAAAAGGGAAGAACAAGAACAACAATGCTCCTGCCGCAGCCTCCACTGGGGGCGCTCTCGAGTGGATCCTGACCAATGCAAAGGTGACCAGCGTGACGGCGATCGGAAACGAAAACGCAACAGGCGTGGCCGAGGGATCGATACTGGCCACCATCGAGGCGCAGACGTTCTCTTTCGCGATGTAAGCGGGCCAAGGACGGACTGTAAACTGCAAACCGGAGGCTGCATTGCTGGGTGAGGGAATCCTGAAAGGAATGGCGGAGACGGCTAAGAATTTTTTTGGCAGCTTCGTCTCAAAAGAGCGGCTTACGACGGTTGAGTATCCGGAGCATCGGATTCCCACCGTCGAAAATGCCCGCGTCTTTCCCTTTCTCGTATACGACGGCGCAGACTGGGAGGCCGGCATGCGCTGCGTGGCCTGCCAGATCTGCGAGAAGGAGTGCCCGCCCAAGTGCATCTACATCGAGAAGAGCAAAGACAAGAAGCCCGACTTCGTGGGAAAGCCGCAGTTTTATCCTGCGCGCTTCGACATCGATGTCTCCGTCTGCATGAGTTGCCAGATCTGCGTTGAAGTTTGTCCGTTCGAGGCCATTAAGATGGATACGCAATTTGAGCTGGCCACGGACGACCGTTTCGGCGGCCTGCTCGAGGACCGCAAACAATTGGCCCGGTCGAATGAGTACTATCACTCGATCCACCCCAGCGAAGCTGCCGAGGTGGACGCGCGGCTGGCCGAGGAGAAGGCTAAGGTGGAGGCGAAAGCCAAAGCCGCGGCCCAGGCAGCCGCGGCCAAGGCCGCTGCCGCGCCCCATCCGGAACCGCCCGCGGGAGGAGAAAGCTAACCCATGGCCGCACTGCCTCTCTCCGCGAATCCCTTCTTCGCGAATAGCGACCAGATTTTCATCCTTCTCCGCGACTGGCTCGTGGGGTACCTGCCCGTTGCGCTGCGTCCCGCGGCGGGCGTAGTCCTCGGCGTCATCGCCATCGTTTGCGTCTTTCCCGGCCTCTTCGCGCTCACCACGGTCTTCGAGCGCAAAGGCCTGGGCCGTATCCAGAACCGGATCGGCCCCAATCGCGTCGGTCCCTTCGGCCTCTTTCAGCCGGTGGCCGACGGCATCAAGTCTCTGACGAAGGAAGATGTTGTTCCGCTCAGCGCCAATGCCGTGGTGCACTTTCTTGCGCCGCTCGTGCTGGTGGTCGCGGTCTTCATGGGCTTCGCCGTATTGCCGATGGGCCGCAACATGGTGCTGGTGGATATGGACTCCGGCCTGCTGTTCTTTTTCGCCATGGGCGCTGCGACCGAGGTTTCCGTTTTCATGGCCGGCTGGTCGAGCCGCAACAAGTACTCGTTGCTCGGCGCTATGCGCGCCGTCGCGCAGATGATCAGCTACGAGGTCGTTCTGCTGCTCTCGAGCGTGGCCGTAGTCATGATTACCGGCTCGCTTTCGTTGCCGAAGATTGTTGAAGCACAGAACTCGTACAGCGGGATCTTTCCTCACTGGTACATCTTCACGCCGTGGGGCCTGGCCGGCTTTGTCATGTACGCTATCGCCGCCACGGCTGAGACCAACCGCTCGCCATTCGATCTGCCTGAGGGCGAGTCGGAACTGGTGGCCGGCTACCACACCGAATACTCCGGCTTCAAATTCGCGCTGTTCTTCCTCGGCGAATATCTCGCCATGTTCTCCATTTCAGGTCTGGGCACGACGCTGTTTCTCGGCGGATGGTCGGCGCCATTTTCGTTTCTCACCTGGATTCCTTCGTGGATCTGGTTTTTCGGCAAGGTGATGCTCTCCATCTTCGTCTTTATCTGGATGCGCGGCACGCTGCCTCGCCTGCGCCAGGACCAGTTGATGAACTTCGCGTGGAAGTTTGTTCTGCCGCTTACGCTGCTCAACCTGATGGTCACGGCGCTGTGGCGCTTTATGGGCGAAGGGTGGGCGCGCTGGGTCGTCTGCACGGCGATCCTTGCCGCGGCTTACATTTTGATGGGCCGCGTGCAATTGGGCAGTAAACACATTGGCCCCAGGAGCTACCGCTATGCGGAATAGGGAGTGCAATCAGTGAGCGTCACCTTCTATCTGCTCGCGGCCCTCACCATCGCCGGCGGCCTTGCAACGGTGCTGCTCAAGCACCTGGTTCACAGCGCGCTCGCAGTCACCGTGGCGTTCGCCGGTTTGGCGTTGCTGTTTTTAGAGCTCGACGCGCAGTTCGCCGGCTTCGCGCAGATTCTGGTTTACATTGGCGCCGTCGCCATCCTGATCGTCTTTGCCATCCTGCTCACGCACGGCTCCGATCTGCCCAGGGAAGGCGTATTCAGCAAATCGTGGCTCGTTGGGCTGGGAATTGCAGCCGCTGTTTTTGCCGTGCTCGGCTGGGCCGTGCTTCAAAGCGTGAGCGCCGTGCCGCAGCAGGCCGCCGTGCCGCAAGTCACCGTGCACGACATCGGCAACGCGCTCGTGGGCCGCTATGTGCTCCCGCTGGAGATTGTCGCCCTGTTGCTGACGGCAGCCACCATAGGCGCGGTCATCGTGGCCATGCATGAGAAAGCGAGGCCGAGATAATGAGCGTCACTCCTCTTGCCGGTTATCTTCTGGTTGCGGCGCTGTTGTTCGCCATCGGCCTTGCCGGCGCGCTGTCGCGCCGCAACGCCATCCTGGTTCTCATCGGCATTGAGCTCATGCTCAACGCTGCCAATCTGAATCTGATCGCATTCTGGCGCTTCGGGCCGCACCCCGAGGCGCTCACCGGCATGATGTTCGCCATCTTCTCCATTGCCGTAGCCGCCGCCGAGGCTGCCGTGGGCCTGGGCCTTGTGATCTCCATCTATCGCCACACCGGCACCGCCGAGCTCGACAAGATCGACAGGATGAAGGGATGAGAGCTTGATTCAGGAATCCGCTGCATTCACTCCTCAATTCGCCGCTTCATCCATCGCGCGGCTCTTATGGCTCATTCCGGCCGTGCCGATCCTTGTCTCCGGCATCATTGCGCTGCTCAAGCAGCCGCGCCGTAAGTTTGCGTCGGCGCTCGCCACCGGTTCGCTCGGATTTTCGCTGCTTTTGTCGCTGATCGCTTTCGCGCATGTGGTGAGCGGGTGGGCGCGCGGCGAAGCGGTTCGCGAAACCGTCAGCTTCACCTGGATTCACTTCGGCTCCGCTCGCGTCGATCTCGGCTGGGTGCTCGATCCTCTCGCCGCCATCATGCTCGTGATGGTCAGCTTTGTCGGGCTGCTCATCTTCATCTACTCCGTGGGCTACATGGCCCACGACGAGAACTTCACCCGCTTTTTCTGCTTCCTCTCGCTCTTTGCCGGAGCCATGCTCGGCGTGGTCATCTCGAACAGCCTGCTTCTGCTCTTCATGTGCTGGGAGATCGTCGGCCTCACGTCTTATCTGCTGATCGGGTTCTGGTATCAGAAGCCTTCGGCCGCGGCAGCCGCGAAAAAAGCCTTCATCACCACGCGCGTCGGCGATGTCTTTTTCTTTCTCGGCATTGTTTGGCTGTTCTCGCAAACCGGCACGCTGCTCTTTTACGATCATGGCGCGGGCTCGCTTGAGGGCCTGGCCCTCGCCAATCTGCTCACCCAGCACGCCGGCCTCGGCCTTAGCGCCGCCGGCGCCATTGGCCTGCTCATCTTTGCCGGCGCGGTGGGCAAAAGCGGCCAGCTTCCGCTGCATGTATGGTTGCCGGATGCGATGGAAGGCCCCACGCCGGTTTCCGCGCTCATTCACGCGGCCACCATGGTCGCAGCCGGCGTCTATCTGGTTGCGCGCGTGTATCCGCTCATGGCCGCGGGCGCTCCGCTCATGCACGCCGGCGCAGCGCCGGGCACAACGACGGCTCTCACCGTCGTTACCTGGGTGGGCGCGGCCACCGCGGTATTTGCCGCGCTCATCGCCATCGCGCAGAACGACATCAAGCGCATCCTCGCTTACTCCACCATCTCGCAGCTCGGATATATGATGGCCGGCCTCGGCCTGGGCGGTGTCGCCGTGGGCATGTTCCACCTGATTACGCATGCCTTCTTCAAAGCGCTCTTGTTCCTCGGCGCGGGATCGGTGATTCACGGCTGCCACGAGGAGCAGGACATTCGTCGCATGGGCGGCCTACGTGCCGACATGCCGCTCACATTTCTTACCTACGCCATCGCCATGCTGGCGCTGTGCGGGTTCCCGATCTTCTTCTCCGGCTTCTGGTCGAAAGACGCCATCATTGAGGCCGCGCAACACTGGAGCGTAGCCAAGGGCCCGTTCTACCTGCTCGTATTCGGCGCGCTGCTCACCGCGTTTTATATGACGCGCCAGGTCTGCTACGTTTTCTTCGGCTACTGGCGCGGCCATCAACCGGCGCACGAAAGCCCGAAGGTGATGACGCTGCCCATGGCCGTGCTCGCTTTCTTCGCGATTGCCCTCGGCGTCATCGGAACTCCCGCGTGGCCGTGGTTCCACGCATTTCTTGACGGTCACGTGGCGGCCATCGACATCCACACACTCATCCAGGCGGATTTTTTGATACTGCTTGCCACATCGTCCGCTGTCGTCTTCCTTGGCCTCGGCCTCGGCTGGTGGTTCTACGGCAACAAGTCGCCTAAGCCGGAAGCCCCGGACGCACTCGAAAAATCCGCGCCCTGGCTGTGGGCTCCGCTACGCGATCGCCTCTATGCCGATGAGCTTTACGGCGTCACGGTGATTGCCTTCTACGCGTGGTGGGCGCGCGTGGCCGATTGGCTCGATACCAAAGTCTGGGGCGGCATTGTGGCCGCGGTTGCGTGGCTCTTCGGCCTCTGGGCGCAACTCAATCGCTTTCTCGACGTCAACTGGGTCGACGGCGGCTTCGACAAAACCTGCGAGGAGCTTTCCTCCGGCGGCGGCCTGCTGGCGAGCATACAGAACGGCCGCGTGCAGAACTACCTCCGTATTCTTGCCGTCGCTGTCGTGGCGCTGGCCATCGTTCTTTTCTGGAGCAGCCGGCCATGAATGAGCTTGCGACCGGTTTCCCGATCCTGACGCTCCTCACCGTGCTGCCGCTTGTGGGCGCGGCGATTGCGCTCTTCTCTGGCCGCCACGCGCGCGGCGTCGCGCTGCTCACCTCGCTGGCGTGTCTCGTCGTCGCCCTCATCGTGTGGACGCGCCTGCCCGCGGACGGAAGCATCGGCCTCGTCGAGCTGCATCAATGGGCGCCCTCGCTCGGCATTGAATATCACCTCGGCGTCGACGGCCTCGGCGCGCTCATGCTCCTGCTCTCCGCCATCGTCACGCTCATGTCGGTCGATGCGTCGCATCGCGTACACCACATGCCCGGCCTGTTTTACGGCCTCATCCTTATCCTCGAATCGGGCCTGTTTGGCTCCTTTACCGCGCTCAATTTCTTCCACTGGTTCTTGTTCTGGGAGCTGAGCCTCATCCCCGCATTCTTTCTCATCAAGCTATGGGGCGGCCCGCGCCGAGGCCCAGCGGCCACGCAGTTCTTCGTTTACACCATGGCCGGCTCGGTGGCGCTGCTGCTCTCTTTCCTCGCCATTTTTCTCGCCACCGGCTCCATGGATTTTGGCCAGCTCGCCGCCATGGCCGCATCGGGCGCGCTGGCGCAGATGGTTACGGCGCATCTGGGCGCCGTGATGCCGTGGCTCGCCATCGGGGTGCTCGCAGGGTTCGCGGTCAAAGTGCCGCTCGCGCCGTTCCACACGTGGCTGCCCGCCGCCTACGCTGAAGCGCCTTCGCCCGTCACCATGCTGCTCACCGGCGCCATGTCGAAGATGGGCGTCTACGGCCTCTTGCGCATCGCCATTCCGCTCTTCGGCGTGCAGATCGCCGCCATGCGCACGCCGCTGCTGGTTTTGGCCGTCATCACTGTCGTGATGGGCGCCTGGGCCGCCGCCGCGCAAAAAGATTTGAAGCGCGTCTTCGCGTACTCCTCGGTGAATCACCTCGGCTATTGCCTGCTCGGCATCTTCGCGCTGGCCGTTCCCGCGCAAGGCGCAGCCGTTCAGGCCAGCCAGGCCGCCGCGCTCAACGGCGTCATTCTGCAGATGTTCAATCACGGAATCACTGCCGCCGCGATCTTCTGGTTTATTGCCATGATCCAGTTCCGCACCGGCGGCCTGCGCGGCATCGACGACTTCGGCGGGCTGCGCAAGCCCGCGCCTGTTTTTGCCGGACTCATGGGCATCGTCCTCTTTTCCTCGCTCGGCCTGCCCGGTCTGAACAGCTTTGTGAGCGAATTCCTTATCTTCCGCGGGGTTTTTCCCTTGTCTTGGATCAGCGCAACGGTATCGGTGCTTGGTTTGCTCGTCACGGCGATTGTGATTCTCACCGTGATTCAGAAGGTTTTCAGCGGGCCCGGTGCCGGAACACTGGGCGAAGTTTCCCGATCTGCATCACAGCGAGCGGTTGGCTCTGGCGCCCGTGATCGGCCTCATGTTTCTTGTCGGGCTGGCGCCCCGGCTGATTCTGGATACGATCAACCCCACGGTGATGAACCTGCTGGCGCACTGGAGATTTTAGATGTTGTCCTGGTCCATCTACATCTCGTTTGCCGGCGCGCTGATTGCGGCGCTCGTGCCCAAGGGCAAGCCCGCCGCGGCGCGCTGGTGGGCGCTTGCCGTGGCCGCGGCTGGTCTTGCGATTGACGTTACGGGCTACGCCGCGGGATTTGCTCAGGGCCGCCAGGTGTTCGTCGATGCTCTCTGGGTGCCCTCGATGGGCATCCACTATCTGCTCGCAGCCGACGGCATCAGCCGCGTCCTCGTTCTGCTCACCGGCATCGCCGCGGTCGCCGGCGTGCTGTTCAGTTGGAACATCGACCTGCGCACCAACCAGTTTTTCGCGTTTTATCTCGCGCTCATCGGCGGCGTCTACGGCGTCTTTTTGAGCGGCGATCTCTTCCTGCTCTTCGTCTTTTACGAGATCGCGATCGTGCCCAAGTATTTTCTGATCTCCATCTGGGGGTCCACGCGCCGCGAGTACGGCGCCATGAAGCTGGCGCTCTACTCCTTCGTGGGCTCAGCCATGGTGCTCATCGGATTGCTTGCGGCTTACACAATCTCAGGCGGCCACTCCACCGCTCTCGCCGATCTTGCCCATGCGGGCCTGCCCGTCAGCTTCCAGATGTGGTGCTTCCCGCTGGTCTTTGTCGGCTTCGCGATTCTCGCCGGCATGTGGCCGTTCCACACCTGGGCGCCCACCGGCCACGTTGCCGCGCCGACCGCGGCCTCCATGCTGCTTGCGGGCGTGGTCATGAAGCTGGGCGCATACGGCTGCCTGCGCGTTGGCATCGGCCTCTTTCCCCACGGTCTCGATCCCTGGGGATTCTCATTCATTGGCATCGGCAGCTGGCGCGACGTTTTTGCCTGGCTCGCCGTCATCGGCATTGTCTACGGCGCGCTCGTCGCCCTGGCGCAAACCGACTTCAAATTCGTCATCGGCTACTCCAGCGTCAGTCACATGGGCTTCGTGCTGCTCGGCCTCATGACGCTGAACCAGATCGGCCTCGACGGCGCGGTGCTGCAAATGTTCTCGCACGGCGTCATCGCCGGTCTTCTCTTCGCCATTGTCGGCCGCGTTGTCTACGACCGCACGCACACGCGCCAGTTCGCTGAACTCGGGCCGATGCATCTCTCGCGGCGATTGCCGTTCGCCGCGTGGGCCTTTGTTGTGGCCGGAATTGCCTCCATGGGCCTGCCCGGCTTCTCCGGCTTCGTGGCCGAGCTTCAGGTTTTAGTTGGCGCGTGGAAGGTCAATCCATGGTGGACAGCCGCCTCTGGCATCGGCATCATCGTCGGCGTGGCCTACATCTGGCGCGCCATGCAGAAGGCTTTCTTTACCGACGCGCTGCCCAGCACGCATGAGCTCGAGTCCGAACAAACGCACAAGTTCGATCCCATCACATGGCCAGAGATCGCCGGAGTGGCATTGCTCGGTGTTTCCACGCTTGTTGTCGGCCTTTATCCGCGCATCCTTCTCGATTCCATTGAGCCGGCCGTCAAAGCGCTGCTCGCGGGAGGCGCGCAATGAACTACGCCGCTCTATTTCGCGCCACGCTGCCTGAAACGGCTCTCGAAGTCGCCGCGCTCCTGGTCCTCGTTGTCGATCTTGGACTGTTGCGCAAGGCCGCAAACCAAACGCGAATCGCAGTCGCCGCGATCATCGGTGCAGTTGGCTGCGCTGCGGCCGTCAGTGGCGTGTATGCCGCCGGATGGGCCGGGTTCAGCGCGGGCAGCGATCAACTTCTCGCCGCGGGCGGATCGGCGGGCGTGGCTCAGGTCGCAATCCTCGTTCTCACCGCGCTCACGCTTCTTCTGCTTATCGACTCCGGCTTTACGCGCAACGCAGGCGAATATGTCGCCGTGGTGCTGATGGCGGCTGCGGGCGGGCTGATCATCTCCGCGGCGCAGGATCTGCTCGTCATCTTCACCGGCCTTGAGCTGCTCTCGCTTGGCCTCTACATCCTCACCGCCTTCGCCAAGCAGTCCGCCAAAAGCGCTGAGGCCGCCATCAAGTACTACCTCTTCGGCGCCATGTCCGCGGCATTCCTGCTCTTTGGTTTCAGTTATCTTTACGGACTCTCGGGTTCCACAAGCCTGTCCCGCGTCGTGCTCGGCACGTACATGGCGTCAGCCAGTGGCGCTGCGCCGTTGCTCTTCGTCGCGCTGGTCATGATTGCCGCCGGACTGGGCTTCAAAGTTGCGGCGGTTCCATTCCATCTGTGGGCGCCCGATACTTATGAAGGCGCACCTGCTCCCGCCGCCGCGTTCATCGCGTCCGTGTCGAAGGTCGCCAGCTTCGCGCTGCTCATCTCCATCAGCTACGCAATCCTCTGGTGGCCCGCGATGCTGCACATGACGGGTGGCCGCGTGACCTTCACTATTACCCCAGCCGGCGCCCCACGCCTCCCATCACTGTCGGCATTACTTCCGCCTGGCCGCAGATCCTGATGGTTCTGTCAGTCGCGTCAATGGTGCTGGGCAATCTGGCCGCGCTTGCGCAGTCGAGCGTGCGCCGCCTGCTCGCCTACTCCGCCATTGCGCACGCCGGCTACATTCTGCTCGGCCTCGCGTTCTTCTCCTGGATCGAACGCGAGCGCGCAGGCCATTCTCTATTACATCGTGACTTACGGCTTACGACCATCGGCGCATTCGGCGTAGTCGGTGTGGTGGAGCGCGCCTCCGGCAGCGACCGCATGGACGCCTTCCTCGGCCTGCACAAGCGCTCGCCCGTGCTCGCCGCCGTGCTGCTCGTGCTGCTTTCTTTCGCTCGCCGGAATTCCGCCGCTGGTCGGCTTCTGGGCCAAGTTCAATCTCTTCGCCGCCGTGCTCGGCCTGGGATTCAAAGGCTTCAACGGGCCTCTGTCTTCGCTGCCAACCATGCCCCTTGTGCTGGTCGCTCTCGCCATCGTCTTCAGCGCGGTGTCGCTCTACTACTATCTGCAGGTACTCAAGCGCGCCTACGTCATGCCCGCCGCGGACGAATCGCCCATCCACGCGCACCCGGTCACGCTCGCCGTATTGATCGCCATCGCGGCCGCTGTCGTTGTGCTCGGCTGCTTCCCGGCGCTCCTGCAAGGTTGGATCGCCAGCTTCTATCCGGCGATGTAGCGCGCCACATCCAACAAAAAAGCCGCTCCAGAGTTTTTCACTCCGGACGGCTCGCTGCACTCGCTGACTTGTAGCCTTTCAATACTTCACAATCGCCGTGAACGAATCCGGCTTCAGGCTCGCGCCGCCCACCAGCGCGCCGTCGATCTCTTCCTGGCTGATAAGCGCGGTTGCATTGTCGGGCTTCACGCTGCCGCCATACAGAATCCGCATGGCCGCGGCCACCTGTGCGCCCAGCAGCTTGGCCACCTCGGCGCGAATAATGCGATGCGCGTCGGCGGCGATCTCCGGCGTCGCCGTCTTGCCTGTGCCGATGGCCCAAACCGGCTCGTACGCAATCACGATGGGCTTCGCGGCCTCGGGCGTGATGCCCGCAAACGCCCCGGTCACCTGCGTCTTGAGCACGCTCGCCGTTTTGCCGGCCTCGCGCTCTTCCAGCACTTCGCCGATGCAAACAATGGGAACGATGCCGTGCTTGAGCGCGGTGTGCAGTTTCTTGTTCACAATCTCGTCGGTCTCGGCAAAATACTGCCGCCGCTCGGAGTGGCCGATGAGCGTATGCGTTCCGCCCACCGCCATCAGTTGCCCGACCGAGGTCTCGCCCGTGTAGGCGCCCTCCTCGGCAAAGTGGATGTTCTGTGCGCCCACGGCCACATTCGACCCCTTGCAGGCGGGAACTACCGTGGGCAGCAGCACCGGAGAAGGGAACAGGGCAATCTCGTCGCGCGTGTGCCCGGCAACCAGCGGCAAAAAAGCATCGACAAACGCCTTGGCTTCAGCAGGCGTTTTATACATCTTCCAATTGGCGGCAATCAGTGCTTTACGAGACATTTTTGTGGTTTCCTCAAGTCAATTTTAGTGGATCGATTCCGGCAGCCGGGTGACGGCGGGCACAATGCGGCGAGCCTTTCAAAAAAACCGCATCCGGCTTTTTCCCGCCGGATGCGACTCAGTTTGAGTACTCGGGCCACTGCGCCGAAGGCGCGGCTGCCGCACCGCAGGTGCTACTTGTCCGTCAGCGCTTCCACGCCCGGCAGCTTCTTGCCTTCAAGAAACTCCAGCGAAGCTCCACCGCCGGTCGAGATGTGCGTAATCTGGTCGGCCACGCCGGCCTGGTTGATCGCCCTAACCGAATCGCCGCCGCCGATGATCGAGGTGGCCGTGCGGTTGGCCGCCACAGCCCGCGCAATCGCGTTCGTTCCCACGGCGAAGCGCGGAAATTCGAAGACGCCCGCAGGTCCGTTCCACACGATCGTCTTCGCCGTCGAAACCACTTCCTCGATCGCCTTGATCGACTTCGGGCCGATGTCGAGTCCCTGCCAGTCGTCCGGAAAATCCACCGAGCAGTCCCACACCTGGGTCTTGGCGTCGGCGGCGAATTTGTCGGCGAGGATGTTATCCACCGGCAGCAGGAGTTCCACTCCCTTGGCTCTTGGCCTTGTCCAGTGCCGCTTTGGCGAGCTCGATCTTGTCTTCTTCGACCAGCGATTTGCCGGTCTTCACGCCCAGCGCGCGCTGAAAGGTATAGGCCATGCCGCCCACGATCACCAGCGTGTCCACTTTGTCGAGCAGGTTCTGGATCACGTCGATCTTGCCGGAAATCTTCGATCCGCCGATGATGGCCACGAATGGCTTCTCCGGGATTTTCCAGCGCCTTGCCGAGATAGGTAATTTCCTTTTCCATCAGCAGGCCGGCAACGGCGGGCTTCAGGATAGTGCGTAATGCCCTCAGTCGACGCGTGCGCGCGGTGCGCCGAGCCAAAGGCATCGTTCACGTAGACCTCGGCCAGCGAGGCCAGCGCCTTCGAGAACGCCGGATCGTTGGCTTCTTCTTCCGCGTGAAAGCGCAGGTTTTCCAGCAGCAGCACCTGGCCAGATTCGAGCTGACGCGCCATCTCCTCGGCGATCTCGCCCACGCAGTCCGGCGAAAAAGCCACATTCACGCTGTCGCCCAGCTTCTTGTCGAGCAATTCGCGCAGCCGCTTTACCACGGGCCGCAGCGAGTACTTCGGATTCGGTTTTCCCTTGGGCCGTCCCAGGTGCGAGGCCAGAATCACCTTGGCCTTGTGCTGAAGCGCGTAGACGAATGGTCGGCAGCGTGGCCACAATGCGGGTGTCGTCGGTGATCGTCGTGCCGTCTTCGGTGAGCGGGACGTTGAAATCGACGCGGATAAACACCCGCTTATTGGTCAGGTCGATGTCTTGAATCGAGAGCTTGGCCATAGAAGGATGCCTTTCGTGGAGAAGACAGTGAACAGTGATCTGTGAACAGTGAATCAGCAAACAGGAGACAGCAGACAGCAGGCAAACTGAGATCAAACTGCCTGAACTGTTTACCGTCTCACTGTCGGACTTGAATGGTTACAGCCCCTTCTTGGCCAGGAAGCCGATGAGGTCGACCACGCGGTTCGAGTAGCCCCACTCGTTGTCGTACCAGCTCAGCACCTTCACGCTTTGGCCCACAACCTTGGTCAGCGGCGCGTCCACGATGGAGCTGCGCTTATCGCCCTTGAAGTCCGAGCTGACGAGCAGGTTTTCGTCGTAGCCCAGGATGCCCTTCATCGAGCCCTCGGAGGCAGCCTTCAGCGCGGCGTTCACGGCCTTCGCGTCGGTCGTCTTCTCGCTGATGAAAGTCAGGTCGACGATCGATACATTGGGCGTGGGAACGCGAATGGCGAAGCCGTCCAGCTTGCCTGCGGTCTCGGGAATCACCAGCTTCAGCGCCTTGGCGGCGCCGGTCGAGCTGGGAATCATGTTGAGTGCGGCAGCGCGGGCGCGGCGCAGGTCCTTGTGCGGGAAATCCAGAATCACCTGGTCGTTGGTGTAGCTGTGGATGGTTGTCATGATGCCGCTGACGATGCCGAAGTCCTTGAGCAGTACCTTCACCACCGGCGCCAGGCAATTGGTGGTGCAACTGGCGTTGGAGATGATGTTGTGTTTCGCCGGGTCGTACTTGTCCTCGTTCACGCCCAGCACGATGGTGATGTCCTCATTGGTGGCCGGCGCCGAGATGATGACTTTCTTCACCGTCGCGCCCAGGTGCGCGCTGCGCCTTGGTAGCGTCGGTAAAGTGGCCGGTCGACTCGATCACCACCTGCGCGCCCACATCGGCCCAGGGCAGCTTGGCAGGGTCGCGCTCGGCCCACACCTTAATCTTCTTGCCATCGACGGAGATGAAGTCATCGCCGGACTTGATCTCGTTGGGCAGGTTGCCCAGGATCGAGTCGTACTTGAGCAAATGGGCCAGCGTAGCTGGGCTGGTCAAGTCGTTAACGGCGACAAAATCGATGTCATGATTGCCAAGCGCGGCGCGCAAAACGTTGCGTCCAATGCGGCCGAAGCCGTTGATTCCAACCTTTACTGCCATGTGTGATTTCTCCTTCGTTATGTGATGAGGCTTATGGATTCAAAAAGCTGGGTGATATGGCGTCTGGAATCCGAATTCCACCAAACCTTTGATCGTATCATTGCGGGCGACAGAGGAAAATGAAAGGCCCTCGTCGCGGCGCACACGATTCCCTACCGATAGGATGGAGTTACCGCAACGGAACTGTATGTGATGGAGTGCACACGATTTGCAGCACCCTCGCCGAGTATGGTATTCGGGGGGAAGGATTAGTCTTTCAGTAAGGATTAAAAGCAGCATGAGAAGACGCTCCAGACGCGGTCCCAATACTTCGGAATCCACAGGCAAAATTGGCCAGGAACTTCCATCGAATCAACCGGCTCCGCTGGTGCCGCTCTACCCCGATGACACGCCGGCCCGGCAACCGGGGCCGCACCGCGCCCAGGGCCCGAGGCCCGAGCAGCCGGCACGTCCGCAAAGGTCTTCCAGCCCGGACCAATCCACGAAACCGCAGCGGCCTGCGAAGCAAGAGTGGAATGTCCCTCCGGGCTCCGGCCGCCTCGAGGTGGAAACTCAGCCGGAGATGCCTCCGCTACCCACGCGGCCGCCGGCCGCCGATGAGCGCTCTCCGCAAGCGCCCAAAGGCTTCGTGGCGCTGGCCATTGGCCTGCCCGGCTCGGGCAAAACCACGTGGTTCGGCCGCCGCGGCATCACGCCGCTCTCTTCCGATCTGTTGCGCAACATTCTCTTCGACGATGTGGAGGAGCAGCGTTATCAGGGCCTCGTCTTTTCCACGCTGCGTTCGCTCCTCCGCGCGCGCCTCATCGCCCGCATGCCCATGAACTACGTTGACGCCACCAATCTTTCCATCCACGAGCGCCGCCAGTGGATCAAGATGGCCAAGAGCTTCGGCTACGAGGTGCAGGCCGTGTTTTTCGACGTGCCGCTGGAGGTTTGCCTCGAGCGCAATCGCCAGCGCGACCGCTCGGTGAGCGAGGACGTGATGCGCAAGATGGCCGAAAAGCTCAAGCCGCCGGTCTTTGAAGAGGGCTTCGAGAAGATCACCGTGGTGCGCGTGAAGAGCGCGGGCTGAGATTTTAGAGCCAGGAAAGGGTTTCTCCGAAAACCGGAGGGCGGGAAGATGGAAGTCAACGAGCAGACAAATCAACTGAACCGGCTTCTCCTGGGCCAATTTCCCTGCTGCACCATCTTTTCGGTGCTACGATTCCCGGTGGATTCTTCCTTCTTCTTCTAGCGTTCAAAGGAAATCTGACAGTCAAAAGCCTTTGGTTTGACCTTCCATTCGGGTATAAAACCAACTTAGCTGTAGCGATGATCTTTGCGTATATTTTAGGTAAGCTTTTCCTTATTCCGCCGCCCTCTGGCTGCTTAAAGAGCCAAAGGTTCCCGTTCCAGAAAACATGAATCATTTGTCGAAAGAAGTAAGGCAGGCAATCTTAGGCGCATTTGCCTTTGGCTCTCTCTCCGCCTTCCCCGGCTTGGAGGAAAGGATGGCAGCACAGAAGGCAGAAATTGTATTTCATTTAGGCTTAGGAATTTCCCTAATTTCAGCCAGTTTCTTCCCCGGTGACGGAAAATTCCGCGTCGTCGGGCTCATTGGTGGAATTCTCTTTGGAGCGGCTGCCGTCGCCATTTCGAGGGCCTGCAGGAGGCAGGTCTTACCCAATATGGGACTCGGCTTAGCGAATGTTTTGTCGCGATTAACGAAGGATCAGATTGCAATGTTGAGTGCAGTCGCAACGACTTTGCATGCCAAACCAGTGCCTATTCCACAGCCCGCCGAGGTTGTTGAAGCCAAGTCTGAAACTTTTGTACCAACGGCCACTCATCAGTGAGGCAGGACGTCATTCCGAGGCTGCGATGGCCCCATGATTACAGCTGGTCACACCGAGCCCTGGCTCCGCGGCACCCATGCTGACGTTCCCGCTGCCGGCCGCGCTGTTCTGCACGCGCTCGAACTTGCGCTCGACGATCTGACCAAATGGACCGCCGGCCTCACCGATGAAGAGATTCATGCGCAGCCGCTCGGACTCCCATCGATTGCCTTCCTTCTGCGCCACATTGCCGGATCCGTTGATCGCATTCTTACCTACGCCGAGGGTGGTCAGCTATCCGCCGAGCAGCTCGCCGCGCTCAAAAACGAGCAGGGCGGGGAAGGGAAGCAGGAGACTCTGGCCGATTTGCTCGCCCAAGTCGAAGCCTCGTTCAGCCTTGCCGCCGGGCGCATTCGCGTGTTGGCCACGGCGAACCTGGACATGCCTCGCGCCGTTGGCCGCAAACAATTTCCCACCTGCATCGGCGGCGCGATGATCCACGTGGCCGACCACACGCAGCGCCACGTGGGACAGGTGGTCACGACGGCCAAGGTTATGAAGGCGCTGCGCGGTTGAGCGGGCGCGTATTCCAAAGCGTCCGGGACGGAAAAATTGCAATCAAAGCAAACAGGAACCGGAAGGCCCCAGGGCCTGTTAACACTACCTGGGCGGTGGCAACGGGAGCCATTTTTTCTCAGTTCTAGGAATGAGGAGCGACGCATACCGGGTGTCTGCTAGTGACGATTGACGACGAAATGAGGGGAAATGGCCCCGTCCCTTCGGGTTGCGACGAAAATCGGGCCGCAAGCTTCATTCAGCGGACCCTCGAGTCGGTAGATCCCGCCAAGCACTTCGGGCTCGGCTCGTCTGGCCCGATTTTCCCACGAAAAAGCCACCGTTCAGCAAGTGGTAACAAGGCGCTAGCTAACTCCAATGACAAGTTCCGCGCTAACCAAGGCTATTTCAAATCCGGAGCCGCGCTGGCAGCAATGTTGTTGCCGCTGCTCACGGTGGTTGGCGGCAGCAAGCGGTACCCGTCGCGTGTGCGGATGTGGTACTTTTGCAAATCCGGACCCACCAGCTTCACGCTGATCGAGCGCCAGCCGTGGTTAGGATTGGGCTGCGGATAGTAGCTGATCGAGTACAGATGGCTCAGATCCTCGCGGATGGACGCGAAGGCCTGTTTCTCCTTGCGCCAATCTCCGGCAAAATAGGCCTTTCCGCCGGTCGCCCTGCTCATGCGCTCGAACGATGCTGTGGAGACGGGATCGTCCTGAGCCGCGCGGGTACTCACAATATAGATAATCGTGCCGGTGTCCTGCGCCAGCTCTGCCACGTCCTCGGGAGGAACGGAACTGGCGTTGTCAGGGCCGTTTGAGAAGACCACGATTGCCTTGCGGCCGGTCAACGGAGCCGCATCCTTCACCGTGAGCAGCAGACTGTTGTACAGCGCCGCGCTGTCTCCGGCCACCGTGCTGCGTACGCCTCTCACCACGCGTAAGCGATCCGCGGTGAGCAGCGTCCCGCGGGATAGGTCGCGGCTATAGGAGTAAAAGGCGATGTGGCTCTGGCTGTCCATGGAGCGGACGAAATCGGCGATCGCATCCTGGGCGTAGACAAATCCCCGGTACATGTAGTCGCTGGTGTCAAAGAGAATGAAAATATTGGCGCCGGCGATTGAGGAAGCCATTGCGGCCATCGTGGTATGGCCGGGAAAAACCTCTGCGGCCCGATCGCCCGGGTTCGGCTGTCTCCGCCGCGGCATCGCTGGCCGAACTCTGCAAATCGCGCTGTCCAGGATGGATCGCGGGTCCGTTCCCTTCCTCAAAGGTGGCGATTTTTTGCGGAATCTTGTCTTCGCTGACCGTGAAGTCTTCCGGGCGCAGGCCGCTGATGTAGTTTCCTTTGCTGTCGGTCACGGCTACGTTGAGCTGCACCAGATTCACGGCCACGCGGAAATGCGTCGCGTCGTCCTGGGCCGCGAACTGCGGTTCGCCAGCGACAAGAAGCAGTGCGCAAAATCCCACCCCGATGCCTGCTAATGGTCCTGTATCCGTTCTTCACTGTTTATGTACCCCCGTTTGCTTTTTCATTGCTCTGGCCGGCTAAGTCCGTAGTGTGAATGTCAAACTTGCCCTGGCGGAACTCCTCGCCCGTCTGATCCAGGGCCCGTAACAGCGCGGGCCAATCCTCAATACTCGTTGCGGAGATATTGGCGACCATCTGCCGGGTCAGCTCGGGAACCAGGATGTTGAGTGCTGCGGGCGCATAGCCCTTTTCGTCAGCCAGGCGCGCCCAATACAGGTTTCCGGACTCCCACGATTCGGCGAACAGCCGGCTTGCAAAGCCTCCAGAGACAGGGAACGGTTGGGCCGCAAGCAGAGCGCAGGAATCTGTGTCCGCCAGCTTGGGGTGCGGAACCCCAAAGTCCGCCGCAAGCCTCTCGGGGGACGTATCGGATGGATCCTTCCGCACCAGGTCGTCGAGCTCCCGGTTGGCCGGGCCCCACTGCGCAGCCTCGCCTGGGTATCTCTTGCGAAACCTGGTCGCGATATAGAAGGTATCGGTGGGCAGCAGTTTAGCGATCACCGCGGCGCTGTCCTTGTCTTCAAGCGCCTGCTCGATCTCGTCCACCTTCCCCCACCCCATGCGGTCGTTCAGTATGCCGATCACTTTCTCCCGCAGCTCCGCATGGTCTGCTGAAGCCCTTATTAACTCTTCCCCTGCGCGCTGATAGAGATCCACGGCATGCAGCTCGTCGCGGCTCACATTCCACCAACGCGGCACGATGGCATTCACCAGCAGCTCCGGCACTGCCTCACGCCAGATCAGCGCCTGCAGTTGCGTGGGAGAGATGAAATCCTCCTCGGTCAAGGCCAGCGCATACGGCAAATCGGCCAGCGAGCCGATCAGGTAGGCGCCTCCGCCGGCCGTCGCGCCGACGCCAACCAACTGCGGCTCACCCCAGATTTGCTCGATACCCTGGACGGAAACCGCCGAGAAGTCGTGCGAGCGCACGAAAATCGGGTTGCTGTGAAGAACCTGTGCGCCTGGCGGCTCATAGTATGCGTAATTCAGGCCCACAAGCGTGTCTCTCAGGAAGGGAGACAGGCGCGCGCGCGCGGCCTCAAGTTGCGCAGCGGTCCCCGGACCTTTGATCACCTTGGTCAGGTCGGTGCGCACCTGCAGCTCTGCGTGGCGGTTCACGTAAATCGCAGGTGACCACGTCGTCCGCTCGCCTGCGGTGAAGATGGGCTGCGGCAGTTCGAACTCGCGCAAGGCCCCGGCCAGCGGCAGCAGGCTGTCGCCAATATCGGCTCCGTGCGCCATCTGGCCCAGACCATCGTAGAGACCGAAGAGCGCATCCAGAGATACGAGCCGCTGGTCCTCGAGCACGGCGCGCATTCTGCGCTCCAACTCCTTGTGAACCGCAACCGCCTCGGGGCTGCTTTGCGGCGGACCTGCCAGCAGGCCCACCACCTCATCCTCGGTCAAGTCCGCGCTTCCGCCTGCCGCGACTACGATGGATTGCAGCGATTTGCGCGCGGCTTCGAAAAGCTGGTCGGACGAGGTGACTCCGTCATAGGATTGGATCGCACTTTGCCAGGAGGAATTCAGGTTCTTCTTTGCGATCTGTCCTTGCCGGGCCAGGATCTGCCAGATTCCGACCTCGGCCTGGAATGCTCCCAGTGTGTTGGATCGCAGTCCCTGATTCGAAATGCCATTGATGCGATTGACCGCAACCACGAATTGTCCGATCGACGCATCGTCCAGCGCCGGAAATTCGACGAAGATGGGATACCAGGCCTTGAGCTCGGAGTACTTGGCGGAAAGCGTTTGCGCGGTATCCGCCGACATGCGCATCTCCTGTGGCCGTGCGCTGTCGATTGAGCTCAGCATCAGATAGATTTGCGCCGGCCCGTCGTCGGCCACAATGCCGGAATATGCCACCAGGGCCTCGAGAAAACGCTCGGGGTTATCCGCGATCTGAAAATGCCGATCCCAACCGGTCGACCGGTGACGCTTATTCTCCCGCTTGAATACCTCCTGCCAAACACCCAGATTACCCGGAATCAGCGGCTCGCCTGAAGCG
This sequence comes from uncultured Acidobacteriaceae bacterium, assembly GCA_963822015.1. Classification (GTDB taxonomy): domain Bacteria; phylum Acidobacteriota; class Terriglobia; order Terriglobales; family Acidobacteriaceae; genus Telmatobacter. The sequence goes on from CAWGGA010000031.1 coordinate 37,638, forward strand.
TCCCATTGCAGGCGCGTCATGAGCAGCAGGAGCGCGGCGTTTCTGGGGAAAACGCCGCCTGTCGCGCTGACTCCTGAACTTCCAGACCGGTAGGCGTTGTAGAGACGCGTCAGGCGGTCGCCTTGCGTGAGGCGGGCCTGTTGCTCGGGAGCCACGCGCGCCAGAGCGTCGAAATACGACGCGAGCAAGCCCTGATCTTTGGCAAGCAACCGGATGACGAATTCACCAGGCGAATTCGGGCTAGCTCCCACCAGCTCCTGCCAGCTTTGCTCCGCGGCTGCGCCTCCAGGCACAACGATGGCGCCGCCTCGAACGCAGATCCGGCTGCCATAAAAGTCGAGTGCGGGAGCATAGTAGAGAAGGCGCTTGAGTCCCGGCGAATGATAGAGAGCGAGCCTTGTTTCCGGATCTAACGCCGCCAGAGCCGAATAGAGGCGATCCACACTCTCGTTATCGACCAGCAGGTCGATCAGCGTCTCGCCGGGCCGCTCTTTGACGGGGACCAGAGCCAGCCAGTCGTCCTCGTGAAACAAAATCGGAATGCGCGTAGCCGGATAAGCGTAGGTGAATGGCGTTCCATTCTCAAGGGCCTGCTCCAGGTGAGTCAGAGGGAAACCCGAATCTACGGTGAGAAATGCGCGATCCGCATTGGCGGTCACCAATGTCGCGCTCTGGCGGCTGCAGCCTTTTTCGAACTTGTAGCCCAGAATTCGAATCAGAGGCTCCACATCGCCGCAGCCGGTGACATGGATCGCACCATCCGCGGTTGCGAGGGGTTCCAGTTCCCGCGCCTGCTGCATATAGCGGTCTTCCAGCACCAGGTATTCCGTCTTCCCCCCCGTTTGGTACCCGTAGAGGAATGCATTGCGGGCCAGCAGCGGCAGCAATTCGACGGGAGAGCTCTGTTGGCTGATTCCGGCCATGCGCAGGAAGGATCGCTTTGGGCCGGGAAGGGTAACGGTCTCCGCACGCTCGCTCGCCTGCGGCTCGTCGCCGGCGGTTGTTGCAGTTGAAGAACCCGCGGCTGAGCCTGGTTCGGCTGCGCGAGAAAAACAGCGGACCCCCACGAAAAGGAGGCTCATGGCGGATACGGCAACGACACTATTCGGGAACTTCATCGTGACCACCCCTCGCAGATATGCGCTCGTCTGGCCAAGATCACTGACCAACCTGCAAGTCCGGCGGAAAAGGGTGGGCGGCCGTTAACGGCCGCGGTATGCGTTTGACTTGCCTCTACGCTACCCTTGATTCCCGCTTCTTCGCACAAGCTCAATGCGTATGATCGATCGCTCCAGCAGCTCAAAGACCCCCGCCAAAAAAGGAGGGCTCTTTGCCGATCGGGAACCGCAATTGCCAACAGCCAAAGGGCAGGGAAACCGGGGAAAACGACCACCTCTTGCGGTGATCTGTTCAAGCGTAGACCGAGAGTAGCAGCCTGAATGGGGGCTGACTAGTAATTTCTTGGTAAATTCCGAGAGCGCTTCGCGGGCTGGCTCACGGGTGCACCGAAACCAGTGCATTACACCCCGGAACGGTCCAGAAGGCCGAGATTAGGCGACCCGCGCATGATGGCCCACTTCCCGCGGCCGGGAGAGCGGCGCTACCCTCCAAACTCACAGAGCCTGGCCGCATATTTTTAAGCGTGATATATGCCGGCACGTATGGCCATCGCGCGAATCGTGCCGCCTTATCCCACTGCCTGCACTGACCCCTTGCCCGCCAGCTCCTCCACGCGCTCCACCCAGCCGCGGTCGGCCGCAACGCTCATGCCTTCCGGCTCCAGAATCACCGCGTACTCCCCCTTTTTCTCGAGCTGCAGCATCACTTTTCCGGGGCCCGGCGCAGCCTCCGCGGCGCTCCGCAATTGGCTGAGCACCTCATCCGTCGCACGATCGAGATTGATGCGTATGCGTACGCCCGAAGGCAGCTTCACCTGCACCTCTTCAAGCGCCTGCACCTGGCTGACCGCGATCTTGGGCGCGGCGTCTTCGTCGCCCATCAGCGTGCCGCGTACCAGCACTGGCGCCTCAATCTTCAACTGCTGCGCCAGCCGCTCGTAGTCGCGCGCAAAACAGATCAGGTCGATCTTGCCCGTCGCATCTTCCAGCGCCGCCTGCGCGTAAAGCCGCTGATCGCGCCGGCTCTTCTGCACGCGCAAGCCCTGGATGATTCCCGCCACCTGAATCTCATCCGCCATGTCCGGCTGCCCGCCCCAGCGGCGTTCCGGCGGCTTGCGCTCCAGCGCCTCGGCAGTCGTGATTACCCCCGCCAGGTTGCGCAGCTTTTCCGCATACTTGTCCAGCGGATGCCCCGACACAAAGAATCCCAGCACTTCTTTTTCGTTCGCCAGCCGCTCGCTTTCTTCCCAGTCGGCGGCAGCAGGAAGCGCATCGGCATCGCGCCCCCGCGCCGGCGCTTCGTCGAAGAGCCCAAACAGCCCGCTCTGTCCCTGCTCGGCGTCGCGTTGCGCCTTCTGCGCCCGCTCCATCGCCTTATCCACGGCAGCCATCAGTTGTCCGCGCGTGCCAAGCGAGTCCAGCGCCCCCGCCTTGATCAGCGACTCGATCACGCGCTTGTTCATCACGCGCAGATCGACCTTCTCGCAGAACTCCCACAAGCTCTTGAAGCGCCCGCCAGCCCCCGTTCGAATCGGCGCGCGCCTTCATGATGGACTCGATGGCGTTACCGCCCACGTTTTTCACCGCGGCCAGGCCGAAGCGGATCGCTTCACCGTGCGGCGTGAACTGAGCGCCTGAAACCTGCACATCCGGCGGCTCCACGGGAATGCCCATCTCGCGGCACTCGCCGATGTACTTCACTACGTTCTCGGGCTTTGACGTTTCCGAAGTCAGCAGCGCCGCCATGAACTCCACCGGATAATGCGTCTTCAGGTACGCCGTCTGATATGCGATCAGCGCATACGCCGCCGAGTGCGACTTGTTGAATCCGTACCCTGAGAACTTTGCCATCTGCTCGAAGATCTCGCCCACCACGGCCTTTGGATGCCCCAGCGCTGCCGCGCCGTTCATAAACCGGTCGCGCTGTTCCGCCATGGCTTTGGCATTCTTCTTTCCCATGGCCCGGCGCAGCAGATCCGCCTCGCCCATGGAATAGCTGGCGAGCACATTGGCGATGCGCATCACCTGCTCCTGGTAGACGATCACGCCAAACGAATCCTTCAGGATCTCCTCAAGCTCCGGCAGCATGAACTCCACCTTGCGCCGGCCGCACTTGCGCTCGATAAAGTCGTCGATCATGTCCATCGGGCCCGGCCGGTAGAGCGCGTTCAAGGCCGTCAAATCCTCTACCGTGTCCGGCTTGTACCGCCGCAGAATGTCCCGCATTCCGCTCGATTCAAACTGGAAAACCCCTGACGTCAGCGCCGTATGAAAGACCTTCTTGAACGTCTCCGGATCGTCCGGCGGAAGCAGATCGATATCCAGCTTCTCGCCGCGCGTCTGCTCGATCAGCTTCAGGCAATCGGTGATCACCGTGAGCGTAGCCAGGCCCAGGAAGTCCATCTTCAGCAGCCCCATCTTTTCCACGGACTTCATGTCGTACGCGGTCACGATTTCGTCGTTCTTGGTTTTATTCAGCGGTACCAGTTCGGTCAAAGGCCGAGGCGCAATCACCACCGCCGAGGCGTGCACGCCCGAGCCGCGCACCAACCCCTCGAGCTTTTTCGCCGTGTCGATCAGTTCGCGAACCTGTTTGTCGTTGTCGTATGCCTTGCGCAGGTCGGGCGAGTCTTCAAGCGCCCGGTCGAGCGTCATGCCGAGCGTTGCCGGAACCAGTTTGGCGATCCGGTCCACATCGCCGTAGGGCATATCCAGCGCGCGTCCGCAATCTTTAATCGCCGCCTTCGCCGCCATGGTGTTGAAGGTGATGATCTGCGCCACCTGCTCGCGCCCGTACTTGCGCGTCACATAATCGATGACTTCGCCGCGCCGGTTCATGCAGAAATCCACGTCGATATCCGGCATCGTTACCCGCTCCGGATTCAAAAACCGCTCGAACAGGAGCACGTTCTGCATCGGATCGATGTTGGTAATCTCCATCGCATACGCCACCAGCGAACCTGTCGCCGATCCGCGCCCCGGGCCCACCGGAATTCCATGGTCGCGCGCGTACTTGATAAAGTCCCACACAATCAGGAAGTACCCCGAGTACTTCATCTGCTTGATGATTCCGATTTCGTATTCGAGGCGGGCTTGATATTCGTGGACAGGCGTCCGCAGCGTTCCGCGCAGCTCCAGTTGCCGCACCGCGGTCTCCATCCGTTTCTTCAGGCCGGTGCGGCAAACCTCCTCGAAGTAACTGTCGATCGTATGCTCCTGCGGCACCGCAAACTCGGGGAAGGGATTATCCACCTCGTGCATCTTCAGGTTGCAGCGCTCGGCGATCTCCATGGTTCGCCTGACTACTTCGGGCGAATCCTTGAAGAGCCGCTCCATCTCGTCCGCGCTCTTGACGAAAAACTGGTCCGAGTCGAATTTGAAGCGGTTGGTCTCGTGAATCTTCGATCCCGTCTGCACGCACAGCATCACGTCGTGCGCGTGCGAGTCTTCGCCGCACAGGTAGTGCGAGTCGTTCGTCGCCACAAGAGGAATCGCCAGTTCCCGCTCCAGCCGGTAGAGATCGGCGCGGATCTTCCTTTCCGCTTCCAATCCCTGGTCCTGAACTTCGAGGAAGAAATTTCCTTTGCCGAAGATGTCCTGGTATTGCAGGGCCGAGGCCACGGCCGCTTCATAGTCGCCTTTTTCGAGCGCCTCGCACAGCTCTCCGCTCAGGCAGCCGGAAAACCCGATCAGGCCTTTGGAATTTTCGGCCAGATATTTCTTGCTCACCCGCGGCCGCCGGTAGAAGCCGTGCAGCGAAGCCTCTGACGTCAGCCGGATCAGATTCTGGTAGCCGTCTTCGTTCTCGGCCAGCACCAGCAGGTGGTTGTACTGGTCGTTGGGAGTTTCGGCGCGATGGTCCTCCGCCTTGCACACATAAAGTTCGCAGCCCAGGATCGGCTTCACGCCCTTGGCCTTCGCCGCATCAAAAAAGTGCACCGCTCCGTAGATGTTCCCGTGGTCGGTCATGGCGACGGACTTCTGCCCCAGCGCCGCCACTCGGTCCACAAGTTTGTAGACATCGCAAGCGCCGTCAAGCAGGGAGTATTCCGTGTGCAGATGCAGGTGCGTAAATTCGGACATGGCTACTTATGATTCTAGCCGTCAGGCAACAGGGAAGACCCGCTCAGGATGCGGTTGAAATCGGGGCCGACTGAGGAAAACAAGGCCTCACCAAACTCACCTGACATTGTTGTCAGATTTGACTACACCGGATGTGCAGATCGAAAGCAAACGGACCAACAAGTCAACCGGAATCTGGGTTCTTCACGCTTTTCGAAAGAAATCGACCAAGGGCATCAAGACCCCAAGCATGAAAATGATCTAATCGAGAACCGGTTGAAGAAACTTAGGGAGGTCCTCGGATGAAGAACAAATTAATTGAAGTCGTCCGCGGCAGCGGCAACGTGTTCCGTGACTTCGGCCGTGCAAATGCCGATGTTCAGCAATCGAAAGCTATCTTCGCCGCTGAAATCATCAAGATGTTGGACCGTGAAAAGCTGACCGTCCGTGCTGCGCATATGCGGACCGGTGTCGCCGCAGCCGACTTCTCCCGCATCCGCAACGCAGACTTGGGCGCTTCACCCTTGACCGGCTGGGCTCACGGGTCGAAGTCAAGGTGAACGGCGCGCTCTCGATCGCCGGAGCAGAGCCGCCGCCTGATTAGTGGGGCCGCGCCTCACAAACCTTATTTGCCGTGAAGGATGGCCTCCCCTTCAATCCGGCTAACAGCACCATTGCTCCTGGACTTGATCTTCTCGAGCGCCAGCGGTATGCTGTTCGCGTTCCAATAAATGGAGTAAAACTTGCGGCTGTTTCTGTCCGCCCCTTCCCAGCTGTCTTCGTGTGTTTCACTGTTCATCGCCCTGCATTTTTTGCCGGGATGAATGGCACTTTCGGGATGACTTTCACCTTCGAGGAAAATCATGCGAAGAACAGCTCTGGTTTTCGGTCTGCTCCTGATGTTTTCATCTGCTTTGTCCATTGCTCACGGCAGAATCAGCCGGCTCAGGCCGGAGCCGCGGAGCCAGCCCAATCCGCTCCTGTCGGCGTTGTTGGAGCAGATCAGCCCGCGACAGGCGGCAATCCAGCGCTCGACGGGGATTACCCCGCGAATCAAGCCGGAATACTCATCCAAGGCACTCAATGGGCCTTGGTTGCGAATGAGTATCCCACGAAAACGAAACTCGATCGCGGGTGGGCGGCATCTCTTTCGTACGGCGTGGTGCCCGCGAAAATTGTAGCGGAGTACGCAGGTGAACACGCTGCCACGCAGGTCGAGTCTGCGCAGCCCATCCTATGCATCTGTCACTTTATGTCGCTGCCTGGCGCCCCTGTGCTCGTGAGGCTGAGCGCAAAGAAGGGGACAAGGGAATTCGATGGCGGCAGGATGATCGTTTATCCGATCGTCGGAGGCTCAAAGATGGCCGATGCCAAAAGCAGCGACCTTATCCCTGCCGACGTGTCCCACCCCGATTCCGGGGTTTGGCTGATTCGTCCGCAATCTCCGCTTGAGCCTGGCGAATACGCTCTGATGCTCGGGACTCAGAACCTCAGTATCTATCCGTTTACGGTCGCGCCGCCGCCAGTTCATCCGAGTGGAACGAACTGAAGCGCTGTGCCGCGCCCTACGCGTTCGTCACATCCCCTGCGCACTCGGGATGGCCGCAGCGGCAGACGACTTCAATGCGGTCGCCGTTGCCTTCGCAGTGGGCGCTGCAGTACTTGGCTCCGTCGGCCGGAACGCAGCTACAGGCGGGATTTGCGCACTTCTTTGCCTTCGCCATGATTCGCCTCCCTCGTCCGTACGGTCCCCAAGCTTACCACCGGTCGAGGGCGGTAGAACACAGAATTGAAGCCCGTTCCCATTGAAATTTCATCAGTTTTTCTATTGCCAACCCCTCACTCCGGTCTGCTATCGTGGCCTCCGGAGGTTTTCCCGATGACAAGAGGCAAATTCGTTTTGGGCTCCGTTCTTTGTGTGGCAAGTTTTGCGAGTGGCGTGCTCGTCGCGCAGGGGCCCCGGCACCCTAACCTCAGGGCGGCGCAGGACCTGATCAACCAGGCATGGGACCGCATCACAGCAGCGCAGCAGGCCAACGAGTGGGACATGGGCGGCCATGCCGCCAGGGCAAAGGAGCTGCTCGGACAGGCAAGAGAGCAGATCAGGCTGGCTACGGAAGCGGCGAACCATCACTAGAACCAGCCCAATCCTCTTTCGGGAGCTTGGGAGTCTCAATTTCCAATTACCAGCCGGCACGTGGGGTTTTGGCCTTCACTGCTTCAGCGGAGGTCCGGCCTCACGGGCCAGGGGCGCACGTGTCTTTTGAGGCAACTTAGTCACAGCCCTTGCCACTTCTCTCCTGTCTTTTGATTTCGCCCGTTGGTATACTTAGAGATGTGACCACGACTGTCCTCGAATCCATCCCCCGTCACGGCTCAGCCACCGCTTCCCCCAGCAAGAAAAGGGTGTTGTTGCTCAAACCGCGCGGTTTTTGCGCCGGAGTGGTGCGTGCCATCGACATTGTCAAAATTGCGCTTGAAACCTTCGGCGCGCCCATCTACGTCCGCCGCGAAATCGTGCATAACCGCTATGTCGTGAATGAGTTGGCGGAAAAGGGCGCGATCTTCGTGCATGAGATCGACGACGTTCCCGAGGGCCAGCGCGTAATCTATAGCGCCCACGGCGTGTCGCCTGCCGTTCGCGAGCGCAGCAAGGCGCGCAACCTCAAGGTGATTGACGCCACCTGCCCGCTGGTCACGAAGGTGCATTTTGAGGCCGTAAAATTCGCCAGGCAGGGCTACTCGCTGGTGCTGATTGGCCATCGCGACCACGACGAGATCGAGGGCACTTTGGGCGAGGCGCCGGGTGTAACCCATGTGGTTTCAAATGTTGCCGAGGTTGAAGCGCTGGTGCTTCCCAACCCCGACCGCGTGGCCTACCTGACCCAGACCACGCTCAGCCTGGACGAAGCGCGCGACATCATCCACGCACTCAAAATCAAGTTTCCCCACATCGTCGGTCCCCACTCGCAGGACATCTGCTACGCCACGGAAAATCGGCAGGTGGCCGTACGTAACGTCGCCCATAACGCCGGGTTAGTGCTGGTCGTGGGATCTACCAACAGCTCCAACTCCAATCGCCTCGTCGAGGTTTCGCGCAACCTCGGCACCATCGGGTATCTCATCGATAACTCCCAGGCCATCGATCCCAAATGGCTCGTCGGCGTTGAGAACGTCGCGGTCACCGCAGGCGCCTCGGCTCCTGAGATCCTGGTCGAGGACGTGGTCAATTATCTGCGTCAAAACGGCTTCGAAAACGTCGAAGAGGTGGAGGTTATGCCGGAGAATGTTCGCTTTGGCCTGCCGCCTGAAATTGTGCAAGCCATTGGCAGCGCCGGCGGGGCCGAGCCGGTTTCTGTACGGTGAAAGCGCGCATCGCGTACCTGTCCCTAAACATGCGCCACAGCGACGGAACCGGGAAGTGAGATTCGGCGTTCCGGAGAAGAGTTGAAATCATTTCTGACGACATGACTCCAGAGCAGCACAAGACGCAAGCTGACGCGCAGCACTTTGGGCGGCCCAGGTTCGGCCGTATCGACGCGGATATTGCCGACGTTGATGCGGCGATTGCCGGTGCGCGCGAGTTCCTCTTCTCTCTGCAACATCCTGAAGGTTACTGGTGCGGCGAGCTCGAGGCCGACGCGATGCTCGAAGCCGACTATATCTTCCTGCACACGCTGCTCGAGAGCGGCGATCCCGGCCGGCTCAAGCGTGCCTGCACTGAGATGATGCGCTACCAGAATGAGGACGGCAGTTGGAGCATCTATCCCGGCGGGCCGGGCAACCTCTCGCTCTCGGTCAAATGCTATTTCTCGGCCAAGCTGATGGGTATCGGCGCCGGCGATCCGCGGCTGTCGAAGTGCCGAAGTGGGTTCTGGCGCATGGCGGCGTTATCGCCTGCAACACCTTCACTAAGATGTATCTCTGCTCGCTCGGCCAGTACGACTACGATGCCGTGCCTGCCATCCCGCCGGAGATTGTTCTCTTTCCCAAGTGGTTCTACTTCAATATCTACGAAATCTCTTCGTGGTCGCGCTCCATCCTCGTTCCGCTGGCCATCATGTACGCCAAAAAGCCCTACAAGAAGATTTCGCCGGAGCAGGGAATCGACGAGCTGTTCGTAGGCGGCCGCGCCAACTCGATCCTGCGTGTGCGCCACGATCGCAAGCGGCTTTTCTCCTGGCGCAACTTCTTCATCGCCCTTGATCGCGTCATGCACTTGTCTGAGGCCGTGCACCTGCGCCCACTGCGCAAGCTGGCCCTCAAGCGCGCGGAAAAATGGATACTTGAGCGGCTGGAGATGACCGACGGCCTCGGCGCAATCTATCCCGCCATGCTCAACGCCATCATCGCGCTGCGTTGCCTCGGTTACAGCGAAGACGATCCGCAGGTCATCCGCGCGCGCGACGAGTTTGAGAAGCTGGGCATCGAGCAGCCGCCAACCGAAGCCATGCCCGAACCCACCTTCCGCATGACGCCGTGCATGAGCCCGGTTTGGGACACGGCGCAGGCAGTCTACGCGCTGGGCGAGGCCGGCGTGCCGCGCAACGATCCCCGCATGATCAAGGCTGCCGATTGGATGCTCTCGAAAGAGGTCCGGCACAAGGGGGACTGGGCCGTGAAGGTGCGCAACACCGAGCCCGGCGGCTGGTACTTCGAGTTCAACAATGAGTTTTATCCCGACACCGATGACACCGCGCAGGTGTTGCTGGCGCTCAACAAGGTGGACAACCCCCGCGAGCGCTACCAGCACCAGGTGGCGCAACGCGCCGTGGCATGGGAGTTCGCCATGCAGTGCCGTAACGGCGGCTGGGGAAGCTTCGACAAAGACAACACCAAGATGATCTTCCAGTACATCCCCTTTGCGGATCACAATGCCATGCTCGATCCGCCCAGCGTGGATATCACCGGGCGCATGCTGGAGATGCTCGCCGCCTACGGCTATACGCGCGAAGACAAACGCATCGAGCGAGCCATCAAGTTCATCTTCGAGGAGCAGGAGCCCGACGGAAGCTGGTTTGGCCGCTGGGGCGTGAACTACATCTACGGAACTTTCCTGGTGCTGCGCGGCCTTGACGCCATTGGCGTGGACCACCTTGAGCCGCAGATTCAGCAGGCGGCCGAGTGGATTCGCATGGTGCAGAATCCCGACGGCGGCTGGGGAGAAACCTGCGGCAGCTACGACGATCCCGACACGCGCGGCATTGGCGTCAGCACTCCCTCGCAAACCGCCTGGGCGCTGCTCGCCTTGCTTGCCGCCGGCGACGATCGCTCCGACTCGATTGCCAAGGGCGTGCGCTGGCTGCTTGAGCGGCAGTGCGCCGACGGAAGCTGGGATGAGTCGATGGGTGAAGGGCCCACGCATCAGGCCATCATTACCGGAACCGGATTTCCCAAGGTTTTTTATCTGGCATACACCATGTACCGCCAGTATTTTCCGCTGCTCGCCTTGACCACGTACAAGCGGGCCATGGAAAGAAACGCAGCTTGTAGACTGGAGCCGCTAGCTGCTTGGCGGTTGCTTTGCGCATCGAAGAGAGAGTGAGTTTCAAGCTGCTGGCTACGGGCTACGAGATATGCAACATCGGGGCCACCGCCCCTGAGGGAAAACGCTGATGGCAGTTCCAATCTCACAAATGTGGACGGTCGCGACCTACGTCCTCAAGAACCGGCTCAAGGGCAACAAGCGCTATCCGCTGGTGCTCATGCTGGAGCCGCTCTTTCGCTGCAACCTGGCCTGCGCTGGCTGCGGCAAGGTGCAGTATCCGCCGCACATCCTCAAAAAGCAGCTCTCGCCGGAGGAGTGCTTTGCCGCGGTCGAGGAATGTGGCGCGCCCATGGTCTCCATCCCCGGCGGCGAGCCGCTGCTGCATCCGCAGATCGTCGATATCGTCAACGGCCTCATCGCGCGCAAAAAGTACATCTATTTGTGCACCAACGCGCTCGAGCTCAAGCGCCGCCTGCCGGAGTTCACGCCCTCCAAGTACCTCACGTTCTCCGTCCACCTCGACGGCCAGCGCGACGAGCACGACTTCTCCGTCTGCCGCGAGGGCGGCTACGACATCGCCGTCGAGGGTGTCAGGGAAGCAGTGAAGCGCGGTTTCCGCGTCACCACCAATGCCACATTCTTCGACGGCACCGATCCCAATCACGTCCGCGCCTTCTTCGATGAGGTGATGTCGATGGGCGTCGAGGGCATCGTGCTCTCGCCCGGCTACAGCTACGACAAAGCTCCCGACCAGAATCGCTTCCTTGGCCGCGCGCGTGTGCGCCGGATGTTCCGCGCCATCCTGTCGAACCGCAAAAAGTCGTGGAAGTTCAACATGTCTCCGCTGTTTCTCGAGTTCCTCATGGGCGACCGCAATTACGACTGCACCCCTTGGGGATCGCCGGCCTACAACATCTTTGGCTGGCAGCGCCCATGCTATCTTCTGCAGGAGGGTTACACCGAGACCTTCAAGGAACTTCTCGAAACCACCAAGTGGGAAGAGTACGGGGTAGCCAGCGGCAATCCCAAGTGCGCCAACTGCATGGTGAGCTGCGGTTACGAGCCCACGGCTGTCACGGATGGCTTCGGCTCGCTCAGTGGCTTCTGGAGCATGATTCGCGGCACCTTCTCGCTCTATCCTGACCAACACGCGCTCAACCTGCTCAACGAGCCCATGCCACACGGCCGATCGCCTCTGGTGAAGATTCAGGAACCGGAGCGTGAATTGGCAAAGCTTTGAGTTGTTCGATGAAGATTGGGTTCCCCATATCCCTCGCATTTGGGGACATGGGAAACCGAGCTGACTTGCTAACCAGACGACCTGCTGACTCGCTAGGGGGAAATATGACCGCGGAAGTCCAACGCTACACCCGCGAACAAATCGAGGCGCTCGAACTGGCCCCCGGAACCGAACACGAGGAACTCGAGGGCTGGGTTCCCGCGCTGGCCAACGACGAGGAACTGCGCAAGGCCCTCGAAAAGGCTCTCGACTTTCGTGGCGATGTGACCCTCACACTCAAGTCCGGCGAAAAGATTGAAGCCTACATCTTCAATCGCCAGACCGGCGTCACTCTCGCCGATTCCTGGGTGCAATACTTCACGCCCAGCGCTACCGGCAAACGCAAAGTGAGCTACGCTGAAATCGCCCGCCTCGAATTCGGCAAGGATCGCGCCGCAGGCAAGCACTGGGAAGACTGGGTCAAGGCCTACAACGAGAAGAAGGCCGCCGGCGAAAAGAACATCGCCCTGGTTCCCGACGCGCTGGAGTAGCAAAACAGTTCATAGTTCACAGTTCGCAGCCGCTCCGCAGACGGATAATGGGTGGAGAGATCATTTGTTTGCCGGCACAATGCTAAGAACTGCGAACTTTGAACTGTGAACTCCTCAATGAAAGTTTTCGTCACCGGCGCAACAGGCTTTGTCGGCCACCACGTAGCCAAAGCTCTGGCCGCCGATGGCGCCGACCTCCGCCTCCTTGTCCGCAAAACTAGCAATCTCGCGAATCTTGAAGGAATCGAGGGCGACACTTTTGTCGGAGACCTCGCGAGTCCGGAATCAATAAAAAATGCGTTGGCCGGCTGCGACGCGGTGATGCATGTTGCCGCCGATTACCGCCTCTGGATTCCCGATCCCGCGGCGATGTACCGCGCCAATGTGGATGGCACGCGCGAGCTTCTGCGCATGGCGCGCGAGGCGGGCGTCAGGCGTTTCGTCTACACCTCGAGCGTCGCCACCATGCACTTTCGCACCGACGGCATCGTCATCAACGAAGACACTCCAGTCTCGCTCGCCGACATGGTGGGCCACTACAAGCGCTCGAAATTCCTCGCTGAGCAGGAGGCATTGCATGCAGCAGACCAAGGGCAGGAAGTGCTGATCTTGAATCCCACCACGCCCATCGGACCCAACGATCGCAAGCCCACGCCCACCGGCCGCATCGTTCTCGACTTCCTCAACGGCAAATTCCCGGCGTACATGGACACAGGCATGAACCTCGTTGACGTCTCCGAGGTTGCTCGCACGCACGTCGTCGCGCTCACCAAAGGCCGCCCCGGCAGGCGCTACATCCTGGGCGGCGAAAACCTCACCCTCAAGCAGATCCTCGACAAGATGTCGGCCATCACCGGCATCCCCTCGCCCACGGTCAAAATTCCTTTCGCCGTCGCCGCCACGTATGCGTTCTTCGAGGAATGGATCACGGGACGAATTCGCGGGCGCGAGCCGCGCGCCACGCTGGAAGAGGTGCGCATGGGCCGCAAAAAGATGTTCGCCTCCAGCGCGCGCGCTCAAGCTGGAGCTCGGCTTCCGCATCGTGCCTGTGTACCGAGCCATGCGCGCCGCCATCGACTGGTTCCGCGCCAACGGTTACGCGCCATAATGAAATGGGGGGAGCAGGGGCCTTCAGGCCCATGAGACCAAAGCCCTAACGGATCCGGCCTTTAGGCCCGGAGCCATCGAGGCCCGTAATGCCGAAGAAGCTGAAACTCAGCACCTTCCAGATCGGCACACCAGCTCAGCCCGGCCAGGGGCTGCGCATTGGCGCCACCCGCCGCCCTCCGCGCGGCGTTCCCAAAAATCGCTGGGTCTCCGGCGGATACTTCGACGTCTGGCTTCCGGCGCTCGCGCCGAGCGCCGAGCTGCTCGGCCAAATTAAGACCTACGATTTCGACAATCCCTCGCGCCGCAAGGCGTTCTTCGATCGCTACGAGCGCGAACTGCTTTCGCACGCCGATTCGCGCCAGACCGTCGAATTCGTCGCCCAGGTTGCCGCGCGCATGCCCATTGCCATCGGCTGTTTTTGCGCGGACGAGTCGCGCTGCCACCGCTCGCGCCTCTACAAAATCCTCCAGGACCACGCGCCCCAGGCATGACTCGCGTCGCCATCATCGCGGCAATGCCTGGCGAGCTGAAGCCGCTGGTTCGCGGTTGGCCGCACAGCACCCGCAACGGAGTCCAATTCTGGGCGCAGCGAACCCAGGACGAAGAATGGATCGCCGCGTGTGCCGGCGCCGGTCAATCCGCCGCCACTCGCGCCTTCGCCGCCATTGAAGCAGGCGGACCCATCGACCTGGTCTTCTCAATCGGCTGGGCCGGAGCGCTCCGCGCCGAAATCGCAGCCGGCTCGGCCCACAATCTCGCCGGCGTCATCGACGTTGCCACCGGCGAGCGCTTTCATTGCGAAGCAGCCGCGGGCTCGCTCTGGCTGGCCACGAGCCCCAGGGTTGCCGGCGAAGCGGAAAAGCGCCGTTTGGCCTCCGCGTATAACGCTGCCCTTGTCGACATGGAAGCAGCGGCTATCGCTCGCCTTGCAGCCATGCGCAGTCTCCCGTTTTATTGCATCAAAGGTGTGAGTGACTCGCTCACCGACCATTTGCCCGACTTCAACCGCTTTTTCTCGCCCGATGGGCGATTTCTCCTGGCGCGGTTTACTCTTTTTGCGGCCATTCGGCCCTGGTACTGGCCCGCACTCGTCCGGATGGGAGAGAATAGTAAGCGGGCTTCCCAAAGCATCGCGGAGTCGCTGCTCGATTTTCTCGATGGACAACTGCTCGGTAAATGAGGCTACGTCAGACAACAAAATGGCTACTCAAATCTCTAACCCTGGAATGCGCATCGAATCCAAAATCCCAGCCACCATGCGCGCCGTGGTCTATCGCGGCATCAACGACATGCGTCTGGAAACCGTCCCCGTTCCGCGCATCGGACCCGGTGAGCTGCTGATCAAGATCGCCACGTGCGGCGTTTGCGGCACGGATCTTAAAAAGATCCACATGGGCTCGCATTCTGCGCCGCGCATCTTCGGTCACGAGATGGCGGGAGTGGTCGCGGAGGTCGGCGCCGGAGTGACCAAGTTCGCGGTCGGCGACCGGGTGATGAGCTTCCATCACGTTCCCTGCGGCGAGTGCTACTACTGCCGCAAGCAGACGCCCGCGCAATGTCCGCTCTACAAGAAGACCGGTGCTACGGCCGGCTTCGAGCCTTCCGGCGGCGGGTTTGCCGAGTACATCCGGGTGATGGACTTTGTGGTCGCGGGCCGCGGCGTGGTCAAGATTCCCGACGGCGTGCCCTTTGAGCAGGCTGCGTTTATTGAGCCGGTGAATACCGTGTTGAAGGGAGTAAAGCTGCTCAATCTGGCTCCGGGCGACACGGTATTGGTGATCGGCCAGGGACCGATCGGCCTGATGCACGCGGTGCTTGCCAAACAGATCGGAGCCCGCGTTCTCACATCCGATCTCTTCCCGGAGCGGCACGCCATCGCCGCGCGCTTCGGGCTCACCAACCCCATCCACGCCGGCTCTGAGAATGTGGTCGAGCGCGTGTTTGCCGAGACCGAGGGCCGCGGCGCGGATGCGGTAATTCTGGCCGTCGGCGGCAACGCGCTCATCCGTACGGCCATGGACGCAGTGCGTCCCGGCGGCAAGGTCATGCTGTTTGCCCAGACCCAGCATGGCGAGGCCACGTTCGATCCCGCCGCGGTTTGCGTGGACGAAAAGACCCTCCTCGGCTCATACTCTTCTTCGTTCCCGATTCTCGACGAAGTGACGGGTCTGGTTTTCGGAGGGTACCGCAACGGCTTCGACCTCACCCAGCTCATTTCGCATCGCTTCCCGCTCGAGGAAGCAACTGCAGCCATCGAGATCGCTTCGCACCCCCAACCCGGCTCAATGAAGATTATGCTGGAGCCCGTGCCCGGAGCAGGAGCAGAGTAGGAGAGCCCTGATGGCGAGCACGGTGAAAGACGCGATCCTCCGTGGCCGCAAAACCGTCAAGACTGTTGTCGAAGGCGGCCGTAAAAAAGTCGAGGACGTCGTCGAGGGCGGCCTGAATACCGTCGAGTCGGTCGTCGAGGTGGGCCTGAATACAGTTGAGTCGGCTGTCGTCGTGGGCCGCAAGACGGTTGAGACCGTTGTCCACCATGGCCGCAGGACCGTCGAGAACACATTTCTCCACGGGCGCACCACCATGCGCGCCGCCATTCTTCACGGCCGCGAAGATATCCGCATCGAACAGGTTCCCGTTCCCAGGGCCGCGGCAGGCGAGCTGATCGTTCGTGTCGGCGCTGCGCTCACCTGCGGGACCGATCTCAAGGTTTTTCGCCGTGGCTATCACGCGCGCATGATCGTTCCTCCGGCGCTGTTTGGGCACGAGCAGGCGGGAACCGTGGTGGAAGCGGGCGAGGGAGTCTCGGAATTTGCGCCGGACAACCGCGTGGTTGCGCTCAACTCCGCGCCTTGTGGCGAGTGCTACTTCTGCCTGCGCGGCCAGGAAAATCTCTGCGACGATCTGCTCTTCAACAACGGCGCTTATGCCGAGTACATCCGCATTCCGGCGCGAATCGTAGCCAAGAATACGCTCCACGTTCCTGACAATGTCGCGCTGGAGCATGCGGCGCTCACCGAGCCGCTGGCCTGCGCGGTGCACGGATTGGAAGACTCGCATCCCCGCAAGGGCGATATCGTTGCCGTGATTGGCGGCGGACCGCTGGGGCTCATGATTCTGCACGTCGCGGCCCTGGCCGGATTCGAAACCGTTGCCATCGTTAAGCACGATGGCCAGGTGGATGCCGCGCGGCAGCTCGGCGCAACGCATGTGGTTCAAACCTCGTCAATCCGCAAGGCCATCCAGGACACGCGGGCGCTGACGCCGAACAACCGCGGAGTCGATATCGCCATTGAGGCTGTCGGGCAGCCCGAGTCCTGGCAGGAGGCGGTCGAGCTGGTGCGCAAGGGCGGAACGGTGAACTTCTTCGGCGGTTGCGCGGTAAATACGCATGTCACTCTCGACACCAACCGCATCCACTATAGCGACATCACCCTTCGCGCCACCTTCCATCACACTCCGGCCATGTGCCGCAAGGCGCTGGCGCTCATTGCCGGCGGGCGATTCCAGGCGGGCGCATTTATCACCGGCCGGGCCAATCTCTACGAGCTGAACCGCGTCTTCGAGAAGTTGATGAACCGCTCCAGCGAGATCAAGACCGCCATCGTGCCGTGAGCTGCGCCAGCTTCACAACTCGGCACCGATCTCCGAGCCTCTCTCAGTCCGAAAAGCAATGAAAGAGATCGCCACAAAGAATAGCAAGTATGGGCCATTGACCACGACCTTATTCACAGCTAATACACACGTGCGCTCAAACTGCGATGTCAACATCATCCGGCTTTCCAGGCCCTGCACTACGTCCCCAAGTGCGGTCGCAGCCGCCACGGCGAGAATGGCGGAAATCGCTCCCCACTTCCAGCTATTCCGGGATACAGATGTGGTGTTAGAAATCCGTAGAAGGCGAATCGCCGCGGGGGTCAGGAGCCATGCCGTGCACCCGAGCACAACGAGCACCTCAACGAATACGGAAATCTCCGACGTCGGTAGGTCTGAACGGTGCATCACCCGCATTACGGCGAATACCAGCGCGAGGTCGGCCACGAAAAACGCCAAGAAAACAACCAGAAACTTGAACGAAAACAGTAGAATTCGAGCCCAAAGTGGAGCGATTTCTTTTAGCGCGAAAAACAATTTCGGTTTCTGTCCTTCAAGGATCATGCCAACCATCTTCGCTGTGAGAGTCAGTGCAACGACGAAGAGGCAAACGATGACGAATTCCGTGCCAAATCCAAGCGGTATGTAGGCAATGACCGCTCGAATATATTCAATCGATTGCCGATCGAAGATGCCTTTTTCCGCCACTCCCCGCAGCCGCCAAAGAAAGACGGCCAACAACTCTGCAAAGATGTACGGCAGCCAAAGAGTCGGATGCCTCCATGAGAATTCAATCGTCTTACGCCAAAGTTCTTGCATCAAAGACCCATATTAACTCTTGGATGACCGGTTGTACGGAAATTACTACTCAGGTAACGGCATATCCTCAAGCCGACAAATCGCGATGTAACATTTGGGTTCGTCTTATTCTTGGCCGCTCGACCGTTTTGTGTGAGTATCGTTGTGAAACCGCTTTTTTTTGCGCCAACCACGTTTCCACCTCAGCAGTGGAATAATACCGATAAGGCCAGAACTCCCATGATCGCCATTGCCGCCCAACCTTCATCCGATGCTCTCCTCGCCCGAGGCTGGGCTGCCTTGCCGCCGGCCTATCGCATTCCCGATGTTGCGCCCACGCTCGAACAAGCCCGCGACTACTGCCGCCGGCTGGCTGAGACGCACTACGAGAACTTCCACGTGGCCACGTGGTTCCTGCCCAGGGCGCTGCGTCCGCACTTCCACTCCATCTACGCGTACTGCCGCATCTCCGACGATCTCGGCGATGAAGTCCCAGACAAGGCTCGCTGCTTTAGCTCTCCTCGATCTGTGGGGCCGCGAACTCGACGCCTGTTATGAGGGCCGCGCGCGCCATCCGGTTTTTGTCGCGCTGGCCGAAACCATCCGCGCCCGCTCCATTCCCAAGGAACCTTTTGCCGACCTGCTCGTCGCCTTTCGCCAGGACCAGACCGTCACCCGCTACGCCACGATGGCGGATGTGCTCGGCTATTGCCGATACTCCGCCAATCCCGTGGGCCGCCTGGTGCTCTACGCCTGTGAGGAAGTCAGCGAAGAAAACTTCCATCTCTCCGATGCAACCTGCTCCGCGCTTCAGCTTGCCAACTTCTGGCAGGACGTTCGCGTGGACTTTTTGAAGGGCCGCGTCTACATTCCGCAGGACGACATGCGCCGCTTCGGCGTGAGCGACGAAACCATTGCGCGCGGAGTTGCCACCGGGGAATTTCGCGCGCTCTTGCGCCATGAAGTCGACGTTGCCCGATCGCTCTTTGAGCAGGGGCTGCCGCTGATTGGACGAGTGAACCGCGACCTGGCGCTCGATCTCGATCTCTTCAGCCGCGGCGGCCTTGAGATTCTGCGCGCCATCGAGCGCCGCGATTACGATGTGCTCAGTGGACGGCCGGCCATCTCCAGAGGCGCCAAGCTCGCGCTCGCCGCTCGTGCGCTGGGCGGAAAGGCCTTGCCGTTTTTAGGGCTCCGCCCCCAAGCGGCAGGAAAATCCGTTTGACCGAGGAAAGCCCCATCCTACCGCGCTGGCGTGGCCCGCGCATACGCTGCCTGCAGGAAAATCGCCAAGCGCGAAGCCAGGAATTTTTACTACGCCTTCCTGGCCCTTCCGCGGGAACGCCGCAACGCCATCTGCGCCATTTACGCCTTCATGCGCCGGGCAGACGACCTCGCCGACGACGAATCCCTGCCGCGCGCCGAGCGCCGCCGCCGTCTCGACGCCTGGTTGTCGGCCTGGCATGAAGCCGCAAAGGGCGCACCCACCCGCGATCCCGTTTTCCTGGCCGTGCGCGACGCGACGCGGCGTTTCGAAATTCCACTCAAGCTTCTCGACGAGCTCGTGGCCGGAGTCTCTTTGGATTTGGGCAACGCCGCGGACGGCGCGCCTGAAACCTACGCCACCTTTACCGATCTCTACCACTACTGCTACCTTGTCGCGTCGGTCGTCGGCCTGGTCTGCATCCGCATCTTCGGTTACCGCGATCTGCGCGCGGAAAAGCTGGCTGAAGAAACGGGAATTGCATTCCAGCTCACCAACATCCTGCGCGACGTGGCTGAGGACGCCGCCCGCAAGCGGGTCTATTTGCCGCTCAAGAATCTGGCCCAACACGGCGTTACGCTCGACGACCTGCTCTATCGAAGACGAAATAAGCCGCTCACGCGGGCCGAGCGCGAGCTTTTTGCGGCCGTTGCGCGGCTGGCGGAACACTACTACCATGCGGCGCGCCTGCTTATGCCGTTGATCGATCCTGCCAGCCGTCCCGCGCTTTGGGTGCTAGTCTCCATCTACCACGCGCTGCTCAAGCGCATCGTTCGCGCCAACTACGATGTTTTTTCGCGCCGCGCCAGCGTGCCGCTCGTGCAAAAGCTCGCTATCCTCGCCGTGGGCCTCGCGTGGACGGCATGGGCGCGCGTGTTCGGTTGAAGAATCGTGCAGCGGAGGTTTACAAGAGAAAATTCCGGGAATCTTCCTGGGTGAAATCCGCAGCGGCGGGTATCATGGGTCAAAGTCGAAAGAGGCGTCGCGATGAAAGCTGCGGTATGGCATGGACGGCACGACGTGCGGATCGAGGACGTGATTGAGCCTCCGCCGCCCCCTCCGGGACAACTCCAGGTCAGAGTGGTATGGTGCGGAATCTGCGGCACGGACCTGCATGAGTACGAGGGCGGCCCGCTTTACATTCCACTTCATCGGCCGCATCTGCTCACGGGGGTGCAGGCGCCGGTCATCATCGGCCACGAAATGTCGGGCGAGGTGGTTGCTGTGGGAGACGGCGTTGAGGGCTTTGCCGCGGGCGATCGCATTGCCGCCTGCCCCATCATTGGCTGCGGCGAATGCCGCTGGTGCCGGAGCGGCTCGATGGCGCAATGCGACCGCGTGGCTTTCCTCGGCACATCGTGGTCAGGTGGCGCGCTGGCAGGGCTCCTGAATCTCTACGCGTACCAGTGCTTTCATCTCGCGGATGCAATTACTGACGAAGCCGGCGCTCTGGTCGAGCCATTTTCGGCCACTGTCCGGGCAGTGGCGCAGAGCGGCGCAGGCAGCGGCGACAACGTGGCCATCGTCGGCGCCGGCCCCATCGGGCTCATGTCGCTGATGGCTGCCCGCATTCGCGGCGTCAAGCGCGTGGTTGCCTTCGAGGTCGCGGAAAAGCGCATTGAGGCAGCCCGGCTGTGCGGTGCGGACGCAGTGATCAATCCGTTGAAGGAGGATCCGGAGAGCGCAGCGCTCGAGGCCACCGGTGGCGAAGGCTTCGATGTGGTAATCGAGTGCGCCGGCCAGCCGGCCACGGTGCTCATGGCGGGAAAATTGACTCGAACCCGCGGCAAGCTTGTCATCATGGGCGTCTTCGAAAAGCCCGCGGCGCTCGACCTGACCGATATTGTTTTCCGCGAGAAGACGGTCACCGGCAGCATGAGCGGCTACGGGCTTTACGACGAGACCATTCGCATGATGACCGACCCGCGCTTCCACGCCGATGTGCTGATATCTGACCGCATCGCTCTCGATGACCTGGTGAGCAAGGGCTACCATGGCCTGCTGCACGAAAAGGAACGGCATGTGAAGATACTGGTCCGGCCGGAATAGGCTCAAGACCGTCAGGGAGCTCGGCCGTACTTTCTTTCTCTGCGATAAGCTGGTGCGGAGGTGTTCTCGATGCGGATTCGCGTCCTGGGCCGTCTCGCTGCTGCCGTATTTGTGCTGGCCCTCGGGCTGGCTACGGCTCCTCAAGCCCTCCAGGGGCAGGGAGCGGGCTTTAATCCGGCGCTGCCGCTCACTCCCGTCGACAACGGGCCTAACTCGGCCTGGGCCGAGAGCCAGCATTACGTCGTCCTGGTCTCGCTCGACGGCTTCCGCTGGGACTACGCGAAGCGCGACAACGCCACACATCTGCTGGCCCTCGGCAAGCAGGGCGTTTGGGCGTCCGAGGGCATGTTACCCAGTTATCCTTCGCTTACCTTTCCCAACCACCTCACCATCGTCACCGGCCTCTATCCCGAGCACAATGGAATGGTCGCCAACAGCTTTTTCGATCCCGCGCGCGGGGCGCATTTCTCAATGTACGATGAGCAGTCCGTGAGTGACGGTTCCTGGTACAGTGGCGTGCCTTTGTGGAGTTTGGCCGAGAGCCACGGCATGCGCACGGCCTGTCTTCTCTGGCCCGGTTCGACGGCCAAGATCGCCGGCTACCGCCCGTCCTGGTACGCCCGCTATGACGCCAAAACCGAGCTCACGCCGGAATCCCAACAGGCGCGGATCGACGATGCGGTGGCGCTGCTTCGCCTGCCGCCCGCCAGCCGTCCGCACTTCATCGCCATTTACTTCTCCCAGCCCGATCGCGATGGCCATCAATTCGGTCCCGATGCGCCGCAGACTCGAGCCGCTGCGCTCAAGATGGATGCGATCGTCGGCAAGCTTCAAGCCGCGCTCAAGGCCACCGGCCTGCCGATCGATCTGGTCGTCGTGAGCGATCACGGGATGGTGAAATCGGAAGGCGGATGGATCGGCCTTGACCAGTTCACCAGCCTCAGCGGATTTGAGACTGTCGGCTCGCTCCTCTACGGCAACACGGAAGCCGACCGCGCGCGTGTTTACGACCAGCTCAAGCACGCCACATCGCAGTTTGTCGTTTATCGTCTAAAGAATGTTCCGGCCGGGCTCCACTACAACCAGAATCCGCGCGCGGGCGATCCGGTGATTATTGCCACCGGCCCGTATGCCATTCGCGCTCACGCACCGCCCGCGGGGCAGCCGGATCATCCGCCGCAAATCGGCATGCACGGCTTCGATCCGCAAATCGTTCCCGAAATGAAGGCGATTTTTTTCGCCGCCGGCCCTGACCTCGTCGCGGGAAAGACGGTCGCGCCTTTTGAGAACGTGAATCTGTATCCATGGCTCGCTCACATGCTCGGCCTTCACGCGCCCAAATCGGACGGCAGCCTGAACATTCTCTCAGCCACGCTGCGCGACGGCGGCGGTGCGCCGGAACAATAGGGAAGGGAGCTGGACAGCTCCTGTTCACTGTCCGTCTGCCTACTGTCTACTGTCTACTGTCATCTGTACTTCCTTAGCACGCCCAGCACGCGTCCCTGAATGGCCACCTGCGCCGCCGGAACGTAGATGGGATCCATCTCCAGGTTCGCCGGCTGCAGCCGCACCACATTCCCTTCCGTAAAGAACCGCTTCAGCGTCGTCTCCGAGCCGTGTACCAGGGCCACCACGATCTCACCCTGGCGGGCCGTCTTCACGCGCTCAACCAGCACATAGTCGCCATTAATGATGTGCTCGTCGCGCATCGAATCGCCGCGCACCTCCAGGGCAAACACGTCGCGGTTGCCCACCACGTCGGCCAGCGAGATGGTTTCAGGGCTCTCCATCGCCTCCACGGGCGTCCCCGCCGCGATGCGCCCGGCCAGCGGCAGCTTCAGGCTGGAGCGCGTGCGCGTTCCCGGCGGAAGCACGTCGATTGACCGGCTGCGGTTGTGTACGCGGTCCAGCATCCCCTTCTTTTCCAGGTTGGTAATGTGTTTGTGCACGGTGGCCAGGCTCTTCAGGCTCATGCCCCGTGCAATCTCTTCAAAGGAAGGCGAATAGCCATTGCGGGTCACAAACGCTTCCAGAAAATCCAGAACTTCCTTTTGTCTGCGAGTTACGGCCATGGGCGCATTATAGCGAATAAAAAGCGAATCGCAACCACTCTTTTCGCTTTTTCGTTACTTTCTCGGCACATTCAGGACCGGCGCCTCGCGCAACAACCCATCGGATGAAACGGCAGAACCCGTCGGCTGAAAGCTGATAGCTGATAGCTGATAGCTGACGGCTGGGAGCTGAATTGGTGCACACCCGCCCACGCGTCCTACGCCAGGACCCGGCATGCGCCGCCACCTCGTAGCTGGAAGCTGGAAGCTGAAAGCTGCTTTTCAACTCCCTTTGCCTCCGGCTGATCCTTCGGTGCTATGATGAATCCCGCTCAGTTCCCCGGCTTCTAATTCTCCCCGGAGAGACAACTCCCCGGACCCCTTCCCACGCCAACGAATCAAGGAGAGATCATGTTCAAACTCAAATCCCTCGCTTTCGCAGCCCTCGCCATTGCGCTGTTTTGCTCTGCGCGCGTAGCGCCAGCCCAAATCTCCATCACCTTCGGTGCGGAGCCTGTCTGCCCCTATGGCTACTTCGACTACGCTCCCTACAACTGCGCGCCTTACGGCTACTACGGGCCCGATTGGTTTGTGAACGGAATTTTTATCGGCGCCGGCCACTGGTTCCGTGGCCCCGGCCACTTCTACGGCCATGTCGATAACCGCTATGACCCTCGTCACGGCTACCACGGACCGTTGCCCGAGCGCGGCGCTGAGCCCTTCAACCACTTCCACGGCAACGAGGCGCGCGATGGGCGAGGCCATACAGGCCCCGCTGATCATGATGCGCACAATGAACACGCCCTCCCCGGATATCGCGGCGGCGGCGATCATGGTGGCGACCATGGCGGCGGTCACCACTAGAGCGGATCTCCTGCGGGTGGTGACCGGGGCACAATCGCCAGGTGGCTTTTTCATCGGGAAAAAGCCGCCGTGAATTCTGTCCGAAATGGTTCATCGTTGCAGCAGAACCGCCGTAAACCTCCATCCGATCCCGGCAAGAGGCGAGGGAAGTCGCGCTCAAACCCTCGCCTCCAGCCATCCTCGGCGGATCTCTGCGTTCGCCGCGGCACAGCCGCCCGCCGAACTCCGGCGCGTCCTCAAGCAAACCGGCTCCATCTATCCTCGGAAGAGGACGGCCAATCGTTTAGAATTCCGGAATTGATCGATCCTTGGGACAACACGTCGCTGATTGCAAAGTACACCTGTAACTCACAGCGGGCTCGTGTCGTAAGCGAAGCTTGGGTCTCGACGAATGGTTACTGCCTGGCCTGCAGGTCTGACAGACTCCTAGCGACTACAGCCAACACGCGAACTAGGGATTTCCTTTGCCCCCAATGCCACCACGGGTACGAACTGAAGAGCAAACACGGTGTATTCGGAACCCGTATACCGGACGGAGCATTCTCGGCAATGATGACAACCATTCGCGAAGGCCGCACGCCGAGCTTTTTACTGCTTGAGTTCTCCCCCGATTGGCAAGTACGGGCTTTGACTGCCGTACACCATTCGCTAATTAACCAGGAGTGCATTGAAAAACGAAAAGCTCTCGGTCCGGCGGCTCGCAGAGCCGGGTGGGTGGGGTGCAACATAATCCTGCCGAAGATAGCCCTCGACGGTCGCATACCACTGGTGACCGGCGGATATGCTCTCCCGAGGGGAGGCCCGAGAACGGCTTTTGCCCGCCTTCAATTTCTTTCGAGAATGCCCGCGGAGAAAAGGGGCTGGGCCGCGACAGTGCTTAATCTTGTGCGCCAACTCCCGGATGATCGCTTTTCCCTAAGCGATGCATACCTATTTGAAGCACGCCTCGCGAAACTATACCCCGAGAATAAGAACGTGCGACCGAAAATCAGACAGCAACTTCAAGTTCTCCGAGACGCCGGCATAATACAATTCGAGGCGCGAGGGCAGTACAAATTCATCAAAGGGGAACGATCAGGTGATTTTGGTTAGATGGTACGAGAAGAAGTATCACTGTCCCAGATGCGGTACAGAGTGGATAGACGAATGGTCGTGCACATGCAACGACAGATGTCCGGTATGCCACTTGGAGTCCAGCCCAGTCTCGTGGCGCGACCTGAGTCGCGAGCTACTTCCCGAGGACTTCGAAGGGGCAGAACGAAGGCTCGGGCTGGGAACGCGGAGCCCGAAAAGTCATGCTGCTTGGACCGTAACGGCGGAGCAAGCAAGAGACTACGCTGAAGCCAGACTCGAAGGGAGATGACCTTCTGACCTCCGATCCCTGTTCCCTGATCCCTGTTTTTTGTCAAGCCCTCAGCCGCTCAAACGCCCGCTCAAAACTACCTCAACCATCTGCCTTTTCTGTCACTTATCCACTCCTTCACTTTTCCCCCAACTTTGCTGATAATTAAGCTCCGTTGGCGCACAATGGTCCTATGATCGACTTCCAGTCCAGGACCACTCCCACACCGGCTACCGGCGAATGGCTGATCACGGACCACGGATTACTGAACACTTTCGTTAACTCCTTTGCTGTCAGGACTCTGCAAAGAAGTGGCTTTAGAATCAAGATTTTAGAGCGCCAAAACATGCGCTAACCTGCTGAATACAGGGAATTTATTTCCAGAGATGGGGAGGGGAAGGGGGAGGGGGGATATGTACCCCATGGGAAACACCGCCGCCCGCCGCGAAGCGGCTACGAACTACGAACTGCGAACTGCGAACTCACCCAGCTCCGCTTAGAATGAAATCCATGCTCCTCGAGTCGTTTCCCGTGGGCCCGCTCGCCTGCAACTGCACCATTCTGGGCGACGAAGAAACCCGCGAGGCCATCGTGATCGATCCCGGCGACGAAGTGGGCCGCATTCACCGCCGCCTTACCGAACTGGGCCTCAAACTCAAGCAGATCCTCGTTACGCATGCCCACATCGACCATGTGGGCGGGGCACTCAAGCTCAAGCGCCTTACCGGCGCGCCGATTTATCTCAATGAAAGCGACCTGCCGCTGCTCGACATGATGGAAGCGCAGGCGGCATGGCTGGGCGTCAACGCGCCGGAGACCGCTCCGCCGGATGCGCCTCTGGCGGATGGTCAAATCGTCGGTCTCGAGCACTATCCGGCGCAGGTGCTGCACACCCCCGGCCACACGCAAGGCTCGGTCTGCCTGCACTTCGCCCCGCTCAAGCTGCTCATCGCCGGCGACACGCTTTTTGCCGGCAGCATCGGCCGCACCGATCTGCCCGGCGGCAACTTCGATCAGATCATCGATTCGCTCCGCTCGCGGCTGCTCAAGCTGCCCGATGAAACTCGCGTCCTGCCCGGCCACGGGCCCCAGACCAGCATCGGCGAGGAGCGCGGAAGCAATCCCTTCCTGCAAACCGGGGCGTCAAACAATGCTTCGATATAACTGCTTTACTTTCAGCGGATAATATAGCTTACTTCAAGAGCAGGTTATAGTTACTGGCCTGTAATGTTACCCCTGTGATTCGTGCGAAAGTAGTTAATCAGGATGTCTGTCCCGTTACTAAATTCTGACTCCGGCGCAAGCAGGCTCACCACGAGCCAGCCCGACTCCGGCATCCCGAAAAAGTAGCCCGGATGCACCCAGGCTCCGCGCTCCAGCAAGGCCAGAACCGTCTGCTCGTCGGGCGCGATTGCGGGCGCCCGCAGCACCGCGTACCACCCGCCCTCGACCGCGAGCCGCTGCACGCCCTTGACCGCCTCAAGCCCGCGGTCAAGATTGCGATCGAGCACCGCCAGGTTCGCGGCCACTCGCTTGCGAATCTGCTCCTGAATCGCCGGCCAGATCGCCGCCGGGCCCTCGAGCCACGCCGGCAGCGCCCACTGCACAGGGGCATTCATCGAGAGGAACGTATCGGCAATCACCTCCAGGCGCGCCAGCGCTTTCTTCCGCTCCTCGCCCGTCACTGCGATCCAGGCAGCCTTCATCTGCGGCAGTCCGGCAATCTTGCTCAGCCCGCTGACAACGTAAACCGGAACCTCTTCAAGGCCCGCGGCAAAACTCTCAGCCTTCGCGGCCAGGCTGTAGTCGAGGAAGACTTCGTCGACGATGAGCGAAAGACTGAACTCGCGGCACAGGCGGGCCAGCTCCGCGGCCTCCCACGGCTTGGTGAAGTGGCCGGTCGGATTGTTCGGGTGTACTAGAATGATGGCCCGCGTACGCGGCGTGATCGCGCGGCGAATCCCTTCGGCGTCGATCTGCCAGCCGTTCTCATAGACCAGCGGCGCGGCCTTCAGGCGCACATCGTCGAGATCGGCAAGAAAATCGAACAGCGGATAGCCCGGTTGCAAAATAAGAACTTCGTCTCCCGGATCGCAAAGCAGGCGGAAGAGAAAACTGTAACCTTCGCTGGTGCTGGTGGTCAGCAGAATCTGTTCCGCATCGAGCGCGACGTTATGGGCCGCATAGTACGCGCACACGGCCTGCCGGGCGCCCGCAAGGCCCTTGGGTTGCGGATCGTAGTCCAGCGCGCGTGGATCGGCGAGTGCGCCGAGCAGGTTTGCGGGATAGGTAAACCCGCAGCGCGTCGGATTGGACTGCGTGAGATCCGCAATCGGCAGTCCGGCCTGGCGGCGCAGCCGGTAAGCGCGCGCCAACCCGCTCTCCTCCGTGTTCCAGTTCGTTCGTTTTGAAAATCGCATGGGATTTATCGCCGCGGCCCATCGCGTCTGCTCGACTGGGTTATGAATGTCGATCGTGCACAATGGGAGAAGCGCCCACTCCCACGATACACGGGCGCGATCGAGGCGATTTTGGCACTGCGCGCGGTGGTATTCGACTATGGAAGGGTATTGACGGGCCCTCCGGACCCCGGGGCATACGCTCAGCTCCTGCGGATCACCGGCCTGTCAGCGGAGCGCTTCGACCGCTTTTATTGGAACGATCGCCATGCTTACGATTTGGGCGAGCTGACCGGCCTCGAATTCTGGCGGAAGATCGTGCGCGACGCCGGCCTTGGGCTGAGCGAGTCCGCCATCGCAGAGCTGAACGAGTGGGATGCGCGCATGTGGACCCGCGGAGATCGCGTTATGCTCTCGTGGCAGCTCGCGCTCCAGCAGCGCGGCCTTCTCACCGCCATCGTTTCCAATATGGGTGACACCGTGCACCGGCACATGCAGCGCGAGCTCGATTGGCTTTCGCGATTCGATGTGCTGGTCTGGAGCTATCAGCTCCACATGGCCAAGCCCGACCCGGCCATCTATCGATATGCCCTCGAACGCCTCGGCGCGCGGCCTGCTGAAACACTATTCCTCGACGACAAACCGGAGAACGTTGCAGCCGCGGCAGCGCTCGGCATGAAGGGGCTGGTCTTTTCAACTGTCGCAAAGCTGCGCTCGAACCTTATCGATTCCGGTCTAAGCGAGGAGCTGCCTTTACCCTGAGTTACAGTCACGGGATTCCATAAGGGTGCACGCGAGAAAAGTTAGTGCAAATTTACCACTTACTGGAAGGCCGCAGGTGGTAGACGATTCCGAAGTTGACGCCAAACGTATCCAGGCCGGGGTCGCTCCCGTTCACATAAGCATTAGAAAAGTGATGGAACTCGTATGCCACGCGCAGATCGGTGCGATGGTCGAGTCTGATTTGAACGGCACTGGATGCGTTGATGGTGAAATTCGCATAAGTGGCTGTCGTTGACAAGGCCTTCTGGGTGAAGACCACTCCCCCCAACTTAATTGTAAAGAAGGGTTTAATGAATTTGCCGTCGAACCACAACCAACGAAAACCCAAAGGTGTAATCGCCATTCCCGGCACGAGCTTTTGATATGGGCTCAATGGATCTCCCCACTTGTCGGTCACGGTAGGTTCACTCAAAATCACCACGGGCAGGAACTCAGTGGCATAGTCCACCCGCGCGTGCATAAGTTTGCCGGGGTAATTCAGATAGTGGCCGAGTCAAGCTCAGGTGGGAGCCGAGGTTGTGCCGGTCGTACTCGAAGCCTCCGTAGTAAATATAGGCGCGGGTCTCGCCGCCGAAAAACTTGAAGCAACCGTAAGAGATGTAATCCTGAACGAAGATTTCGCTTGTCCCGAGTGCCTGAGTTGGCGCCGGCGGCGCCTGGGCCCACAAAAGCTGGGGCGCGAGAAGGCAAAGCAGGTGAGAACGGGGAGCCGATAGAAGCGAAAAACGCGTGGGAGAAATGACTCGCTAGGCTTCCAATCGTGAGCATGAACGAACATACTATCCATCGTGAAAAGGCACTCCAGTCAACAAGTGTGGATGGGGCCGATCATGCTCCGGATATTGATTTCTGGTTTCCGGGATGCGAGATAATATATGCCCGGTTGCCTTCACCCGCAATCCTTTTTTTGAGTTCGCCGCGAGGGCCAAGATCCGTACCCGTGCGCAGGGATAGTTTTCCCAACTGTCGCCAAAATGGCGAACGACCTTACGGTACCAGGATTGGACCTCCAATTACCGCTTCCTTGAGTTCCGATGATGTGCCACTTATTTCCTATGAGGATCACTGCGGGCATCCTAACTTCTTTGCCACTTGTCGCGGGCGTCTGCGGATGGTGCCTGTGCGAGCAATTTCAAAGCCTATCGGCTCCATGCGTACTTTGTACGGCGGACGAGGCCATTGGCGCGCCACTTTACACTCTCCCTATGGCCCTCCGTCTTTACGCCGCCACATCCAGCGCGGGCAAGCTACGCGACTTCCGCACCGCTGCCGAAACCTACGCGGTCAGCATCGAGCCTCTTCCGGGGATAGAAAGAATCTCCGCGCCCGAAGAAGACGGCGACACGTTTCTCGCGAATGCAGCCACCAAGGCGGTTTATTATTCGCGCTTCACGCCCGGCGAGCTGGTGGTCGCCGATGATTCTGGCCTGGAAGTGGACGCGCTCGGTGGCGCGCCCGGCGTGCGCTCGGCGCGGTTTGCCGCGGACTCCGGCCTGGTGGATTCGCCCGACGCCAACGACAACACCGACGTGTGGAACAACATGCTGCTGCTGCAAAAGCTGGCCGAGATTCCCGAGCCTCTGCGCACCGCCCGCTATCATTGCACTCTCGTTGTCGCGCGCGATGGCGAGGTGGTCGAGATCGCCGACGGCACGGTCGAAGGTTCGATCCTCGACGCTCCGCGCGGCACCGGCGGCTTCGGCTACGATCCGCTGTTCTATCTGCCGCAGCTAGGCAAATCCATGGCCGAGATCGATCTCGACACCAAGCTCTCGCTCAGTCATCGCGGCCGCGCGATCGAGGCGCTGCTTCCGAAATTAGCCTTGTGAGACGGGCGTCATTCGTCCTGGGACTGGTTGCATAAATCAGCTTCGAACGGGCGCGACTTCAGTCGTGCCGAAAGATGCCAATAAAGGAACGGGCTTTAGCGAAAGCCCGCGTTCATTTTGTGCCTTTTACGGCACTCTTCGACTGCGCTCAGGGCAGGCTTTGAAGCCGTGCCCTTCAAAGCTGTTTTGGCCGAACCCGCTACCGGCGCGGGGAGGGATGGCGCACGCCAATTATGATGAATCGGAGAGCCGCGCGACGGATTCGCAGGGCGTAGGCCAGAGATGGCCGCGGGAAGGGAAGCAGGCCGACAAATGAAACCCGACATGAGAGTTTCGTTCGCAGGACTGGAGCTGGTAAATCCGGTGATCGCCGCCAGCGGCACGTTTGGATACGGAATCGAGTTTGAAGAGATTGTCTCGCTGGAACGGCTGGGCGCGATCGTGACCAAGGGAATTTCGCTGGAGCCGATGGCGGGCCACGCGCCGCAGCGGATTGTGCAGACAGCGGCGGGAATGCTGAACGCGATCGGGCTGCAAAATGTGGGCGTGGAGGAGTTTGTCGAGCGAAAACTGCCGCGGATGAGGCAGTACCCGAACTGCAAGGTGATCGTGAATGTGTTTGGGCGTACGGTGAACGAGTACGTCGCGGTGATCGACCGGCTGAACGACGCGGAAGGGATCGCGGCATACGAGTTGAATGCATCGTGCCCGAACGTGCACGCCGGCGGAATGACTTTTGGGGCCGATCCATATGCGCTGGAAGAGCTGGTCGATCGAACAAAACGGGTAGCGATTCAGCCTCTCATCGTGAAGCTTTCGCCGAACGTGACGTCCATCGGGCACATGGCGAAGGTGTGCGCCGAAGCGGGAGCCGATGCGGTGAGCCTGGTGAACACGTTTCTTGGGATGTCGATTGACGCGGAGACGCGACGGCCGCGGCTGAGCAACGTTACGGGAGGGTTGTCGGGGCCGGGGATTAAACCGATCGCGCTGCGCATGGTGTATGAGACGGCGCGGTTGGTGAAGATTCCGATTCTGGGCATGGGTGGGATCGTGACGCCAGAAGACGCTGTGGAGTTTATGCTGGCCGGGGCGACGGCGGTCGAAGTGGGCACGGCAAGCTTCGCCGATCCTCGCGCCACGGAGCGATTGGCGAGGGGGATGGAATCGTGGTGCAAGAGCCACGATGTGGTGGCAGTGAGCAGCCTGACGGGGGCGTTAGAAACAGGGAACAGGGAATAGGGAACAGAGGGCGGATTCAAGAGAAGCTTTGCGGTGTTCTGGGAAAAGTTGCTCATTTATTGACTTATTTATCAGTCGCTTAAAGCAAAATCTTCAACTGAACAATTATGGTGCGGTTGCTGCGCGGAGCGGGTGAAAGGCGAGCTGACCAGCGAATTGAACTAGGTTGTATCGACATATAGGGGCCCAGCCCTACGGGTTGCGGCGAAACCCTGCTCATACTTCTTTGTCGTCCTAGGCGGTGGGCCCGCCACAGCCGTCGACCTCCGCCTCGTCTGGAAGGGGTTTCGCAACGCAACGCCACGTACCCTATACGTCGATACAACCTAGAGGCGCTTGATGTAGGCGAGGGCCACGGCGAGCTGGGGGAAACGGGCTTCTTCGGCCTTGAACTCGGGCGAGTGGACGCAGCGGCGCAGGCCGCGAGTCTTGATGGGATGCTTGAGGTGCAGCATCTCGTGGTAGAGGAGATATTCGAGCGCATAGCGAGGGCTGGAAGGACGGTCGAAGACGCGGCTGACAACGATGGTATTGTGGGCGGCGTCGTAGTGGCCAAGGGAGCGCTTGGCGTGGTGTTCGCTCCAGGTGAGGTCGGGACGGCCGAGCAGGCCGCCGAAGAAGCGCAGGTTGAGCGAATCGAAGACCTCTTCAAGATGAAAGTAACGGCCTTCAGGACCGAAATAGCGCTTGGTGCCGCGAGCGTGGCGGATGAGCTCGGTTTGGCGCGTGACAGCGGCCGAGGAGGCAAAGCGCTTGTAGCGAAGGTTGTGCGCGCGATCGATGGGTCTGCGATAGAGCTTAGCGAGAAGGATGTGGGCGATAGCGTGGATGACGGATTCGGGCGCGCCTTCGAGCAGATCGGAGAGGCTTACGTGGATTTGGTTGTCGCGGAGGCGGATCGTGGTATTGAGCGAAGTGAAGCGCCGGAAGCGCACATGCATGGGCGGCATGGGCGCACGCGGACGGAGGGCGCGGTACTCCTCCTGAAAGATGGGGGTGAAGTCGGAAGGCACCTGCAACAGATTACAGCTTCCGGGCTCTTTCGACATATGGGCTTGTTACTGCCGTTCAGACCTTTGAAAGCACGATGTCCGACCGCCGTGCGGAGTATCTTGATGATGAGTGGCGCCGCTGACCCCATCCCTTTACGCGACTCAACTACGGCACGAGCTCACCGCGCGCAATCGCGCTTACGCGCACGGGCGCGCGCATGTTGAGAGCTATGGCAGCGCGCCGGTCATTGTGTACGAGCCCGACGGCAGCCGCCACGGAAACTTCTTCGATGCCGCTTACGCGGAGATCGCCACGCATCCGGAGTGGGAGCGCCGCTTCGACAAGGTGCACGCGCAGGCCGCACGGGCGCTGCCAAAACCGCAGCTCGATCCCGCGCGCCGCTGGCGCGAGCTCGACTCCTCAATGAGTTCTGATGCGCTCCTGATGAACGTCTTCTGTACGCCCGGGGTCGCCGATTCCGCGGCACTACGCAATGCCCTTGGAGTTGAGGGCGATGCCGTCCCCATCTTCGGTTGGAAGGCGCGCGTGCCGCTCGCCAATGGCCGCTTCGACCGCACCGAAATCGATATGCGTTTCGGCTCGTTACTGGTTGAAGCGAAATTGACTGAAATGGGGTTCCAGTCGCGCGCCGCGGCGATCGTCGAAGCCTATCGCGACTTCGACGCGGTCTTCGATCGCGACCGGCTTCCGCGAATCGAAATCCCCACGTCACGCTGGATGCGAGCCAGCGAGTTCCCTGAGAATGACTCGCAGGAGTTTGAGAGCATCGTCGCAGATCCCGCGCTCTTCTCCACAATCGAGACCAGCTTTCGCCCACCCCGCCATTTGAGAAACAGCGATAAAGAACGGGACAAGCTTCAGCATAACGCGCATACTCTAAAAGTCTTGATGTGCGCGGCAGGCCTTTCCGTCATGCCCAGCCCCAGCCATATCGTACCGTTACTTGTAGGAGATGCTGCCCGGTGCAAAGCCGTATCGGACGCCTTATTGCGCAATCATGGGATTTACGCACAGCCAATCAACTATCCTACTGTGCCGCGGGGTACCGAACGGTTGCGCTTCACGCCCAGTCCAGCCCACACGGAGGCAATGATGGCTGAACTTATCAGCGCTCTCGATCATGTCTGGGCCACCTATGCGCTGGACCGGGCTGCCTGATTCATCTGCGAATTTGTCATTCCGTCCGCCAGAGGCGGCACTTTTGCCGCGCGATTACCAACGATCGTCAAGATCCGAGCCCTGTACAGTTTTGGAATCCAGTCGGAGCTATTCTCGCGCTGGCTACTGAACTCACTGGCGGCCGCAACAAAAGAGTTCGAGCTAGCTACCGGCCAGATACGCGGAAAGCGCGTCGATCTGGTCTGATGATAGTTTCATCGCCCCCGAGTTCATCGCACCATGCTCGCGCGCAACCAAATTGAATGCCCATAGCTGCATCTTCAGATATTCTTGTTTTTGCCGGCAAGCCGTAAACGGCCCCTTCGCCATCAAGCGCGGAGCATGGCAACTCTGGCATGCCGGCCGCCCCCTGTGCCGGAAGGCCTCGTTCGTACAGATTTCTTCCGAGCGCTGGGCCGTTGAGCTTTGCCGCCGGCACCGCTTGGTTTGCAAAATAGTCGGCAAGCTGGCGCTTGTCACTGTCGCTCATGTTGATGATAACCGACCACATATTGTCGATCGCATGCGGTGACTGGTCAATCGGATTGGCAAACGCTTTAAGCCGCGCGAAAAGATAATCGCTAGACAAGCCATTGAGCCGCGCTGCGTCCGGTTTGGTTCCGACCTGGTCGCCGTGACAACTTTCGCAACGCGCGGTCAGGGCCGTGGAGGGGGCAGAAGCCGCATGGACGATGTGGCTGCTACCGAGAAAGACAAATATTATGGCACTGCAAATTAGAACCTGTCTCATGACAACACCCTCCATTAAACACCAATGAAAACAAAAATCCCCAGTTAAGGGATTGATCTTGATCAACCGACCTGGTCAATCAAAGCCAGAAATGGCCGATTTCGGCGGCGATCCGGCGCCGTACCTACGAAAGGCCGACGGGTGACGGTGCATAATATCAAGTAGTCACTCATATCCCGGAAAATACTGGGACGCTCCGGCCAGGGGGGATGGCCGGAGCATCCCGCGGCCTTGAGGCCGCCTTCGCGTCCACCGGGCGGGGATTGGGCCTTCCGCACTTTTGAGGACGTGATTGTGAAAACGCACCTGGAGGATAGCCTGCCAAGCCGGGACCTCCTTGATCTCAATCAAATCGAATAGGCTATTGCAGTGCATAGATTGACCGTCACATGGGCACGTTGCTGTAAAATCGCCCATTTTTTCTGCCCGTTCGCCGGGGAAATAAATGAAAATCCATTCCAAGCGCTTCCTGGCTCATGAGGGGAACAATATCGACCTGAGCAAATGGCCCACGATGATTGAGCCTGTCTATAAGACCAAGGAGCATTATCGCGAGCTGCTTGAAACGCACATCGCGCATCTTAGTGCACAACAGCAGCTTCTCTACTCTACCAATCGTTACGCGCTCTTGTTGATTTTTCAGGCTATGGACGCAGCGGGAAAGGACGGCGCCATCCAACACGTAATGTCCGGCATTAACCCGCAGGGATGCCAGGTGTTCAGTTTCAAGCATCCCAGCCCTGCCGAACTGCAACACGACTTCCTCTGGCGCACCACACGAGATCTTCCCGAGCGGGGCCGAATAGGAATCTTTAATCGCTCCTATTATGAAGAGGTATTGATCGTCCGAGTACACCGCGAAATCCTCACCAGCGAAGGGTTGCCAGACGCACCCCGCCACGCAAAGGCAATATGGTCTGATCGCTATCGCTCAATCCGTAACCTCGAGAAACATCTCTCGTCCAACGGGACACGCATCATCAAAATCTTCCTCCACCTTTCAAAGGAGGAGCAGCGGAAGCGCTTTATCGCCCGCATTGATGAACCGGAAAAGAACTGGAAATTCAGTCTGGACGACATCAAAGAGCGTAAGTACTGGAACAATTACATGAAAGCTTATGAGGAGTGCATCAGCGCGACCAGCGCGCGGGAGGCGCCGTGGTATGTCGTGCCCGCCGACGACAAGCAAAATGCCCGGCTCATCGTCTCCCGGATCATTCTCGACGCGTTCGAGACGCTCAAAATGAGCTATCCTAAAACCACGCCCAAACGGCGGCGGGAGTTGCTTGCGCTTCGGAAAAAGCTTGCGAAGTAATTGGCTTTGGGAGCCCGCCGACGAATCTGCTGACGATGTCACGCCGGGCGCGCGAAGAGAGCCTACTGCACA
>CAWGGA010000032.1:0-145889 GCA_963822015.1 uncultured Acidobacteriaceae bacterium
GCTACTGCCAAGACCACAGCATCATCGATCGGATTTTTCCAGCTTCCAAAGTCATTACCGCTCAACCAGAGGATGTTGTCAAAATGCTTATAGCGTTTGCCCAGAAATTCACCGTAGGCCTTAGCGTTCAACGGGCCATTGTTGACCAGAGTCTTGAGCCACTGTCCGGTCTCGATAGGATCCAGGAAAACCAGCATGTGATGAGCCGCCGCCAGCGTGAGCATCTGGTCGACGCGGGCAAAGTATGCCTCGTTAGGCTTAGTGAGATCGTAATGCGCCGTATCTGTGCCGCCCGGAATGTAGCCGGTAAAGGGAAGAATGCCATCGTAGGTGGCCTCGCTCTCCGGGCTGTACGGCCGGTATGGACCGGCAATAAGCACGTCCATCCACAGCGTATTGAATCCGTGAGCTTCGCGATCGGCGAAATAGTGCTCGGCTTGCTTCACGGTGATCATCGTAATCAGGGCATGCGGATTATCGCCCGCAATCAGGAAGGGGGTATTGTTCTGATCGACCAGATAACGCCCATTTGCGCTTACTTTGACTGGATAGGAGGGAACACTCGCGCTGGAAGCCTCCTGCGATGCGGCCTTCATGTACTTGCCCGGCAATTCCTCCCAGTAACGCGAGTACCATAAGCGAGACATTGACTCTTCTATCCGGACGATTTGCGCGAGTTGAAATACCCATCCTGTTTCTTCTCCTTTGTAATGCCGATAAAAACTTGCTTCTGCAGTACCTGGCCCCACCGGGGGTGTCGCTGGAGAGCAGGGGGGCTTCCCGGTGCCCTCTTCACAACTCGCCAGCCCCCTTGCCGAGCTTAGAACTCCACGCGGAATGTAGCTTGTCCCTGCCGATTACTGATTTGTGAGCCTGTGCTCGTCACTTCACCAAATGTCGAATCCGAAGAGTTGAGATCGGGCGGTTGGAACTGAGTGCGATTAAAAGCATTGAAGTAATCGAGACGCAAGATGAGCCGCACTCTTTCTGAAATACTGAAGGTCTTTAAAGCATCGAAATTCTCGGCCCTATAGGGCGGCGTCGTCAAGGCTGCATAGGAGCGCTTGGCATCGCCGATTGCCCATGGCCCAGTATTCACGAAGGCATTCGTCGTGAATTGAGTAGGAGGCGTGCTGGTTTTGCCCGTGAAATAGTCTTTCGTCAGGGAATAACTGTACGTTTTCATCGCTACCCCCGGCATTATGTCCGGAAAGTCATTGCCATTCACCAGCAGCGGGTTGTAATTGTTTTGAACGCCCATTGGATTGCCAGCTGCATAAGTCAGGATCCCACTCACCTGCCATCCACCCAACACCTGCGCCAATGGTCCCCTGTTATTCAGATATTTTTGTCCCAGACCGACCGGAAGCGCATAGGTAAAGAGCCAGTTTGTCTGATACCGCTGGTTCGCATTATCGGGCGCATATTCCGGACGCTGATTAAATGCATTCACCCCGTTAAACGCGTCTTGCGTAGATGATGTCTCTGTATTTGACAAATCTGTCGACGTTGTTAAATTGGCCATAAAGCTAAGGCCGTTGGAATAGCGCTTCTCCCCCTGTACCTGGAATGCGTTGTAAAATGAGCTTCCATCCATTTCAAAGGAGTCGTAGTAGCCGCCAAACATGGGGAACGGAGTCAACGCCTGTTCCACGGTCGCCGAGCCTCCAAGGTCATTGACAAACCCTGGATAAGGAGGCGTGAAACCCGCAGCAACCGCTTCCGGAGAAAGTATATTGTCAGCCAAAAGAGGCCCATACTGCAGGACAGACGGATTGGGCTGGTTGGGCAACGAGTTGGTAGTCGACATATGAATCGTGCGGCTGCCGACATAAGATACCGTCAAAAACATGTTCCAAGGAAGTTCGCGCTGAACAATCGCATTCCACTGTTCATTGTATGGCGATATGCCATACTTGCTGGGATAAAACTTGTCGATGATTTTCCCATTCGCTATCCCCGGGAACAATGTGGCTGACGTGGGCGAAGGCATTGGGGTGGTATCCCATTGGCCGAAAGCTATTTGATTGTTACCCGTTGCGGCACGAAGATAGATACCGTTCAGAATCGCTGACTCACGAGCAGCAAGCTCGGCAGTTCCGAATTCATACGCACCCTCATCCAGCCTAATTATGTAGAAACCGGACTGAATCACCGTTTTGGGATTCAAACTATAGGAAAAGCCCAGTCTGGGCTGCCAGCCCTTCCAGTCAATGTTTGCGCGTCCGATTCCGTTACATACCGGACAATGGCCAAGTTGGGTGGGAGTTCCAGGCAATCCACCAGCATCCACATTGGGCTCTGTCTCATTCACGTAGACGAATTGATTCGTCAAATTATTGAAGGGGATCATGATGTCATAGCGAATGCCTACGCTTGCAGTCAGATTGCGAGCAAGCTTGATATCGTCCTGATAATACATAGAAAATGCTCTGTTTCGCATTTTCTGTTCGGACGTATACTCGCGCAGGCCAGCGTCTACATCTCCCAAAAGGAAGCTTGCAAAGGAGCTACCATACGCGCCAAAGTTAGGATCGGCGGAATTCGGTATGTCTGTGGTTCGATGGCTGAAGTTGAGCGTACCAATGCAAAAATTGCAATTGACGGCGTCCTGGTAACCGCGCCGGTATTCTCCTCCAAAGTTGGAGGTGTTGCGTCCCTTAGTCCACAGCCAATTGTTGACGGCCGTAATACCTAAATCCCGGGAACGGACCTCACTAAGTCCGCCTCCAACGTTTGCTTGAGAATGCCCCGATTGAACTCCCCATGCTGTTGGCGAACTTTGTCCATCGAATTCGACCAGCGGGAAGTAGGTGCTATTCGTAACGCCCGCAAAGCTAACATTTGAATCGTTATTTAGTTTCCCGGTGTTCATTCCGATCCAATCGGCTCCCGCTGTCGCCACCAGGTTCCGTGTCACAGTTTTCACATAATTTACCAAGAATCCTGAGCCGAGCACTGTGTGTGAGTACCCACTTTGCAACTCATTGGTTACAGGAAAAATTGGGGCCGAGGTAAAGCTTGGCGACGAATCGTTGTCCCGCCACATGCTGAAATGGATGCTTTGAGACGAGCTCAAATTTTCATCAAGAGTGAAGCCCCATAGATTCTGTGTATAGGGCACCGATTTGACCACCGGCAACTGATTATCTTGCTGGCCAAAAACAGTTCCCGCAGTATTGGGAGCCGGGATGAAAGGCAGAATGGTCTTGGAAAGAGTGCTAAAGCGGTTGGAACAGATGACATTCATCACGCCGTTGCACTCGAATTGCAGACCTGTTGTGGGGTCATAGATGGGGATGTGGTTACCGTTTGCATCTAAAAAGTTGCTAAAATCTCCCCCAATCTCCGCGGTGGTAGGCACGGTTCCGATGCCGGTCTCCGCGTGATTCTGCTTGAAGTGATCCCAACTGACAAGGAAGAATGTGCGGTTCTTGCCGTTATAGAGTTTAGGCAGAAGGACTGGCCCTCCCACCGTGAAGCCGTAGTCATTCTGCTGATTGATAGGGGCTTCCGGTTTCCCGTTGGCTCCGAAACGTGTGGGGAAAAAGCCATCAGAGTCGAAGAGCTGATTGCGCAGAATCTCGAACCCATCCCCATGAATTTGGTTGGTGCCAGATGCCATGTTGAAAGTGACAACACCTTGCCCCAACCCATAGCGCGCATCGAACGAGGAACTGTTGACACGGAACTCGTTCACCATCTCATAGGGCGGGTTAATGTTCGTCTGGTTGCCGGCATACTCCACAAAATTGACGGGAACACCGTTGAACTGAACCGCGGTATTGTAAACGACACCGCCATTGATGTGTATGCCCGGATTCCCACCAACCTGGGTGTCGCCGGCACTCGAAACAGCGCCTGGCGTCAGGGTGATGAAGGTGTCGATCTGGCGCGCCAAACCATTGATTTCAAGGGGGGCGTCTTTGACCAACTCAGGTGCGAGGGTGGTGCCCATTGTGGGAGACGTTGTATTTAGAGAAATTGCATTTCCCACAACCTGTACAGTTGTACTGGTGGCGCCAGGGAACATCTGGAAGTTGGTTGCCGACATTTTGGAAATTTCCACCAACACATCGGGGTTCTCGGACTTCTTGAACCCTGTCGCGATCACCGCGACGGAATAGTGTCCAGGATTCAGTCCGACTAAGATAAAAGTGCCGGCCGAAGACGTTACCGTGTGGGATACGACCCCGGTGGCCTTATTTGTCGCTGTCACATCTGCACCGACAATGACGGCCCCGCTTTTATCCATGACGGTACCATTGATGCCGCTTGTTATCTGGGCTGCAAGTCGAGTACCTGAGAGCAGCGCGATGATTACGAACAGAAAGACCGATGCCAACCTCAAGCTAACCAAGCTGTTGACACACTTCCGCACACTGCCAAACTGATAAGTCATTGCGTCAGACCTCCGGTTTCTTAGTACAGCCATCCAGTTACGTAATCAATAGGCTCCTCGACCAGCCCACTTCGAGTGTTCGCTAGCTTAGGATGAAAATGACGCAGGTCTATAGAGCGTTTTTGTGTTATTTTGTTGTAAACATGCTAATATTACGGCGTTAAGTGCCAAGGATCGTGCAAATGGCCCGCTGATGCCCCTCCGATGGTCTATGTGCCCCCTGGGTTGTTGTGGTCTGGCTCTCTGGGGGTCTTCTGGTGCTGCTCGCAATGAAACTTGGCGGCAAGGAGGACTGGCTGATCAAGGCGGGACAGGTGGTTCAGGAGCGAGTCGAGACCGCCGAAGAGGCGAGCCATCGGCCGATATTATGAAGTCCCGTGATTCTAAGAGCCCCGAAACTGGAAGAACTGAGATGGACTGGCAAAATGCAAATCCGATCCTGGAGCCACTGATGAATGCCCAGGGGCTTTATACCTGGTCGTTCGATCCTTTGTTTC
This sequence comes from uncultured Acidobacteriaceae bacterium, assembly GCA_963822015.1. Taxonomy (GTDB): domain Bacteria; phylum Acidobacteriota; class Terriglobia; order Terriglobales; family Acidobacteriaceae; genus Telmatobacter. Next base: position 4,900 of record CAWGGA010000032.1, read on the forward strand.
CGGTCGATGTTCGCTTCTACACTTACGATCGACGCAAACACCTCCGGCCCAATCGTCACGACTATTTTGAATTGTTTTACCTGTTCTCTGGCGAGGTGACGTTTCAGATCCATAAGCAGAGTTTCAAAATGAAGGCAGGAGACCTAGCCGTCATTGGGAGTACGTTCTTTCACCGGCCTGTTGTTCATGGTTTCTCCCAAGTCAAAGGGATCGTGCTTTGCTTTCTGCCCAGGGCGGTTATGGCGAAGGCTCCAAGCGATGAAGATCTGGAATCCTTGATGCCGTTTGTAGCTCAGGATGAAGCCTTTCCCCACGTGGTGCCCGCCGGGAGCGGCATTTCCTCGAAGGTCCTGGAGCTGATCAAACTTATTCATGCGGAGCTGCCGGCAAAATCAGTCCACAGCCGCCTGAACGCCAGGACTTACCTGAAGATGGCCTTAGTACTTCTTGGAAATTATTACGCAGACTACCGCGGAAAGCTTGGGCAGTTCCATAACAAGGTAAAGAACATCCAGCGCCTACGCCCTGTCTTGGATTTTATTGACGAGCATCCTGCCGAACGGATCGCAGTAAGCGATGCGGCTTCGATGGTTTTTATGAGTAAGTCGCGCTTTATGCACTTTTTTAAGAACGTGACCGGCCAGCCGTTTGTCACCTATCTCAATAATCTGCGCGTAGCCAGGGCCGAGTGGCTGCTGACGGCGACGGATATTCCACTTGCGGATCTGTGTCAACAGGTCGGGTTTTGCGATCAGAGCTATTTCGGAACTATATTTCGCAAGTCGGTTGGGATGACCCCCGCCCAGTATCGGCGTAGATTTGGCGGCGCACCCGATAAAGGCTCTGATAACCAGAACTGGCCAGATGGTTGGCAGGCTGGTTTCACGGCACATAGTGCTCTGTTTCCTGAAGTAGTTATACCAAAAGCCAATGCAAAGCATTTTGGATCGATGCGTACAAAGCTTGGAGAATCCATCCATTGATCTTTCCTCGGGCTCGAAATCCGGGTGGTTCCACACGTTGAGTGTTTCCAGACGAAGATACGGCGCCAGGCTCTCGTGAATCGGGAAGAAGTGTCAAGCGGCAAAGGTTCACTCAAGGACCACCCGGTGGATCGTCTGTGTTCCGAAGGATGACAAGTTGTTTTTGCGCGCAGCGGCTTAGAGCCGGTATGTCATCCCAGGAAGACCTGAAGCCCGCCCGACCGCACGGTGGTTTTTGGGCGGGCTGCGGCCATGACTGACACCCTTCCCTCGATCGCCAAGAATGGTTTGCACCCGTCACACAGGAATTGGTTAGCGCCACATTCGGCCGGCGCTGAAACGGATCGGAGTCACGAAGCGAATGCTGCATCGTTCCGGCACTGGAAAATGGGCCGCAGCCAGGATCCCATAAAATCATAGAATGCTCCGACATCCGATACCGGGCTCGATTTATGGTGCGGTATCAGCAGTCTGTCTCGGAGGAAAAGAGGAGGGCCCAGGAAGTGACATTTCATGGGATGTTTGGAGGTGCTGGTTCTCAGCACCCTTCAGCACTCTCGGAGGGTACCTAAAAGAAAAGGTCACGCTCATAAACCATGGGTTCTGATTGGTTTATGGCGGGGACGACGGGGCTCGAACCCGCGACCTCTGCCGTGACAGGGCAGCGCTCTGACCAACTGAGCTACGTCCCCAAATAAATTTGGGATTGCCGGCAAGCGTCGGCCAAAACAGCCCGCTCAAGCAGCGGCAACATTCATGAGTGTAACAGAAAGCCGTGCGCGCCGAGGCACGTCGGCGGCTCGGGAAAAACCAGACTCAAACCGCACTCAAAGCGCGGCAGCACCGCGCCCACTCCCCCGTTTACGCGCTGGCAACGGCCCTTGCGCGGCCGGTGGATACGTATCCCATGTCCATTGAAATGCCGCGCACGCATTGCAGCAGATGATTGGCGATAGCCGGTAGCTTCTGCGCGGTCACGCGGAACGACGGCCCGGAGACGCTCACAGCGGCCACGGGCAATCGCTGCGCGTCCAGCACCGGCACGGCGATGCAGCGCAGCCCTTCTTCCAGTTCCTCGTCGTCCACAGCGTAGCCTCTGCGGCGCGTTTTCTCCAGTTCTGTGCGCAGCGCCTCCGCTGTGGCAATGGTCCGGTTCGTCGTCCGCTCGAAACGGATGCGGCGTATTACCTCTGCGGCCCGCTCCGGCGGCAGAAAGGCCAGGATTGCCTTGCCCACAGACGTGCAATGCACAGGGTTGCTGGCCCCGATGCGGGTGATCATCCGAACTGCGCGCGTAGGCTCAATCTTGTCGATATAGATGACGCGCGCCGCTTCCAGCAGTGCAAGATGCGCCGTCTCTTCGGTCTCCGCCACCAGCCGCCGCAGGTGCGGCTGTGCGCGGTCGCGTAGGTCGTATTGCTCAATGGCCCGGTTGCCGAAATCGAAGAGCCGCAGCCCCAGGCGGAATTTTCCGTTCGCGGTGCGCTCCACCATCCGGTGCCGCTCCAGCACCATCAGAAAGCGGTGCGCCGTGCTCTTGTGCAGTTGCAGAGAGGCCGCCACCTGCGCCAGGCCGAGCGGCGTTTCGCTCTCGCTCAATAGGTCCAGAACGGCAAAAGCGCGGTCGAGAGCTTGAACTTTGTAGGTGCCTTGGGGAGCTGCGTCTCGCATCTTGATCCCTTGTTCCGTTTCTTGACTCCATCTCCAGCTTCTCAAATAATGGGACACTCGTCAATAGGTGACACGCTTGGGCGTTGGTCATTTTGGATTCGTTTTGAAGGGTACGGAACCGCAGCCCTCGCGCTCAGCGCTGTTCCTCGGTCTCTTCCACTTCGCCGCCTTCGCCCGGCGCCAGAAACAGATTCGTTTCCAGGCCGTGCTGCCGGGTGTAGAGATCGTAATAGCGGCCGCCGAGCGCAAACAGCGCTGCATGATTGCCTCGCTCCACGATGCGGCCCTGCTCCACGACCAGAATCTGGTCGGCACGCCGGATGGTCGACAGCCGGTGCGCGATCACAAAAGTCGTCCGCCCCTGCATCAGCTCGGCAAGCCCGCGCTGGATCATCGCCTCCGACTCGGAATCGAGCGAACTGGTCGCCTCGTCCAGAATGAGAATTCGCGGCTCGGCCAAAAGCGCGCGAGCGATCGATAGCCGCTGCCGCTGCCCGCCCGAGAGCTTTATGCCGCGCTCGCCCACGATCGTCTCGTACCCCTCGGGGAAGCGCTCGGCAAACTCGTCCACGCAGGCCGTGCGGCAGGCAAAGAGAAACTGTTCCTCGCTGGCGTCCGGGCGCGAGAACATCACATTCTCGCGGATCGTGCCGTCGAAGAGAAACGATTCCTGCAGCACCACGCCCAGTTGCGAGCGATAGCTGTCCAGATTCACTTGTGCCAAATTCACGTCGTCCACCAGCACCTGTCCCTCTTGCGGCGTGTGAAATGCGCAAATCAGGCTGATGATCGTCGACTTACCCGACCCCGACGAGCCCACCAGCGCGGTCACGGTTCCGGGATCGGCGCGGAAGCTCACGTCAAACAGCACCGGCTTCTCCGGCGTGTACGCGAACTCGACATGATCGAACCGCACCTGACCGGATATCTCGCCCAAAGCGATCGTTCGCGCCGGATCGGCGAACTCGTCCTTCTCTGAAAGGATCTCCATGGTGCGATCAATCCCCGCCACCGCTTCGGTAAGTTGCGTGCCGATATTCACCACCTGAATCACCGGCGCAATCATGAACGCCAGAAACATCGTGTACTGGATGTAAGTGCCGTCGTCCATCTGGTTACGCAGAGCCAGATGCCCGCCCAGCAGCATCACCATGGCGCCCACGATTCCCAGCACCGTCGTCGCCGTCATCGACATCAAACTCGTCGCCGTCAGCGATTTCATCACGTTGTCCAGCAGCCGCAGCACGCCCACCCTGAAGACGCCCGCCTCGCGCTCTTCGGCATGGTAGCCCTTCACCACGCGCACGCCGCCCAGCGACTCTGTCAGCCGCCCCGTGACTTCGCCGGTGATCTTCGCTCGCTCGCGGAAAATCGGCCGAATGGTTTTGAAGGCATACTGCAAAACGAAGACGAAGACTCCGATTACCGAGAACACGATCAGCGTCATCCTCGGGCTGCGGTGCAGCAGGAAGACGAACGCAATCACCGCCGTCAGCAGGCCGCCCACAAACTCCACCAGCCCCGTCCCAATCAGGTTGCGCACGCCCTCCACGTCGCTCATGATCCGCGACACCAGCAGGCCGCTGCGGTTGGCGTCGTAGAAGCTCACCGACAGCCGGCCCACATGCTGTTGAACCTGCTGGCGCAGTTCCGCGATCATGCGCTGCGCCGCCTTCGACAGGAGTTGCGTGTTTGAAAACGACGTGATTGCCTGGATGAAGGTGGCAATGAACACCGCAATCACCAGCGGCATCAGCTTGTCGCTTTCGTGCCTTCTCAGCACCAGATTGACAAACGGGCGCGATACAAAAGGCAGCGTCAGCCCGGCCACGCGATTGATGGCCACCAGCGCCAGGCCCAGAAGCAGCAGCCATTTCCTCGGCCGCACCAGCTTCCAGATCTCCGGCATGGCCTTGCGATAATCCGTCTTCTTTTTGGGCACTTCGGCTTGCACGGCGGCCGCGCGCATACTGCGCCCCTGCGGCGAGCGCTCCGCACTCATGCCCATTCCCAGCCCTCCGCCCCGCATTGTGCCCATGGATTATTCCTGACGCGACCTGCGTGCTTTGATGAACGAGCGAACGCAAAGATTCACATAGATCAGCAGCAGGCACTGCCATGGCGAGCTTGGCGGCGAGCGCAATATAGTCGGGGTCCACTCCAAGCGACCGCGCGTGACCATAGCCCTGCAGAGCCGCGGCCACGGCGCCGATCAGGCCCAACAGCCCAATCGTCACGTTGATGTGCATGAAGATCTTGCGCCGCTTCTCACTGGGGCTGATGGCGAGAAACCCGCCCACGCCGAGCGCCAGGCCAAACCATGTGGGAATCAGCGCCGTTGGATGCACGCTGCCGGTGCCAAAATACCCCACCAGCCCCAGCACAATCAGCAAAACTCCAAAGACAATTGTCACCTTCGCCATGCCCAACCTCCCAAAAACAGCTTACAGCCTGCAGCTCTCAGCCTCTGCGCGCGAGAAAATTTCCGCTCCTCGCGTCCCCAGCAACCGTCTGCTGTCTGCTGTTTACTGTCTCCTGTCTGCTATCTCTGGATTCTCGCCGACCCGCCTTTGGCAAACGCGCGCACCTGTTCCAGCGTCGACATGGTCGTATCGCCAATAAAGGTCGTCAGCAGCGCGCCATGCGCCCAGCCCAGCCGCAGCGCGTCTTCCGGCTTTTCACCGGTCAGCAAGCCGTAGATGAATCCGGCAGCGAATCCGTCGCCGCCGCCTACGCGATCCACCACATCCAGCTCCGCCGTCGGCGCAACGTACGTCTTGCCGTCGATCCACGCCACGGCACTCCAACTATGCCGGTTCGTGGAGTGAACCTCGCGCAGCGTGGTCGCCACGATCTTAACGTGGGGATGCTTCTTCACCACGCTGTCGATCATGGCAAAGAAAGCACTGGGGTCGAGTTTCGACTTTGCGCGAACATCAGGTCCGGGAATGCCCAGACCCTTTTGCAAATCCTCTTCGTTGCCAATCAGCACGTCTACGTTCTTCACGATCCCGGCAATCGTCTCCACGGCTTTATCCGCGCCGCCGGAAATCTTCCACAGCTTCTCGCGGAAATTGAGATCGAACGACGTCACCGCGCCAGCCGCCTTGGCAGCCTTCATCATCTCCGCCACCAGCGGCGCCGTAGTGGAAGAAAGCGCGGCGAAGATGCCGCCTGAATGCGCCCACCGCACGCCGCCGGCAAAGATTTTTTTCCAGTCGAAGTCGCCCGGCTTCAGCATTGCGCCGGCTTCGTTCGCGCGGTTATAAAACACCACCGGAGGCCGCACGCCGGCGCCGCGGTCGCTATAAACCGTCGCCATATTCGGGCCCGTCGCGCCGTTATGCTCAAAATGCTTGTAAATCGGCCTCACGCCCATGGCGCGTACCCGCTCCGCAATCAGGTCGCCGATGGGATAATCCACCATCGCCGACGCAACGGCCGTCTTCATCCGGAAACAATCGGAGAGGTTTGCGGCTACGTTAAACTCGCCGCCGCTCACGTGAATCTTGCACTCTGTCGCCTTGCGGAACGGAATGATCCCTGGGTCCAATCGGTGAATCAACGCCCCCAACGCCAAAAAATCCAACTCGCCATCTCTGCGGATAGTCAGCCCGTAACTCATCGTTCTCTCCTTGCCTTCCTTCAGAATCGATGCAAGCTGGAAATTCACTCAGTGCGCAGCCAACTTCCAGCTCTTTGCCGTCCGGCACGATCGTCAGGATTCTCGCCCGAGCTTAACAGCAAGCCGTCGCGCAATCGAGCTAACAGCTAACGGCTAAAAGCTAATAGCTGCCTTTCACCCCTCCAGCTTCTTCACATCTCCAACCACCTGTTCCGGCGTCCACTCGTTGCCCGGATAAAATTGCGCTACTTTGCCATGCGGGCCAATCAACGTGGTCGAAAGGGTGTGCGTAATCGTGTCGTTGGGGCCGGGTGTAATGCCCACATCGAAGTACTTCGCCATCTTCAGCAACTCCGGCTTTGTGGCCACGGCAAATTCCCAATGCGCAAATGCGCCTTTTGCGTCGCTGCCGATGTATTCGGCGCCATAGGCGCGCAACCGGGCCGGAGTGTCATGTTCAGGATCGAAGCTGATGCATAGAAGATGCGTTTTTGCATACAACGCCGGATCCGCAGACAGATCGCGATTGATTACCGCAAAGTTGTGCGTAATCAGCGGACAGAAGTTGGGCAGCGGACACCGCGTGTAGATAAACGTCACGAGCAGCGCCTTGCCGCGATACTGATCCAGTTGTATCGCGCGCCCGTCCTGATTGCGCAGCCTGAAATCCGGGACCACGTCGCCCGGCGCGGGCACATGATAGAACACCGTTGGCTTGTAGTCCGGCTTGGCCTGCGCGATCACATCAATGTGATCCAGCAGCACCGTCTCCTCGGAACTCTTCGACACCAAAACGTCCGCCGTAATCGTGTCGCCGGGGTGCAAGTCGGAGGCAATGCTGGGGTCCTTCAATTGATACGGCATGGTCATCGCATCCATGAAGCCCGGAATGGCTTCATGATCCACCATCACAATTCCGTGCGCGACGTCGGTCGACACAATTTTCCCGCGCAGGTGATACACGGTGTACTGTGAATTTGCCTGCGTCTGCGATCCTGATGTTGAGCTCGAGTGGCACCCGGCCACGGCGGCAACGGCAAGGAGAGCGCTTGCAAGATAAATGCGCATCACGTATTCTTAGTGTACAACCGGTGGACTGACCACCGGAATCGGCACTCTCCGCAATCATTTCCTCCCTCGCACCTCCAGCGCCGCGGCTCGCCCGGCCCTCAATCCTCGCGGCTGTATCCTTGCACATAGGGTCGCCCACTACGAACTGTGAACTCTGAACTGTCATCGATGGATGCATGGCTGCGCAACGGCGGACTCGTGGTCACGGCAAGCGAGCGCGCCGCGCGATTCCTCACTGCGGCCTTCCACCGCGCCCGCCGCGCCGAAGGGCTCACCGCCTGGCCCTCGCCAGATATTCAGGATTGGCATTCCTTCGTCCGGAACACCTGGGATGAGCGCAGCCTGGACGGGCGAACCGTTCTGAATTCGCAGCAGGAACACTCGCTCTGGGCGGGAATTGTGGCCGTTGCCGCGCCGCAGGCCGCGCGGCTCGCCGGCGCGCGCGATCGCCTGGCAAGCCTGGCTATGGAGGCGCACGGTCTGCTCTGCGCCTATGCGCCGCAACTCCTGAAGGAAAAAGCGCGGAGCGCCTGGGACCAGGACGCCGCGGCATTCAGCGCCTGGCTTGCTGACTTCGATGCAACATGCCGCGCCGGCAACCTGATAAGCGCGGCACGGCTCCCGCTCGAATTGATTGCTGTGCTTGAAGCGGATCCGTCCACGCGTGCGCCACTGCTGCTGGCCGGCTTCGATCGCATTTTGCCCGCGCAGACACAACTCTTCGCTGCCTGGGGAGATTTCAGCGAGGCTGCTCTCGGCGAATCGGCAACACGCGTTGAGTTCCACGAAGCCGGTGATCCTGCTGCCGAACTCGCCGCCTGCTCCCTTTGGTGCAAACGGCAGCTTGCCTCCAATTTGAACGCGCGGCTTCTCGTCGTGACACAGGATCTACCCAAACGCCGTGGCGAGATAGAGCGCGCGTTTTTGCGCTTTGCGCATGACGAGAACGCGCCCGGCCCCGCCAGCCGCGTTGAGTTTTCGCTCGGCGTGCCTCTCGGCCAGATCGCTCTGGCGCGCGGCGCGGGCTTACTGCTCCATTGGCTCGACGGCGTCATTGAAGAACACGAACTCGACTGGCTGCTCTCGACCAGCCAGCTCGCTGCCTCGCGCGAAGAGTCGCTCGCGCTCACCGCCTTCATGCGTGCCATCCGCCGTCGCAATTCGCAACGCACGAGTTGGGCGCTTGCGGATTTCCTGCGCCAGAGGCCAGGAGCGGTTTTGCCTGCCGCGTGGACCGCTCGTGTGAAACAAGCCCAGCAGCGTCTCGCGGAGTTCGCGCGCCGTCCCCAATCTCCGCTTGTCTGGGCCGAGCTCGTGCCGCGATTGCTTGAGATCGCGGGCTGGCCCGGTGTCCGCCCGCTCACGAGCGCCGAATATCAGGCCCATCGCCGCTGGCAGCAAGCCGTTGACGAGTGCGCTTCGCTCGGCTTCGACGGCCGTCGCATCGAGTGGCAGGAATTCCTCGCCGCCTTCGATCGCGCCGTCAACGAAACGCTCTTCGCGCCTGAGTCTCAAGACGCGTCAATCCTGATCGCCGGCCCTGCCGAGTCCGCCGGCCTCACCGCCGATGCCATTTGGTTCCTCGGCGCGAATGAGGATGACTGGCCGGCCCGCGGCGCAACAAATCCACTGCATTCCGATTGCGGTCCAGCGCGAAACGGGGATGCCCCACGCTTCCCCGCGCCTCGATTGGGAACTTTCTGCCACCGTGACGCGCCGCTTGCTCTCCTCCGCGGCCGAGGTCCACTTTAGCTACGCGCGCCAGAGCGAAGGCGCCGATGCGCGCCCGTCCCGGCTCGTGGTGCAACTTGCCGGCGCTCCACAATCGTTGTCCTCTGACCTTACCGCCCCGGCCGATCCTGCTCCGCTCACCGAATCACCGTTCGACGACGCGAGCCAACTTCCCTTCCCTCTGGGCGAAGTCTCAGGAGGCTCCAGCGTCCTCACCTGGCAATCGCAATGCGCCTTCAAGGCTTTTGCAATGGCGCGTCTTGCAGCCCAATCCTGGAGATTAGCCGAGGCCGGCCTCACCGCACCCGAGCGTGGACAGCTCCTTCACGAGGTGCTGCACTCCATCTGGGCCGGCCCGCCCAACGGCATCCGCTCGCACGCGGAACTCGTCGCAATCCCCGATCTCCCCGCGTTTGTCACGGGCCACGTACGCCGCGTTTTTGATTCAAAGCTGCCTTCGCGTGCGCGCGAGTGTATGCCTGGACCATATCTGGAACTCGAGTCGGCGCGCCTCACCGGCCTCGTCGCTGATTGGCTGCGCTACGAATCCGCACGCATCCCCTTCACTGTCCTCGAGACCGAACAGAAATCCGATGCCTCCATCGACGGCCTCCAGCTCCACTTGCGCCTCGACCGCATCGATGAACTGATTGACGGCACGCTCCTTGTCGTCGACTACAAATCCGGCGATGTTTCGCCCAACTCCTGGAATCTCCCCCGCCCGGACGATGTGCAACTGCCGCTTTACGCCAACTTCGCGCTCCACCGCGCGCCCACTCACATCGGAGGCCTCGTCTTCGCCAAAGTGCGCGCCGGAAAGCTGGAGTTTGCTGGGCAGCCTGCGCAACGCCAAAACCACTCTGCGCGCCAAAATCAGCGGCAACTCCAATCTGGTGAAGAAGCCTCTCACTCCGGAGCAGCTTTCCGCATGGAAGCATTACATCGCCGATCGCGCCCGTGATTTTCTCGCAGGCAGGGCCGGCGTTGACCCGCGCGACTATCCCAAAACCTGCGAGGATTGTGGCCTGCACGCGCTTTGCCGCATCCAGGAAAATCAGCCTGAATCCGGTGGCGAGAATGACGAGGAGGCAGCCGATGCCTAGCGCGGCGCGCAGGAATCCGCCGCCCGATCAGGCGCAGCGCGAAAAAGCGCTCGACCCGCGCCGCTCCATTCTTGTGCGCGCACCGGCCGGCTCGGGCAAAACCGATCTGCTCACGCGCCGTTTTCTGCGCCTGCTCGGCAAAGTTGACGACCCCGGCCAGATCGTCGCCATTACGTTTACCAAGGCTGCCGCGGCCGAAATGCGCAATCGTATCCTCTCTGAGCTTGAGAAGGCTGGCAGCGCGCCCGATCCAGACGCCGATCCAATTTCCATGGAGGCCCTCGCGCAACGTGCGCTCGTCCGCTCCAAAACGCTCGGCTGGAATCTCCTCGATCTCCCGGCGCAACTGCGCATTTCTACCATCGATTCCTTCTGCCGCGACCTGGCTTTGCAGCAGCCGCTGCTCTCCGGCCTGGGCGGCGGAATCGACATTGCCGAGCAGCCCACGGAGCTCTATCGCCGCGCCGCGCGCCGCACGCTCGAGCAAATCGACGGCAGCGACTCGCCTCTGCGCGAAGCGATCGCGTCTTTGCTCCTCTGGCGCGACAACAGTTGGGTGGACCTCGAGAACCAGCTCGTCCTGATGCTCGAGAGGCGCGACCAATGGATGCACGGCTTTGTTCTCGGCCGCGATACGGATTGGGACGCATTACGTGCGCAGGCTCGAGCGCCCGCTCGCGCAGGCTGCTACAGACGATTCCTCTCCAGCCCGCTATACCGAGGATGAGTGGCGCATCGTACGCGCTTGCTTCACGCTACTGCGCCATGCCGCGGGCGAGCTGCGCGTTGTCTTCGCTGAAGCCAACGCCGCGGACTACACCGAAGTCGCGCAAATCGCGCTTAGAGTACTCAAAGGCGAAGATGGGTCACCCGCCGAGGGCGCGCTCGCTGTTGCCGACGGCATTCGTCACCTGCTGGTCGACGAATTCCAGGACACCAGCCGCCGCCAGCATCAGTTGCTCGCGCATCTCATCGCAGCCTGGCCCGAGCGCGAGGGCCGCACCTGCTTCGTCGTCGGCGACCCCATGCAGTCCATCTACTTCTTTCGCGATGCCGACGCCGAGCTTTTTCCGCGCGCCGAGCAACTGGGGCTTGAAATTCCCGGCGACCTCCCGCTGCTTTTTGATCCCGTCCATCTCGCCGCCAATTTCCGCAGCGCGCACGCGCTGGTCTCGAGCATCAATGAGGTATTCACTCAGGTCTTCGCTCAAGAAGATGGCAGCGGCATAAAGTACGCGGATGCGCTGCCCGCCCGCGACGACGCCGAACCCGGCCTCCATCTCGTCGCTGCAGCCGCTCCGCGGCTGGAGCTGCACACCGAATTCATGCCCGTGCGCCTCGCGGAAATACACGCAGCCTCGATCCCGATCGGAAGAAGGCGGTTGCCGCCGCGCGCGAAGCATCGGGCGAGAAGCAGATCGAGGAAATCGTCGAGATCGTCCGCGGCCGTCTGCCCCGCATCGACGATGCTCGCTCCGCAAATGAGAAGAACTCGGGCAGCGGGAAGAAGGAGAAATACCGCGTTGCCGTGCTCGCCCGTGCGCGCAAGTCGCTCGCGCCCATCGCAGAGGCGCTGCGAAAGGCAAAGATCCCCTTCCGCGCCGTGGAGCTGGAACAGTTGCAGGACCGCGCGGAGATCATCGATGCGCTCGCACTTGCGCGCGCTCTCTTCAATCCACACGATCGCGTTGCATGGCTGAGCGTGCTCCGCGCTCCCTGGTGCGGGCTTTCGCTCGCCGATCTGCACGCTCTGGTCAGCGCTGACGATCCCGATCTGCTTGCCCGTCCCGTGCCGGAACTAATTGCCGAGCGCAAGCGGCTATTGAGCGTCGAAGCCCAACCCGCCGCCGAGCGCGTATTGTCCGCGCTCGAACTCGCCGGCCGCCTGCGTTCCACGCAACCCACCGCTGCTTTGGGAACCTGGCTCGAGCAGGTCTGGCTGAGTCTGGGCGGAGCTCATTGTGTCGATGCAATGGCTCGCGCCAATCTCGATCTGCTCTGGCGAACCCTCGACAAGTTTTCCCATGACGAGCCCGATCTCCTCGGCCCCGCGCTCGATGCGGCGCTCAAAAATCTCAAGGCCCAGCCCGATCCCGCAGCCGACAGCGACTGCGGCGTGCAGTTGATGACGATCCACGGCGCGAAGGGTCTCGAATTCGAAATCGTCATCGTGCCCGAGCTTCAAGCCCCTCCCGGCCGCGCCAAAAACGAAATGCTTTCCTGGATGGAGCGCGGCCTGCCGCCGCAATCCGGCGCAAGCGAGCCGGACGGCTCTGGCCAGATCACTGAATTCCTCATTGCGCCGTTTTCACCCAAGGGCTCCGATCCCGGCAAGCTGAAACGATGGGTCAACGGCCAGCGCAGCGAGCGCGAAAGACAGGAAGCGCAGCGCCTGCTCTACGTCGCCGCCACGCGCGCCCGCGAAGAACTGCATTTCTTCGCGCGCCCGGAATACAAGACGGAGAAAGACGGCAAGGAAACGTTGGCAGAACCCGCCGAGAGTTTGCTGAAAACTGCGTGGCCGGCCTTCGAGGAGGAGATCAAAAGTCGCTTTGATAAATGGCGCGCGGCCGAGGCACTCGCTGAGAAGGGTCAAGTGGAAAATAGCGAAGAGACGATCGGCTCCATCGCCGCCTCGAGCGAAGAGAACTTGGTTGCGATGCCGTTGCCCAACGAGCCTCCGCCGGTTAAGCCGGCCATTTTGCGCCGATTGCCGCCCGGCTTCCGCCCTCAGCCAGCCGGATCATCCGTTACCGCCGCTGAAGAGCCGCTAGTCGGCGCCGGCCGCCTTTACGAGCGCCACGAAGGCGGTCTTCAATCTCGCGCGCTCGGCAAAGCCGTCCACTTACTCTTCCAGCAGTTGGCTCCGCTTCTCGCGGCAGGCCCGCGTGATGCTGCTCTCGCAGCGCTTGCACAGCAGCAGCCGCGCATCGCCTCAGCCGTTCGCGCCGCCGGCATCGAGCCGCAGCAGGCCGGCCGCATCGCCGCGCAAGCGCTCCAAATCGTGCTCAAGGCCGCCGCCGGCCCGCAAGCGCAATGGATCCTCGCGCCGCACCCCGATGCGGCCAATGAAGTGCGCTGGACCGGAGTCGTTTCCGGCAGCTTGCGCACTGTCCAGGTCGATCGCGTCTTCCGCGACGGACCTGCGCCGCAAACCGCCGCCGCATCCGCGAGCGAAGACACCTGGTGGATCATCGACTACAAAACCGCGCACGAGGACAGTCTCGACCCCACTGCCTCGCTGCCCGAACTGCGCCGCATCTTCGCGCCGCAGATCGAGGCCTACGCGGAAGTCCTGCGCAAACTCCGCGGCAACGGCATCAACCTGTGCGGCGGCCTGTATTATCCCCGCATGTCGATGTTCGACTGGTGGCAGTTATAGCCGCAGGCCCGATCGAACGGCCGGCCTGGGCCGACCGACTATCGTTTGCGAGATCTCCTCGCAGACCCTGGAAGGCACGTCGCCGACGAGTTGCGGGACCGATATTGCCGGGACGGGCTTTGTCACAACCTACAGCTACACGCTCGCTACTCCCACAACGACCGTTACCCAGGGAGGGCAGACGCGCACCTTCACGAGCGACTGGCTGGGCCGCCCGACCTCGGTAACGGAGCCCGAGTCCGGCACGGCCACCTACAGCTACGCCTACAACAGCACGGGGCTGGTGGCGTCTCGTGTCAAGCCGCAAGCCAACCAGACCGGCTCGGCTCAAACGACGACCACCACGCAATACGACATTTTGGGCCGCGTGCTCAGCATCGGCTACAATGACGGCGTGACGCCGACCAAGAGCTACGCCTACGATGCCAGCGCCGGATGGAGCGGGTTTACGCAGACCAACCTCAAAGGCAGGCTCTCCGAGACTTATACCGGGAGCACGCCCTCAAGCTCCGGCTACGCGACCACAATCTTCGGCTACGATGGGATGGGCCGCACGGCGTTGATGGGCGAATGTACGCCGTCCACATGCGGTTCCAGCAGCTACAAGCTCAACTACACCTACGACTGGGCTGGCAATCTACTGACGTCGACCGATGCCGCTGGCGTCATGACCACCTACACGGTCTCTCCGGTCGATGAAGTGCTTACGATGACGAGTTCTCTGAACAACTCGACCAATCCGCCAAACATTCTGTCGGTAGTAACGAACGGCCCCGACGGCCCGGCAAGCTGGAGCCTGGGCAACGGGCTGACGGGCAGTTACAGTTACGACACGCTGGGGCGGTTGAGCGGCGGCTCGGTCTCTAACGGCAGTACGCAGGTCTACGGGTTCACGGCAGGCTGGAAGGGGAGCCAGTTGCAGAGCTCGTCGGACTCGGAGCTGGGTCAGACGTCGAGCTACGGCTACGACGGGTTCAACCGCCTCTCCACGCGCACGGTGACCGCAGGTACGGGGCCGAACCTATCCTGGGTCTATGACCGCTACGGCAACCGGTGGCAGCAGAACGTGACGGGGGGCAGCGGCAGCGCGCCGCAGCCGAACTTGAGCTTTAACACGGGCAAAAACCAGATTACGACCAGCGGCTACAGCTACGACGCCGCAGGCAACATGACTGCCGACCCCAACTACACCTACACCTACGACGCCGAGGGCAACATCGTGAAGGTGGACAGCGGCTCAACGGCCGCCTACGTCTACGACGCGCTCAATCACCGGGTGCAGACAACCGTGGGCTCGACGGCCACGGAGTATGTCTTCAACGCCAACGCTCAGCGGGTGTCGGAATGGAACGGGTCAACGGGTGCTCAAATGAAGGGGCACTACTACTGGGGCGCGACGCCGGTGGCCTTCTACACCACGACGGCCAGCGGCGACGGCGCTGGCGCGCACTTCGAGCACCAGGACTGGGAGGGAACCGAGCGGATGCGCACCAGCTATAACAGCGGCAACAACCCCACTTACGCTGTGGAGGGCCAGTTCACCTCGCTGCCCTGGGGCGACGCGCAGGCGACGGCCTCGGGCTCGGATTACGACGCGTACCACTTCGCCATGCTGGACTACGACTCGGAGACCGGGACCGATCACGCCGAGTTCCGGCAGTACTCTTCGACGCCGGGCAGTTGGATGCGCCCGGACCCCTACGCCGGCAGTTACGACCCCTCGAACCCGCAGAGCTTCAACCGGTATGCGTATGCGATGAACAACCCGCTGAGCGCGGTCGATCCGAGCGGGTTAATCCTTTGCGACTATGGTCCGAACGAAGACGGAAGTGAGGATCTCGAAGACGCCGACAACAGTCACGAGTGCACTTCACACAGCGGAGCGGTCGTACAGGGTCAGACAACGATAACTGTTCCTGCGGATCCGTGGGCAATTCCTGTGGTCATAGAGATTGTCTACTTTGGAAATTCTACGTCTGGCCCTGGCGCGCCCGGCGGCGGCGGTGGTGGCGGAAGTGCCCCAAATAACGGAACCAAATCCCCAAGCTGCGGGAAAGCGTGGGGAAAGGCGATAGCTGGGACGCTATTGGATGCGACAGGGCTGATTCCAGGAGAAGGAACGATCGCAAGCGGAATTAAGATCGTCGGCACTTTAGGCGGAATTGCTCTCTCTGCATCTGGCTCATTTCAGGATGCGGCTGCTGGAGGTGTCTTCACGGGCGTGGGCATGTATGCAGATGCGACTAAACAGGACATCCAAACTCTCGGTAAGGATGTAGCCGAGGGCATCCCCGGACTAGGCACAATTGTGTCAGGTGTGGCCGTCGTGTGGGATCTAGGAAGTGGAGCCCAATCGATTTACAACTGCTATCAAGGGGTCACAGAGTGACACAGGACGAGTACAGCCTGAAGCAACGGCAGAACTACTTCTTTGCACTCAAGGTAGTACTGTGCATTGTTCCGGTCATGGTCCTGTTTTTTGTGATTGGAAGAGCTGATTTGGCAAGGCCTGCATGCGTAGCAATTGGCGCCGCTGCACTTGCGGTGCGGCAGAAATGGGAATACCACCACCGACGATGGTTTTGGGGCGTTGTCGGAGGAGTTGTACTGATCCACTTGCCGATCTTGATATTTGTTGTTTTTCCAGATCGCTGGATTCCATGGGTCTTACTGATGCCATTCGCCTTGGCGGATTACGTCATCATGATCGTAGCAATACGATTCGCCGCGAAACGATTCGAGCCACAAGAAGCTGACGAGTAAATGAATTCAATTCGGACCGGGTCGGCCGATTTTTATTGTGAACCGCACAATTTTGCCCCAAACAACGGGCTTCCGACTCCATCTCAGCACAAGCTTACGATTCCCGGCACGAACTACTGCGGGCCGGGAGGCAATGGCACTCCAACGAACCAGGTGGACGCAGCCTGCGCGGCGCATGATGCCTGTTACCAAAATGCAGGGGTCTCGTGGCGGAATAACGTTCCGTTTGGACCGTCCATGAATGCTGCTCAGGCAGGAGCCATTCAGGCCTGCAACGCCAACCTCTGTAGCTCATTGAGCAACATGTCTTGGCCCTCATCATCTGAGGCGGGTCAGGCTACGCTTGTCTCCACGTTTTTTGGTTGCAGTGGCGGATATAGCCTGAGGTAGCGGCGCGGGCGCGGAGGAGATCAGATGAAATACGTCAAGGTTGCCGGAGTCGCATGGGGACTCATCTATTTTGTGATGGGGGCCATATTCAGCTTTACGCTCGGCAGTAATGATTTTTGGAGTGGGGTAACGTTCTTTCTCTCAACCTATTTTCTTGCACTTCCAATCGCAATTCTCGCGGTATGGTTTCCAAGGATTGCGGGTACAGCACTCCTGATCTGCATTGCAGCTAGTGTTGCTGCTATTGCAGTCGCTGTTCCTGAAAAAGGGATGTCTGTCCTACGAATCGCTATAAATGACATTCCCAATCTCGCCTTTGCGGTGGCCTACATCATGGTAGGGCGGGCATCGAAGAATGCCGACTCCGGTGATGAGAGGCCATCTGTCGGGGTGGCCTAGATATAGCTATGATGAGCGGTGAATTTGTGTGCGAATACGCAGATTTTTTGGCCAATTTGTATCGCGTTGTAGCCCCAAATAATCAGCCAACTAGCAGAACGTCCCCGACACCTAAGCAACAGCAATGTATTGCTCAAGCTCAGAGCAATGCTATGACAAGCAGGAAGATCCTGCTCGCGGCCGGGGGAGTCGGCCTTGGTGATGCTGCAGCAGGTTGTCTTTTCACTATAGAAACCGGCCCAGGTTTCTTAGTTTGCGAGGGAAGCGTGGGAGCATTGGAATTGATCTACGAAGGCGTAAGCGAGTATGGAGTTTACTCACGAGAGCACAGCGACATAGCGCAATGCATGAACAATTAAGCTTCTCGCCAATACCTTACGAGAGGACGTCTCGATGATGATCTATCGGAGTAGGCTTGCAATAATAATGTCGGCGGCCGCTATTTGGTTCCTTGGCTGTGTCTGGCTAACTTTCAATCCGAAGGATCTCCGTGTCTTAGCACAACACTCCATTTTCTTGATTATTCTTGTATTTGTCGGCACTGCCTCCATCTACTTTTGTTATTTTATGGCGAAGCGGTTTCCATACTTCACGCTAGGATTGGTTGTGATCGCCTCATGCTTTGCTCTTATTGTGATTGATATTGTCGCATCCTTTTTGCTTAAACTCGACAATGTATGGATTGATGGGATTGACTTGTTGATCCCAGTGTTGCTCCCGTTGGGGTCGCTACTTCTCTTCTGGCTGGGGATGAAGAAGTCAAGAGCAGAGCGAGGTGCAAAGTGAATCCTGTGGCTCGCCCCAAATACTGTCCAAGCCACACCTCCGAAGCCCAAAGCCCATATTAGCTTTGCCTTCTGTATGACAGGAGCGCTGATAGACAACTTCATTGGGGACGATGATCAGGCCGGGGTGACCGTTATTGTAAACGGAGTAGCAGTTCTGGTTGCAAAGCAGGCTGCGCCAGCTATTCTGCCAGGGCCGGGATGGGTATATACAGGTGCAGCTGTACTGTGGGACGCAGCAATGGTTGCTAAATCCTATGCTTCGTGCAAGACAAATTAAGGCGCGAAGTCACCCTACGAGTGCGGAGGTCTTTGCTTTGGAACAAAAAATCTTTCGCAACAAGACGATATTGCTGTTCACGTTAGCCTTCTGCATCACAGAGATTGTGCTGTCAGGAAGATCGATAAGCCGTGTAGCGCCACCTGGGCGCAACTGGATTGATATTGGCGGGCTGTTGTTTTGTGTTTGGATACTCGGTGCATTGACTTTCAGAACGACGTTTTTCAAAGAGCGCCTCTTGCTCGCCCCTATTTTGATGGCCTTTATTCTTTGGGCGGTTCTTGCGCTCACACTTCCGTCTCAACCCATTGCGCATGTTATCCGGTGGATCATAGTGCTAATGTGGGCCGGTGCTGTCGGAGGCGGAACGGCAGTCCTATTGACGACGAAGGGTGCGAGATAAGTAGGCTCCGATCTCAAACACTGGCGGGTGGCCCCGGTCCCGATGACGTTTCCAAAGCACGCTGAGGGTGCCCCCGGTCCCTCGCAGTTGGGGACCGGGGATGTCACCGATCTCGCGCGATGTTACCATGGACGCGACCACCGGCAACCAGTACCTCAACGACGCCGAGGGGCGGGTGTGCACGGTCGAGAGCACGTCAGCGCCGGGATTCACCATTATGACCACCTACACCTACGACACCGAGGGCAACATCGTGAAGGTGGACAGCGGCTCAACGGCCGCCTACGTCTACGATGCGCTGAATCACCGCGTGCAGACAACGGTGGGCTCGACGGCCACGGAGTTTGTCTTCAACGCCAACGGCCAGCGGGTATCGGAGTTGACGTCGGCGGGCGCCGCGCTGAAGGGGCACTACTACTGGGGCGCGACGCCCGTGGCCTTCTACACCACGACGGCCAGCGGCGACGGCGCTGGCGCGCACTTCGAGCACCAGGACTGGGAAGGAACGGAGCGGATGCGCACCAGCTATAACAGTGGCAACAACCCCACTTACGCTGTGGAGGGCCAGTTCACCTCGCTGCCCTGGGGCGATGCGCAGACGACGGCGTCGGGCTCGGATTACGACTCGTACCACTTCGCCATGCTGGACTACGACTCGGAGACCGGGACCGATCACGCCGAGTTCCGGCAGTACTCTTCGACGCCGGGCAGTTGGATGCGCCCGGACCCTTATTACGGCAGCTACGACCCCTCGAACCCGCAGAGCTTCAACCGCTATGTGTATGCGATGGACAGCCCGTTGAGCTATGTCGATCCGCTGGGACTTGATGGACCGTGCAGCACCTTCGAAGACGGCGACAGCCCCGACAGCGATTATTGTTATGACGCAAGTTTAGGCGCTCCCGGATACTATCTGGATGGAGTCCCCGTTCCCGCTAGCATTGCGCAGGGCGCGCTGGAGAGCGGGGCTGCGGTCGGATGCCCCGACAACGATTGCGCAGGGGTAACAGCTTTTCCGAACGGCGAAATCGACCAGCTGGTGGGCTATCTAGGTTTTGCAAATATGTCCTGCGTTGGCCCATATGAATCCCCAACTTGCACAATGGGTCCAATAACGGATGTGCCGGTATATATGGTTTATGCAGAATCCACTGAATTGGACTTCGGCTACCCAGAACCACAAAGTTCCGCAAGTAATAGCGACGGTGGTACCGGAAATATAGGGGGGAGTTTTTTGGGGGACTGGCTTCATGAGATGAAGACGTGTGTTTGGGATATCGGTTTAAGCACCGCTGCCAACAATATGAACCCATTCAGCCCAGGTATTGGGACCGCAGCAGACATCACGTCATCGATGAGTCAGGCGAGCCTCGGGGCAGCCGCAGCGTGGAGCGTGGAGCAGGGTCTGACGGTTCCACTGCGGTCGAGCATTGTGCGTGCCGGTTTGACAAGCGCAGAAACGTTTGGAAAGGCCTCGGGACTTCTCACAGTGGGAAGCGTGGTCTATGCATTGGGTGACGGTGTTGTTGCGGAGTACAACGGATGTCTGTGAGCTCCACAAATCAAAGAATTGCGCACATTCGCGCTCGTGTGCGAGATTTTATTCTGTATATTGCAATTGGCTTTGCCTTCGTGGCAGTGCTGATCACTGTTGCTCGTTCGTCAGCGAGTCATGATGCGATCATTAGGTGGGGCGGGCTAGCGTTTATGTCTGCGATTCTATTCGGGTACTTTATTTCCAGTAGCGGTCAGTTTTTCCGCAGGTGGCAGTTCTGGGCATTGACCACTATCCTCCTGTCTGTGCATCTGGGAGCTTTTGCAGTCATTCTTACCCACGTCGATGAATGGAAACTCATCTGGTTCACTGGGATGGCTCTCGAGTATCCAGCGTTCGTCTTCTTCAGAAGCCGTCTTCCCTATCCATCGGAGACGTAAACGATGCGGAACGCGTCGGCGGGCACCGAGCTCAAGGGGCACTACTACTGGGGTTCGAAGCCGGTGGCTTTTTATACTACGGCCAACGACGGCACCGCGGCGAGGTTCGACAGCGAAGCGTGCAGCGCCGGGGCGCTGTCGGGCTTCTCTGGCGCTTCCGGCGGTGTTGGAGAAGAAGACAACATCCCTTGCGCCGACGCGCTTCGATCCGCAGCGCCGCTACTGCAAATTTGCCATTAAGCTGTCCAGCGCCGTCTTTGGCGGCCGCGTAAGCGACTCGGGCAGCGTACCCAGCGGTTCGCCGATCAGGTTCAACTGATCGATGAATGTCTCTTTCTGCGCGTCAATGTAAAAAACGCCGGTCAGGACCTCGTCTTTGGCATGCGCTTCCATCAATGTGCGCACCGCGTTCGCCTTATCGGTCGGGTCGTAGTCCTCCAGCAGCTTGCGCAGCCTCAGTTGCGAGCCGTCGTGCATTTCCACGTTGTACACTTCGCCGGAATCGTAGTCCACCTCGATGTCGTCGAAGCTGGCTACGAACCCGATCTCGTTGATCGGCTCGTCGTTTTCCTGCAGGAACTTGTAGCTCTTGGTCGATCCCTCGTGGTCGTTGAAGGTCACGCAGGGGCTGATCACGTCCAGCATCACCGTTCCCTTGTGAGCGATGGCCGCCTTCAGCATCGCCAGCAGTTGCTTCTTGTCGCCGGAGAACGACCGGCCAACAAACGTCGCGCCCAGCAAAATCGCCATGGCGCAGGTATCGATGGGCGGCAGTTCGTTGATGACTCCGGTCTTCAGCTTCGATCCAATATCGGCTGTAGCTGAGAACTGGCCTTTGGTCAAACCGTAAACACCGTTGTCCTCGATGATGTAGATCATGGGCAGGTTACGCCGCATCAGGTGGACAAACTGCCCCATCCCGATCGATGCCGTATCGCCGTCTCCCGAGACTCCCAGCGCCATCATCTTGTGATTGGCTAGCATGGCGCCGGTGGTCACGCTCGGCATCCGCCCGTGCACGCTGTTAAAGCTGAACGAGCGGTTCATAAAGTAGGCGGGGCTCTTTGACGAGCAACCGATGCCGCTCATCTTCATCACCCGCTCTGGCTCTACGCCCATCTCCCACATGGCGTCGATAATGCGCTCGCTGATCGCGTTATGCCCGCATCCCGCGCAAAGCGTCGATTTGCCGCCGCGGTACTCCAGCACCGGAAGGCCAATGTGATTCAGTTTCGGGCCCGCGGCCCCGCTCGCCGTTGTGGTCGCCATTTTAGAGGCCCTCCTTGGTTGCAAACTCATCCGTGATAGTGCGCGCGTCAGCCGGCAATCCGTTGTACTGCAGAATGCTGCGCAGCTTCACCACCTGCTCGGCGGGAAGATCCAGCTTCAACAGGCTCGCCAGTTGCGCATCGCGATCCTGCTCCACCACGTAAACGCGTTCATGGCTGGCCACAAAATCGTGAATCTCATGCGCAAACGGATAAGCCCGGATGCGCATGTAGTCCACGCTCATCCCATGTTCCTTCTCGATTTGGTCCATGCTCTCGCGCAGTGCGAAATCCGTGGATCCGTAGGCCAGGAACCCGATCTTCGACGTTCCGTTCTTCGTCACCACCGGCGCCGGTACCAGCGACCGCGCATTTTCAAACTTCCGCGCCAGCCGGTCCATCACTTCCTGGTACTCATCCGGCCGCTCTGTATAGCCCGCCTCGTCGTTGTGTCCCGAGCCGCGCGTGAAATACGCTGCCTTGGGATGTTTCGTTCCCGGCAGCGTCCTCCAGCCGATGGCGTCGCCATCCACGTCGCGGTAGCGCGCGAATCCTCCCAGCCGGTTCAGATCCTCCGCCGTGAGCACTTTGCCGCGGTCCAGCGGCTTGTCGGGATAATTGAAGGGTTCCGACATCCAGTTGTTCATGCCCAGGTCCAGATCGGAGAGCACGAACACCGGCGTCTGCAGCCGTTCCGCCAGGTCGAAGGCCGCATAGCTTAGTTCAAAGCATTCCTTCACGCTTCCCGGCAGCAGAATCACATGCTTGGTGTCGCCGTGCGAAAGGAACGCTGTCGATAAAAGGTCCGCCTGCGAAGTCCGCGTCGGCATGCCCGTCGAGGGGCCCGTCCGCTGCACATCAAAAAAGACTCCGGGAATCTCGGCATAGTAGCCCAGCCCGGCAAACTCCGCCATCAGCGAGATGCCCGGCCCTGAAGTCGACGTCATCGCCCGCGCCCCGGCCCAGCCCGCGCCCAGCACCATGCCGATCGCCGCCAGCTCGTCTTCCGCCTGCACCACGGCAAAAGTCGCCTTGCCCTCCGGCGTCACGCGGAACTTCTTCAGCAGATCCGTCGTCGCCTCAATCAGCGAGGTCGACGGCGTAATCGGATACCACGCCACCACGGTCACGCCCGCGAACACCGCGCCCATCCCGCAAGCCGCGTTGCCGTCCACAATGATCTTGCCCTTGGTCAGGTTCATCGGCTCGATGAAGTACGGATCCTGCTTGGTGAAATTCACCTTCGCGTACTCGTAACCTGTCTCCACTGCCCCAAAGTTCAGGTCGAAGACCTTCTGCTTCTTCGAAAACTGCTTCCGTACGCACTGTTCCACCACGCCCAGATCGATACCCAGCAACTGCGCCACCACGCCCACATACACCATGTTCTTGACCAGCTTGCGCAGCTTGGCCTCAGGACAGAGCGCCTGGGTTAGTTTGTCGAACGGCACCGGATAGCAGACCACGTCGTCGCGATACTGCTTCAGGTTCAGGTTCTCTTCGTAGATGGCCACGCCGCCCGGCGGCAGCGCCATCATGTCCTCGCGCGCCGTCTCCGGATTCAGCGCCACCAGCACGTCGGAATCGTGCTTTCGGGCCACATACCCATCTTTACTGGCCCGGATCGTGTACCAGGTCGGCAGCCCGGCAATGTTCGAGGGGAACAGGTTTTTCCCGCTTACGGGAACTCCCACCCCAAAAATGCTCTTCAGCAGCACACTGTTAGCCGACTGAGACCCCGATCCGTTGACCGTGGCTACGATGATGCTGAAGTCGTTCACGATGCGCTGATCCGCGCTGCGGGCGCCCTGTTCCTGACCCAGGGCGAGGTGTCCTGTCGCCATGTGGCGGGATTCCCTTCCAATAGACTATGAGCGCTTCTACGTGCGCCAGCTCACTCAATTAGAGTGCTCGTGCTCTGCGCCCCGATATGTGATTATAGTCACTTTTCAGTACCTCCGTCCCATACTGCGCCCCGTTGGTAACTCCCCCAGTTCCACAACGCTTTTTCGTCATTCCTCGGCGGATTCCACTCCCACAAATGGGTGATTTTCTTTGCCCTCGCTTTGGATTTCCGCACCTTCGAGGCCGCAGGGGCAGGTGTATTGTTCTGGACATGATCGAGAAACAGGCTCCTTCGCAAAAACCGGCGTCCGTGCGTCCCCGAAAAGACCTGCTCAATCTCGTGTGGCGGCTCACTTCCAGCTCCCTCCCGCTGCTTCTTGCGTGCTCCGCCTGGGCCCAGACCGCCAATACCACGAATCGGCAGGTCACCTCGCTGGGCACTGAGATCGAGAAACCCGGCAACGAGCCTCTCCACATCCTCTATATCCATGGGATCGGCTCCATCGGGCAGGGAGATTCCGAGTCTTTGCGCCAAAGCATTTGCAAGCACGCCATGCACTATCTCCACCAGGCCTGCACCACCACCGATGGCAAATTCACGGGACGCGAGTACGCTGACCAGGGCATCTTCGATATTCAAAAACGGACCACCGCCGCTCGACTATATGGGGAGCCCGGCCTGGAGCACACCGAACGAGTGGCATGCCGCAGCTCCGTTCGTCGATCACTGGTTGATCACTTTAACCGGCGGCAAAAGCATCCTCGTTGATGAGATCAACTGGTGGCCTCTCGTGTTCAGCGTGAAATGCCAGCACATCATGCCCAACGAGACCAACCTGGCCGGGTCGCTGGCCGGCAAATACACCAATTTCCTCGCCATCTGCGCGCAACAGCGGGTGCACGTGGGCGACGGCGTCACCGGCCGTTACGATTTCTACAATTGGCTCGCTCCTCTCGGCCTCGATCCCACAACCCTGAATCAGCTGCATAAGAATGCGGTTCCCATCAACCGCTGGGCCAAGGTCCAGATTATGGACTGGAATTTTTCCGATGCCCTGCTCGGCGTTGGCCCGCTGGAAGACTATCTGGTCGAAGGAATCCGCCAACTCCTCATCAAGTGCGTTGCCAAAGGCGCCGAGCAAACAGCCCAACTCACATCCACGCCGGTCAACCCCAACGATCCCAATGCCCAATTCATCATCATTTCGCACAGTTTGGGCAGCTTTCTCATTCTCTCCTCCTATCAAACCGCGAATGACCAGCAGGAGCTCAAGTTCATCAGCCCTCAGGAGCAGAAGCAACGAGAGCAGGTTTTTTGTTATCTCATGGGGCATTTGTCGCAGGTATATTTTTTCGCCAATCAAATCCCTTTGCTCGAGCTGGCCAGGATGAGTCCTGCTGATGCCAATAATTTCCTCGACCTTTCCGCTTGGGCCACCTGCAGGCGAACGGCTTTGGGCCCCGGCAACACGGATCCCGCAAAACCTTTAGGGCAGATTGTTTCCTGGAGCGACCCCAACGACCTTCTCACCTGGTATCTCGGCGCCGATTTCAAATCCTGGCAGGCATCGGATCAGAGCGGCATCCTGGTGGTAAACAACTTGGTGAGGAATGCCACCACGTTCAACTGGCTCTGGCTCTTTGAAAACCCCAACCCCGCCCACAACGACTACGCCAAAAACCGCGTCGTCATCCGATCGCTCTTGCAGCCTCTCCAATAGCCTCCCCAATTGCCACAAGTCAGCAGCCTGTAGCGAGTAGCTGGTTGTCGGGTGCCAAACGTCTCGGTTTTGAGACGTCGGACTCCCTCATCCGCATCGAACCAGCCATCAAGCTAAAAGCTAACAGCTAGGAGCTGTCTCTCCGCATCTCTACGCCACCTCGCCAGCACGGCCAGTGCAATCACCACCAGCGCCACCGTCAGCCCGATCCAAAGCCCGTATATCCCGAGCCCTACTCCAAAACAAAGAAAAAGACCCAACGGAAGTCCCAGCACCCAGTACCCCACTAAGTTAGCGATCATCGGCGCTCGCGTCTCTCCCAGCCCGCGCAGTGCTCCCGTCGACACCACCTGGATCCCATCGAAAATCTGAAACGCCGCCACAATTCCCAGCAGCGCCGGCCCCACCGCCAGCACTCGCGCGTCGCTCGTGTACAACTCGATCAGCGGCCTCGGCCACGCCCAAAACGTCACGGCCGCCAGCAGCATAAAGCTCGTGCCCAGTCCCAGCGCCATCCACCCCGCGCGCCGCGCCCGCGCTGCATCTCCTGCGCCCACAGCGTGGCCCACGCTTACCGCCGCCGCCGCTGAAATCCCCAGCGGAACCATATACGTCACGCTCGCGTAGTTCAGCACGATCTGGTGCGTGGCCAAGGCTACCGGCGTCAGGTACCCGGCGGAAAACGTGGCCAGATTCCACGCACCCACCTCCAGCAGAATCTGCCCCGCCGCCGGAGCGCCCAACCGCAACAACCGCTTCAATCGCGCAGCCTGCGGCGCTGCCCAATGCGCGGAACAGCGGATGCCCGCGCCTGCGCTCATATCTCCACGCAAATCCCATCAGCGCCACTGCCATCGTGATGCGCGCGAACACCGTCGAAATCGCCGACCCGTTGATCCCCAGCGCCGGCATCCCCAGCTTGCCGTAGATCAGCACCCAGTCTCCGAACCAGTTCACCAGGTTCGCCGCCAAATAGGTCAAGGTGATCACGCGCACCTGGCCCACGCCCTGCAAATACCGCCGCGGTGCAGCCATAGAGCAGCAGCGGCAGCGTGCCCCAATTCAGCAGCCGCAGATATCCGCTTGCCGGCCCGGCCACCTCCGCCGCGATCCCCAGGCGTCCGAAGAAAAAACTCACCAGCGCGATCCCCACCATGATCGGGACTGCCGCGATGCACGCCAGATACACTCCCTGCGCCAGCCACCTGTGGCACTCGTCGTGATCCTCGCGTCCGTAGGCCTGCGCTACCAGCGTGTCCAGCCCCAGCATCAGCCCCACGCCAAACAGTGCGGGCGTATAGCAGACCGCGTTACCCAGCGCCACGGCTCCAATCGCCGCCGGGCCCAGCCGCCCCACCATAATGGTGTCCACCACGCCCTGCGCCATCCAGCCCAGCTCGCTCAACACCACCGGAACCGCCAGCGCCACCATCGCGCGCAGCTCTCCCCGCCAATTTGCCCGGCTCTGGTCCATTCCTTCACTTTATCTGCCGATACCGTGCGGCAGCCGCAAGCCGGGGCGGTTATAACCCAGGGTGGAATTCGATGCCGCTCACTCGGCGTCCTGACGGAAAATGTCCGGCATTCAGAACAGGATCTTGACCGCAGCTTGCAGAATGCGTGGCGGGGCCGAGCTCACCACGTTCCCAAATGTCGTGCTGCCGATGTTGCCATCCACGGCAGCCGGACCGTTGAACTGCGCGTGGTTGAACACATTGAATGCTTCCACGCGAAACAGCAGCGATTTGGACTCCGTGACCTGCAGATTCTTCGCTACCGCCAGGTCGTAATTGTCCGCGCCCGGGCCGTAAAAGAAACGCCTCTTCGCGGTGCCCGGCGTACCCAACGCGTTCATGCTGAAGTCTGAAACATTGAAGTAATTGTTGCCGTTGCTGCGCGGATTCTTATTCAGGTCGAGCCGGCTGTCATTGAAATCCGGCTCATCGATGCTGCCGTTGTTCACGCCGTTCGGGTTGGTGCCGATCAGCGAATTGTCTCCGTTGTTGATCATCGTCACCGGGAATCCGCTGGCAAAACGGGTAATCCCCGCGACCGACCACCCCTTGGTCAGGCGGTTGGCGCGAAGATACCGATCGAAAGGAAGCTGGTAGTCGTAACTCACAACAAAGTTCTGCTTCACATCGAAGGCGGAGATTGCGTAGCTGAGCGCCGGGTTGAAAGGATTCACCTCTTCGCCGATATTCGATGACTGGTCGAGCGATTTGCTGTAGGTATACGCCGCGGAAAATTCAAGTCTCCCGGCCGCGTGGCGCGCGCTCAGCTCCAGCGCGTTGTAATTGGCGTTGCCCGTGTTCGACTGTAGCGCGTCGCTCCCAAAGTTCGATCCCAGCGGTCCTCGCGTTCCGTTCACCTGTCCGCCGCCGGCAGGATAGTAGACGCTATCCTCCCCGCCCGCTCCGCAGGTCAGCGTACCCGGCATCACGTCTTGAGGCTGGCTCAGGCTCAGGCACAGGGCCGGATTCCCCGGATTCGCCTCAACCAACACGCGCTGGCGATGGCTCGATGTGCCCACATAAGTGGCCTCGAAGACGGTGTCGGGGCCGGCCTGGCGCTCAATCGAGAGCATCCATTCCTCGGTGTACGGCGTGTGGTTGTGGATGTCGTATCCCGGAATGCCGCTGATCGGCTCGTAGGTTGACCAGTCGATGTTCGCGTCGGGATGACTGCGCGAAGAGTTCAGCGGCGCAAACGTATAAGGGAACGGCTGTCCGTAATTGGTTCCGTCCGCCGCCGTCACAAACGGCGTAGCGAACAGCGGCGGAGCCGGGCTGGTGTAGGTCGTCCCGTACGGAGCGTTCGCAGCCAGCACGCTGATCGCCGCTGCATCGATTGCCGTATAGAACATGCCAAAGCTCGATCGGATACTCATCTCCCCGGGTTTGCCCAGCAGCTTGCCTTGAAAACCGCCGCTCTCCGGCGCAGGCGACCATGCCAGGCCAACGCGCGGCGAAAGGTCCAGCTTGTCCGTTTGTGCCAGGGTCTTCGGAATTCCGGGATCGCCCGGATAAAGAATCCCCGCCGGAGCGCCGGGAAACACCACCGACTGCGCGCCAGGCACGAAGGTCGAAATCTGATTGTATTTTTCCTGCCAGGGCGCGATGCGGTCCCAGCGCAAGCCGTAGTTGAGCGTCAGGCTCGGCCGTGCATGCCAGCTATCCTGCGCAAACAATCCCACATATTTGTTGCGCGCGTAGAAGGGGTTCAGCTGGCTCTGGTTATATTGGCTGGGCACGCCGATCAGGAAATCCGCGAAATCCACTCCCGTCTCCGTCCCGGAAAACACAAAGTTGCCGTTGAACTGCGCAATCGGCGTCGCATTGATCTGGTCGGCGTGAAACTCCGCGCCCACTTTCATCGAGTGGTTCCCGAACACCTTCAGCAGGCTGTCCGAAACCTGATAGGTATTGTTCACCTGGATCAGCTCGTTGGCCGCGGCGCCCGTCGAATACGCATTGAAGTTCAGGTTCTCTACGCTCTGCCCCTTGGGGTCGAGCGCCACAATGCTGGCCGTGCCATTCGCGTTTGTGAAGCCCTGCGAAACCAGGCTCACGTTGCGTCCCCCAATCGGCTGGCCCAGGTTCGTGTTGTCGCGCATAAAGCTCAGGTGCAGCTCATTCACCGTCGTGGGGCTCGATCGTCTTGGTATCGCCCAGCGCTGCCAGTTGCGCGCGCCCCGTCGTCAGCGCACTGAAGCCGGGAACGCTCGCGCCGCTCTGCGCTACGGGATAGGGATTGTCCAGATTGAATCCGTCGTTAAAGTAATAAGCCGACAAGTTTCCCCACCGCGACATCGCGTCCAGCCGCACGCCCTCTTTATCGTCCGCGACCGTCTGGTTGTATGCCGACGTCGAGAAAGTCCCGTTCGACGTGTTCGGCGCTGGGATGTATTGGAGCATCCGCTGCGCCGGCACTGACCACGCCGATTGCGGAATTTGCAAATTGGGAAAGACGCACTCGGAGGAACGATGTGCAGTTATGCGAATAGGTCGAGACGCTATTCCCGGTGAGGTAGCTTTCTCCAGCCGTGAAGTAGTACGGCTCTCCCTGCGTCACGCCATAGCCAAAGGCTGGCGCAAGCACTTGCGTAGCAAGATACGGGCCGCTGACCGCCGTGGGAACGGTCACCTGCTGCCCGCTCGGCAGAGTCACCGTCGTGGCGAACGAGGAGGCCAGAGCGTTGAAGTCCCCGCCCTGCTCCGCCACGGATGGCACCGGAATCTCCCCCGTATCGATGCCCTGCGCTTGCCGCGTGCCCTGATAGTCGACAAAGAAAAACACCCGGTCGCGCTTCAGCGGGCCGCCCACCGTGCCGCCAAACTGGTTCTGCCGGAACACGCCGCGCGTTGGAGAAAAATAATTCCGCGCATCGAGATCCGTGTTGCGCAGAAAGTTGAACGCGTCGCCATGCAGTTCGTTACTGCCCTGTTTGGTAATCACGCTGATCTGGCCGCCGCTGTATTCTCCGTATTCGGCGTCGAAATCGCCGGTCACGATGCGAAACTCCGCAATCGCGTCCAGGTTCGGAATCACCGCGGTCCCTGCGTTTACGTCCTCCTCTGTATCGCTGCCGTTTACGCTGAAATAATTTGCGGTTTCGCGCTGCCCGTTCACCGAAAGATTTCCGGGGTTGAGAGTGCCCGAAGGATTCAGGACCGTCGCGCCCACATCCTGGACCGTACTCGCGGTAATCGCCGTTTCCGGAGCCACGCCCGGTTGCAGCGCAAGCAGATCGGTGTAGCTGCGGCCGTTCAGCGGAACCGCCGCCATCTCCCGTCCGCTGATCACCTGCCCCATTTGCGTGCTGCTGGTCTCAATATGAAGGCTGTTGTCGCTCACCGTCACGGTCTGGCGAACGTTGCCGATCTCAAGAACGGCATCCAGCGTCAACGCCGCGCTCGTGTCCAGAACAATGCCCTTGCGCACATACGTGTCGAACCCCTGCGCCTCTACCGTCAGCTCATACCGGCCCACCGGCAGCACGGGCAGAGTGTAATAGCCCTCCCCGTCTGTCGAAGTCTCGTATTTGAGCCCTGTGTTCACCTCTTCCGCTGAGATTCTTGCCTGCGGAATCACCCTGTTCGAAGCGTCCGTCACTGTGCCGGAAATGCTTCCTGAAACAGTCGCCCATGCCGTAGCCGCGGCCAGAAATACCGCGAGCGCAAGCAAACAGATTGCTCGTTGAACCTTGATTTGGGCCTCGCCCCGAGTCTTGCCCCGTCCCGTGTTCACTTAGAACTCCCCATATTCGTCGCGTGCCCTCCGGTTGAATCAAATGAATGTCCGTGGGGTGCCCGCTTAATATACGACCAAATCAGTCTTAATTGGTCTACGCATAATATACGACAAATTAAGTCGCAGTTCATTTCAGTGAGTTAAATCACACCATATTGCGGGAAGACCTCCTGCTCCGCTACGCCGCAGCTTTTGTCAACCCCATCCGCAGGCCAATTCAGTCCTATCCAGCTCATCCCAAACCACTTATTTTCTTCCGCACATTTGCGGATAATTTCCCCGAAGTCGCTACACTAGTGTTATGCAGTGTGGGAAGGCCTTCCCAGTCTGGCGGGATTCAGCCTCGCAGTTGCACAGTTCCACAGGCCGAATCGAATCAGATATTTGCAACTAAGTGCAATCGAATGAAATTTTTATGGGCTGTTACGCGAGTACCTTGGCCGCAACCCCATTGGAATCAAGGGCCCTGAGCGGGGAATGCTCGTAACTCCTTTGCTGTCTGATTTCTGCAAATAAGTTGTTTGTTTTCACATTTTTGCAGCAAGAAACACCGGCTAACCCAACGCAACCAAAGCACTTATCTCCAGAAGCCGGAAGGGGTAGGGGGAAGGGCCAATTCTGACGGCTAGGTTGTATCGACAAATAGGGGTGTGCGGCGCGGGGGGGGCCAATTTTTTCGGGTTCTAGAAGAGAGGAGCAACGCCTACCGGGGCTCCCATGAACCAGTTCATGGGGTGCATACCGGGTGTCTGCTAGCGACGAGCCTTTTGATCCCTCTTCCTTGGCTCGCCGCCTTGCTGGCTCGCTGTCCTGCTATGCGGTCGGTCGCAGCTCCACTTGCTTCGTCGTAATCGTCAGCTTCGCCGGTGAAATGTCTCCGCCTCCCGGCATCGTGCTCGCTTCAATTTCGATTGTCCCGGCCGTCTTTGTCGACTGCACGATCGCCTGCGCCAGGCCGTTGAACAGCGAGCGCCGCGGCTTCTTGTCGCTCTCCTGGCAGTTGGGATCGCCGTTGCCCACTCCGATCAGCGCGCCTTCGCCGGTAATTTTGAAGTGGACCATATTCGACGCGGTAGGAACGGCGCGGCCCTCGCTGTCCAGCGCGTCGACGGTCAGCACGACAACGTCCTCGCCATCGGCGTCGATCCCTCCTCGGTCCAAAGTTGTTCGGTCTGCCGTCAGGCGCAGCGATGCAACCGGACCCGTGGTCTCGCGCTTCTCGGTCGCAACAAGTTTGCCGTCTTTCCATCCGCGCGCTTCGATCGCGCCCGGCTCGTAGCGAACCTTCCACTCCACGTGCCCCAGCCGCGGAACCTTCTCGCGGCCCGCGCTCTTGCCGTTGACGAAGAGCTCGACTTCGTCGAGATTCGAGTGCGCCCACACCGCAATCTCGTCGCCTTCGCGGCCCTCCCAGTTCCAGTGCGGCAGCAGATGCAGCACCGGCTCCTTCGTCCACCACGCTTTGTAGTAGAAGTAGTTGTCCTTGGGAAATCCGCACGTATCTACGATGCCGAACTGCGAGCTGATCGACGGCCATCCGTAAGGCGTGGGTTCGCCGCGATAGTCGAATCCCGTCCACGCAAACCCGCCTGCCTCCCACTCGCGCGTGGCGTAGAACGTCCACCACTCCTCGGCTGTCTCACCCCAGCCCGGCTGATTCACGTCGTAGGCGCTCAGCGTGTTCCGCAGCGGATCGGTTTGATAGCAGCCGCGCGTCGAGATCGTGCTCGCCGTCTCCGATCCGTAGATAGGCTTGCCGGGATGTTTCAAGTGGAAGCCGTCAGGAAATTGCAGGTGGTAGTTGAAGCCGATGATGTCGAGCGCAGTGGAGTCGCCTTTTTCGTTGTCGCCGTCGACCGCCGCGGAGACGACACGCGTGGGGTCGAGCTCATGGCAGCGGCGCACCATGGTGGCGGCGATCTTAGCGCCTTCTTCGGCCATCGGGCCTTGCAGCCGATCCTCCTCGTTGCCGATCGACCATAGGATGATCGACGGCGAGTTGCGATAGCGCTTGACCATCGCTTCAAGCTGCGCCATACCTTCGGGGCTGGAGCTCATCTGGCGTGTCTCGCACATCATCATCATCCCCATGCGATCGCAGGCCTCCACCAGCTCCGGCGTGGGCATGTTGTGCGAGGTGCGAATGGCATTGCAGCCCATTCCCTTGAGCACGCCAACGCGAAAGGCCTGCAGCCGATCCGGCAGCGCCGCGCCGACTCCTGCGTGATCCTGATGGTTGCAGGTTCCCTGGATCTTCATCGGACTGGCCATTCAGCGAGAACCCATGGTCGGCGTCGAAGCGCGCCGTGCGCACGCCGAACGGGATGCGCTCGGCATCGCGCCTCTTGCCATCAGTTTCAACTGTGGCAATGGCTGTATAGAGATTGGGCGACTGCGACGGACCAGAGCCTGGGGTTACTGAGTTGCGCGTCCGCTGGTGAGCGACGTTGATGCTCGATCGCGGTTCGACGGTCTGTGGTTGCGAGGATAGTGTCCTCACCGGCAGTCGCCACGGTTTTGCCGGACGGATCAAAAATCTGCCATAAAACATTCAGCATTCTCCGCGGCATTATGCCTTCGTTGGACACGACAGTTCGACAAGGCTTAGCCTCATGCCCGAGCGCTCGGTGGCGTCGGCGACGCGACATAGCTCTCCCACGGCGCAAGATGCAGCGCATCGGTCTTCGTCAGCCACACGTGCCGGTAGATTCCGGCGCCCTCGTAGAACCAGCCATCGCCATAGCTTGCGTCGACGCGGGCGACGATGCAATTCCTGCCGCCGACCGCCAGAAAGTCGGTGATGTCGAAGCGGAAGGGCGCATAACCGTTGTCGTTGCGGCCGATGAAACACCCGTTCACGAACACCAGCACGTCGCGCATCGCTCCATCGAACTCCACGGCAATCCGCCGCCCGGCGTCAGCCGCGGGAATGTCGAACTCGCGGCGATACCAGCCTACGCTGGTCTCGGGATAGCGGCGGCCGAGGGGCTTGAATCCCTGCGATCTAAGTGAGTCGTCCCAGACGAAGGGCAGCTCCACTGCCCAGTCGTGCGGCAGGTTAAGGGCGCGCCATTTCGAGTCGTCGTAGCCCACCCGCGCAAAATTGAAGTCGCCGGCTTTAGAAAAGGCTTCCCGATCCATGGCGAAATCGAGATCTTTTGAGGGGTCGCATCCGTTGCCGAACTGGAACTTCCAACCAAAGTCAAAGAGGAGCTGCTCGCGCGGGGCAAGAGCAACGGATGCGGCCTCAGGCGCGCCGGCAAGCAGCGCGGCAGTGCGCGCCCACGCCGTCCGGGCAACAAGAGAGGAAGCCGACAGCGCCAATCCTGAACAGAGCAGATCGCGGCGAGAGATAGTGGACATGGAAGATCTCTTTGCGATGAAGTTACGCCCCATGAAGTTCAGCCTCGATCAGCAGGCGCTTCCGAGGAATACGAACCCAGGAGTTCCGGGCAACAACGCACTATAAATCAAGCCGCATGACGCTGTATACGCTTACAATCGCTTCTCGAAAAGGCCGGCTCGCACCGCCGCCGGGTCGCACCGGTCGCGGGAGTGCGACGGTCACTGACTGTGCTACATTCAATCTGGCACGCATCTGCCCTCTGCGGAGAGATGGCCGAGTGGCTGAAGGCGCACGCTTGGAAAGCGTGTTTAGGGGAAACTCTAACCTGGGTTCGAATCCCAGTCTCTCCGCCAGCCAACCATAATTGTTGATACTCTCACCGATCCATCGTTTTGCCCATCAAGCCAGACTCACGGGACTACAGCAGTTCTTGGGTTGCTGTAGCCCGAAGCGATTGCCGCCAAGTCGCCGCACAACAAGGAGTCGGCGACCTCTCTCAATCCTCAACAGGACACACTTACCCAGGAATTGCTCTAAATGTCGAAGCGCGTTTCAATCGGAGGCTTTTGCAGATGCCGCCGGACAGCAGCCGCTTCTCAGACAGCCCATCTCTGATATAACAGCTATTTGCGCTCAACTTGGGGGCATTTCCCCCACCTGAGCTGCGAAGATCTTCTCGCTCAGCCTCAGTCTGAATCCATGCGAGAGATGCCATTTTTTCAGGAGTGATGCTCATGAAGCGGAGAAGTAGCCCAAAGAATCCCCAGGCAAGCGATGGTTTGACGCGCCGCAGGTTCCTCCAGACTTCCGGCG
This sequence comes from uncultured Acidobacteriaceae bacterium, assembly GCA_963822015.1. Classification (GTDB taxonomy): domain Bacteria; phylum Acidobacteriota; class Terriglobia; order Terriglobales; family Acidobacteriaceae; genus Telmatobacter. The sequence continues at coordinate 39,667 of CAWGGA010000032.1, forward strand.
TAGCGATGGCCGGCGCGACGCTGCTCCCGCCGCTGGCGCTGGCGGAATCGCAGTCGTCAGACGCCGTGCTGCCGGCCGGCATGAGCACGAACTGGGACCAGACCAGCGTCGTAACCGTGAATGCAAAGCGGTCGCAGGTATCCCTCGACGGCATCTGGCGCTTCATCCCTGCCGTTGCCGGTCAAGCCAGTCCGCCGAAGACGGGCTGGGCCTATATCAAGGTGCCGGGCAGCTGGGGCAGCCGTCGGCACAGGCGTAGGTCTTCCGAAAACGAGGGTAAGCCTTCCGATTTTGTGGCCCTCGGCAGCGGCCCGCAGTGGGAAAACTACGATGGAGCGGAGGTGGCCAGCGCGTGGTACGAGCGCCAGGTGCCGATTCCTGCCGAATGGCAGGGCCGCGTGATCAGCCTGCGCTTTGACCGGGTATGCACGGACGCGATTGTCTATGTCAACGGCAAGGATTGCGGGCGAGTGCCCTGGCCGTGGGGCTCGGTGGACATCACGCATGCGGTCACGCCGGGCAAGACGGCGGATATCCGGGTGCTGGTGGCCGCCATCGCGGACTCGGAGATGGTGGGGCACTTCTGGCAGAACGCTTTTATGGCCGTCACCTACAGCGCGGCCCGGCTGGCGACGCGGGGCTTGACCGGCAGCGTCTATTTGGAAAGCCGGTCATCCGAGGCGCAGGTGAGCGATGTCTTCGTGCGCACTTCCACGCGAAAAAAGGACGTTTCGCTGGACGTGGACCTTAGCGGCGTCAAGCAGGCGGGCCGGGTGCATTTCGTCGCGGACATGCTCAACGAAAAGGGCGAGGTGGAGAAGAGCTTCACGGCGGACGCGGCAGTGGAGGCCAGAGACACGCAGACCGTTACGGTCTCCTGGCCCTGGGCGAACCCGCGTCTGTGGGATGTGGATCAGCCCAACCTTTACACGCTCCGGCTGACCGTGACAGGGGCTGGTGTGGACGACCAGTACAACCAGGAATTCGGCTTCCGGGAGTTCTGGGTTGAAGGACGGCAATTCTACCTCAACGGCACCGTGATCCACCTGCGGCAGCCTTGCTTTCACAATGGTCCAATCGGCGAGGTCGGAGACAACTTTTCGGAATTCGGCTCCTGGAACCCGGATACCCGCGGCGATGACTCCGACGCGGGCCCGGAACTCGACCAGGCCGATCATAAGGGCTATCTGGCGGCGGTGTATGTCCTCGACGCCGACAAGTACATGAGGGATCGGAGCGGAAATCTTATTTGGGAACAGAACCGGCAGCGCGCCCTGGAGCGCGCTGCCGTGTGGATGCGCCACTACCGCAATCATCCGTCCGCGGTGATGTGGATCGCCGGTGCGAATTTCTTCAACAACGCGGTCGACATGGATCCACGCCACGTCGGCCGCCACGGCTGGGGTTTGAGCGATCCGCGCTGGCAGCAACTTCTGGCTGAGCGCCAAGGAGATGTTCGCTGGGCTCAAGGAACTGGACCCCACGCGGGTCTATTACAGCCACGAGGGGGCCGATACGGGCGATGTTCATTCGATGAACTGCTATCTGGACCTGCTGCCGCTCCAGGAGCGCGAAGACTGGTTGAGCGCGTGGGCGGAAAACGGCGAGATGCCGATTACCATGACCGAGTTCGGCACCCCCACGGACTGCACGTTTCGGCGCGGGCACGATGGTTTTGGCAGCAACATCCCTAGCGAGCCTTTGTTGACCGAATACGTCGCCATCTACTTTGGCACAGACGCCTATGCCGCCGAGGGGTCAAAATACCGGCAGTGGCTTCACGACCTGTTCCGCGCGGGAATGCTCTACAACACCTCCGAGGACCAGCTGGAACAATTTCCTGTCAATGCACAAAATCCAGCAGCTCTTCCGCGCGAATACCTGGCAGGAGTTGGCGGACCGCGGGGCTGCCGGGCGGCCTGCGCACCTGGTCGTGGATGCAGGACGCGCTCAAGGAGATCAACTTCCCGACCCTGGCGTGGATCGCCGGCCCGGCCGGGGATTACACCGCCAAGGACCACCACTTCCGCGCCGGCCAGAAGTTCCAGAAGCAGATCGTCCTGATCAACGATACGCGCCAGCCCCAGGATTTTACGGCAACCTGGACCGCCACCGTCGGCGGCAAGAAAGTGGGCCAGGGCGAGCAGCACGGCAGCCTGGCGGTTTCGGAGATCCGTAAACTTCCCATCGAGATCACCGCGCCCCAGGTGGAAGCCGGCGGCAAGGCCGACGGCCAGATCACGCTGACCGCAACGATCGGCGAGGCGACGCATCAGGACACCTTTGCGTTTCGCGTCTTTGGCGAGGACCAGCCGGCCAGCGGCGAGATCGCCATGGTTGATCCGGACGGCCTGACCGGCAAGATGCTGGCGAACCTGGGCTATACGACCCGCTGCTTGGAACGGCGCGGCGGCGCCGCTGGTGGTCGTCGGACGCAATGCCTTGAAGGACGACCCGGCGGTGGCGGCCAGGCTGGAACCTACGTGCGGGCTGGCGGCCGGGCTCTGATCTTTGCGCAAGACCCGGCATGGATGGACGAAGCCCTCGGGTGGCGGGTGTGCCCGAAGGTGAGCCGGCGTGTCTTTCCCATTCCGAATTCCCCGGCCGCCAGGGAATCGATGCCGACGACCTGCGCGACTGGACGGGCAGCAGCACCCTGATTGAGGCGTACCCGAAATACGATGGGCGATTACCTCCGAGGGAACGAAGGCGATCAGCCCTACGCCGGGTGGCACTGGGGCAACCGCGGCGGGGTCACCAGCGCGGCCATCGAGAAGCCCCACCGCAGCGGCTGGCGTCCCCTGCTGGAATGCGAGTTCGACCTGGCCTATACGCCGCTGATGGAACTGGACTACGGCCAGGGACGGCTGATCGTCTGCACCCTGGACCTGGAAGACCATGTGGCGTTGGATCCGGCGGCGCGGCGCATGGCCGGGCGCGTCATGGACTACGCGCTTCACTCGCCGCTTCGCCGCGGGTGAGCAAGGTCGTCTATCTCGGCGGCGGAGCGGGCGCGGCATGGCTGGACAGGATCGGGGTGAGTTATCAGCGGTCGGCCACGCTGGACGCGAGCGCCGGGCTGCTGCTCGTCGGCCCGGATGCGAACATCGATACGGCGGCGCTCAACGCCTACCTGGAGAAAGGCGGCAAGGCATTCTTCTTGCCGCGAGCGCAGGCAGACGGGTGGCTCGGCACCACATTGAAGCCGGCGGCAGCCGATTTCGCCGGGTCGCTGTCGGTGCCCGACTGGCCCGAAGCAAGGGGCCTGAGCGCGTCCGATCTTCGCTGGCGCACCCACTGGAACTCCCCCCTGGGTTCTGAGCGCCGGCGCGGAGATCGGGGCGGACGGTCTGCTTGGCCGCAAGGCGATGGGAAAGGGCGTGGCGGTCTTCTGCCAGGTGGACCCGGATCGCTTCCAGGCGGACGAGAAGACCTATTTCCGCTACACGCGCTGGCGGTCCACCCGCGCCGTGGCCCAGCTCCTGGCCAACCTGGGCGCCAGTTTCCCGGTGGACAGCCGGATATTCCATCCGCGCGAAACGGTCCTCAATCCGGATCGCATGTGGGTCGGCCCGGACGGCGACCGGGCGGGGCATGATTGCGATCCGCCCATACCAAGCCGTTTGCTGGACCTGCCTCCGAGGGCCATGCCCGAAGGGGCCGAGGCCGGCTATTATTACCCCGACTATCGCACGGATTTCCCGATGGGAGACAATCCTTACCGCTATTACCGGTGGTAGGTTCGTGCCTTCCGTAGGCCATGGTTTCCAGTTGTGTACGACGAGGCGCCGAAGCGGGCACCGAAGGGTGTAATGCGGGGGATCGAGGTCATCCCGAATCCGACAGCGATGCTGGATGCCGCGTGAAGAAGACCGAAATCCGTCGGCGCTAGCTCAGCGTTGAGGATGGCGGCTCTGTTATTCTCGATAGAAGCGTCAAGCAAATCTTCCCTTCAAGGCCAAATACCGGTATGGACCTGACTCCAGAGATGCTGAAAGCTCTTACGCGCGGGCCCATGCACAAGCGTGCCATCACGAATCATGGAGTGCTCAACGAGGCGTATCACTACGCCAGCCGAGTTCTTTCTCTCGCGGCATGAGGGTCGATGTGGGCAGCGTTTCGATCCTTCTTATCTCCGGAACCGGGAGTGTTGACGAGCGCGGCAAGAGCGTTCATATCGGCGACTTTCGAGGCCAGGTGCGCCGGGTGTTTAGGAATATCACCGGCCTTCTCGACCGCGCGGGCGCGAAGTGGCATGACGTTATGAGAACCACGATTTATATCGCGATATCGATCGGGACTACGATCCGCCTTTAACGAGGAGAGGACCGCAGTCTTTAGGGAATTGGGAATCGATCCGGTACCTGCGTCGACCGCGATCGAGGCAGGGCTCTGCCGACCAGAGTTGCTGGTTGAAATTGACGCCATCGCCATGTTCCGAATTGGAGAACTAGGGCCCGACCGCAATTGATTACGGCCGCCAGAGGCCGCAGCGATCGACTCTCTGGCAGGACTTGGATGACCGGCTCACCCAATTATGATGCGGGCGTGTATGAATATGCGTGAATGCATTCAATATAATAACGTCGATTGAGATGGCTGGCGAAGCGGAGCCGCCGAGATGACTTGTAACTCCGGAGCGTAGTGAATGCACCGTTCTGTATCTGCGGTACTCACGCCCGTCGCACAATACGCCGAGCTCAATCCGAATATCACTGCCCTCATCGAACCAAGCGGCTTGGCCCTGGACTATCGTGAGTTCTGGTCGGAAATTGAGGCGTGCCGCTCGCGGCTTGTGGAAGCAGAGGTTTCTTCAACCGAAATCGTGGCCGTGCTTGCACATCAAGGTGTATTACAAACAATCGCCGTGACCGGCGTTATGAGCCATTGTGCCTGCGCTCCTTTACAACCGAAAACGACTGTAGGCGAGGTTGCAACCCTGCTCGGTAGGCTCTCTGCGGCGGCATTAATCACATCTCGGGAATTTGAGGCTGAATCCAACGCGGCTGAAGCGATGGGACTGACCGTTCTGCTGGCTCGCGCGGGGCAACCTCCAGGCGAGTGGCAAATCAGGCGCAGGGCCTCGCCGGCAAAGCGCCAGACTGCGTGCTCCGACGCAAGGCTATTCCTGGCCACTTCTGCGACAACGAGGACTTCGAAGCTGGTGCCGCTCTCTGACATGAATCTGGAGGCAGGGACGGCGGCACGGAAAAATTCGCTCCACTTGGGTGCTTCTGATCGATTTCTTCTCATGACTTCGTTAAGTCACATAACCGGCGTGGAAAATGCGCTTGCTCAATTGCAATGCGGCGGTACGGTGATCGCAACCAGAGGGTTTGAACCAGCGGCATATCTTGGCTGGCTCAGAGAATTGAAGCCAACCTGGTATGCGTGCTCACCCACGGTTCATCAAGCCGCGCTTATACAACTGATGCGTGAGCCTCCCAAAGACCCGTTGCCGCTTCGTTTTCTCCAGTCCGCGGGAGCGCCGCTCCCAAGCAACGTGAAGGTAGGACTCGAAAACGTCCTGCGAGTACCCGTCTTCAACGACTACGGAATGACGGAGGCATGTCCGATCACTGTGGATGCTCTCCTGCCCGGCGGACGGGTTCCTGGCTCAGCGGGCCGTTCTTGCGGTCTAGACATCGGGATCATCGGCGCTTCCGGTGAACTTCTCTCGACGGGATCGGATGGCGAGATCGTGGTGCGTGGCCCTGCCGTATTCTCCGGCTACTTTGACGATCCCGAGGCGACCAAGGCGGCATTTCATGATGGCTGGTTCAGGACGGGCGATGTTGGGCGCCTGGATCAGGACGGAAACCTGTTTGTGACCGGTCGCCTCAAGGAAATGATCAATCGCGGAGGGGAGAAGGTTGCGCCCAGCGAAGTGGATGCGGCGATGGCGTCTCACCCCGCGGTGCTGGAGGCTGCAGCGTTTGCCGTGCCGCATCCCACGCTGGGTGAAGACGTGGCCTGCGCCGTGGTTTTGCGCACTTCAATCGAAGTGCCGCTCAGCGTTGGGGAGCTGAGGCGGTTTGCCGCAGAGCGTCTGGCCCGGTTTAAGGTTCCCAACCGCATCTACTTTGTTGATGAGATTCCGCGCGGAGAACTGGGCAAACCGCAGCGGTGGGTGCTGGCGGAGCGTTTAAGCCACAGGCGCGGCGCACCGCCGACGACAGACGAGATGACGAAGGTCGCCGCCGATGTGGCTTTTTACAGGACCTACGAGATCTGGAGCCGGATTCTCGATCGAGACGACCTTGGCTTCAACGAGAACTTCTTCGACGCCGGAGGGGACTCGCTGGCGGCGATCAATATGCTCGCCGAAGTGGACCAACGCTTTGGCAGCCAGACCAGCGCCATGGCGGCGAGTTTTCTTGACGAACCTACCCTTGCCCATCTGGCGGAACTGGTGGGCAAGACGCCGATCCCGCGGCCTAGTGAGGATTCCGCGAGCGAGCTCCGCGTTTTTCCTGTCCGCAATGAAGACGCTGCGCAGCGTTTATTCTGCATTCCGGGTGACGGCGACGAGGGGCTCTACTTCCGGCGGCTGGCAACGCATCTGCGCGGAAAGTTGGACCTGTCAATCATTCGTCCGGCTAACACATGGTTCAGCCAATCGCTTTTTACAATTGAGCAGGCTGGAGCAGCAACCGCCAAACTGATCCGCGACACGCAACCGGAGGGTTCGTATCTTGTGGGCGGCTTTTGCCTGGGTGGAGTTGTCGCCGTTGAGGCAGCTCGCGAACTCATCGGTGCGGGAGAAGATGTCCGGCTGATTCTGTTTGACGTATACATGCCTGGCTATCCTTCCTTTGTTCACGGCGGGCAAGCGTGGATTGAGAGCGCCCGCGCTCAGTGGCTCGCACGCGGACAAGCCGCAAATACAAACTTCGCTTTGCACCCAGGTTACGTTTTGAGGCGTCTAGGCTGGGCGGCGGTGACGCCGATTCGTTGGCTACTTGCTCCCGTGGAACGGGTGGCCATAGTCCAGTGGTTCCTGAGCAGGGTGAGAAAGGGCAACCTGCCGTTTTACAAGGCGCGCCCGATCGAGGGGCCCATTCTTCATTTCCTGAGCGCAAACGAGCCCAATATCATCGATCGCGATTCCCGTTTTGGCTGGAGAGCAATGGCGCGGAGCGGGATCGAGGAACAATTCCTGGCCTATGACCACATGAATCTGTTCCACGAGTCGAACCTGCCGAAGATGGTGGACGCGCTTCTCAAGTTGGCGAATGCCCAGCACTCCTCGGGTGGACCGGGAATCGCTAAGAGCGCACGGCCCGAGGCGAACGCCTGACTGATGCAATCGCCCTCAAAGCCCGATTTATGCAGTCGGTTCTATCTACGGAGGCTTAAGAGGTTATTCCGATTCAAGCCGTCGCGACCCAAAGGAACCGGGACCGACGACAGGTCTGTCGTTGGAGTGGAAGGAGCGACGGCCCTGCACTCTTCTAACAAGAGCTTCGCAATTTCGGGAAACGCCTTAAATCCACGGCTTTCGCGGTTTCTGCAACTATTTGCCATCTTGAATCGTCCATTCAGTTGGCGTCTGGGTGCGGGAAGCTGACTTACGCTTTGGTGCACTCCGGTTGCCGCTGCCCACCCCGAAGAGCGACAGCCATACGTGCGAGGATGCTTTTCAGCATTCAATCGAGTAGTCAAGACGCGGTTCTCTTTGCATTCTTTCCACCATTTCGAATATGAGAGAATGTCCCTATCAAACCGAGTGTTTCTAGCCGGACATACGAGAAGAAAAAACGATGGACCAACCTCTGTCTGTATCTCATTCTGCTCCCGAAAAACCGCCAACTGATTCCACCAAAAAGCGCAGGTATCTCTGGATCTGGGCGGTCATTATTCTGCTTTTTGCGCTCCTGTTTGTATGGGTGTGGAAGCAGCATAGCGCAAGCGCAACCGCAGCTTCAGGAGGCGGACGGCGCAACGCGATGGCCGGGCCAGTGCCGGTTACAGTGGCAACTGCGACGAACGGCAGCATCGGCGTTTATCTAGATGCGATCGGAACGGTCACTCCTGTTTATAACGACACGATCACCGCAGAAGTGACCGGCGTGATCACGAAGGTGTATTACCGCGAGGGGCAGGCTGTTCACAAAGGCGATCCGTTGATCGATATCGATTCGCGGCCCTATGTCGCGCAGCTCATGCAGGCGCAGGGCGCGCTTGACCGCGATAAGAACCTTCTGGCTGAGGCGCAGATGGATCTGGCGCGTTATCAGGATGCCTGGGCCAAAAACGCTATTCCGCGCCAGACGCTGGAGGACCAGGAAAAGTTGGTGCTTCAGGATCAAGGGACGGTGCAGAACGACCAGGGCACAGTGCAGTACGACCAGGTAGAGGTCGCCTTTTGTCACATCACCTCGCCCATTGACGGCCACGTGGGGCTCCGCCTTGTGGATCCCGGCAATCTGGTGACGGCCAACTCCACGACACCGCTGGTTGTGGTTGCACAGATTCAGCCGATCACGGTGATTTTCACGCTGGCCGAAGACAGTCTGCCTGAGGTAGTGGAGCAGATGCGCGGCGGCAAGACGCTTACGGTAGAGGCTTGGAACGACTTCAAGACCAAGCTGCTAGCCAAAGGCAAACTAATCACCATCGACAACCTGATCGACACCGTGACCGGAACCGTTAAGCTGCGTGCAGAATTCACCAACGCTGACGGCATGCTGTTCCCTAACCAGTTTGTGAATACGCGCCTGCTGGTTAAGACGCTCGATAACCAGGTCTTGATTCCTTCCTCGGCGATCCAGCATAACGGCCCTACGGATTTTGTCTATCTCATCCAGAACAACAAGGCCACGATGAAGACCGTGAAGTCGGGGATCTCGGACGAAGGCAACACCGCGGTCACGGGCTTGAATCCGGGAGACGTGGTGGCCAACAGCAGTTTCCAGAAGTTGATCAACGGATCGAGCGTATTTCTCTCTAAAGTTACAATTCCGGCGACATCCTCCGAGACCACTGAGGCCACTCCATGAGTCCGTCTCAACCGTTCATCTTGCGGCCCGTGGCAACGTCGCTGCTGATGGCCGCAATTCTGCTGGCGGGCCTGGTTGCTTTCACGCAGTTGCCTGTATCGGCACTGCCGGAGGTCGACTACCCGACGATCCAGGTACTTACGTTCTATCCCGGCGCCAGCCCCGACGTTGTGGCTACGACTATCACGGCACCGCTGGAACGCCAGTTCGGCGAGATGCAGGGTTTGAGCCAGATGACGTCGACGAGCGCCGGTGGCGTGTCGGTGGTCGTTCTTCAGTTCAGCCTGTCGCTCTCGCTCGATGTCGCCGAAGAAGAAGTGCAAGCCTCGATTAACGCAGGGCAATCATTTCTACCTTCCGATTTGCCTGTGCCGCCGGTGTATAGCAAGACCAACCCCGCCGACGCGCCCATCCTGACACTGGCCATTACTTCCGACAACATGCCTCTGTCGCAGGTTGAGGACATGGTGGATACACGGCTGGCGCCGAAACTATCGCAATTGAACGGCGTGGGGCTGGTGAGCATCAGCGGCGGCCAAAAGCCCGCGGTTCGCATCCAGGTAAATCCCGTCGAGCTTTCTTCCTATGGCCTGAACATGGAGGACGTGCGCACGGCGCTAATCCAGGCCAGCGTGAACTCAGCCAAAGGTAACTTTGACGGCCCGCGCCAGGACTATCAGATCGACGCCAACGACCAGATCAGCACAGCCGACCAGTATAAGGATGTGGTGATCGCTTACTCGAACGGCGCGCCGGTTTTCGTCAAAGATGTGGCGAACGTGATCAATGGCGTGGAGAACGCTAAAGAAGGCGCGTGGATGGGAATGACGAATGGGCAGTCGCCAGCCACGATTACTCCGGCGGTGATTCTCAACATCCAGCGCCAACCCGGCGCGAACACTATCACGGTCGTCAATTCCATCCAGAAGATTCTGCCCCAGTTGGAGGCGAATCTTGCCGCAGGGATTAAAGTCGCCACGCTGACCGACATGACCACCAGCATTCGGGCCTCGGTGCTCGACGCGGTGTTGGAGCTGCTGCTGACGGTCGGGACTGGTGGTGATGGTGATCTTTCTGTTCCTGCGCAGCCTGCGCGCGACCATTATCCCCAGCGTAGCTGTCCCGCTTTCGCTAATTGGCACCTTTGCGGTGATGTATTTGCTCGGATTCTCGCTGGACAATCTGTCGCTTATGGCGCTCATCATTTCCACCGGATTTGTGGTTGACGACGCCATCGTGATGATCGAGAACATCAGCCGCTTCCTGGAGGAGGGAATGACACCGCTGGAGGCCGCGCTCACCGGCGCCAGCCAGATTGGTTTTACCATCATCTCTCTCACGGTATCGCTGGTCGCGGTGCTTATTCCGCTGCTGTTTATGGGCGACGTGGTAGGCCGGCTGTTTCGCGAGTTCGCGGTTACATTGGCCGTCACCATCATCATTTCGGCAGTGGTTTCACTGACTCTGACACCGATGATGTGCTCGCGAATCCTACATTACGATCCCAAAGAACAGCAGACCCGTTTCTATCGCGCATCGGAAGAAGTGTTCAACCGCCTGATCGCCTTTTATGGACGTACGCTACGCGTTGTGCTGCGGTATCAGACAATCACTCTACTGGTTGCGCTGGCCACGCTTGTACTCACCATCGTTCTCTACATCGAGATTCCCAAGGGCTTCTTCCCGGTGCAGGATACCGGGGTTATCCAGGGCATTTCACAGGCATCACAATCCATCTCTTACTCGGCAATGTCGGACAAGCAGATGGCGTTGGCGAAGATTATCCTCAAGGACCCAGCGGTGGAGAGCCTGTCTTCGTTTATCGGCGCCGACGGCACTAACACAACGCTGAACAGCGGCCGAATTTCCATCAATCTGAAGCCTATCAATCAGCGCATCGGAGCATCCGACGTGATCCGCAGGATGCAAAACAGTTTGAGCCAAGTGCAAGGTATCCACCTTTATATGCAGCCGGTACAGGACATTACCGTGGACGACCGCGTGAGCCGGACACAATACCAATACACGCTCGAAGATCCCGACACAGACGAACTAAATGAGTGGACCAGAAAATTTGTCACGCAGTTGAAAAAGTTGCCTGAATTGGAAGACGTGGCCACGGATCAACAGACCGGAGCCAAAGCAATCCAGATGGTGATCGACCGTGTCACCGCGTCGCGGCTGGGCATCGCGCCGACTACGATCGACAACACGCTCTACGATGCCTATGGGCAGCGAGAAATCAGCACCCTCTACACGCAGCTCAATCAATACCACGTAGTGCTGGAGACCGCGCCCGAATGGCAGCAGAATCCGAAGAATCTCGGAGACATTTACATTCAGTCGAGCGCTTCGTCAGGCGCCAGCGGCGCGGGCGCCGCCACATCGTATTCCTCTTCTGCCTCGGCGTCGGCGGGATCGAATGCGCTGACAACATCAGTGCGTTATACGCCATCGGCGGCGGTCGTGAACGCGCCGGCCACGGTACTGGCAGGCAGCGCAACGGGGGTCACATCGAACACGACCTCATCTTCGGTGGGAGCGAACGCTATTCCGCTGAGCGCCTTCACTCAGGTGCACGACACCACTGAAGCTCTTTCCATCAATCATCAGGGACAATTCCCGTCGGTCACAGTCTCATTCAATTTGGCTTCCAACGCGTCATTGGGAACGGCGATCGACGACATTGAGAAGGTGGTGAAGAACATTCACTTCCCCGCCAGCCTGCAGTCCGATTTCCAGGGCACCGCCGCGTCTTTCCATAATTCGCTGTCCAACGAGGCGCTGCTCATTCTTGCCGCGCTGGTTGTTGTCTACATTGTTCTGGGCGTGCTCTATGAAAGCTTTATTCATCCCGTTACCATCCTTTCCACACTACCATCGGCCGGCGTGGGAGCATTGCTCGCGCTCATGCTTTTTCGCGAGGACCTCAGCGTGGTAGGAATCATCGGCATCATTCTGCTTATCGGCATTGTGAAAAAGAACGGCATCATGATTGTGGACTTCGCGCTCGAAGCCGAGCGGCAGCATGGCAAGGATTCGACGGAAGCGATCTACGAAGCCAGCCTGCTGCGATTTCGGCCTATCATGATGACCACAATGGCCGCGTTGCTGGGCGGCATTCCGCTGGCTGCGGGTACCGGACTAGGTTCAGAGCTGAGGCGGCCGCTAGGTATTGCCATGGTAGGCGGCCTACTGCTCAGCCAGATCCTTACGCTTTACACCACGCCGGTTATTTACGTCTTCTTCGATCGTTTGGGTCAGCGGATTACCGGGCGTCGCCTCTCCCAGATACCGCTTGATAAAGAGGTGCAGCCCGGCTCGGAGCGTGCATGAACCTTTCGGCTCCATTCATCAAGCGGCCCGTGGGCACCACACTACTCACCATCGCGGTCGCCATTGCCGGCGCTGTCGCGTTCGCGGTGCTGCCGGTGGCGCCGTTGCCGCAGGTGGATTTTCCGACAATTAGCGTCTCGGCCGGCTTGCCCGGGGCCAGCGCCCAGATCATGGCCGCCTCGGTGGCCACACCTTTGGAGCGCCAATTCAGCCAAATAGCCGGTATCACGGAGATGACTTCATCGAGCTCGCTGGGGTCGACCAACGTAACCTTGCAGTTCGACCTGAGCCGCAACATTGACGGCGCGGCTAGAGACGTGCAGGCTGGCATCAACGCGGCGCGCACCTACCTGCCAGCGAATTTGCCTTCCAATCCCTCATACCGCAAGGTGAATCCCGCCGATGCGCCCATCATGATCGTCAGTCTGACAACGGACAAGTATCCGGTGACGAAACTGTATGACTTGGCTTCGACAATCCTGGAGCAGAAGGTGTCGCAGATTAACGGTGTCGGGCAGGTTGTTGTGGGAGGAGGAGCTACGCCGTCGGTGCGCGTGGAGGTGAACCCCACCAAGCTGGAGAGCTTTGGCCTCACTTTAGGCAATGTGCAATCGGTCCTCAGCCTGCAGAACTCGCATGAACCGAGGGGCCAGTTATCGAACAGCGGCATCAGCGAAGACATCATCACCAACGACCAGATCTCCGAGGCTGCAGATTACCGGCCCTTAATCGTGGGTTATCACAACGGGGAAGCGGTGCGGCTTTCCGATGTCGCCGACGTCATCGACTCCACGCAAAACCTCCGCACCGGCGGCTACATCGACGGAGCCAGGGGAGTGGTTCTCATCATCTTCCGCCAGCCCGGGGCGAACATTATTCAGACCGTAGACCGCGTGAAAGCGCAATTGCCGTTTCTCGAAGCGGTGCTGCCGGCGGGAATCAAGACCACTGTCGATATGGACCGGACCACCACGATTCGCGCCTCGGTTTCGACCGTGGAGAAGACGCTGATCGGATCGGTTTGCCTCGTGATTCTGGTGGTCTTCCTGTTTCTTGCGCAGCCCGCGCGCCACGCTGATTCCCAGCGTGGCCGTACCGGTCTCGCTCATCGGGACTTTCGCCGTCATGTACCTGTTCGGCTATTCGCTGGACAACCTGTCGCTGATGGCGCTGACCATTTCCACGGGATTTGTGGTCGACGACGCAATCGTGGTCATGGAGAACATCACGCGCCATCTCGAAAGCGGCATGGAGCCCGTTGCCGCCGCGCTTAAAGGTGCGCAGGAGATCGGATTCACCGTATTTTCCATCAGCATGTCGCTGATCGCCGTCTTCATACCAATCCTCATGATGGGCGGCATTATCGGGAGGCTTTTCAGGGAATTCGCGGTCACACTCTCGGCAGCCATAGTCATCTCGCTGGTCATTTCGTTGACCACGACGCCCTGCATGTGCGCACACATTCTCAAAGCTCATAAGGAAGGCGAGAAGCATAACCGGCTTTATCGGACCAGCGAAAAAACCTTCAACGGCATGCTCTTGATGTACAGGAAATCGCTGGAATGGGCGCTGGATAATTCGGTTTTGACGCTGATCGTGCTGCTGCTGACGGTTGGACTGAACTTTCTAGTGATCTATCGAATTCCGAAGGGGATTTTCCCGCAGCAGGACACAGGGGCGATTGTGGGCGGCGTACAGGGACCGCAGGATGCTTCGTTCCCCTTCATGAATTTCTCCATCGTGTCGCTGGTCAATGTGATCAAAGCCGATCCCGCCGTGGCCCACGTTCTCGCGTACACCGGGGGCGGCAACGGCGGGTTCATGTACATTACGCTGAAACCTCTGGGCAACAAGTGCAATGAACGCGCTCCATATTGCGATGAGCGCCAGACCTCGGCGATGAACGTGATCAACCGACTCCGCCCGAAGATGAATCGCCTGCCCGTCGCCTCCGCCTTCCTGCAGGCGGCGCAGGATCTGCGCATCGGAGGCCGCGGCAATCTAACGCTCTGTACCAATACACGATCCAGTCCGACAATATCGATGAACTTGCGCACTGGGGCCCGATTCTTCTGGAGCGCATGGAGAAGCTTCCCGACCTGACGGACGTGAATACCGACCAGCAAAACGGGGGCCTGCAGGAGCTGCTCGATTACGACCGTGTTACTGCAGCGCGGCTCGGCCAAACGCCGCAATCGCTCGACAGTTCTCTTTGCAGCGCTTTCTGGCAATCCGAAGTTTCGGTCATCTACACGCAACTGAATCAGTACTACGTGGTCATGGAAGTGGCGCCGCAATACTGGCAGGATCCGTCGGGATTGAATAACATTTACTTCGCGCCGCCCGGCGGTTCATTCGCAGGGCACCGGGCTGAACGCAGTTTCGCCGTTGTTTACCGCCGTGAAGTCGAGCACGAACACGACCCCGCTGCAGGTCAATCATACCGGGCAACTTCCCTTCGGTCACCGTTTCCTTCAATATGAAAAACGGCGCCTCGCTGAGCGATGCGACGCGGGAAGTCTCGCAGATGGAGGAGCAATTGGGAATGCCCTCTACGGTGCGCGGATTCTTCGCCGGAATGGCCCAGGCCTACCAGCAATCGCTCTCCAGCGAACTCGTCCTGTCGATTACCGCGCTGCTTTCCGTATTCATCGTGCTTGGCATTCTCTATGAGAGCCTGGTTCACCCGCTCACCATTATTTCCACGCTGCCGTCGGCCAGCGTTGGCGCCATGCTCGCGCTCATGCTGTTCCACATCGACCTGAACATGATTTCGATCATCGGCATCATTCTGCTGATCGGCATTGTTAAGAAAAATGCCATCATGATGATCGATTTCGCGCTGCAGGCGGAACGGCTTGAGGGCAAGACGACGCGGGAGGCGATCTTCCAGGCCTGCCTGCTGCGCTTCAGACCGATCATGATGACCACCATGTCGGCCATTTGCGGAGCCCTGCCGCTCGCCTTTGGCACCGGCATGGGCTCGGAGTTGCGGCAACCTCTGGGCATTACCATCGTGGGCGGATTGCTTTTGAGCCAGGCGCTTACGCTTTACACCACACCCGTGATTTACCTGATGATGGACCGCCTTCGCCTTCGCGCGCTTGGCCGGACTCACGACGTGCTTCCCTCGACGGCTGAAGGGGCGGCATCATAATCGATGAAGGATGATGACCATGCTTGAGCGAAAAAACGCAATTCCGATATTCTTCACCGCCTGCGCGCTGGGCTCGCTCGCGATCCTTTCCGGATGCCGCGTCGGGCCGCCGTATCACGCTCCCGCGCCGCCGGCGGTGACCGCGCCGAACTACAAGGAGTCTACCGTCAACTTCAAGGACACCGATGGATGGAAGGTGGCCAGCCCCCAGGACGCGATGATCCGCGGCAACTGGTGGGAGGTTTTTGGCGACCCGGAGCTGAATTCCCTCGAAGAGCAGCTCAATATCAACAACCAGGACCTTAAAGAGTATTTTCAAAACTATATGGAAGCCCGCGCCGAAATTGCAGAGGCGCGCTCGCAATATTGGCCGACGATCACCGCGAATCCATCATGGAGCCGGTCGAAAAGCTCCGGTAATTTGCACAACTCCACTGAAGCGAACACGGGGCAAACGTCAACGCTATGGAATGCTCCAATTGACGTTTCGTGGACGCCGGATTTCTGGGGCAAGATCCGCAACGAGGTCCACGAAGCACAGTATGCCGCGCAGGTGAGTGCCGCCGATCTTGAAACGGAAAAGCTCACCGAACAGGCCAGCCTGGCGGAGTATTTCTTTGAGATTCGCGGCCAGGATATGCTGCAGCAGATACTGAATCAAACCGTCACGGACGAACAGAAATCGCTGGACTACACTCAGGCGCAATATGACACCGGCGTCGGCGATTACATCTCGGTTGCCGAGGCCAAGACGACATTGGAGTCCGCGGAGGCGGCGGCGACGAATGTGGGCCTGTTGCGCGCGCAATACGAACATGCCATCGCGGTCCTGCTAGGCAAGGCGCCGAGCGATTTTTCCGTTCCCGTGAAGCCTATGATCTATGCGGCCCCTCCCATTCCTACCGGAGTGCCGTCACAGCTTGCAGAACGCCGGCCCGACATCGCGGCTGCCGAGCGCACGCTCGCCGAGGAGAACGCCGTCATCGGCATCGGTTACGGCGCATTTTTCCCGCAAGTGACGATCAGCGCCGATGGTGGATTTCAGAGCTCCACGTTGACCAACTTGTTCAATTGGCCGAGCCGCATCTGGTCGATTGGCCCCTCAGCCTCTCAGGTCATCTTTGACGGCGGCCTCTACCGAGCCGAACTGCATCAGTACATCGCCGTCATATAACGCGGACCTTGCCACGTACCGCCAGACCGTGCTCACAGCCTTCCAGCAGGTGGAAGACTACATGGTGGCTACACGAACCTATTCGCAGCAGATTCTCCGCGAGCAACTGGCGGTGAAGGACTCACAGGACTATCTCAGTCTGGAAGTGGTGCGCTACAACACCGGAGTCGATCCGTACGTCGATGTGGTGATCGCCCAGACCACGCTATTGACCAACGAGGAAACTCTCAACGCGCTCCAGGTCGAGGAGATGACGTCGGCCGTGCAGCTTGTGGAGGCCCTGGGAGGCGGATGGGATCGTACGCAGCTACCCACGCCGGCACAGGCCGGCGCCAAAACCACCAAGGCGGACTACACGCTGCAGCAGTAGGGATTATTGCGCCTCTCTGTAGCAGATGGTCTCACCTTCGAGCCGGTACTCGGCCGAGCAGAGATCGCCTCCGCAAATCATCGACTCGCTGCCGTAGAGTTGCCTGCGAGTGATTAGCCCCAACGTTCCGCAACGCGGGCATGACATTACGGCAACATAGGGATTTTGCGCCTGGCCAAGCTTAGCCTGATTCTCAAGCACAAAGATCGTTCCCGGGTCCATTCGTTCGGGGATCCACTCTTCCAGAAACTGCAAGTCGGCTGACATCGTTTCCTCCCGGCTTCATTTTCTTTCAGACAGCAGGTGCGAAGGTCATACCGGATTTGAGGATCACCGGTCATGCACAGTGTTGCCGGGTGCGCCCGGGATGTCAATCCCTATGAGGTGCGAGGATTGGCAAGTAGGATTCCCCTGGCACCTAATTACGGAGCCTGCGACTACTGGGAGGACGCGGTTGCAACTCCCCGAGTGATCGCGCGCAAATTCGTCGATTGCCTTATAGGTTTCCTCGTTGCGCAGGATGGCCTCGACATATTCGCGCGTTTGCGTAAAGGGAATGGATTCGACGAATTCGTCAATACCCGAATAGGGGCCGGCGGCCTGCCATTCCGCGACGCGATTGTCACCTGCGTTATATGCGGCGAGCGCGTACTCCTGAACGCCGCCGAAGCGATCGAGCATCTGGCGCAGATAGCGCGTTCCCAGGCGAATGTTCATGGCCGGGTCAAGCAATTGAAAGGTTTGGAAGTGGGCGATACCCTCTTCGCGCGCCATCTTTCTGCCCACCGAGGGGAGCAATTGCATCAGGCCATAGGCGTCGGCATAGGAGATTGCAGAGGGATCAAATTCCGACTCCTGGCGGATCAACGAGGCGATCAGGTAGGGATCGAGATTGTTCTTGGCCGCCTCGGCCCGGATCGTGTCCCACCATGCTTCAGGAAAGAGAATCCGCCAATAGACAAGAGGGACGGATTGGATGGACGCGGTTGCCGCGTCGGGCAAAGCACGCTTGAGTGCGCGAACGGCGCGGAAGGTCTCACCGTAGGAGGAGTAAATCTGCGCTTCGGCGAGAGCGCTCCAGGAGGAAGAATCGGGATCGGCCTTGATCTCCCGCGCGATGTACTCGTTCAAGCCCGCATTGGCAAGCAGGCGCGCTTTGGCCAAATGAGGGCTGTCCTCCGGGAACGTGTCCACCAGGTGCGGCTCGGGAGTGGGCTGAAAGCGATCCAGTTGCGGCTCCGACGCCGGCTGCGTACTACCCAGCGCCGCCAGCCGCTGCCGCGCCAACTGCGCGTAGAAAAAGTGCTGATAAACGTGGGTGATGGTGCGATAGTTGGCCACGGCCAGAGCGGGGTCGTGATCCAGCGTCTCATAGAGGCGCCCCCGCCAGTAGAGCGCGGAGACCGTTTCCGGGGCGCTGGGATAGAGGCGAATCTGTTCGTCGAAGATCCGCTTCGCGGCGTCGTAAAGCCCGAGCCGGTAGCTGAGCCAGCCGGCGCGCCAATGCGCGGCCGCAGCATTTTTATCGCCGGGAAAGCGCGTGGCGAGCTCGCTGTAGAACTGGATCGCCGTGGGGTAATCGCGTTTGAGCAGGTACATGTTGCCGCTGGAAAAGAGCGCGTCTGCCAACCACGGGCTGTGCGGAAAGCGGGTCTCCATCTCGGAGACAATCTGCTTTTGATCGGCCTCGTCGTCGCGGTCCCTGGCCAGTTCCATCAAGAGGTCGAGACGCCGGGCGCCGTTTTCGTCGTCCGTATCGGGCAGGGCGCTGGCCTCTTCGACAGTCAGGCGCTTCAATTTCAGCTGGCAGGCGGCTTCAGCCACGGCGAAGCCGTCGCGGGTGCCGGCGTCGAGTTCCGGCTCCAGGGCCAGAACGCGGAATTGCTCAGAGGCCTCTTCGTAGCGGCCGGAATTGTAGTAGGCGTCGGCCAGAGTCCGCAGATCGGCGATCGTTAATGTCGCCTCGGCTCCCATTTGCGTGAGCATGGCGCGCGCCGTCTGCGCCTCAGGGCTCAAGGGATGCCCCAGCAAAACTCGCTTAAAGGCGTCTTCCGCCGTTTGCTGCTGGCCGATGGCCTGCTCCACCTCGCCTTCGACAAGTTGAAAACCGGGACGGCCGGCGGCTTCAGTGTCTTCGGCTTGATCGAGAACCTGGCGAGCGGCGGTGAGCTTGTTCATGGCCAGCAGTACGTTGGCCTCGAGCTCCGGCGCTTCATCATCAAAGATGCTTTCGGGGTATCGGCCGGTAAATCCGCGCAGGATGGCCTCGGCGGCAGATTCGTCGCCTGCACCGTGGCTGGCCTCGGCGGCCAGAAAGTCGGAATAGTCGGCGAGCTCGCCATCGGCGCGACGTGCCTTTGCCAGGGCCGATTCCGCTTCGGCATAGCGCTTGTCGAGCAGATAAGCGTGGCCCAACGCCAGGTAAGCCGCAGCCGCGGCCTCGCCTGTATGGCTGTGCGCGTAGGCGGTGACCGCTGCGTAAGCCTCGGGCGTGCGCATGGTAGCCAACTGCTGGGCCATGGGCTGCAGTTCCCTGGAGGCGACGAAGGCACGCCTGATCCGAGCGGTGCGAGCGATGCGGGAGGCGCGGCTGTAGCGATGGACCGGCCTGCGCTTCCGCGATGTCTTGCTTTCTGTTTTCCCGCTCGTTCCTGCCGCATGGGTTGAGGTTGCGGGAGCGGGCGCGCCGGCACCGGAAGCGGCGGCAGATTGAGGCGCGGCCGGCATGACAACGATGAGGAACGAAAGCAAAGCCGCCAAAGTCCGCGAAACGGGCGATGGGGAAAAGAAACCAAGCATAATTCCACTTTATGCTGGATTGGACGCAGCAAGAGCAGACAGGGAATCAGTGGCGTAACTGGGAGCCTGCACGAGCCTGGTTTGTTGCGCCGCCGCCTGGTCCGTTACACTCTTGTTTTACCGGCCATCCGCGATCGTCACGGGCCGGCCAAACAGATTGCTAGCAGCGGAGCGGGCTGCGACTTTCGAGGCATTTCCCGACGATTTCCGCAACCATACGCCATGTCGACCATCCAATCGATTGCAGGACAAAACGAGCAGCATCCCGACGTGGCCCTAGTGGAACGGGTCCGCGGCGGCGATGTCTCGGCGTACGACACGCTAGTGCGCAAGTACGAGCGGCAAATCTTCCGAATCGCGCAGCACATTACGCAGAACCGGGAAGACGCCGAAGACGTAATGCAGGACGCGTTTCTGAAGGCGTATGAGAAGCTCGATCAATTTCAGGGGAACTCGAAGTTTTACACATGGCTGGTGCGAATCGCGGTAAACGAGAGCCTGATGCGACTGCGCAAGCGGCGCACGGGCAAACTGGTCTCGATGGACGAGGATGTGACCACGGAAGAAGGTTCCATGCCGCGCGACTTCGCCGACTGGGCTCCGAATCCGGAACAGAACTACAACCAGGCCGAGCTGGCCGAGATACTCAAAAAGACCATTCAGGGATTGCCGCAGGGATTTCGCGTGGTTTTTGCGCTGCGCGACGTGGATGGGCTCTCGACCGAAGAGACAGCGGCGGCTCTTGGCCTGAGCATTCCGGCCGTCAAGTCGCGTTTGCTGAGGGCGCGGCTGCAACTGCGCGAGCGGCTCACGCGCTACTTCGGCAGAAGAGCGGCGGCAAGCGCCGCGCCGCGGGCCAACGGAGCTGAGACCAAGGGAGCGGAGACCAAGGGAGCGGAGAAATGACCTGCACTGAGTTCCTGAAAATTCTCGACGACGTGATCGACGAGTCCATCGCCGCCGAGACGCGCTCCGAGATCGAAGCTCACCTAAAGAAGTGCGGTCACTGCGAAGTCGTCCTCAACACCACCCGCAAAACCATTGAAATCTTCCGTTGCCACGAGATCTACGAACTTCCCACCGAAGTCAGCGAACGCCTCCACACGAAAATCATGGAACGCTGCAAAAAGGCGAAGTAGCCGCTTTCAAGTTTCCGCAATGACCTACAGGCGGAAAAATGGTCTGCAGGCCGTCAGAATCGACCCTCCCCCCCACATGCTTTCTGAAAATAAGTGTTGTGGTTTCATTGGGTTGGCGGGTGCATTTCGCTCTAAAAATGCAACAACAAACGACTTATTTGCAGAGATGTGAAAACAAAAGAGTTAGAAGAAAAAACAGGGATCAGTTCACAGTTCGTAGTTCTCAGTTGCGTTCAGAGATCGGAGAACACGGACTCGCTCGATTGGCGATCCTTGAATTGATTGTGCGCCAAATGGGCAAAATTAACTGCAAAGTTGGCGGGAGATTTTTTTGCGGGGCGAGTGGGGAACAACGTGATTCAAATCATGTTGTTATGGGCGAGTCCCGCAAGGACGGGTTGGGATGAGGGCTTGACACGAGGATTGGGCTCCACAATCCCCGGTCCCCAAAGGCGAGGGACCGGGGGCACCTTCAGTGTGCTTTGGAAACATCATTGGGACCGGGGCCACCTGCCTTGCCAGGGTGGGCCACGCGCCCATTCAGGTTTGGGTCGGCCACCCGCCCTGGTTCAGACACGGAACTCAGCGCCGCCGACGCACGCAGCTATTATTGCCGCATCTTTTCCCAAAAGTGCGCCGGGCGTGCAAACACTACCAGATGGCCTAGCGCGGCCTTCTCCGATACTGAACTGCAAGTGTTCGGAGTGCTCAGCCCAGAGACTAGGATGTCCCTCACCGGATAGCTCTTGCTGTTGGGCTCTTTTTGGCAGAGTACATACCAGTCTATCCAGACTTGAAGCCACTGAGTCTCAGGCGAAAGTGTCAGTGTAGCCAACCCATCCTTATCGGTCGTAAGCTCGTACTGGCTTCCGCGCTGCCTCACAGGCTCCGGCGAGCCAGCGCCGAACACAACTATATGTTCGTTGGCTATGGGCTTGCCGTTTCGTGCATCCACAGCTTGCACGACGATTTGCCTGTCCTGTCCCATCGCAGCCGTTCCTACTCCGATTAAACCTAGCAAAAGACACAGTCCCCTTTTTCTGAACGCCATCACATTATCCCTCCTCTCTCCTCATCGAGCCCCGCCGCAAGGCTTTCGGTGAGCGCCCTTATCTCGCACATCCACCCACCCACAGATTTGCGGCGGGCCGAGGATGGGGCAACTATCAGCAGCCCGGATGGGGGTTCTTGAAGACAAGCTCGATGGGCAGCCAGGCTGAAATGCGCTTGTCGTCGATCTCAGCGTCTCCGGCAGTGCTGGAGAGCGACGAACGGGTGAGCGCTACAGATATTTTGACTTTTCCCCGGACGCAGTACTCCTCAAGAAGCGTGGCCAGACTGCTGTCAGTGACGTCCATGTAGCCAGCGGGAAGAGCGCCCGACGCGCCGGGGATATCGACCGCGCCCATGATGATCTGGTCCATCGTCATCTGCCCTTTTGCCTTAAGGCTGGAAGTGTCGATTCGCACCACGAGAATGGCCCTGGTATCGAGCGCGTCAGAAGGCGCGTTGGGATCCGCCGCGTACTGGATGGCCGGAATGGTGATGCCCGCCTTGTTCGGCTTGGCGGGCGGCGAGGCCAACGCGAGATGGTAAGGAGGCCCCTGGAATCTGGGCCTGACAGGGATGCCCGCGCCGTTGTTTCCCGAGGGTCCGCAGCCCGCCAAGAACGCCAATCCGCCGATGGCCAAGATGATGAGGTTTCTCACAAGTCCTCCTCCTCGTTGCTGAAAAAAGCAGGGCGCCATCATACCACGGCCACGGCGTGACGGAATGTGACGGTAAAACAGGGACCAAGGCAGCGAGGGAACGAGGGGGCGGCTGCTTCGGCGGAGTCGGGCACTCAAGGCACCACAACTTTCGCCCGGTAGTGGGTCAGTTTGAAAAAACGCCCCTCGGGGGCTGAAGCCCCACCTCATTTTCGGCTATTTGCGGCACGGCTGAAGCCATGCCCCTTCAAAACAGATTCAAACTGGCCCACTACCCTTCGCCGGGCATACTGGCATGCTGCACGCTGCATGATTTAACCTCAAGTACGGAATGAAGCTCCAACGCACCCTTCTCATCTCAGCCCTGGCTTTCGCCGGTGTTGCGGGCATGGCCTTCGCTGTCCTGGCAAAACAGTCCGCGCCGGCTGCCAGCCAGGAGATTCCCGATGCGCCACAAGCGACGGCGGAAGCGGCAACCGTTCCTAACGGGCCGTTTGTGGTGATGGACACGTCAATGGGCCGCATTACGTGCCAGTTCTACCAGAAGCAGGCGCCGATGACCGTGGCCAACTTTATCGGGCTGGCGGAAGGCACAAAGGACTGGACCGATCCCGCGACGAAGAAACTGCAGCATCACAAGCGGCTCTATGACGGCACCATATTTCATCGCGTGATTCCGGGGTTCATGATTCAGGGCGGCGATCCCGAGGGCACGGGGATGGGCGATCCAGGCTACACGTTCAAGGATGAGTTCGATCTCGGACTGAACTTCGACCGGCCGGGACGGCTGGCGATGGCCAATAGCGGACCGAATACGAACGGCAGCCAGTTTTTTATCACCGAGCAGACGTACGAATCAGGCGACCAGCACTATACGATCTTTGGACAGTGCGACGACGCGAGCGTGGAGGTGGTGAAGGCGATTGCGCGGGTCGAGCGCGACTCGAACGACAAGCCGCTGACTCCGGTGGTGCTCAAGAAGGTGACGATCGTGCGCGAAGGTCAGCCGATGCCGCCGCTGCCGTAAGGCAGAGATCAGAGAACAGAGATCAGAAAAAGGTAAATCAGGAGAATTCATGGCACTTGCAGCAGGAACGTACGCCGTTTTCACCACCACGGAGGGCAAGATCACCGTTCGCTTGTTCGAAACCGACGCGCCCATCACGGTGAAGAACTTTATCGAGCTGGCCGAGGGCGCAAAGGAGTGGTCGCATCCGACGACGCGCGCGAAGTCAAAGAACAAACTCTACGACGGCACCGTCTTTCATCGCGTGATTCCCGACTTCATGATTCAAGGCGGCGATCCGGCCGGAAACGGAATGGGCGGGCCGGGTTACAACTTTCAGGATGAGACCAAGGGCTCGCCGCACAAGTTCGACAAGCCGGGCAAGCTGGCGATGGCCAATGCCGGGCCGAACACGAACGGGAGCCAGTTCTTTCTTACGGTGGCGCCTACGGATTGGCTCACGGGCAAGCACACGATCTTTGGCGAAGTTGTGGAGGGTCAGGAGATCGTGGTGAAGATTTCGAAGGTAGCGCGCAACGCGCAGGACAAGCCGCACAAGCCGGTGGTGCTGGAGTCAGTGGTGATTGAGCGCGTAAGTTAATGTTCTGTCTCTGAAGTTTGCGGCATTCTTTGCGATAAGCAACCGCTGATCCTTCAACTGCGGCCGTTCGCCGCGGCGAACGACCTTTGCTCAGGATGACAGAGCAAAATTTTTGCAGCAGTCAATCGATCGCCAAATGAGGGAACCGTCTTGAGCGGGAGCGAAGAGCCAGCGCGCGCAGCAACGGCCGGCCTGCCTCATGCGCGGCCGGCGCGCGTGAGCGGTCTTCCATCTCATGCGTGGCGCGCACTGCGGCATCGCAACTTCCGGCTGTTTTTCGGCGGGCAAAGCATTTCGCTGATCGGCACGTGGATGACGCGCATTGCCACGGCGTGGCTGGTGTACCGGCTGACGGGATCGGCGCTGCTGCTGGGCACGGTGAGCTTCGCGGGGCAGATTCCCACATTTCTATTCGCTCCGTTCGCGGGGGTGTGGGTAGACCGGCTGGACCGCAGGCGCGTGCTGGTGTGGACGCAGACGCTGGCCATGGTTCAGTCGTTCCTGCTGGCCGCGCTGACACTCTCAGGGCATATCACCGTTCCCCTGATTCTGGCTCTGAGCGTGATGCAGGGCATCATCAACGCCTTCGACATGCCGGGACGGCAAGCATTCATGGTGCAGATGGTGGAAGACCGGGCCGATCTGGGCAACGCAATCGCCATCAACTCGTCGATGGTGAATATGGCGCGATTGATCGGGCCGTCACTGGCGGGGCTGATTATCGCGGCCACGAACGAGGGCTGGTGCTTCCTGATCGACGGCATCAGTTACATTGCCGTGATTGCGTCGCTCGTGATGATGCGGCTGGATATTCCCGCCGTGAGACGCGCGGCGACCTCGACCTTCACCGAGTTGAAGGAAGGTTGGAGCTATGTTTCAGGATTCCTGCCGATCCGCACGATTCTTACGCTGTTTGCGGTAGTGAGCCTGATGGGCATGCCGTTTGTGGTGCTTATGCCGATCTTCGCGGCACGGGTGCTGAATGGCGGCCCGCACACATTGGGGTTCCTGATGGGCTCGATGGGCGTGGGAGCGCTGATTTCCGCGCTGTCGCTGGCGGCGCGCAAGAGCGTGCGCGGGCTGATTCGCATCATTCCGGTTGCCGCGGGCGTCTTTGGGCTGGGGCTGGTTGGTTTTGGATTGTCGCACACTTTTTGGCTTTCGATGCTGATGGTGATGGTGGCGGGCGCCGGAATGATGCAGGGGATGGCGGCGAGCAATACCATCATCCAGACGCTGGTGAGCGAAGAAAAACGCGGGCGCGTGATGAGCTATTACACGATGGCGTTTGTGGGAATGGCGCCCTTCGGCAGCCTGCTGGCCGGGGCGATGGCGCACATGATTCCGGCGACGCCGATGTGGATTGCAGCGGGACCAGAATTGGCCGGCGCGCAGTGGACGGTAATTATCAATGGACTCGTGGTGGTGATGGGCGCGGCCTGGTTCTTCACGCGGCTACCGGCGCTGCGGCGCGTGGTGAGGCCGATTTATGAGGAGATGGGAATCATTCCGGCGGCGCGAGAGATGGCGGCAGAGCAGATGCGGTCGTGAGCGCAGTAAGGCAGAGCGAAACGGAGCGGTGCGCGTACGAGTAAACTGTTGGCTGTATTGGGGGCCGGTTACAGTGGAACCGAATAAGAATCGGGAACAGAGGTGGTTCTGCCGATTGGCGCTGGCGGGAATTTTGACCAGCGCTGGAATGGCCGCGTACGGGCAGGCGGGGACACAGCAGCCGGCCGCATCCACGTCTTTAACAATTCCTGTGGAAGTGAACCGGGTGTTGATACCCGTGGTGGTCCGCGATAAAGACGGTCACGTGGTGGAGGGCCTGAAGCAACAGGATTTTCAGGTACAGGATCGCGGCAAGCCCGGTGAGATTGTGGGGTTCCTGACCGAGGAATCACAGACGGCCCTGGAAGCCGCGCAAGCCGCAGCCGGAAATGCGGGCAGAAATGCGGCCGAACCGAACACAGCGCAGGATGTGCCTCCGAAGTTTGTGATTCTGCTTTTCGACGATATGCACGCGAGTCCTGAGGATTTGGCCCAGGCAAAGCAGGCGGCAAAGAAGCTGCTGGACGGGCCGCTGATGGATACGAATTATGCCGCGATCTTTACGCTCTCGGGCTCGATCCAGACCACAATGACCCGCGATCGCGGCAAACTGGAGCAAGCGCTTGCAAGCGTGCAACAAAACAACCTGATGCGGGTGGACAACGATCTTTGCCCGAAGATGGACTACTACGAAGCTTATCTATACGACAGGCAGGATCCAGAGGCAGTTAACGACGTGCAGCAGCAGATGCTCAAGTGCACGGCGCCCTCGCCCACGGGCCTCGGAGATTCAACACCGGGGGACGAGTTGCGAGGGATGGCGGATGCCGCTGCCAGGAGCGTCCTGGCGCGGGGCGACGCGGACGTTGCGTATTCGCTGGCGAGAATCGAGTTGATCGCACATGCGATGAGGCATTTGCCGGGGCGACGGCTGCTGCTTCTGACATCGCCGGGGTTCTTCACGGGCAGGCCGGACAGCATTTCCCTAATGTCGCAGGCGATTGACGCCGCGGACCAGGCCGATGTGACCATCAGCGCCCTGGATGCGCGCGGGCTTTTCACAGCGACCCTGCGCGCCAGCGATGACACCACGTCACGGCCGGCCGGGACCGTGGGCACTCTGCTCCAAGGGGCTGCGTTAAGTAGTGACGGCGTTATGAAGGCTCTGGCGGCCGGCACCGGGGGCACATTCTTCAACAACAACAACGACCTGGGCGCGGGATTTGAACGGCTGACCGAGGTGCCAAAATGCATCTACGTGCTTGAGCTTTCGCTCGATGGAGTGAAGCAGGACGGTATCTATCACACATTGCAAGTGAAGGTCGACCAGCCCGGTTTGCACGTGCAGGCGCGGCCCGGATATTCCGCACCAAAAAAGAAGAAGCGGTAGGCGGTAAGAACAGGGATCAGAGATCAGGGATCGGGGTCAGGGGTCAGGCGAGCAGTGAGGGCAAATCCCACATGTGAGCGTGTTCGAAACGGGCCGGCGTGCTTTCCCACCCGCCGAGTTGCTTACTGCGTGACGCCGCAAAGGTGGACGTGAACGCCGAGTTCGGCGAGCATGGCCGCCTTGGTGGCGAGGGCTTTGTCGGCGGCGCGAGCCGACGGCGCGTAGGCTACGCTGACGTGGTTGGCGCGGTGCCGGGCCATCAATTGATTCTGGCTGACGCCGTGCAGGACTGCGTGAACGATGGGCCACTGAATCGTGGTTTCGCGCCAGCGGCGTTCGGTTTCTGCAGCGGGCAGGCTGACCACCGAGCCGCGGCCCAGGTCGGCATGGAGAGAGCCGCCCTCGACAAAGACGCGGCTCCAGACAATCTCACCTGGCTTGCCGACGCCCTTGAGCGATCCGCCGCCGAGCGGGAAGTACATGGCCGGCTGGCGCTCGGAGATCGCGCCTGCATAGCCGCCGTCGAAGTGGTTGGCCGGCGCGGCGCCGGAGATTTGCAACAGCCAGACGAAGTCGTCGATTTTACCGGAGCCGTTGGCACCTTTACCGGAGCCGTTCGCGCCGGGGCCCTTGTAGTGCTCACCCCAGCGTATGTCGTGCAGGGTGGTTGAGGGATCGAGGCCGAGCGCGTTCCAGCACTTGTTGGTAATGAGCGCATCGACACCGGCGCACTCATCGACCTCATTGAAGTGCGGGATCGGCTGAGCTGCGTTGATCTCGTCCCTGGTTCCCTCTTTGAAGACCGGAGGACGGCTGGCATTGTTCAACATGCCTTCAGCCAGGTCGGAGGCGGGAACCATGTCTTTCAATCCCTGCTGATACTGGATGCCGACGGCGTCGCAGCCGAACTCGTCCGCGATGCGAGCGGCCGCGATGTACATTTTGCACTGGCCGAGGACCTGATCGAGGGTTAGCTCGGATGCGGGATTTTTGCCGAAGGCGAATTTGACGCCCCTGGCGACGAGCCATTGATAGACGGCCTGGGCTTCGGCGTCAGGGACGGTACGCATTTTGGCCACAAGAGCGGACTGGCTGAGCCTCTCCTTGAAGATCCCGGCGGGATTGAGCAGTTCGTCGTCGATGATGGCGTTGTACATTCCCATACAGCCCTCATCGAAGACACCCATAATGGCTCTGCGATGTTTCAGGTCGGCGGCGAGCTTCGCGCCCAGCTTTGCGCTGGCGGCGGGCAGTTTTCGGGTGTCGAGCGCGTGAACATGGGAAAGATCGTGCTTGATCTTTCCCTTGCTGAGCCACTGGTCGAGCGCCTTCTCGAAGTAGGCGTCGGTAAAATCCCTGCTCCAGATGGACGAGAATGGCTTGCCGGCCTTGACGAGCGAACCATTGAGATTCAGCAGGCCCACGAGCCCCGGCCACTGGCCGGACCAGTTGGCTACGGTGAGAATCGGGCCCTGATGGCCGCGCAAACCGGGCAAAACGTGATGGCTGTACTGCCATGCCGCCGTGGCAAAGACAAGACGGGCCTGAGGATGAATCTTCATGAAGACGTCCATGCCCATGCGCTGCGAGGAGA
Source organism: uncultured Acidobacteriaceae bacterium (assembly GCA_963822015.1). GTDB lineage: Bacteria > Acidobacteriota > Terriglobia > Terriglobales > Acidobacteriaceae > Telmatobacter. Next base: position 68,495 of record CAWGGA010000032.1, read on the forward strand.
TGAAGCCGTGTTTCAATTCCGGGTTGTAAGCGTGAGCGCGGACCAGCTTGTAACCTTTGCGAGCGAAGGCCGCGGTGAGTTTCTCTTCCATGTCGCGCTGCGCGGGCCAGCACGCCTGGTTGGCCGAGAGGCGCAGATCGCCGCTGGTAACCAGAAGCACCTCATTGGTCTTCGGCTTTGTGATTTCGCGGGCTGCATTTGCCATGATGGTCTCTTTCTGTAAATGTAAGCGTTAACACCACTAGAAAATATACACCTGCGCGTGGGGCCAGGTTTGCCGGCCGTTGCGATCAGAGCCAGTTATTCCCTTTCGCGCGGGTGCGAAAGTGATCAACAGGCTCTAGGATGGAATTGATTCCGCAGAGCGGAACAGCGCCACAATGCCGCCCAAAAGACCACAACTGCAAAGTGCGCCGCGCAGGAGCAAGGCCGGCTCCAGGCAAAGCGCCAGCGCCGAACCGGCTCGCGCCACGACCGCCGCTGGTCTCAGGAAGGTGGCTGTTGATGGCGCTCGGCGGGACGATTGCGGCCGCGGCGGTCTGCGCATGGCTGGCTCTGTGCCTGCTTTTCTGGCAGGGGAGCTGGCAGTTGCTCTATCATCCGGCGGCAGCGGTTGAGAGAACGCCGGCAAGCGAGGGGTTGGCCTTCGACCCGGTTGCCTTTGCTGCGACGGATGCAGGCGTTCCGCGGCTGAAAGGCTGGTGGATTCCGGCGGCGCCGGGATCTCGATTTGGCCGCTTGACCGTACTTTTTCTGCACGGCCAAAACGGCAACATGGGAGATCAAGTGGACGCGCTGGCGCGGCTGCACTCCCTGGGCGTGAACGTGCTGGCCTTTGACTATCGCGGTTACGGGCAGAGCGAGTTCGCGAGGCCAAGCGAGGCACATTGGCTCGAAGACGCAAATTGGGCGATCGCATACTTGACGGGGATGCGGCACACCGATGCCCGCACTATTGTGCTGGATGGTGCGGGCCTGGGAGCCAATTTGGCTCTGGAAGTTGCCGCGAAGCATCCAGAGCTGGCCGGGGTGGTTGTGGAGTCTCCCGCAGCGGCTCCGCTGAACGCGATTTTTGACGATGCGCGCGCGCAACTGGTCCCCGCGAGATTGCTGGTGCGCGACCGCTACGATCTGGACGCGGCGGCCGGAGCAGTGCATATTCCGTTGCTATGGTTCGAGCAGGCCGGAGCGGTAGCAGAGCCGGGGGCCTATCAGCGGGTGATCGCGCAGAAGGTGCTCGTGCAGGTGCGGGCGGGAACGAGCGCGAACGAGCAATTTGAGGATGCGATGGAGCGGTGGCTGGGTGGGCTGGGGAATCGGTAAAGAGTATTTGCCAGAAATTGTGGTGGGTTGAGAGAGGGCGAGTTGGGGCTCGCGGTATCCCACCCTACGCGCATACAACGCGCGTAGGATGGGGCACCCAGGGAGTTGTGGCGAATGAACAATAAACAGCCGCAGATCCCGCGACTCCCTGCGCTATGCCCCCGTCGCTCAGGGCGAATTGGGGTTCGTGGTATCCCACCCGGGGAGTTGCGATGAACGATCAGCGCACGATGTCGCGGTGGAGGGCTTTCACCTGATAGCCGGCCTTGCGGAGGCGCGCGGCGAGTTCTTCGGCCATCATCACGCTGCGGTGCTGGCCGCCGGTGCAGCCGAAGGCGACGGTGAGGTAGCTCTTGCCTTCATCGATGTAGTGCGGGAGCAGGTAAAGCATGAGCCTGGTTACGCGATTGAGAAACTCCCTGGTTTGCGGGAATCCGCGAACGTAGGCGGCGACTTTGGGATCGAGGCCGGTTTTTTTGCGGAACTCCGGCACAAAGTGAGGGTTGGGCAGGAAGCGCACATCAAAGACCATATCGGCATCCAGGGGCACGCCATTTTTGAAGCCAAAGCTCAGACAGGACACCAAAAGGCGCCTGGTTTCTTTCTCGCGGGCGAAGCGGGCGAGGATGTCGGCACGCAGCTCGTGCACGTTGAAGTTTGAAGTATCGATGAGCGTGTCGGCGACGTTGCGGATGGGATCAAGGAGCTGGCGCTCCTCGACGATGGAGCGCGAGACAGTCTCTGACTGGCCGAGGGGATGCGGGCGGCGCGTTTCAGAGTAGCGGCGGACCAGGACGGCATCCTGGGCGTCGAGATATACCACGCGGGTCTGCAGCAGCTTCCTGATGCTCTTCAGAATTTCGGGGAGGCGGTCGAGAGTGGCGCCCTCGCGGACGTCCACAACGATCGCGGCGCGTTCCACCTCTTTGGACTTGCTGACGAGACTCGCGAAATGCGGCAGCAACTCGAGGGGCAGGTTGTCGACGCAGTGATAGCCAAGATCTTCGAATGCCTTGAGCGCCGAAGCTTTGCCGGCGCCGGAGATTCCGGTGACGATGACCAGTTCCTTGACCGGCTTGGCTGCCGGCTTTTTCATGCGGGCTGCCGCTGCCGGCCCGGGGGCCTTGCTCGAAGGCTTCTTAGGCGTCATTGGATTCATGCTACACCGGAATTGAAGCCCGGCAAGTGAATGGCGGAGACGGGATTCCGGGCTGAATCGAAATCAGATTTCGGGCGCAACTGCCCAGTAGCCGGTCTCGGCCAGGGCGAGCGCCCGTTCGGGATCGAGGGGCGGCGAAAAAAGCGGGCCCTGACCCAAAGGGCATCCCAAGCGGGAGAGCGCGGCGAGCTGCGCGGGAGTGTCGATTCCCTGGGCGACGATCGGCATGCCGAGCGTGTTGCCGAGGCGAATGATCGACTCCAGCACGGCCAACTGCCGGCCCGAGGAGAGCGCGGCCGGCGTGAACCTGGGGGCGAGCTTGACCATGGCGAAGGGCAAGTGGACGAGGTGATTCAACGGAGCGAGGCTGCTGCCGAAGTCGTCGATGGCGACGCGCACCTGCCAGTCTGCCAGGCGTTGCAGGATGGCGACCGCGGCGTCGGGGTTCTCGTTGAAGGCGCTTTCCGGCGCTTCAATCATGAGGTGCGAAGGATCAGCGCCACTGGCGGTTAGCGCCTTCATCAGATGCGCGATCAAGTCCGGATGATAAAGCTGGCGGCGCGTGACGTTTACGGTGAGAAACAGCCCATGCTCGGGCAGGCGATCATTGACGATGCGCAACTGCGCGCAAACAGCGTCGAGCGCTTCCCGGCCCAGCAGCATGGAAAGATCGGATTCGTCGGCAACGGCGAGCAGATCGTCAAAGGTGTCCAAGGAGCCATCGGCGCGGCGCAGGCTCAGGATGGACTCGAACCCCTCAAGCATGCCGCTGGCGAGCCGGTAAATCGGCTGATACTGGAACACAAACTGCCGCTTGCTCGACCGCGGAATGGAGTTCCCGCTCCCGCTCCCGATGGCTGGTGACGTAGACCTCAAGATGCTTGTCGTAAATCTCGTACCGGGCGCCACCGGCCTGTTTGGCGCGATACATGGCAAAGTCCGCGTCCCGGAGGAGGAGATCGGGCGAGGTGTGGTCCGGGCCGGCCATCGCGGCGCCAATGCTGGCGCCAACGCTGACTTCGCGCGAGAATACGTCAAATGGCCGCTCCATCTCGCGCAGGATCCGGTTGGCCACGATCTCGAGATCGTAGGCGCTAAGGATGTTCTCCACCAGGACGGCGAACTCGTCTCCGCCAAGGCGCGCAGCCGAGTCCTGGGGGCGCAGCGAGGCGCGCAGGCGGCCGGCAACCGCAACCAGCAAGGCGTCGCCCGCGGCATGGCCAAGACCGTCATTGACTTCCTTGAAGCGGTCGAGATCAACGTAGAGCACGCCGCAGCCATGCTCGGGATTGCGCAGCCGGCGGTTAAACGCCAGATTGACGTGGTCAAGAAACAGCGCCCTGTTGGGCAAGCCCGTGAGCACGTCGTGCATGGCATCGTGCTGTAACTTTTCTTCGGTCTGCCTGTGCTCGCCGATGTCGCGGAAGGTGAAAACATAGCCCACTCTGGCGCCGCCACAAGCAGCGGCGCGACCTGCAGGCTCACGTCAACGAGTTCGCCGGCCTTGTTGCTGCGCACCGTCTCGACAGCCGCGGATTCCCGATCGTCAACGGCTTTTAGCAGCGCCGCATTTTCGTTCAGCCGCGTATCCGGCACGATGAGCTGGCGCAGGCTGCCGCCGCCTGCTTCCTCGGCGGTGTAGCCAAACATGCGTGTGAATGCGGGATTGGTGTAGAGAACATGATTCTGGCACTCAATGGCAACCGCCTCAGGAAGGCTGGCCAGCACGTCCTCCATCAACTGCGGCTTGGGAGCGCGCTCGCGTTCACTGGGATGGGCCACGATGACGCCCTCGCGCGACTCCGCGTTGAGAATGCTGTAGGTGCCTTCAACGGGGATGAGACGGCCATCCTTGCCGGGAAGAGTGGCGTGGAAAGGGTTGCCGCGCGGGGTGGCCGTTAACAGCGTTTGCGGTTCCGCCGTGCCGGGGAAAAGCCCCCACAGAACCTCCTCGACGGGCCGCGGCGTCCATGCTCCCCCGGTCATACCCAACATGCGCCGCGCTTCAGCATTGGCGAAGACGATTTTTCCCGCACGCTCAAGGAAAACGAGAACGGGCAGGCTGTCGAGGATCTCGCGCTGCGCGTCGGGATTCGCGTTTTCGTAAAGATTCAACGGCAAGGCCTCCCCGGGGTACGCTACGACGGCATGGAACGCTTCCTGCCCTTCCGGCCTGGAACCGGGCCCTGACGGAGATGTGGCCATAACGCAGATCGTACGTTGCGAAGGGCCTGTTCACCATCCCCAAAATCGGTCAGCGAATGCAACCAAAGTCCAGCACGATGCATAATTTGCGCGAGATTGCCGCGCCGCGCAAAGCGATTCCGCAAGCAGAGCGGAAGACCACGGCAATCCCGTGATGCAGCAGTGAAATCGGCGCTCACGGCGACGAAGACGCGCGAGCGGGAACGCGGCCCGATTACGGCATCTCAACCAATTCCATTTGGCCATCGCGGCGGCGATGCAGCACAAATGTGTCTCCCGCAACGGTGCTGAAGATGAGCAGATCGCGGTCGCGGAACTCGGCGTCTTTGACGGCTTCTTCAATGGTCATCGGCCGGAGCGCGATGGCTTCTCCATTCTTGAGAATGTGCGGCTCGACCACTGTGGCGCGGGCCGGGAAGGAGTGAACTGCAATCGATGCCCGTGCGTTCGCTTTCAAGCGAGCCCGGTTCGCCAAATTCTCTTCATCGGTCGGGCTCGACGCGCGCCTTGGGCCGCGTGACCGGCGGGGCCGTGAGGACCTTATCGCCTTTGGGCAGGCGTTTGCTTACCAGCCGCCGATCGCGGTAGCGATGCGCCTGGTTCTCCGCGCGGTCAATGGCCTCGCGGAGCGCCGCAACCGGCGTGTCAGCCTTGCCGGTGGCGGCAAACTTCTGCAGGCGGGCATGCACGGTCAATTCAACGATGTGGATGTGCCTTTGCGCACTCAAGGTGACGCTGGCGCGCGCGGTCCGGCCCAGAATGCGGCCGATGCGTTCCATTCCCTCCTCGGCCTGCTCGCGCAGCGCTCTGGAGATCCTGCCTTTTCTGGCGGTCATTGCAACATCCATGGTCGCCTCCGCTTCGCATCGTCTGCGCGCCGCCGGGATGCGGCGTTTGTGGAGCACAGTATATGACGGAATAGCTACCAGCTTCTACAGTTGCGATGCAAGCTGTCAGCTTTCAGCCCTCAGCTTTCAGCTCCCTGGCGAGTTCGCGGTTGAGGTTTTCCGCCCTTGCGCGGTTCCAAGAAGCAGATCCTTCGACTCCCTCCGCCACGCTCAAGCCGCTCAGGATGAGAGCGCAAGGATGGGAAACCCGGCTAGAAGGCGCAATTCAGATCTCCCAGCGCAGGAGAACGGTGCCTACCGTGAAGCCGGCGCCCACAGCGGCCAAAAGCACCAGGTCGCCCTTGTTGAGCTTGCCCTGCTCGACGGCCGTCTCCATAGCCAGCGGGATCGTACCGGCCGAGGTGTTGCCGTACTTTTCGATATTGATGATTACGCGGCTGGGGTCCAAGCCCAGCCGCTCCGCGGTGGCCGTAATGATGCGCTTGTTGGCCTGGTGGGGGATAAAGCAGCCCAGGTCAGCGCCGGTGACGCCGTTGCGCGCGAGCAGAGCGGCCGTGGCCTCGGCCATTTTGCGCACGGCGAATTTATAGACCGCCGGGCCGTCCTGGTAGATATAGTGCCACTTCTTGTCGACGGTCTCGTGAGTCGAGGGATTGAGGCTGCCGCCGCCCTTGAGATTGAGGCTCACTCCGCCTGAGCCGTCGATCTCGTTCAAGGAATCGATGAAGCCGATCTCGCCTTCTTCAGCCGGCTCGAGCAGCACCGCGCCGCCGCCGTCGCCGAAGAGCACGCAGGTGGTGCGGTCGGTGTAGTCGGTCATGCGGGTATTGGCGTCGGCGCCGCAGACAAGGACGCGAGAGTACGCGCCGCTCTCGACCATTCTTTACGCCGGCTTGCAGAGCGTAGGTAAATCCCGAGCAACCGCCGGAAACGTCAAACCCCCACGCGCCCCTGGCGCCGATCTTGTTCTGCACGAGGCAGGCCGTGGATGGGAACATCATGTCGGGCGTGACCGTGCCCACGATGATAACCTCGACATCGCTGGGGCCGATGCCGCGCGCGGCGAGGCATTTTTTTGCGGCCTCAGTGCAGATGTCGCTCACGCCTTTGCCCGGCGCGAGCTTGTGCCGCTCGCGGATCCCGGTGCGCTCCATGATCCACTGGTCGCTGGTCTCTACCATTTTTTCGAGGTCTTGATTCGTAATCACATCGGGAGGAACCTAGGTTCCGAGCGCCGAAATCTTGGCGCGCCGGCCTACTACCGGGCGAACAGTCAGGCTCAATGCATTTCTCCTCGCAGCGCACACTCCGGCGGGGAACCGGCTCGCTGTTTTCGTTGCCAAGCGATCCGCGATGGGCGATGGCGGACCCAAAAGGTAGAAGCGCTCAAGGCGCCCAAAAAAGTACCGGGTGACCTACTGCGCCCGTACTAGCCCGTTACCGTTGCTTCCTTCCGGACCTGGCGGGGTTGGCGGGATTACGTCGCGTAGGGCCCGGCACTGGTTGATTTTATCACTCGATGCGATGAGGACGAAGAGACGAAAGGCCACGAGCTGATGGATATGCCTCTGATTTTGCTCACAGTATCGAATAGACAGTGGAGAGACCGTTACAGATTGGTCGCCCAATCCACCGTGGCGTCCAGAGCGCCCAGATATGCGAAGATTTGGTCCCAGGTGATAAGCCCGGCGGGCGTTGTGAAATTAACAATGCGATTCTTGACACAATCTTAGATTAGATAGATTCTAAATTGCGTGGATGCCGAGGAGATAAAACAACGGCTGGAGGCGAGCGGATTGAGGTGCACTCCGCAGCGCTACGGGGTGATGGCGTTCCTGATGGAGCACACCGGGCATCCCACGGCGCCGGAGATCTTCGAGGCAGTGAATCGGCTGGATCCGCGCTCCTCAAGGGCCACTATTTATAACAATTTGCGGGACCTGGTGCAGGCGGGATTGGTGCGTGAGGTGGCCGTGGAGGGCCGCGCCGCGCGGTTCGATGCCAAGGCTAAACAGCATCACCACTTCATCTGCGACCGCTGCGGCAATGTAGAGGATATTGAGTGGTACGACGTACCCAGGCCTGCTTCGGGCTCGCTGGGTAAGCGGATTCTTCGCGAATGCGAATTGATTGTGCGGGGGCTGTGCGGGAAGTGCGCTCCGAGGGAGACTTCCCGTCAGGTTTCGTAGTACTCCGGCCGCGTGATTCAGGGGTTGGGATGGAGGTTCGCGCTATCCCGCCCGGCTTTTGCACACAGAATTTGCGCCGGGCCCGGGAAGGACAATTCATGATGGCTTCATATTTTGACGCAATTCTTTGAGGGATGAATTCGAAGGCGAATGAATCCCCGGATAACAAACTCACCACCTAAACGGGAGCGAATGTCTCCCATGTAAGAAGGAGCAAAACATGGCAAACGAATCCAACGAAGCAAAGTGCCCTGTAATGCACGGGGCCCAGCCAACCACGGGGGCTGGGGCCCGGACGAATGCGGACTGGTGGCCGAATCAACTGAACCTGAAGATTCTGCACCAACACTCGCCGCTTTCCGATCCGATGGACAAAGACTTCAATTACGCAGAGGAGTTCAAGAGCCTCGACCTGAATGCGGTGATCAAGGATCTCAATGCCTTGATGACGAGTTCGCAGGACTGGTGGCCGGCCGACTACGGTCACTACGGCGGACTTTTCATTCGCATGGCGTGGCATGGTGCGGGCACGTACCGCATCAGCGACGGCCGCGGCGGAGCAGGCTCAGGCCAGCAGCGCTTTGCACCCATCAATAGCTGGCCCGACAATGTGAGCCTGGACAAAGCTCGCCGTTTGCTGTGGCCGATCAAGCAGAAGTATGGGCGGAAGATTTCCTGGGCCGACCTGTTTATTCTCGCCGGAAACGTGGCGCTGGAGTCGATGGGGTTTAAGACCTATGGATTCGGCGGCGGGCGCGTGGACGCCTGGGAGCCCGACGAGGACGCCTATTGGGGGCCTGAGGCCAAGTGGCTGGGAGACGAACGCTACACCGGCGATCGTCAGCTCGAAAATCCTCTCGGCGCCGTACAGATGGGACTGATCTACGTGAATCCGGAAGGGCCGAATGGAAAGCCGGATCCGATCGCCGCGGCGAGGGACATCCGCGAGACGTTCCGCCGCATGGCGATGAACGATGAGGAGACCGTAGCGCTGATTGCCGGCGGGCACACGTTCGGCAAAGCCCACGGCGCCGGCGATCCGAACAAGTATGTGGGCCGCGAGCCGGAGGCCGCGCCCATTGAGGAACAGGGCCTGGGCTGGAAGAACACGCTGGGCACCGGCAGCGGCGCCTATACGATCACGAGCGGCCTCGAGGGTGCATGGACCGACAACCCGACGAAGTGGGACAACGATTACCTGGAAAACCTGTTCAGCTATGACTGGGAGCTGACCAAGAGCCCGGCAGGCGCGCAGCAATGGGTTCCCAAGGGCGGAGCCGCGGCGGGCACCGTTCCGGATGCCCATAACCCCAAGAAGCGGCACGCTCCGATCATGTTCACGACGGACCTTTCGTTGAAGATGGATCCGGTCTACGCTCCGATCACGAAGCGCTTCTACGAGAACCCAAAGGAGTTTGCAGAGGCGTTCGCCAAGGCGTGGTTCAAGCTGACGCACCGCGACATGGGGCCAATCTCGCGCTATCTTGGCCCGCTGGTTCCCAAAAAGCCGCTGATCTGGCAGGACCCGGTTCCTGCCGTGGATCACAAGTCGATCGGGGAGTGGGAGATCACGGCTCTGAAGGCCAAGATACTCGCGTCCGGGCTGTCGATCTCCCAACTGGTGACGACTGCGTGGGCATCGGCGGCGACCTTCCGCGGCTCCGACAAGCGCGGCGGGGCTAATGGAGCGCGCATTCGCCTGGCGCCGCAACAGGGTTGGGAGGTGAACCAGCCGAAAGCACTGGCGGAGATCCTCAAGAAACTGGAGGCGGTACAAAAAGCATTCAACAAGTCGCTGACCGGCGGCAAGAAGGTTTCGCTTGCCGATGTGATCGTTCTGGGCGGCTGCGCGGCCGTGGAGCAAGCCGCGAAAAAGGCCGGCCACAGCGTGAAGGTTCCCTTTTCGCCGGGACGCACGGATGCTTCGCAGAAGCAGACCGATGTGGAGTCCTTTGCGGTACTGGAGCCGACCGCAGACGGGTTCCGCAACTACCTGCGAAACGGGCACCGAAGCACGGCGGAAGAGTTGCTTGTGGATCGGGCACAGTTGCTGACGCTGACTGCTCCCGAGATGACGGTCCTGATTGGCGGCATGCGCGCGCTGGGCACGAACTTTGGCCAGACGAAACATGGCGTCTTCACCAACCAGCCCGAGACGCTGACGAGCGATTTCTTTGTCAACCTGCTGGACATGGCGACGGAGTGGAAGCCCTCAAAGACTCAGGAAGGCGTTTATGAGGGGCATGATCGGAAGACAGGCAAGATCAAGTGGACGGGGACGCGCGTCGATCTGATCTTCGGTTCCAACTCGCAACTGAGAGCAATCGCGGAGTTTTATGCATGTAACGACTCGAGAGGGGCGTTTGTGAAGGATTTCGTGGCTGCATGGAGCAAGGTAATGAACCTGGATCGCTTCGACCTGGCGTAAGGTTGAGGGTCTGCTATGAGCTTTCGCGCGGGCCGGACAATGGCCCGCGCGATGGGCGAATGCTGTACGTCCCCATGCAATTTGAGACGATCGTGGCGGCGGAAATCCCGCAGCTCACGAACCACGCGAATTCCGTACCCCTTATCCACAACGACACCTTTTTATCGGCGTTGACCCTGCGGAGCGGTGTCCGTAGAGTCTTAAATGAAGCGGTCAGGTTGCCCGCGTGCGCGGTGTTGTGCGAAGCCGCAGCAGGGCGCTGGCCGGAGATCCCGCGTGGGCCCATTGACCCGGAGTAAACATGCTGAAACTAAAGAAACTTCACATCCTCGGCTTTAAAAGCTTTTGCGACCGCACGGAGGTGACGGTGGCAGGTACGGGGGTCGCCGTGGTGGTGGGGCCGAACGGGTGCGGGAAGTCGAACATCCTGGATGCGATGAGCTGGGTGCTGGGCGAGCAGAGCGCGAAGACATTGCGTGGCTCACACATGCAGGATTTGATTTTTGCCGGGACGCGCGAGCGAAAGCAGCTTGGCATGGCAGAGGTGACGCTGACCATGATCGACCCCGAGGCCTACGCGGGGCCGATTCCAGTGGAGCCAGAGGTGGTGGTCGATCATGATGGGCCCGCGGACTGGGATGAGAATGAGCTGCGCCGGCAGCGCGCGGCCGAAGCGGAAGAGGTGATCGCGAACGAGCAGCCGGGCCAGGTGAGTGAAGAAGAGACGAGCGAGAAACAAACCGGCGCGCGGGTACAAGGCGACGACTCCGAACAGCACGCCGGAGAGCCTCATGGAGTGGTGCTGAAGATTCGCCGGCGCAAGTTCCACAGCGCACCGCAAAAGGGCGAGGTGGTGATTACGCGGCGGCTGTTCCGTACCGGAGAGAGCGAATATCTGCTGAACGGGAAGCTGTGCCGGCTGCGTGACATTCAGGACATCTTCATGGGCACGGGCCTCGGTCCGGGCAGCTACGCGATCATCGCGCAGGAGCGGATCGGGCAAATCCTCAGCTCAAAGCCCTACGAGCGGCGGGCCATTATCGAAGAGGCCGCCGGCGTAACGCGCTTCAAGACCAAGAAGCGGCTGGCGGAGTTGCGCCTGGAGAGCGCAAAGCAGAATCTGGCGCGCGTGGACGACATTTTTGAAGAGGTCACGCGGCAGATGAACAGCCTGAAGCGGCAGGCGGCCAAGGCGGAGCGGTATGCCGCGGTCCGCGAGGAGTTGCGTGGGAGACTGCGGGTGGTGCTGGCCAGCCGCATGGCTGCAATGGATGCGGATCAGGCGCGGCTGGAACAGGAGATTGAGGCGCTTACAGAACGCGTCAACAATTCGGCGGCGGAGATTGCCGCGCAGGAATCGAGCCAGCATGCGTTGACAGAGCGCGGGTACGAGCTGGACCGCGAGGGTGAGTCGGCGCGAACGAAGGCGAGCGAAGCGGCCGTCGGGTTGGAGCGGGCTACGGCGCGGGAACGCAGCAATACCGAGCGCGTGGGCGAGTTGGAGGCGCGGATCGCAGCATCCGGCGAGGAGCTGGAGCAGACGCGAACGCAGATGGCCGGGATCGAAGAGGAACGCGCGCAGCAGCGGAGCTTCCTGAAGACAGCGGCCGGGGAAGCGCATGAGTTCCACGAGAAAGTAGAGGCGCGGCAGCAGGAGGCACGCACCGCGGCCGAGGTGGTCTACACCGCCGAGCGGGAGCTGGAAGCGAGCCGCCGCCAAGTGATGCACCTGCTGACGCTGGCCGGTAATGCGCGCAACACTGTGGCGCAGGGTGAGGAGAGCCTGGCCGCATTGGAGCGCGAAGCGGAACGGCTGGACGGCGAGATGAGCCAGGCGCGCGGCGAATTGGGGCACTTGGGCGCGCAGAGCGGCGAATCGCGCCTGCGCTTTGAGGCGGCCGACGGGGCGGTTAAGAGGCTGGAGCAGGAGATGGCCACGCTACGCGAAACGCTGCAGGCCAAGCGATCGGACGAGGGCGCGCGGCACGCCCGCGCCAACCAACTGCGCGGCGAACAGGCGGCGATGGCGGGACGGCGAGATTCGCTGAATGCGCTGATTCGCAACCATGGCTACGCGACGGACACGGTGCGCAAGCTGCTGAAGCCGGGGGCGCTGGGGCCGGCAGTGGCGCCAGTGGGCACGCTGGCGGACTTTCTGGAGGTGAGCGGCGAACACGAAGGCGTGGTAGACGAGTTTCTGCGCGAGGAACTGAACTACGTGGTGGTGGAGAGCTGGGGCGCGGCGGAAGAGGGCGTGCGGGTGTTGAAGACCAGCGACGGCCGGGCGACGTTCCTGATTCATTCGGACGCGCAGGGCGTGCTCTTCGACACAGGGGAAGGCCCGGTAAACGAGCCGGGCGTGACGCCGCTGCGCGAGGCCATCAAGGTGCTGAACGGGTTTGGACGGTCGCTAGAATCCGTTCTGCCCAAGCTGCGGCACGGCTACCTGACGGAAAACGCCATCGAAGCACAGCGGCTGGCATTGCGCTACACACATGCCTATTTCCTGACGCCGGAGGGTGAGTGCTTTCATCGCTCGACGGTGACGGGCGGCAAGCCGGCGAGCGAAGGGCCGCTGGCGCTGAAGCGCGAGCTGCGCGAGACGGAAGGCAGGCTGTCAAAGCTGGAGGCCGAGCTTAGCCAGGCTGAGAAAGAGGCCGAGGCGCTGACGCGCGCGATTGAAGAACTGGCGGCGCAAGTGGAGGCGCGAGGCGGAGAGCGGCGCGAGGCGGAGAGCGAAGCGGCCAACTTAGGCGCGGCCCTGAAGCAAATGGAGGCCGAGACGCAGCGCACGGAACGGCGCATGCAGGAGTGGCAGGCGCAGGCGGCGCGCAACAAGGATGCGCGCGAGGCGAAGCGGCAAACAATCGCCGAGAAGCGCGAAGAGGCAACGCGGCTGGAAGCCGAGCATGCGCAGGCGGAGAGCAGCCAGAATGCGCAGCAGGCGCAGTTAGAGGGGCTGCGGCAGAAACGCGAGACGCTGCAAGCAGGACGCGGCGCAGATGACCGCGGAGCTGGCCGGACTGGAAGAGCGGCGGCGCGGCGCAGAAGCGGCGTTCCAGCGCATCGACCGGCTGTTTGGAGATTTGGAGCGGCGCGTCGAGACGATCGAGCAGCAGCGCGCAGCGGCAGTGGCGGAGCGGGAACAGCGGGCAGGCGAGAACGCCGACCTGGCGAAGCGGCAGACGGAACTGACCGCGGCGCGGGCCGAGGCGCTGACAACGGCACAAAGGATTGCCGAGGAAGCTCACGGGCTGCGCCAGCAATTGGCAGAGCTGGAGACGCAACTGAAGAGCGGACGCTCGGCACTGGACCAGTTGCGCGAGGATCGCGCCGCGCTTTCGAGCGAGATGGCAAAGCTCGGCTCCGATCTGGAGCATTTGGAGGCGAGCTGCCTTGCCGAGGTCAACGTGGAGGCGCAGGTGCTGCGCGCCGACGCGGAAATCGGGCGGATCGCAGGGGATGAGCTTTCCAGCGAGGAAGAGACCTGCCGCGGGCTGCGCCAGCGCTTGGAACAGATGGGCCCGGTGAACATGATGGCGCTCGACGAGTACAAGGAGACGGCGGAGCGGCACGGGTTCCTTACGACGCAGCGCCAGGACCTGATCGAGTCGATTGAGAACACGCAGGAGACGATCAAGGAGATCGATCATATCTCGCGCACCAAGTTCGACGAGGCTCTCATAAAAATCAACGAGAATTTCGGCAGAGTCTTCGCGGAGCTTTTCCAAGGCGGTCAGGCTTTTTTGTGCGTGAACGACGAGGCGAACCAGGACGAGAGCGGGCTGGACATCGTGGTGTCGCCGCCGGGCAAGAAACCGCAAAATGTTCTGCTGCTCTCAGGCGGTGAAAAGGCGCTGACTGCGCTGGCGCTGCTGGTGGGCATCTTCCAGTTCCGGCCGAGCCCGTTCTGCGTGCTCGACGAGGTGGACGCGCCGCTGGACGAGACCAATGTGGCCCGGTTCAGCGACCTGATGCAAGCGCTCAGCCGCGATACGCAGTTCATCGTCATCACCCACTCCAAGCGGATGATGCAGGCCGCGGACATGATCTACGGCGTGACCATGCAGGAGCCGGGCGTGTCGAAGGTGGTGAGCGTGCGGCTGGGGCAGCGGGAGCAGAGGCGGGCGACGGCGTAGGATAGCTTTCAGCCCGTTGGCGGCGAGGTGCGGTTGAGGTTTCCCACCTCTGTCACAATTACGACAGTCCCCCAAGATTCCGCGGTCAGGCGCCACTTTCCGTGCCACCCCCCTCGACCCGCGGGTCATTCTTTCGCCTCCAGCTTTTGCATCCAGGGAGCTGAAACTTGAGAGCTGTACCTTGCCCTCTTGTTCCTTTGGTCTTTGCGTCTTTCGCCTTTTGTTCTCCTACCACACCCCGGCGCACCTGTCCAGACGGGGACTCAAAGCAGTAAACCCCATATCTTGTGGTACCTGAATCCTTCTCTTCTATTAGTCGAAGTTCCCGCAGAACCCCTGATTTTCCTCAGCTTTCCACCGATTTTTCTCTTGGCGGATGGAAAGTTCAGGGGTACTATCGACCGAGTGGTGGGAATTTCTGGAGTTGAGTGGAATCTATTGGAACCAATCAACTGCTTTCATCTCCAAGTTTACTCCGATTTTCCCTTCTGCAACGGCTTTCCGGGAGCCAGCACAGGCAAGGAACCACCATGGCTAACCCGGCAGCCAAGCAATATGTTCGCGGTGCGGGAATCATCTGGGGCCGCGGAAGGCAATGAGGAACGAAGATGTTTCGCGGCAACCATCCGGCGAAGGTCGATGAAAAGGGACGGCTCAAGCTCCCGGCTGCCTTCAAGCAGCTTCTGGACGCCCAGCACGTCACCCAGTTCTACATCACTTCTGTCGACGGCAAGAGCGCCGAAATCTGGCCCCTGCCCGAGTGGGAAACGCAGGAGGCCCTCCTGGCCGAGTCCAGCACTATGGACGACGCCGTGGCCAAGTATTTGAACCTGACCAGCTATTACGGTCAGCAGGTGGAAATGGATAACCAGACACGCGTCCTCTTGCCGCAGATCCTACGCACCATGGCAAAGCTAGATGCCGAGGTCGCGGTGATGGGCAAAATCAACCACCTGGAAGTGCACAATCTTGCGCTCTTCGCGGAGTCTCTGCCGGCCAATGCTCTGACCCCCGACGATCGCAAAGCAGTGGCGGCGCTGTTGAGCCGCCGGAGCAGTTCGTAAGCCCCTCAGGGGGGCTCGCATGACGCAGCCGCAAGCACGCCATGTGCCGGTTCTTTTTCAAGAGGTGTTGGACTTTCTCCGCGTGCGGCCCGGCGGAACTTACGTTGACTGCACGGTGGGACTTGCCGGACATGCCGAAGGCATCGTCAGGCAACTGGGATCGGCCGGACATTTCATCGGATTCGACCGCGATCCCGAGGCGCTCGATTTGGCAAAAGCCCGGCTGCAGCAAGTCTGCGAGGAGCTGGGCAGCCAGGCGCCGCAAGTGGATTTGATCGGCGAGGCGTTTAGCCGTATCGCCGAGCATGTGAAGCCGGCATCAGTGGACGGATTGCTGGCCGACTTCGGCGTAAGCAGCCTGCAATTCGATGAGGCGCGCAGAGGTTTTAGTTTTCAGGCGGACGGTCCCCTGGATATGCGAATGGATACGCGATCCGGGCCGACCGCCGAACAAGTGGTGAATGAGACGAGCGAGCACGAGCTGGCAAATCTCATTTACGAATACGGTGAGGAAAGGAGGTCGCGGACAGTCGCCAGAGCCATTGTGCGGGGGCGGCCGGTTACAACCACGGCGCAGTTAGCCCGGCTTGTAGCCTCAGCCGTCCCGCCAATGAAACATATTCACCCGGCTACCAGGACCTTTCAGGCGCTGCGTATCTTCGTTAATCAGGAGTTGGACGAAATCCGGACATCTGCTTGAGGTCCGCACCAAAATTACTTAAGCCGTCTGCACGGCTGGTTGTTATCAGCTTTCATTCTCTTGAAGATCGCATCGCAAAAGACAGTATCCGGGAAGGCGCGCAGCAGGGAACCTGGAAGGTATTAACCAGAAAGCCCGTGACTGCAGGCGAAAACGAGATCAGACGTAACCCGCGCTCGCGCAGCGCAAAGCTGAGAGCAGCGGAACGGCAATAGGCCGGCAGAGCGAGGAGAACGAAGATGGCGGCATGTGCAACAACCTATTTCGAAACGGGCCGTAGCTGGACCGTGCGGATCGCCGAGCACAACACGGAGTTAATGGCGCAGCAGGCTCAGCGCCGCCGGCGGGTGCGCACGCCCGAGTTCTATTTCGCCAAGAATTTTGACAACTCGCGCCTTGTCAAAGCCTCCGATCCCGTCAGGGTGCGCGAGATGCGCGTCTTCTCCGCCGCCGTGGCCGTGCTCTTCTCGCTCATCATGGTTTACGGCCTGCAGCACTTCCAAGCCATCGAGAGCAGCTATCGCGTGGAGAGCGAGAAGCAGACGCTCGATCAGTTGCGCGAAGAGAATCGCCAGCTCAGCCTCAGTGAGGCCGAGCTCACGCAGCCCGGCCGCATCGACCAGATGGCCCGGCAGCTTGGACTCGCAGAGCCGCTGCCCGGTCAAGTCGTCTACTCCGACGCCCGTCCTGCGTCCAGCGCTCCCACGCTCGCCCAAATCGCACCTCCAGCGCCTGCCGGGCAGTAAAGAGGAGGCAGCTCCTAGCTGTTAGCCACTCGCTTCCAGCTTCGGAACCTGAACAACGGATGATCTGCAAGATAAAACAAATTGCCTTGATCAAACACGATGAGGTGCGCGCCTGACGAATGGAGTTGGAAGTTAAAAGCTAGGAGCTAATCGCCAGGATGCCGGCAACCGTCCAAGCCATTCGCAGCCGTTCCCAAACACCCAAAAGCGTACCCCTCAAGCGCTCACGCTTCTTCTTCATCTGTCTCTTCTTTTTGCTTTGGGCCTGCGTCATCTCCGGCCGTTTGTTCTGGCTGCAGATAGTGCGTCACCAGGATTTTGTCGAGCGGGCCGCACGGCAGCAGCAGCGCACCTTCGAAGTGGCTCCGCGCCGCGGCATCCTCTATGACCGTAATCTGCGCGAGATGGCCATGACCATCCTCGTCCCTTCCATTTATGCCGATCCCTCGCAGATCGCCGATAAACAGGCCGCCGCGAGCGCACTGGCCGCTCTTGTCCATACCGACCCCGAAGACACGTTCACCACCGAAGCACAGATCCTGGCGCGTTTGAATGAAGGCCGCTACTTTGCCTGGATTGCCCGCCGCGTCACGCCCCAGGTTGCGGCAAAGGTCGCGACCGCTGTCAAAGCTCAAAATATGAAAGGCATCTACTTTCAGAAGGAGTTTGAGCGCTTCTACCCCGACAATCAGCTCGCCGCTCAGGTGCTGGGCTACGTCGGAGCGGACGACAATGGACTCGGCGGGTTGGAAGAGAAGTTCGACAGTGAGCTGCACGGTCTCCCGGGGCTGATGTACACGGCCATTGACGCACGCCGTCAGGTCCTGGGCTCAACCGAACGGGATCCCGAACCCGGACGCAATCTCGAGCTCACCATCGACGAGAATATTCAGTTCATGGCCGAGCAGGCGCTCGACCACGCAATGCAAAAGACGCAGGCGCTCAACGGCACCGTGGTCGTGCAAGACGTGCACACCGGCCAGATTCTCGCGCTCGCCATCCGGCCCACCTTCAATCCCAACGACTCCCGCCACACCACGCCCGATCTGCTGCGCGACCATGCAGTAAGCGATGTCTATGAGCCGGGCTCGACCTTCAAACTCGTCACCTACTCTGCCGCCATGGACGCTAAGGTAGCCACGCCCGACGATATGATCGATTGTTCGGGAGGAGAGATTACTGTTGCCGGGCAGGTGATCCACGACGACAAGAGCGACCGTGGCCTCGGCACGGTGAACGTTGCGACTGCACTCGCCCGATCGAGCGATGTCTGCGCCATCAAGCTTGCACTCAGGCTTGGCCCCGACAAGCTGTACCAGTACATCCGCAGCTTCGGATTCGGATCGCGCTCGAGTGTCGAGCTTCCCGGCGAAACGCGCGGCCTTCTTCGCCCGCTCAAGGATTGGCGCCCGTCCTCGATCGGCTACGTCGCCATTGGCCAGGAAGTCGCCGTCACACCGCTGCAACTCGTCTCCATGGTCTCCACCATCGCCGACGGCGGCGTCTATCTGCCTCCGCACATCCTCATGCCCGGCCAATCCGCTCCTGCAACAACACCCGCTCAGACGCCCTCCACACCGCAGGCGCCGGCAGGGGCAGCTCAATTGACCCCAACGCAGGTATCGCTTCAGGCGTCTCCGATTCGCGCAAGCGAGGATCTGCCTGACCCGCTGCCGCCTGGCGCGCATCGCGTCATCAGTACCCTCGCCGCTGCCGAGATGCAGAAAATGATGGAAGGCGTCGTCCTCTTCGGCACCGGAAAGGAGGCGCAGCTCGACGGGTACTCCTCCGCCGGCAAAACCGGCACCGCGCAAAAGATCGATCCCGTTACGCACACCTACTCCAAAACCATGCACATCGCCTCATTCGCGGGCTTCGCTCCAGTCAACTGCCCCGTCATTGCCGTGGCCGTTGTCATCGATTCGCCCAAAGGGCCAGTACTACGGCGCCGAAGTTTCCGCGCCGGTCTTTGCCGAAGTTGCCCAGCAAGTCCTCGAATACCTCGGCGTGCCCCACGACATCGATGTGCGCCCAGCCGACCTCGCCTCAAAAAACGCCGCGCCAATCACCGAAGACGATGACTCTTCGCAAGGCGAAGACGTTCAGTCTCTCTACGAGGCCGTGAATGACCTGCCCAGTGACGATCCACTCCGCGCTTCGCCTGCTAAATCCACTGCATCTTCCGCGCCGCCGTCCCGCCGCGAAGCCAACTCCATTGCGAGCCCAGACAGTGGCGCTTCACCCGCCAAATCCGGCGCCAGGCCCGAGCAATCTTCTCTCAAGCAATCCACGCCGGCTTTCTCGCCGCCCTCGGCTACAGTCGTCATCAACGACGCCGGAAAATTGCGCGTGCCCTCCCTTATCGGCCTTTCCGTTCGCGAGGTCATTGAA
Organism: uncultured Acidobacteriaceae bacterium; assembly: GCA_963822015.1. Lineage (GTDB taxonomy): Bacteria > Acidobacteriota > Terriglobia > Terriglobales > Acidobacteriaceae > Telmatobacter. Next base: position 87,687 of record CAWGGA010000032.1, read on the forward strand.
CAAGCGGGCAGCGCCGGCCTTGAAGTCGAAATCACCGGCGACGGCATTGCGCGCGAACAAGCTCCCGCCCCAGGCTCCATGGTCGCTCCCGGAACCAAAATCGTTGTCCGGTGCGCGCGATAGGCGGTACATCATCGCCGCAGCAGCGCGTCTCGGCAATCTACAATCGAACTCGGGATGACCTGGCCCGATCTCATCGCCGAAGTCGCATCCATCGGCTCCGCGGGGAGTTCCGGCGCGCCCATCGCCGGCATTGAGTACGACTCGCGACGCGTGCGCCCCGGCTCCATCTTCGTCGCCATGAAGGGCGGCTCGACCGACGGCAATCGCTACGTCGAAAAGGCCATCGCGGCCGGCGCCGCCGGCATCATCACTGACTCCGCACAAACCTTCGACCACCTGACCGTCTACCAGCCCGGTCTGCCCGTACTCCACGTCGAACACGGCCGCCGCGCGCTGGCCCAGGCTGCGGCGGCTTTCTTTGGCCATCCCGAGCGCAGGCTCGTCGCTACCGGCATCACCGGCACCAACGGCAAAACCACCACGGCGTATTTGACTGAATCCCTGCTCAACGCCGCCGCCCGCTCGACCGTCCTCATCGGCACCATCGAGTATCACGTCGCCGGCGAGGCGCAGCCCTCGATTCACACCACGCCCGAGTCGCGCGATCTTTTCGAGCTGATGGCCGAAGGCGTGGCGCGCGGCGCGGACGAGCTGGTCACCGAGGTCTCAAGCCACGCGCTCGACCAGGGCCGCATGATCGGAATTCCCTTCGATGTCGCCGTCTTCACCAACCTTACGCGCGATCATCTCGACTACCACCAAACCATGGAGAATTACTTCGCCGCCAAGCGTCTGCTCTTCGACGGCGCGGTCTATCCGCCTCCGCGCGTCGCCGTCATCAACGCTCACGACCCGCGCGGCGAAGAGTTGGCCGCCGCGGCCCGCTCAGCCGGCGCCGAAATCCGGACGTATGGGATTGGCGGCATCGGCAAAGGCGACTGGCGCGCCGCCAGCCACACGCTCACGCCCTCTGGCGCTACCATCGAGATCCAAACCCCGGCCGGTTCTGCATGCCTTACCTCGCGCCTCGCCGGCGAAGTCAACATTCTCAACCTGCTCGCGGCCTTCACCGCAGCCCACGCGCGCGGCGTCTCGTTTTCCCATCTCGCCGCGGCCGTCCCCACGCTTAAGCCGGTTCCCGGCCGCTTTCAGCCTGTCGATGCGGGCCAACCATTCACCGTGATCGTCGACTATGCCCACACCGACGATGCGCTCCGCAACCTCACCGCGCTCGCCCGCCAGATGACCGCCGGGTCCGGCGCTCGTGTCATCACCCTCTTCGGTTGCGGCGGCGACCGCGACCGCACCAAGCGGCCTAAGATGGGGCAGGCCGCGGGCGAAGGCAGCGACTTTGTCGTGGCCACCAGCGACAATCCGCGCTCGGAAGATCCCGCCGCCATCCTGGCCGAAATCGAGCCCGGCCTGAAGTCAACCGGCATCGCCTACACCATCGAAGCCGATCGCGCCGCGGCCATTCGCCTTGCGCTCCAGTCCGCCAAGCCCGGCGACGTGGTTCTGCTCGCCGGCAAGGGCCACGAGAAAGAGCAAATTCTCTCCGATCGGCGCTATCCCTTTGACGACGCCGAAGTTGCGCTCTCCATCCTGACAGAATTGGGATATCGCAACCCCGTCCGCAAGGTGCATCGAATGGAATAGGCCTCATCGGCTCCTCTGCCTGCGAATGCAATGCCGGTTACGAATGTGATCTCGCCGGTCATGATCGTCGTTGCACGAAATCCAAATTCGCCGTATCGTGGATGGCAACGAATCTGAGAGCTTACTTTTTCACTTGTTCACTTTTTCATTCTTCACCTGCCACCGTTCACCGTACTCGTGAGGAGCAATGAATCTTTCGCTCGCAGAAGCGGCGATGGCCGCCGGAGCAGTGCTTGAGGCGCCGGCCAGCGTGCCCAATGCAGGCTCGATCGTGGCCACCGGTTATTCCATCGACTCGCGCACCATCGCGCCCGGCGAGCTTTTCTTTGCTGTCCGCGGAGAACGCCATGACGGCCATGACTTTGTCGCAGCCGCATTCGAGCGCGGAGCCAGCGCCGCAGTCGTCTCCCGCGCGCGCGCTGCTTCCCTGCCCGATGCCGCTCTTGCCCTTCCGCTGCTCATCGCAGAAGATCCCCTCCTCGCCATGCAGTCGCTGGCCATGCACGTGCGACGCCAATGGGGCGGCCGCGTCGTCGCCATCACCGGCTCGGCGGGAAAAACCACGACCAAGGAGGCCGTGGCAGCAGCCCTCGCCGCGAAATTCCGCGTTCTCAAGTCGCAGGGAAACCTGAACAACAACTTTGGCCTGCCACTGCAACTGTTGCGCCTGATGCCGGACCATGAGGCCGCCGTAGTGGAAATGGGCATGAACCACGCGGGCGAAATCGCCGCTCTCGCCCGCATCGCCGCGCCCGACTGGGGCGTCATCACCAACATCGGCACCGCGCACATTGAGAACTTTCCCGAGGGCCAGGCGGGCATCGCTCGCGCCAAGTTTGAGCTCGTTGCCGCGCTTCCCTCGAACGGCGTCTCCTTCCTCAACTGCGACGACGCTTACGCCGCGCAGTTTGGCCGCGATTTTCCCGGCCGCGTCGTCTACTTCGGCGGCGGCCCCTGCGCCGACCCGCAAATCCTCTCCGTCACCGAGGATCTCGAAGGCCTGCACATCCGCTACCGCGCCGGCGAACGCGAGGGAACATTCCCGCTACATTTGCTCGGCGCGCACAACGCCTCGAACGCCATCGCCGGCCTTGCCGTCGCGCTCGAGGCCGGAGTCGATCTGGATGCCGCCATCGCTGCTATTGCCTCGCTCACCGCCGGCGACAAGCGCGGCCAGGTCATCGAAATTGCCGGCGCCACCATCCTCAACGACAGTTACAATTCCAACCCCGAGGCGCTGCGATCTATGATCCAGACCCTCGCTGCCCGTCCCGCCAAGGGCAGGCGCATCCTGGTTGCCGGCGAGATGCTCGAATTGGGCGAGCAGGGTCCGGCGCTTCATATCGCCTGCGGACGCGCTGCTGCCGAGGCTGGTCTCGATCTCGTCGTCGCCGTGCAAGGCAACGCGGAACACCTGGCCACAGCCGCTTGCGCGGGCGGAGTCGCGTCGATCTATTTGAGTGATGCGGAAACTGCCGGCCAGTGGCTGGTGCAGAATCTCCGTCCCGGTGACGTCGCTCTCGTCAAAGGCTCGCGCGGCGTTCACCTCGAACGCGCCATTGAAGTTGCCCGGAATCATTTCGCAGCGGCATGACGGGCTTCCTTGCCGCGGCCCAGCGGAATCAGAGCTGGAGGCCGATCCTCTTTGCCAGCACCGCAGTAGCCCGCGCCATTGTCACTCCCCGCAAAAGGAACACCTTGCTGCGCGATAACTCGCCGGCAGTCAACTCGACCGCGCTCTTTGGCAAACCAAACGCCTCCGCGAGAAATGCAATCAGAGCTTGATTCGCGCGGCCCTCCAACGGCGGCGTCTGCACGGCAACCTTGAGCTGCGCCATCGCGCCTTCGCCGTAGATACCCGCGATGGCCGTCTTCTTCGCGCCCGGCTGTGCGCGCACGGCAAGCGTCACGCCATCTGCCGCGGCGCGCAGCATCAGGCGCTCTCCATCTTTGGCTTGCGCGCGCCGAACAGGGCTGTCCCAATGCGGATCCGTGTCGCGCCCTCTTGAATCGCCAGCGCAAAGTCTCCGCTCATCCCCATCGACAGCACATCCAGATTCAATCCCGGATGCGCCGCCGACCATCGCTCCCGCTGAGTACGCAACCTGCGGAAGCACGCCCGCGTCACATCTTCTGCCGCGCCCCACGGCGCAATGGTCATTAAGCCACGAACCTCCAGATGGGAAAAGCCCGGCAGGGCCTCCAGCAGCCGCGATGCCTCGTCTGACTCCGGCTCCACTCCCGTCTTCGCCTCCTCGGGGCTCAATTTCACCTCGATCAGCACCGGCAGCCGTTTCGCATACCTTCCCGCCGCCTCATTTAACCGCTCGGCCAGCCGCACCGAATCCAGCGAATCTACGCCATCAAAAATCTCCGCCGCGCGCGCCGCTTTATTCGACTGCAAATGCCCGATCAAATGGCATTCCATGCTCTTGCGTTTTGGACCGAGTGCGGGAAGTTTAGCCGCAAACTCCTGCACGCGGTTCTCGCCAAACAGCGTCAGTCCCAGCGCCGCGGCCTCGGCAATCGCCTCCGCAGGAAACATTTTCGATACCGCCATTAGCTCGACTTCGCCGCGCGCGCGGCCCGCACTCCGGCACGCCGCACCGATTGCGTCTTCAAGCCGCTCCAGATTGTCGCTAAGCGCCGTCATTCTTTCCCTGCTGGATGCGCGACCGCGCCTGCTCCGGCCGGCCGGGTGGCCGCCTCAGCGCCCGTGTTCTTCCAGATACTTCTCCGCCTCCAGCGCGGCCATGCACCCCGACCCCGCTGCCGTAATTGCCTGCCGGTACCGCCGGTCCTGCACGTCGCCGCAGGCAAAAACGCCCGCCACAATCGCGCCGTTCCGCGTCGTGAACACGTTGTTCGTCGTCTTGATGTAGCCCTCTTCGTCGAGATCGATCTGCCCGGCAAACATCTTCGTGTTCGGCTCGTGCCCGATGCCCAGAAACAGCCCTTTCACGGCCAGCTCGGATTGGTCGCCGTTGGTGCGCAGGCGCAGCCCCTTCACTTCTCCCTCATCCACGCCGAGCACTTCCTCCACTACTGTGTTCGTCCGCAGCTCGATCTTGGGATGAGCGATCGCGCGCTCCAGCATGATCTTCGAGGCGCGGAAAGCGTCGCGCCGGTGCAGCACCGTCACTTTCGAAGCAAAGCGCGTGAGGAAGATCGCCTCTTCCATCGCCGAGTCGCCCCCGCCCACCACCGCAATCTCCTTGTCGCGGAAGAAGAATCCGTCGCACGTCGCGCAGCTCGATACACCATGCCCGATCAGCGCCTGCTCGCTGGGCAATCCCAGCCAGCGTGCGCTCGCGCCCGAGGCCACAATCAGCGTTCGCGCACTCAATCTCGCCCGCCGCGGTGCGCAGCTTGATGGGATGCGTACCCACCTCCACCGACAACAGATGCGCAAGCTGGTACTCCGCGCCAAACCGCGCTGCCTGCTTCTTCATGTTGTCGATCAGATCCGGCCCCTGAATGCCCTCCGGCCAGCCGGGAAAGTTCTCAACCAGCGTGGTAATCGAGAGCTGGCCGCCGGGCTCGTGGCCCTCCAGCACCAGCGGCTTCAGTCCGGCCCGCGCCGTGTAAAGCGCCGCCGTCAATCCGGCGCAGCCGGAGCCAAGAATCACAGTATCCCGTATCTCTGCCATAGTTTGTCCCGTGTCGATTGTAGACGGTTGGCCCCTTCCTTCCCTGCACGGTTCTCCCTGGCCACCGCGCCGTCAGAGCCCGTCACCGCAGTACATATTATGATGACAGGCTGTCGAATTCGACTCCGGCGGATGGTTTCCTTCTGGCTTGGGCTGGGCGACAGCAGGTCTTCTCTAATTAGAAATTCTTAACCTTCGCGGCGCCCTTCATGAGAAGCCTCTAAATCTCTCCAGCTCCCACTGGACTCGTGCCTGCCACGAACCACTCGCGGGGGGCCTCGTGACCATCATTGTTCCCGCGCTTACGCGCTCCATATCCCCTCGTGCCGTCTCGCCTGGCCGCCGCTCGCTTCCCTGCTTCTCGGCCCACTTCTTTGTCCCGATCTCTGATGCTCCTTGCTCCCGCGTGCGCTTTTGCCGGGGGCCCCAAATACATCGCCGGAACCAGCTTTTTCAATCCCGCCGTTCTCGGAGTAGCCCATTCACTGGGCCGGCGGGCAGGTGAACTACTCCGTCGATCAAGGCCCGCTCTCAAGCTTCGTCACCAATCAGCAGGCCACGGCCATGGTTGACGCCGCGGCGGCTCTCTGGAGCGGGGTTTCCACCGCCGGCGTTACGCTCACCGACATGGGTCCGCTGAACGAAGATGTCAACGGCTCCAATATCCAGGTCAACTCCTCCGGCCAGATCACGGCGCCCGCCGACGTGACGCCCTCAGCCACCAACTACCCTCTTGCCGTCATTTATGACGCCGACGGCTCGGTGATCAACGCCATCTTCGGCGCCACCACCAGCGAGCCGGATGCCTGCCAGAACAACGGCGTCTACGTCTGGACAGACAACCTCAACCCCGACGCCACAATCGCCCACGGCATCATCCTGCTCAACGGTCTCTGCGCCACCAATTCCAATCTTGTCGAGATGATGAGCTTTGAGCTCGAGCGCGCCTTCGGCCGTATCCTCGGCCTCGACTACTCGCAGGTCAACCCCGGCGCTCTCACGAACGGCGAGCCCGGAGGCACCGAGGGCTGGCCCATCATGCAGCCCCTCAGCGGCGTCTGCGGCGCAAGCGGCGGCCAATGCATTCCCGCACCCTCGGTCCTGCACTACGACGACATCGCCGCGCTCAATCGCATCTACCCCATCACCGCCGCCAACCTTGCCAACTTCCAGGGCAAGCAGCTCACCGCGCCGAACACCATTTCCATCCAGGGCACGGTCAGCTTTCGCACCGGCTACGGCATGCAGGGCGTCAACGTTGTCGCCCGCCCACTTGACTCGAACGGCAATCCGCTCTACCCGTACACCGTCACTGCCGTCACCGGCGCTACTTTCAGCGGCAACCACGGCAATCCGGTTACCGGATTCACCGACTCGTCCGGCAACCCGCTCACCCAGTGGGGATCGAACGACCCCACGCTGCAAGGCTTTTTCGACCTCAGCGGCATCCCGCTCCCGCCCGGCGTCACTTCAGCGACTTATCAAATCACTTTCGAGTCCATCGACCCGCTCTACATTCTCGAAGACTCCGTTGGCCCCTACACGCAGGGCCAGGTTGCTCCCTCCGGCACGCTCAACACCGTCACCCTCCCCAACCTTTCGGCGGGCAGCTCGCAGGCCCTCGCCATCACTGCCGCCGACTCGCCCGTCGCCGGCTTCAACGATGCTATCGGCGCCGAATCTCAACCGCGACCGATGCCCGCCAGCGGCCTGTGGTGCGGCCGGCTGAGCCAGGTAGGCCAAACCGATTGGTTCACCTTCCCCGTCCGCGGCAATCGCATCTTTACCGTCATCACTCAGGCCATCGACGAAACCGGCGCTCCTTCCAACTCCAAGGCCATGCCATCGATCGGCGTCTGGGACGCCTTCGATCCCGTTGGAGCGACACCCGTCGGCGCCGCACCGGGCCTCAACGGCCTGGCCCCATGGCGAAACCTGGCTGCGGGTCGCCACCAATGCCGACGACATCGTCCGCATCGGCATTGCCGACCTGCGGGGCGATGGCCGTCCCGACTATGCCTACAATGGCTGGCTCCTCTACGCCGATACCGTCTCACCTCCACGCCTTCCCACTTCAGGAGGCCCCATCGTCATTCAAGGCATGGGTTTCCGCCTCGCCGACACGGTCCTCGTCGGCGGTCAGCCCGCGCTCGTCACCAGCATCTCGCCCACTCAAATCACCGCCATGGCTCCGCCCGCGGCCTCCGGAGTCACCGGCTCAGTGGATGTCGAAGTCGACGACGAACCCACCCTTTACGCGGCCGCCATCATCCCCGGCGGCGTCAGTTACGACTCCGGCTCGGGCGACGCGCTCACCCTCGACAATGCACCCTCCGGCACGGTGCCGATTGGCGTGCCAATTCCCTTCACCGTCACCGCGCTTGGCCCCACTCTCACCCCTGCCGGCGGCGTCACTGTCATTTTCACCGTCACGGGCGGCAAGGCCACGCTCGGCTGCGGCCTGCCCGTCTGCTCGGTCGTGGCAACAGGGGATGGCCGCGCCACCATGAACGTCACCGCGGTTGACGGCACGTGGTCCATCGTCACCGCCTCGCTCACCAACGGCTCCAGCCTCCAGGCGCAGTTCTCCGGCGGAACTCCGCCGGTCCTCGCTTCCCTCACGCCGCAGCTTTCGCTCGCTGCCGGCGCCACATTCGCATGGACCGTTCAGGCGCTGGTGCTGTCGAACGGCATTCCTCTCGCCGGCCAGTCCGTTGCCTGGCAAATCCCCTCCAGTGGCGGCATCGCCACGCAGGTGCCGGCCGTCGCATTCACCAATTCGGCCGGCATCGCCACCAGCACGCTCACGGTCGGCCCGCTCGCCGAGGGCCAAACCGTCAGCATCAGCGCCTGCCTGAACGGCGCCGGCCAATGTGTCGCATTCACCGCCTACGGCGCGCGTCCCGAGTATGCCCAGCTTCAGCCCATCACCGGCACGAGCCAATCCCTCGCCGCCTCCGCGACCCCCAGCCAGATCGCTCTACGCCTCCTCGACATGGACGGTAATCCCATGGCCGGCGGCACGGTCGCGCTCTACCAGGCTCTCTACGCCTGGTCGCCGCCCTGCAACCCGCACACCGTCTGCACTCAGGGCGCCCTTCTCGCCACGCAAGCCGCCACCGGCACCTCCGCGCGTCGACGGTTCCGTCACCTTTATGCCTGTCTCGCTACCCGGCGTCGCCACCAACCTTCTCGGTCTGGCTGCCTCGGGCTCGACCTCGACTGTCCCTATCGCCATCGAGCAACATCCGTAACATCCGCCACCGGCGATCGCTTGTCGATGTTTCGTGCTGAGCTTAACTGTTCCCTGGTCCCTGTTCCTTAATACAATGCAAGGAACGGCCCTGCTCCCCCAAGGAAGGAGGTCTTTTGCACGTTCTTGCGCTCATTGCCGGCGTTCTCTGCCTGCTGATCGTGCTGTTTGACGCCTTCCAGACCATCATCCTGCCTCGCCGCGCCTCGGGCCGCTTTCGCCTCACCCGCATCTTCTATATCGCAACGTGGGTGCCGTGGCGCTTTCTTGCCCGCCGTCTTCGCGCCTCCCGCAAGCGCGAGACATTTCTCAGTTACTACGGTCCTCTGTCGTTGATTCTTCTCCTCGTGGTCTGGGCGGCCGCCATGGTGGTGGGTTTCAGTCTCCTCTTCTACGCGGCCGGCAGTCCTTTCAACGACGGCGCGCAGCGGGCCGGTTTCTCCTCAGACCTCTACGTCAGCGGCACCACTATTTTCACCCTCGGCCTTGGCGACGTGACGCCGCGCGACGCGTGGGCCCGCGCGCTGATCATCTTTGAGTCCGGCACAGGCCTTGGTTTCCTGGCTGTTGTCATGGGCTACTTCCCGGTTCTCTACAGCGCGTTTTCCCGCCGCGAGGTCAGCATTTCGCTGCTCGACGCGCGCGCCGGCTCTCCGCCCACAGCCGCGGAGCTGATGCGCCGCCATTCTCATCAGGGCGCCGAGCAGGCTCTCTCGCTGCTGCTCGTCGAGTGGGAGCGTTGGTCGGCCGAACTGCTGGAAAGCCACATTTCCTATCCCCTGCTCTGTTATTTCCGCTCCCAGCACGACAAGCAAAGCTGGTTGAGCGCCCTCACCGCCATCCTCGATGCTTCAGCCCTTTTAATCTCCGGCGTCCGCGGACACGAAGCCCGTCAGGCGCAGTTAACCTTTGCCATGGCTCGTCACGCCATAGTCGATCTGTCGCAGATTTTCTCGCTGCGCCCCATCAACACCGCGCCGGACCGCCTGCCCCCAGAACGCTATCAGAAGCTCTATGAAATGCTCTGCCAGAGCGGCGTCAGCGTCTGCCGCGACGATCTCTCCTACGAGCGCCTCCGCCAGATGCGCGCCCTCTACGAGGGGCATGCCGAGGCCCTCAGCCGCCATCTCTTCCTACCGTTGCCTCCGTGGCTTTCCGACCAGCCGCACAAAGACAATTGGCTGACCGTGGCCCGCCTTCGCGCGCAAACCGAGGCGGCCGGCACATCCGATCCCAATCAACCGCCGCAGCCCGATGACGTATTCCCTCCCATTTCCCCGTTCATCGATCATCGCCACGACTTCTAACGAAGCTCCCGCATGCGTCTCCGTCCAACCGCCAACGCTGCTTGACTGAGCTGGAAGGTCCCCTCTACGGCCCTGTAGAACATGGCCTTTCTGGTCCCGGAACCTGTCCTGAGCGAAGTCAAAGGGCCCTCTAACCCTGGTCCGTACGCTCCTGGTCCCTAGTCCCGGTCTTTCGCCAATCCTTCAATCGTCAGCCATGCCGGCGTCGCCTTCAAATCGCCAATCGTTCCCACCCATCCTCCTTCATCCCGCCGCAAGCCTGCCTTCTCATAAAACTCGCGGCACGGCCCGTTGTGCGGCGTCTCCTTATACCGCGCCACCAGCCGGCAGTCCCGCCCCGCCAATTCCCCAACCGCATTCAACAGCGCGTATTCGATCCCAAATCCAAACACTCTGCAGCTCAACACAAACACGGGAATCTCCAGCCCCTCCGCCGTTCGCCCCACGATCATCGCGCCCACCACGCCCATGCTCCCGAATTTGTCCTTCGCCTCCACCGTCATCACCCACTGTTCCGCGCCCAGCCCCCGTTCCACCTCGGCCATGGTCACGCGGCTTCCGCACAGGTTGAACTGGTTGGTGCGATTCACCAGTTCCACCACGCGCTTCAGCTCTCCCGTCCTTGTCGCCTGCCCGATTTTCAGCGCGAGCTGCAGGCTGCGTAGCGCCGCAGCCTCGTCCTCCAGGCCAGCACGCTTCTCGCTGCTCCGCGATAAAAACTGCTCGCGCGCGGCCCGCTCGTGATACAACTTCGTCCGGTCCTCCAACTCATTCGCCTGCAGGTGCTTCTCCCAGTGCGCCAGCCACCGCCAAGTGGCTTCTTCGCCCGCATTCAGCGTCGTCATCGCCGGAAACGCATTCCGCACCCGCTCCAGCTCATCCAGCCGGTCGTCGATAAACACGAAATCCTTTTCCTTCAGGTTCAGCTCCTCCACAATGCTCGCCATGTTCGGCGCCTTTGGTTCCCAGTTAATCCGCGCCGCCGCAAAATCATCCATCCCGAGCACGCCCCCGGAAAAATCCACATTCGCCGCATCGTTCTTCGAGTTAATCGCCAGCAGCACGCCCTTATTCCGAAGTCCCCTCAGAATCTTCTGCCGAGCAGCCAAATGCTTCACCGGCCCCTCGCCGATCACTCCCTCCCACAACGTGTTATCCAGATCGCAAACCACCACCTTCTTCTTTTCGAGCAGGGCCGCCTGCGCAATTGCCTCCATATACGAGCCATGCGCCAGCTCCATGCTCAGCGACGTCGGGTGATACACGTCGCCCCGGAACAGCACCCGCCCCAGCGCAAAATCGCTCGCGCGCCGCCGCAGCGCCTCCTCGTCTATTATCCGCACGCGCCCCTCAAACGCTGCATCGGCCGCCATGCGCTCCATCCGCTGCCCAATGAACTTGCGCGCCTGCACGCGATTCCTCATCGACATCAGATTTTTCGCCACCCCGCTCCACCAGCCGAACGTCTGCACCACGCCCGCCGCGTTGTGCACATAAATGGGGCACGCAAACTGCCCCGCCAGCAGGCGCACTGTCGCCGCAACTTCCTCCAGCATGCCATCCAGCACGCCAAAAAACTTCGTCCGGGGCCACCATCCCGAGTTCCACCTGAGCACCTGGTCATACTCCGGCACAAACGTATACGAAAACGGGCTGAAGAACACCAGGTCCACGCCGCTCTGCGCCAGCTCGCGAATCTCATTGCGCAGCACCGAGTGCATGCCGCTGTACCGGTACACCGGGTCGAGAGCAATTTGCGCCTGCAAGCACGGGCCAGCCACGCTTGCCATAATCTCGGTCATCAGGCAGTCGCCGATGACGAGCGCCCGCAGCCTGTTGCGCATGGGCCGCAATAGCGGCTCAATCAGCCGCGCCATTTCCTTGTCAAGCCTCTGCGCCGCCTGCACCGAGACCCGTCCTTCCAGCACCTTCTGCCACCGCGGTCTCGCATGTTCCAGAATCCTGCCCGCCGAGAACTCTTTGGCCACTCCGGGCCGGATCGACGGATGATTCAGCCGCGAAATCCAGCCCGAAAACAAATCCTCCCTGAAACATATCCGGAGCTCGGAGCCACTCACTTGCCAGGTCGATCGCCGTCCCCAGAACTGCCTGCCACCACTCGTGAACCTCAGCAAATCGCGCCGGCAGTGATTCCGCCGAGCCATCCGCGTCCTTCAGGGCCTCGTAAAGCGCCTCGGCCAGCTCCGCCCGATGCGTGGTGAACGCCTTGGCCAGCTCTCTCTGCGAACGTCGATCGTCACCCGGTGTCAGATGCCTTCCCTCCTCGCCTGTGCTTTCAGTATCTTGCATCCTCCCGTTTCATGTCAGCGCACAGACCCGGGCGCTCCAGGCCTCGCCTTCGAGACCCGGGAAATCACAACCCCACTGCTCACTCAGCCATTCCGAGCGGCCGCATTTCGCCATGCCAGGGCGGAAGAAGACAACCAATGGTTCGCACCAGTCCTTCCTACCTTCCCCCCTGACTCTCTTCTTTGGGCCAAATCTGCGGATGTTCTCCGGGAAAGGATTGTGCTCTGTTCTCGATGGCCCGCAGCCACTCGCCAACCCCTTTGCGCAGCGGCTCCACGGAGATGCCCCCAAACCACGCGGGACACAGTTCGATTCGCCGCAGCGCTCTCCGCAGCAATGAGGCTGCACCCGTGCGGTTTCCGGCTTCAAGGTGGTGGAATGCCGCTGTAATTTGAATCAATGCCTGCAGAAAGCTTTTCTCCGGTTCCTCCAGGCGCAGCCAAGCGCTCTCCCAATGCTCGTGAGCGAGGAAGAATTCTGAATTCCGGTAGCAGCGAAGACCCTCCGCAAGCGATCCGGATTTCCAGTCGAGGGCCACGCTTTCAGCATAGGCGATCGCGCGCTCATTGGAACCGTGCCCCGCCGGTTCCGCAGCCCCATCCCGCGCAATCTCCCCGATGGCGCCAGGTCACCCGTTCCGTGCCCTTTTCCCCTCGATCCGCACTTTCTCGTTCCCTTATTCCCAGCTTTCCCGGCACCGCGCCCTACAATAAGAAGAACGGAACTCACCTATCGAGGAAAAACATGCCGCTTTCCGGAGAAGCCATCCGCCTGATGAACTACATTGACGACGTAGCCGTCACCCTCCGCCGTGTGCTGGCGCTGGTCCCCACGCTCCCCGCCGACGAGCGCGCCAAGGTCGCCGAGCATCTGCTCCAGGCACGCCCCAGCGCCGAGGACGTGGCTGCCGCCCTCGCCGTCAAGTAGGCCTCCGCTCAAAGCCGTGACCACTGTCGCGATTATCGGAGCCGGCCCGCTTGGCCGCCGGCTCGCGTTGGGCGCGGCCCGCGCTGGCTTTCGCGTCCTGCTGGAGGACGTGATGCCTGCCAATCTTCACCATGCCCGTGAGTCCATCCGCCAGGAGCTCAGCCCGCAGGCACTGCCCTCCGTCGCCTTCGTCTCTTCAATCGAAGACGCCGTCCGCGAAGCCGATTTGGTCATCGATTGCGTGCCCGACGAGCTCGAATCCAAGCTTGAGATCCTCTGGCTGGTCGACCGCATGGCGCCGCCACGCTCGGTCATCGCCACCCCGACGACAAATCTCACTATCGCCGACCTCGCCAGTTGCACCAACCGCAAGGAGAAATGCATCGCCATCGCCGCATCGCCGCAGGCTCTGGCGACCGCCGCGGGGTCCAATCTTCTGCTTCGCGCCGCGCACTTCACCAGCGATGAAACTGTGGCTTTAACCTCGAATTTCTGGAGTCGACTCGGCTTTCGCCCGGTAGTCGAGCGCAGCCCCTCCTAAGAACCACCCCCGGGCATTGCCCTCGCGCTTACAGCCTGCAGATCAGCAGCTCGCGTTGATAGATCATCTCCGGCGGAAGATGGTCGTGCACGTCGATAAAGAGCTCCTCATGGCCGATCAGCTCTTTGCGCCACGACGCGCGGCTAACCTCCTGCATTTGCTCAAACTCCTCCCGCGAGAAATCCAGCCCGGCCCATTCCATGTCCTCGTAGTAAGGCGTCCAGCCGATCGGCGTTTCTTTGCCCTGCGCGCGCCCGCGTACCCGGTCCACAATCCACTTCAGCACGCGCATGTTTTCACTGAATCCAGGCCACAGAAACTTCCCGTCTTCGCCCTTGCGGAACCAGTTCACGTGGAAGATCCGCGGCGTATTGCTCAGCACGCGCTGCATCTTGAGCCAATGCCGGAAATAGTCGCCCATGTGGTATCCGCAGAACGGCAGCATAGCCATCGGATCGCGCCGCACCAGTCCCACCGCGCCGCTGGCCGCCGCCGTCGTCTCCGATCCCATGGTCGCGCCTACATACACGCCTGCGCTCCAATTGAACGCCTGGTACACGAGGGGCATCGTCGTCGATCGCCGCCCGCCAAACACAAAAGCGCCAATCGGCACGCCTTCCGGATCTTCCCACGCCGCATCGATCGATGGGCACTGCGCTGCCGGCGCGGTGAAGCGCCCATTCGGGTGAGACGCCTTCGCCCCCGTCTGCCTGGCGATCTCCGGCGTCCAGCGCTGGCCGCGCCAGTCCAGGCATTCCGCCGGCGGCTCGTCGGTCATTCCCTCCCACCACACGCCGCCGTCCGGCGTCAGCGCCACGTTGGTGAAGATCGTATTCCGTCTCAACGTCTTCATGGCATTGGGATTGGTCTTCTCGCTGGTGCCAGGCGCCACCCCGAAGAACCCCGCCTCGGGATTGATGGCGCGCAGTTGCCCGTTCGCGTCCGGCTTAATCCACGCGATATCGTCGCCAACCGTCGTCACTTTCCAGTCGCCCAGCGCCTTTGGCGGCACCATCATAGCCAGGTTCGTCTTGCCGCACGCCGAGGGAAACGCAGCAGCCACATACGTTTTCTCGCCCTGCGGCGACTCCACGCCCACGATCAGCATGTGCTCGGCCATCCAGCCCTCGTCGCGCGCGATGTTCGAGGCAATACGCAGCGCGAAACACTTTTTGCCAAGCAAAGCGTTGCCGCCGTAACCGGACCCGTAACTCCAAATCTCACGCGTCTCGGGGAAATGCACGATGTACTTCTCGTCGTTGCACGGCCACGGCACATCCTTCTGCCCCGGCTCGAGCGGCATGCCCACAGAATGCATGCAAGGCACTACGCGCACCTCGCCGCGGTCGATCTCCGCCAGCACCCGAAGCCCGATCCGCGTCATGATGCGCATGTTCACGACCACGTAAGGCGAGTCCGTCAACTGCACCCCGATCCGCGACATCGGCGAGCCAACCGGCCCCATGCTGAAGGCCAGCACATACATCGTCCGCCCCCGCATGCAGCCGTTAAAAAGATCCTTCAGCTTCCGCCGCATCTCGAATGGGTCGATCCAGTTATTGGTCGGCCCTGCATTGTCTTTCGACAGCGAGCAGATAAATGTGCGGTCTTCAACCCGCGCCACATCGCGCGCATCCGAGCGCGCATAAAAACACCCCGGCCACCGCTCCTCGTTCAGCCGGATGAATGTCCCCGACGCCACAAGCCCGTCGCACAGCCAGTCGTTCTCCTCCTTGCTGCCATCCACCCAGTGGATCGTGGCCGGCTGGGTCAGTTCCGCCATCTTCTCCACCCAGCGGATCAGGTGCTTATTCGTCGTCAGCGGCTTAGCAATGCTCACTTTTTCCTGCTTCATGCTTCTTCCTCTTCTTCAGGCGGTCTTCTCACGACAGCAGAGTCGGTGCAGCAAATGATACAAATTCACTTTCGGCCCGGGTCTGAATCGTAGAACCGGACGGCGTCGAAAAAACCAGGAATTCTGCGGGGCTTTCCACTAGTTTATACCTGATTCCGAACTTGGACGGCAAGGCACAACAATGTCCTGAGCGGCCCACCGTGGGCCCGGAAAAGGCATGGAGCCGCTCCCGTTGGGCGCAGCCCGCTCTGCACGGCAAAACCGATTTCAAAATAGTGAGGAAGAGAGGAGCCAGACGCCGCCGACATAAATGCCGCGATCCCCGATCAATGTATGTGCTCTGACTTGTTCGGGATTTGGCTCCTCAGGTAAGGGTCGTATTTTAAAGCCATCCCGTAAGTCCAATCCGCTTCAGTAATCTAACCCATGAGCCCTCTGCTTTGCGGCGAAAACCTCCTGATGGTTCAACGCAATCTACCTTGAACGCACAATACCTCGACCAGCAGTTCCATGAGAATGGCGCGATTGAGTCTTGCTCTTCTCCTAAGCTGTCCCGTTTTTGCTTGGGTTGAGGTCCACCTCGATTTCTGTTATCAGCCCACTGTGTTCGATCTGGCGCGATGGCAGGGGAATCACGATCCGGTTGCCGGACGGATCGATCATCCAGCCAGCCGGCGTCGTGCCTGGATCGGCTGCCGCCACGGTTGGCAACGCCTTCCCATCTACGGTTACCGAGGACGCAGCCGTGGTTCCGTATATCAGCAGATAATTCATTTCGGGAAGGTTCTCGAGCTTCCAAACATAGCCGCCGGCTTTGGGCTGCACCGTCACTTTTGCAGCATCGCCCCGTGAGTTGAGCAAGGTTACGGTCTCACTTCCGCTGGGAGCAGTTACGACCAGGGCATCGACGCGGCCCTTTGTCATGCTCGCGCCAAATCGTAACTCTTCACTTGAGCTCGACCGGCACGACCGCTCCAGGCTTCAAATAGACCGGGATCGTGTCAAGAGGAGCATCAACCTTTCGCTCTACGGGCCCGGTGACCGTTTTGCCGTCCCATAAGCTCGTCCAGACGCCGGAGGGAAACGAAATCGTCCTGAAATGTGTCTTCGTTGACCACCGGCGCAACCAGCAGATCCGGCCCGAACAGGTATTGATCCTGCACGGCAGCGATCTGCGGCTCATCGGGAAAAGCCACCGGCATGGAACGGATCATGGAAAGGCCCGTATGATGCGCAATGGCCGCGGAATTATAGTTGTAGTTCACTAAATTTTCCCGGGTCCAGGCAAGAAACTTATAGTTCGTCACGGCCGCATCGCCGAAATACCACGGATCGCGCGGGGCGGTGCCATGAGGGCGCATCAAAGGACTGAAACAGCCGAACTGGAACCAGCGCATATACACCGACGGCTGCGGAAGACCGAAGTATCCGCAGATGTCGCTGCCCCACAGGGAGTAACCGCAGGCACATAAGTTCAGCGCCCCGGTCAAAACGTGCCTGAGCCCGTTAAAATTGGCCGGGTGATCTCCGGCAAATTGGCCGACCCAGTGTTGCGTGCCGGGCGCGGCTCCTCTGCCATACAAGATGAAATCATTTCCACGTTTTTCTTGATAGACTTCGCTGATCGTCCGTTGATAATCGTAGTAAAAGAAGTTGTGCATCTCGGCGCCGCGCTGGCCGTCGTAAAAGACCGCGCCATCCGGCGTCATATCGCCGAAGTCCACCATGCTTCCGGCCTGGCCAAGGTCCAGGGCCTCTCTCACCGCACGCCGGCAGAGCTCCAAGGCATTCGGGTTGGTGAAATCCACGTAAGTGTCATCGGGCCCAGGGGCGACGTCCCCGTTTGCGAAGCGCAAATAGGGCAGTTCAGACTGCTTCAGCTCAGGCATGAGCCGCTGCTGCTCAAGGAGCGGAATCACGGGATAAAAATAGCCTAAAACCCTGATGCCGCGCGCCGACATGAATTGATTTAATTCCGGCGAAAGGGCGGAAGGACCTTCGGCATAGATGGCCGAATGCGGGATGTCCAGCTCCGCGTAATGGAGGGTGACTCTTTCTTCCTCCGACACCGCGAACTCGACGTTCTCCCAGTTGCCTTCTGCCCAAGCCCCGCCGCCTCTGCCCATCCACGGCTCGAAGACCCATTTGGGCGGCAGCGGAACCCTGCCCGTCAGAGCTGTATAGGAGTGCAATATCCTCTCGGGAGCGCCAGTCCAGAAGTAAAAGTCGAATATCGGACCCTGTTGTGTAATTCGATATTGGTTTGGATCCGCTTTCCCGATATCCGCACGCACGCGATAGGACGAATTGTCGAAGACCATGTAGGACTTTGAACTGTGAAAGATGGGCAGGGATTTGTACGACGTATTCGCTAAACCCACACCGTTCCCGATCCAGTCATCCGATCCCCCAGAGCGTCAGCACGTTGCCGTTTTGATTGAAGCGGTTGTACCTCTCTCCAAAGCCATAAATAACCTCGTCTGGAGCAAGGCGGTTCTTGAAATCTATCGCCAATATCCCGCCATCGGCGCCAAACCGGAAAGCCAGACTGCCGGCGCCGATTTGCATCACCCGATTGCCAGCCGCGTCATAGAAAGAAATCGAAAACTGCCCCCGGGTGACGACAACCTTGCCCTCGGCGGTTTCGATGGAACATGAGTCTGGGGTTTGGATGGCCTTTAGCGGCAACAGATCGGCCGGTCTCCAGTACCCTTCGTCGCTCCCGTAGATTCTTACGCCGCCCGTTTTGGGCAGGACGAGGCGTAGCTCAACCTTATGGCTGCCCGCCATGCACCGCATCAGCAGCGCGCTGCCCTGCACTTCAAGGCTCTCAGCGCTCGTGACCGGCGTCCATGCGTCCGTCAGTATGTCGCCCGGCGACCCGTCCGCATACCACCACCTGGACATCTTGTCCAGCTGGTCCAGATAAGTGTCCAGCACCTGGCATGCCTGCTTCGAATCGTTTTTCTGCAAAGCGGCGTTCACCTTTTGCCGGATGAGCGACAGCGTCAGGTCATCTTTAAAAATACCCCACGACCTGGGGTATGTTACGAACCCTTCCTGGGTCATCAGGTCTATCCAGCGTTGCGTGAGAAAGAGCCTCTGCGCCAGATTGTTCTTGTCCGTCGGCGTGGTTAACGAGGATTCCATCCGCCAAATCTGCTGGCATGTTTCGGTATCGGGATAGGTCAGCACTGCCGGCTGTTGCCAGCGCAGGATGCCGGATGGCAACTGGCATAAACTGCTCTCGGAGTCCCGGACTTCCGCTGTCCCGGAAAAGTAGGTCTCAATCAGAAGGTCAACCGGCATGGATTCATTGAAGCCAAGCGCCACCGGAGTGCTGAACTCCCCATCGCGCCACCGAGTCCGCATCGGCAGAAAACCAAAATAGGATTTCGGCTTCCCGCCCAGCGCCTGCCACGGTATCTCAAAGAAAACCAGCCACTCATTGGCTCCCCTGGTAACAATCGCTTTGAACCCTTCGACTTGATTGACGACTTCGGAAGGACCGCGACCGACTGTAGGTTGATCAGCAGGTGTATCAACATTGAAACTTAATTGCCGCTGGCAGCCAAACCTCAAGCCCTGCGGCGTTGCCGCAAACTGGAAATAGGAAGAAACGCTCGGGTTGGGCTGAATTAGGATATCCACTTCGTCCGGATAAGGGGGCCAGTTGTTTGCCGCCGATGGCAAGCCGTGCATTGAGTGCCAATTTGTCTCCCGCCACAAATCCGGGTCCAGATTGGCGTACGGGAAGGACATATCGCTTTCCTGGCAGCGAAAAACGACGAAGAGCGTGTCGCTGGTATAAGAAATACGGCATTCGGTCGATGTCGTCGGGTGCCCCTGCCCGCCGACCAGATAAAACCGGTCCAATACGAGAGCGTGCTCCTGGTCCGCGAGAAGGTCATCGGCGGAAGGCGGCTTGCTCCAGGGCGACTTGAGGACAGCCGCATTGGTCCCCCATTTCTCCTCGGCATTTCCTGCTCCATCTCCAATTGAATGCGCCGCTGAGCCGGAATGCTGGTTCGGATTGTCACCCTCTGCTTTCAACACCCCGCCGTATATTCCCGCCAGAGCGCCAACTCCGATTGCCGATTTCTTCAAGAACGCGCGTCTCTGCATTTCATCTCCTGCTTTCGAATAATAACTCCTGGCCCCGCGGCGTCAGGCCTGAAATCGATCTTGTTGTGAGGGGATGGGTCTGTTTTTGACTGAGATAACTCAACGCGCGTGGAAGCTGAAGGCCTCGCGTGGAAGCAATCGCCTACAAGAAACACCCTTCTCCCCAGCGTGAGTTGCCGGCGAGCAGCGCCTACATGGTCCACAACCTACCAGCAGGGAGAATCCCCGATGCCGGTACGAGCCGGGAGCCATAAATTAAGCGGGCTCCCGGGGTACAAACCCCGAGAGCCCGTAGTTTTACAGCCGACCTTCAAAGCTTAGAAGGTGAACCTAGCGGTAAGCGTAACCTGCCGAGGATCCAAAAAGCTCGGCGACAGACCGAATTCACCACTATTCTCGCCGATCGCTCCGCCCGGAGGCAGCGAACTAGCGCTTGTGAACGGGCTAACCCCGTTGCTGACCGCGCCCGGTTCGAAATTCGCGCGGTTGAAGAGGTTGGTGAACTCGCCGAGAATCTGGAACTTGTACCGTTCCGTGATCGGTATATCGCGGGTAATATTCAAGTTCGTGTTTGCGAAAATCGGCAAGCGGAGGTTGGTGTCGTATGTGGGTGTATTCCCGTAATAGTCCATATCGTTGCTATAGTTGCCATTCGGGAACTGAACGATCTGGTTCGTGAAGGCATCGGGATTCCACTTCAGCATGGTGTACGCGCCAGGAGTAGAAATCACGTGGCCGTCAGGAAGTGTAATGGGACCTGGGTTTGTGCCAGTCCAGTGCTGGTACGACTTAGGAAGCAGGAGATTCTGCCCGGTCGCGATGCACTTTCCATCGATGGGGCCGGTATCCTGACCGGTGTTGCAAGTGACGCCCCATGGCAGGCCGCTTTGAATGTTAATCACGGAGCCCAGCGTCCATCCACCCGCCAGTATCCTGCCGATTGGACTTGAAAGTTCCATCTTGCCGCCGGCGCCCCATTGAGATGTGTACGTCACCACAGCAACGAAGCGGTTCGGGGTATCGTATCCCTCAAGTCCATAGTTGCCCGGAAGGTTCGAGTAATTGAACCCGCCCCCGCCGTTCTCGCTTCCATTTACCGCCTGCGATTCGGCGTAGGTCGCGTAATCGCCACCTTCCGAGATTCCTGTCGCATGGCCATAAGTGTAATTGAATTGTGCTACCAACCCACTTGAGAAGGAATGGTTCAGCGAGAATTCCACGGATTGGTACTTTGCCGTGCCTAGGTCGTTGATCACAGTTGTGTTCAGCAATCCAAGATAACCTTCCTGAGATTGCAGGTTCGAGATTGTGCCGTTGCCGATGGGGCCTGATGCAGGAGCCGCCGCCAGAACGGGCAATGGATTGTTGACTTGGTTCTGCGATTCATCCACACTACCGCTACTGGCGATCCAGGCGGCTCTCCAAGGCTGCAGGGTTGTTTGCGGAACCTGGAAAGTGCCGTTCAGAGGCCAGAGACGCCACGGAATGCGCTCGCTCCTCGATCCAACATAGCCTGCGGAGGCGAGCCAGCCACCGAAGCGATGCTCCACGAAAACGTTCCACTGATCTACATAGGTATTTTTCATGGTGCGGATGAAGTAGTCGGCACCCGCGTTATTGTTCTCCGAGCCATATATCAACGGGCTTTGCCCAGACTGAAACGAACCCTGAAACGGCGCTAGAAGGGCCGTGGAATCCGCCTGGTCCTGGAAGCGACCGCTGTTTACCGTTCCATATTGCGGGTCGGTAGATTGCGCAGCCGCAACTCCGCCCGGAGCTCCATTTGAAGTCTGGCCGTACGGGGTCTGTTCAAATCCGCCCTGCCACTCACCAGCACCATAGACCGTGCCATTGGCATTGTAGCCACTGTTACTGGGCGCATAAATTCGCCCAAAGCCACCGCGGATTACGGTCTTATCGGTCAACCGATACGCCCCGCCAAGGCGAGGCGAAAAGTCGCTCAGCTCCGTGTTCCAATCATTCCGGGAATAGCCGTCTGTTCCAGGGAAAGCGAAGACTCCCAATGACGCTTGTGATTGCTGATCGGGAGAAGCAGCAGGAGCGCCGTTGCCTGGGACGAGGTCAACTCTGAGGCGTATGGATTCTGCCCGTACAGATTGACAGAGTACAACTGGTTGTGCCGTTCCGTTGGCCCAGGCTGTATCTCATAGCGGAGGCCCAGGTTGAGGGTCAGCCTGTTAGTTGCCTTCCAGTCGTTCTGGGTGTACATGGAGCCCCACTTGAAGGACAGCGCCGGAATAATTCCGCTGCCGGGATCGTCCCTATAGCCCATGACGCCTATCGCTGCCATCGCCTTGACGTTGCCGCTCTGTTGCGGGTTGGTGTTGAGCGAACCATCGTAGTTGCCACCGTTGGTGTAATACTGCTCGCAGTAGCACTCATCCACGTAGGCGCCAAGAGAGGGAGTCATCCATTCAATGTCCCTCCAATTGCCCTGCATGATGCGCTCGTCAAAGCCTTCTTTCAACGTCCATTTGCCGAGGACCTTGGTGACGCTGGCGTTGAAGTCATAGTTATTCTGATGTTCGTTCTTCCAGTTCCATTGGGTGTTGTTCAATGAATCGCCATAACTCTCATTGTCATAGCCGAGGTTGTAGGCAGACGGAGAAACGCCTGGAATAACGATCAAAGCCTGCTCAGCAGGCGGCATGCCATAGGCCGTGTAGTCCGCCGGGGTGAACCCACCAGCTGTGGAATAACTGGATTCACTTCCGATCCGCTGATAACCAGCGTGAAGATCGATAAAGGTGGTCGCATTCAGCGTAATGATGTCGCCAACCGCATAGTAGGGATTGTCGTCCAGCTCGTTCGCTGTCGACAAATTCTGCCAGACGCTCGTCGGGCCCCACTCGTTCACTCCAAGCCAACTGCCATCCTGAATGCCGCCGGAAAGATAGAAGGAGTTCTTTCCGAAATGAAAGTCCATCCGCGAATTGAAGCTTTGGCGCGTCAGGGGAGCGGTACCCTGTAAAAAGTAGTTGTCATCGCCATAATCATCGCTGGGCGTGCGATCTGGCGCCCCAAAGGCCGCAAGGTACTTCAGGCCATCGGTGTCTACTCCCATTGCTCCATTTGCGACATTCGCGCCGGGGATTATCGCCCTTTCGTAGAGACCCCCACCAAGATTTGTCACGTTATATGGGTCATAGAGCACGGTAGGCACCGGACCACTGTTACCGCTAATCATGGTCGAGCTAAAATCCCCTGTCCTCTCGAGAGTCGTCGGAACGCTGTCGAGAAAGCTGGCAGGCGTAACGTTCCAGAGACGATCGTAGGAGCCAAAGAAGAATATCTTGTTTTTTCCGTTGAAGAGCTTGGGAAGAATGACCGGCCCACCGACGCTGCCGCCGGCTTCGTCGACGCGGTATTTTCCGCGCGGAATATCTTCCAGGTCATTATGTTGCCCGTTGGCGTTCAACTGCTCATTGCGCAACTTGTAAAAGAGATCGCCGTGAAAATCATTCGTGCCGCTCTTGGTGACCATCTCGAAGATAGCCTGGCCCCCGCCCAGATCGGCAGAGAGATCATTGGTATCAACCTTGACTTCCTGCAGCGCATCGGGATTGGGCATGACAGCGATTGAGTGCCAGCCAGAGTCCTGCACCGGAACGCCATCCAACTGTATGTCATTCATTCCGAGCTCGCCACCGTTCACCCTCATCTCGGAATAGCCAATACGATCCTGAAAGCCCACACCCAGATTTTCGTTGTTGTACATGCCCGCGGCCGGCACCACACCCGCCGTCAGAGATGCGTAGTACACCGGATTATCGTTGATATTGGGCACGTTGTTGATTACGTGTAATCCGACGGATCCCGACACCGACGAGGTTTCGGTCTGCAGCTCAGCAGTTTGGGCCGCAACCTGAACCACCTGACTTGTGGCGCCCACGGCGAGCTTAGCGTTCTCCTGCACCGTGACACCCAAATCAACCGCAATGTCGTTTACGCGGAAGGTTTGGAACCCCGGCGCATCGACGGTCAGCGAATACCGACCGGCCCCGAGATACGGTACGGAGTAATCGCCCGCGGGCCCGGATTGCGACTTTACTTCTTCGCCCGTGAGCTGGTTGGTTACCGTGATCGCCGCCTTGGGAACAACCGCACCGCTTGGGTCGGTGACGGTGCCGGTAATGGTGCTATTTCTGAGCTGCGCGAAAGCCACGCTACTGGTAAGCGAGCAAACAAGAAGGACGAGTGACATTGTGACAAACCATGTCATCCCCGCCCAACGCGTCCGAGATTCTTTTCCTTTCAATTGATACCTCATCTGGTCCTCCTAAGAGTTTACCGGTGAATTCGTATTTGAAGGCGGAAGCTGACAGATCAGCTCCCAACCGTTCGGTTCAAGCCTTTGTGGTCGGTATATGAGTGCAACTGTGTGATGGGAACTGCTTCGCAGAGCCAAGCCCCAACCCCGTCTCATGCTTTGGCTTCCTTCCAAGAGTTCAACCCCATTCTCCCTTGGTCGCCGCCGACTTTAGAGACTCGCTTGACATGGCGATAGTACCGAGCGAGCTTTTAAACAAACACACGCAGAGGAACATTGAGCACTCCTCCGCCTGACATTTTTCGACCACACAGATGAAATATCAAAGATGGGTGAACTGTCAAGCAGAAAAATGAAATGTCTATTACAGAAAATGAAATGTTTCTTTGCAGCGAGTACAATTCCCTGGATAAATATATAAAGTGTTTATTTTGCAACACCTTACGAAGATTATTCTCCGGCTGGCCATCACGGCGAGCCCTGAGCGCGCCGTTCATGTGGCCGGCAGCTTTACATCCCTTGTCCCGCAATCAGAGAAAACGTAATCAAAGAAAAGACAATGCGCACGGATTTCCTGGCGCGATCGCCACAGTTCCGCTTTGCCCAATCCAAAGAGTCTCTTTTGCCAACGCCGCGCTTTCCGGTGCAATGCAATGCGCGTGACGGCTCGGTCTCGGCGTGGTAGTCCAGCATGGCGTAGTGGTATGCGTTCAGGTCCGTGCCGCTCGCCGATCGTCTGCGCGTCGCAGGCCGCATCGATATATACTAGGCAATTAGCCTCTCCGCTCCGGTTCTGCGCTGCGGCGAACCCTGTTCGCGCCGGTGTCTGGAGTGCGACCAGGAGCATTTCCACGTATCGGGGTCTCGCCAAAATCGGATTCGCGATTGCAGCCTGCCTGAGCGCGGGCGGTATGGCCGCGTGCCCGGATGCATTTGCGGCTTGTACGGGCCCGGCTTCGCTGGAGGCGCGGGTTCACGCCCATCCCGATGCCGGCGCCTATGCCGAATTGGGCGCCTGGTTCTACGGGAATCACCAGACGGGATGCGCAGTGGAGGCCTTACGATCAGGGCTGAAGCTGGCGCCGGACTCGGCACGGCTCAACTATCTGCTGGGCGGCAGCTTGTATGCCGCGGGCCGTTTCGAAGAGGCTGTTACGCCGCTCAAAACGGCTGTCCGTCTTAATCCCGGAGAGTTGCAAGGGCATTTGTTACTGGGCGCGGCGTTGGCCCAACTGGGCCGCAACCAGGAAGCAGCATCCGAGTGGAGCGCGGCCCTGAAGATCGACCCCACCTCGAAGGCCGCGCTCGACGGCCAGGCCAAGAGCCTGATCGCCGCCGGGGATTACGCATCCGTGATCCGCAATTTGAGCGGCGTGGAGCGCGATGACAACCTGACCCTCGATCTGGCCATCGCGTACAGAGACTCGGGCATGCTGGACGAAGCCGAGCAGACGCTGAAGCAAGGCCTGGATGCCGATCCGGAATCAGACGCTTTGACCGCGGTTCTGGTCGCTCTCTACGACGGAACGAACCATGCGGCCGCGGCCAACGAGCTAGCGGAAAAGATCGCTCGCGAGAAACCCGGCGATCTGGAAGCGCAGCGGATTTATCTCCGGGATCTGGTGATCCTCGGCGACAGCGAACACGCCGTGCCGCTCGGGCAAAAACTGCTGGCGCTGGCCCCGCATGATACCGATCTGCTCAATCTGAACGGCGTGCTGGAGAAGAAGACGGGAGACTATCAGGCGGCCCGTAAGCATCTTGAAGAAGCGGTGGCGCTTGACCCCAACGACCCTGACCCGCGCGTGAACCTGGGTCTTGTTCTGGCGGAGCTGAACGATCCCGCCGGGGCAAAGATTCAGTTGGAAAAGGCCATCGCGCTGGGCAGGGGCGATCCGCAGGTCCACTTCGAACTGGCCAAGGTTCTGCGCGCTCTGGGCGAGACGGAGGCGGCGCAGCAGCAGTTCGCGCTCTTCCAGCAAAAGCAGAATCAGGAGTCGGACCAGGCTATTGCCGTATCCAAGGCGACCGAGGCCGCGGACGCCGTGAAGGCGGGAGATAACCAGAAGGCCGCCGGGCTGTATCGGCAGGCCTGCGCCGCCGATCCGCAAAACGCCAGGCTGGCCTACGAGTTGGCGCTCGTTCTGGATAACCTGGGCGACCGAGCGGGTGAGCGAGCCGCGCTGGAACAGGCGATCCAAGCCGATCCCCATTTTGTTCCGGCGCAGTACCAGCTCGGCTCCATGGATCTGCAGGCCGGCGACAATGCCGGCGCGGAGCGGCAGTTCCGGCAGACCGTCGAGGAGGCCCCGGACAATTCCCAGGCGTGGACCGCGCTGGCGGCTGCGCTGGGCGCCGAATCCAACTTTGAGGAAGCGCGCAAAGCTGTGGCCACCGCTCTCCGGCTCGACCCGAGCAACGCGGCCGCTCTTACTACACTGGGCGGCAGCCTGTATGCCGCGG
This sequence comes from uncultured Acidobacteriaceae bacterium, assembly GCA_963822015.1. Classification (GTDB taxonomy): domain Bacteria; phylum Acidobacteriota; class Terriglobia; order Terriglobales; family Acidobacteriaceae; genus Telmatobacter. The sequence goes on from CAWGGA010000032.1 coordinate 114,128, forward strand.
GCCATTTCGAAGAGGCCGTTACGCCACTCAAAGCGGCTGTCCATCTTAATCCCGGAGAGTTGCAAGCGCATCTGTTGCTGGGCGCGGCGCTGACCCAATTGGGCCGCAATCAGGAAGCAGTATCCGAGTGGAGCGCGGCTCTGAAGATCGATCCCACCTCGAAGGCCGCGCTCGACGGCCAGGCCAAGAGCCTCATCGCCGTCGGGGATTACGCATCCGCGATCCGCAATTTGAGCGGCGTGGAGCGCGATGACAACCTGACCCTCGATCTGGCCTTCGCGTACAAAAATGCGGGCATGCTGGACGAAGCCGAACAGACGCTAAAGCAAGGCATGGACGCCGATCCGGACTCCGACGCTTTGACCGCGGCTCTGGCTTCTCTTTACGACGAAACGAACTTCGCGGCCGCGGTCAAGCTGGCAGAAAAGATCGCTCACGACAAACCCGGCGATCTGGATGCGCAGCGGATTTATTTACGGACGCTGGTGGTCATCGGCGAAAGAGATCGCGCCGTGCCGCTCGGGAAAAAACTGCTGGCGCTGGCCCCGCACGATGCCGATCTGCTCAATCTGAATGGCGAGCTGGAGAAGGATGTGGGAGACTATCAGGCGGCTCGTAAGCATCTTGAAGAAGCGGTGGCGCTTGACCCCAACGACTCTGACCCGCGCGTGAACCTGGGCATTGTTCTGGCAGAGCTGACCGATCCCGCTGGGGCAAAGGTTCAGTTGGAAAAGGCCATCGCGCTGGGCAAGGACGACCAGCAGGTCCACTTCGAGCTGGCCAAGGTTCTGCGCACTCTGGGCGAGACGGAGGCGGCGCAGCAGCAGCTTGCGCTCTTCCAGCAAAAGCAGAAGCAGGAGTCGGACAGATCTGTTGCCTTAATCAAGTCAGGCCAGGCCGCGGAGGCCGCGAAGGCGGGAGATAACCAGAAGGCCGCCGGGCTGTATCGGGAGGCCTGCGCCGCCGAACCGCAAAACGCCGATCTGGCCTACAGGTTGGCACTCGTTCTGGATAACCTGGGCGACCGGGCGGGTGAGCGAGCCGCACTGGAGCAGGCGATCCAGGCCGATCCCCATTTTGTTCCGGCGCAGTACCAACTCGGCTCCATGGATCTCAAAGCCGGCGACAATGCCGGCGCGGAACGGCAGTTCCGGCTGGCTGTCAAGGAGGCCCCGGGCAATTCCCAGGCGTGGACCGCGCTGGCATCTGCGCTGGGCGCCGAATCCAACTTTGAGGAAGCGCGCAAGTCGGTGGCTACCGCTCTCCGGCTCGACCCGAGAACGCGGCCGCTCTCAACCTCAGCCGGGAGTTGGCGGTCAGCCAGAATCAGCACTAAAGCAAGTCAGGATTTCGCGCGGGAACATGCCATTGATGAGGAACAAAAAGAAAGCCAGTTTTTGGACGCGCCGACAGCTACTGAGGGCCGCTCCCGCGGCTCTGGCGCCAGGGCTGCTACCCGGCAGACTTTATGGCGCGTTGGTGTCTGCGTTCCCGGCGCAAAAAGCCGCGGCGCCCTTCTCCCGCTTTGTGGATGTGGCAGAAGCCGCAGGGCTCACCTCGACGATCATCTTCGGCGAGCCTCGACAGCTGCACCTACATATTCGAGTCCATGGCCACCGGCTGCGCTTTTTTCGATTACGACAACGACGGCTGGATGGACATCTTCATTCTCGGGGGACGCACGCTTAAGGGAACGCCTCCCGGCTCGGGCAACCGGCTCTACCATAACAATCGCGACGGCACATTTACCGACGTGACGGCCAAATCAGGGCTGGCGGATCGGGGCGGGGAGCAGGGCTGGGCGCAGGGCGTCTGCGTCGGCGACTATAACAACGACGGCTGGGAGGATCTGTTTCTCACCTACTACGGCCAGAATCGCCTTTACCGCAATAACGGCAACGGGACATTCACCAATGTGACGGCAGAGGCCGGACTGCTCTATCCCAAAACCCGCTACAGCACCGGCTGCACGTTTGTGGATTACAACCGCGACGGCCACCTCGATCTCTTTGTCGCGAACTATCTCGAGATCGATCTGGCCACCGCGCCCAAGCCCTCGCTCGACGTACCCGACTGCAATTACGCCGGCGTGGCCACCTTTTGCGGCCCGCGAGGCCTGCCCTATGCGCGCCAGTACCTCTACCGCAACAACGGCGACGGCACTTTTACCGACGTTTCCAGAGGAGTCCGGCGTCGGCGCCCTGCACGGATCGTATGGCCTGACGGCGTTGAGCATCGACGCCGACGAGGACGGCTGGCCCGACATCTTCGTGGCCTGCGATATGACGCCTTCCCTCCTGCTGATGAATAACCGCGACGGCACCTTCCGCGAGGAGGGCCTGTTTCGCGGCATCGCTCTCAGCAGCGAGGGCCAAGAGATGGGGGGCATGGGCGCGGGCGTGGGCGACTACAATCTCGACGGCCACACCGATATCGTGAAGACGCACTTCTATAACCAGGCCACCGGCCTCTACCGTAACAACGGCAAAGGCTACTTCGACGATGTGACCGTGGAAGCCGGGCTGAACAATGAGACACGCTTTGTCTGCTACGGCGCCGGTATCGTGGACTTGGACAACGACGGCTGGCCCGATATCCTGCTCACCTCGGGCGCCCTGTATCCGGAGGTGGCCCGCGTCTACCCACTCTTTCCGGTGCGCACTCCGCGCGTACTGTTTCGAAACCAGGGCGACGGGACCTTTGTTGAGATGGGCGCTGACGCCGGCTCTGGCATCTTAGCCCGGCATTGCAGCCGCGGCGCATCCTTCGGCGATTTCGATAATGACGGCGACATGGATGTGCTCATCATGAATTTGAATGAGCCGCCCACGCTGCTGCGCAACGATGCTCCTTCCAGCAACCACTGGATCAAGGTCCGGCTCGAAGGCGTCAAAAGCAATCGGAGCGCAATCGGAGCGCGCGTGGTGGCGCGCTATGGCGGCAAGGTGCAGGTGCAGGAGGTTACGAGCGGGTGCAGCTTTCTCTCTTCCAACGATCCGCGCCTGCACTTCGGTTTAGGCGCGGCTACCACAGCAGATATTGAGGTTCGCTGGCCGTCGGGACTGGTCGAGCACGTGCGCAGCGCAGCCGCCAACCAGTTGCTCACGTTGCGCGAGGGCGAGGGACAAGTCAAAGGCCGGCCGTTCCGGTAAAGCTCCTTTCACGCCGGAGACGAACATTTATCATGGTGCAAAAAGCCAGGGCCGATCAAGCGCTCGGGCAGCATGTCATGCGTGTAAAGTCACCATCGCGCATCCATGACGCAGTGGAACACGCAGCCTGAGCGCGCCCTCCCCGGCCTTGGAGACTACCGTTGCAACATCGGCAGTCTCGACGTCTGGATGAATCACGGAATATTTCAGGTTGTCGAGGCCCGGGATATTTCTGAGAGTAACTTCCGCGAATTCAGCCTCCCCTCCAAAGCAGACCGGCATCGCATAGCCACCGGGAACCTGGAACAAGTTCGCCTTTGCCGTGTCACCAGCCACTTCGACGCAATGCGGCGCCAGCACCCACTTCTTCCCCCGCATCGCGTCCAGCAGCGGTCCGTAGGCCAGATAATACTTCTCCGGCGCCATCCACAGATGCGCGGTATCCCGCTCAAACAGCGAGCCGTACTTGTAATAAAAGCCGCGCGTGCCGTCTTGGGTTTCCTGCGCTAGATCGCCGTGTGTTTCCCACTCCATATCGGGGAGGATGCAGTGGTTGTTCCAGGGATAGGGCGCGGTCGGATAGGCTCCCATGATCAGATGACGCTGGAAAAACGTGTCGGGATCGGGGCGGAAGAGGCTCTCGTTATAGGTCCACGCCATCACCGGCTTCCTCATGCCCATCAGCGCGGTGCTGTTCAGCCCGCGCCCGTCGTACCCGTATTCGTCGTAGAACCCATCGATCTGGCGGTAGATGTCGAGGCGCGAAAAGATCGGACTGGCGAAAATCACCTTGCCGGCCTCGCGCATCTTCGGGCCGAGCTTTGAAAGCAGACTCATTCCACGAAACGCACAACGAACGCGCGACCTGGCCGTTGACCCAGCTCACACCATCATCGGCGTTGGTGTTGTTCCTTTGCAGCCAGTCCGTGCGATCAATGCAGATGCCTGCTGAATCGGGGATCCATCGGATGTCCCGGTCCACCTGTTCCAGGAGAAATTCCATGATAATCCGGGTCGCCAGGATCAACCACCCAAGCCTCGTGACCGGTCACGTCGGAACCGGCGATTAACAGCGCTTTGGGAAACTGCGCTTCGAGGAAGGCGCGCGGGTTTTCCCACAAGGGAACGCCGGGCTTTCTCTCCGGCGAAGTACTTGCCATGTCACTTCCAAATTCGGTGAAATTGAAATAATCCAGCAGGTAAAAGCCATTGGTCTTCAGATAGCTGGCGTAGTCGTTCATCCGGCCGGCGCTGGTCCAGTGCGGCTTGTTGGGGTTATCCGCTTCGTACGCCCAGGACCGTTCCCATGTCTCCTCCGAACTGGTGACCGGCGGCAGGAACATGCCCATGTAGGGCATATCGTCATCGAGCTTCCAATTGACGCGGAAGGCCATCTTTTTGACTTCGCGACATCGATCGGCCCTTCCTCGCCGGAATAGGCGGCGCAGCCGGCCATCGCGTCGGCGTTCGGACTGGGAGGCTCAAAGAACTCGGAATAACGGGCCGTCATCCATCGCAATCCGCCCCGCCAGTCCGCTTCATGCGCGATCAAATCCATCTCAAAGTGAACGGGTTTCCCGCCGCCCAGGCGGTAATTCGCGCGGGAAAACTTGATGGAACCGGACGGTGTTGTGGTCAACTGCGACCCGCACAGGATGATATCCGCCGGCGAAAATACCAGGCTCAGGGCGGAATCATCCGCCGGTTCGGCGATCGTCGCCAGCGGCAACGCGATATGATCGGGGGCAGTGTTATATCCGCCATAGTTCCAGGTCGCATCGATCAACGGCTGCAGCACGAGCGGATCGCGCCATGCGCCGGTCTGCTTGTCGGGATCTGACCCGGTTGACCAGACGGGATCGGCCCACGCCGTCCAAAAGCGGGTTGCCGCAGTGGCCGGGTACTGCAGCTCTGTCACGATATCGGTTGTCCACGGATTGCCATCGGAGACAATCTCGATCTCCCAGCGCACGCTGTCGCCTGCCGCGCTGAAGCGATCTACCGCCGTCAGGCTCCGTCCCGACGCGCTGTCGGTAAAAGTCCGCGTAAACTGGATCGCGCCGTTCGGTAGTTTTTCCTCTTTGGCGGCGCCGGCTTGCGTGCAACCCGCCAGGCTCGTCCGCCCTACGAGGCCGATCCTGCGGCCACCGGCCTTCACGCCGACGATCTCGCCCGCCGACGACAGTTCCACTCCGATCCCTTTCGCGTTCAGCTGAAATTCAGGCGAGCCTTCTGCAATTGCAGTTTCGGCAGCGGAAACAACGGGGATCGCCGTCAACTTCGCTCCCCATAGACCCGCAGCAGTCCCCATCAAACTCCTTAGGAAATTTCTCCGCAGCATTTCCCTGTGTCTCCTCCCGTGTTATTGGTCCGCGCGGCCCGTGCCCTGGCTCCTACGGATGATAGGCCGCTCAAGGACCGTTGTGGATACACCACATGCTCGAATCGCTTTTTGAAAAATTCCTATGAGCCGCTCCAGCAGGTTGTTGGTCCTGATAGCGCGCCCGGCAGCATGTCATGCGTGTAAAGTCACCATCGCGCACCCATGATGCAGTGGAACACGCAGCCTGAGCGCACCCTCCCCGGCCTTGGAGACTACCGTTGCAACGTCGGCTGTCTCGACGTCAGGATGAATCACCGAATATTTCAAGTTGTCGAGGCCAGGGATATTTCTGAGAGTAACTTCCGCGAATTCAGCCTCCCCTCCAAAGCAGACCGGCATCGCATAGCCGCCGGGAACCTGGAACAAGTTAGCCTTTGCCGTGTCACCGGCCACTTCGACGCAATGCGGCGCGAGTACCCACTTCTTCCCCCGCATCGCGTCCAGCAGCGGCCCGTAGGCCAGATAATACTTCTCCGGCGCCATCCACAGGTGCGCGGTATCCCGCTCAAACAGCGAGCCGTATTTGTAATAAAAGCCGCGCGTGCCGTCTTGGGTTTCCTGCGCTAGATCGCCGTGTGTTTCCCATTCCGTATCGGGGAGGATGCAGTGGTTGTTCCAGGGATAGGGCGCAGTCGGATAGGCTCCCATGATCAGATGACGCTGGAAAAACGAGTCGGGATCGGGACGGAAGAGGCTCTCGTTATAGGTCCACACCATCACCGGCTTCCTCATGCCCATCAGCGCGGTGCTGTTCAGCCCGCGCCCGTCGTATCCGTATTCGTCGTAGAACCCATCGATCTGGCGGTAGACGTCGAAGCGCGACATAATCGTGCTGGCGAAGATCACCTTGCCGGCCGCGCGCATCTTGGGGCCGGCCTTGTCAAAGAAACTGTTCCACGAAATGCACAGCGCCCGCGCCGCCTTGCCGTTGACCCAGCTCACACCGTCGTCGGCGCCACTGTTGTTCCAAAACATAAAGTAAGTGTTATCAATACAGACGCCGGCCGAATCGGGGAGCCATCGAATGTCCAGGTCCACCTGCTCCAGAAGAAACTTCTGAAAATCGGGATCTCCACAATCGATGACGTCCGGATCGGAGACTAACTGCGCGTGGGGAAAGTTGGCGGCGAGAAACGCGTTGGAATCTTCCCATAAGGGAGCGCCGGGGACTTTCGGCTTGCTCCAGTCGTCGCCATAGTTGAATACGTTGAAATAATCCAGCAGGTAAAAGCCATTGGTCTTCAGATAGCTGGCGTAGTCATTCATCCGGCCGGCGCTGGTCCAGTGCGGCTTGTTGGGGTCATCCGCCTCGTACGCCCAGGACCGTTCCCATGTCTCCTCCGAGCTGGTGACCGGCGGAAGGAACATGCCCATGTAGGCCATATCGTCGTCGAGCTTCCAGTTCACGCGGAAGGCCATCTTCTTGAGCTTTGCGACGTCGATCGGCCCTTCGTAGCCGGAATAGGCGGAACAGCCGGCCATCGCGTCGGCGTTCGGACTGGGAGGCTCAAAAAACTCGGAATAGCGGGCCGTCATCCACCGCAATCCACCCCGCCAGTCCGCCTCATGCGCGATCAAATCCATCTCAAACTGAACAGGTTTCCCGCCCCCCAGGCGGTAGTTCGCGCGGGAAAACTTGATGGAACCGGACGGTGTCGTGGTCAAATCCGATCCGCACAGAATGATATCCGCCGGCGAAAATACCAGGCTCAGAGCGGAATCACTCGCCGGTTCGGCGATCGTCGCCAGCGGTAGCACGATATGGTCGGGGGTAGAGTTATATCCGCCATAGTTCCAGGTCGCATCGACCAATGGCTGCAGCACGAGCGGATCGCGCCATTTGCCGGTTGGCTGTTCCTGCTCCGGCGCGTTCTCGTGCGAGCTTGACCAGACGGGATCGGCCCACGCCGTCCAAAAGCGGGTCGCCGCAGTGGACGGGTATTGCAGTTCTGTCACGATATCGGTTGTCCACGGATTGCCATCGGAGACAATCTCGATCTCCCAGCGCACGCTGTCGCCTGCCGCGCTGAAGCGATCTACCGCCGTCAGGCTCCGTCCCGACGCGCTGTCGGTGAAGGTCCGCGTAAACTGGATCGCGCCGTTCGGTAGTTTTTCCTCTTTGGCGGCGCCGGCTTGCGTGCAACCAGACAGGCTCGTCCGCCCCACGAGGCCGATCCTGCGGCCACCGGCCTTCACGCCGACGATCTCGCCCGCCGACGACAGTTCCACTCCGATCCCTTTCGCGTTCAGCTGAAATTCGGGCGAGCCTTCTGCAATTGCAGTTTCGGCAGCGGAAACAACGGGGATCGCCGTCAACTTCGCTCCCCATAGACCCGCAGCAGTCCCCATCAAACTCCTTAGAAAATTTCTTCGCAACATTTCTCTGTGTCTCCTCCCGTGTTATTAGAGCGGTTCCAGGATAGGCGTAACCCTATCCAACTTCTGCGCAGGGTCGTCCCTTCTTGGGGTCGGGACGACTTATCTGTATCGGCTCCGGGATATAGCAATCCTGGAACCACTGTAGTCCGCACGGCCCGTGTCCTGGCTCCTACGGATGATAGGCCGCTGGCTTCGCTCAGGGCCGGTTTTCGACTCCGTTTGGTGCAGAGAACGCGCCAAACTCTGCTAAGGATGACAGCAGCCAGTATAGGCACATGAGCGACACGACACTCGGTCTCTTGCGCCCAATTATCTGAACTACCGGCACAGCTTGTTTCGGGGAGCCGAGAAGAAACAGCGGGGGAGACGACATGACACGTCGTCTCCCCCTTTCTGTGAGCATCAGCCCTGAGTTTTAGAACGATATACGAGCCGAAAGTTGCACGTTCCGCTGGTTAACGGCGACATGCTGGATTTGCTGTGTATCCGGACCAGCGTAGGGGGTTCCGACTCCACTGGACGAGGTGAGGTTAACGGAGTCTGGGTCTCCAAAGCTGGGGTGATTGGGCAGATTGGCAGCGTCCGCGCGAATCCGGAGTTTCACGCTTTCCCACAACGAGAACTCCTTGCCAAGCGAGGCGTTGATAGCACTTGACCCAGGTCCGAATAGAGCGTTCCTCCGCACATCCCCCAAAGTTCCATTCGCCGGCTCCGTAAAGGCGGCAGGATTAAACCACTCATTGGCGCCTCGATGTGCCGGCTTGTAGCTGACTCCGGGATTCCAGTTTGGGAACTGAGTAGCACCCGACGCCAGTTGGTACGTGGAGTTATCCGCATATACAGTAAACGGCTGGCCCGAAAAAATCGTCGCCGAAGCGGAAAGCTGCCAACCACCAAGTACCGCGTCGGCTGCCGCGTTGTTGTTCAGGAAGGCATTTCCCTTCCCAAACGGTAAACGATAGGCCGCAGTAGCCTTAAACGCCTGTGGCAGGTCATAGCTGGAGTTACTGTAATTGGAATGAATGACCGTGTTGTAGTCGCCGGCGAGCTGATAGGGTTGTACTCCCTCCTGACCGTTCCAGGACGTGCTGTCCTGATCCGATAAAAACTTCGACCAAGTGTAGCTAGCATCGAAGGTCAGGCCCGAGCTCATGCGTTTATTAACGATGACCTGAAGGGCGTTGTAGTTGGAGACGCCATGCTGCGCCAGCGCATAGGAGGAGATGCTCCCAAAGTTCGGGTACGGACGGAGCGCCGCGTCATTCGATGAGACCTCCGAAATTGGCACTGCATTGGCGTCGTCGGGCCCGATCAGATCGAACCCGTGGCTCCCGACATATGCAACCTGGACAGCCATGTTGGAACCGAATTGCCTCTGAACGGAGAGGGTGTACTGAGAGATTTTCTGAATCGGCACATTGTACGGGAAATAACTGACGTTTGTGCCGTTATAAACGCCGGGATTGGTGGAAGCCTGTACATAAGGCAGTGGCGAACCCGTGCTGCAATTTTGGCCGGTTGCAACGGTGGTGCTGCAAAGCGTGCCGGTTCCCTCCAGCTGCACTATTGGATAGATGCCGTTGGTCAGGTCACTTACGCTGCCAGAGGAAGAGAGCGCTGTGCCCAGCCCCCCGCCGTACTGGTCCTCGCTGCGTTCATGGTCGTACATCCCGAATCCACCGCGAATGGTAAGATTCGGCCTGACCAGCCAAGAGAACCCAAGCCGAGGAAGCACCGTACTGAAGGCATTCGATTCCAGATTTTTACGGCCATTGGCCTGTGTGGTTCCGAACCACATGGCGCCCAAAGTGTTGGTTGCAGGATTAATGACTGTCGGGTCAAAGGAGCTTTCGTTGCCCTTGACTTCAAGCCAACCATGGGTGATATCGTAGCGAACGCCAAGATTGATGGTGAGAGTGGGACGTATCTTAAAATCGTCCTGAAAGAACATCTCCGGATTTTTCAGACGGCCGCCGTACTCGTCAAAAAGATCCGCGTTCCAACTGTTGCTATAACCAAGCAGAAAATCCGCATAATCGATCCCGGTGGTATGGTCGGGAGTATAGCAGGTGGTCTCACCCGTCGGGCAGGCACCAGGCGCGCTCGTAGCTATCCACTGGCCAGTGTAGGCGCCGGAGAAATCAAATGACCCGGCATTTTCGTTTCCCCACTGCGTGGCGTCGTCCTGATAGAACAAGAGGTCCCCGCCAAAGTGCAGGATATGTTTTCCACGAACCATCGTTACGACATCCGATGTGTCGTAGAGCATCTGGTTGTAGACCGAGTTGGATGACGGGCCAATGGAATTGTAGTTACCCGTAACGTTCGGAGTAAGACTTCCCAGAGTGACGCTCGGCAATGAATTGGCCTTGGCAAACTTCCAGCCGAGCAGTGTTGGATAATTATGCCCCTCGGACAAATCCGCAGCGAGCTCCGGGAAAAAGGCAAAATTGATCCTGGCTTCATTGATGGTGGACGAGCTGATGTTCCAAACATCGGCAACTTGCGCCGATTTCAATGCATTATCCCAGGCCTGGCAACCTACCGGGCAGTTTGTGAAGGAGCTCTGAACATCGATATAGGGGTTATCGGCGTCCGTGTCGAATATGGACAGCCTGTTGTTCGGCGTGATGTCAAAATCCAGACGCCCGGTGTACCTTACCATGGGGACCGAGTACACAAAATCCGACTCATAATTATCCAAAAGCGTCCCATTCGAATTCACGGTTCCAGCAATGAAATGTCCCTGAGGAACAGGATTATTCGTGGGCGTAGGATACCAGAGTTGTTGGTCCGCGTTGGCAACTGTATCGATCATGCCGGAGGGTATGACGTTTCCGTTCCCGTATTCAGACGCAAACGTCTGCCTCACCGGATACGGATTGCCCAACCCATCGTAGGCAATGGTTTGAGTGGTCGGATCGTAAAGGGTCCGGCTATCGTTGGAAAAGTCACCGCCCATATTGCTTACGGTCGGAATGGTTGAGAAGTTGTCGGCCTCTCCCGCGTGGTTAATAATCCGGTCGTAGTTGAAGAAGAAGAACAGCTTTTTCTTCAATATAGGGCCGCCGATGGAACCGCCGAACTCATCGTAATGATAAGCCGGCTTCGGAGGAGTGGGTCCTGAAGAAGATATAAGGCGAAGCCTCGAGAGCGTTATTCTGAATCTCCTCATAAGCGTCTCCGTGGAATTTGTCGGTTCCGCTCTTGGTAATCTGATTCATTACCATACCCCCGACGCCGTATTGCGCCGAGAACGAAGACAGGGAAATCTGCACTTCTTGTGTTGCATCGAAGCTATCGTTGTTCCATGTGTTTCCGCCGTGCGACATGGTAATCGACGAACCATTGAGAAGGACGTCGTTGTAAGGCATGTTTCCATTGGTGGATATGGTCTCGCCGGGATTCGTCTCCAGGCTTTCCCCGGCATCCCGTATTGCCTGGCCAGCTGTGCCAGGCTCCAGAATCATGTAATTTTCCCATGACTCGCCTGTCCCGCTGGCCTGGGGCAGTTCTGACAGTTCATTCAGTTCGAGAGTTTGCGTCTGACTCCCTGACTCAGTCTGCAGGAGGGGCGCCTCTGTAGTAACCGTAACAACCGTCGTGCCCGCGCCGACTGGCAGCACCGCGTTGACACCCGTAGCGCCTACGTCGATCGTAATCGGGCCGCGCACTAAGGAGCTAAACCCCTCCTTTTTAAAAGTGAGCTTGTAATGGTCCGGAATGATGGAACCCGTGTCGTACACGCCGGAGCCATCGGTCACGTCGTGTAATACAACGCCCGTGTCAACATTCTCGACGGTTACATCCACACCCGGAATCACGGCGCCTGTGGCATCCGTTACCGTTCCTCGAATGTCGCCCGAAGTCGGGGTTTGAGCAAGCGCTGATTGCGCGCAGAGCAAGATTGCAACTGCAACACTTGCAATACCGAGTTGAAACGCATGCCGCATACCTGCCTCCAAAAAACTTCACCGGTGAACTCGTAATGTTCGTAAGCGGCAACTGGCAAAACAACTCCCAGCAGCCGACCTTTAGTGGTTGCTACGAGTAGGGCTGCGTGGTGCACAATCGTACAGACTCCTACCGAATTCAGCCGATGGTACAGCACCTACATTTCGGTGTCTTCTCCTTAAGTGACAAAAACTTATCGTATGCTGCCACTGTTATCCACCGCCGACAAACCCTCAAGTCGAGTAGCAAAGCAGCGCGCAATTGGCCAGAGCAGAACCCAGAAAGCTATACCCATTCTGAAGTTGGCGGGCTATTCTAGGGCTCTCTGGTGAAGTAACGGCGACGGAAGCAGATGGGACGAGCATTGTCCGACGATCTACGGAGGAGGATCGCCGCGGCGGGCGAGCGCGGCGAGGGGTCCTGCCGCATGCTTGCAAGACGCTTTGGCGTGAGCTGGGAGTATGTGCGCAAGGTGCGCCAGCAGCAAAAAAAGAACGGCCGTATCGCACGTCAGCCGCAGTCGCGTTATGGCGTTCCGAGCCGCATGACCGAGCCGGTCAAAGCCCAAATGCTAGCCCTGGTTGAGGCGCAGACCGACGTCACGATCGACGAATTGCGGGAGAAGATCGGGACCGAACAAGGCGTTCGGGTGAGTTGGTCTTCGGTGCGGCGATGGGTGAAAAAGCTGGGGCTGCATTTGGAAAGAAGTCGCTCCACGCCATCGAGCGGGACACGGAAGCGAACCAAGAACGGCGCAAAGAGTTTTCCGCGCGTATCGCCGCAGTCTCTCCGGAACATCTGATCTTCCTGGACGAGAGCGGCGTCACGGCCTGGATGGCAGGCTCCGCGCAGCCAAGACCCGTACCAAACAAGCCCTCGACCAAGCCATCACGGAAGCCCTCAAACTCATTGCCCGGCAAGATGCAAAGACCTGGTTCAGGCTGACCAAAATCGGGTACAGCTATCTGAATAATTCTCTATTGCACCGGTTATGATTTATCTGGGATTGGGATTCGCGTAACTCATCAGGCCCCAAGGGGTTATGTCTTGCCCGTCTGTTGTTCAACGTCCTAATGAACGATCTGGCGGCACGTAACCGGATCGGAGGCGACAGCCTGTTCGCCTGGCGCGTCAGGCTCCTTCTCATCCCTGCGAGGTGATGCTGAATCGCGCCGTTGTGCGCGGGGCCGACATACAGGTATGATTTGATCGCTATGCCCGCCAAACCTATATTGCTCACACTGTTTTTGCTCTCAGCTTCCCCCATTCTGTCTCTGTGCCAGGCGTCGCCTAGCAGCCAGGACCAAATCAGTCTTCATTCTCGTTTGGCGCAACAGTATCTTCAGGAGCGGCGCCCGGACCTGGCCATTCCAGAGTTGCAGAAACTGGTGGCGCTCAGTCCCGGCAATGTGGATGCGCGGTCCAATCTGGGCGTGCTGCTTTTCTTCCGCGGCGATTACAAGAGCGCGATTCCCCAACTCCGGGCAGCTCTCACCCTGCAGCCGGGACTATCGAAAACCCAGGCACTATTGGGCCTTGCCGAGGAGCACACGTTCGACCTTGTCGATGGACGAAAAGACTTGGAAGCATCCTTCCCGGCAATCCAGGATGGGAAGTTCAAGATCGAGGTGGGATTGGACTTGGTGAGTCTTTATACAGGAGCCAGCGACCTGGATCTGGCGGCTGGTGTGGTTGCGCAGCTGACTAAGGTATCGCCTGACGATCCGGAGGTGCTTTATGCCGCTTACCGCGTGTATGGGGATCTTTCGGGAGCGTCGATGCTACGGTTATCGGTGGTAGCTCCCGACTCGGCGCAGATGCACCAGGTACTGGCCCACGAGGAGCTCCGGGAGGGAAACACGAACGCCGCAGTTGCGCAGTTTCGCAAGGCGATTGCAATCGATTCTCGGCTACCCGGCGTACATTTCGAATTGGCCGAATTATTGAACACTTCGCAGGACCCGGTCGTGAAGAAAGAGGCGGAAGAGGAATACCGCGCTGCATTGGCCATAGATCCCGGGGACGAGGTCGCGCTCTTAAGGTTGGCAGATATCGCCGTACAAAGGGGAGACGTGCAGGAAGCTTATCAAGAGTACAGCCAGGCTGTGGCAATGCGGCCAGCTGATTCCGATGCCAAGCTGGGTCTGGCAAAGATACTCATCGAAATGAATCAGCCGGATAAGGCCCAGAAGCTTCTGGAGCAGACGGTTCAGCTTGATCCGACGGATGCGACTGCTCACTATCGCCTGGCCACATTTTACCGGAAGGAAGGCCGCATGGACGATGCCAAGCGCCAGTTAGAACTTTACCAGGGTCTCAGAGACGAAAAAGATAAACTACGAGCCGTTTACAAAGATTTACTGATACAGCCAGCTGAAATCAAAGCAGACACATCTGATGAAAAGTAGCATAAGGTTGGAAAACTTTTCTATATCAATAACGGCAAAGCGTGCAGGGTTGCGCAAATCCCTGATCGCGCTCGTCATCCTGCTGGCAAACGCAACACTTATGGGCCAGATGGGAACACCCACTCCTCTTCCCGCCGCAGAGCGGGAAAAAGCGGAAGCGGAACGAAAGGCAACCGGGCCACTTCCGGATTACCCGCAGTTGGTGGACATCACCGCAATCACCGGGATCAATTTCAATCACCAATCCGATCCTGAGGCGAAATTCATCGCTGAATCGATGAGTGGGGGCGTTGCGCTTATCGACTACGACCGCGATGGCTACCCGGATATCTATTTCACCGGCGCGCAAAGCGTGGAGATGGCCCTTCACGGGATCAAAGCCCGAGGCGCCTTGTATCATAACAACCACGATGGAACTTTTACTGATGTTACAGACAAGGCAGGAGTGGGTTATCCGTGCTGGGCAATGGGTGCGGTAGTCGGTGATTTTAATAATGATGGATGGCCCGACCTCCTGATTACCTGCCTGAACGGAGTAGTACTCTATCGGAACAACGGCGATGGAACTTTTACCGATGTAACCAAGTCCAGCGGCCTCGGCAGCGATTCAGGGTGGGCGGCTGGAGCGGCATTTGGAGACTACGACGAGGATGGCTGGGCCGACCTGTTTGTATCTCACTATGTAGATTTTCATCTCGACAACCTACCCGGATTCGGTTCTACGACCAAGCCATGCAAGTATCTCGGATTTGATGTGCAGTGCGGTCCGCGCGGCCTCAAGGGTCTCCCCGATAACCTCTACCATAACAATGGAAACGGGACATTTACCGATGTATCGAAAGAAGCCGGCGTGGAAGATCCGGAACAGCGGTATGGGCTAACTTCGGTCTGGTCGGATTTCGACAACGACGGGAAACTCGACTTATTTGTGGCAAACGACGGCGAGCCGAATTACCTGTATCAGGGCGACGGTAAAGGGAAATTCACCGATGTGGCGCTTCTTGCCGGCGTTGCGGCAAACGAAGACGGCCTGGATCAGGCGAATATGGGCGTTGCGGTGGGTGACTATCTGCATGAGGGCCGCATGTCATTGCTGATCTCTCATTTTGACAATGAGTACGCCGCTCTTTATCGCAACGACGGAGGAATGAACTTCACAGACACCTCGATTGCTTCAGGCATCGCGCGTGGAACGCAGGACTACGTAGGCTGGGGAGACGCATTCGTCGATTTCGCCAACGGCGGTTGGCAGGATTTCTTCCTGGTGACCGGACACGTATATCCCCAGGTAGACAAGGCCCACACCACGGCTCGGTTTCTGGAGCCGAAGCTCCTGTTTCGGAATCTGCATGACGGGACCTTCGAGAACATCAGCAGGCGAGTCGGACCGGCCTTGCAGATTCCGCAAGTAAGCCGGGGGCTCGCCATCGGCGATTTGTTCAACGATGGAAAGGTGGAAGCGGTAGTCGAAAATCTGGTGGGACAGCCGATGATCCTGCGCCCTGTGGGAGGTCCGAAAAACCATTGGATCAGCTTTCAACTGGAAGGCGTGAAATGTAACCGGCTGGCTCTGAATGCACGTATACGAGCCACCGCGGGAGATTTGGTGCAGCTTGACGAGGTGCTGAGTGGTGGGAGCTATCTTTCGCAGAACGACCTGCGCATTCACTTCGGGCTAGGCAGTCACGAGCATGTCGACCGGGCTGAAGTATTGTGGCCGGACGGAAATAAGGAAACGCTGACCAATCTGGCCGCCGACAGGTTCTACGTGATACGTGAAGGAATGGGGGTTGTCTCGAGCAAGCCACCCGAGAACGTACCCAACCTTCCATAAGACCGCAAGCCATCCCGGCTGGCTAAGTTCTAAGATCACCGTGCGGAAAATGGGGGGCAGGTCAGCGAGGTGCCGCTACGAAACTTGCTCAGTGGTCCATCGGCGCCGTCTCGTAGGAAGGCGCGTAACGCACTCTGTGAACTAATCCGTCCAACAAGCTTCGATTTCTTCGAGCCGCTTATTCTTGGTCTCGGGAACAAATTTCCATGTAAAAAAGGCTTGCCCTACGGACATCAGCGCAAGAAAGCCGAACGTTAGAGCCTTTCCAGTGACGTGAAACGCCAAGGGGAAAAACAGAACGACAATTGCATTAGCGACCCATTGAACAAGCACGGGGACCGTCACTGCTCGTCCGCGTACGTCGTTGGGGAATATCTCTGGCACCAGCGTCCAGAAGACAGGACCGATGCAGGCAGCAAAAAAGGCGATGTAGATCAGAATCAGCGACAAAACAAGCACTCCGTGGAACTGGTCCGTCAGCACAGCTCCAACTAAAAATAGAAGCGAAAACCCCATCCCGATCGATCCGATAATGTAAAGCGGTTTGCGCCCATATCTGTCGATAATCCAAAGAGAAACGATGGTGAAAATGAGTTCGGTAACTCCGACAACGAATGTCGACGCAAGGGCACTTTCTATCCCCCAGCCAGCAGACTGAAAGATGACTGGAGCGTAATCAATGATCGTGTTAATGCCGGAGACATGGATGAGAACCGCGAGGCATGCGCTGGCAACCAAGGCACGGCGGACCCCCGGGCGGAGCAGTTGACGCCAGGACTGCTTTTCCCTGTGCATTGTGGCGATAATCTCCGCCAACTGCTCGTGCGCAGTCTCAGTACCGCTTATCTTTTCCAGGACCCCAAAGGCCTCGTCCCGTCCTGCCGACCATGGCCAAGAAACGCGGCGTCTCCGGGGCCACGACAATCAGGAGAAGAAATATTGCGGATGGCAAGACTCCGGTTAGAAACATCCATCTCCAGTTGTTCGTACCACTATTTCGGAGAAGAAAATTAATTCCATAAGAGACTATGGTGCCGATGACGATTGACATCTGGTATAGAGTTCCCATGCGGCCTCGAATAGTAGGTGGAGAGACTTCTGCCACATACATAGGCGAGAGGAGAGAGACGCCTCCAACAGCCAGGCCCCCCAAAAAGCGTACAGATATAAAAACTTCAAAATTTGGCGCCAGTGCTGTCGCGATGGAAGTCAAGGCAAACAGGATCGCTACGAAGACGAGCAGCTTTTTTCGTCCATAGCGGTCTGTAAGTTTGCCGCAAACAAAGCATCCGATAACACAGCCGAACAACAATGAACTGAATGCCCAGCCCAGACCGAGATCGCTCAGGCCGAATGCCTTGGAAATGAATGGACCAGCGCCGGTGATGATGGCGATGTCAAAGCCGAACAACAAGCCCCCCAAGGCGGCCGTGCAAGCCAGAAAGGCCACGTAACGAAATCGAATAGACGAACTCACTCCGCATGCTCCTTCGCTAAGATCTGAATTTCCGCGGATGGCTCACATGTGAGCAGAGGGTATCAGTTGCGCGGAATGAAAGATCCCGATCCGCCGGACACTGTTTATCTTTCAAATTGGCGGGGATACATCAGTGTTTGCTCACATTCCTGATTGCTCATGGGGACGCCACGTTACCTGAATTCGTCATTCGGCCAAAAACCCTCTGGGCTTCTGAAAAGCAAGAGTGCGCAAGATCCTTCAGGAGCATCGCCTGACGATAGCGATCCGACTCCTCGACCAGGCGGCCTGATTCATGCGGAAACATCCGTGCGTAGTAGATCGCGGGCGATAAGAGTTCCGGCGCGAAGATCAGGACGCTCCCGCGGCCGGCAGCGCCGAGAAAACCGCACATGGCGCGGGTCCATAGCTCCTTGAAATGGTCGAGGTAGTTATTCGCACCATGAGCCTGCACTGGCCTAGCTGTCAGGTCGGTATCGATCGGTACTTGCATGCACCCGGGGCTGGCAACGCGTCCGTGCAAGAAACCGGTCCTTGCAAAAATAGGCTCCATAAAGAGGAGTTTTCTTCCCCAGTCACCATAAACAAGTTCTTGGCCGCAGTAGTAGTGACTGAAATCGCCATTGAACCGAATTTCAGGGAATTTCTTGGTGAGTTGCACAGTCCGCCAGAGGTCTTGTGTCATTGTGGCGCGGTGCGTCTCGAGAAAGATCGGCAATCTATGCCGTTCCGATGCGTTCAGAATCGCTTCAGTCAAGCGGAAGACCTCATCGTCGTCTTCCATGCCCCATCCGGCGTGGACCGTAATACACTGATCCCCCCTAGCAGCATGCTTCGCGGCAATCCTATCAGCATCATCCGCCGCGTTGATCCGGTCAAGACCGCAAAACGGGACAGCGGTCTCCGAAGCGGGAAGATCATCCGACGTGAGTCTGGACGCCTTCGAATCCGTCGTCTAAAAGTCGTTGGTAACGCGCGGGGCCATCGAGACCAGGCCATATGCTTTCCGGCCCAAGATCTTCGAGATTACCCAAATTCAGATAAACCCGCAGCTTCGGCGGATCGGGCGAGCCATCGTTAAAATAGCAAAATCTTCTGGTCATGAGCGGCCTGCTCTAGAATTCGTCGTACGCAATGCGATGTTCCGGCACACCAAGCTCCGCAAGCATACGATTGCAGGCTTTGATCATCATTGGCGGACCGCAGAGATAATACTCGATGCATGTCGGACAGGGATGGTCGCGGAGGTAGTTTTCGAGCACCACTTCATGGATAAAGCCGGTGAGGCCTGTCCAATTGTCCTCGGGCAGGGGCGATGAGAGCGCAACATGGAAGTTGAAGTTATGGTGCTGCTCGGCAATGGCCGCGAAGAATTCCTGATAAAAGATCTCCTGGCGAGAACGCGCGCCGTACCAGTAGCTGACCTTACGCGCCGTGTGATCGGTAAGGAAGAGGTGTGAAAGATGGGCACGCAGCGGAGCCATGCCTGCTCCGCCTCCAATGTAAAGCATCTCGTGTTGCGTGGGTTTTATATGGAAGTCGCCGAAGGGGCCGATGGCAGTGACAGTATCACCCGGCTTCAAACTAAATGCATAACTAGAGCCGACTCCGGGGGCACATTCCTGCCCGGGCGGCGGAGCAGCAATACGCACGTTAAAGCGTAGCGCCCTCTCCAGCTGCGAATTGCTAGCGATGGAGTAGTTGTTACGGCGGCCCGGAGCGGAGTTGTGGGCGACGAGATCGAACACATGTTGTCTTTCCCAAATCGAAGCATACGGCTCGGGAATATCGAAGTCGCGGAAACGAATTGTGTCATACGCGGGGATATCGAGCTGAAGATAATCTCCGGGAGCGAAGGAGGGAGGCGCCTCGCCATCGGCGGATTCAAGAACCAGTTCCTTGATGAAGGTGGCCACGCTCCGGTTGCTCACGACCCGAAAAGAGTAGCTTTGCTGGGCACGGGCTCCGGCGCCGCCTGCATGAGATACGTTAATTAGGAGTTGGCCGTCGCGCTCTGCGATCGGATAGGTTGCGAGGCCGCGACAAACGGGCACGCGCGCCGGTGAGCCATCAATGAGATGGTAGCGACCGTTGTGCTTTGGACACTCAATGATGCCGTCTTTCACCAAGCCGTCCGCGAGGTGGGTATTGCCGTGGGTGCAGATACCGTCCGTAGCGAAGAGGTTACCGGTCTCGTCGCGATAGAGCGCGTAGGTCTTTTTCCCTTGGTCAACGCGGATGACGTCAGCGCAACCGAGCACGCTGGCGGCGCAGGCGGTGACCCAACCATCTGGATCGGGCTGCGCCTCGATCGTATAGGGGGTCTCGCTACGGCGGCTTTTGGGCTCAGGCAAGCGACGTTTGACATGGAAAGCCGGGTCTTTGAGCTGGTGAAGAACAGTGGGCACGATCTCGCGCCAAGCCGCCAAAAGACTTGGATAGGGCGTAGGGCAGTCGTCTTTTACTAATGCATGTAAGCGCGGCAACGCATGATAAGGGACAAGCGGAAACATGTGGTGTTCGACGTGGTAATTCATGTTCCAGTAAAGATAGCGGTTAATAAGGCCCATGTAGACAGTTCGGCAGTTCAGGCGATGGTCGAGAACGTTTTCAGCGAGGCCCGCGTGTTGCGTTAACCCATAAGTGGGCATCAGCCAGGTACCGAAGAGATTGGTGAGGCCCACCAACATGAGTGGAAGGACGCTGCGCTCAGCGATTGAGATTGTGATCACTGCGGCGTAGATCGCTACGTAGACGCGCGCCCGCCGGTAGATACGCCGGAACTCGGACTCAGGGATGAAAGTCCTTTCCGCGGCTGACATTCGTCCCACAGAATGTTCAAGGATGCTTTTGAAATAGCTGACGTAGCCTTGAAGATTGAAAAACTTGAGGACGATATCGACGAAGTTGGGCGGCAACGGGACGGCAATCTCTGGATCGCGACCGACAATGATCGTGTCGCTATGATGCCGAGTGTGGCTCCAGCGCCAAACAATAGACTCACGCATAGCCATGAACGATGCGATCTCGTAAAGTACGTTGTTCATCCAGTCCGTCTTGAATGCCGTGCCGTGACCGGCTTCATGCCAGCGCGAGTCGGAGGTAGACGCGTAGAGCACACTGTAAACAACATAGGGCACAGCGGCCCACCACGATCCCCAGAGCGCCCATGTGGCGTAGCCGGACCCGAGAATAAGCGCGAACCAGATGAAGGTGTCCCGAAGCGCCGGGCCATCGCGGCGCTCTAGCAGATGGCGCATCGTCTCCCGGGGAACGTAACACTGATACCAGTCAGCCTCGGCCAGGCCTTTTTCAATGGCCAGTGAGGCGTTGACTCCCGTAAGGCTGTAGTCAAACTGAGCCTGAGGGCCGAAAGCGACCTGTGCGTTGCGGCTCATTAAAGTTCCCCTCCAGGGACGAATCTTGAGTTTACAATTCCATAGTTCAACGCGAGTCGATCGTCCCGATGGCCTTAGCGTGCTTGCGAGCTGAAGGCGTAAACCGTGGTCTGGCGCCTCCGCATCCCAGGACGGAGAACGATGTCTCCCATCTCCGGGATATTGGCGCCATCGGGATAACCCTCGCACTCCAAACAAAGACCGGCGTGGCGTGCATAGGGAACACCAGACTTGCCAATCAAAGACCTATCGAGGGCTGCTCCAGTGTAAAACTGGAGATACATTTCAGTAGTGGATACGTTCAGGATACGCCCGCTCTCGGCATGGACTAGCCTGGCGGCAGGCGCTAAGTCTGAATTAGAAGTGCAAGTTTGTCTGCCACGGAGCGCATAGAGGTCGCCGTGGTTCTTAAAGAGCTGCGGAATAACATCTTTGAGAGAGTGAGGTTCGCGCAGGTCGTTGCCGCGTCCGACAACGGACTCAAGCCGGCCTGAAAGCGTCAGGTCATCATCGGCAGGAACGAATTCGTCGGCAAATATCTGGAGCGTGTGGCCCGTGACCGTGCCAGAGGCTTCTCCTGCAAGATTGAAGTAGGAATGGTGGGTGAGACTGAGCGGGGTAGGCCGGTCGGAAATTGCGTCGGTTTCGACCACCAGAGCATTGTCTTGAGTAACCGTGTAGGTTACTGTGATCTGCGCGTTGCCCGGGTAGCCGTTCTCCCCGTCAGGGCTGAAATACTCCATCCGCAAAGACGGCGCACTTGCAACGGAATTCGCTTCGGAAACGGTCCAAAGTTTCTTGTCAAGACCTTCGTTCCCCCCATGAAGATGATTTGGAGGCTCATTCCGGGCGAGGTCGTAGCTCGCCCCATCCAGACAAAAACGTCCATGCGGGATGCGGCCTGCCACCCGACCGACCGTAGCCCCAAAGCGCGCACGATGCGTCAGGTACGGATTAAAGCTTTCGAAACCAAGCACCACATCTGCCAAGTTTCCACCTCGGTCAGGAGCCAATAACCGCGTGATCGTCGCGCCATATGTAATCGCTTCCACTGCGATGCCACCTGCACCGTAAAGTGTCCAAGCCTCAACGGGTTCCCCGCTGGGAAGGCAACCGAAAATCCGCGAAACCGGCAACTGCACCATTGCAAACCCAAGTATAAATTACACAAGCTTTTAAGGTTTTGTCTGCTCGACAGATGAGGCACAGTTATCGTATTCTGTCGGGATGTTGGCTGATCTAAAGCTTGACAGCAATTACGACGGCCTATTGTATCTTGCCGAATCCACTCGGAATCTGTCTCGAATTCAAAGTCATCATCACCGCGAACTGGAGCTAAACCTTGTCATACAAGGAACGATCACATATGTAATGAATGGTCGTCGTTTCACGTTTTCGTCTCGAACCCTACTCTGGCTGTTTCCGAACCAGGAACATCAATTGGTCGACCGATCAGACAACGCGCGATTCTACGTCGTCGCCTTTAAGCCGTCCCTGATCGAGAAATCATGTCAGACAGCATCTTATGAAGGTCTGAAGCATGAGCCGGACGAGGAAGACCATATCTTAAATACGCAGCTCAGTCCAAAAGCCTTCGATCTCGCAAGCACAATTATGGACTCTCTAATGCAGGGTTCCTTAGATCCCGATGTACTGAATAGGGAAGCTGGGTATGGCCCGGCATCCACCTTCCGGTTCGAACATCATGATCCCGACGCCCTGAATGCAGGGCTGCACTACTTGCTGCTTCTGTGTTGGAAATACCTCCGCGCAGGGAAAACAACACATGATGTCGTCGCATTGCACCCGGCGGTCCGGCGCGCGCTCAAGTTGTTGAGCGAATCCGATATAGAACTGGATCTCAAGGAATTGGCCAATTCCTGCGGCGCAAGCACAGGCCATCTGAGTAGAATGTTCCACAAACAGGTCGGGATTCCATTGAATCGATACCGCAGTTCTCTTCGGCTTTCCCGCTTCTTCGAGCAGTACCAGGTCTCGGACCAGAAAACCCTTGCGGAAGCGGCGTACGCGGCAGGCTTTGGAAGCTATGCACAGTTTTACAAGGTCTTTACCCAGGCCTATGGCTGTGGTCCCAAAGATTGCTTATCTCGCGGGATACCCGGGAAATGAATGGGCTTTCACGCTTTTCGGACGAATACTGAATAATTTTTTTGCGATCTTTACTTGTCGATATCCCAAGTTAAATTACTGCGATTCGAGATGAGTCCGACTGCAGGTTGACGACCAGGTCTGTCCTTGTCAGTCGCGCCTATTGCGTACCATTAAACTCGTGGACAGCATCCAGCATGGCTACGATATTTTCGACCGGTGTCTCTGCCTGCACATTGTGAATCGTATTGAAGACGAATCCTCCGCCTCGCGAGAAAATCTCGCAACGGCGAAGAACCTGCTCCCGTACTTCGTCCGGTGTGCCAAAGGGAAGAACTCTTTGCGTGTCCACACCTCCTCCCCAGAAGACTAAATCGCCTCCGAAGTTGGCCTTCAGCTGTTCGGGATCCATTCCGGTCGCCGAGCACTGCACCGGATTGAGAATGTCAATCCCAGCCTCTATGAAATAAGGCAAGAACTTTGAGACGGCGCCGCAGGAATGCTTGAAAATCTTCCAGGAAGTATGACTGTGAATCCAGCTGCAAAGCTGTTTGTAGTAAGGAAAATAGAGATTCTGAAAAGTCCTGACGGAACAGAACGCAGAGGTTTGCGTTCCGAAATCCGTCCCGCAAAGAAACACAACCTGAATGCGGTCTTCTAGCGCCTTTTGAACACGAGCAAGGTTTTCAATCGCGATCTCGCATTGACGCTCAAAGACCTTGTGAATGTAGTCCTGACGACTGCTGGTGGATACGTACCATTCGGTAACATCTCGAATGCCCTTGGGATGCTTGAGAAACGGCGCAGGAACAAGCGCAATATCGCCGAGTGCAGTTCCACCAATACTAGCGATCACACCGAGTCCGGTTTCAGCAGCAGTCTTCGTGGCACTCACCAGGTGATCGATGTCGTCGCGCGAAATGGGCTTGAACTCCTCAAGATTGTCTTCAGGATTCAATTTGTCTTCGTCGATGGGGCCTTGACGCACAATGGAATCGAAGAAGTATCCACCACGCGGCATCCGTCCGCTAGGAGCAACACTCGTATCGCCCTCTGGATAGATCAGCGTGTCGCCATTGGCATCTATGGTGACATTGAAGTTTCCAGGCACCAGAACATCGATCCCGTTAAAGCTCCAGCTTTTCCATTTGTCTATGGGGAACCCAAATAAGGTCGTACGCGCAAAGACACCCACGACATCCAGCCCCATCGCCTTCCGCAGGTCATCATCAACCATTCCGAGCATTTGGAACGGCTCGTGAATGCGCACCGGGCGCTTTTCGAGTCCAAAGTAGTTACGCAGTGCTGCCACACAACTCGCATGGATACCCGTTACCCCAGTTCCGCCAAAGTCGATCGGGATTCGATCGGGTTCCTTATGGTTCAGCGCCATGATCAGGCGCTCGCGGCTTGTCATTGCGTTTTTTTCAACTGTCATTTCGTCGGTCCCTTTCAGTCTTTTTGTGATGGTTATTCCCCGTGTTCAAAAAATATCTTGGCTCTTACCTTAGCTGAATTCCAATTGTCCTTGACCAAGAAAAAGCATGCAGTTCGCAAATTCATCTTGGAACTCCGACTCGGCGGCAAGGTTGACGTGCTCGATGGGCGGGAGTGCAGGCTCGCGGTCGCCGAGGAGAAGCATTTTTGCGCCGCGGAGGGCGGTGTTGCCGGCGGCATGGATGATGGAGTGCGGCGCTTCGAGGAGGCCGATGCGGAGAGCGGATTCGATTTGCACGTAGTTGCCGAATGCGCCGGCGAGGTGGATGGAGCTGAGATCGCGCATCGTTGCGCCCAGGCGCTTCAGGAGGAGGCGGAAGCCGGCGGCGATGGCGCCTTTGGCGAGTTGCAGCTCGCGAATGTCGGATTGATAGAGGACGACAGGCGGCGCGACAGGAAAGAGCTTTGTGCCGTTGGCGATGCGGCCGTTGGTGAGGATGGCGCCGGTGCGGAGACCGGCGGCGACGGCATCGACGAGGCCACTGCCGCAGATGCCACGCGGCGCAACGTCGCCAATGACCGTGGCACGGAGCTGGCTATCGTGGAGAGCGAGGTGAGCGACAGCGCCGGTAACGGCGCGCATGCCCATGCGAATGGCTCCGGCTTCGAAGGCAGGACCGGCGGCGGTGGAGGCGCAGACGATTCCGTCGCGATTTCCGATGGCGATTTCGCCGTTGGTGCCGAGGTCGACGAGCGCAGCGAGGCGGTCACTGTGCGCGATGCCGGAGGCGACGATGCCAGCGAGAATGTCGGCGCCGACAAAGCCGCCAATGCAGCGGGCAAAACGTATAGCGCAAGCGGGGGGCAGGTTCCAGGCGAGATCGGCGGGCGTGAAGCGCTGCTCGCCGAGATGCGGCGATTGGAAGGGCACGTGCGCGAGCGGCTCGACGCTGAGGCCGGAGAAGAGATGATGCATGACGGTGTTGCCGACGAGGAGAACTTCGCTGATTTGATCGCGGCGGCCGGCTGCGAGGTTCGCTACGAGCTGGCCGAGAGCCACGCGGATGGGCGTGGTAAGGTCTTCGCCGTCGAGCGCGGCGCGGATGCGGCTCATGACGTCGGAGCCGAACGCGGCCTGCGGATTGAGCGCGGTTTCGACGCCGAGAACGCTGCCCGAGGCAAGATCGACGCTCTGCGCGGCGATGGTGGTGGTGCCGAGGTCGATGGCAATGCCGAGGCCGCGCCGCGCCGTCGCCGTAGGGGGCCTGACCGGGGCAGACGCAGCGATGCCATCTGCCAGAATCTCCATGCGCCACTGTCCACACTCAAGCACGAGCGGCTGTTGCACATGCGCCTGGCAGGCGAGCCGCCATCCGGCGGCAAGTTGGTCCGCGGTAAAGGCTAAGCTGTCAGCGTCAGTAACTGGCAGCGAGCCCGAGAGCACGCGTACGCCGCATCCTCCGCATTCGCCCACGCCGCCGCAGGGAAACTCGACGCCATGCGCGGCCAGCCCGGCAACAATCGAGGCGTCTCGCGGCACGTCGAGTTCGACCGACAGCGGCTCGAGGCGAATCCTCACATGGCCGGGGTTTATGGGATCGGGGCTCATACGGCCTCCACGATTCCATCGTCGAGGGTGACGCGGACCTGGGCACCAGGCGGAACGACAAGAAAGTCAACCTTGTCCCACGGGCCGTTGACGAGGCGCTCGATGAGCGAGAGCGAACCCCGGACTTCTTCAAACGCCCAACCCTCTTTTTGAGCTTCAGCCTGCGCCTGACTGCGGCAAGCCTCATCGGATGGGAGACCGGTAGAGATATAGGTGAGGCCGGAGTAGTGACGGCGGAAGGAGGAGAACTGCTCGTAGAGATAGCGGCCGTTGTCTTCACCGTATTTGGCGATGAATTCCTCGAGAGTACTCTGCTCGCCAAGAGGATTTTTCTGAGAAGCGAAGGCCGGTTGGAGCTTGAGATCGGGAGTTTGGAACTCGACCCAACCAGGCGAGCGATAGTAGACGCCGGGGTGGTCTTCAAAGTATGCCTGATAGCGATGGCGGCTTCCCATGAGCACGCCGATGCAATCGTGCGCGCGGGGCAGGACAAGCTGCGTCCGGCCGGCACACAAACTCTCGGTGCCGCGGCCGCAGAGGGCATAACCGAGAAGGATGGCGTCGTAGCCGAGCACGTCGGCCGCGTCGATGCGCTCCTGCAGATGGGGACGCATTTCCACGCCAAGCGAGTGCAGGCCCATGGGAATGGATTCGAGATCGAGCGTGTGCACGGAATGGGAGACGACGGCCTCGATCTCGCGAGTGAGGACCTGACAGAAGATGGCTTTGAGACGCATAGCGTTTCTCGATGAAGTATCTCAGACCTGCACAGTCTCTTCAAAACTCATTCCATGCGGAAGTTAGCCTGAGAGATTGCTTCGTTCTTCTATCCAGTATTCAGAGACCCCTGCCAAGGGATGATTTCTTATACATGCCAGCATGGCGCAAATGTTTTCCGGAGGTGTATCGGCTGGAAGCGCGCAGCCGCTATTCAAAATGAATCGCGGAGTGTCGGCAAACACGCGCAATAGCTCTTCCGTTTTGAGCCGGACCAAAGCCGGAGTTCCAAGCGCAAGTACTCCAGAAGGATCGATGTTGCCAACAAAGGTAATCTTGTCTTTCATAACATTGTGGGCTAACTGCGCGTTGGTTTTGAAATCGATCTCCAATGCGTCCGCGCCAATTTCCTGCATCTGCTCGAGAATCCGGTCGGTCTTCCCGCAGATGTGCAAGAGATAGGGCAGACCCTCCTGGTGCGAAAATTCGGCAACACGCCGTTCGTACGGCAAGGCATAACTACTGTAGAAGCGCGGAGATAGCATGTCAGGACCGGCTGGGCTATCGCCATTGGAAAGCATATGCGCGCCTGTCGCGGCCATATGCTCGAGAAACTGGCAAGTAATCCCTGTGCAATATTCCAGCAGAGCGTGAACAAGCTCATCCTGTTCTTGAGACGCGACGTCAATCAGCCACTGATCAATACCGCGCATACACCCTGCCAGCGAAAACGGCGACTGGTCGCAATTCCCTCGAATCAAGATTTCGTTCCCATATTCGCGCACCAGGATGGAAACGGCCTCGATCCATATTTGAATTCTCGAATTCGCCGATAAGTCGATCGGTTCAAGGTCCCGGACGGCCTCAAGAGCAGGCAAGCAGGAGCCGTGGCAACGAGCTGGATTGTCTTCCGGGAAGTCGATGGGAACGCCAACCGCGCCGGCAAGAGTCGCGGTATCGATATCGACAAGGATGCCGTCCAGCTGATATCGCTCTACCGCTTCTCCGAAGGATCTTGCAATTTCTTTTGGATCTTCGCGAAACTGGCGCATTGTGATGCCGGCCTCACGGGCCGCCATCATGAAGTTATGCAGCATGACTGGGGTGCGGTCAGGCCAGATGCCTTCTAAAGCTGCCTCGATTCTTTGTCGTCCATTCATCTGAATGCGCTAGCTTTCTCTTCTGCCAGATAGAACTGATTGACGGGAAAAGATGCAGTTCGATCTTCGCTTGAGCTTACATGCCATAGCTCGCTTTATCGTAAAGACTGCCGTATTGCTCCTCAAGGGTAGCGACGAGCGAGGCTTCTTCGGCGAGGCAACTCATCGAGATTGGTCTCCATACGTGCGAGCCACTGCGGCTCCTTGCGGGAGAGGCGCAGCTTTCCCGCGGCAATGCCATCCTTGAGAATCCCCACCGCCGCCCGGCCCGCGGCGATCACCTGCCGGTAGGGTGTTTCTTCGGCGACGATGGCGCCCGCAATGCGGATCGTTGCTGCGGGCGAGAGCACGGCAGCCTGCGGGCTAAGCCACTCGTCGGACGTGGTCATCCAGTCTCTCATCCTCAAGGCGCCGCCTTCGCTGGCGGCCGCGGCATTCATCAAACGACAATCGTATGCCAGCAGTTCTGTGAACGCCTCCGGCGCACTCCCTGAGAGCAGCCTCACGTTCTGGACGGACTCGTTGCTCCACAGGTCGCACATGGCTGCTGCAATGTTGCCCACCGGGCTGAAGTGGGCGCAACTGGCCGATTTGCCTTCCATCGAAATTGGACGGCCGGTTATCGCCTTGATGACCGGCCCCTCGTAAGCGCAATCCTTCGACGGGCCTTGCGCGCCTTGCTCGAACGCCGCCAGACTGCGCACTGCGCTCATGGCCCGTACCACTGCGGCCAGCACCTCCGGCAGCATCTTCTGGTGAGCAAGCTGCATGGCGGTGTTGGCAAATCCGCAGGCAGAGTCAGCGCCGGCGACGACTCCCGGATGCGCTGCGCAGATGGAGACGATCTGACTCCAAAGCCACGCCATGTCGCGCGGGGCAAGCACGCCCAGCGCCAGTACAATGCCGGCGAAATCGCCGAACATCAGAGCCTGGTCGTGCACTTCCTTGCCACCTACCGATTCGATGGAGAGGATGTCGGCGCCAGCTTCGGCGCAAAGCTCGAGTGAGCGGCGAAGTTTCAACCATGGCTCGCCAGTGCGCAGGAGCGGCGGCTTCCGCTGGTCGCGAATGTCGGTGGGCGTGACGCGCAGCGCACAGGAAAGATTGTGTTTCTCATGCGCGGCGCGGAGATGACGCTTGAGGTTAGCGGTGATTTCTGCGCCCCACTCGGGCCGCTCGGTCATGGCCGGGAGCAGTTCGAACTCGAGAACGATGCCAGGAACGCTAAGAGCCACCGCGCGGCGCAGGATGTGCTCTGCCATCTCTTCGTAGTGAGCTTTGACATCGGACCAAGCTGCGTCGTCGATGGTGATCGGCGGGAGGGTGAAGTTGACTTCAGGGAAGACCGTGCCCCCGCCAATCGTCAGACCCAGCCCGCACTCGACGGGGTACGGGCTCACTCCATACAAGAGTCCATCGGAGCTCGCAATCGCCAGTCTTGAGTATCTTTGTGCTGTCGCTTTTGGCGCCATGGCTGGCATTGGTCTGTATCCTATCTTGCGACGAGTTCTGTTGCTTTTTCGGCAGCAGGTTGGCAGCCGGCCCCTCTGTCGCTATTACTGCACGGCTTTGCCGACATCATCGCATCCACCTTTTGCGAAATCCTGTCGCACGCTTCCGGCACAAACAACACATCGCACTCCGTACCCACTATGTAGGGATGGCCACACTCGTTCATCTTCGCAATCAGCTCGGCGGTCCTGCGACTCACCTCGTCTACGGGCATCGCGCCGTCGGAGTAAAACGACTTCGAAGGAAGATTTCCGTAAAGAATCACGTCCTTCGGTACAAGGCGGGCATCTTCCCAGAGCCTGCGCGAACCGCCCAGACTGAGAATCACAGGATGAAGCCGGTGCGCGAACGACTTCACCATCAGCTCGATCAATTCCCCGCAGTCATGGAAGATGAGGTCGCATCCGGCTTCTTCCAGCATGGCTTTCAACCGAAGGTTTGGCTCCATCACAAGACGCTCAAACAGATCGGAGCCAGCTTTTAACTGGCGAGGCGAGATGAATGCCGAGCACGCCGTCGGCTCACAGATCATCATGGCTCTCGCACCATGCGCGATCTGGCTACGTATGGATCGCAGAACCGCAGCCTCCGAAATTCGAACACACTGCCAAAGCAGCCTTACTTCTTCCGAATCTTCCGCGGATCACTCCCATGCCGGCGAGCGCCGTTACAGTAATTGGATCCGCCAAGAGCCGCGTAGTGAGTGAGAACGGCCCAATAGACATGCCCACCGGAACCAAGCCTTCTTTCGTGGCGACGTACTGAAGCGCCTCATCGCGTGCACGACTCCCCGCACAAACCCCTGCAACCTGCGCCCCGCACAATTTCGTCAACGTGCCTTCGTCCATCGGAGCCGAAATATGATAACTTTCCGCCTCTGCCGCGGGAACACCGGCCAACGCGAGAAGATCGATTTTCTCAAGGCGCAAATCCATTAGAGGAACGGCAAGCGGAGTATGCCACCGCCGCGCTGAACGCTCGATGACACGACCAAGCGCCGCGCCGTCGTTGCGGGCCTCCTCCGGCCTGCACTCCTCATGCAAGACCAGATCCGTGCAAATCGGCATCCGCAGGCCCGCTGCGGCGAGATCGAGATAATACTGGCGATTCACCAGTTGCTCCTTCCGCCGGATCAGCCGACGCCGCGGTCTATCCACCGGCCGAAAAACCAGAACGCTAAATCCATGCCCCTATGACTACGCCAACGCGAGCAGGCTCTTCACAAGGCCGACGGCGCCACTGGCGTTTTCGCTGTAACCGTCTGCGCCAATCTCCTTGCCATACTGACTAGTCACTGGCGCACCACCAATCAGCACTTTCACTTTCGTTCGCAGCCCCGCAGCCGTGAGCGCATCAATGGTTGTCTTCATTGCAGGCATGGTCACAGTAAGCAGCGCGGACATGCAGACAACATGAGGCTTACGTTCTTCCACCGCAGCCACAAACATTTCTGGTGCAACGTCGGAGCCGAGATCTATTACCTCGAATCCGCTGCCCTCCAGCATAGAAGCAACAATGTTCTTGCCGATATCATGCAGGTCGCCTTTTACCGTGCCAATCACTACCCTCGTAGAAAGCTTTTGGCCAGAAGCGATCATGAGCGGGCGAAGCAATTCCATTGCGCTCTTCATGGCGCGGCCTGCCAGCAGCAGTTCGGGAACGAAGTACTCCTCGGCTTCAAACAGCCGGCCCACTTCATCCATAGCCGGTACCATGGACTGGGAAATTAAAGTCATCGGCTCTACGCCCGCGTCAATTGCGGCTTGGGTGACCGCATGCGCCTTCTTTGCGTCACCATTAACAATGGCATCGTAGAGTTCATTCGATCGCGTCATCTCGGTTTACCTCGGGTTCATGAATTCAGGAGCAGGCGCTGCACTCAACCCGTTGCGGCCCATGACTGGCTATTGTGCGCAGGCCGAAGACCACGACGCTCGATACCGTCTCTGCAACTACACGATCGCGGAAAAAAGGCACCGCAGCAACGTAGCTGCTCGCAAGGCCGCTCCATGTCTTTGAATACATTCCCTATGCCTCTTCCAGCTCCTACCTGAAGGAATGACCCAAGATAAGCACGAGCCGGCGATTTGCTAAGTGATCAGTGTACTTAAAGAATACCGCCGATTCTGTCGATTGTCTTCTCGATTTCTGCCCAAGAGTCGTAGGATTTTGCCCGGATATTACGCTGTCTGAAGAAAGGCGAGAATTGAGAGCGGTGAGCTTGGGATATTTC